>NZ_CP015849.1:5435000-6635000 GCF_001654495.1 Streptomyces sp. SAT1
GATGAAGGACGTGGGAGGCCACGATAGTCCCCGGGGAGTCGTCAACCAGGCTTTGATCCGGGGGTTTCCGAATGGGGAAACCCGGCAGTCGTCATGGGCTGTCACCCGCTGCTGAACACATAGGCAGTGTGGAGGGAACGCGGGGAAGTGAAACATCTCAGTACCCGCAGGAAGAGAAAACAACCGTGATTCCGGGAGTAGTGGCGAGCGAAACCGGATGAGGCCAAACCGTATGCGTGTGAGACCCGGCAGGGGTTGCGTATGCGGGGTTGTGGGATCTCTCTTCTACGGTCTGCCGGCCGTGGGACGAGTGAGAAACCGTTGATGTAGGCGAAGGACATGCGAAAGGTCCGGCGTAGAGGGTAAGACCCCCGTAGTCGAAACATCAGCGGCTCGTTTGAGAGACACCCAAGTAGCACGGGGCCCGAGAAATCCCGTGTGAATCTGGCGGGACCACCCGCTAAGCCTAAATATTCCCTGGTGACCGATAGCGGATAGTACCGTGAGGGAATGGTGAAAAGTACCCCGGGAGGGGAGTGAAATAGTACCTGAAACCGTGTGCCTACAAGCCGTGGGAGCGTCGGAACAAGGCTTGCCTTGTTCTCGTGACTGCGTGCCTTTTGAAGAATGAGCCTGCGAGTTTGCGGTGTGTTGCGAGGTTAACCCGTTGTGGGGTAGCCGTAGCGAAAGCGAGTCCGAACAGGGCGGTGGAGTAGCACGCTCAAGACCCGAAGCGGAGTGATCTAGCCATGGGCAGGTTGAAGCGGAGGTAAGACTTCGTGGAGGACCGAACCCACCAGGGTTGAAAACCTGGGGGATGACCTGTGGTTAGGGGTGAAAGGCCAATCAAACTCCGTGATAGCTGGTTCTCCCCGAAATGCATTTAGGTGCAGCGTCGTGTGTTTCTTGCCGGAGGTAGAGCACTGGATAGGCGATGGGCCCTACCGGGTTACTGACCTTAGCCAAACTCCGAATGCCGGTAAGTGAGAGCGCGGCAGTGAGACTGTGGGGGATAAGCTCCATGGTCGAGAGGGAAACAGCCCAGAGCATCGACTAAGGCCCCTAAGCGTACGCTAAGTGGGAAAGGATGTGGAGTCGCAGAGACAACCAGGAGGTTGGCTTAGAAGCAGCCACCCTTGAAAGAGTGCGTAATAGCTCACTGGTCTAGTGATTCCGCGCCGACAATGTAGCGGGGCTCAAGCGTACCGCCGAAGTCGTGTCATTCACACAATAGCCCCAACGGGTGTGTGGATGGGTAGGGGAGCGTCGTCTGCCGGGTGAAGCGGCACTGGAAGGTAGTCGTGGACGGTTGACGAGTGAGAATGCAGGCATGAGTAGCGATTCACACGTGAGAAACGTGTGCGCCGATTGACTAAGGGTTCCTGGGTCAAGCTGATCTGCCCAGGGTAAGTCGGGACCTAAGGCGAGGCCGACAGGCGTAGTCGATGGATAACCGGTTGATATTCCGGTACCCGCTGTGAAGCGTCAAACATCGAGCATCGTGATGCTAAGGCCGTGAAGCCGCCCTGATCTCTTCGGAGTTGAGGGGAGTGGTGGAGCCGCTGAACCGAGCGGTTAGTAGGTGAGTGATGGGGTGACGCAGGAAGGTAGTCCATCCCGGGCGGTGGTTGTCCCGGGGTAAGGGTGTAGGACGGTGTGTAGGTAAATCCGCATGCCATGTGTCTGAGACCTGATGCCGAGCCGATTGTGGTGAAGTGGATGATCCTATGCTGTCGAGAAAAGCCTCTAGCGAGTTTCATGGCGGCCCGTACCCTAAACCGACTCAGGTGGTCAGGTAGAGAATACCGAGGCGTTCGGGTGAACTATGGTTAAGGAACTCGGCAAAATGCCCCCGTAACTTCGGGAGAAGGGGGGCCACATCTGGTGAGGATCTTTACGGTCTGAGCTGGGGGTGGCCGCAGAGACCAGCGAGAAGCGACTGTTTACTAAAAACACAGGTCCGTGCGAAGCCGTAAGGCGATGTATACGGACTGACGCCTGCCCGGTGCTGGAACGTTAAGGGGACCGGTTAGCTCCATTTCGGTGGGGCGAAGCTGAGAACTTAAGCGCCAGTAAACGGCGGTGGTAACTATAACCATCCTAAGGTAGCGAAATTCCTTGTCGGGTAAGTTCCGACCTGCACGAATGGCGTAACGACTTCTCGACTGTCTCAACCATAGGCCCGGTGAAATTGCACTACGAGTAAAGATGCTCGTTTCGCGCAGCAGGACGGAAAGACCCCGGGACCTTTACTACAGTTTGATATTGGTGTTCGGTTCGGCTTGTGTAGGATAGCTGGGAGACTTTGAAGCGTGCACGCCAGTGTGTGTGGAGTCGTCGTTGAAATACCAGTCTGGTCGTGCTGGATGTCTAACCTGGGTCCGTGATCCGGATCAGGGACAGTGTCTGATGGGTAGTTTAACTGGGGCGGTTGCCTCCTAAAGGGTAACGGAGGCGCCCAAAGGTTCCCTCAGCCTGGTTGGTAATCAGGTGTTGAGTGTAAGTGCACAAGGGAGCTTGACTGTGAGACCGACGGGTCGAGCAGGGACGAAAGTCGGGACTAGTGATCCGGCGGTGGCTTGTGGAAGCGCCGTCGCTCAACGGATAAAAGGTACCCCGGGGATAACAGGCTGATCTTCCCCAAGAGTCCATATCGACGGGATGGTTTGGCACCTCGATGTCGGCTCGTCGCATCCTGGGGCTGGAGTCGGTCCCAAGGGTTGGGCTGTTCGCCCATTAAAGCGGTACGCGAGCTGGGTTTAGAACGTCGTGAGACAGTTCGGTCCCTATCCGCTGTGCGCGTAGGAGTCTTGAGAAGGGCTGTCCCTAGTACGAGAGGACCGGGACGGACGAACCTCTGGTGTGCCAGTTGTTCTGCCAAGGGCATGGCTGGTTGGCTACGTTCGGGAGGGATAACCGCTGAAAGCATCTAAGCGGGAAGCCTGCTTCGAGATGAGGGCTCCCACCCACTTGATGGGGTAAGGCTCCCAGTAGACGACTGGGTTGATAGGCCGGATCTGGAAGCACGGTAACGTGTGGAGGTGACCGGTACTAATAGGCCGAGGGCTTGTCCTCAGTTGCTCGCGTCCACTGTGTTGGTTCTGAAACCACGAACAACCCCATGTGCCACACATGGTGCGGTTGATTGTTTCATAGTGTTTCGGTGGTCATAGCGTGAGGGAAACGCCCGGTTACATTCCGAACCCGGAAGCTAAGCCTTACAGCGCCGATGGTACTGCAGGGGGGACCCTGTGGGAGAGTAGGACACCGCCGAACAATCATTCAAAGGGTTGGACCCCGAACTTCGGTTCCGGGTCCAACCCTTTTTTGTTTCCGGCCACTTGGCGTTCACATGGCCGGGCCAGCATCCGCGGCATGGGTACTGCTGCACTGCTCAGGGCCGCCGGCGTCGGAGTCGGTGACGAGGTCGTCGTGCCGGCGTTCGGGAACGTGGAGGTCGCGGAAGCGGTCGTCCAGACCGGTGCGCTGCCGGTGTTCGCCGACATAGACCCCGTGACGTACTGCCTCGACGCGTCGGCGGTCGAGACGGCCCTGACCGCGCGTACGGCGGCCGTGGTCGTCGTGCACCGCTTCGGGCGGTCAGCGGACCGGGCGCGGCTGCACGCGGCCGGACAGCGGCACGGACTGCTGGTGCTGGAGCACGGCGAGTCCGAGGCGCCGCACGAGGAGACGCCACAGCGCCGGGAGCGAGCCGCCTATCTGGACGCGCGGCTGCGGGGCGTACGGACGCCCGACGGGGGCGACGGGCACACCTACCAGCAGTACGTGGTGCGGGTACCGGGGAACGGCCGGCCGGATCGCGACGCGTTCGCACGGGCCGTACGCGCCAAGGGAGTCGACTGCCGGGTCCCCGTGAAGACGCCCGTGCACCGGCTGCCCGAGTTCCGCCGCTGCGTGTCGCTGCCGGAGACGGAGCGGGCCGCGGCGGAGACGCTGGCGCTGCCGGTGGACGCTTCTCTGACGCGGCGGGAGATGCAGCGGATCGTCACCGCGTGCAATGCGCTCGGCGGACCGGTCGTGGTTGGGAGCACGGCTGTGTTCGGGGTATGATCTATTCCGTTGCCGAGGGGGAAACCCCGAAAAGGTGACAGGCCCCTATAGCTCAGTCGGCAGAGCGTCTCCATGGTAAGGAGAAGGTCAACGGTTCGATTCCGTTTGGGGGCTCCGACAGAAAAGACCCCGCCCTTTCGGGCGGGGTCTTTTGCGTTTTCGGTGGTTTTCGGTGAGCGGCGGAGGGCGCGGGCCCCCGGCGGGGGACCCGCCGGGGTCAGGAGTTGAGCACCTCCGGGACGCGCATGGCCAGGATCGCCATGTCGTCGGACGGCGCGTCAGACGCGAAGCGCTCCACGGCCCGCATGATGCGGGCGGCGACCGCGCCGGCCGTCAGTCCCGTGCAGGTGGTGAGGACGTCCGCGAGGCCGTCGTCGCCCAGCATGCGGGTGCCCTCGCGGCGTTCGGTGACGCCGTCGGTGACGCAGAGCAGGACATCGCCCGGGTCGAGCGTGACCGACTGCTCGTACAGCTCCAGGTCCTCCATGACGCCGAGCAGCGGCTGCGGTTCGGCGGCCGGTTCGACGGTGCCGTCCTGGCGCAGGCGCAGCGGCAGCGGATGGCCGGCGCAGACCACCTTCAGCTGGGCGCTGCCGTCCTCCTGGGGCCACAGCTCGCCGTAGAGGAGTGTGAGGAAGCGGCTGCGGGCGCCCTCGTCGAGGATCGCGGAGTTCAGGCGTTCCAGGACCGCGGGGCCGCCGTAGCCCTCGCGGGCCAGCAGCCGCAGGGCGTGCCGGGCGAGGCCGGTGACGGCCGCCGCCTCCGGGCCCGTGCCGCAGACGTCGCCGATGGCGAAGCCGTAGGCGCCGTCGCGGATGGGGAAGAGGTCGTAGAAGTCGCCGCCGACCTCGTTGCCCTCACCGGCCGCGCGGTAGATGACGTCGACCTCCACGCCGTCGATCTGGGGCAGGCCCGGCGGCAGCAGGCTGCGCTGGAGGGACTGGCTGATGGCGGTGCGCTCGGAGTAGAGGCGGGCGTTGTCCAGGGCGAGCGCGGCGCGGCGGCTGAGGTCCTCGGCCAGTTCGAGGATCTCCTGGCGGAAGTGCTCGTCGGTGGGCTTGCCGAGGGTCAGCATGCCGATGACGCGGTTGCGGGCGACCAGGGGCAGGACGACCGTCTCGCCGCCGACCGCCGCGGCGGTGGCGAGGGTCGGGCCGATGGTCGTACCGATGCGGTGGTGCGAGTCGCCCAGGCTGAGGCTGCGCATGGAGGTGCGCAGGGCCGCCTGGTGGGCCGCCTCGCCGGGCGCGGACCAGACGCGGGCGCCGGGGGTCGGCACCGGGTCGGGTGGGGCGATCTTCGACAGCAGGGACTTGATGCCGTCGATGAGTTCCTCGTCCTCGTGCAGGACGTAGGACAGGTAGGGCTCGGACGCCTGGTCGGCGATCGTATAGACGGCGCACCAGGTGGCCAGGGTGGGGACCGTCATCTGGGCCATCAGGGCGAGGGTCTGGTCGCGGTCCAGGGTGCCGGCCAGCAGGTCGGACGCCTCGACGAGGAAGCTCAGCGAGCCGCGGCGCAGCCGTTCCAGCTCGCCGAGGCGGGCCGATTCGACGGCCAGGGCGATGCGGTCGGCGGCGAACTGGAGGCGCAGCGCCTCCTCGTTGGAGTATCTGCCGGACGCCTCTGCGGCGACGCCGAGGGATCCGGTGAGGCGGCCCTCGACCTTCAGCGGGACCGTGACGACGGAGCGCATGCCCGTACCGCCGAGCAGGGGCACGGCGCCGGGGGCGGCGGTCAGGTCCTCGTGGACGGCGGGCATCCGGGCCGAGCCGTAGCGGCCGGGGCCGGCCTCGACGGGGACGCGGGCGAAGCGCTGGCGGGCGGAGGGCAGGCCGGTGGAGGCGCGGACCTCCAGTTCCGTCTCGTCGTCGGTCGCCAGGAGCAGGAAGGCGGCGTCGCCGTCGAGCATGTCGCGGGCGCGTTCCACCGTGCGCTGGAGGAGGCCGTCGAGGTCGTCGGGGGCTGGGGAGCCGATGAAGACCTCGAAGGGGTCGGTGCCGCTGCCGTCCGCCGAGCCGGACTTGGTGTCGCCGGAGGAGGCGGCGCGGACCGGGGTCTGGAGCACGGCGCGCTCGTGGTCGCGGACGAGCAGGCAGACCGTCGAGGGTTCGCCGCCGGTGTCGCGGACGCGCAGATGGGAGGCGTAGACCGGGATGACCCGGCCGTGGGCGCCGCGGATGCCGTAG
Source organism: Streptomyces sp. SAT1 (assembly GCF_001654495.1). Taxonomy (GTDB): domain Bacteria; phylum Actinomycetota; class Actinomycetes; order Streptomycetales; family Streptomycetaceae; genus Streptomyces; species Streptomyces andamanensis. Next base: position 5,441,261 of record NZ_CP015849.1, read on the forward strand.
CTGCCCTCCCAGCGGGACAGGCGCAGCGCCTCGGCGATGCCGGTGCCGGTGCCGGGCGTGTGCGGCCAGGCCGCGAGGTCGGTGAGGGGCTTGCCGGTCACCTGTTCGGCGGAGTAGCCGAAGAGTTCCTCGGCGTCGTCGTTCCAGGCGGTGATGGCGCCGCCGCGGTCGATCTGGACGACGGCGACGCGGACCCGGCCGTCGGCGAGCGGGAGCATCTCGGCGGGCAGGGAGGGTCCGGCGGTGCGGGTGCCGACCGGGCGTTCGGGCAGGTCGAGGCGGAACCAGACGTTCTTGTGGGTGGGCGTGTACTCCACGCCCCAGCGGCCGGCGAGGGCCGCGCACAGCTGGAGCCCGCGTCCGCCCTCGCGGTCGGGGCTGCCCATGGAGACGGCCGCGCTCTGCAGCGGGACCTCGCGCTCGGGGTAGCGGTCGGAGACCTCGATGCGCACCCCGTGGTCGCTGCGCAGGCACAGGACGTCCGCCGCGGTGCCGGCGTGCACGACGGCGTTGGTGACCAGCTCGCTGGTGAGGACCACGGCGTCGTCGACGATGTCGCCGAAGCCCCACCCTTGCAGGGTGTCGCGGACGAAGGAGCGGGCGGTCGCGACCGATCGCCCCAGTGGCTCGAAGCTGGCGGCCGCGCGCGCGGTGATCACAGAACTCCTCGTCCGGTCGTCGGCATCTCGGCCCCCGCGGCCGCCCGGTTCGCCCCGCTGCTCCGGCAGCTGGTGAGCGTTCGGCCCCGTCGGCCGTGGCTCCGGGGGCTGTCCCCCGGGGATCACTCCGGTGGTCATGTGTGCGGATGCCCTCCGATGCCCGCTTGTCTCCCTGCCACCGTCCAGGCCGGACGGACCGTGGCTGGACAGCCGCATGCAAGGTTACTTACCTTCGCCGTCCGTGCGGATGCCGGTCACCAGTGTTTTCGCCCGGAGGGTGTGCGGACGGTGTGCGAAGCTGCCGAACTGTTATGGCCTGGTTCCGCAGGGGTGAAACACTGGGCAGGCTTCTGTTGACGGTGCGGACGGGCCGAGTGCGGTCCCCGTATGCGGGGCAGCAACCCCTGGTGGGGCTGTGACCCCGGGTGCGGCCCGGTCGTACCGGGGCGGAAGCGGCGAGGTAGTGACGAGGGCACGGGCCGGGACGACGGACCAGTCGTACCGGGGCGGCGTCATCGGATCGGCAGGACCGGCAGCAGTATCCGGAGCACAGCAGTGACGGTCGACCCCTGCGGGAGGGACACAGTGGAGTCTGGCGCAGCGACGCGGGGCACGAAGACGCGCGCGAAAGGCGGTCAGTCCGGGCAGTCCCTGAGCAGTCGGCGCACGCCGAGGGGCGCGACGACGACGGTCGACACGGCCGCCCTGAACCGGCTGCTGGCCGCGCTGGTGGGGATGCGGGACGGGAACTTCCGCAAGCGCCTCACGGTGTCCGGGGACGGCGTGATGTCGGAGATCGCCGCGGTCTTCAACGAGGTGGCCGACCGCAATCTGCACCTGACCGGTGAGCTGTCGCGGGTACGGCGCGTGGTGGGACGTGAGGGAAAGCTCACGGAGCGGCTGGAGACGGGCGCCTGCGAGGGCTCCTGGGTCGCCGCGATCGAGAACTCCAACGCGCTGGTCGATGATCTCGTACGGCCGGTCTCCGAGGTCGGCCGGGTGCTGTCGGCGGTCGCCGAGGGGGATCTGTCGCCCCGGATGGAGCTGCGCACGCAGGCTCCGGAGGGGGCCGGGCATCCGCTGCGGGGCGAGTTCCTGAAGGTGGGCCGGACCGTCAACAACCTGGTCGACCAGTTGTCCGCGTTCACCGACGAGGTCACGCGCGTGGCCAGCGAGGTGGGCACCGAGGGCAAGCTGGGCGGTCAGGCGCGGGTGCGCGGTCTGTCGGGTTCCTGGAAGGACCTCACGGACTCGGTGAACACCATGGCGTCCCGGCTGACGGCGCAGGTGCGGGACATCGCGCTGGTGACCACGGCGGTGGCCAAGGGCGATCTGTCGCGGAAGGTCACGGTGGACGTGGCCGGGGAGATGCTGGAGCTGAAGAACACCGTCAACACGATGGTGGACCAGCTGTCCGCGTTCTCCTCGGAGGTGACGCGGGTCGCCCGTGAGGTGGGCACGGACGGCATCCTGGGCGGCCAGGCGCATGTGCCGGGTGTCGACGGCACCTGGAAGGAGCTCACCGACTCGGTGAACCTGATGGCCGGGAACCTGACGGCCCAGGTGCGCGGGATCGCGCAGGTCACCACCGCGGTGGCCAACGGCGATCTGTCGCAGAAGGTGACCGTTCCGGCGCGCGGCGAGGTCGCGCGGCTTGCCGAGACGATCAACCAGATGACCGAGACGCTGCGGATCTTCGCGGACGAGGTCACCCGGGTGGCCAACGAGGTCGGCGCGGAGGGCAGGCTCGGCGGGCAGGCGATCGTGCCGGGCGTGGCCGGGACGTGGAAGGACCTGACGGACTCCGTCAACACGGTGTTCCGGAACCTGACCACGCAGGTGCGGGACATCGCCGCGGTGACGACGGCGGTGGCCAGTGGTGACCTGTCGCAGAAGGTCACCGTGGACGTGGCCGGCGAGATGCTGGAGCTGAAGAACACCGTCAACACGATGGTCGACCAGCTGTCGGCGTTCGGCGCCGAGGTCACCCGGGTCGCGCGGGAGATCGGCGTCGAGGGCGAGCTGGGCGGCCAGGCGCAGGTGCCGGGCGCGGCGGGCACCTGGAAGGACCTGACGGACTCCGTCAACACCGCGTTCCGCAACCTCACCGGCCAGGTGCGCAACATCGCGCAGGTGACGACGGCGGTGGCCAACGGCGACCTCTCCCAGAAGGTCACCGTGGACGTCTCCGGTGAGATGCTCCAGCTGAAGAACACCGTGAACACGATGGTGGACCAGCTGTCCTCGTTCGCCGACCAGGTGACCCGGATGGCCCGTGACGTGGGCACCGAGGGGCGTCTGGGCGGCCAGGCGCGGGTGGACGGTGTGTCGGGCACGTGGAAGGAGCTGACGGACTCCGTCAACTCCATGGCGTCCAACCTGACGGGCCAGGTGCGCAACATCGCCCAGGTGACGACGGCGGTGGCCCGCGGTGATCTCTCGCAGAAGATCGACGTGGACGCGCGCGGCGAGATCCTGGAGCTGAAGAACACCATCAACACGATGGTCGACCAGCTCTCCGCCTTCGCCGACCAGGTGACCAAGGTGGCGCGCGAGGTGGGCACCGAGGGGCGGCTCGGCGGCCAGGCGCAGGTGCCCGGCGTCGCCGGTGTGTGGCGGGACCTGACCGACTCCGTGAACGGCATGGCGGGCAATCTGACCTCGCAGGTGCGCAACATCGCGCAGGTCGCCACCGCCGTGGCCCGGGGCGACCTCTCCCAGAAGATCACCGTGGACGCCCGCGGGGAGATCCAGGAGCTCAAGAACACCCTGAACACCATGGTGGACCAGCTCTCCTCGTTCGCCCAGGAGGTCACCCGGGTGGCCCGCGAGGTGGGCACGGAGGGCATCCTGGGCGGCCAGGCCGAGGTGCAGGGCGTGGCCGGTACCTGGAAGGACCTCACCCAGTCGGTGAACTTCATGGCGAACAACCTGACCATCCAGGTCCGCAACATCGCCGAGGTCACCACCGCCGTCGCCAAGGGCGACCTGTCGAAGAAGATCACCGTCGACGCCAAGGGAGAGATCCTCGAACTCGTCACCACGGTGAACACGATGGTCGACCAGCTGTCGTCCTTCGCCGAGCAGGTCACGCGGGTCGCCCGCGAGGTGGGCACGGAAGGCATCCTCGGCGGTCAGGCGCACGTGCGGGGCGTCGTCGGCATCTGGAAGGACCTCAGCGACAACGTCAACCTGATGGCCAACAACCTGACCATGCAGGTGCGCAACATCTCCCAGGTCGCGGCGGCGGTCGCCAACGGCGATCTGACGCGGACGGTGACGATCGAGGCGCGCGGCGAGGTCGCGCAGCTCGCCGACACCTTCAACACCATGGTGAAGACGCTGAGTTCCTTCGCCGACCAGGTGACCAAGGTGGCCCGCGAGGTGGGCACCGACGGCATCCTGGGCGGGCAGGCGTACGTGCCGGGTGTGGCGGGGACCTGGAAGGACCTCACCGAGTCGGTGAACCAGATGGCGTCCAACCTGACCGGTCAGGTGCGCAACATCGCCATGGTGACCACGGCCATCGCCAAGGGCGATCTCACCAAGAAGATCGACATCGACGCGCGCGGGGAGATCCTGGAGCTGAAGACGACCATCAACACGATGGTCGACCAGCTGTCCAGCTTCGCCGAGGAGGTCTCGCGCGTGGCCCGCGAGGTGGGCACCGAGGGGCAGCTCGGCGGCCAGGCGCGGGTGCGGGACGTCGACGGCACCTGGCGGGACCTGACCGAGTCGGTGAACGAGATGGCCGGGAACCTGACCCGGCAGGTGCGGGCCATCGCGCGCGTGGCGACCGCCGTGACCCGCGGCGACCTCAACCTGAAGATCGACGTGGACGCCTCCGGGGAGATCCAGGAGGTCCAGGACTCGATCAACAAGATGATCGCCAATCTGCGCGACACCACGATCGCCAACAAGGAACAGGACTGGCTCAAGGGCAATCTGGCCCGGATCTCCGCGCTGATGCAGGGCCGCCGCGACCTGGTGGACGTGGCCTCGCTGATCATGAGCGAGCTGACGCCGGTGGTCTCCGCGCAGCACGGCGCCTTCTTCGTCGCCATGCCGCTCGCCGACGACAAGGACCTCGGCGGTGACCAGGAGGACGCCTACGAGCTGCGGATGCTCGGCTCCTACGGCTACTCAATGGGCTCCATGCCGACCTCGTTCCGGCCCGGTGAGGCGCTGATCGGGACGGCCGCCGAGGAGAAGCGCACGATCCTGGTGGAGCGGGCGCCCAGCGGCTATCTGAAGATCTCCTCCGGGCTCGGCGAGGCGCCGCCCGCGCAGGTGATCGTGCTGCCGGTGCTGTTCGAGGGCAAGGTGCTGGGCGTGATCGAGCTGGCGTCGTTCACGCCGTTCACGCACATCCAGAAGGACTTCCTCAACCAGATCGCGGAGATGATCGCGACCAGCGTCAACACCATCTCCGTCAACACCAAGACCGAGCAGCTGCTCAAGCAGTCCCAGGAGCTGACCGAGCAACTGCGCCTGCGCTCCGAGGAGCTGGAGCAGCGGCAGAAGGCGCTCCAGGCGTCCAACGCCGAACTGGAGGAGAAGGCCGAGCTGCTGGCCCAGCAGAACCGCGACATCGAGGCGAAGAACTCCGAGATCGAGGAGGCCCGGCAGGTCCTGGAGGAGCGCGCCGAGCAGCTCGCGGTGTCCATGCGCTACCGCAGCGAGTTCCTGGCCAACATGTCGCACGAGCTGCGTACGCCGCTGAACTCGCTGCTGATCCTGGCCAAGCTGCTCGCCGACAACGCGGAGGGCAACCTCTCCCCGAAGCAGGTGGAGTTCGCCGAGACGATCCACGGCGCGGGCTCGGACCTGCTCCAGCTGATCAACGACATCCTGGACCTGGCGAAGGTCGAGGCGGGCAAGATGGATGTCTCCCCGACGCGCATCGCCCTCGTCGAGCTGATCGACTACGTGGAGGCCACCTTCCGGCCGCTGACCGCGGAGAAGGGCCTTGACCTGTCGGTGCGGGTGTCGCCGGAGCTGCCGGCCACGCTGCACACCGACGAGCAGCGGCTCCTCCAGGTGCTGCGCAATCTGCTGTCCAACGCGGTGAAGTTCACCGACTCGGGCTCCGTCGAGCTGGTCATCCGGCCCGCGCGCGGTGATGTGCCGCAGGCGATCCGGGAACAGCTGCTGGAGGTCGGCTCGCTGTCCGATCCGGACATGGAGATGATCGCGTTCTCGGTGACCGACACCGGTATCGGCATCGCGGCCAGCAAGATGGGTGTGATCTTCGAGGCGTTCAAGCAGGCCGACGGCACCACCAGCCGCAAGTACGGCGGTACGGGCCTGGGGCTGTCCATCTCGCGGGAGATCGCGCAGCTGCTGGGCGGCGAGATCCACGCCCAGAGTGAGCCCGGCCGCGGCTCCACGTTCACGCTCTATCTGCCGCTGCACCCGGGGGACCTGCCGCCGCACGGCTACCAGCAGCCGGTGTCCGCCCTGGACACCGACGACCTGGTGGAGGCCGGCGAGCCGCAGCTGACCGAGCTGCCCGGCGTGTCGCACGCCTCCGAGCTGTCGGCGGCCCAGGTCGAGACACCGGCCGAGGTGAAGTCGTACCAGGAGACGCAGAACGGCGCCGCCGCGCTGTTCCGGCGCCGCCGCAGGGCGCTGCCCGCCGCCGGGCAGCAGGGGCCCGAGGACGGGCCGGAGCAGTGGTCGCCGCAGATCGCGGAGCCGTCCGGGACGCCGCAGCAGAACCGGGACGTGCGGTTCGGCGGCGAGAAGGTGCTCATCGTCGACGACGACATCCGCAACGTCTTCGCGCTGACCAGCGTCCTGGAGCAGCACGGTCTGTCGGTGCTGTACGCCGAGAACGGCCGGGAGGGCATCGAGGTCCTGGAGCAGCACGACGACGTGGCGGTGGTGCTGATGGACATCATGATGCCGGAGATGGACGGGTACGCGACGACCACGGCGATCCGCAGGATGCCGCAGTTCGCGGGGCTGCCGATCATCGCGCTGACCGCGAAGGCCATGAAGGGCGACCGGGAGAAGGCGATCGAGTCGGGCGCCTCCGACTATGTGACCAAACCGGTCGATCCCGATCATCTGCTGGGCGTGATGCGGCACTGGATGGGCGAGGAGTGACACGGTTGCGGGGCCCGCGGTGATCCGGGTCCCGGTTCCGGGAACTTTCCCGGACAGCCGGGAGTTGTCGGTTCGGGGTCCCCGATGCCGTGTAGAGACACGGGATTCGGGGAACCTTCTGGTCTCGCGTCGCGTTTCCGCTGCGTGCACTGTGACATCGCGGTGACAGGGTGTGGTGACAGGCGGGGTGCGGCTACGATGACCGGCACAAGGACGGGCGGCGCAAGGAAGTCGTCCCCTGGGGCGGCACTCACCGGTGCTGCCCCGATTCCTGCGGACAGGGGCGGCCCCAAGCCGGGGCGAGGAGGGCGGGCCATGGTGCAGAAGGCCAAGATCCTCCTGGTCGATGACCGGCCGGAGAATCTGCTGGCGCTGGAGGCCATCCTCTCCGCGCTCGATCAGACGCTGGTGCGGGCATCGTCCGGGGAGGAAGCGCTCAAAGCGCTGCTCACGGACGACTTCGCGGTCATTCTGCTGGACGTCCAGATGCCGGGCATGGACGGTTTCGAGACGGCCGCGCACATCAAGCGGCGGGAGCGGACCCGGGACATCCCGATCATCTTCCTCACCGCGATCAACCACGGACCGCACCACACCTTCCGCGGCTACGCGGCGGGCGCGGTGGACTACATCTCCAAGCCGTTCGACCCGTGGGTGCTGCGCGCCAAGGTCTCCGTCTTCGTCGATCTGTACATGAAGAACTGCCAGCTGAAGGAGCAGGCGGCGCTGCTGCGGCTCCAGCTGGAGGGCGGCGGCCGGGGCGCCGTCGGCGAGGGCAAGGAGGCGGCCGGACTGCTCGCCGAGCTGTCCGCGCGCCTGGCCGCGGTCGAGGAGCAGGCGGAGGCGCTGTCCAAGCAGCTCGACGACGACTCGGCGGACGCCGCGGCGGTGGCGACCGCGGCCCATCTGGAGCGCAAGCTCACCGGTCTGCGCCGCGCACTGGACGCGCTGGAGCCGGGCACGGGCAGCGCCTCCTCGCTCCCGTCGCAGAACTGACGGCCACCGGCGGCGCGTTGGGGCCGCCGGGCGGAGCCGGGGGGAGCGCCCACCGGGCGTCCGGGGCGTGGCCGTACGGCATGTGAGCCCTGGTCAACTGCCGCAACGACAGCCACGACACGAACGGGTGAAGCAGAGGGCACACGTGTCCGGCGCCGCCTCCGGCGGTAATCTCGCCCCTATGGCCTCACGTCCCTCCGCAGCCAACAAGCCGCCCGCGAAGAAGGCGGCCGCTTCCGCGAAGGCTCCGGCGAAGAAGGCCGCCGCCAAAAAAGCCCCGGCCAAGAAGGCTCCCGCGAAGAAGGCACCCGCCAGGAAAGCCGCCGCGGCCAGGCCCGCGCCCCGGCCGGCGCCGAACCCCACCGGGGGCGTGCTCCGCGTCGTACGCGCCCTCTGGCTCGGCCTCGCGCACGCCGTCGGCGCCGTCTTCCGCGGCATAGGGCAGGGCGCGAAGAACCTCGACCCCGCGCACCGCAAGGACGGCATCGCCCTGCTGCTGCTCGCCGTCGCGCTGATCGTCGCCGCCGGCACCTGGGCCGATCTGCGCGGTCCCGTGGGCGACCTGGTCGAGATCCTGGTCACCGGCGCCTTCGGGCGGCTCGACCTGCTGGTGCCGATCCTCGTCGGGATCATCGCCGTCCGCTTCATCCGGCACCCGGAGAAACCCGAGGCCAACGGCCGGATCGTGATCGGCCTGTCGGCGCTCGTCCTCGGCGTGCTCGGCCAGGTGCACATCGCCTGCGGCTCGCCCGCCCGCAGCGAGGGCATGCAGGCGATAAGGGACGCCGGAGGTCTCATCGGCTGGGGCGCGGCGACCCCGCTGACGTACGCCATGGGCGAGGTGCTGGCCGTCCCGCTGCTGGTACTGCTGACCGTGTTCGGACTGCTGGTCGTCACCGCCACCCCCGTCAACGCCATCCCGCAGCGGCTGCGGCTGCTCGGCGTGAAGCTGGGCCTGCTGCCCGACCCGGAGGACTACGAGGACGCCGGGTACGGCGAGTACGGCGAGTACAGCGAGGACGACGCGCGCTACGACGAGCAGTGGCGCGAGGCCCTGCCCGCGCGCCCCCGCAAGCGCCGCAGCGCCCCCCAGGACCAGGGCTACGACCCCGAGAGCGCCGAGCAGGAGGCGCTCGCCAAGCGGCGCGGCCGGCCCCGGCGCTCCGCCGTGCCGCAGCCCGACATGGAACGGCAGATGGACGCGGTGGACGTGGCCGCCGCTGCCGCCGCCGCGCTCGACGGCGCCGTCCTGCACGGCATGCCGCCCTCCCCGGTGGTGGCCGACCTCACCCAGGGCGTCACCGTCGGCGACCGCGCCGAGACCCCCACCCCCACGCCCACCCCGGTCCCGGCCGCCCGCCCCGAGCAGGACGCGCCCGCCGCGCGCCCCCCGGGCGAGCCGGCGCCGAGCGGTGCCACGGCGGGCCCCACCGGAGCGGGCGCCCCCGCGCGCCCGGCGGCCGGCAAGCCGCCCGCCGGGGTCCCCGACCTCACCAAGGCCCCGCCCGCCCAGACCCACGACCTGCCGCCGCGCGCCGAACAGCTCCAGCTCTCCGGCGACATCACCTACGCCCGGCCGTCCCTGGACCTGCTGGAGCGGGGCGGCCCCGGCAAGGCGCGCAGCGCCGCGAACGACGCCATAGTGCACGCGCTGACCACCGTCTTCACCGAGTTCAAGGTCGACGCGCGCGTCACCGGCTTCACCCGCGGCCCGACGGTCACCCGCTACGAGGTCGAACTCGGCCCGGCCGTGAAGGTCGAGCGGATCACCGCGCTGGCCAAGAACATCGCCTACGCCGTCGCCAGCCCGGACGTGCGGATCATCAGCCCGATCCCCGGCAAGTCGGCGGTCGGCATCGAGATCCCCAACACCGACCGGGAGATGGTCAACCTCGGTGACGTGCTGCGCCTGGCGGCCGCGGCCGAGGACGACCACCCGATGCTCGTCGCGCTCGGCAAGGACGTCGAGGGCGGCTATGTGATGGCCAACATCGCGAAGATGCCGCACATCCTGGTGGCCGGTGCCACCGGCTCCGGCAAGTCGTCCTGCATCAACTGCCTGATCACCTCGATCATGATGCGGGCGACCCCGGAGGACGTCCGCATGGTCCTGGTCGACCCCAAGCGCGTCGAGCTGACCGCGTACGAGGGCATCCCGCACCTGATCACGCCGATCATCACCAACCCCAAGCGGGCCGCCGAGGCGCTCCAGTGGGTCGTGCGCGAGATGGACCTGCGCTACGACGACCTGGCCGCCTACGGCTTCCGGCACATCGACGACTTCAACGCGGCCGTGCGCAGCGGCAAGGTGAAGTCCCCGGAGGGCAGCGAGCGCGAGCTGCAGCCGTACCCGTACCTGCTGGTGATCGTGGACGAGCTGGCCGACCTGATGATGGTCGCGCCGCGCGACGTGGAGGACGCGATCGTGCGCATCACGCAGCTCGCGCGCGCGGCCGGCATCCACCTGGTGCTCGCCACCCAGCGGCCCTCGGTGGACGTCGTCACCGGTCTGATCAAGGCGAACGTGCCGTCCCGGCTGGCCTTCGCCACCTCCTCGCTCGCCGACAGCCGGGTCATCCTCGACCAGCCCGGCGCCGAGAAGCTGATCGGCAAGGGCGACGGGCTGTTCCTGCCGATGGGGGCGAGCAAGCCGACCCGGCTGCAGGGCGCCTTCGTCACCGAGGCCGAGGTCGGGGTGGTCGTCCAGCACTGCAAGGACCAGATGACGCCGGTGTTCCGGGACGACGTCGTCGTCGGCACCAAGCAGAAGAAGGAGATCGACGAGGACATCGGCGACGACCTCGACCTGCTGTGCCAGGCGGCCGAGCTGGTGGTCTCCACGCAGTTCGGGTCGACGTCCATGCTCCAGCGCAAGCTGCGCGTCGGCTTCGCCAAGGCCGGCCGGCTGATGGACCTGATGGAGTCGCGGAACATCGTCGGGCCCAGCGAGGGGTCCAAGGCGCGCGACGTGCTCGTGAAGGCCGACGAGCTCGACGGTGTGCTGGCCGTGATTCGGGGCGAGAGCGAGGGGTAGGCGCAAGGAGTCCGCCGGGGCCGACGGCCGCCCGGCGGACACCGGTGCCGCGAGCGGGCGGCGGGCGGGCCGCCCGGTGGTCCGGCCGGCCGGGGTCACCCGTCCGTGATCCACCCGTTAGCCGGCGCCGGGCAACCCTTTCGCCTGGCCGTACGTCAACGTGGGCAGGACACCGGATGCGGGTCCCCCCATCGGCTCCGCACCCGTCCCACCATCGGATTGTCCGGCCATTCCGATGGCGTACAAAGTACCGCCGCCGGGTCGCTCCACCCTTCGGCACACCCCTAGACTGAACCTCCAGCACAGGCGGCTACACGCTCGAAAGGCGCCCCCGTGTCCATCGGCAACTCCCCTGAAGACGAGCGTCCGTTCGAAGACGTTTCCGAGGAAGCCGGCCCCTCCGTCGGCCGATCCCTCAAGGACGCCCGGCTCGCCGCCGGGCTCACCGTCGACGAGGTCAGCACCGCCACCCGCGTCCGTATCGCCATCGTGCACGCCATCGAGGCCGACGACTTCGCCCCGTGCGGCGGGGACGTCTACGCCCGGGGACACATCAGGGCCCTGGCGCGCGAGGTGGGCCTCGACCCCGCCCCGCTGCTCGCCCGCTTCGACGCCGGCCACGGCGGCCGCCCGGCGCCGACCCCGGCCGCCCCGCTCTTCGAGGCGGAACGCATCCGCCCCGAGCGCCGCGGACCCAACTGGACCGCCGCCATGGTCGCCGCGATCGTCGTGGTCGTCGGCTTCGTCGGCTTCACCGCCTTCAAGGGCGGCGACGACGGCGACGCCAGTGCCAAGGCGCAGGCCGCCGAGGGCTCCACCGCCTCCACGAGCACCCCGCCCTCGCCCGCCCCCAAGCACACCAAGCCCGCCGACCCCAAGCCCGCGCCCTCGGACAGCGCCATCGCCGCCGCGCCCCAGGACAAGGTGACCGTCCAGGTCAGCGCGCCCGACGGCCGCAGCTGGGTCTCGGCCAAGGACCACAACGGCCGCATGCTCTTCGACGGCCTGCTGAACAAGGGCGAGTCCAAGACCTTCCAGGACAGCACCAAGATCAACCTGATCCTGGGCGACGCCGGGGCGGTCCAGCTCTACGTCAACGGCAAGAAGATCGAGGACCAGTTCCAGTCGGGCGCGGTGGAACGCCTCACGTACACCAAGGGCGACCCCCAGGTCGGGTGACATCGCGACCGGCCCGCGACCGGGATCCCGCCAGGCAGGAGAAGACGGGATCGGCCACGCTCGGCCAACCCCGTCGACGTGGGGTGTCGGCGGGACAAAGTAGTCTTGAGCCCATGCCTGAACGCCGTACCGTCGCACTCGTCACTCTCGGCTGCGCCCGTAACGAGGTGGACTCGGAGGAGCTCGCAGGCCGTTTGGAGGCGGACGGCTGGCAGCTCGTGGAGGACGCCGCGGACGCCGATGTCGCCGTCGTCAACACCTGTGGCTTCGTGGAAGCCGCCAAGAAGGACTCCGTCGACGCCCTCCTGGAGGCCAACGACCTCAAGGACCACGGCAGAACCCAGGCCGTGGTCGCCGTCGGCTGCATGGCCGAGCGGTACGGCAAGGAACTCGCCGAGGCCCTTCCCGAGGCCGACGGCGTGCTCGGCTTCGACGACTACGCCGACATCTCCGACCGCCTCCAGACCATCCTGAGCGGCGGCATCCACGCCGCCCACACCCCCCGCGACCGCCGCAAACTGCTGCCGATCAGCCCGGCCCAGCGCCAGGACGCGGGCACCGAGGTCGCCATCCCGGGCCACGGACCCGCCGACCTGCCCGAGGGCGTCGCGCCCGCCTCCGGGCCGCGCGCACCGCTGCGCCGTCGGCTGGACGGCGCCCCGGTCGCCTCCGTCAAGCTCGCCTCCGGCTGCGACCGCCGCTGCTCCTTCTGCGCCATCCCCTCCTTCCGCGGCTCCTTCATCTCGCGCCGCCCCAGCGACGTGCTGAACGAGACGCGGTGGCTGGCCGAGCAGGGCGTCAAGGAGATCATGCTGGTCTCCGAGAACAACACGTCCTACGGCAAGGACCTCGGCGACATCCGCCTGCTGGAGTCCCTGCTGCCCGAGCTGGCGGAGGTCGACGGCCTGGAGCGGGTGCGGGTCAGCTACCTCCAGCCCGCCGAGATGCGGCCCGGCCTGATCGACGTCCTCACCTCCACCCCGAAGGTCGCCCCCTACTTCGACCTCTCCTTCCAGCACTCCGCGCCCGGCGTGCTGCGCGCCATGCGCCGCTTCGGCGACACCGACCGCTTCCTGGAACTGCTGGACACCATCCGGTCCAAGGCGCCCCAGGCCGGCGTGCGCTCCAACTTCATCGTCGGCTTCCCCGGCGAGTCGGAGGCCGACCTCGCCGAGCTGGAGCGGTTCCTCACCGGCGCCCGCCTCGACGCCATCGGCGTCTTCGGCTACTCCGACGAGGACGGCACCGAGGCCGCCACCTACGAGAACAAGCTGGACGAGGACGTCGTCGCCGAGCGGCTTGCCCAGGTCTCCCGGCTGGCCGAGGAACTCGTCTCCCAGCGCGCCGAGGAGCGCGTCGGCGAGACCGTGCGGGTACTCGTCGAGTCCGTCGACCCCGGGGAAGGGGTGTACGGCCGGGCCGAGCACCAGGCGCCCGAGACCGACGGCCAGGTGCTGCTCACCGGCGGCACGGGCCTGGCCGTCGGCCGTATGGTCGAGGCGAAGGTGGTCGGCACCGAGGGCGTCGACCTGGTCGCCGAGCCGCTGGCGGATCCGCTCGGGTGGAGTGAGGAGGCGGGCAGATGACGGGAGTCCCGGCATCCGCGGCGGGCGGCGCCCCCGGGGCGCGGCCCACGGCCCAGCAGGTGTCCGCCGCCATGACCTCCGGCACCGGAGGGCAGGGAGCCGAGGGCGCCGAGCGGGAGCAGGACGCCGGCAGACCCGCGCGCGGCGGCAAGATCACCGCCGCCGCCGTCAACCAGGCGAGCGTGTGGAACGTCGCCAATCTGCTGACCATGCTGCGGCTGCTGCTGGTGCCCGCCTTCGTGGCCCTGATGCTGGCCGACGGCGGCTACGACCCGGCCTGGCGCTCGTTCGCCTGGGCCGCGTTCGCCGTCGCCATGATCACCGACCTGTTCGACGGTCATCTGGCCCGTACGTACGACCTCGTCACCGACTTCGGGAAGATCGCCGACCCCATCGCCGACAAGGCGATCATGGGGGCGGCGCTCATCTGTCTCTCCGCCCTCGGCGACCTGCCCTGGTGGGTGACCGCGGTGATCCTCGGCCGGGAACTCGGCATCACCCTGCTCCGTTTCCTGGTCATCCGCTACGGCGTCATCCCCGCGAGCCGCGGCGGCAAGCTCAAGACCCTCACCCAGGGCGTGGCCGTCGGGATGTACGTGCTGGCGCTGACCGGCTGGCTGGCCACGCTGAGGTTCTGGGTGATGGCCGCGGCCGTGGTGCTGACCGTGGTGACCGGTCTGGACTATGTGAAACAGGCCATTGTGCTGCGCAGGCAGGGAATCGCCGAGCGCACGGCGGCGTTGAAGGAACCGGAAGCGTGAGTTCGTACGCCATCGACGTGGTGGAACTACTGACCGTGAGGGGTGAGACGCTCGCAGTGGCGGAGTCGCTGACCGGTGGCCTCGTCGCGGCGGACATCACCTCGGTCCCCGGGGCTTCCAAGGTCTTCCGGGGTTCGGTCACCGCCTACGCCACGGACCTCAAGCACCGCCTGCTCGGCGTGGACGCCACTCTGCTGGCGCAGCGCGGGGCGGTGGATCCGCAGGTCGCGGCCCAGATGGCCGTCGGCGTGCGCGAGGCGCTGGGTGCGGACTGGGGCATCGCGACCACGGGCGTCGCCGGCCCCGAGCCCCAGGACGGACAGCCGGTCGGCACGGTCTATGTGGCCGTGGCGGGCCCGCCGCACGCCGAGGACGGCGCGACGGGTGGCGGGAAAACAGCCGCACTGCGGTTGAACGGCGACCGGGCGGACATTCGTATGGAGAGTGTACGGAGCGTACTCGCACTGCTTCTGGAGCGGACTGCGGGCGAACACACCGGAAATGAGCGGGCACAGGATACGGAACGGAACGGGGGGTTCTGATGTTTGCAGCCCTGAGTGAACACGACATCGCTCCCCGCACGGCCGCGTCGCGAGGCGGTACGGTGGGGCGTGAAGGATGCGGCTACGCGGTCCGAGGAGGGAGCCACCGATGATTCTGCTCCGTCGCCTGCTGGGTGACGTGCTGCGTCGGCAGCGCCAACGCCAGGGCCGTACTCTGCGCGAAGTCTCCTCGTCCGCCCGAGTCTCGCTCGGCTATCTCTCCGAGGTGGAGCGGGGGCAGAAGGAGGCTTCCTCCGAGCTGCTCTCCGCCATCTGCGACGCGCTGGACGTACGGATGTCCGAGCTCATGCGGGAAGTGAGCGACGAACTCGCCCTTGCCGAGCTGGCCCAGTCCGCTGCGGCCAGCGATACCGTGCCCACGCCGGTTCGCCCGATGCTGGGTTCCGTTTCGGTGACCGGTGTGCCACCGGAACGGGTGACGATCAAGGCGCCCGCCGCCGAGGCGGTGGACGTGGTCGCCGCGTGACGGCTCTGTGCGCGTGAACTGACGTAAGACGTCGTGAGGCCCCGGCCGGGGCGTCTCCGGGAGACCGGGGAGGCACCGGCCGGGGCCTTTCGTGTGCCCCGGGCCGCGCGGAACCGGGGCGTCCCCGGAGGCATGAGCGAGGGGCGCTCGCGTTTGCCGGGGCGCTGCGCTCCGGTGAGGGTGGAGAACGGACCGAATTCCGGTCGACCGGCGCAAGGGAGTGGAAGGAGCGCCTCCGCGTGCCCCGGTGCGCCCTCCTGCGGGCGAGGGCGGCGTTCTAGCGTCGGGCTGGAGGTGGGCGCGTGGGTGCGACGGCGGGGCGGGTACTGCGCTGGGGCGCCGCCCTGGCGCTCGGAGTCTTGTGGTGGTGGGCGGTGCTCCGCCTGGTGCTGACGGACGGCGCGGGGGTGCTGGAGGCGGCGGTCGCGGCGGGCGGCTGGGGGCTGAGCGTGCTGCCGCTGCACTGCGTGGGGTCGCCGTCCGCGTCTCCGTCGCCGTCAGCGTCCCCTTCTCCGGATGCTCCGGACCGCGCTGTCGACGGCCCCGGTGCGGGCCCGTCCGGTCCGGTGCTCGGGCTGCCCGCTGTGTGCGCCGACGGGGGTGAGCGGCTCGGGGGCGGGCGGTGCGGGGGTGAGGGGTTCGCCGCGCCCCGGGATCTCGGCGGCTCGGCGTGGGCCGAGGCCGACGGCCGGCCCTACGGGCACGGCGGGGGAGCGCCGTCCGCCGCGGGCGGGTGGCCGGCGGCCCGCGAGGGAGGCGGTCCGGCGGCCGGGGCCGGTGCGGGCCCAGGGCTGGAGCGGCCGGAGGACGGCCCGGGGGACCCGCCGGGGGACGGGTCCGGGGAGCTGCCCGACGGGTCCGGGGAGCTGTCCGGCTGAGTGCGCGGCCGCGGTGGTCCGCTGTGGCCGGTCCTCCGGGTGACGGCGCGTCAGCGGGGCGTGCGGTGGTAGCGGTCGCGCCACCGCTGCGGGGAACCCGGCGGCGGAGCGGGCCCGGCCTGGCAGGACGGACACCAGTACGTGGGACGTTCCTGGGAGCCGTCGCCCTGGTCGGCGACCCGCACCGAGGTGCCGCAGCGCAGACAGGGGCGGGGCGCACGGCCGTAGACGAACAGGTCCTGACCGCGCAGGCCCGTGGTCTGCCGGACCACGCGCTCGCGGTTGGCCTCCAGGAGCCGCCGGGCGAGGGCGGGCAGCTTCGCCGCGCGGTCGGCGGGCAGGGCGCCCACGGGCAGCCACGGGGTCACGCCGAGCAGGAAGCACAGCTCGCTCTTGTAGACATTGCCGATCCCGGCGAGGTTGCGCTGGTCGAGCAGGGCCTCGCCGAGCGGGCGGGCCGGGTCGGCGAGGAGGTGCGACAGGGCCAGCTCGGGATCCCAGTCGGGGCCGAGCAGGTCCGGGCCGAGGTGGCCGACGACATGGTCCTCCTCGGTGCTGCGCAGCAGCTCCAGCACGGGCAGCCGGTAGCCGACCGCAGACCGCTCGGCAGTGGCGAGGACGACGCGGATCTGGTGCCCGGGGCCGCCCTTCCAGCGCTCGCCGCCGCCGAACACCTTCCAGGCACCCTCCATCCGCAGATGCGAGTGCAGCGTCAGACCGCCCTCGAACCGGGTGAGCAGGTGCTTGCCCCGGGCGACGGTCTCCAGCACCGTACGGCCGGACAGGTCGGCGGTGGCGTAGCGCGGCACCCGGAAGTCGCTGCGGACCAGCACCTGTCCCGCGAGCGCGTCGTGCAAACGCTTCGCGGCCTGCCAGACCGTGTCACCTTCGGGCATGCGTCAAGGGTGACACGGCGCCGGGCGCACGGCGCCGACGGCCCACGCCCGCGTCAGGCGCGCAGCCGCAGTCCGCGCGGGGTCGCGATGAAGCCCGCCGTCTCCAGCAGGGTGCCGAAGGGGGAGGTCAGGGCGGGAGCGCCGTTGATCCGCTCCACCGTGACGGTGCCGAGGGAGCCCGCGCGCGCCGCCGCGGCCAGTCCCTCGGCCGCCGCCGTCAGACGCGGGTCGTCGAGGGGCGCGGTGTCCGCGGTGTCCGGGCCGGCGGGCCACGCCAGCACGGTCTTGCCGCCGCGCTCCATGTACAGCGTCAGCTCGCCGTCCACGAGGACCACCAGGGAACCGGCCTTGCGTCCCGGCTTGTGCCCGGCACCGGTCGGCGGCTCGGGCCAGGGCAGGGCGGCGCCGTAGGCGTTCGCGGGGTCGGCGGCGGCGAGCACCACGGCGCGGGAGCCGGGGGTGTCCTGCCGCCCGCCGCCCCGTCGTCCGCCGGGACCCGGACCGTACGGGAAGGAGGGGCCGCCGCCTCTCCGGTCGCCGCCGCGCGGGCCGCCCACGCCGGGTGCGGCGAGATCGGCCGGGGAGACGTGGGCACCGGGGGAGAAGGGGGTCGGGGCGGAAGCGCTGGGGTCGGCGGGCGGCCAGTCGACATCGGTCGCCCAGTCGGGAGCGGACGTCCAGTCGGAGGCGGACGTCCGGTCGGGCACGGCGATCGGGGAGCCGTCGGCGGGCGCCTGGCCGCCGGGGGCTCGCCCGGTTGCGACGGCGGGTGCCGGTGCGGCCGGGCCGAAGGAGCCCGGGACACCGTCCCCGGAACGGGCGCCGGGCAGTCCCTCGCCGCGCTCGCGGGCGTTCGCCACCGCGCGCAGCCGGTCGACGGCGCCGTCCATCGCGAACTGGGCGGCACCCAGGCCCTCGACCACGTATCCGCGGCGCGCCTGCCCGCTGTCCTCGAAGGCGGACAGGATCCGGTACACCGCCGAGAAGCCGCCCTCGACGCCCTCAGCGGCGACCGCGCCCCGGGTGACCACGCCGTGCCGGTCGAGCAGGGTGCGGGCCAGCGCGTGGGCGCGCACGGTCGGATCCGGCTCGTGGGCGGGCAGCAGCGACCAGCGGCCGGCCACGGTCGGCGGTCCGGTGCGCGAGGCGGTGCGGGCCGCCGCCGTCAGGGAGCCGTAGCGCCCGCGCGGGACGGCCCGCTTGGCGCGGTGGGCGGTGGAACCGGCCGTACGGCCCGAGCCGAGCAGGGCGCGCATCGGGGCGAGGGTGTCGTTGGTGAGCCGGCCGGACCAGACGAGGTCCCAGAGCGCGTCGGCCAGTTCGGGATCGGTGGCCTCCGGGTGGGTGGTGGCGCGGACCCGGTCGGCGATCTGGCGGAAGAACAGGCCGTACCCGCCCGAGAGGGCGTCCAGCACGGAGGCGTGCAGCGCGGTCTGCTCCAGCGGGTGCGGCGGCGGCAGGAGCAGCGGCGCCGCGTCCGCCAGGTACAGCGAGACCCAGCCGTCCTTGCCGGGCAGCGCCCCGGCGCCCGCCCACACCAGCTCACCCGCCGCGGTGAGCTCGTCGAGCATCGCCGGGGTGTAGTCGCCGACCCGGGACGGCAGGACGAGTCTTTCCAGGGCGGACGCCGGTACGGAGGCGCCCTGGAGCTGTTCGACCGCGCGGACCAGTCCGTCGGTGCCCCGCAGCCCGTGCCCCCTGCCGATGTGCTGCCACTGCGGCAGGAACTGGGCGAGCGCGGGCGGCGGGACCGGCTCCAGCTCGTGCCGCAGCGCGGCCAGCGAGCGGCGCCGCAGCCGCCGCAGCACCGTCGCGTCGCACCACTCCTGCCCGATGCCCGCCGGATGGAACTCGCCCTGGACCACCCGGCCCCCGGCGGCCAGCCGCTGCAACGCGCCCTCGGTGACCGCCGTCCCCAGACCGAAACGGGCCGCGGCGGTCGCCGAGGTGAACGGGCCGTGGGTGCGGGCGTATCGTGCGAGGAGGTCGCCCAGCGGATCCTTGACCGGCTCGGTGAAGGCCTCCGGGACGCCGACCGGCAGCGCCGTGCCCAGCGCGTCGCGCAGCCGCCCGGCGTCCTCGGCCGCGGCCCACTGCGGGGTGCCCGCGATCCTGACCCGGATGGCGCGGCGCCGGGCGGCCAGCTCCTCGGCCCAGCCGGGCTCCGCGCCGCGCTCGGCCAGCTCCTCGTCGGTGAGCGGTCCGAGCAGCCGCAGCAGGTCCGCGACGCCCTCGATGTCCTTGATCCGGCGGTCCTCGGTCAGCCACTGCACCTCCCGCTCCAGCTCGGCCAGCACGTCGGCGTCCAGCAGCTCGCGCAGCTCCGCCTGGCCCAGCAGCTCGGCCAGCAGCCGGGAGTCCAGGGAGAGCGCGGCGGCGCGGCGCTCGGCCAGCGGCGAGTCGCCCTCGTACAGGAACTGGGCGACATAGCCGAAGAGCAGGGAACGGGCGAAGGGGGACGGCTCGGGGGTGGTCACCTCGACCAGCCGGACCTTGCGGGACTCGAGGTCCCCCATCAGCTCGACCAGCCCCGGCACGTCGAAGACGTCCTGGAGGCATTCGCGGACGGCCTCCAGGACGATCGGGAACGAGCCGAACTCGCTCGCCACCTGGAGCAGCTGGGCGGCGCGCTGGCGCTGCTGCCACAGCGGGGTGCGCCGGCCCGGGTTGCGGCGGGGCAGCAGCAGCGCGCGGGCGGCGCACTCGCGGAAGCGGGCGGCGAACAGGGCCGAGCCGCCGACCTGGTCGGTGACGACCTGGTCGACCTCGCTCTTGTCGAAGGCGACGTCCGCCGCGCCCACCGGTGCCTGCTCGGCGTCGTACTCCGTACCGGCCTTCGACGGATCCTGGTCGAGCAGGTCGAGGTTCATGAGGTCGGCGTCGGGAAGGCGCAGCACGATGCCGTCGTCCGCGTGCATGACCTGCGCGTCCATGCCGTACCGCTCGGCCAGGCGGGCGCCGAGCGCCAGGGCCCACGGGGCGTGCACCTGGGCGCCGAAGGGGGAGTGCACGACGACCCGCCAGTCGCCCAGCTCGTCGCGGAAGCGCTCCACGACGATGGTCCGGTCGTCGGGGACATGGCCGCAGGCTTCGCGCTGCTCGGCCAGATACGACAGCACATTGTCCGCGGCCCACGCGTCGAGACCGGCGGCGAGCAGGCGCAGCCGCGCGTCCTCCTGCGGCAGCGAGCCGACCTCGCGCAGGAACGCGCCGACCGCGCGGCCCAGCTCCAGCGGGCGGCCCAGCTGGTCACCCTTCCAGAAGGGCAGCCGGCCCGGCACGCCCGGCGCGGGCGAGACCAGCACCCGGTCGCGGGTGATGTCCTCGATGCGCCAGGAGCTCGTGCCCAGGGTGAAGACGTCGCCCACCCGGGACTCGTAGACCATCTCCTCGTCCAGCTCGCCGACCCGGCCGCCGCCCTTCTTGGGGTCGGAACCGGCGAGGAAGACACCGAAGAGGCCGCGGTCGGGGATGGTGCCGCCGGAGGTGACGGCGAGGCGCTGCGCGCCGGGCCGGCCGGTGACGGTGCCCGCGACCCGGTCCCACACCACGCGTGGGCGCAGCTCGGCGAACGCGTCCGAGGGATAGCGCCCGGCGAGCATGTCGAGCACGGCGGTGAACGCCGACTCGGGCAGCGAGGCGAACGGCGCCGCCCGGCGCACCACGGCCAGCAGGTCGTCGACCTGCCAGGTGTCCAGGGCCGTCATCGCGACGAGCTGCTGGGCGAGGACGTCCAGCGGGTTGGCGGGCACCCTCAGGGACTCGATGGCACCGGTGCGCATCCGCTCGGTCACCACCGCGGCCTGCACCAGGTCGCCGCGGTACTTCGGGAAGACGACGCCGGTGGAGACGGCGCCCACCTGGTGTCCCGCACGGCCCACGCGCTGGAGCCCGGAGGCGACGGACGGCGGCGACTCGACCTGCACGACCAGGTCGACGGCGCCCATGTCGATGCCCAGCTCCAGGCTGGAGGTGGCGACCACCGCCGGGAGGCGGCCCGCCTTCAGGTCCTCCTCGACCAGGGCGCGCTGCTCCTTGGAGACCGAGCCGTGGTGGGCGCGGGCGATCACCGGGGGCGCGCCCTGGGCCGCGCCCGAGCCGCCCATCAGCTCGGCCGGGGAGTGGTGCTCGTCGAGGGGCTCGCCGGTCGCCCGCTCGTAGGCGATCTCGTTGAGCCGGTTGCACAGGCGCTCGGCGAGGCGGCGGGAGTTGGCGAAGACGATGGTGGAGCGGTGGGCCTGCACCAGGTCGGTGATGCGCTCCTCCACGTGCGGCCAGATCGAGGGGCGCTCCGCGCCGTCGTCGCCGTCGGCGGCCGGGGAGGCGCCCAGCTCGCCCAGGTCCTCCACCGGGACGACCACCGACAGGTCGAACTCCTTGCCGGACGCGGGCTGGACGATCTCCACCTTGCCGCGCGGGGACAGATAGCGGGCGATCTCGTCGACCGGGCGGACGGTCGCGGACAGCCCGATCCGGCGGGCCGGCTTCGGCAGCAGCTCGTCCAGGCGCTCCAGGGTCAGCGCGAGATGGGCGCCGCGCTTGGTGCCCGCCACGGCGTGTACCTCGTCCAGGATCACCGTCTCGACGCCGGTCAGCGCGTCGCGGGTGGCCGAGGTGAGCATCAGGAACAGCGACTCGGGGGTGGTGATCAGGATGTCCGGCGGGCGGGTGGACAGGGCGCGGCGCTCGGCGGGCGGGGTGTCGCCCGAGCGGATGCCGACCTTCACCTCGGGCTCGGGCAGCCCCAGCCGGACGGACTCCTGCCGGATACCGGTGAGCGGACTGCGCAGATTGCGCTCCACGTCGACGGCGAGCGCCTTGAGCGGGGAGACGTAGAGCACCCGGCAGCGCTTCTTCGGGTCGGCCGGCGGCGGTGTCGAGGCCAGCTGGTCCAAGGCGGCGAGGAAGGCGGCCAGCGTCTTGCCGGAACCGGTGGGGGCCACGACCAGCACGTCCGAGCCCGCGCCGATGGCCCGCCACGCGCCCGCCTGGGCCGCGGTGGGCGCGGAGAACGCCCCCGTGAACCAGCCGCGGGTCGCGGGGGAGAAGCCGTCGAGGGCCCGGTGTGCGTCGCTGACCATGCGTCCATCCTGCACCCGGCCACTGACAACGGGGTCCGACCTGCCCGGTGCGGCCGGAGGGCCCGCGGCGGCGGAGAATCGGCGTATGGCGGCATCCGGGGAGGAGCGGGCACGGCACTGGCGGTACGAGGAACTGCCCGGTGTCGATCTGCTGCGCGCCCGGTACGTCCGCAAGGAGTTCGTGCGCCACACGCACGAGCACTTCGTGATCGCCGCCATCGCGGAGGGCGTCGAGGTCTTCCACCACCGCGGGGCCGACCAGTACGCGGGTCCGGGCACCCTCGCGCTGGTCAATCCGGACACCCCGCACACGGGCCGGGCCGGTGTCCCCGAGGGCTGGCGGTACGGCGCCGTGTACCCCTCGCCCGACCTGGTGGCCGAGATCGCCGCCGAGACCACGACCCTGCGGGGGACACCGGGCTTCGTCAGCCCGGTCCTCGACGACCCCGGCGCCGCCCGTCTGGTGCACCAGGTGCTGCGCGCGGCCGACGAGGGCAACGCGCTCGCCGCCGACACCCTGCTGCGGGTCGCCGTGACCCGGCTGCTGCGGCGCAACGGCGGCGTGCTGCCGCAGCGGGCGGCCCGCACGGCGGGACACGGCCTCGCGGCACGCGCGCGTGCCGTGCTGGAGGACCGTATCGCCGAGCCGCCCACCCTGGAACGCCTGGCGGCGGACCTCGGGACGAGCCCGTTCGCACTGCTGCGCGCCTTCCGCAGCGCCTACGGGATGCCGCCGCACACCTGGCTGACCGACGCCCGGGTGCGCCGGGCCAGACGGCTGCTGGACGAGGGCACCGCGCCCGCCGCCACGGCCGCCGCCGTGGGCTTCACCGACCAGTCGCACCTCAGCAGGCACTTCTCCCGGATCGTGGGCGTGCCGCCCGGCGCGTACCAGCGGGAGCGCAAGAACGTACAAGACGCGCGGTCACGGCTGCTTCTACCGTCCGGGGTGTGGCAGAAGAGACAGCTCTCGCAGACACGCGCGCCGGGCGCGCAGGAGCGGCGGGCGCGGCAGGGGACGGCGGCGGGAAACCGGACGCCGCCGTCGTCCGGGACGCCCTCGGGGTCGGGGTCGCCGTCGGCCTTTCCGGGTTCGCCTTCGGGGTGACCTCGGCGGGCAGCGGCCTCACCCTCTGGCAGACCTGCGCGCTCAGCCTCCTGGTGTTCACCGGCGCCTCCCAGTTCGCGCTGGTCGGGGCGCTGGCCGCCGGGGGCAACCCGCTCACGGCGGCGGCCGGCGCCTTCTTCCTGGGGGTGCGCAACGCGTTCTACGGGCTGCGGCTGTCCCAGGTGCTGGCCCTGCCGCGCAGGAGCCGGCCGTTCGCCGCCCAGTGGGTCATCGACGAGACCACCGCCGTGGCGCTGGCGCAGCCCACCCGGCGCGCGGCGCGGATCGGCTTCACGGTCACGGGGGTCACCCTCTACGTGCTGTGGAACCTCACCACACTGCTCGGCGCGCTGGGCGCCGAGGCCATCGGCGACACCGACGCCTGGGGACTGGACGCGGCCGGGCCCGCCGTCTTCCTGGCGCTGCTCGCCCCCATGCTGCGGAGCACCACCGAGCGGACCGCCGCCGCGCTCGCCGTGCTCCTCGGACTGGGGCTGCTGCCCGTGCTGCCGGCCGGGGTGCCCGTGCTGGCCGCCGCCTTCGCCGCGCCGGCCGTGCTGTACCTGGAGGGCCGCCGCCGGGGCGGCACCCGGGACGACGTACGGGACGAGGCACAGGACGGCGCACAGGACGGCGCCCCGGACCACGCGCGGGACGAGACCCAGGACGTACGCGCCGAGGCACCAGAGGACAAGGCGCGAGAGAACACGACGCGAGAAGAACGAGAAGAACGAGAAGAACGAGGAGACACGACGCGAGAAGAAGAGGAGGACCGGTGAACACCTGGACCGCGGTCGTCGCGACCGCACTCGGCTGCTACGCCGTCAAGCTGGCCGGGCTGCTCGTCCCGGCGGGTGCCCTGGAACGGCCGCTGGTGCGGCGGCTCGCCGCGCTGCTCCCGGTGGCCCTGCTCGCCGCCCTCACCGCCCAACAGACCTTCGCCGACGGGCGCGTGCTCGTCCTGGACGCCAGGGCGGCCGGTCTCGCGGCGGCCGCCGTGGCGCTGGTGCTGCGGGCGCCCTTCCTGCTCGTCGTCGCGGCGGCCGTGGCGGTGACGGCCGGGGTGCGGGCCCTGGGCGGCTGAGCGCACCTCCTTCGGGAGGTCCGCCCGCGGCGGACGCTCAGCCGATGACGCGGCCGTACGCCCTCAGGGTGAGCAGCGCCTCGATCGTCACCATGGGCCGCGCCTCCAGCACGGCCACCGGGGACCACCGGCGCCAGGTGACCGGCCAGCCGCCGTCCTCCTGCTGCCCGTTCGCGAGGAAGTCCAGCGAGCGGGACATCTCCTCGTCGGTGAACCACGCGCGCGCCAGCGAGCCGGGCGTCCGCGCGAAATCGTGCGGGAAGTGGTGCTCGCCGGGCGCGTAGCCGGGGGCGAGCGGCCAGTCCTCCCGGCGGTCCGGGTCCAGGACCGCCAGCCGCTGCCCGCGGACCAGGCGGCCCAGCCGGTCGGCGGCGGCACGCGCGCGCGTGCGGTCCGGCACATGGTCCAGGAAGGCGACGGCGGCCCGCACCTCGTACGGGTGGGACGTCTCCAGCGACTCGATCCGCTGCCAGCAGAAGTCGCCCGCCCGGAACAGCCACGCGTGCCACACCTCGTTGCGGTGCAGCAGCCCGACCACCGGCCCGGTGGCCAGGAGGTCGCCCGGCGGGTCGTCCACCACCGGCACGAAGGGCGCCGCGGGGTAGCCGCGCTGGGTGGGACGGACCGCGGGCAGCGCGCCGTCCGGGGTGGAGACGGAGGTCAGATAGCGGCACACACGCTCCACCCGGCGGCCGCCGCAGCGCCCGGCCCGGTCCAGGACGCGCAGCGCGTGCGCGGTGTGCAACGGCTGGCTGACCGGCCCCCGCAGATCCGGCTCCAGAGCGTGGCCGTACCCGCCGTCGTCGTTGCCGTAGGCGTCCAGCGCGGTCTCCACCGGGCCGGCGGCGCCGTTCAGGAAGAGGTGCGCGAAGAGCCGCTGCTCCAGCACGCGCGCGGTGAGCCACACGAAGTGCTCGGCGCGGAAGAGCGGGGAGGCCGCCGAGGGCGGCGCGGGAGCGGGGGAAGATCGTGTCTCGGCCATGGATCAGACCGTAGGGCGCCCCGCGGCCCCGGCAGGCGCTCCCGGGCCGGTCTCACTCCCAGGGGCTGGATACTGGGGGCATGCGGTTGACGGTCTTCTGGGAGCGGATGGCGGAGCACTTCGGTGCCGGGTACGCCGAAACCTTCGCACGCGATCACGTGATGTCCGAGCTGGACGGGCGCACGGTGCAGGAGGCACTGGCGGCCGGCTGGGACGCCAAGGACGTCTGGCGCGTGGTCTGCCAGGTGATGGACGTCCCGGGGGAACGCCGGTGACCGGGCACCGCGCGCACCGGGCTGTGCGGGACTGTCGGTGGCATCGGCGACACTTGCACCGTGGCACCCACTGACGAGTCCGGGCCGACGGCCCCGCACACCTCCCCGACCGGTACGACACCGCCCGCCCGGCCGCCCGCCGCGGGCGCTGCCGGGCCGGCCGCCCGCATGCCGCGCTGGCTGCCGCGCGCCATGGTGCTCGCCCTCGCGCTGGTCGCCGCCTTCCAGTTCGGCAGCTGGGCCTTCCACCAGGTGACCGGCCTGCTGATCAACGTCCTCATAGCGTTCTTCCTGGCGCTCGCCATCGAGCCCGCGGTCAGCCGTATGGCGGCGCGCGGCATGCGCAGGGGCTTCGCGACCTTCCTGGTCTTCCTGGGGCTGACGGTCGCCACGGCGGGCTTCGTCACCCTGCTCGGGTCCATGCTCGCCGGGCAGATCATCAAGATGATCGAGGGCTTCCCGGAGTACCTGGACTCGGTCATCCACTGGATCAACACCACGTTCCACACCGAGCTGCGGCGCGTCGACATCCAGGAGGGGCTCCTGCACTCCGACTGGCTGCGCAAGTACGCGCAGAACAGCGCCGCCGGTGTGCTGGACGTCTCCGCCCAGGTGCTCGGCGGGCTGTTCCGGATCCTGACGGTCGCGCTGTTCTCGTTCTACTTCGCGGCCGACGGTCCCCGGCTGCGCCGTGCCCTGTGCTCGGTGCTGCCGCCCGCCCGCCAGGCCGAGGTGCTGCGCGCGTGGGAGATCGCCGTCGACAAGACCGGCGGCTATCTGTACTCGCGCAGCCTGATGGCGCTCGTCTCGGGAATCGCCCACTACATCCTGCTCCAGGCCCTCGGCGTTCCGTACGCGCCCGTGCTCGGTGTGTGGGTGGGCCTGGTGTCGCAGTTCATCCCCACCATCGGCACCTACCTCGCGGGCGCCCTGCCCATGCTGATCGCGTTCACCGTCAACCCGTGGTACGCGCTGTGGGTGCTGGCGTTCGTCGTGGTCTACCAGCAGTTCGAGAACTACATGCTGCAGCCCAAGCTGACCGCGAAGACCGTCGACATCCACCCAGCCGTCGCCTTCGGCTCGGTCATCGCGGGCACCGCCCTGCTCGGCGCCGTCGGCGCGCTGATCGCCATCCCGGCGGTCGCCACGCTCCAGGCGTTCCTCGGGGCGTACGTGAAGCGGTACGACGTCACCGACGACCCCCGCGTCCAGGGCCACCGCACCCGGGTCCCGGCGCCGGGCGCGCTCGCGCGCATACGGCGTCTGGTGCGGCAGCCGGCGGCCGGACCGGACACCGCCGAGGACGGATCCGGGACGGCGGCGGCCACCCGTGGTGTCGTGGTGGCGGAGGAGGGCTCCGCCGCGGAGTGAGCCGGAGCCGTGGCGCCGGGGCGTTCTGCCGCTCACAGGCGCACGGCCGCCCAGATCCCGGCACCGGCCACCGCGGCCGCGTAGCAGCCGACCGCCGCGGCCACGATCCGCCGGCG
The DNA here is from genome assembly GCF_001654495.1 of Streptomyces sp. SAT1. Taxonomy (GTDB): domain Bacteria; phylum Actinomycetota; class Actinomycetes; order Streptomycetales; family Streptomycetaceae; genus Streptomyces; species Streptomyces andamanensis. Next base: position 5,468,407 of record NZ_CP015849.1, read on the forward strand.
CGTCCGCTCGGCCCAGGAGGTGCGGGACAGCAGCAGGGCCAGCGCGGGCACCAGCACCGCGTGCAGACCGACCCCGTGCAGCGGCTTGAGCGGAGCCGTCGAGTGGTACGCCGCCTCCTGGTGCCCCGTCCGGGTGAGCACCACTCCGCGCGCGATCATCGCCGCGCCCGAGGCGAGCGCGACGAGCAGCACCGCGAACCCGGAGCGCAGCGCGAGCGGCATCCCGGCGGGCCCCGCCGGACGGTGCCGGAAGGACGCGACGGCGAACACGGTCAGCAGGACCACGAGCACCCCGCCGCCCACGGCGAGCGTCATCGACACCGCCGTGTCGAAGGGCGTCTCCATGTTCAGGTGCGAGGGCACCCGGCGCCATGCCTGGAGGGTGATGCCGCCCACCTCGACGACGCAGTCGGCGGCGAGGACGGCGAGCAGCGCGGTGCGCCGCCGGTCCGCCACACGCAGGTACGACGTCACCCAGGTGAGCGCGATCAGCGTCAGCCCGAAGGACAGTCCGAAGGTGATGGGCTTGCGCCAGGACACGGGCCCGTCCCACGGGCCGCCGTCGACCGCGAGAACCAGCACGTGGACGAGGCCCGACACGACGAGGAGGAGCCCCGTGATGTGGCACAGCCGTTCGACGGGGCGCAGTGCGCGGGCGTGCGCGGCCAGGGACGGGGCGGACGGGCGCGACGGGGGAGCGGAGACTGCCATGGCACCAGCCTCCCGACCGGGCCCCGCCCCGGCGTCGTCCGCGTGAAGGCACCTCCCGTACGCCGCGCGGAGTAGGCGGAGTAGGCGGAGCGGGCGGGGCGGGCGGCGGGAACTCCGCCCCTCGTCCCGCGTTCCGCCCGCCGCTCGGAGCCGGTCCGCTCACTCGGGGGGCTTCCCGCGGACACACCCCGATCTGGGGTTTTCGATCCTGCCCGAAGAACATGGCGGAGCCGGTGCGCCGCCCGGCACGCTGAGGAAGGGCCGGAGTCCTCGGCCCGGCCGGTCACAGGACCGTGCGCGAAGCACCTTCGGAGCACCTTCATTCGGAGCACCTTCAAGGGGGAAGAACCATGGCACTGCGCGAACTGGCGGCGACCGTGCTCGCCACCGGAGCACTGCTGGGCGGATCGCTGGCGGGGGCGGCGGCGTCCTCCGCCGCCGAACAGCCCGCTCCCGCCCGAGCCCAGCTGAGCTGTCCGTACTACTCCGTCTGCGGCAAGGCCGCCAACGGCAGCTCGTTCCAGTACACCACCTGCAACTTCACCTTCCAGCTGCCCAACCTGGTCGGCTCCGGGCCGCTCGTCAACAACCAGACGCCCGGCACGGTGGCGAGGTTCTACGACAAGAACCACCATCTCCTGTTCACCTCCAAGGCGTACCAGTCACGCACGGTCAACTGGACCCCGGTCTGGTACGTCGTCGCCTGCTGAGACGGCACGACGGCCACGGCTCGGGCCCACGGCCACGACCCGGGCCACGGCCGCACCGGGCCTTCCCTCCGCAACCGGCACCGCATCCGCGTCCGGGCCCGGAGGGAGGCCCTTCGCCGCCCCCGGGAGCGCCGGTCAGCCGAGGTAGTGCGCGCGTCCCTCGTCGTCGAGCTCGACGGGACCCTCGGGGATGACGCAGAACTCGTTGCCCTCGGGGTCGGCCATCACCAGGAACCCGCCGTCGGCGTACCCGTCCAGCCTGCGCCCGCCCAGCGCCTCGATGCGCCGCTGCTCGGCGACGGGGTCGGGCGTGGAGACGTCGATGTGCAGGCGGTTCTTGGCCGCCCCCGGGCCGGAGCGGTCCGCGGGCTGATCGGTCCGCTGGAAGCCGAGACCCAGCCCGTCCTCGCGGCGCAGCCACACATAGGGTCCGGTGCGGCCCACGACCGGTCTGCCGAGGACCGCCGACCAGAAGGCGGCGAGCCGCTCGGGATCGGTGGCGTCGACGATGAGGGCGTTGATGCGCACGGGCTGTTCCGTCATACCGCCGATCGTCTCAGGACGGGGATCAGGGCGGGGATCAGGACGGGAGTCGGTGCGGTCGCCGGTCCGGTGCCGGACGCAGGTCGAGGATCATGTCGAGGGACCGCGTGCCGTCGGCCCCGGTGAACCAGGACCTGTCCGGCCGACGGTCCGAAAGCCCTGCAACTCGAAGTAGCGGATGGCGCGTGGATTGTCGGCGAGGACGCCGCCCCACAGGGTGATCCTCTTCCTGCCGAAGCGCCTGACGGCGTCCGCGACGAGCGGGAAGACGCGCGTCCCGACGCCCCGGCCCTGGCAGTCGTCGGCCAGGGCCGGGCCGAAGCGGCAGTCCGTCGCCGTCAGCCGGATACCGGCCGCGCGGTAGCGGACATGTCCGAGGGGTGGAGATCGAGGCTGATCTCCAGGAGGCCGGCGATCCTGCCGGACGGCACCTCGGCGAGCACCGGTCTGAGCTTGTCGTACCGGGCGATCGCGTCGCACAGCTCCCGGGCGGCCGCGAGGTCGTACCCGTCGAAGGTGCTCAGCCGCCGGGTCTCGGCGGACAGCCCCGCGAGGAAGGCCGCCACGCCGTCCGCGTCGGCGTGCGTGAGCGGGCGCAGGACGACCTCCGAGCCGTCGGCCAGACCCACCCTGTGCGTCAGGAGGGCGGCCCGCGTGCCGGGCGCGGGACCGGGCGGCTTCGTCGAGAGCGGAGTACGCCCGGGTCGCGGATCGGTGACGGTCCGTCCGGAGGGAGGTGTTCCGTGTGACCGTACGGGCATGCGTGAACCTGTCGGCAAGCGGTCCTCCAGCGTGAACAGCGCCTTCACTTCGGGCTGTCTCCTGCTGCTCGTCCTGGTGGCGGACGTGGCGGCCGGTCTCCTGAGCCTCGTCCTGCTCGTGGCGCGTGGGGTGAGCCGGGGCACGGACTCCGCGCGGACAGCGGCCGGCCCGCCGCCCGCGGACTGGGCACCCGTGCTGTGCTTCGGGGCGCTGAGCCTGGCCGTCGGTGTGACGGGTGCCGTGCTGCTGCGGCTCGGACACCGGGGTCTCGGGACGGTTCAACTGGTGCTCTGCCTCGTCCCGGCGGCCTGGGCGCTGAGCGCCTGGCCCTGACCGGGGTGCCGCGTGGTGCGCTTGACACGAAAATCGAACATCCATTCTTATGGAGGCTCCGGCGGGGCGCAGCCGAGGGGGTTTCGCCCGAGTATGCGGTAGTTGACCCCCTGGTTATCCACAGGCCGGACGTGCGTCGAGGCGCATTGTCAGTGGCAGGCGTTAGCGTCTTTGACGTGAAGCGATCGACTCAAGCAAATCGGGTGGAACCCATGGCAGGAACCGACCGCGAGAAGGCGCTCGACGCCGCGCTCGCACAGATTGAACGGCAATTCGGCAAGGGCGCGGTCATGCGCATGGGCGAGCGGTCGATGGAGCCCATCGAGGTCATCCCGACCGGGTCGACCGCGCTCGACGTGGCCCTCGGCGTCGGCGGGCTGCCGCGCGGCCGAGTCGTGGAGATCTACGGCCCGGAGTCCTCCGGCAAGACGACCCTGACCCTGCACGCCGTGGCCAACGCGCAGAGGGCCGGCGGCCAGGTCGCCTTCGTGGACGCGGAGCACGCCCTCGACCCCGAGTACGCGAAGAAGCTCGGCGTCGACATCGACAACCTCATCCTCTCCCAGCCGGACAACGGCGAGCAGGCGCTGGAGATCGTGGACATGCTGGTCCGCTCCGGCGCGCTCGACCTCATCGTCATCGACTCGGTCGCGGCCCTCGTGCCGCGCGCGGAGATCGAGGGCGAGATGGGCGACTCGCACGTGGGTCTCCAGGCCCGCCTGATGAGCCAGGCCCTGCGCAAGATCACCAGCGCGCTCAACCAGTCCAAGACCACCGCGATCTTCATCAATCAGCTGCGCGAGAAGATCGGCGTGATGTTCGGCTCCCCCGAGACCACGACCGGTGGCCGCGCGCTGAAGTTCTACGCCTCCGTGCGCATCGACATCCGCCGCATCGAGACCCTGAAGGACGGCACCGAGGCGGTCGGCAACCGCACCCGCTGCAAGGTCGTCAAGAACAAGGTCGCGCCGCCCTTCAAGCAGGCGGAGTTCGACATCCTCTACGGCCAGGGCATCAGCCGCGAGGGCGGCCTGATCGACATGGGCGTGGAGCACGGCTTCGTCCGCAAGGCCGGCGCCTGGTACACGTACGAGGGCGACCAGCTCGGCCAGGGCAAGGAGAACGCCCGCAACTTCCTGAAGGACAACCCCGACCTGGCCAACGAGATCGAGAAGAAGATCAAGGTCAAGCTGGGCGTCGGCGTGCGTCCGGAGGAGCCCGCCGCCGAGCCTGCCGCGGACGCCGCCGCCCCCGCCGCCTCGGGCGACGCGGCCAAGACGGTGCCGGCCCCGGCGACCGCCAAGGCCACCAAGCCCAAGGCCGCCGCAGCCAAGAGCTGATCCGTGACACGGCGAACGGACTGGCCCGAGTACTCCGGACACGAGGACGGGTACGCCGGACACGCGCACACGGCTTCCGGTGCCCCACGGGGGAGGGGCACCGGGGACCGCTCCGGCACCGGCGCGTTCCCGGACCCGGACCCGGGCCTTCGGGCGGACGACGGGCCGTACGAGCCGTACGGCCTGTACGGACCGGACACGGAGGGCGGCAACGGACCGGACACGGACGGCGGAGACGGGCAGGGCACCGCGACCGGCTCCCGTACAGGGGGCGCACGCCGGGGCGGTTCGCGTGACGGCGGGCCGTACGGCGGGCGCGGGCGTCGCCGGAGGGGTTCCGGCGGGACGCCCGTGGCGGACGGAGACATCTCCTCGCCGAGGGCCGAACAGGGGGAGTCTCCGGGGGACCCGGTGGAGCGGGCGCGGGCGATCTGCCTGCGCCAGCTCACCGGGACCCCGCGCACCCGCAGACAGCTGGCGGACGCCCTGCGCAAGCGGGAGATCCCGGACGAGGTGGCCGAGGAGGTGCTGTCCCGCTTCGAGGAGGTGGGGCTGATCGACGACGGCGCGTTCGCGGACGCCTGGGTGGAGTCCCGGCACCACGGACGCGGACTGGCCCGCCGCGCGCTCGCCCAGGAGCTGCGCACCAAGGGCGTCGACACGGCCCTGATCGACGAGGCCGTCGGACGGCTCGACGCCGAGCAGGAGGAGGCCACCGCCCGCGAGCTGATCGCCCGCAAGCTGCGCTCCACCCGGGGCCTCGACCGCGACAAGCGGCTGCGCAGGCTGGCCGGCATGCTCGCCCGCAAGGGCTACTCCCAGGGCCTGGCCCTGCGGCTGGTGCGGCAGGCCCTGGAGGAGGAGGGCGAGGACACCGGGTTCCTGGAGGACGGCGACTGACGCCTTCCCGGGGGACGAGGCGTGGTGCCTACGCCTCGCGCGCCCCCGCAGGCACGGACGGCGCCGACGGTGCCGACGGTGCCGCCACGGGGAGCCCGTCCGCCCGCCACGCCTGGAACCCGCCGATCAGATCGGTCGCCCGGCGCAGGCCGAGCTGGTGCAGGGAGACGGCCGCGAGACTCGACGCGTAGCCCTCGTTGCAGATGACGACGACCCGCAGATCGTGACCGGTGGCCTCGGGCAGGCGGTGGCTGCCCCGGGGGTCGAGCCGCCACTCCAGCTCGTTGCGTTCGACGACGACGGCGCCCGGGATCAGCCCGTCCCGCTCCCGCAGCGCGGCGTACCGGATGTCGACCAGCAGGCCGTCGCCCGCGCGGGCGACGTCGTACGCCTCCCGCGGCCCGACGCGCACATAGTCCCGGCGCACCCGCTCCAGCAGCTCGTCGATCCCGGCCGGCGGTTCTTCCCCCGGGCCGTTCACGCGGTCCGTGTCCGTCCCGCTCACGTGGCTCAGGTCCGTACCGCTCATGTGGTTCAGGTCGTTCACGTCGCTGCCGGTCCTCTCGTGCGGTACGGACGGCTCACTGCCAGTCCTCGGGGCGCTCGACCTGCTCCAGCCGCAGGGTCTGCCCGGCGCGGCGGTAGCGGCGGATCCGCGGCAGCGGCGGGTAGTAGGCGTGCACAGAGACAGCGTGCACGGCAGCGGACTCGTTGCGCACCTCGTGGACGTGGTGGCGGCCGAAGGCGCGGCCCCGGCCGGCGGGCAGCCGCCGCTCCCGGTCCACGCCCTCGGTGAGTTCCAGGGTCTGCCAGCCGTCGGTGGGCAGCCGGGCGGCGAGCGAGCTCTCCGCCAGTTCACCGGCGGCGGTGACGAAGGCGCCGATCGAGTCGGCGTGGTCGTGCCAGCCCGTGCCGGTGCCGGGCGGCCAGCCGATCAGCCAGGCCTCACTGCCCCCGGGCCCGTCCAGACGGATCCAGGTGCGGCCCTCGGGATCGAGCGGCAGCGAGGCGATCAGCTCCGTGTCGGCGGCGGCGCGCCGGACGAAGTCGAGCAGCTCCGCCTCGGTGGGCGGAGCGGTGGAAGCGGTGGAGGAGCGCGGGGCAGGGGAGGCGGGGGCGGGAGCGGCGGGAGCCGACGCGGAGGCAGCGGAGGCAGAAGCAGACACGGGTACCGTCCTGGAGAGCGTTCGCGGAGCGCGCGCGGCGGCACCCATGAGCATGAGCATGAGTGCGGAACGGAACAGCACGACGGACACGGCTGCGGCGCGCGCGGGAAAAGGAGAGGCGAATTCAGCAGGACGGACGACACACGCAGCCCGCATAGCGGACGAGGTCCATATGGACCCTCCGCCACAGGCGCACATCGGTGTCGGTCACGATCGGGAGTACACCATGAGGGCCGGAGACGGTCAACTCACCGTCACCATCCGGACGGCGGTGACGATGAGTGCCCGAGCGGCGCCTTGCGCGTGACCGCGTGCGGTCAGTGCGCGCCCGCCTCGGCGTGCGCCCCCGTCGCCGCCGTCCCGCCGAGGGCGGCCTCGGCCGCCGAGTAGAGGTCGGCCGGGCGCACCCCGCTCAGGGCGGTGACCAGGTGCCCGTCCGGCCGCACCAGCAGCACGGTGTGGGGGGCCGCGCCCGGATAGCTCTCGGCGACCAGCAGCTCGGCCGGATGCGGCAGCGCGGTCACCGCGGCGGCCAGCCGGGGCATGATCCCGGCGCTGACCCAGTGCCGGCGCTCCCACACCCCCGTACCCGGCGCGACCAGCACCACCAGCAGCACACCGCGGCCCAGCCGGTCCCGCAGCGGGACGAACGAGCCGTCCTCCGCCGTCACCACCACGTCCTCCACCGGTGCTCCGACGGGCGTGTCCAGAGGTGCCTCCGCGTCGGAGGGCCCGGGGGCGAGCGGCGAGTCGGCGTACGTCCCCGGCGCGCCCAGTGCGCCGCGCCCCAGGTGGCCCTCGATGAGTGCCATGTCGTGCCCGCGCGCGGCCCCGGGGACGTACGAGCGCAGCCCGCCGCCGCGCAGCACCGGCAGCAGTTGGTCGGCGGCGCGCAGCCGGGCGGCGACCACCGCGCGCCGCTCGCTCTGATAGCTGTCGAGCAGAGCCTCGTGCGGGCCGTGATGCCAGGTCAGGGCCAGTTTCCAGGCGAGGTTGTCGGCGTCCCGCAGACCCTCGTCGAGTCCCTGCGTGCCGAACGCGCCGAGCAGATGCGCCGCGTCCCCGGCGAGGAACACGCGCCCGTTGCGCCAGCGCCGGGCCACCCGGTGGTGGACCGTGTGCACACCGGTGTCCAGGAGTTCGTAGGCCGGTGCGCTCTCGCCGGTCCAGCCGGTGAGGGTCTCGCGGATGCGGGCGATCAGCAGTTCGGGGGTGATCAGGTCCTTGCCGGGCGGCAGCAGCCAGTCCAGCCGCCACACGTCGTCCGGCAGCGGGCGCGCGGTGATCTCCCCGGCGAAGGGGCCGGAGGTGCGCCAGGGGGGCGTGCGATGGAGGCACGCTTCCTCGGGCCGGGGCAGTCCGGTGCGCAGGGCGGCCACGGCGTACCGCTCGACGGCGGTGCGGCCGGGGAAGCGGATGTCCTGGAGCTTGCGCACGGTCGAGCGCGGTCCGTCGCAGCCGACGAGATGGCTGCCGCGCCACCAGGTGCCGTCCGGGCCGCGGGTGTGGGCGCTCACGCCCGCCGCCTCCTGCTCCAGGGCGTCGAGGCGGCTGTCGGTGGCCAGTTCGATCAGCGGTTCGCGGGCCACGGCGGCGCGCAGGGCGCCGGTCAGGACGTGCTGGGCGATGTGCAGCGGCGCCGGTTCGGTCTCGCCGAAGGCGACCTCGGCCGTCACCTGTTTGCGCCGCATCGACCACCATCCGGCCCAGCGCAGCCCGGCCCGGCCGAGCGGGGCACCGGCCAGCCGCTCCACGAGGGCCGCGGTGTCCTCGCGCAGGACGACGGTGCGCGCGGCCCGCGCCGGGTCGGTGCCCGGGGTCTCGTCGAGGACGACGGACGGCACCTCCTGACGCGCCAGCGCCAGGGCGAGCGTGAGCCCGACGGGCCCCGCTCCGACGACGATCACCGGATCCACGGCGCGGCGCCCCCTGCCCGCAGCGGTGTCCTGACGGACAGACGTGAACAGACGGTTGGAGCAGGGTGCACGATCACAGAACGTATGCAACCTATTGCCGGTGCTTGCGTCAAGTGACGGGGGCAGCGGTGATCACTCCGCTGCCCCCGTGTCGCGCCCGTGCGGTGACCGTCCGTCAGGCGGCGATCCCCGTCGACTCCGCGCCCGCCACCGCGGTCGGCGGAAGCACCGCGCCGGTGGACTTCTTGGCGCGCCGCAGCCGGCGTTCCAGCCAGCTCGCGAAGCTGGTGAGGCTGAAGTTCAGCACGATGTAGATGACGGCGACCACGGTGAAGCTGGCGATGGTGTTCGCACCGTAGTACGAACTCATCGGGGAGACCGACGCCAGCAGTTCGGGGAAGGTGAGGATCGCGCCGCCGAGCGCGGTGTCCTTCACGATCACCACCAGCTGGCTGACGATCGCCGGGAGCATCGCGGTGACCGCCTGCGGCAGCAGGACCGACGTCATGATCTGGGTCTTGCGCAGACCGATGGCCTGACCGGCCTCCGCCTGCCCCTTGGGCAGGGACAGGATGCCCGCCCGGACGATCTCCGCGAGGACCGAGGCGTTGTAGAGGACCAGGCCGGTGACGACGGCGTACAGCGGGCGGTCGTCCGAGCTGACATCGGTGTACTGGGAGAACAGCGCCACCCCGAAGATCATCAGCATCAGCACCGGGATGGCGCGGAAGAACTCCACGATCACGGCGGCCGGCACCCGGATCCAGGCGTGGTCGGAGAGCCGCGCGATACCGAGGACGGCGCCCAGCGGCAGCGCGATGACCATCGACAGGGCGGCGGCGATCAGCGTGTTCTTCAGGCCCGGCAGGATGTACGTGGTCCATGCCTCGGAACCGGCGAAGAACGGCTTCCACTTCTCCCAGTCGAGCTGCCCCTTGTCGTTCAGGCCCTGGTAGACCCACCACACGAGCGCGGCGACCGCGACGACGAACACGATCGAGTAGACGATGTTGCGCCGTTTGGCCCTGGGGCCCTGCGCGTCGTACAGCACCGAGGAGCTCATCGCTTCACCGCCACCTTCTTGCTGACCCAGCCGAGGAGCAGACCGGTCGGCAGCGTCAGGCACACGAAGCCGAACGCGAAGACCGCCGCGGTCAGCAGGAGCTGTGCCTCGTTCTCCAGGATGTCCTTCATCAGCAGCGCCGCCTCGGCCACACCGATCGCGGCGGCCACCGTGGTGTTCTTGGTGAGCGCGATCAGTACGTTGGTGAGCGGGCCGACGACCGAGCGGAACGCCTGCGGCAGCACCACCAGGGTCAGCACCTGGGTGAAGTTCAGCCCGAGCGCGCGGGCCGCCTCCGCCTGGCCGACCGGCACCGTGTTGATGCCGGAGCGCAGCGCCTCGCAGACGAACGCCGAGGTGTAGGCGATCAGTCCGAGCACGGCGAGCCGGAAGTTGATGGTGTCGAAGTTCTCGGAGCCGAGGCGGACACCGAGGGTCTGGTTCAGGCCCAGCGAGGTGAAGAGGATGATCACCGTCAGCGGGATGTTCCGCACGGTGTTGACGTACGCGGTGCCGAAGCCGCGCATGAGCGGGACCGGGCCGACGCGCATGGCGGCCAGCAGGGTGCCCCAGACGAGGGAGCCGACGGCCGAGAGCAGGGTGAGCTGCACGGTCACCCAGAAGGCCCCCAGCAGGTCGTAGCCTTCAAGAAAGTCGAACACGATCTCCCGTGCTTCCGCGTGTGGTGGACCCCGGTGCGCCGCCCGCGAAGGAGCGGCGCACCGGGCGGGCGCTGGCTCAGCTCTTGATGTCGCCGATCTTCGGCGCCTGCTCGTACTGGTAGTTGGCCGGGCCGAAGTTGGCCTTCACGGCCTTCTCCCAGGAACCGTCCGAGACCATCTCCTCGAGAGCCTTGTTGATCTTGGCCTTGAGGTCGCTGCCCTTCTTGACGCCGATGCCGTAGTTCTCGTTGGTCATCTTCAGGCCGCCCAGCTTGAACTTGCCCTTGAACTGGGGCTGGGAGGCGTAACCGGCGAGGATCGAGTCGTCGGTGGTCAGCGCGTCGATCGCCTTGTTCTGCAGACCGTTCAGGCAGGCCGAGTACGTCGGGTACTTCAGCAGGTTCGCCTGCGGGGCCAGCCTCTCCTTGACGTTCTGCGCCGAGGTCGAACCGGTCACGGAACACAGCTTCTTGCTGTTCAGGTCGCTCGCCGACTTGATCGAGGTGTCGTCGGCGCGGAGCAGGACGTCCTGGTGGGCGAGCAGGTACGGGCCGGCGAAGTCGACCTTCTGCTCGCGGGCCGGGGTGATCGAGTAGGTGGCGGCGATGAACTGCACGTCACCGCGGGCCAGCATGGTCTCGCGGTCGGCGCTCTTCGACTCCTTCCACTCGATCTGGTCCTCGTTGTAACCGAGCTTCTTGGCGACGTACTCGGCCACGTCCACGTCGAAGCCGGAGTAGCCCTGCGGCGTCTTCTGGCCGAGGCCCGGCTGGTCGTACTTGATGCCGATGGCGATCTTCTTGCCGCCGCCCGACGACCCGCCGTCCTTCTTGTCCGAACCGCACGCGGTCGCCGAGACGGCGAGGGCGAGCACGACGGCCGAGGCGGCGGTGACCTTGCGGAGCTTCATGCTGGACTTCCTTTGCTGAAAGACGCGGGGACCCGGTGCGGAGCCGGGGCCCCGGCGGTGGTCTGGGGTGCCGCGGGGGCAGGTACGGGGGCCGGTGCGACCGGCGGGGACGGACGGCGCGGGTGCCGGCGCGGGCCGGGCGCCGGCCGCGACGTCCGCACCGAGGGCGGCCGGCCGGCGGCGCACCGCCCGGCGGTGGGACGTACGGGACGCCCGGGGCCGGACCGGCCGCACGGTGACGCGGTGACGCGGTGACGCGGTGACGCGGTGACGCGGTGCTGCGGTGGTACGGACGTCAGTGGTGCAGGATCTTCGAGAGGAAGTCCTTGGCCCGGTCGCTGCGCGGATTGCTGAAGAACTGGTCGGGCGCAGCCTGCTCGATGATCCGGCCGTCCGCCATGAAGACCACCCGGTTGGCAGCCGATCGGGCGAATCCCATCTCATGGGTGACGACGATCATCGTCATACCGTCCCGGGCGAGCTGCTGCATGACCTCCAGCACCTCGTTGATCATCTCGGGGTCCAGCGCGGAGGTCGGCTCGTCGAACAGCATGACCTTCGGCTCCATCGCCAGCGCCCGCGCGATCGCCACGCGCTGCTGCTGGCCGCCGGAGAGCTGCGCCGGGTACTTGTCCGCCTGCGCCCCCACGCCGACCCGGTCCAGCAGGGCCCGCGCCCGCTCCTCGGCCGCCTGCTTGTCCGTGCGGCGGACCTTGACCTGGCCCAGCGTCACGTTCTCCAGCACGGTCTTGTGCGCGAAGAGGTTGAAGGACTGGAAGACCATGCCGACGTCGGCGCGCAGCCGGGCCAGCTCCTTGCCCTCGGGGGGCAGCGGCTTGCCGTCGATCGTGATCGTGCCGGAGTCGATGGTCTCCAGCCGGTTGATGGTGCGGCACAGGGTCGACTTCCCGGACCCGGAGGGCCCGATGACCACGACGACCTCGCCGCGGGAGATCGTCAGCTCGATGTCCTGGAGCACGTGCAACGCGCCGAAGTGCTTGTTGACGCTCTTCAGGACGACCAGATCGCCGGTCGCGGCCACGTCTTCCTTGGCCACCGATACTTCGGTCATCGCTTTCAGGCTCCGTCCTCATCGGTTTCGCAGGACAGTAGCCACGCCGCGCGACCAGCGTCATTACATCTGAGGTACATCTGAGCATCACGATCCGATAGCAATCGGACACGCGTCGTAGCGCGCCCCACGGGGCGCGTACCGGCTGGATAACGACCGGCACCCGCGCCCGGCAGCCCCTTGACGGGGTCCTCGTCCATCGGCGTCACTGCCATGGTGCACCCACGCGCGCGTGCACACCGTTTCGCCGCGACCGACGCGGGACGACATCACGATGAACGGGAGGGGCCGGGTTGAGACTGCTCCTGGTCGAGGACGACAACCACGTCGCGGCCGCGCTGTCCGCCATCCTGGCCCGGCACGGCTTCGACGTCACCCACGCCCGCAGCGGCGAGGAGGCCCTCCAGGCGCTCGTCCCCGAGGGGACCTGCTTCGGCGTGGTCCTGCTCGACCTCGGCCTGCCCGACCAGGACGGCTACGAGGTCTGCGGCAAGATCCGCAAGCGCACCAGCACCCCGGTCATCATGGTCACCGCCCGCGCCGACGTCCGCTCCCGCATCCACGGCCTCAACCTCGGCGCCGACGACTACGTCGTCAAGCCCTACGACACCGGGGAGCTGCTCGCCCGGATCCACGCCGTCAGCCGCCGCACCGCCCACGAGGACACGGGCGGCGGCGGTGAGGGCGACCTGCGGCTCGGCCCGGTCCACATCGAACTGCCCACCCGGCAGGTCAGCGTGGACGGTACGGCCGTCCAGCTCACCCGCAAGGAGTTCGACCTGCTCGCCCTGCTCGCCCAGCGCCCCGGCGTGGTCTTCCGCCGCGAGCAGATCATCAGCGAGGTGTGGCGCACCAGCTGGGAGGGGACCGGCCGCACCCTGGAGGTGCACGTCGCCTCGCTGCGCTCCAAACTGCGGATGCCGGCCCTGATCGAGACCGTCCGCGGCGTCGGCTACCGCCTCGTCGCCCCGGCCGCGTAGCGGGCACCGGTGCGCACCCGGCTGCTGCCGCTGCTGATCGTCCTGATGGCGGCGGTGCTGCTCGCCCTCGGCTTCCCGCTCGCCGTCAGCCTCGCCGCGGGCGAGCAGCAGAAGGCCGTCGTCGACCGCATCGACGACACGGCGCGCTTCGCCGCGCTCGCCCAGTTCGTCACCGACCCGCCCACCGGCTCCCGCCGCACCGTCCCCGACGAGCGCCTGGAGACGCTCAGCCGCGAACTCGCCAGCTACCACGAGGTGTACGGCATCCGGGCCGGTGTCTTCTACCGCACCGGCATGCCCATGGCCAGCGCGCCGGCCGACTGGGCCCTGCCCGCCGGGGGCGAGGTGCGCGAGGCCTTCGACGAGGCCAAGCTGAGCCGCCGCAGCCACGACCCCGCGCAGGTCTGGCCCTGGCAGCACACCCGGCTCGTCGTCGCCTCGCCCGTCATCCGCGACGGCGACGTCGTCGCGGTCGTCGTCACCGACTCGCCGACCGGGCAGACCCGATCGCGGACCCTGCGGGACTGGCTGATCCTCGGCGCGGGCGAGACCGCCGCCATGCTGGTCGCCGTCGGCGCGGCGCTGCGGCTGACCGGCTGGGTGCTGCGTCCGGTACGGGTGCTCGACGCCACCACCCACGACATCGCCACCGGACGGCTCAAGTCCCGGGTGGCGGTGGCCGGTGGTCCGCCGGAACTCCGACGCCTCGCCCGGTCGTTCAACGAGATGGCCGACCACGTCCAGGACGTGCTGGAGCAGCAGCGCGCCTTCGTCGCCGACGCCTCCCACCAACTGCGCAACCCGCTGGCCGCGCTCCTGCTGCGCATCGAACTGCTCGCCCTCGAACTGCCCGAGGACAACGAGGAGATCGCCTCCGTCCGCACCGAGGGCAAGCGCCTCGCCCAGGTCCTGGACGACCTGCTGGACCTGGCGCTCGCCGAGCACGCCGAGGCCGATCTGCGCCTCATCGACATCGGCGCGCTGACCGGGGAGCGGGTGGCCGCCTGGGCGCCGACCGCCGAGGCCAAGGGGGTGCGGCTGGTGGGGGAGTGCCCGGCCACCACCGCCTGGGCCGACCCGGTGGCGCTGTCCTCCGCGCTGGACGCGGTGATCGACAACGCGGTGAAGTTCACCCCGGCGGGAGAGCGTGTCGACGTGGCGGTCTCCGGTGGGGGCGACACCTCCACGATCGTCGTCGCCGACCGCGGCCCCGGCCTCACCGACGAGGAACTGGCCCGGGTCGGCGACCGGTTCTGGCGCAGCGGCCGCCACCAGAACATCAAGGGCTCAGGTCTGGGCCTGTCCATCTCCCGCGCGCTGCTCGCCGCTGGCGGCGGCTCCATCGGCTACGCGGCCCATCGCGCCGAGGAGCCGCGCGGACTGAAGGTGACGGTGACCGTACCGAGGACCGAACCGCCCGGCCGGCCCCGTTCCGGAGCGGCGGCGACCTGAGGAGACGCGGGGCTCGCGGCGGAGGCGGACGCGGCCGCGAGCCTCAGGGCTTGACGGATCGGTAGTAGCGCCGGGCGCCCTCGTGCAGCACCAGCGGATCGGTGTAGATCGCGGTGCGCAGATCGACGAGCTGGGCGGAGTGCACATGCGCGCCGATGCGGTCGCGGCTGTCGATCACGGTCCGGGTCAGCCACTCGGTGAGCCGCGGGTCCACGTCCGCGCGGGTCATCAGCAGGTTGGACACGGCGATGGTCGGCACGGTCGCACCGTCCTGGACCGCCGGATACGCCGACTCCGGCATGTTGGTCGCGCGGTAGTAGCGCGTGGCGCCGCCCTCCGCGTGCAGCCGCGCCACCAGACCGGCGTCGATCGGCACGAACCGGAAGGCGAACTTCGAGGCGAGCTGCGTGAGCCCGTCCGTGGGCAGCCCGCCCGACCAGAAGAACGCGTCGATCGCGTGCGTACGCAGCCGTCCGGGGCCGGTGTCGATGCCGTCGGCCACGGGCTCGATGCCGTGCTGCGGATCGATCCCGGCGGCGGCGAGCACCCGGTTCGCGATCAGCCGCACACCCGACTCCGGGGGACCGACCGCGACCCGCTTGCCCCGCAGGTCCGCGACCGAACGTATCGGCGAGTCACGGGCCACCACGAGCTGCACGTAGTCGTCGTAGAGCCGGGCCACACCGCGCAGGTCGGACGCGCCCGGACCGTGGTCCAGGACGTACGTCTCCACGGCGTCGGCGGCGGCGATGGTGAAATCGGCCTTGCCGGTCGCCACGCGCGTGACGTTCTCCTGTGAACCGTCGCTGGTGAGCAGCCGCACCTTCAGGTCCGGCATGTCCTTGGCGAACGCGGTGCGCAGCCGTACGCCGTACTCCTGGTAGACACCGCGGGTGGTCCCGGTGCTGAAGGCGATCGTCCCCCGCGGCGGGCCGTCACCCAGCGGCATCAGCCACCACAGCAGCAGCCCGAGGACCACGGCACCGGCGGCCGCGCCCATGAGGCCGCGGCGCCTGCGGGTGGAGGAGAACAGCTTGGGCATGCGCGCGATCCTGCCAGCCGGGCGCCGCCCTGACCAGGGCCGGTCCGCCGTTCCCGTGGTGCGGGACGGACGCGCGGCGGCGGGGGCGCCCACCGCGCACGCTCGGCGCGGGCGGTGTCACAGGTGCCGGTTAGAGTCGCCGTATGAGTTCCTCGCCCGCCGCCCTCGTCCGACAGTTCCACCAGGCCTTCGGGCTCGACGTCCGCAGCACTCCCGCCCGGGTGCCGCCGCAGCTGGCGGCCCACCGGGGCGAACTGCTCGCCGAGGAGGCGGCCGAGGTCGCCGAGGTCTCCGTCGAGGGACCGCTCGACCACCTGGCGCACGAACTGGCCGACGTGGTCTACGTGGCGTACGGCACCGCCCTGGTGCACGGCATCGACCTCGACGAGGTGATCGCCGAGATCCACCGCGCGAACATGAGCAAGCGGGGCCCCGACGGACAGGTGGCCCGCCGGGCCGACGGCAAGGTGCTCAAGGGCGAGCACTACCGCGCGCCGGACGTCGCGGCCGTCCTGCGCGGCCAGGGCTGGGACCCCGAGGCCACCGACCGGGGCTGACCGGCCGAGCCGAACCGGTGCCGGACCGCCGGGGACCGGCCGGGCTGGTCGGGCCGGTCGGGCCGGTCGGCCGGCGCGGGCGGCGCGGGCGGCCCGGAGCGGTCCGCCGCGCGCTCAGCGGCGGCGGTGCAGCTCAGCCCGGACCCGTGCCGAGGGGCGCGGGCTCGGCCGCCGCCGGACCCCCGGTCCCGGTGGCCCCGGAGGCACGCTCGCCGGGCCACGGGCGTACGCACCGCAGCGCCAGCACCAGCGCGAGCCCGCACAGGCTCACCACGTCCTTGAACGCCCGCCGGGTCGACGCCTCGAGGGCCGGGAAGGCGAATCCCGGCGCCTGCGGCATCAGCGCGGCCCAGAACCACGGCGAGCACGCCGCCGAACCGGCCTCGAACACCCCGGCGACCAGCAGCGGCACCACGACCACCAGATAGTGCTCGTAGGACGGCCGGGACACCAGGTACGAGGCGAGCATGAGCATGGCGGCGGTGTCCGCGAGCCGGGCCGGACCGGGGTCCGCGCGCCGCCAGCGCCGCCCGGCGCACACCACCCCGGCCGCGGCGGCCGCGAGCGCCAGCGCCTCGGCCGCCGATCGCGGCACCCCGAGCCGGGGCAGCACCGCGGGCAGGGAGCAGTCGAAGGGCCGCATCAGCGCGTCACCGCCCCTGAGCAGGAAGGGCAGCGTGCGGGTGAAGAACCCGCCCGGATCCGGCATGACGAGCGCCATGCCCGCGGACAGCGCCAGCGGCAGTGCCACCGTCCAGGCGAGGGCGCGCCACTGCCGGGCCAGGACCAGCAGGAGGGCGACGGGCACCAGCAGCGGTTTCACCGCCACGGAGAGCCCGAGGACCACACCGGCGGCGCCCCAGCGCCCGCGGTCGGCCAGCAGCAGCGCCAGCGGCAGCGCCAGCGCGCCGACCGCCGTCCAGTTGCCGAGGTCGATCAGATGGCCCACCGGAGCCCAGCACAGCACGAGACCGAGCAGCCCCAGCACCGCGAACCGGCTGCGCGACGGCACCCGGAACAGCCGCAGCGCGCACCACCAGCCCGCCGCGACCAGCCCCACGCACACCACGGGAGCGGCGACCCGCAGCACGGCGGCGGGCAGCAGCGCCTGCCCGGCCGCGAACAGCACCGCGCTCGGCAGGTAGAGGAAGCGCCGGTCGCCGTACGGAGCGCCGCCGTGCAGCCACACCTGCCCGGCATGGACGACGAAGGCGTTGTCCATGCCCCCCTGGGCGTCCGTCACCGCAACGTGCGCGGCGCGGGCCGCCAGGACCGCGGCGAGCAGGACGAACCACACCGCACCGGCCGGACGCAGCAGCCAGGCCCGTGGCGCGGCGGCCGGGGCCGGGTCCGGGGCGGAGGTCCGCAGGGCATCACGAAGCTGCATCACTGGACACCTGTCCGGGAGAGGCCGCCACGAGCCGGACGCCCTGGTGGAAACCGGTTCTTCCTGGCGCGACCGGGAGGGACCGATGGGCGTATCCAGGGGTATCCAGGCGTCTGGTGGCCTATGGGTGGGTTCGACTGGATGGGTTCGGCTGGATGGGTTCGGCCCATTCTGGGTCCGCCCTCGCCGTCCCGGGGCCACCGGCCGCGCACACGCCGCTCGTGTCGCGCCGCGCAGCGGCGACGCACAGACCGCGCACGCGCCGCGCAGCGCGCCGTGCGCCCTTCGGCCCGCGCCGCCGGATCGGCCGTCCGGGTGCACTTCCGCGAGCGCCTACCCTTAGGGGCATGAGCAGCATCGACCGGAGCCGAGAAGTGGGCGTCACGCGCAGCTACGAGATCCGCACCTACGGATGCCAGATGAACGTCCACGACTCCGAGCGGCTGGCCGGGCTGCTGGAGGACGCGGGGTACGTGCGGGCGCCCGAGGGGGCGGACGGCGACGCGGACGTCGTCGTCTTCAACACCTGCGCCGTCCGGGAGAACGCCGACAACCGCCTCTACGGCAACCTCGGCCACCTCGCGCCGAAGAAGGCCGGGCGCCCCGGGATGCAGATCGCGGTCGGCGGCTGCCTGGCGCAGAAGGACCGCGACACCATCGTGAAGAAGGCGCCCTGGGTGGACGTCGTCTTCGGCACGCACAACATCGGCAAGCTGCCCGTCCTGCTGGAGCGCGCCCGCGTCCAGGAGGAGGCCCAGGTCGAGATCGCCGAGTCCCTGGAGGCATTCCCCTCCACGCTGCCCACCCGGCGTGAGAGCGCGTACGCGGCCTGGGTGTCCATCTCGGTCGGCTGCAACAACACCTGCACCTTCTGCATCGTCCCCGCGCTGCGCGGCAAGGAGAAGGACCGCCGCCCCGGCGACATCCTCGCCGAGGTCGAGGCCCTGGTCGGCGAGGGCGTCTCCGAGATCACCCTGCTCGGCCAGAACGTCAACGCGTACGGCTCCGACATCGGCGACCGCGAGGCGTTCAGCAAGCTGCTGCGGGCCTGCGGCGCGATCGACGGCCTGGAGCGGGTCCGCTTCACCTCCCCGCACCCGCGCGACTTCACCGACGACGTGATCGCGGCCATGGCCGAGACGCCCAACGTGATGCCGCAGCTGCACATGCCCCTCCAGTCCGGTTCGGACACGGTCCTGAAGGCGATGCGCCGCTCCTACCGCCAGGAGCGCTACCTCGGGATCATCGAGAAGGTGCGCGCCGCCATCCCGCACGCCGCGATCACCACCGACATCATCGTGGGCTTCCCCGGCGAGACCGAGGAGGACTTCGAGCAGACGCTGCACGTGGTGCGCGAGGCGCGGTTCGCGCAGGCGTTCACCTTCCAGTACTCCAAGCGCCCCGGCACCCCGGCCGCCGAGATGGCCGACCAGATCCCCAAGGCGGTCGTCCAGGCGCGCTACGAGCGTCTTGTCGCCCTCCAGGAGGAGATCTCCTGGGAGGAGAACAAGAAGCAGGTCGGCCGCACCCTGGAGCTGATGGTCGCCGAGGGCGAGGGCCGCAAGGACGGCGCCACCCACCGGCTCTCCGGCCGCGCCCCCGACAGCCGCCTGGTCCACTTCACCAAGCCGGACCAGGACGTCCGCCCCGGTGACGTGGTCACGGTCGAGATCACCTACGCGGCCCCGCACCACCTGCTCGCCGAGGGCCCGGTGCTGGGCGTGCGCCGCACCCGCGCGGGCGACGCCTGGGAGAAGCGCACCGCCGAGGCGGCCGCCAAGCCCGCCGGTGTGATGCTGGGCCTGCCGAAGATCGGCGTCCCGGAACCGCTGCCGGTCGCCGCGAACAGCGGCTGCGGCTGCGACTGACCCGGAGACCGGCTGCGGGACCGGCCCGGCGGGACGGTCCCGGCGACCGTCCTGACGCGTGGCCCGCCCGGACCGGTTTCGTGACCGGCCGGTCCGGGAGCCGCCCTGGGCGGGATGCGGGATGCGGGATGCGAGATGCGGGCTGGTCCGGGCCGCCTCGGGCGTGTCCGGAGCGCGTCCGGGCGGGCGCGCCCAGGAGTGGGGCGCGAGCCTGTTCCGCGGGGTGTGCGCCGAACGGGAGCGGTCCTGCCCTGCGTCCTGGCCGGGCCCGAGCGGGGCCTTGGCAGCTCCCGGTGCCGTCCGTGGCCGGGCTGCTGCCCGAGTAGGGTCCCGGGATCGGATCGTCCGGTACGGGCAGCGGGAGCGGTGCCGAGCCGTCACGGGCAGGCCACAGCCGGATCCGGGGCCGTCCCGAGCCCATCCGTAGCCGGCGGCGGGGACGGCAGTCCGGCGCCCAGGCGCCGCGCGTTACGCTGCCGGGCATGCTTGTCGCCGCCGCAGTCTGCCCCTGTCCGCCCCTCCTCGTCCCCGCGGTCGCGCAGGGAGCCGCGCCCGAGCTGGATGCCGCGCGTGCCGCGTGCACGGACGCGCTGGGCGTGCTCGCCGCCGCCCGGCCCGACCTGCTCGTGGCCGTCGGCCCCGCCGAGCAGTCCGGCCGGGGTCCGCACCCCGAAGGCGCCCGCGGCTCCTTCCGGGGCTTCGGCGTGGACCTCGACGTCCGGCTCGGCCCGGACCGGGGCGAGGGCACGGGCTCCGGCGCGCCTGAGCGCGCGCTGCCGCCGTCGCTCGCCGTCGCCGCGTGGCTGCTGGAGCGGACCGGCTGGTCCGACTGCCCGGTCGAGGGGCTGGGCGTGGGAGAACCCCTGGCGCCCGAGCGGTGCGTCGCGGCCGGCCGCGACCTCGCCGCCCGGTCCGCGCGGGTCGCCCTCCTGGTGATGGGCGACGGCAGCGCCTGCCGCTCGCTCAAGGCGCCGGGGTACCTGGACGAGCGGGCCGAGCCCTTCGACGCGGCGGCCGCCCGTGCGCTCGGCGCGGCGGACGTGACGTCCCTGACCTCGCTCGACGCCGAGCTGGCGTACGCGCTCAAGGTGTCCGGCCGGGCCCCGTGGCAGGTGCTCGCGGGCGCGGCGCAGGACTCCGGGCTCGCCGGGACGCTGCTGTACGACGAGGCACCGTACGGCGTGGGTTACTTCGTGGCGGCCTGGTCCTGAGCGCCCGGTGGTCCTGAGCGACCGCGTCGGCGCGAGCGCGGCGTACGAGGCGCGATGACGCGATAAGGGGGCGCACACGCGGGCGTGCGGTGGGGGCCGGGAGACGTAAGCTCCCGGCCCCCACCGCACGCGCTGTCCGTGCGCTGTCCGCACACGGTCCACGCATCGTCCGCGCGCTGTTCCGCGTCACGACGCGGGCGGCGGCCCCTGCGGCGGTGTCTGCGGAGGCGGCGTCCGGTCAGTGCCGGAGCCGGAACCCGGGGACGTCCCCGGAGGCTCCTGGGCCGGTGCGGCCGACTCCGGCGTGGGAGCACCGGTGTCCGCGCCGCCCGGGTGGGCGAGCCGGTCCACGGCCTCCTTGGCCTTGCCCGTGCCCGCGTGGATCTTGTCGCTGTACTTGCCCTTGGTCTTCTCGTCGACCATCTTCGCGGCCTTGTCGAGCCCCTGCTCGATCGAGCCCCCGTGCCGCTGCGCGAGGTCCGACACCTTGTCCCTGGCCGGGCCGAGCCTGGCCCTCACGTTGTCCAGCAGACCCATGGTTCACCTTCCCTGGCGGGGCAGTTACCTGCGGACGCCCTCGCCGACCGTGTGCTCGACCGCCTCGTCGGCGGACTGCTGCCCGGGGATGTCGACGGCTTCGGCAGCGGCGTCCGCGACTCCCTCTTCGGCGGCGCTCCCGGATCCGGCGTCCGGTGTCCGCGCCGTCGCCGTGTCCGCCGGCTCCGCCATGCCGTCCGCGCTGCTGCCGCCGCTCTTGTCGGCCGCGTCGCCGTCCGTCCCGGGAGCGGCTTGCGCCGCCTGGGCCGCGTCGGCAGGCTCCGCCGCGGACGACGTCTCCTCAGTGGCCTTCGACCTCCGGAAAAGTCGCGCAAAAACGCCCATGTCAACTCCATACGTTACTCGTGCGGGCGGCATCCCGCGTAGCCCGGTGTTCCGCTCGCGGCGCCCCGTACCGCCGCCCGCCGGCGTCCGGCCGCGGGAACCTCGCAACGGGCAACGACCCGGCGCGCACGCCGTCACGTAACTCGTTCGAGGCACCCGCCGGAGGTTTGCGAGACTGGTGCCGTGAGCAGCGCACCCCCCGCCCCCCGCGTCATCGCCGTCGTCGGCCCCACCGCGGCCGGAAAGTCCGATCTGGGCGTTTTCCTGGCCCAACGCCTCGGCGGTGAGGTCGTCAACGCCGACTCCATGCAGCTCTACCGAGGGATGGACATCGGCACGGCCAAACTGACGCCCGAGGAGCGCGGCGGTGTGCCGCACCACCTGCTGGACGTCTGGGACGTGACCGTCACCGCCTCCGTCGCCGAGTACCAGCGGCTCGCCCGGGAGCGCATCGACGCCCTGCTCGCCGAGGGGCGCTGGCCGGTCCTGGTCGGCGGCTCCGGGCTCTATGTGCGCGGGGCCGTCGACGACCTCCGGTTCCCCGGTACCGACCCCGCGGTGCGGGCCCGGCTGGAGGAGGAGCTGACGCTGCGCGGCTCCGGCGCGCTGCACGCACGGCTCGCCGCCGCCGATCCGGAGGCCGCGCGCGCCATCCTGCCGGGCAACGGCCGCCGCATCGTCCGCGCGCTGGAGGTGATCGAGATCACCGGTCAGCCCTTCACGGCCAATCTGCCCGGCCACGACTCCGTCTACGACACGGTGCAGATCGGGGTCGATGTCGCGCGCCCCGAGCTGGACGAGCGCATCGCGCGCCGGGTCGACCGGATGTGGGAGGCGGGGCTCGTGGAGGAGGTGCGCGAGCTGGAGGCGCACGGCCTGCGCGCCGGGCGTACGGCCTCCCGGGCGCTCGGCTACCAACAGGTGCTCACGGCGCTCGCGGGGGAGTGCACGCTCGAAGAGGCGCGCGCGGAGACCGTGCGCGCCACCAAGCGCTTCGCGCGCCGTCAGGACTCCTGGTTCCGGCGCGACCCGCGCGTGCACTGGCTGAGCGGAGCCGTCGCGGACCTCGCGGAACTTCCGGACCTGGCGCTGGCGTTGGTGGAACGACCGGTTACAGCCTGATCACGTGATGGCATCGGGAAGCCCAGGCCGTCATCCGGGCCTGCGGCGCCGTGCCATCATCGAGCTCTGATCGACAAGTGAGTCCTAGTTGGGAGGGCGCGTGGCGATGGAGGCCGGCCCTCGCGACACCGCACAAGGCACCGAGAGCATCACCGTGCAGGGCACCGATCCGGAGCCCGAGGAGGACTCGCTGAGCCCCGACGGCCCTGATGAGTCCGAGGGCGGGGTGACCGCCGACGGACCGGAGCCCGAGGAGATGTTCGCCGGGCCCGAGGTGGAGGTCGAGCTGCGCCCGCAGCGGCGGCTGCGCATCTGGCAGCTCGCGCCCATCGTGGGCCTGGCGGCGGTGGGCTCCCTGATGTTCGCCTTCCCGCTGGCCTTCGACGGCGACAGCGGTGCGGTGATCGCCATGCTGGGGCTGCTGATCTGCTTCTGCGCGGCCGGCTGGGGCACGATGGCCGCCCGCCGCGTCGGCTACACCTGGCCGGGGCTGCCGCCGCGCGGCACGGGGCGGCGGCCCGCCTGGCGCCTCGTCGCCGCGTACGTCCTGCTCGTCGCCGTGGTCGTCGTCCTCGCCGTCTGGCGGGTCGCGAAGCTCCGCTGAGCGGTCCCCGCGAGGACGAGGCTCCGCCGGGCGGCCCCGCGAGGATGTCGGACCCACCCCGTACGATCGAGGCATGAGCACCGGTATCGCCTTCCTCAAGGGTCACGGCACGGAGAACGACTTCGTGATCGTCCCCGACCCGGAGAACGCCGTGGAGCTGTCCCCGGCAGCCGTCGCCGCCCTGTGCGACCGCCGCGCGGGCATCGGCGGGGACGGCGTGCTGCACGTCGTGCGCTCGGCCGCGCACCCGGAGGCCCGCGCGATGGCCGCCGACGCCGAGTGGTTCATGGACTACCGCAACGGCGACGGCTCGGTCGCCGAGATGTGCGGCAACGGCGTACGGGTGTTCGCGCGCTACCTCCGGCACGCCGGGCTCGTGGCCGAGGGCGACCTCGCCGTCGCCACCCGGGGCGGTGTGAAGAGCGTGCACATCGCCAAGGACGGCGACATCACCGTCGGCATGGGCAGGGCCCGGCTCCCCGAGGGCGACGTCGCGGTGAGCGTCGGCACCCATGTGTGGCCCGCGCGCAACGTCAACATGGGCAACCCGCACGCGGTCGCCTTCGTCGACGACCTGGCGGACGCCGGTGACCTGCTCTCCGCGCCGCCGTTCCACCCGGCCGCCGCCTACCCGGACGGGGTCAACGTCGAGTTCGTCGCCGACCGCGGCCCCGGTCACGTCGCCATGCGCGTGCACGAGCGCGGATCCGGCGAGACCCGCTCGTGCGGCACAGGCGCGTGCGCCGTCGCCGTGGCGGCGGCCCGCCGCGACGGCGCCGACCCGGCCGTCACCGGCACCCCGGTGACCTACCGGGTCGATGTGCTCGGCGGCACCCTCGTCATCACCGAGCGGGCGGACGGGGAGATCGAGATGACCGGCCCCGCGGTGATCGTCGCCGAGGGCGAGATCGACCGGGAATGGCTGGAAACAGCGGCCGGTTGACTGCGGGACCGCCCGGACATCGCAGGCCGCAAGCCGTCGCGACCGGCCAGGATCCACGTCGTCGGGACCGGTGCGGGCGGGAATCCACGGCCGCCCGTCTGTCCCGTGACCGAAAACCGTAAACCTGACACGCCGTCGCTCGATGGGGTGATCCGTTTCACGCTCTCCGAGAGCCGGTCGGCTCGGTGTGCTGGGCTCGGTAGCATCAAGCACCGGCCCGGACGGGGGATCCGACGCCAACCCCTGAGCCGCGTACGCCCTGGGGCACCCCCGTCCACCGGTCGAGACAGCCGGAGGTGCCCATGAGTGCGGATGCCACAAACCCTGCGGCCCCGGGCCCGGTGGCGCCGTCGGCGCCCCGGCGCAGAGCCCGCCCGCGGATCGACCTGCGCCGCCTGGGCCGGGCCGCCCTGCTCGGCCCCACCGCCCGGGACCGGCTCCCGGACGCCATCGGCCATGTCGCCGAGGCGCACCGCGCCCACTTCCCCGACGCCGATCTCGAACCGCTGCGCCGCGCCTACCTGCTGGCCGAGTCCTCGCACCGCGGCCAGATGCGCAAGAGCGGCGAGCCGTACATCACGCACCCGCTCGCCGTCACCCTCATCCTCGCCGAACTCGGCGCCGAGACCACCACGTTGACGGCCTCCCTGCTGCACGACACGGTCGAGGACACCGAGGTGACCCTCGACCAGGTGGGCGAGGAGTTCGGCGCGGAGGTCCGCTACCTCGTCGACGGCGTCACCAAACTGGAGAAGGTCGACTACGGCGCCGCCGCCGAACCGGAGACCTTCCGCAAGATGCTCGTCGCCACCGGCAACGACGTGCGGGTGATGTCCATCAAGCTCGCCGACCGGCTGCACAACATGCGCACGCTCGGCGTCATGCGCCCCGAGAAACAGGCCCGCATCGCCAAGGTGACCCGGGACGTGCTCATCCCGCTCGCCGAACGCCTCGGGGTGCAGGCGCTCAAGACCGAGCTGGAGGACCTGGTCTTCGCCATCCTCCACCCCGAGGAGTACGCGCACACCCGCGAGCTGATCGCACAGAACGCGAGCCGCCCGCACGACCCGCTCACCGAGGTCGCCGAACAGGTGCGCGGCGTGCTGCGCGAGGCCGGCATCCCCGCCGAAGTCCTCGTCCGGCCACGGCACTTCGTCTCCCTGCACCGGGCGTCCCGCAAACGCGGCCGGCTGCGCGGCTGCGACTTCGGCCGGCTGCTGGTGCTGGTCCACGAGGACGCCGACTGCTACGCCGTCCTCGGTGAACTGCACACCTGTATGACGCCGGTCGTCTCGGAGTTCAAGGACTTCATCGCCGTCCCCAAGTTCAACCTGTACCAGTCGCTGCACACCGCGGTCGCCCTGCCCGCGGCCCGGCCGGACGCGCCCGAGGACGCGCAGGCGGACGGCCAGATCGTCGAGGTCCTCATCCGCACCCACCAGATGCACAAGACCGCCGAGGCCGGGGTCGTCGCGCTCGGCAACCCCTACGCCCCGCCCGCCGAGGACCCGGCGGCGGGCGACGGCGAGCGCGTCGATCCGACCCGGCCCGGCTGGCTCTCCCGCCTGCTCGACTGGCAGCAGGCGGCGCCCGACCCGGACACCTTCTGGTCCACCCTGCGCGAGGACCTCGCCCAGGACCGCGAGATCACCGTCTTCCGCCCTGGCGGCGGCACCCTCGGCCTGCCCGCCGGGGCCAGCTGCATCGACGCCGCCTACGCCCAGTACGGCGAGGACGCGCACGCGTGCATCGGCGCCCGCGTCAACGGCCGCCTGGCCCGGCTGAGCACCGTCCTGAAGGACGGCGACACCGTCCAGCTCCTGATGGGCCAGGACCCCGCCTCCGAGCCGTCCAGGGAGTGGCTGGAGCACGCCCGTACGCCCGCCGCACGCATCGCCATCCAGCGGTGGCTCACCGCCCACCCCGCCCCGGCCGACGACGCGCCCGAGACCCGCGAGGACGCCCCGGACACGCACCCGGTCTCGGCGGCCCCCGTCGGCTCGCCCGGCACTCCCCCCGGCCGTCCGGGCCCGGCGGCCGCCGTGGCCGCCGACCGGCCCGGCGCCACCGTACGGCTCGCGGGCTGCTGCACCCCCGTGCCGCCCGACCGCATCACCGCCTTCGCCGTGCGCGGGGGAGCGGTGACCGTGCACCGCGTCGAGTGCGCGGCGGTCGTGCGGATGAAGAGCACGGGGCGCGCGGAGATCGACGTGCGCTGGGGCGACAACGCCGCGTGCCGGGTCACCCTGCTCGCCGAATCGTTCGGCCGCCCCCATCTGCTGGCCGATCTGACCGAGGCCATCGCCCTGGAGGGCGTCGAGATCGTCTCGGCCACCGTCGCCCCGCCGGCCCAGCAGCGCGTCCACCACACGTACACCCTGCAACTGCCCGACGCCGCGCGCCTGCCCGCCCTGATGCGGGCGATGCGCAACGTGCCCGGCGTGTACGACGTGAGCCGCGCCCGGTAGCGCCCGGTAGCGCCCGCGTGGGGCCGGCGCAGAGGCCGCCGCTCCGGCGCGCACGCCCGCGCGCACCCCGCCCGCCGCGACACCGCGCGCTCCCGAGGGCCCCGTTCGGGTGGGCCGGGCGCGCGCCGCCGCCGTGGCGGGCCCGCGCGCTGATAGCCGTGGTGCATGCCGCGCACCCTCCGATCCCGCCCCCCGCGCCGTCGCAGGGCCCTCACCGGGACCCTCCTCGCGTCCGCCGTCTCCGTCTGCCTGCTCGCCGCGAGCGCACCGCCCGCCGCGCTCGGCCTCGGTGACCGGCTCTACCCGACCCTGGGCAACCCCGGGTACGACGTGACGTCGTACGACCTCTCCCTCGCCTACTCCGGCGACAACGGCAAGCCGCTGCGTGCCGTCACCACCATCGACGCCCGGACGACCCGGGACCTGGACCGCATCAACCTCGACTTCGCCCACGGCACGGTCGACTCCGTGCAGGTCGACGGATTGCCCGCCGACTTCGCCAGTGCCGGGGAGGACCTGGTGGTCACCCCGCGGGTCCCGCTGCCCGAGCAGAGCTGGGTCCGCGTCACGGTGCACCACACCAGCGACCCGGTGTCCGAGAAGGGCCGCGACGGCGGCTGGGTGCGCACCGCGGACGGCCTCGCCATGGCCAACCAGGCGGACGCCGCCCACCTGGTGTTCCCGTGCAACGACCACCCCTCCGACAAGGCGATGTACACCTTCCACATCACCGCCCCCGAGGGATACACGGCGGTCGCCAACGGTCTGCCGGCCGGGGTGACCCGCACCGGCGGCTCGGCCACCTGGACGTACCGCACCCGGCACCCCATGGCCACCGAGCTGGCGCAGGTCTCCATCGGGCGCTCGGCCGTGCTGCGCCGCACCGGACCGCACGGCCTGCCCGTGCGCGACGTCGTGCCCGCCGCCGACGCCAAGGCGCTCGAACCGTGGCTGGCCAGGACGCCCGGCCAGATCGCCTGGATGGAGAGCAAGGTCGGGCCGTACCCCTTCGAGACGTACGGCCTGCTGATGGCGTCCGCCACCACCGGCTTCGAGCTGGAGACGCAGACCCTCTCCCTCTTCGAGAAGGAGCTGTTCACCGACCCCGCCTGGCCCCAGTGGTACGTCGAGTCGGTCATGGTGCACGAGCTGTCCCACCAGTGGTTCGGCGACAGCGTCAGCCCCCGCTCCTGGTCGGACCTCTGGCTCAACGAGGGCCACGCGACCTGGTACGAGGCGCTGTACGCCGACGAGACGGCGCACAAGTCCATGGACGCGCGCATGAAGGCCGCCTACGGCGCCTCCGACGGCTGGCGCGCGGCCGGCGGCCCGCCCGCGCTGCCCAAGCCGCCCAAGGCCGGGCAGAAGGTCGGCATCTTCCGCGCGAACGTCTACGACGGCGCCGCCCTGGTGCTCTACGCGCTGCGCCAGGAGATCGGCAAGGACGCCTTCGAGCGCGTGGAGCGCTCCTGGGTGCGTGACCACCGGGACTCCACGGCTGCCACGGCCGACTTCGAGCACCTGGCCTCCACCGTCGCCGGACGCGATCTGAGCGGCTTCTTCCAGGCGTGGCTGTACGGCGAGAAGACCCCGCCCATGCCCGGTCATCCGGACTGGAAGCAGGCACCGCCGCCCGCGGCGGACAAGGCGGGCCGGACCGTGAAGGCGGCGGCGTCCGCGCGGCCGGCCGGGGCGGGGACGGCCCGGGGCTGAGCGGGGGGACGGGGCGCGAATAACGCCGTGACGAGACGGGCCGTGCCGTGCGACCATCGTCGGGTCGGCGCGGCGCGGTGCACGGGAATCTCCCCGGGTACCCGTGCGTTGTCACAGATGGCGGAAAGACTGCGGCAGGAGTGCCGGAGCCCGGCCGTCACCGGCGCGGCCCCGTCGCCGCACCACGGATTCCCAACGACGTAAGGACCCAATGACCTCCTCTTCTTCCTCTTCCCAGGCCACCAAGCGCCTCGCGCACACCCACCCCGATGGACTTCGGGCCGATGCCCTGATGGAAGAGGACGTCGCCTGGAGCCACGAGATCGACGGAGAGCGGGACGGCGACCAGTTCGACCGCTCCGAGCGGGCCGCCCTGCGCCGCGTCGCGGGCCTGTCCACCGAGCTCGAGGACGTCACCGAGGTCGAGTACCGGCAGCTCCGCCTGGAGCGCGTGGTGCTCGTCGGCGTCTGGACCTCGGGGACCGTGCACGACGCGGAGAACTCCCTCGCCGAGCTGGCCGCCCTCGCGGAGACCGCGGGCGCGGTCGTCCTGGACGGCGTGATCCAGCGCCGCGACAAACCCGACGCGGCCACCTACATCGGCTCCGGCAAGGCCGGTGAGCTGCGGGACATCGTCCTGGAGACGGGCGCCGACACCGTCGTCTGCGACGGTGAGCTGAGCCCCGGCCAGCTCATCCACCTCGAGGACGTCGTCAAGGTCAAGGTCATCGACCGTACGGCCGTGATCCTGGACATCTTCGCCCAGCACGCCAAGTCCCGCGAGGGCAAGGCGCAGGTCGCGCTCGCGCAGATGCAGTACATGCTGCCGCGGCTGCGCGGCTGGGGCCAGTCGCTGTCCCGGCAGATGGGCGGCGGCAGCGGCGGTCTGGCGACCCGCGGTCCCGGTGAGACCAAGATCGAGACCGACCGGCGCCGCATCCGCGAGAAGATGGCCAAGATGCGCCGGGAGATCGCGGCCATGAAGACCGGCCGCGAGATCAAGCGCCAGGAGCGGCGCCGCCACAAGGTGCCCTCCGTCGCCATCGCCGGCTACACCAACGCCGGGAAGTCCTCCCTGCTCAACCGTCTCACCGGCGCGGGCGTCCTGGTCGAGAACGCGCTGTTCGCGACCCTGGACCCGACCGTGCGCCGGGCCGAGACACCGAGCGGGCGGCTGTACACGCTGGCGGACACCGTCGGCTTCGTCCGGCACCTGCCGCACCACCTGGTCGAGGCGTTCCGCTCCACCATGGAGGAGGTCGGCGACTCCGACCTGATCCTGCACGTCGTGGACGGCTCGCACCCCGACCCGGAGGAGCAGCTCGCCGCCGTGCGCGAGGTGATCAGGGAGGTCGGCGCCACCGACGTGCCCGAGATCGTCGTGGTCAACAAGGCGGACGCGGCGGACCCGCTGGTGCTCCAGCGGCTGCTGCGGCGGGAGAAGCACTCGATCGCGGTCTCCGCCCGGACCGGCCAGGGCATCGACACACTGCTCGCCATGATCGACGCCGAGCTGCCCCGGCCCGCCGTGCAGATCGAGGCGCTGGTGCCGTACACGCACGGCAAGCTGGTCGCCCGCGCCCACACCGAGGGCGAGGTGATCTCCGAGGAGCACACCGCGGAGGGCACCCTGCTCAAGGCCCTGGTGCACGAGGAGCTGGCCGCGGAGCTGGCGCCGTACGCGCCGGTTCCCGCGCTCTGACCTCCGGGCACCGACGGGGCGCCGGACACATCCGCCGGGTGTCTCCGGCGCGCCGGACACACCCGGCGGATGCACGCCGCACGGCGGGCCCGTCCCCTTCACCGGAAGGGGACGGGCCCGCCGTCGTGCCGGGAGCGGCGCGGAGGTCACCGGCCGCCGTAGGTCCGGCTCATGTTCTGGTACAGCGCCTCGGCGCCCCGGCCGAGCTGCGGGCCGGCGAGCCAGGTGTTGTCGGACGGGCCGATCGAGGTGTTGGACACCAGGACGGTCTTCCCGCCCACCACGCGGAACCAGCCGCCGCCGGACGAGCCGCCGGTCATGGTGCAGCCGATCCGGTACATCGTCGGCAGGGACGGGCTGAGCGACAGCCGGCCGGGCCGGTCCAGGCACCGGAACATCCGGAGCCCGCTGTACGGCGGCGCCGCCGGGTAGCCCCACGCGCCCATGGTGGCGACCTGGGGCGCCCGCGGTGCGGAGAAGTCCACGTCGAGCGCCGCCCCGACCGTCTCCTCCAGCGACTTCGTCCCGGCCTCCGGCTTCACGTGCAGCACCGCGTAGTCGTACGTGGCGCCCGCGCCGCCCGTCTCCGAGCCGCCCTGGATCCACTGGCCCGAGGTGGACGCCCAGTCCGCCCACCAGGCGCCGTAGGGGGCGACCTCGGCGGGAGCGGCCTGGCTCAGCCGGCCGGCGGACTTGCCCAGGTCGTTGTAGGCGGGCACGAAGGCGATGTTGCGGTACCAGCCGCCGCCCCGGCCGGCGTGCACGCAGTGCCCGGCCGTCCACACCAGGTTGGACCTGCCCGGGTGGTTGACGTCCTTGACGACCGTGCCCGAGCAGACCATCGCGCCCTGGGGCGAGTCGAAGAAGACCTTGCCGACCGGGGCCGCGTGCTGGTGGTACGGGGTCTTCTCGGCCTGCGCCGGGACCGCGCGCGGTGCCGGGTCGCTGACCCCCTGGCCGGCGGCGTCCTGGGTGGTGACCGTCTTGTTGGCCTCCTTGGCGGACTTCATCCGCTCAGGCTTCCAGAGATCCTTGATCACCGGGTTGACGAAGTCCTTGGCGGCACTGAGCCACTTGTCCTTGTCCCAGTTCTTCCAGCCGCCGTCGCGCCATTTGTCGGCGTCGATGCCGTGTTCCTTCAGCTTGTCCGCGAGACCGGCAGGGATCCTGGCCTTCCCGTCGCCGCCGCTGCCCGCGCTCTGGGAGGCGGCGGCGGACGGCGGGCCGCTCGCGTCGTCGGAGTCCGAGCCGCCGCAGGCGGTGGCGGTGAGCGCCAGGGCCGCCGCGAGCCCGGTGGCGGCGAGTGCGGTGCGCCGGCGTGCGCGCCGGGGCGTCTGGGACGTACGCAGTGAACGCATGGTGTGAGGAACCCCCGTTGGTTCGTGTCTGAGCTGCCCGGCCGGCGGTGCTCACCGGCCGGGATCGGTTGCGGGAGGCGGCGGGGTGGCGGGCGTGCCGGTCACCCCGCCGCCGCCCCGTTCAGCGGGTGCGCGGTGCCGTGCTCAGCGCCCGGCGAACTTCTTGCTGACGGAGTCGTAGACGCCCTTGGCGACCGTGCCCAGCCGCGGACCGGCCAGCCAGCCCGAGGTGACCGGGCCGATCGAGGTGTTGGAGACCAGCGCCGGCTTGCCGTCGGCGCCCTTCTCGACCCAGCCGCCACCGGAGGAACCGCCGGTCATGCTGCACCCGATGCGGTACATCGTCGGGTCGGCGGAGGCCACCGACAGCCGGCCCGGCTTGTCCTGGCACTGGTAGAGGAGCTGCCCGTCGTAGGGCGGCGCGGCCGGGTAGCCGGTCGCGGTGATGCTCTGGACCTTCGGCACCGCGGGGGCGTCGAAGTTCACCGGGAGCGCCGAACCGACGGTCTCCTCCAGCGACTTGCCGCTCCCGCCCTTCTCCGGCGTCACATGGATGACGGCGAAGTCGTAGCTCGCGCCCTGCCCGCCGGTGGAGCCGCCCTGCTCGATCCACTGGTCGGAGGTCTGCGCCCAGTCGCCCCACCACACCCCGTACGGGGCGACCTGCTCCCGGGTGGCACCCTGAAGCTGGGCGGCGCTGCGGCCCGCGTCGTTGTACGACGGCACGAAGGCGATGTTGCGGTACCAGCCGCCCTTCTTGCCCGCGTGCACGCAGTGGCCCGCCGTCCACACCATGTTGGACTTGCCGGGGTGGGCCGGGTCCTCGACGACCGTGGCCGAGCAGACCATCGTGCCCTCGGGGGAGTCGAAGAAGACCTTGCCCGCCGTCGCGGCGCCCGAGTGGTACGGCGGCGCGACCTTCGCGGCACGCACGGGCACCGGGGTCGGGTCGGTGACGCCCTGGTCACCGGAGATGTCGTTGTCGTCCACGCCCTTGTCCGGATCGTTGGCGCGGCGCATCCGGTCCGGGTCCCACAGGCCCTGAATGATCGGGTTGACGAAGTCGTTGGCCTCGCGCAGCCAGTCGCTCTTGTCCCAGTTCTTCCAGGCGCCGTTCTTCCACTTGTCGATGTCGATCCCGTGCTCTTTGAGCTTCTTGCGGATGTCGTCCGGGATCGTGATCTTCCCGTCGCCCGTGGCCCCCGCGTCGCCGGTCTGCGCGGCGGCGGTGGGCTGCCCGCTCGCGTCGGTGTCGTCGCCGTCGCAGCCGGTGGCGGTGAGCGCCAGCGTCGACACCAGGGCGACGGTGGCCAGCACGGGGCCGGCCGTGCGCCGGGAGCGCCCTCCCCGGCGAGCGGTGGCGGACGGGCGTATGGATCGCATGCTTCGGTTCCCCCTGTGGTGAACGGACGTGCTGACGCGCTGCGTTCCGGCGCCGGACACGGGCGGACGGCGGACCGATGACGGACCGATGACGGACCGTCGGCGGACCGATGACGGACCGCCGGTGGACCGGTGCCGGCCGCGTGGTACGGCTGCTGGAACGGCACCACACACTATGCGCTCGCTGTGGGGGACTGCCCACGGAACGGCAACGGTTCGGCTACAAGCCGCCTGACCTGGACAACCGTCCGGCGGCCTACGGGCTCACGGACGGTTCGGTGCCGGACGGGCGGAAGCGGCGCCGGTACTCCGTGGGCGTCGTGCCGAGCCGTCGGCGGAAGGCGCGCACCAGCGTGTCCACCGTGCCGAACCCGCACTCCGTGACGATCCGTTCGAGGGTGGCGTCGGTGGACTCCAGCCGGGCGCGCGCCCGTTCGACGCGGGCGGCCTCCACGTAGGCGCTGGGCGTCATGCCGAGTTCGGACCGGAAGACGCGGGTCAGCTGCCGTTCGCTGAGATGGGCGTGCGCGGCCAGGTCCGCCACGGTCAGCCGCTCGCCGAGGCGGTCCAGGATGTGATGGCGCAGCTCCTCCACGCGGCGCGTCCCGGAGACCGGTTCCAGCGGCACGCTGAACTGGCTCTGCCCGCTGGGCCGTTTGAGATACATCACCAGCTGGCGGGCGACCCGCAGCGCCACCGTCTCGCCGTGGTCCTCGGCGACCAGGGCGAGCGAGAGGTCGAGGCAGGCGCTGATCCCCGCACCGGTCCAGGTGTCGCCCTCCCGGATGAAGATCGGATCGGCGTCGACCTCCACCTCCGGGTGCTCGTCGGCGAGTTGCCGTGCCGTCGACCAGTGGGTGGTGGCGCGCTTGCCGTCCAGCAGCCCGGCGGCGGCCAGGATGTGCGCGCCGACGCAGACGGAGGCGGTCCGGCGGGCCCGTCCGGCGAGATCCCGCACCCGGTCGACCACGGCGGGCTCCGCGAGCGCCCGGACCCGCGCGGAGCCGTCCGCCGCCACCGAACCGGGCACCAGGAGGGTGTCGACACGGCTGCCCGACAGCTCCTCGAAAGTGGTGTCGGGCACCACCCGCACCCCGGCGGAGGTGGTGACCGGATCCAGGGTCTCCGCCGCCAGGACGACCCGGTAGCAGGCCGGGTCCGCCAGCTCCCGCCGCACCAGGGAGAACACCTCGGGCGGGCCGGTGACGTCGAGCAGGTCGACGCCCTCGAAGAGCACGACGACGACGAGGCGTCCGGTGGCGGCGCTCAAGGGGGTCTCCGTCCGTTCGGCGGGGCAGGCGATGTCCGGATCTGCGGGTTGGGCGACATTGCCGACACGCAGAGCATGATCGTACGTTCGTATCCGGGCCGGCCACCGCACGGGCGGGCCACTGACGACGACTCCGGGCGCACGGCCCGGCGCTCTTCCCGAGGGGAACCCATGACCACGACGACGCTGCGCGCGCTCAACGGACTCGACGACACCCCGGCCTCGCTCGCGGACGCGACCCTGATCCTGGTCGACTACCAGAACACCTACGTCGGCGGCGTGATGGAGCTGACGGGCTGGCGGCCCGCGCTCGACTCCGCCGCCGCCCTGCTGGCGCGGGCCCGGCAGGCCGGGGCCACGGTCATCCACGTCGTCCACGACGGCGGACCCGGCAGCGCGTACGACATCAGGGAGGAGATCGGCGCCATCCACCCGCGCGTGGCCCCGGCCGAGGGCGAGGCCGTCGTGGTGAAGCAGGCCCCGAACGCGTTCGTCGGCACCGAACTGGGCGACCTGGTCGACGCGGCGGGGCACCAGGACGTCGTCCTCATCGGCTTCATGACGCACATGTGCGTGCAGTTCACCGCCG
The DNA here is from genome assembly GCF_001654495.1 of Streptomyces sp. SAT1. Lineage (GTDB taxonomy): Bacteria > Actinomycetota > Actinomycetes > Streptomycetales > Streptomycetaceae > Streptomyces > Streptomyces andamanensis. Next base: position 5,503,026 of record NZ_CP015849.1, read on the forward strand.
AGGGCGCCTTCCTGCGCGGCAACCGGCCCACGGTCGTCGCCGACGCGTGCGCGACGCGTCCGCTCCCGTCCGGGGGCACGCTGCTGGACGCCGGCCAGATCCACGCCGCCGCGCTGGCGACGGTCGGGGATCTGTACGGGGTCGTCGTGGCGTCGGGGGAGGAGTTGGGCTGAGGGTTGACGGGGCGCGGTTGCGCCCTGGCGGGGCCATGGCTGTTCTCCGCTGGGTCTCGGCTGTTCTCCGGCGAGGCCCTGGCTGCTCCCCGGGGGGCCCTGGCAGTTCCCCGACGGGTTGTCGGCTGTTCCCCGGCGGTCGGCGCCGGGCCGCCGGAAACTCCCTCCTGGCGGCCCGTAACCGTACGGATCACGGGCGGTTGTACCGGTGGGGTTCCCGCTGCCCCCGGCCAGGCCCATGCGCGCCCGGCCGGGGAGTGCACGGGCGAGCGACGCCGTGCCGCAGGGGGACCCGGAACGCGGCCCCTCCCGTCGGAGGAGGCCGCCGCCTCGGGACAGCGGGAGGGCAGGGAGCCGTGACGGTGGCCGCGGACGGGGGGTACGGGACGCACGGGGGATCCGGGACCTCCGCGGAGCAGGGGGAGCGCGAGGAGCGCGAGGGACGCGCGCGGGAGCAGGAGGGGTGTGCGGGGGACGGCGCGTACGCCCTTCACGAGGGGATCCTGCGGCGCCAGTGCGCGCGCGAGTCGGCGGCCCGCACCTACGCGCGCGCCCTGCCGATCGTGCCGGTCCGGGCGCGCGGCCTCACCATCGAGGGCGCGGACGGCCGCCGCTACTTGGACTGCCTCTCCGGCGCGGGCACCCTTGCCCTCGGCCACAACCACCCCGTCGTCCTGGAAGCCGTCCGCAAGGTCCTCGACTCGGGCGCGCCGCTGCACGCCCTCGATCTGGCCACGCCCGTCAAGGACGCGTTCGTCACCGAGCTGTTCCGCACCCTGCCCGCCGGACTGGCCGCACGCGCGCGCGTGCAGTTCTGCGGTCCGGCCGGGACGGACGCGGTCGAGGCCGCCTTCAAGCTCGTCCGGGCCGCCACCGGACGCACCGGCATCATGGCGTTCACCGGGGCCTACCACGGGATGACCGACGCGGCGCTCGCCGCCTCCGGGCACGCCCGGGACGTACGCGTCACCCGGCTGCCCTACCCGCAGGACTACCGCTGCCCCTTCGGCGTCGGCGGCCCGCTCGGGGCCGAACTCGCCGCCCGCTGGACGGAGTCCCTGCTGGACGACCCCAAGTCCGGGGTGCCGCTGCCCGCCGGGATGATTTTCGAACCCGTCCAGGGCGAGGGCGGGGTGCTCCCCGCGCCGGACGAGTGGACGCGCCGCGTCCGGCGGCTCACCGAGGACAGGTCCGTGCCTCTGATCGCGGACGAGGTCCAGACCGGCGTCGGCCGCACCGGCGCCTTCTGGGCGGTGGACCACAGCGGCATCACACCGGACGTGATGGTGCTGTCGAAGGCCATCGGCGGCAGCCTGCCGCTGGCCGTCGTCGTGTACCGGGACGACCTCGACGTCTGGGCACCCGGCGCCCACGCGGGTACCTTCCGCGGCAACCAGCTCGCCATGGCCGCCGGGACCGCCACCCTGGCGTACGTCCGTGAGAACCGGCTCGCCGAACACGCCGCCGACCTCGGCGCCCGCATGCTGCGCCGGCTGGGCGAACTGCGCGAGCGGTACGCCTGCGTGGGCGACGTGCGGGGGCGCGGGCTGATGCTCGGCCTGGAACTGGTCGATCCGACGGCCGGGGCGGAGACGGAGCGCGAGACGGCGGCCGGGGACAGGACGGAGACGGGGTCCGCGGCGGAGACGGGGGCCGCGCCGCTCACCGCTCCCGGGCGGCGCCCGCCCCCCGCCGCTCCCGCCCTGGCCGCCGCCGTGCAGCGGGAATGCCTGCGGCGGGGCCTCATCGTCGAACTCGGCGGCCGCCACGGCAGCGTCGTCCGGCTGCTTCCGCCGCTGACCCTCACCGACGAGCAGTCCGCCGCGGTGCTCGACCGGCTGGCCGCCGCGGTCGAGGCGGTGGCCGGTGAGCGCCCCGCGCGCGTGGGCGAGCGGTTCGGGCCGCCCGGACAGGGGCACCGCACCGCCGGGCCGGTGCGAGGAGCGGGGGGCGCGCAATGACCGGGCCGGAGCCCGCCGCCGTGCCCGGTCGGCGGCAGGGCGGGCGACCACCCGGGACGACGCCGCAGCCCCCGGGCGCCTCCGCCGACGTACCGGACGTCGTCGATGTACCGGATGCCGTCGACGTACCGGACGCCATGGACGACGCAGACGCCACCGCCTCACCCCCACACCGAGGAACCGCCGTGCACGCCACCCCCACCGTCCCCCACCAGACGGGCGCTCTGCCCGCCCACCGGTCACCGGACCCGCGTCCGTCCCCGGCCGACCCGCTCGACCACCCCGACCCGCACACGGCCGCCCAGATCGCCGGCGTCGAGAACCTGCTGCGCTGCTGGGTCCGCGAGACCGGCGTCCAGGACCCCGGCGGCACCCTCCGCGTCCCCCTGCCGAGCAGCGGAACGGTCCTCCTGGTACCGGTCCGCCACTGGTCGCCGACGGGCTGGCACCGCTTCGGCCCGCCGCGCCTGGCCGGTGCCCCGGCGACCGCCCCACCGGCGGACGCCGTCACGGTCGCCGCGCTGCTCGCCCGCGAAGCCGCGGTCCCGGCCGCCGACAGCGACGGCACCAGCGGCTCCGGGCCCCGCGGCGGAACCGAACCCCGCGGCGGCTCCGGCCCGGCGGACGCCATGGCCGGTGCCGACGCGGTCGACCTGGTGGCGCGCGTCGCCGACTCCGTCCGGCGCACCGCGCTCTTCCTCGCCGACCGCCGCGCGGACCCGGCCGACCGCCCCGACCTCTTCCTCTCCGCCGAGCAGGCCCTCCTGCTCGGACATCCGCTGCACCCGGCGCCCAAGAGCCGCGAGGGCCTGTCGGAGGCCGAGGCACGGCCGTACTCGCCCGAGTCCCGCGGCGCCTTCCCGCTGCACTGGATGGCCGTCGCCCCCGCCGTGCTCGCCACCGACTCCGCGTGGACCGAGGGCGGCCGCCGCGTTACGGCCGACCGGGTCACGGCCCGGCTCGCGGGCCCGGGACTGCCCCTGCCCGAGGGGTACGCGGCGCTGCCGCTGCACCCGTGGCAGGCGCGCGAGGTGCGGCACCGCCCCGGCACGGCCGCTCTCCTCGACGCGGGACTGCTGCGCGACCTCGGACCGCACGGCCCGTCCTGGCACCCGACCTCCTCCGTACGCACCGTCCACCGCGGCGGCGCGCCCGCCATGCTCAAACTGTCCCTCGCCCTGCGCATCACCAACTCGCGCCGGGAGAACCTCCGCAAGGAACTCCACCGCGGAGTGGAGGTGCACCGGCTGCTGCGGGCCGGGCTCGCCGCGCGGTGGCGGACCGCCCACCCCGGCTTCGACATCGTGCGCGATCCGGCCTGGCTGGCCGTCGACGGCCAGGACGGCGCCCCCGTGCCCGGCCTCGACGTGATGATCCGGCACAACCCGTTCGCCCCGGCGGACGACGTCTCCTGCGTCGCCGGACTGGTCGCTCCCCGGCCGAGCCCCGACGGCGTGCCCTTCAGCCGGGCAGACGGCGCACCCGCACCGTACGGCCCGGCCGGAAGCACGGCGTACGACTCGACCGCGAGCGCGGCGGGCGACCCGGACGGCGGCCGTGCCCGGACGGACAGCGGCCGGATGACGCGCTCCCGCCTCGCGGAGATCGTCGCGCGGCTCGCCGCCCGCAGCGGCCGGCCGGTGGGGGCCGTCGCCGCCGAGTGGTTCCTGCGCTACCTCGAACAGGTGATCCGTCCCGTGCTGTGGCTGGACGGCGAGGCGGGCATCGCCCTGGAGGCGCACCAGCAGAACACCCTGGTCCTGCTGGACCCGGAGGGCTGGCCGGCGGGCGGCCGCTACCGCGACAACCAGGGGTACTACTTCCGGGCCTCCCGGCACGCGGAACTCGACGCGGCGCTGCCCGGGATCGGCACCCGCAGCGACACCTTCGTCCCCGACGAGGTCGCCGACGAGCGCTTCGCGTACTACCTCGCCCTCAACAACGTGTGCGGCCTCATCGGCGCCCTCGGCTCCCAGCGGCTCGCCGACGAACGGCTGCTGCTGGCCGCCTTCCGCCGCTTCCTGGCCACCGCGGCGGGAGGGCCCGGACGCCTGCGCTCCACGCTGCCCGCCCGTCTGCTCGACGCGCCGGTGCTGCGCTGCAAGGCCAACCTGCTGACCCGGCTGCACGGCCTGGACGAACTGGCCGGTCCGGTCGACACCCAGTCCGTCTACGTCACCGTCGCCAACCCCCTCCACTCCTGACGCCCTGATGCCCTGATGCCCTGATGCCCTGATGCCGTGACGCTCCGGCCCCCGGCCGCTCCCGAGTGCCACGGATCCCTCCGAGAGGACCGCCCATGCCGTCCGCCGACACCGGCACCGCCCCGAGCCCCGCCCCCGACCGGGCCCCCGCCGCGGCTGCGCCCGCCGAGGCGGGCGGCGACGGTGAGGACACGCTCGACCTGCGGCTGCCCGAGGAGTTCGTCGCGCTCTTCGCGGACCCGGCCGGGACCGCTCCCGCCGCCACCGGCCCGGCCGACCTCCTGGACGGTGTGGGCGACTGGGGCCCCGTCGACACCCCGGTGGGGACCTTCCGCCTGGTGCCCGTCCGGATCGAACGGGACCTGCCGGTCGTCAGCCGCTGGATGAACGACCCCGCGGTCGACGCGTTCTGGCAGCTCGCCGGGCCACCGAGCGCGACCGAGGAACACCTGTGCGCACAGGTGGACGGCGACGGACGCAGCGTCCCCTGCATCGGCCTGCTGGACGGCATGCCGATGAGCTACTGGGAGATCTACCGGGCCGATCTCGACCCGCTGGCCCGCCACTACTGCGCACGCCCGCACGACACGGGCCTCCACCTCCTCATCGGCGCCGCCGCCGACCGGGGCCGGGGGACCGGCGGCGCGCTGCTGCGGGCCGTGGCCGCACTGGTCCTCGCGCGGCGCCCGGCCTGCGCCCGCGTCGTCGCCGAACCCGACCTGCGCAACGCACCCTCGGTGGCGGCCTTCCTGCGCGCGGGATTCCGGCAGGCGGCCGAGGTGGAGCTGCCCGGCAAGCGGGCCGCCCTGATGGTGCGGGACCGGTTCCCGCAGCGGCCGCGATGACCGCGGACCGCCGCCGGTGTCCGGCTTCGGGGCACCGGTTGTCAGTGCCGCCCCGTAGGGTGGTCGCGCTATGACGAAGCCCTCACTCCCCGAACTCCTGCATGCCGCCGTCGCAGCCGTCGGCGGTACGGAGCGCCCCGGCCAGGTGACCATGGCCCAAGCCGTCGGCGACGCGATCGACGACGGCTCACACCTGCTGGTCCAGGCCGGCACCGGCACCGGCAAGTCCCTCGGCTACCTCGTGCCCGCGCTCGCGCACGGGGAGCGGGTCGTGGTGGCGACGGCCACCCTCGCCCTCCAGCGCCAGCTGGTCGAGCGCGACCTGCCGCGCACGGTGGACGCGCTGCACCCGCTGCTGCGCCGCCGCCCGGACTTCGCGATGCTCAAGGGCCGGTCGAACTACCTGTGCCTGCACCGGCTGCACGAGGGCGTCCCGCAGGACGAGGAGGAGGGCCTGTTCGACCAGTTCGAGGCGGCGGCGCCCACCAGCAAGCTGGGACAGGACCTGCTGCGGCTGCGCGACTGGTCGGACGAGACGGAGTCAGGGGACCGCGACGACCTCACCCCGGGCGTGTCGGACCGGGCCTGGGCTCAGGTGTCGGTCTCCTCCCGGGAGTGCCTGGGCGCCTCGAAGTGCGCCTACGGGGCGGAGTGCTTCGCCGAGACGGCCCGCGAGCGCGCCAAGCTGGCCGAGGTCGTCGTCACCAACCACGCACTGCTCGCGATCGACGCCATCGAGGGCGCGCCGGTCCTGCCGCAGCACGAGGTCCTGATCGTCGACGAGGCCCACGAACTGGTCTCCCGGGTGACCGGTGTGGCCACCGGCGAGCTGACGCCCGGCCAGGTCAACCGCGCGGTGCGCCGCGCCGCGAAGCTGGTCGACGAGAAGACGGCCGACCAGCTCCAGACCGCCGCCGAGGGCTTCGAGCGGCTGATGGAGCTGGCCCTGCCCGGCCGCCTGGAGGAGATCCCGGAGGACCTCGGCTACGCGCTGCTGGCCCTGCGGGACGCGGCGCGCAATGTCATCTCGGGGATCGGCGCGACCCGCGACAAGTCGGTCCAGGACGAGGACGCCGTCCGCAAGCAGGCCCTGGCCTCCGTGGAATCCGTGCACGACGTGGCCGAGCGGATCACCAACGGCTCCGAGTGGGACGTCGTCTGGTACGAGCGCCACGACCGCTTCGGCGCCTCGCTGCGGGTGGCCCCCATGTCGGTGTCGGGCCTGCTGCGGGAGAAGCTCTTCACGGACCGCTCCGTGGTGCTCACCTCGGCGACGCTGAAGCTGGGCGGCGACTTCAACGGCGTCGGGGCGTCACTGGGCCTGGCCCCGGAGGGCACGGAGGGCGAGGACGTGCCGCAGTGGAAGGGCGTGGACGTCGGTTCCCCCTTCGACTACCGCAGGCAGGGCATCCTGTACGTCGCCAAGCACCTGGCGCGGCCCGCGCGCGACGGCGACCGCACGGACATGCTCGACGAGCTGACGGAGCTGATCCAGGCGGCGGGTGGCCGGACACTGGGCCTGTTCTCCTCGATGCGGGCCGCCCAGCTCGCCGCCGAGGAGCTGCGCTCGCGCGTGCCGGAGTTCCCGATCCTGCTCCAGGGCGAGGAGACCCTGGGCGAGCTGATCAAGAACTTCTCGGCCGATCCGCAAATGTGCCTGTTCGGCACCCTCTCGCTCTGGCAGGGCGTCGACGTCCCGGGCGCCAGTTGCCAGCTGGTCGTGATGGACAAGATCCCCTTCCCGCGTCCCGACGATCCGTTGATGAGCGCGCGGCAGAAGGCGGTCGAGGAGGCCGGGGGCAACGGCTTCATGGCGGTCGCGGCGACGCACGCGGCCCTGCTGATGGCCCAGGGCGCCGGGCGTCTGGTCCGCGCCTCCGGGGACCGGGGCGTGGTCGCCGTACTGGATCCGCGGCTGGCGACCGCGCGCTACGGCAGCTATCTGAAGGCGTCGCTGCCGGACTTCTGGTACACCACCGACCGCAACCAGGTGCGCAAGTCGCTCACGGCCATCGACGTGGCGGCGAAGGCCGCGGAGACGGAGCGGGCCGCGGACGAGTGATCCGGGGCCGGAGGCCCGGCCGGGCCTCCGGCCGGTGCCGTTCCACGCGTTCCACGCGTGAGCGGCGCGCGGGCGGGTGGTGCCTGCGCGGGCGGGTGGTGCCTGTACGGACGGCTCATGTGAGCATGCCCAGCCGCTCGTCCGTGCGGGCGGCGCCGCGTCCCGTGCCCGTGGCAGGGCAGCACGGGGCCCCGGAACCGGCGCAGAGGTTCCGGGGCCCGGTCAGGGGGCGGGGGGTGAGCCCGCCCGGCGGCGGTCTCAGACGCGCCGCAGCACCGCGACCACCTTGCCGAGGATGGTCGCGTCGTCACCGGGGATCGGCTCGTACGCGGCGTTGTGCGGCAGCAGCCACACATGGCCGTCCTCGCGCTTGAAGCGCTTGACGGTGGCCTCCCCGTCGATCATGGCGGCCACGATGTCGCCGTTCTCGGCGACCTGCTGGCGGCGGACCGTCACCCAGTCGCCGTCGCAGATCGCGGCCTCGATCATCGAGTCGCCGACGACCTTGAGGACGAACAGCTCACCGTCGCCGACCAGCTGCCGGGGCAGCGGGAAGACGTCCTCGACGGACTCCTCGGCGAGGATCGGGCCACCGGCCGCGATCCGCCCGACGAGCGGGACGTACGACGCGGCCGGCTTGCCCACGGTGTCCGTGGGCTGCAGCGTGGCCGCCTGGTCGGATCCGCGGACCTCGTACGCGCGCGGGCGGTGCGGGTCGCGCCGCAGGAAGCCCTTGCGCTCCAGGGCCATCAGCTGATGCGCCACCGAGGAGGTGCTGGACAGCCCCACGGCCTGGCCGATCTCCCGCATGGACGGCGGGTAGCCGCGCCGCTGCACGGAGTCCCTGATGACTTCGATCACCCGGCGCTGCCGCTCGGTGAGTCCCGAACTGTCCGCCCTGATGCCTGGAGGTCGGCCGGGCAGAGAGCGCTTGTGTGCCTCGGGATTCGCGGCTTCGTTCATCGCATGCACCGGCTCGAGTCGGCCCTGGGAGCGGTCCTGGGCGGTGATGGTGGCACTGTCTGCGGTGGTGGTCACGTCGGCCCCTCTCGATGGTCTCCCTCCGGCACAACGGTAGTTGCTTTCGAAAGGTTGCGCCAAACACACGTTCGAGTGAAAAAACGAGGATGGCGTGACTTGATCATGTGTGTCGGTGTATGGGTGGCGCGGTGTCCGGCGGACAAAAGGGCCTATTGCTGTACTCTTCACCGCCGGGGCGCGACCCGGTGCGGTCGCGGCCCCAGTCTGCCACCGGGGGCCCGCGGACAGGGTGCCGAGCCCTCTTCCGCCCGGGAGTCCCACGCGTCCTCCGTGCGGCGTTCACGGTATCTCCGTACCCGCGCGCGCGGGTACGGGCGGGCGCCGGAGTGTCCCGTTCCGCGTGTGCGGACGTACGGTGCGTGACCGTGCCCCGGCGGCGCCCCCGTGGCGGCCGTGCGACACGCGCGGATTTCGCAGCCCGTACGGGCCGATCCCTACATCTAGTGGTTGGATAGCTACAGCAGCCCAGAAGTTGTGGTGCCCCGGGTCTTGGACCCTCTCGTCATCGCCTATGCTGGGGGCTGCTTCGGCGGGGCCCATGAGGCCCGGCGAGGCCATCGAGTCTGCTGTGAGGAGGGTTGGAGCCCATGCACTGCCCCTTCTGCAGGCACCCCGACAGCCGTGTGGTCGACAGCCGTACGACGGACGACGGCACGTCGATCCGCAGGCGCCGCCAGTGCCCCGACTGCTCTCGCCGGTTCACGACCGTCGAGACGTGCTCGCTCATGGTGGTCAAGCGGTCGGGGGTCACCGAACCCTTCAGCCGCACCAAGGTGATCAACGGCGTGCGCAAGGCGTGCCAGGGCCGCCCGGTCACCGAGGACGCGCTGGCCCAGCTCGGCCAGCGGGTGGAGGAGGCGATCCGGGCCAGCGGGAGCGCCGAGGTGGCCGCCCACGAGGTGGGGCTCGCCATACTCGGCCCCTTGCGGGACCTCGATCTCGTCGCCTACCTGCGGTTCGCGTCCGTGTACCGGGCGTTCGACTCGCTGGACGACTTCGAGTCGGCCATCGCGGAACTGAGGGAAGACGCGCGACCCCCCGGCGCGGAGGACGGCGACAGCGCCGTCACGGGGGGCCAGGAAGACGATCGCGGGCGCGGCGGGACGGCTGAGGTCCCCCTGCCCGCGCGCGCCGCCGACTGATCGGCGGGCCCGGTCCGGACCGCGTGTCCGGACCCGGCCGGGCGGCGGCGAGGAAGACGGCTGCGGGCGGCGGCGACAGACGTGCCCGCAGCACCAGACAGAACACCGTGTCTCGGAACATTCGGGGCACTTCTGGGCGTTTTCGCCCGTATCAGGGAGGCGGCATGACAGAGACGGCGAGCGGTCCGGCACGAGGTTCCCGCGCCAAGGGCGGCAAGGCGGGGAACAAGGGACTGCACATCGAGCGCATCCACACCACCCCCGGCGTGCACCCGTACGACGAGGTGAGCTGGGAGCGCCGTGACGTCGTCATGACCAACTGGCGCGACGGCTCGGTCAACTTCGAGCAGCGTGGCGTCGAGTTCCCCGACTTCTGGTCGGTGAACGCGGTCAACATCGTCACCAGCAAGTACTTCCGGGGTGCCGTGGGCACCCCGCAGCGCGAGACCAGCCTCAGGCAGCTGATCGACCGCATCGTGAAGACGTACCGGAAGGCCGGTGAGGACCACAAGTACTTCGCCTCGCCCGCCGACGCCGAGATCTTCGAGCACGAGCTGGCGTACGCCCTCCTGCACCAGGTCTTCAGCTTCAACAGCCCCGTCTGGTTCAACGTGGGCACCCCGCAGCCCCAGCAGGTCTCCGCCTGCTTCATCCTGTCCGTCGACGACTCCATGGAGTCGATCCTCGACTGGTACAAGGAAGAGGGCATGATCTTCAAGGGCGGCTCCGGGGCCGGCCTGAACCTCTCCCGCATCCGCTCCTCCAAGGAACTGCTCTCCTCCGGCGGCAACGCCTCTGGACCGGTCTCCTTCATGCGCGGCGCCGACGCCTCCGCCGGCACCATCAAGTCCGGTGGCGCCACCCGCCGCGCCGCCAAGATGGTCATCCTCGACGTCGACCACCCCGACGTGGAGGACTTCATCGAGACCAAGGTGAAGGAGGAGGAGAAGATCCGCGCCCTGCGCGACGCGGGCTTCGACATGGACCTGGGCGGCGACGACATCACGTCCGTCCAGTACCAGAACGCCAACAACTCGGTCCGTGTGAACGACGAGTTCATGAAGGCGGTCGAGCAGGGCGGGAAGTTCGGTCTGCGCGCCCGGATGACCGGCGAGGTCATCGAGGAGGTCGAGGCCAAGTCGCTGTTCCGCAAGATGGCCCAGGCCGCCTGGGCCTGCGCCGACCCGGGCATCCAGTACGACGACACGATCAACCACTGGCACACCTGCCCGGAGTCCGGCCGGATCAACGGCTCGAACCCGTGCAGCGAGTACATGCACCTGGACAACACGTCCTGCAACCTCGCCTCGCTGAACCTGATGAAGTTCCTCAAGGACGACGGCAAGGGCAACCAGTCCTTCCAGTCCGAGCGCTTCGCCAAGGTCGTCGAGCTGGTCATCACCGCGATGGACATCTCGATCTGCTTCGCGGACTTCCCGACCCAGAAGATCGGCGAGAACACCCGCGCCTTCCGCCAGCTCGGCATCGGCTACGCCAACCTCGGCGCCCTGCTGATGGCGACCGGCCACGCCTACGACTCCGACGGCGGCCGCGCGCTCGCCGGTGCCATCACCTCCCTGATGACCGGCACCGCCTACAAGCGCTCCGCCGAGCTGGCCGCGGTCGTCGGCCCGTACGACGGCTACGCCCGCAACGCGCAGCCGCACCAGCGCGTCATGAAGCAGCACGCCGACGCCAACGGCACCGCCGTGCGCATGGACGACCTGGACACCCCGGTGTGGGCCGCCGCCACGGAGGCATGGCAGGACGTGCTGCGCCTCGGCGAGAAGCACGGCTTCCGCAACTCCCAGGCGTCGGTGCTCGCCCCGACCGGCACCATCGGCCTGGCCATGTCCTGCGACACCACCGGTGTCGAGCCCGACCTCGCCCTGGTCAAGTTCAAGAAGCTGGTCGGCGGCGGCTCGATGCAGATCGTCAACGGCACCGTCCCGCAGGCCCTGCGCCGCCTGGGCTACCAGGAGGAGCAGATCGAGGCGGTCGTCGCCCACATCGCCGAGAACGGCAATGTGATCGACGCCCCCGGCCTCAAGCAGGAGCACTACGAGGTGTTCGACTGCGCCATGGGCGAGCGCGCCATCTCCCCGATGGGCCACGTCCGCATGATGGCCGCGATCCAGCCGTGGATCTCCGGCGCCATCTCCAAGACGGTCAACATGCCGGAGTCGGCGACCGTCGAGGAGGTCGAGGAGATCTACTACGAGGCGTGGAAGCTGGGCGTCAAGGCGCTCGCGATCTACCGCGACAACTGCAAGGTCGGCCAGCCGCTCTCCGCCAAGACCAAGGACTCCGGCAAGAAGACCGAGGCCGCCGTGGAAGCGCAGCCCAAGGTCGAGAAGGTCGTGGAGTACCGCCCGGTCCGCAAGCGCCTCCCCAAGGGCCGTCCCGGCATCACCACCTCCTTCACCGTCGGCGGCGCCGAGGGCTACATGACCGCCAACTCCTACCCGGACGACGGTCTCGGCGAGGTCTTCCTCAAGATGTCCAAGCAGGGCTCGACCCTGGCGGGCATGATGGACGCCTTCTCCATCGCGGTCTCCGTCGGCCTCCAGTACGGCGTGCCGCTGGAGACCTACGTCTCGAAGTTCACCAACATGCGCTTCGAGCCGGCCGGTATGACCGACGACCCGGACGTGCGGATGGCGCAGTCGATCGTCGACTACATCTTCCGCCGCCTGGCGCTGGACTTCCTGCCGTTCGAGACGCGCTCGGCGCTCGGCATCCACTCCGCCGAGGAGCGTCAGCGTCACCTGGAGACCGGTTCCTACGAGCCGATCGACGAGGACGTCGACGTCGAGGGCCTGGCCCAGTCGGCGCCGCGCCAGACCGACCTGAAGGCCGTCGCCATGCCGAAGGCGGCGGCCGAGGCGGCCCTGCCCGCCCCGCAGCAGGCGCACACCAGCGCCGAACTGGTCGAGATGCAGCTGGGCATCCAGGCAGACGCCCCGCTCTGCTTCTCCTGCGGCACCAAGATGCAGCGGGCCGGCTCCTGCTACATCTGCGAGGGCTGCGGCTCGACGAGCGGCTGCAGCTGAGCTGACAACCGCACCGTGAGGTGACATGTAAGGGGCGTCGGCCATGGCCGACGCCCCTTACCCATGTGACCCAAGTGCCCGTACCGCCCGCTGGCGGTACGGCCCGTGCCGCCTACGGCCGGTCCGCGCCCATCACGGCGGTGAACTGCGCCGGGTCGCCCTCGTAGCCGCGGATGCCGGGGCGGAACTGCCAGCTTCCGGAGCCGTCGCGGGCGAACTCCGCGACGACGGCCGCGGTCGCGCCCAGTACGCCGCCGAAGTCGTCCTCGGCGAGCACGGTGTAGCCCTCGCGGATGCGCAGCCCCGGGTCGAGCACGTCGGCGAAGGGCCGGTGCGCGCCCGTCTGCTGAATGACCACGCCGACCACCACGCGCGCGTAGCGCTCGGAGAGCCGGTCCAGCTCCAGGGTCATCACCTCGTCCCAGCCGAAGCCCTTGCCGTCCGTGCTGTCCCGGTTGAGAGTGATCGTGCCGTCGGGCGAACGGCTGTCGAAATGCACCAGATAGTCCGGAGCGCCGTACGGATCGCCCGCCACGTAGGTGCCCGCCACTATGTCCAGGTCGGTGGGCGGCTGCCCCGTGGGACTCGGATCCCACTTCAGCGCGACCTCGACCTTGCGGATCCCCTTGCTGAGCCCGCTCACCGGACCTCCTCTTCCCCGTCGGCGTGCGCCCTGACTGTCCCAACCACCGGACCGCGCACGCTCGTTGTCCATCGTGCCACGGAGTCGGGGGCGCACGCGCGGGCGCTGTCCGCGCGAGAGTGACCGGTGCCACGCCCCAGGGCCGTACCATGGCGCGGTGCTGGTCAAGTGGATTCGCTGCACCGTGGTCGACCGCCGTGGGTTCGAGCGCGGGCAGCGGAAATGGGCGGGGCTTCTGGGTGAGCCGGGGTTTCGGGGGCAGGGGGGTGGCTGGAGCCGGGGACGGCAGGGGGTGGCGCACGTCTTCGCCTTCTGGGAGAGCCGCGCCTTCTACGACTCCTTCATGGCCCGGTCCCACGACCGGCTCGCCGCCGCCCAGGCCGGGACCTTCAAGGACATGCAGGTCCGGCTCTTCGATCACCGGTTCGATGTGAAGACGGGCTTCGAGCCGCGTTTCACCGACGCCGACCTGGTGCGGGTGGCGCTCTGCCGGGTCCACGAGGAGCGCGCCGAGCATTTCACCCTGATGCAGGAAAAGGTCTGGAACCCGGCGATGGCCGGTTCGCCCGGCATGACCCGCGGTCTGTTCGGCGAGGCGCCGGGCAGCGAGTTCCTGGTGCTGTCCATGTGGCAGTCGGCCGCCGAGCACGGGAAGTACCGCACCGAACGGGTGGAGCGCCTCGCCCTGCGCGCCCAGACGGAGGCCGACGTGGCCGCCATGACCGGTGACATCGTGGAGCTGGAACCCGCCTGGACGGTGTGACCTCCGCCGTACGAGGGCCGCTCGATTCTCCGGTCGGCCCTCCTCCGCTCTAGTGTTTTGGCATGGCACGACCACGGCGCATCGTTCTTGTCCGGCACGGCGAGTCGACGGGCAATGTCGATGACTCCGTCTACGAGCGCGAGCCCGACCACGCGCTCGCGCTGACCGAGCGGGGCGTCCGGGAGGCGGAGGAGACCGGCAAGGAACTGCGCGACCTGTTCGGGCGCGAACGCGTCAGCGTGTACGTCTCCCCCTACCGGCGCACCCACGAGACCCTCCGCGCCTTCCACCTCGACCCCGGCCTCATCCGGGTCCGCGAGGAGCCGCGACTGCGCGAGCAGGACTGGGGGAACTGGCAGGACCGCGACGACGTACGCCTCCAGAAGTCCTACCGGGACGCCTACGGCCACTTCTTCTACCGTTTCGCCCAGGGCGAGTCCGGAGCCGACGTCTACGACCGGGTCGGCGGCTTCCTGGAGAGCCTCTTCCGCAGCTTCGAGGCCCCCGACCACCCGCCCAACGTCCTCCTGGTGACCCACGGCCTGGCCATGCGGCTGTTCTGCATGCGGTGGTTCCACTGGACCGTGGCCGAGTTCGAGGCCCTGTCCAACCCCGGCAACGGCGAGACGCGGATGCTCGTCCTCGGGGACGACGGCCGCTACACCATGGACCGGCCCTTCGACCGGTGGCGGGACCCGGAACCGTACGGCATATCCGGATAGACCGTACGGGATCTCCGGATAGAGTGGCCGGACGATGACCTCTGACTCCTCTTCCTCCGGGCGCCTGGAGCGCGCCCTCGCCAGTCTGCGCGGACTCTCGGTCGGTGACGCGCTCGGCTCGCAGTTCTTCGTACCGGCCGTCTATCCGCTCCTGCACCGCAGGGAGCTGCCCCCGGGCCCCTGGCAGTGGACCGACGACACGGAGATGGCCTGTTCCGTGGTGGCCGTGCTCGCCGCGCACCACCGCGTCGACCAGGACGCCCTGGCCGAGTCCTTCGCCCGGCACCACGACTTCGACCGCGGCTACGGCCCCGCCGTCAACCGGCTGCTGCGCCTCGTCCGCGAGGGCGGCGACTGGCGCGAACTGGCCTCGTCCCTCTTCAACGGCCAGGGGTCCTGGGGCAACGGCGCCGCGATGCGCATCGCCCCCCTGGGCGCCTGGTACGCCGACGACCCCGAGCAGGCCACCCATCAGGCCGAGATCTCGGCCTACCCGACGCATCAGCACCGCGAGGCCGTCGTGGGCGCCATGGCGGTCGCCGCCGCGGCGGCCCTGGCCGCGGCGCCCGGCGGACCGCCGCGGCCCGAGGCGCTGCTGGACGGTGTGATCGCCCTGGTGCCCGCGCGCAGCGCCGTCGGCGCGGGACTGCGCCGCGCCCGCGACATGCTCGACTACGGCGACGCGAACACGGTCGCCGCCGTCCTCGGCTGCGGACGGCGTACGACGGCGCACGACACGGTGCCCTTCGCGCTCTGGTCGGCCGCGCGGTACCTCGGCGACTTCGAGGAGGCGTTCTGGCGGACCGCCCAGGCCGGCGGTGACGTGGACACCACGTGTGCCATCGTCGGCGGGATCCTCGCCGGGGCGGAGTCCGGCCGCCCGCCCGCCGAGTGGATCCACGGCACGGAGGCGCTGCCGGGCTGGCTGTCGGTACCCGCCTGAGCGGGTCCGCCGGACCACCGCGCCTCCCTTCGCGCCGCGATTCACGAATGCGATCCAGGGCGGCGGGAGTGCGGGTCGGCGCCGGAGGCGCCGCGGTGCGGGACGGCAGGCTACGGGGCCGACGCCCGCCGTACCCCGGCGGCGTTCCGGCCCGGTGGTGCCCCCGGCCCCGCTCCCGGTGACGCCCTCGCCTGACGGCGCATTGATTCTGCGGGGAGCGCAGGCGTACGCCGGTTGCGCAGCTGTACGCGTGTGTGAAGACGGTGGCCTTGATCGCGCGCCCCCGGACGCCCCGGCGACGGCCCCGCCGGTCCGCTGCGCGGGGACCCGGCGGGGCATCGGCGGCGGCGGTGCGGATGCCGAGGGAAACCGGGGTGTCGCACCGGGTTCCGGGCGGCGTACGCTAAGGGCGCCATGCCGTACGAACCACCCACTCACACCGTCGAGCGCTCCCTTCGCGCCACGACCGGAGCGAAGGTCATCGCAGGTGTCGACGAGGTGGGGCGCGGCGCGTGGGCCGGGCCCGTCACCGTCTGCGCCGCGGTCACCGGACTGCGCCGGCCTCCCGCCGGTCTCACCGACTCCAAGCTCCTCACCGTCAAGCGGCGGACCGAACTCGCCGTGGTGCTGGAGAAGTGGGTGACGGCCTATGCCCTCGGGCACGCCTCGCCCGAGGAGATCGACGAGCTGGGGATGACGGCGGCACTGCGGCTCGCCGCCGGCCGCGCGCTCCAGGACCTGCCGGTCCGTCCCGACGCGGTCATCCTCGACGGCAAGCACGACTACCTCGGCGCGCCCTGGCGGGTCCGTACGATCATCAAGGGCGACCGGTCCTGTGTGGCCGTCGCGGCGGCCTCGGTGATCGCCAAGGTGCGTCGCGACAAAATGATGGCCGAACTGGGTGCCGACCATGCAGACTTCGGATTTGCGGCCAACGCCGGGTATCCGTCGCCTGTGCACAAGGCCGCGCTGGAGGAGCGGGGGCCCACCCCGTACCACCGGCTGTCGTGGGCGTATCTTGATGCGCTGCCGCGGTGGCAGCACCTCAAGAAGGCCCGGATCTGGGCGGACGGAAGCGTTCCGGAGATCGAGGGCCAGCTCGGCTTCGACTTCTGACGGGACCGCCCGCCCGGAAGTGCCACCCGCCGCCGCGGGCCGCACCGACGTTTGATAGATATCAGCTCATGCCTCTCATTCCCGAGGAGCCTCAGATTCACGAGAGTGCCCAGGGTCCCCGCGCCACTCCGGCCACCGGCCGCACCGCGCCGACCCCCCGTCCCGTACCCGGCCCCCGTCCCGCGGCTCCGCCGCGTCCCGGTCGTCCCGGCCCCGTGCGGCCCGCTCCGCCGGCGCAGCGGACGCCGCGGGACACGGCCGCCGCCAAGCCCGCCCCTTCGGGGCCGGCTGTTCCCGCCGCCCCGGCGGCTCCGCAGATCCAGCTGATCCCCGCCTCGGCCGAGGGAGCGCTCGACGCCGCCGAGGAAGCGGTCGACCTGCTCCTGGAGTCGGGTCGCGCCCCCGGGGAGGTGCTGGTGATCACCACCGGTGACCCGCACCCGTGGGCCACCCACGAGCTGTCCTTCGGTGAGACGTCCTACTGGGCGCAGCACGACGCGGGTGACGACGTCTTCTACACGGACGCCGCCGGAACCTCCCGCGCCGCGTCCCGTGCCGTCGTCGTGGTCGCCGTCAACGGCGGCACCGGTGACGCCGTCGCCACCGCACTGCCGCTGGCCCACGCACGGGCCGGTGCCCTGCTGATCGTCTGCGGCGACCCGCAGCAGATCAACTCGGTGCTGGGCGCCGGCGTCTGAGACGTCCTGTCCCCGGCGCACGCGTCGGCCAGGGCGTCCTGATCACGGGGGAGCGCAGGGCGACAGCCGTCGTTGCGGAACATCGCACGACGGCTGTTTCGGCGTACCCGGACGCCGCGTGGGCGTCCGGGGGGACAGGTGTCTGGGGGCGTGCGGGGTGCGTGAGTGGCGTGTGGGGGGTGCGGGGTGCGCGAGTGCGTGTGGGGGCGTGCGCGAGCCGAGCGGACGTGCGGGCGGGACGGATCCCAGGCGGCCCGGTCCGCTCAAGGGCGGCGGCCGGGAGCCGCTGCGGGCGTCAGCGGGCCGCCGCGCGGCTCAGCACCTCGGAGGCCGGGCCCCCGGTGCGCGGCGACGGTGGCCGGCTCTCCGTCGTACCGAGAGCCTCGGGCGCCGAGAGGGCGCTCGGTCTGCGGCCACCGCGCCCCTCGCCGAGGACCTGCCAGCCGTCCCGGGTCAGCGTGATGTACGCGCCACAGCGCAGCCCGTGCAGGGTGCACGCGTCACGCAGCCCCCACATCCAGGCGCCGTCCTCCTCCGTCCACCGCGCGTCGCCCTCACGGCAGTAGAGCAGCACGGCGGTGCGCACCGGGGTGCGGCGTCGCAGGTCGTGCGGTATCACTCGGCGGAGCTGGGCGAGCAGGGCGTTGCGGAGCATCCAGCCGTCGGCGGGCGCGGCACGGCGCACGAACGAGGCGCTGGCGCGCAGCCGCTCGTCGGGATCGAGCACGGCGACCACGGCGGTGGCCGGACCGGGGCGGTGCCGGGCGTGGAGTCCGCTGACGACCTCACGGGGGTTGCGCAGCAGGGGGATTCCCGCGGCGGCCCATTCCGAGGGTTCGAGCACGCGATGGGCGGAGGCGGGGGACGTCGACAGCGAGGCCGCCGAGGACGGAGCGAATCCGAAGGTCACGTTCCTCCCTTCGGCTACGCGCCCATGACTGCGGGCGGGGGCGGATGCAGGAGAGCGCACACCGCAGCAGAGCACTGCCGGGTCACGGCCGAGCCGAGCGGGGAGCGGACTTCAATTCTTCCTGTCGAACCGGAATGCGGCAACGAGCAATTGAGGCCGCCGACCTTTATCAGCTGACCCGCGCCTTATATCCCTACCCAGCGGTCCACCGCATGACCCCCGGGGCGGCCGGTCGGACACCCTACCGTCGTCTTCCCGTAATCTGCCCGACACGTCCCCGCGCGGGCACCGCTCCGCCACGCCTCCCGACACGCCCGCGCCACACCCCCGCCACGCCCTTCGCGGCGGCCGGGCGACGGCGCGGCCACCGTGCGGGTCCGGCCGGTCCCGGTGGGTGAGGTGGCCGGTTGTCAGTGGCATCGGGTTGCATGGGGGCATGGAACAACTGGACCTGCGCGCCGAAGCCGATGCCGTCCTCGCCGAGCTGGTCGGCGACCCGGGCGGTTCGGCGCGGCTGCGGGAAGACCAGTGGCAGGCTGTGGCGGCCCTGGTGGAGGATCGGCGCCGTGCCCTCGTGGTGCAGCGCACCGGCTGGGGCAAGTCGGCGGTGTACTTCGTGGCCACCGCTCTGCTGCGCAGACGCGGCGCCGGTCCGACGGTGATCGTCTCGCCGCTGCTGGCGCTGATGCGCAACCAGGTCGAGTCCGCGTCGCGGGCCGGCATCCGGGCGCGCACGATCAACTCCGCCAACCCGGAGGAGTGGGACACGATCTACGGGGAGGTCGAGCGCGGCGAGACCGACGTCCTCCTGGTCAGTCCGGAGCGGCTGAACTCGGTGGACTTCCGCGAGCAGGTGCTGCCCAAGCTGGCGGCCACGACCGGCCTGCTGGTGGTCGACGAGGCGCACTGCATCTCCGACTGGGGACACGACTTCCGCCCCGACTACCGGCGGCTGCGGTCGGTGCTCGCCGGGCTCGCCCCCGACGTGCCGGTCCTGGCCACCACCGCGACGGCCAACGCGCGCGTCACCGCGGACGTGGCCGAGCAACTGGGCACCGGCGCGAGCGAGGCCCTGGTGCTGCGCGGCTCCCTGGAGAGGGAGAGCCTGCGGCTGGGCGTGGTCCGGCTGCCGGACGCCGCGCACCGCCTCGCCTGGCTGGCGGAGCACCTGGAGGAGCTGCCGGGATCCGGGATCATCTACACCCTCACGGTCGCCGCGGCCGAGGAGGCCGCCGCCCATCTGCGCCAGCGCGGCTTCACGGTCGCCTCCTACACCGGTCGTACGGAGAACGCCGACCGCCTCCAGGCCGAGGAGGACCTGCTCGCCAACCGGGTCAAGGCGCTGGTGGCCACCTCCGCGCTCGGCATGGGCTTCGACAAGCCGGACCTGGGCTTCGTGCTCCATCTCGGTTCGCCGTCCTCCCCGATCGCCTACTACCAGCAGGTCGGGCGGGCGGGGCGCGGTGTGGCACACGCCGACGTACTGCTGCTGCCGGGCAAGGAGGACGAGGCGATCTGGCGGTACTTCGCCGACACCGCCTTCCCGCCCGAGGCCCAGGTGCGCCAGACCCTCACGGCCCTCGCCGACGCGGGGCGCCCGCTGTCCGTCCCGGCGCTGGAGGCGGTGGTGGACCTGCGGCGCAGCCGACTGGAGACCATGCTCAAGGTGCTGGACGTGGACGGCGCGGTCAAGCGCGTCAAGGGCGGCTGGATCTCCACCGGCGAACCGTGGAGCTACGACGCCGAGCGGTACGCCTGGGTGGCACGGCAGCGGGCGGCCGAGCAGCAGGCCATGCGCGACTACGTGACCACGTCGCGGTGCCGGCTGGAGTTCCTGCGCCGGCAGCTGGACGACGAGGGCGCGGCCCCGTGCGGCCGCTGCGACAACTGCGCGGGACCGTGGGCCGACGTGTCCGTCTCGGACCAGTCGCTGACGACCGCCGCGCAGGAGCTGGACCGCCCCGGAGCCGAGATCGAGCCGCGCCGGATGTGGCCGACGGGCATGCCCGCGCTGGGCGTCGACCTCAAGGGCCGCATCCCGCCCGGCGAGCAGTGCTCGGCCGGGCGCGCCCTGGGACGGCTGTCCGACATCGGCTGGGGCAACCGGCTGCGCCCCCTGCTCGCGGAGAACGCGCCGGACGGCGCGGTCCCCGACGACGTCCTGCGGGCCGCCGTCGCCGTCCTCGCGGACTGGGCGCGCTCCCCGGGCGGCTGGGCGACGGACGCGCCGGACGCCCTGGCCCGTCCGGCGGGCGTGGTCGCGGTTCCGTCCACGACCCGCCCGCGGCTCGTCGGCTCCCTCGCCGAGGGCATCGCGACCGTGGGCCGCCTGCCCTTCCTCGGCACCCTGACGTACACCGGACCGGACGACGGCCGCGCGGTGCGCCGCAGCAACTCCGCGCAGCGCCTCAAGGCGCTGTCCCAGGCGTTCACCATCTCCGAGCAGCTGGCGGACGCCCTGACCCGCTCTCCCGGCCCCGTCCTGCTCGTGGACGACAGCACCGACTCCGGCTGGACCCTGGCGGTCGCCGCCCGCCTGCTGCGCCGGGCGGGCAGCGGCCCGGTCCTGCCGCTGGTCCTCGCGACGGCGGGCTGATCCGGTGGCGGGGACCTGGACCTCGCCGCCCGGTTCCCGGGTCACGCGATGCGCTTCCACCTCTCGCCAAGAGCCACGGGAGAGGAAGCAGCGGGAGAGGCGTTCACGGGGCAGGGGCAGGGGCAGGGGCAGGGGCAGGGGCAGGGGGATGGCGGTGTCGGGTGTCGCCCCACTCCCGGCGGCCCAGGCGCGGTTCGGCGAGGTTCGGCCAGGGTTGACGTGGGTTGACGTGTCCCTGGCCCGACTTATCCACAGGCGAAAGCGAAATGCTGGATTCCGCGAGATCGTCAGGGCATGACGAATCACGGCGAAACGACTGGATCGTGCGGAAGCGGACCTTCCTTCGGAGACGGACCATTCGGTGGGGAAGCCTTCGGGGTGGGCCCTTCCGGGACCGAGCCCTTCGGAAGCGGGTCCCTCGGCTCTGGTGACATCACGTACGACGGAACCGGACCGAACCACCAGATCACCCTGCGCACCCCGGCCGAACTGGCCGACGCCCTGCCGTATCTGCTCGGCTACCGCCCAGAGGACAGCATCGTCCTGGTCGCCCTGCACGACCAGGACGGCCACGGCAGGTTCGGCGGCAGGGCCAGGGTCGGCATCCCGTCCGACCACGACGACTGGCCGGAGGCGGCCCGGCAGTTGGCGCGGGGACTGATCACGGGCAGCGAGCGCAGAGGGGTGATGCCCGAGCAACTGGTCGCCTTCCTCTGCCAGGAGCCGGCGAACGGCGAGACGGCGGGGGAGGTCGCGCGGCGGTTGCAGCCACTGGCCCAGATGCTGCGCAGGCAGTGCGGTCTCCTCGACGTCCCGGTGATCGAGGCCCTGTGCATCTCCGGTGGCCGTTTCTGGTCGTACTGCTGCCCGACCGACGGATGCTGCCCCGAGGAGGGATGGCCCATGGGCCTGCCCGGCACCTCGGTGCTGGCCGCGGCGGCGGCGTACGCCGGACTTCAGGTGCGCGGCAGCCTGAAGGAGCTGCGGGCCAGGCTGCTCCCCATGGAGACCTCGGCGGCACGCGCGCAGGAGACCGCGCTGGACACGGCGGGCCGGGCCCTGGTGCCGAGGATCCTCGACGAGGTGAGCCGTGCCGGGGTGGCCGAGGAGACACTGGGACTCGCCGGGCGCGTCCTGCGCCGCTTCGCCGACGCACCCGTCGTCCCGGGCACGGTCGCCGCCGACCTCCGCGACGACCGGCTGCTCGACGACGGTGAAGCGGCCGTCCTGATCCTCGGCCTTCAGGACCGCACGACGCGCGACCGCGCGGCCGAGTGGATGGAGGGGGACGAAGCGGCCCCCGCCCTCCGCCTCTGGCGGGCGCTGGCCCGCCGCTGTGTCGGCCCCTACGGGGAACACGCGGCCGCGCCGCTCACCCTGGCGGGCTGGGTCGCCTGGTCCTCGGGCGACGGCCTGGAGGCCCGTGAAGCCCTCGCCATGGCGTTGGGCGCGGACCCCGACTACCTCTTCGCCCGCCTCCTCCACCAAGCGTGCAACGAGGGGCTGGACCCGGAGTCGGTCCGCCGTTGCCTCCGCGCGGAGCGCACGGGACGCCTGCAGCCGGCCGAGGTGGAAGAAGCAGCCGTCGAGGACCCGCCCGAGGGGCCTGCCCCGCGATCGTCCGGCGAGCAGCACGGCCCGGAAGCGGAAGCGGAGACGGAAGCGCAGGGCACAAGGAGGGCAAAGGGTCCTCAGGGCGCGGCGCCCGGCACCGACGCGGAGCGGCATCCGGCGCCCGGCCCCCGCAGCAGGTGCGCACCGGCGGTGGCAGCGGCCCCGTCCGGCCGGCGGCGTCGCGTACGAGGTGCCGCGGCGGCGTCCGGCCCCGGCACCGTCAGGCCGTCCGGCCGCACACGCCCGCGTGCCGCGGGCGCGGCGGATCCGGGTCGCCGCGGCGGCCGCCGACCGATCCATGAGTCGCGGCCCGACCCGTCCGGGGACGGCGCATGAACCCGCCGTACGGCCCGAACCGTCGCACCCCTCTCATCCCGCCCGGCCCTGTCATCCCTCCCACCCCTTGCATCTGCACCTCTCCCACCCCTGTCATCCCTCTCGCCTCTCCACCTCTCCCACCCCTCTCGTCACACTTCCCGGCCCTCCGTACCGCCGCCATTCGGTCGGCTTCACCGGTCCCGGGCGTGACCCGGCCCCGCTCCGCGCCGTTCACCTGAGTGGCGGAACACCTGCCCAGGCCACCCCGCCCCCCCCAGGTCGCTTCGGAGCCGCCCCCGGTGCCGGGCGCCGTACTCGCCGAGGCCCCGAGAGCGCAGAGGAAGCCGTCCCATGCACCAGCCGACTCCGCCCTGCCCCACCGGCGGCGCCGCGGTCTTCAGCACCCCCGTGAGCCCCGTGGGGCAGCGCCTCGCCGCGCCCCCGCGGTACGCCGCGCTCGTGCCGGGTGAATCCCGGACCCGGGCGCCGCGCTCGCTCCCCGGCAGTCCCGCGGAGCTGCCCGCCGCCCATGACGTCATGATCTGCGTGGCCCTCCCCGGGCTGGCGGTCTCGTCCGCCCAGGGGCAGCTGAGCGGGCGCGGTCTGGAGGGCTTCTACCGCTCCGGACGGCGCCTCCTCTCCCGCTGCCAGGTACGCGTCGCCGGGCGTGAACCGCTCGGCGTCCAGGCCCTGATGACCGCCGCCGACCGGGTCCGCTTCGTCGGCACCCTGCGCGCCTCGCCGGGCACGGGCCCGGACCCCGATGTGCTGGTGGAGCGCGTACGGGACGCGGACGGCACGGAGCGGATCACCCTGCGCAGCACCTCGCCGCGCCCGCTGCGGCTCCCCATGGAGGTGGCCCTCGGTACCGACCTCGCGGACCTCGGCCAGATCGCCCGTGGAGGCGCGGGCGAGGAACGGCCCGCGAGCGTACGCGGCTCCGGTCTGCGCTGGTCTCGCGGCGCCACCAGCGCATCGGTCACCGCGGACCCGCCGCCCGCCGAAGCACTGGCCTCCGCGGGCCTGCTGCGCTGGGAGTTCGAGCTGCCCCCGGGCGGCACGGCCACCGTGGAACTGCGGGTGCGGCAGGACGGCGCGGGCCCCCTGCGGGCCGTGGGCCGCACCGCCACGAGTCCGCTGGCGCCCGCGCGGGCCACCGGCGACACCCCCGGGGTGGCGGAACTGCTGCGCACCGGCATCGACGACCTGCACGCCCTGCTGCTGCGCGACCCGGCCGCTCCGTCCGACCTGCACCTGGCGGCCGGGGCCCCGTGGCGGTGCGGCCTGGCCCCGGCCGAGGCGCTGGCCGCCGCCCGGATGGCGCTGCCCCTGGGCACCCGGCTGGCCGTGAGCACCCTGCGCACCCTGGCCCGCACCCAGCACACCGGTCCAGGCCGGCGGACCGGGATGATCCCCGGACCGCGCCGCGACGCGGGCCCCCACCTGCCGCCCGGCTGCACCGGCACGGAGGCGACCCTGCTCTTCCCCGCGCTGCTCGCCGAAGCCCGCCGCTGGGGCCTTCCCGAGCGGGAGGCGGAGGACCTGCTGCCCGCGGCCGAGGGCTGCCTCACCTGGCTGCGCGCGTCCGTGGGGGACGGCACATATCTGTGCGATCAACTGCCCGGCAGACCCGTGCGCTGCGAGATCCAGGCGCACGCCCACCGGGCGGCGCTGCTCGGAGCGGACCTGCTCGACGCCTTCGGCAGACCGGGCGCGGACGAACTGCGGCAGTGGGCCCAGCACCTGCGCACGGCGTTCCGGGACGACTTCTGGGTCGACGACCGCGGCGGCGGCAGACCCGCGGCCGGCAGGGCACCCGACGGGCGGCTGCTCACGCACCTCGACGCCTCCGCCGCCCACCTGCTCGACACCGGCCTGCTGGGCGGTGGACGGCAGGCGCCCGGACTCCTCGACGAGACGCGAACCGGTCAGCTCGCCCGGCTGCTGCGCGGGCCCACGATGGACTCGGGCTGGGGACTGCGCGGGCTCGCCGCAAAGGAGGCCGGTTACAACCCCTTCGGCCACCGTGCCGGGGCGGTGCGGGTGGCCGAGACGGCCGTCGCCGTCGCCGGTCTGGCGGCGGCGGGCCACGAGGAGGAGGCCGGTGCCCTGCTGCGGGGCATCCTGGCGGCGGCCGGGGCCTTCGGACACCGGCTGCCCGAGATGTTCGCCGGAGAGCAGCGCACGGACGGCGGCGCGCCCGTTCCGCACCCGGCGGCCTGCCGCCCCTCGGCGACGGCCGCGTCCGCCGCGGTCCTGCTGCTCACCGCGCTCGTCGGCATCCGGCCCGACACTCCCGCCGGGACGGTCACCCTGCGGCCGGTGCGTGCGGCGCCGCTCGGGGAGATCGGCCTCACCGGGCTGCGGGTCGCCGGCGCCCCCTTCTCGGTACGGGTCAGCAGGCTCGGCCTCGCCCTGGTCGAGGAGGCGGCCGAGGGGCTGCAACTGGGGGTATGACCTTGCCCGGCATGGTGCGCAGAGTGGCCGGGACGCGAGGACGGGGCGTCCGGCGCGGCCGCGCGGACCGCTCGTCGCTGCGACCGGCGAAGGGAGTGTTTATCGTCAGGCAGACGACTATGATCACGGCATGTCCTACGACCCGTCAGCCTTTCCGCCCTTCGCTGTCACCGTGGACCTGGTCGTGCTGACCGTGCGCCGCCACGCCCTGTGCGCGCTGGCGGTGCGCAGGGGGGAGCCTCCGTTCCAGGGGCGGTGGGCGCTTCCCGGTGGCTTCGTGCGGGAGGACGAGGATCTGGCGCAGGCCGCGGCGCGCGAACTGGAGGAGGAGGCGGGCCTGTGCGTCCACGACCCCGCCGCACCGGTCCAGGACAACGGCGCGCACCTGGAGCAGCTGGCGACCTACGGCGACCCGGGCCGTGATCCGCGGATGCGCGTCGTCAGCGTCGCCCACCTCGCCCTCGCGCCCGATCTGCCCGCGCCCCGGCCCGGTGGTGACGCCGGTGACGCCCGCTGGGCGTCCGTGGCGGAGCTGCTCCAGCACGACGGCTACGGCCGGGACGGCGAAGCCGCGGCACCGCTCGCCTTCGACCACGCCCGGATCCTGGCCGACGGGGTCGAGCGGGCCCGGTCGAAGATCGAGTACTCGTCGCTGGCGACCGCGTTCTGCCCGCCGGAATTCACCGTCGGTGAACTGCGGCGCGTCTACGAGGCGGTGTGGGGAGTGGCGCTCGACCCGCGCAACTTCCATCGCAAGGTGACGGGGACGCCGGGCTTCCTGGTGCCGACCGGGGGCACGACCACGCGGCAGGGCGGCCGGCCCGCCCAGCTGTTCCGGGCGGGCGGGGCCACGTTGCTCAACCCGCCCATGCTGCGCCCGGAGGTCTGAGACGGGGACCGAGGGCGGCGGTGTCGGCCGTACGCGCGTTGCAAACCGGAAAAAAGGTACATAACGGCTATCTTGCTGCGGGTGATCCAGGCCTTCGGATTGACCAGCGACTCCCGCAAGGGCCGTTCGCCCGCCGTCGACGACGTCTCCTTCGAGGCGCACTCGGGGCGTGTCACCGCGCTCCTGGGGACCGCGGGCGCGGGCAAGACGACCACGCTCAGACTCATGCTCGAACTCCAACAGGGCCGGGGAATCACCTACTTCAAGGGCCGGCCCCTGCACCGCATCGCCCATCCGGCGCGTGAGGTCGGTGTCCTCCTGGGTGACGTGCCCGGCCATCCCTCCCGTTCGGTCCGGGGTCATCTGCGGATGCTGTGCGCGGCGGCGGGACTTCCGGCCCGGCGGGCCGACGAAGTGCTGGAGGCGGTCGGACTCGTCAGCTTCCGCGACGAACGTCTGGGCATGCTGTCGCGCGGCATGGACCGGCGGCTCGGCCTGGCGTGCGTCCTGCTGTCCGACCCGCACACACTGGTGCTCGACCATCCGGCGGGCGGCGTCTCCCCGCGGGAGGGCCGCTGGCTGCACGGCATGCTGCGGGCCCACGCGAGCCGGGGCGGCACGGTGCTGTTCGCCACGGACGACCCCAAAGAGGCCGCGCGTACGGCAGACCGGGTCGTCACGCTGGAGCGCGGCAGCGTCGTGGCCGACCAGGAGGCGACGGACTTCGCCCGCCACCGGCTGCGTCCTCGCGTCGCGGTCCTCAGTCCGCACGCCGCCCGTCTCGCCGCCCTGCTGGCCAAGGAGGCCCGCACCGCCCAGCGCTCCGTGGAGGTCGTGCGGGAGGACGGCAATCGCCTGTCCGTCTACGGCAGTACGTGCGCCGACGTCGGGGAGGCCGCGTTCCGCCACGGCATCCTGGTGCACCAACTCTCCCACGAGGTGGGCGACATGGGCGCCGGTGCCGGGGCCGAGCGCCCCACTGCGGAGCACCCCTTCGCCGAGCGGGCGCAGGCCGGGGAGCCCGGCGCCCCCGCCGCCGGAGAGACTTCGGCTGCTCCGGCTTCGGGGCAGGCCCCGGGGTCGGGGGCCGTCCCCTCCGTTCCCTCCGGCTCCCTGGTGCGCGACGGCGGCGGAGCGGTCGGCGAGCCGGGAGGGAACGCGCGTGCCGCAGCGGACCGAGGCGGAGCCGTCGCCGCCACCGCTCCGGGCGGGCCGGGCGCCACGTCTCGAAAGGAGGCCGAGGAGACGGTCGCCGCCGCTCTCCTCGACCACGGCCGCCCCGAGGCCGTCTCCGTCGCCGCGCACGCCGAGGGTTCGACGACGGCCGCCGCACCCGCCGACGGCGTGCCCACGGCGGCACGCCCGCACGTCGGTGGCGTACGGGCCCGTCCCGGCGATGCACCCCGCACCGGCCGCGGGGATCGCGCCGGCGCGCCGGAGCAGTCCCCGGAGGGCACCCCCGGCGCGCGGCCCTCGGCACGACGGCGCCCCGGCCCGCACCCGCACGCGCACCCGCAAGGAGCGCAGCCCGGCCCGCAGCCGGATCCCCAGCCACAAGGGACTGCTCGGGCACCGGGCCCGCAGGCGTCCGCCACGCACTCGGTCACCGCACACCCGTCCGCCACGCAGCCCTCGATCCCCACGCCCCGCCCCGCCGAGGTCGTCACGGCGGATGCCTCGTCGCCGTTGCCGCCCCCCATCGCCGTCCGCCCCGGCGCGGGACCGCTGCGCCCCGTGCGCTACGAACTGCGCCGCGCTCTGGGCATCGGCACCGGATTCGCCGTCTGCGCGGCCGTGCTCGTCGTCTCCGCCCTCACGGCCCTGGTCATGGGGCGCATCGGCCATACGCCGCAGCCCCGGTTGCTGGCGGCGTGGCCGCAGCAGCTGCCACTGCCGCCGGCGGCGCTCGGCGCGGGACTGCTCGGAGCGCTCGCCTTCGGCGACGAGTTCCGGCACCCCGCGCTGGCGGCGGACCGGGGCACCGTGCCCCGCCGCCTGGGACTGCTCGCCGCCAAGCTCCTCGTCGCCACGGCCACGGCGGCGCTGCTGGCCTTCCTCACCATCGGCTGCGACGCCGAGCTGCTGTACCTCGTCTACGGCGGGGAACTGACCCAGGTCCCCGGTGACTGGCTCGCCCCGGCCGCGAGTTGGACCGGCCTCGTGATCGGCTGCGGCTGGACCGGGGTGCTGGCCTCGGGAGTGTTCCGGTCCGCGACCGCGGGGCTGGCCGCGGTGCTCGCCGTGCCGGTCGTCGGCGTACCGCTGGTGCAGGAGGCGCTGGGCGGCGCCGCCTGGGACACCGCCGGACTGCCCGCGCGGCTGCACGAGACGTTCCTGCTGCCGTGGCCCTTCGGCGGGGATCGCTGGCTCTCCGCCGCGGCCCGCGTGGTCGCCCAACCGATGGGCAGCGTCCTGGTGTTGTCGCTCGGCGCGCTGCTCGGTGGGTATCTGCTGACGGTCCTGCGGAGCAGAGCCCGATGAGCAGGGTTCGCGCTCATTCGATCGCGCATCGGGCGCAACTCCCCGCGGAAAGCACATTTCTTTCCGATAAGGCGTCAATTGCGACGGAGTGAGCGATCACCCTTTCGTGTGCTTTTCACCAAAGACCTCAAGGGAGTTGGAGGCAGCGCCGACAAAGGATCCGTGAGTACCCTTGCGCACACCATGATGACCGCCGCCCGCTCCACCGACTCCGGCCTGGCCGGACCGGGCGGACTCGACCGCTACCCCTACGCCGAGGCGCCCGTCCCCGACCGCGTCGGAAGTCCTGCCTGGGAGGGCGCGGACCCCGAGCTGGGGCGCGTCGGCCGGCGCGCCGCCGGCAGCCGCGGCCGCGGCCTGCACGGCCAACTCGTCCAGCAGCTCGGTCAGATGATCGTCTCGGGCGACCTGGGCGCCGACCGCCCGCTGGTTCCCGAGGAGATCGGCCAGCGCTTCGAGGTCTCCCGCACCGTCGTCCGGGAGTCGCTCCGCGTGCTGGAGGCCAAGGGCCTGGTCAGCGCGCGTCCCAACGTCGGCACGCGGGTGCGCCCGGTCAGCGACTGGAACCTCCTCGATCCCGACATCATCGAGTGGCGGGCCTTCGGGCCGCAGCGCGACGACCAGCGCCGTGAGCTGAGCGAGCTGCGCTGGACGATCGAGCCGCTCGCCGCGCGCCTCGCCGCGGGACACGGACGCGAGGACGTCCAGCAGCGCCTCGCCGACATGGTCGAGATCATGGGCCACGCCCTTGCGCAGGGTGACGCGCTGACCTTCTCCCGGGCCGACACGGAGTTCCACGGCCTGCTCATCCAGGTCGCGGGCAACCGGATGCTGGAGCACCTCTCCGGGATCGTCTCGTCCGCCCTGCACGTGTCGGGCGGCCCCGTCACGGGCTGCGACCGGCCGAACGACGCCTCGGTGGGGCAGCACGCCCGGATCGTCGACGCGCTCGCGGCGGGCGACGGCGCCGCGGCGGAGGGCGCCATGCGCCAGCTCCTCACGGTGCACCCCGAGATCGAGCGAGTGGTGCCCGCGCCGCGCGAGCACTGAACCGCGGGCGACGCGCCGGGGCGCGGGCGGCACGGCCGGAGACCTGCCGCCCTCCCGTGCCCCCGGACCGCGGCTCGCCTCCCTCGGCTCCGCCGCTCCAGCCCGTCCCTCCGTCGTCCTCTCCTCGCCGTCTCGCCGTCTCGCCGTCTCGTCGTCCTCGCGCCGTCGCACTGTCCTCGTGTCACCCTCCCGGCGCCTCGGCCGACGGGTGGCCCCGGCGGGCGAGTGGCCTCGGTCGGGACCCGGCCGGATCTTCCGCCTCCGCCTCCGCGCGCCCGGCGGGGTCGCGCGCGACGGGCGGGCGGCCCTCGTGAGAGCCTGTCCGCCCCGGCTGATCTCATGTGTCCACTTCTGACCGTTTTTAAGCGCTTACGGGGTGTGACTCGGGCCACGCGGATTGGGCGTAACGCTCATGGGAACAACGCGATGACCTAAGAGGTGACAGCCGCGGAGGGAATACGGACGCCGTTCATGGCGCTGTGCATCTTCCCGGCCCCCGCCCGTCCCGTCGGCCCAATCCCCAGGCCGGTGGTCGGCTCCTGTCCGTCAGAGGACGGGGCCGGAAGCCGTTTTCCAACGTTCCGAGAGGTTGTTCGTGTCGGCCAGCACATCCCGTACGCTCCCGCCGGAGATCGCCGAGTCCGTCTCTGTCATGGCGCTCATTGAGCGGGGAAAGGCTGAGGGGCAGATCGCCGGCGACGATGTGCGTCGGGCCTTCGAAGCTGACCAGATCCCGGCCACTCAGTGGAAGAACGTACTGCGCAGCCTCAACCAGATCCTCGAGGAAGAGGGTGTGACGCTGATGGTCAGTGCCGCGGAGCCAAACAAGCGCACCCGAAAGAGCGTCGCAGCGAAGAGTCCGGTCAAGCGCACCGCCACCAAGACGGTCGCGGCGAAGACGGTGACCACCAGGAAGGCCACCGCCACCGCCACGCCGACGGCGCCGCCCGCCGCCGACGCCCCGGTCGAGGACGACGCGCCCGCCAAGAAGGCCGCCGCCAAGAAGACGACCGCCGCCGCGAAGAAGACGGCGGCGAAGAAGACGACCGCCGCCGCCAAGAAGACGACGGCCAAGAAGACCGCCGGCAAGAAGGACGACGCCGAGCTCCTCGAGGACGAGGTGCTGGAGGACCCCAAGGGCGCGACGGAGGAGCCGGAGGGCGCGGAGAGCGCCGGTTTCGTGCTCTCCGACGAGGACGAGGACGACGCCCCCGCCCAGCAGGTCGCCGCGGCCGGCGCCACCGCCGACCCGGTCAAGGACTACCTCAAGCAGATCGGCAAGGTCCCCCTGCTCAACGCCGAGCAGGAAGTCGAACTGGCCAAGCGCATCGAGGCGGGTCTCTTCGCCGAGGACAAGCTGGCCAACTCCGACAAGCTGGCGCCGAAGCTCAAGCGCGAGCTGGAGATCATCGCCGAGGACGGCCGCCGCGCCAAGAACCACCTCCTGGAGGCCAACCTCCGTCTGGTGGTCTCCCTGGCCAAGCGCTACACCGGCCGCGGCATGCTCTTCCTGGACCTCATCCAGGAGGGCAACCTCGGTCTGATCCGCGCGGTCGAGAAGTTCGACTACACCAAGGGCTACAAGTTCTCCACGTACGCCACCTGGTGGATCCGGCAGGCGATCACCCGCGCCATGGCCGACCAGGCCCGCACCATCCGTATCCCGGTGCACATGGTCGAGGTCATCAACAAGCTCGCGCGCGTGCAGCGCCAGATGCTCCAGGACCTGGGCCGCGAGCCCACCCCGGAGGAGCTGGCCAAGGAACTCGACATGACCCCGGAGAAGGTCATCGAGGTCCAGAAGTACGGCCGCGAGCCCATCTCGCTGCACACCCCGCTGGGCGAGGACGGCGACAGCGAGTTCGGTGACCTCATCGAGGACTCCGAGGCGGTCGTCCCGGCCGACGCGGTGAGCTTCACGCTGCTCCAGGAGCAGCTGCACTCGGTGCTCGACACCCTGTCCGAGCGCGAGGCGGGTGTCGTCTCCATGCGCTTCGGTCTCACCGACGGCCAGCCCAAGACCCTCGACGAGATCGGCAAGGTCTACGGCGTCACGCGTGAGCGGATCCGCCAGATCGAGTCCAAGACCATGTCGAAGCTGCGCCACCCGTCGCGCTCGCAGGTGCTGCGCGACTACCTCGACTAGGACCCGCGCGACACCGTGAGGCCCGGTTCTCCCGTGCGGGGAGCCGGGCCTTCGTGCTGCGGCGTGCGCCCACGTGCCCGACTCTGGGTGTTCGATGATCACCACAGAGTGAGGAGTGCGTATGCGACGCCGTATTGCCCGCGCCCTGGCCGGGCCGCTGGTGCTGGCGGCCACGGGGGCCGCGATACCGCTGGTGAACGCCGTTCCCGCCGCCGCTGACAGCGTTGTCGTCGGGGGTTTCCCCGTCGATGTGGCCCAGAGTCCGTGGACCGTGGCGCTGTCCAGCCGTGACCGGTTCGGAGGTACGCGCGCGGGACAGTTCTGCGGGGCCGTGGCCGTCGCCCGCAATGCCGTACTGACCGCCGCGCACTGCCTGTCCGGTGATGTGGTCGGTGCGCCGCCGACACGGGATCTGAAGGTCATCGAGGGGCGTACGGACCTGCTGTCCGGACAGGGCAAGGAGATCCGCGTACGCGCCACCTGGGTCAATCCGCGCTACGACCGGGCGACCAACTCGGGCGACTTCGCGGTGCTCACGCTGGCCGAGCCGCTGCCCCAGCGCGCCGTCATCCCGATGGCGGGCGCGGGCGACCCCGCGTACGCGCCGGGGACGAGCGCCCTCGTCTACGGCTGGGGCGACACGACCGGCGGCGCGGCCTACCCGCACAGCCTGCGCGCGGCGCGGGTGCATGTGCTGCCCGACGCCCAGTGCGAGCGGGCGTATCCGGGCAGTACGAACGGCACCTACGTGCCCCGGACCATGCTGTGCGCGGGCGAGAGCGCCGGTGGACGGGACGCCTGCCAGGGCGACAGCGGGGGACCGCTGGTGGCCCAGGGGCGCCTCATCGGGCTGGTCTCCTGGGGGGACGGCTGCGGGGAGGCGGGGAGCCCAGGCGTCTACACGCGGGTGTCCGACGTGGTGCGGACGCTGCGTGCCGCGCGGGGGTCCAAGGGCCTGCGGCCGTCCATGGGCGTGGCCTGAGCGGCCTCGGGCGGACATGACGACGGGCGGTCGCTCCTGTGGATCAGGAGCAACCGCCCGTGTCGCCGGCCTGTGCCGGAGCTGGCTCGTCGTGCGAGATGGTCAGCGCTCTTCGTCGGGCGTGGTCGCAGGCACGGAGGTGAGGCGCTCCGTCTCATCCTGTATCTCAGCGGCGATCTTCTTGAGTTCCGGCTCGAACTTGCGACCGTGGTGGGCGCAGAAGAGCAGTTCTCCGCCGCTCAGCAGGACGACGCGCAGGTATGCCTGGGCGCCGCAGCGGTCGCAGCGATCAGCGGCCGTCAGCGGGCTCGCGGGGGTCAGAACAGTAGTCACGTCGCCTCTTCTCTAGCTCGACGAGCTGTCGTACCAGGGTCAACATCCAACCAGCCCCAAACGTTCCCGCTCGCGGCTTTTCCTCGAAAAATCTTCCCGAGGTGGCTGTCCGTTGCCGGTTTGGCGGCGAATGTGCCGTATTACGTTTCTGTGTGTCTTACGGGTTCGCGCTGTCGGTCATGGTCGGTCCTCCCCGGCCGGCTTGCCGGTTGTTCATGAGGACGTGCCCGGAGCCTAAATGGTTCATGCCCCGAAGGGAACGTGATATGTGCTTCACTCCATCGAGGGATCGAACGTACATGCGACTCCTCGACTAGTCTGAAGCGCCGTCGAGGGTTGCGTTACAAGGGCTCTACCAGGGCTCGGTACCCTCTGAGCGGCAACCCAAGCCGCGCCCTTACCCATCAGGGCCTCACCTGAAATTCAGCGAGGAGCGAACCGCGTGACCGCCGATACGTCCGTGCCGTCCACAGCGCTGCTGGCAGGAGCAGACCGTGACGGCTCCAACTACACCGCGCGGCACCTGCTCGTCCTCGAGGGGCTCGAGGCCGTGCGCAAGCGCCCCGGCATGTACATCGGGTCGACCGACAGCCGCGGTCTCATGCACTGCCTGTGGGAGATCATCGACAACTCCGTGGACGAGGCCCTGGCGGGCGTCTGCGACCACATCGAGGTCGTCCTGCACGACGACGGCTCCGTGGAGGTCCGCGACAACGGCCGCGGCATCCCGGTCGACGTCGAGCCGAGGACCGGCCTGTCCGGTGTCGAGGTCGTCATGACCAAGCTGCACGCCGGCGGCAAGTTCGGCGGCGGCTCCTACGCCGCCTCCGGCGGTCTGCACGGCGTCGGCGCCTCCGTCGTCAACGCGCTGTCCGCCCGGCTGGACGTCGAGGTCGACCGCGGCGGCCACACGCACGCGATCAGCTTCCGGCGCGGTGTGCCCGGGGCGTTCACGGGCAACGGCCCCGAGGCCAGGTTCGAGGCCGGCAGCGGGCTGCGCAAGGCCAAGAAGATCCCCAAGTCGCGCACCGGGACGCGCGTGCGGTACTGGGCCGACCGCCAGATCTTCCTCAAGGACGCGAAGCTCTCCCTGGAGAACCTGCACCAGCGCGCCCGGCAGACCGCCTTCCTGGTGCCCGGCCTGACCATCGTCGTGCGCGACGAGTACGGACTGGGTGAGGGCGGCAGCAAGGGCGAGGAGTCCTTCCGCTTCGACGGCGGCATCAGCGAGTTCTGCGAGTACCTGGCGAGCGACAGGCCCGTCTGCGACGTCCTCCGCCTCAGCGGCCAGGGCACCTTCAAGGAGACCGTCCCCGTCCTGGACGAGCACGGCCAGATGACGCCCACCGAGGTCACCCGCGACCTCGGCGTGGACGTCGCCCTGCGCTGGGGGACCGGCTACGACACCACGCTGCGGTCCTTCGTCAACATCATCGCCACACCCAAGGGCGGCACCCATGTCGCCGGCTTCGAGCAGGCCGTGACCAAGACGATGAACGAGGTGCTGCGGGCCAAGAAGATGCTGCGCGTCGCCGAGGACGACATCGTCAAGGACGACGCCCTGGAGGGCCTCACCGCGGTCGTCACGGTCCGCCTGGCGGAACCGCAGTTCGAGGGGCAGACCAAGGAGGTCCTCGGCACCTCGGCGGCCCGCCGCATCGTGAACAACGTGATCACCAAGGAACTCAAGGCGTTCCTGACCTCCACCAAGCGGGACGCCGCCCAGCAGGCGCGCGTCGTCCTGGAGAAGGCCGTCGCCGCCGCCCGCACCCGCATCGCGGCGCGCCAGCACAAGGACGCCCAGCGCCGCAAGACCGCCCTGGAATCGTCCTCGCTGCCCGCCAAGCTCGCCGACTGCCGCAGCGACGACGTCGACCGCAGCGAGCTGTTCATCGTCGAGGGGGACTCCGCGCTCGGCACCGCCAAGCTCGCCCGGAACTCCGAGTTCCAGGCGCTGCTGCCGATCCGCGGCAAGATCCTCAACGTCCAGAAGTCCTCCGTCACGGACATGCTGAAGAATGCCGAGTGCGGCGCGATCATCCAGGTGATAGGAGCGGGCTCCGGCCGGACCTTCGATCTGGACGCGGCACGCTACGGCAAGATCATCATGATGACCGACGCCGATGTGGACGGCTCCCACATCCGCACCCTGCTCCTCACCCTCTTCCACCGCTACATGCGGCCCATGGTCGAGGCGGGCCGGGTCTTCGCCGCCGTGCCGCCGCTGCACCGGGTCGAACTGGTCCAGCCGAAGAAGGGCCAGGACAAGTACGTCTACACGTACTCGGACCGCGAGCTGCGGGACAGGCTGCTGGAGTTCCAGAGCAAGAACATCCGGTACAAGGACTCGATCCAGCGGTACAAGGGCCTCGGCGAGATGGACGCCGACCAGCTGGCCGAGACCACGATGGACCCGCGCCACCGCACCCTGCGCCGGATCAACCTCTCCGACCTGGAAGCGGCGGAGGGCGTGTTCGACCTGCTCATGGGCAACGACGTGGCCCCCCGCAAGGAGTTCATCGCCAGCTCGGCCGCCACGCTGGACCGCTCGCGCATCGACGCGTAGCGGCCGGCAGGGGCTTCACGGCACCCTGGCTGTGGCTGTGGCTGTGGCTGTGGCTGTGGCTGTGGCTGTGGCTGTGGCTGTGGCTGTGGCTGTGGCTGTGGTCGCGGTCGCCGGACCGTGCCGCGGTCGCGGTCGCGGTCGCGGCCACGATGCCGTTGTGCCGCCGGGGCGGGTGCCCCGGTCGGGCACGGCGGTGGGGCGCCGACGAGATCAGGGGGCCAGGGGTCCGAGGGGCCGGGGGCCCCGGGCGGCCCGGAGCCTGGTGCCCGAGGGCCGGGGGCCGGGGGCCGGGGGCCGGGGGTCCGGTTGTCCACCCGTGGGTGGAGAATCCCGGCGCCCGGAATCCACCCTCGATCCACCCCCGGTCCGATCAGTCCGCCCGTGATTTTCCGTAGCGTCGAAGGCGTCGGCGGTTCTCGCCGCCGGCCTCTCCTTCCCGCTCATGGAGGCTCTGATGTCCGGGCTCGTCAATGTGCTGGTGATCGTCGCGGTCGCCGCGCTCGTGATCTTCAGGCAGTTCCGCGCCCGCCGGATCGACGCGGACCGGCGCTGGTGGCTGCTGCCCGCGATCCTCGCCGTCGTCGCCCTGCGCGACCCGCACCTGATCGACGCCCACCATCAGGGCGAGGCCGTCGCGCTCCTGGTCGCCGAGCTGATCATCGGCCTGGGGATCGGAGCGGGCTGGGCCTGGACCTCCCGGATATGGGTGGAGCCGGACGGCGCGGTCTGGACCAGTACGACCAAGGCGGGCATCGCCGTCTGGAGCGGAGGCATCGCCCTGCGCGCCGCTCTGTTCGGACTGGGCGAGCTGCTCGGTGTGCATCAGGGCAGCCCGGCACTGATGCTCGCGCTCGCCGCCACGCTGCTGGTGCGCTCGGGAGTCCTGGTCCTGCGCTCCGGCGCCCTGACGGCGGCGGACGGCCGGACCGCGGCGTACGGTGACGGCAGGCCCCGCCCCGCGTGGAAGGAACACGCATGACGGAGAACGTCTGGACGCGCTGGCCCTCTCCGGAAGCACTGGGCCGCGAGGGCATCTCGCGGCCCCGGCGCCTCCTGGGCTGGTGTGTGCGGCTGATGCTGGCCGCCATCCTGCTGTGGGGCGCCTTCCGCAACAGCCACGTCCACGCCTGGGGCGCCGCGGCGGCCGCGGCGGGCGTGTTGGTGGCCGCCGGCGCGTCCTGGGCCTTCTTCCGGACCACGCTCGCCCACCGGCTCGGACCGTCCCTGGTGCTCTTCGTGCTGCTCCTCGCAGTCGGCGCCGCCGCCCAGGCGGGGAACTTCCACGATCCGGCCCTCGTCATCTGGTGCGCCTGCGCGGTCGGCGCGCTGGAGAGACTGCCGCTCGCGGTGGCCACCCCGCTCACGGGAATCGCGCTCGGCGCCTTCGCCGCGGCCAACGACGACCGGTGGCTCACCACCGTCGTCACGGCGGTCGGACTGGCGCTCGCCGGCTATGTCCTGCGGCTCGACGCCGAGGCCCGCGCCGGTGCCCAGCGGCTGCTCGCGCAGGAGCGGGCCGCTCGGGCGGCGGAGGCGGAGTCGGCGGCGCTGGGGGAGCGGGCCAGGATCGCGCGGGAGATCCATGACGTGCTGGCCCACAGCCTCTCGGCCCAGCTCGTGCACCTGGAGGCCGCCCGGCTCCTCATCGAGCGGGGCGCGGACCGGGACCAGATCCTGGAGCGGGTGGTCGCCGCCCGGGGCATGGCCCGCGACGGACTCTCCGAGACCCGGCAGGCACTGTCCGCGCTGCGCGGCGAACTGACCCCGCTGGAGGACTTCCTCGGCCAGCTCGTGGCGGCGAACGACGGCGCGGAGGTCACCGTCTCGGGTGAACGCAGACGGCTCCCCGCCGAGGCGTCCCAGGCCGTCCGCAGGGTCGCTCAGGAGGCGCTGACCAATGTCCGCAAGCACGCTCCGGGCGCCCGGGTCAGGCTCAGCCTGGACTACCGCGACGACCAGGTGGTGCTGGACGTGCGGGACTCGGGCGGTTCGCCCGGCGAACTGGCCGGGGCCGGCGGCGGGTACGGTCTGCTGGGCATGCGTGAGCGCGCCGAGCTGCTGGGCGGCTCGCTGGAGGCAGGGCCGCACGAGGAGGGGTTCGCGGTGACGTTGAAGGTGCCGGTATGACCGAGGAGGCTGTCGGGAAGCCGGCGCGGGTGGTGGTGGCGGACGACCAGACGGTGGTCCGGGAAGGCATCGTGATGCTGCTGGGGCTGCTGCCGGGCGTCGAGGTCGTGGGGTCCGCGGGGGACGGCGAGGAGGCCGTGCGGCTCGTCGCGGAGGTCGCGCCGGACGTGGTGCTCATGGACCTGCGGATGCCGCGCTGCGACGGTGTCGAGGCCACCCGGCGGATCCGCTCGCAGCACCCGGGGACGCAGGTGGTGATCCTCACGACGTACGCGGACGACGAGTCGCTGTTCCCCGCGCTCAGGGCGGGGGCGCGGGGCTATCTGACCAAGGACGCGGGTGGTGACGAGATCGTCCGGGCGGTGCACAGCGTGCTGTCCGGGGACGCGGGGCTCTCGCCCGGCATCCAGCGGCGGCTGCTGGAGCGGCTGTCCGAGCCCGAGTCCCGCCACGCGTCCGCCGATGAACCGCCCGACGGGCTCACGACGCGGGAGTGCGAGGTGCTGGTGCTGATCGCCGAGGGGCTGAGCAACCAGGAGATCGCCCGGCGGCTGCATGTCTCCACGGCCACCGTGAAGACGCACATCAACAACCTGTTCGCCAAGACGGGGCTGAAGGACCGTGCACAGGCGGTGCGGTACGCGTACACGAAGGGCCTGGCGCGTCCGCCGGCGAGCTGAGTCACCTGATGGGGTGAAGCGGGGGGAGAAGCGAGGCGGGGGGT
This sequence comes from Streptomyces sp. SAT1, assembly GCF_001654495.1. GTDB lineage: Bacteria > Actinomycetota > Actinomycetes > Streptomycetales > Streptomycetaceae > Streptomyces > Streptomyces andamanensis. The sequence goes on from NZ_CP015849.1 coordinate 5,541,585, forward strand.
CCGGCGGTTCTGACCATGCTGGGGCATGGAGTCGAACAACGGCAGTCCCGGCGGGGGCGGGGGCGGGGACGGGAGCGGTCCCGGGGACCGGTTCGGGAGCGGCCAGGGGCAGGAACGGTCGGAGCCGGGGCAGGACCGGGAGCGGGCGGCGCCCGAGGATCTGCGGCAGCGCGATCCGTGGTCCGAGGAGCCCGGGACCGGCCGGGGAGGCCGGGGAGAGGGAGAGGGGGCCGGGGCTCGTGGCCTGCGGGTGCCGGTCGCGCGCGGGGCCCGGCCGGACCGGGGCAGGGACGGTGCGGCGGTGGCCGAGGTGTATCTCGCGGTGCAGCGCAGCGCGGCGTTCCAGGAGGTGCGCAGCCGCTACCGGAGGTTCGTGGTGCCGGCGGTGGTGGCCTTCCTGGGCTGGTACCTGGTGTACGTGGTCACCGCGACGTCCGCGCCCGGGTTCATGGCGCGGCCGGTGGCGGGCGCGGTGAACGTGGCGATGGTCGCGGGGGCGGGGCAGTTCCTCAGTACGTTCCTCCTGGCGTGGGCGTACGCGCGGCACGCCCGGCTGCGCAGGGACCGGGCCGCGCTCGAACTGCGGTGGGAGACACAGGAGCTGACGCGCAGTGCGGTGCAAGGGGGTGGCGGGGCGTGACCGGCGATCATCAGAGGTGGGCGCTGGTGCTGTTCAGCGTGTTCGTGGCCGTCACGCTGGCCATCACCACCTGGGTGAGCCGTAGGCGGCACGGCTCGGCGGAGGAGTTCTACGCGGGCGGGCGGCTGTTCTCCCCGATGGAGAATGGTTTTGCCATCGCGGGGGACTACGCGTCGGCCGCCTCCTTCCTCGGGGTCCCCGGGCTGATCGCGCTGTTCGGCTACGACGGGGTGCTGTATGTGGTGGGCTTCCTCGTGGGCTGGCTGGTGGTGCTGTTCCTCGTCGCCGAACCGGTGCGCAACTGCGGGCGGTTCACGCTGGCGGACGTGGTGGCGGCGCGGATGCGCGAGCGGCCGGTGCGGATCGCGGCGGGCACGTCCTCGGTCACGGTGTCCGTGCTGTACCTGGTGGCGCAGATGGTGGGCGCGGGCAGCCTGGTGGCCCTGCTGCTGGGCAGGACGGGCGCGGGCGGGGCGGCACAGGCATGGACGGTGATCGGCGTCGGCGCGCTGATGGTGGTCTATGTGTCGCTGGGCGGGATGCGGGCCACCACCTGGATCCAGATCGTCAAGGCCGTCCTCCTGCTGGGCGGGACCGTGGTGCTGACCGCGCTCGTCATGGTCCGCTTCCACGGAGACCTCGACGAGCTGCTGCGCGCCGCGGCCGGGCGCAGCGGGCACGGGGACGCCTTCCTGGCACCCGGACTCAGGTACGGCGGCGACTGGACGGCCCGGCTGGACTTCCTCAGCCTCGGACTCGCGCTGGTGCTCGGCACGGGCGGGCTGCCGCACATCCTGTCGCGCTTCTACACGGTGCCGACCGCGCGGGCGGCGCGGCGTTCGGCGCTCTGGTCCATCGGGCTCATCGGCGGCTTCTATCTGATGACGATCGTGCTCGGCTTCGGGGCCGCCGCGATCGTGGGCCCGCAGGCGGTCCGCGGGGCGAACGCCGCCGGGAACACCGCGGTGCCGCTGCTCGCGCTCGATCTGGGCGGCGGCGCGGACTCCACGGGCGGCACGGTGCTGTTCGCGGTGGTCGCCGCGGTCGCGTTCGCCACCATCCTCGCGGTGGTCGCCGGGATCACCCTGGCCTCCTCGGCGTCCGTCGCCCACGACCTGTACGCGTCGCTGCGGCGCCGGGGCGGGACGCGGCGGGGCGAGGTGGCCGTGGCGCGGATCGCCGCCGTGGGCGTCGGCGTGGTCGCCATCGCCCTCGGCCTGCTCGCCCGCGACCTCAATGTGGCCTTCCTGGTGGGTCTCGCCTTCGCCGTGGCCGCCTCGGCGAACCTGCCGGTGCTGCTGTACTCGCTGTTCTGGCGGGGGTTCACCGCCCGGGGCGCGGTCTGGGCCGTGTACGGCGGGCTGGTTCCGGCGCTGGGGCTCGTCGTGCTCTCCCCGGTGGTCTCCGGCAGCCCCGACTCGCTCTTCCCGGGGGTGGACTTCCAGTACTTTCCGCTGCACAACCCCGGCATCGTCTCCATCCCGCTGGGCTTCCTGGCCGGCTGGCTGGGCACCGTCACCTCCGCCGAGCCGCCCGACGAGGCCCGGCACGCGGAGACGGAGGTGCGCTCGCTGACCGGGGCGGGCGCCGTGTGAGCGGCCTCGGGCGCGTCGTACCCCTGCGTCTGCGGTCGTACCCCTGCGCCCGCGTCGGCACCCGGGGACGCGGTCCGTCCCGCCCTCGCCGCCGCTACGGCTATGGCGTCACCCAGGCGTAGCGGTGTTCCGGGCGGCCCGTGTCGCCGTACTTCAGGGACAGGCGCAGCCGGCCGGCCTGTTCCAGGTGGCGCAGATAGCGCTGGGCGGTGGAGCGGCTCAGGCCGGTGCGGGCGGCCACCTCGTGGGCCGACAGGGGCCGTGCCGCGCCGTGCAGGACACCGCAGATGAGGTCCGTCGTCGGCTCGGAGTGGCCGCTGGGCAGGCCGGGCGAGGCCGGTGCGGGCGCGGTGCGCAGCGCACCGTAGATCCGGTCCACCTGCTCCTGCCCGGCCACGCCCCGGCCGCCGACCCGGTCGACGGTGCGGCGCAGGGCGGCGTAGGACTCCAGGCGGACGCGGAGCGCGGCGAAGGTGAAGGGCTTGACCAGGTAGTGCAGCGCGCCCAGGCGCATCGCCTGCTGCACGGTCGCCACGTCGCCGGCCGCCGTGATCATGATGACGTCGGTGTGCAGGCCCTGGTCGCGCATGCGGTGGACGAGTTCGAGGCCGGTGCGGTCGGGCAGGTAGTGGTCGAGCAGGACCAGGTCGGTGCCGCCGCGCTGCACGGCGGCCAGTGCCTGGTCTGCACTGTGCGCGCGGGCGGTCACCCGGAACCCGGGAACCTTCCCCACGTATCTCGCGTTGATCTCAGCGACACGGAAGTCGTCGTCGACCACCAGGACGTCAATCATCGGGCCTCTCTCCGTCAAGGCCGGGCCGGCGTCGAGCCCGTGTTCCGGCTCCGATGTTGTAGCGCGAGCAAAACGAGCACAACAGGTGCCTGCGAGCAAAAGAACAGGTTGCGCCCAGAAGACTGCTGCCGTGGCGGGGGCCACACCTACCGTCCCGGGGCATGAGCGCAGACACCAGCCCCGCCATCGAGCTGCGGGGCGCGAGCAAGATGTTCAGGACCCCGTCGGGGGGCCTGCACACCGCGGTCAGGGATCTCGACCTCACCGTGCGGCGCGGTGAGTTCGTCGCCGTGGTGGGTCCGACCGGCTGCGGCAAGTCGACCACGCTGACGCTGGTCAGCGGTCTGGAGGAGCCCACCGAGGGCGAGGTGCTGGTGGCCGGGGAGCCGGTGGCCGGCGTCGGCGGCAAGGTCGGCTTCGTCTTCCAGCAGGACGCCACCTTCCCCTGGCGCACGGTGCTGTCCAACGTCACGGCCGGGCCGCGCTTTCGCGGCGTCCCCAAGGCGGAGGCGAAGGAGAGGGCGCGGGCGTGGCTGGCCCGGGTCGGGCTCGCCGCGTTCGAGGACCGCTATCCGCACCAGCTCTCCGGCGGCCAGCGCAAGCGCGTCGCGCTCGCCGCGACCTTCGTCAACGACCCCGAGATCCTGCTCATGGACGAGCCGTTCTCGGCGCTCGACGTGCAGACCCGGGCGCTGATGTCGGACGAGCTGCTGGAGCTGTGGGAAGGCACCGGATCCTCGGTCGTCTTCGTCACCCACGACCTGGAGGAGGCCATCGCGCTGGCCGACCGGGTCGTCGTGATGACGGCGGGACCCGCCACCGTGAAGCAGGTCTTCGACATCGGACTGCCCCGGCCGCGCAAGGTCGAGCAGGTCCGGTTGCGGAGCGAGTTCATCGACATCTACCGCGAGATCTGGGAGTCCCTGGGCGAAGAGGTCCGCATCACCCGGGAAAGAGGTGCCGCCCATGTCGCCTGAGGTGCTCAGCACACCGGTCGCCGAGACCGCGAAGACATCCGGCCGGGCGCACTCCCGGGCCCGCGCCGCCCGCAGGCGGAAGGTGATCGTCACCGCCGGCCGCGTCCTGCTCCTGGTGGCCGTGCTCGGCCTGTGGGAGGCGCTGTCCCGGGCCGAGGCCATCGACCCGTTCAACTTCTCGATGCCCTCGAAGATCTGGGACCAGATCTGGACCTGGATCACCCACGGCACCGCCCTCGGCTCGCTCGGCGAGCAGATCTGGTACACGCTCTACGAGGCGCTGCTCGGCTGGGTGGTCGGCGTGGTGGCCGGTGTGGTCCTCGGGATCGCGCTCGGGCGCGTCGCCTTCCTCGCCGACGTCCTCGGCCCGTACATCAAGGTGCTCAACTCCATCCCGAGGATCGTGCTCGCCCCGATCTTCGTGATCTGGTTCGGGCTCGGCCCGGTCTCCAAGATCGCTTCGGCCGTCGTCCTGGTCTTCTTCCCGGTGTTCTTCAACGCCTTCCAGGGCGCCCGCGAGGTCGACCGCGATCTGGTCGCCAACGCGCGGATCCTCGGCGCGAGCGACCGCAGGGTCACGCTCCAGGTGGTCGTCCCGTCCGCCACCTCCTGGATCTTCACGAGCCTCCACGTCAGCTTCGGCTTCGCGCTGATCGGCGCCATCGTCGGCGAGTACATCGGCGCCACCAAGGGCATCGGACTGCTCGTCGCGCAGTCCCAGGGCACGTTCAACGCGGCCGGTGTGTACGCCGCGATGGTCATCCTCGCCGCGGTCGCCCTGGTCGCCGAGGGGCTGCTCACCTTCGCCGAGCGCCGCATCTTCCGCTGGAAGCCCGCCGACTCCGGTCACTGAGCCGCCCTCGCCCGCCCCTCGCCCCTGCACGTGTCCGCCTCTCCGTACGGACGCGCCCGCACCCCGCCGCCGTACCGGCCTCCCCAAGGACGTGAATCCGCCATGCGCACCACCACCAGACTCGCGGCGTCGGCCGCCGCCGGCCTGCTCGCCCTGTCCTCCCTCACCGCCTGCGCCAACGACGCGGCCGGCTCCGCGTCCGGCGGCGGCGGGGGAGACGGCAAGGGCGAGCACGTCAAGATCATGGTGGGCGGCCTCGACAAGGTCATCTACCTGCCCGCCATGCTCACCCAGCGCCTCGGCTACTTCTCCGCCGAGGGCCTGGACGTGGAACTGCTGAGCGAACCCGCCGGTGTCCAGGCCGAGACCGCGCTCGTCTCCGGCCAGGTCCAGGCCGCCGTCGGCTTCTACGACCACACCCTCGACCTCCAGGTCAAGGGCAAGGACATCGAGTCCGTGGTGCAGTTCTCGCACGCGCCCGGCGAGGTGGAGGTGGTCTCCGAGAAGGCGGCGGCCGACATCACCTCGCCCAAGGACTTCAAGGGCAAGAAGCTCGGCGTCACCGGGCTCGGCTCCTCCACCGACTTCCTCACCAAGTACCTGGCGGTCAAGAACGGCGTCGGCGTCGGCGAGTTCTCCCCGGTCGCCGTCGGCGCCGGACCGACGTTCGTCTCCGCGCTCCAGCAGGGTTCCATCGACGGCGGCATGACCACCGACCCGACCGTCGCGACGATCCTGGCCAAGAAGGCGGGCCGGGTCCTCGTGGACATGCGGACCCCGGAGGGCTCCCGGCAGGCGCTCGGCGGCCCCTACCCGTCGTCCAGCCTCTACATGCAGTCCAGCTGGGTCGACGGGCACAAGGACACCGTCCAGAAGCTCGCCAACGCGTTCGTGAAGACCCTCCGGTGGATGTCCGCCCACAGTGCCGACGAGATCGCCGCCAAGATGCCCGCCGACTACTCCCAGGGGGACAAGAAGCTCTACGCCGACTCGATCCGCAGCACCCTGCCGATGTTCACCAAGGACGGCGTGATGCCGGCGAACGGCCCCGAGACCGTGGAGAAGGTCCTCAAGGCGTTCAACCCCGCCGTCAAGAACGCCACCGTGGATCTGAGCAGGACGTTCACCACCGAGTTCGTCGAGAAGGCCGCGGGCTGAGCCCGTACCGGAACGGAAGCGCCGGGCCCGTACCGGTGCACGAGCGAGGACACGGCCCGCGCCGCACGCCGGCGCGGGCCGCCGCGGCTCAGCCCGGGGCGTCCGTGCCCTCCTCCAGCGCCTCGGGCAGCACCACCGTGAACTCCGCGCCGCCGCCGTGCGCCGCGCCCGCCGTCGCGGAGCCGCCCTGCCGCTCGGCGAGCCTGCGCACCAGGGAGAGCCCGATGCCGCGCTTGCCGTGTGCCGGGGGCCGCTTGGTCGACCAGCCCTCCGTGAAGACCGATTCGCGCAGCTCGGGCGGGATCCCCGGCCCGGTGTCGCGGACCCGGAGGACGGCGGTGCGCCCCCGGGTGCGCAGCTCGACCTCCACGCGCGCGTGCGGGGTCGCCGCCACGGCGTCGAGCGCGTTGTCCACCAGATTGCCGACGACGGTCACCAGGCCCCGGGGGTCGACCAGCCGGTCCGGCAGCCAGGTGCGGTCCGAGATCCACAGCGCCACCCCGCGTTCGGCGGCGACGGTCGCCTTGCCGACCAGCAGCGCGGCGAGCAGCGGGTCCTGGATCTTCTCGGTGACCTGTTCCGCCGTGGCCCGGTGGTCGCCGACCACCTCGCCGATGAACTCCGCCGCGTCGTCGTACATCTCCAGCTCCAGCAGGCCGAGCAGGGTGTGCATCCGGTTGGCGTGCTCGTGGTCCTGGGCGCGCAGCGCGTCGATCAGACCATGGGTGGAGTCCAGTTCCCGGCCCAGCTGCTCCAGTTCGGTGCGGTCGCGCAGGGTGGCGACGGCGCCCCCGTCGTCGGTGGGCATGCGGTTGGCGACCAGGACGCGCTGGCCGCGCACGGTGAGCAGGTCCGTGCCCGTCACCCGCCCGGCCAGCACATCGGTGGTGCGGCCCGCGCCGAGCGCCTCGTCCGGGAACCGGCCGAGCGCCTCGTCGCCGATGCCGAGCAGCCGTCGCGCCTCGTCGTTGAGCAGCCGGACCCGCCCGCCCCGGTCCAGGGCCACGACGCCCTCCCGTATCCCGTGCAGCATGGCCTCCCGCTCCGCGAGCAGCGCCGCGATGTCGGAGAACGCCAGGTCCCGGGTCTGCCGCTGCACCCGGCGCGAGACCAGCCAGGCGGCCAGCGCCCCGACCGCGAGCGCGCCGCCCGCGTACGCGAGCAGCCCGGGGATGGCGTCCACCAGCCGGGCGCGCACGCTGTCGTAGGCGATGCCGACCGAGACCGCGCCGACGATGCGGTGGTCACCGTCGTAGAGCGGCACCTTGCCGCGGGCGGAGCGGCCCAGGGTGCCGGTGTCGATCTGCATGACCTCCCGCCCCCGCAGAGCGGCCGTCGGGTCGGTGGAGACGGGCCTGCCGACCTGGTCCGGTTCGGCGTGCGACCAGCGGGTGCCGGCCGTGTCCATCACCACGACGTACTCGGCGCCCGTCGCCCGCCGGATCGCCTCCGCCTCCCGCTGCACGGGCCCGCTCACGCTCGGGGCGGTGTGCAGGAGGTCGTGGACGATCTGCGGGTTCTCGGCGGTGGTCTCGGCGATGGCCAGCGCGCGGCGCATCGCCTGGTCGTCCAGCTGGTGGCTCAGCGGGGCCAGGAACAGCCCGGTCGCCAGGACGGCGACCGACGCGGCGATCGCCAGTTGCGTCAGCAGGACCTGGGCGAACGCCCGCCGGGGCAGACCCAGGCGACGGCGGCGTACGGGGGCGGTGGTGCTCATGGCGACGACCGTACGGTGCGCGGCGCGGCCGTCCCAGGTCTCGTGCGCCGCGGATCCGGGCGGCCCGGCCGGGCGGGCTCAGCGCGGTGCGTGGGGCAGGGACAGTTCGCGGACCGCCAGGACGTCCATGCGGGCCGGGGTGCCCAGGACCGCGGCGCCGCAGCTCTCCGGGCGGGGCGGCTCGGCGGCGCCGCGCGCCACGGTGACGTGCCAGCGGCGGCCGTCGGTGTGGGCGACGGTCACCTCCCACAACGGGGTGCCGTCCTCCGGCGCCGGTGCGCCGTGCGGGCCCGGCACGGCCGGGGCGGGCAGCTCCTCGGTGCGGACGACGGTCAGCGCGTCCGCGCCGTACTCGCCGCTCAGGGCGCGCACGGCCAGCTCGGCGGCCTGTGCGGGCCGCTCCCACGCGCTGCGGCCCCGGCAGCCGTCGAGGTCGACCCGGCCCTCGCGCAGCCCGCGCAGGGCGCCGCGGACGGCGCCGGTCTCGGCGCGGCCGTACGCGTAGCCGTGCGGGAGCAGGAGCAGCGTGGGGGAGAAGCGGTGGCCGCCGAGGTGGGAGACCTCCCAGACGCCGTGCTCCCCGGCGGCGGCCAGCTCCGCGGCCAGCGGCCGGCCCAGCAGGGCGCAGCAGCGGTCGCGCTTGCCGTTGGTGCAGACGAGGGCGAGCGGGCCCGCGGTGTGCGGCACGCCCCGCAGGACCGTGTCGAAGGTGTGGTGCTCGCCCCTGCCCAGCGCGGCGAAGTCGAGACGCAGCAACTCCTCCGGTGCGGCGGTATCTGCGGAGCGCACCCAGCTGTTGCCGGGCAGGGTGTGGGCCGCGTACACCTGTCGCACGGACCGCGTACGGCAGTCGGCGTGCCGTCCCGGGCGCCGGACGAGGGCGATCCGTACGCCGGTGCCCTCGGCCGCCCGCTCCAGCGCGCGGCCCAGCTCCGGGTCCAGATGGCTGGAGGTGAGCGCCTTGGCGCCCCAGGGGCCGGGCTGTTCCAGCAGCAGCCAGGTCGTCGCCGTGGGCGCGGTGGCGCCCTGCGCTTCGCCGAGCTGCCGGGAAACGGTCGTGCACGTACTCACAGGGGCGAGCCTACTGCGGCCCGCGGGCCGCACGACCGCCCGGCACCCACGCCCGGCACCCGCGCCCGCACCGGGCGTCCCGCCGAGGGCCCGCCGGAGGTCCGCCGGACGTCCCGCCGAGGGCCCGCCGGAGGTCCGCCGGGTGGGCCCGGCCCGCCCTGACATGTCAGCTCCTGTCAGAGTCGGGGGCCCCGGCGCGGCGGTCTCACTAGGGTGACGGAGCAGGCGTGGGCGGCACGTCGGTTCCGTTCGCCACGGGGTGGGCCGTGGTGCTGAGTTCCTTGGATGAGGGGGGCGACCGGGGCGGCGGACCGATCCCCGCACGATCGACGATGTGCCGGCCACGCCTGCCGTGAGGGTGCGAGGAGTCAGCCGTCCTGCCGAAAGGGAACAGCCATGAGCACTGCCCCCGCCGTCCCGAGCACCGCGCTGGTCACCGGCGCGTCCTCCGGGCTCGGCAAGGAGTTCGCCGCCCAGCTCGCCGCCCGGGGCCACGACCTGGTCCTGGTGGCCCGCTCCCGGGACCGGCTGGAGGAGGTCGCCGCCGAGCTGGCGCGGGTCCACGGCGTCAAGACCCACGTGGTGGTGCAGGACCTGGCCCGGCCCGACGCCGGACGGCAGGTGGCGCGCGAACTCGCCGACCGCGGGATCCGCGTCGACCTGCTGGTCAACAACGCGGGCTTCGGAACCGGCGGCCGGTTCGAGGAGATCGGCCCCGAACGCGACCACGACCTGCTGATGGTGAACGTCGTCGCGCTCGTCGACCTCACCCACGCCCTGCTGCCCGGCATGCTGGAGCGCGGCACCGGCGCGGTCCTCAACGTGGGCTCGACCGCCGGCTACCAGCCCAGCCCCTACCTGTCGGTCTACAGCGCCTCGAAGACGTTCGTGCTGAACTTCTCGATGGCCCTGCGCGAGGAGGTGCGGGGGCGGGGCGTGCGGGTGACCGCGCTGTGCCCCGGACCGGTCGAGACGCGGTTCTTCGAGGTCCTCGGCACCCGCGACGCCGCCGTGGCGGGCAGCTTCACCACGCCCGAGCCGGTGGTGCGCGCGGCCCTGGCGGCGCTCGACCGCAACCGCGCCTATGTGACGCCCGGCCTCGGCAACGCGCTGATGGCGCATCTGACGCCGCGCCGCCCCCGCACCCTGGTGGCCCGGGTCGGCGAACGGATCTGCCGCAAAGTGCTCAAAACGGCACCGCGCCCGGCCGCGCCCGCTCCGCAGAGCCTCACCGGCTGAAGCGCGGGTGCGCTCCCGACACTCCCGCCCCGCGCGCGGCCCGCGGGGCGGGGTCCGGCAGCCCGGCGCCCTGCGGCGCTCAGCTGAAGCGGTCCGGCGAGAGGAAGTCCAGCCCGGCGGCGCCCGCCGCGCCCTGCACCAGGTCGGCGAGGGCATCGCCGACACCCGGCGCGTACGCCGGGCCGTGCGCGCCGCCACCGCCCGCGACGACCAGCCGCGGGTCGCCGCCGGGACGGCCGCACACGAACAGGCCGTCCGGGGTCCGGGCGCGGGTGCCGACCGCCGTACGGGCGGGCAGCGTCTCCAGGCCGGGCACCTTGGCGGGCAGCAGCCGCGCCAGGTCCGACCAGTCGTCGGCGGTCACCGAGCGGTCGGTGTCCTCGGGGTCGACCGGCTTGGCCGCCCCGCCGTCCTCGAGGCCCAGGCCGACGTCGTCGCCGCCCTGGGCGCCGCTGCCCCACAGGATCCGGCCGTCGTCCAGCTCCCGCCGGAACACCGGGAAGCCCTCCAGGTCGAAGCCGCTGTCCGCCGCGTCCAGCGGACGGAAGCGGGAGAAGGGCGCGCGGACCGACTGCACCGGCAGTCCGGGCACCAGCCCCGGCAGCCACGCGCCCGCCGTCAGCACCGCCTGGCGCGCGGTCACCGAGCCCGTGGCGGTGTGCAGCCGCACCCCGCCCGGCACCCGCTCGACCCGGACCACCCGGGAGTCGGTGTGCACCCGGGCACCGGCGCGCTCGGCCAGCGCCACCGCGGCCCGTACCGCGTGCCGCGGCCGCACCAGCCCGGCGGAGGGCTCCCACACACCGATGTGATGGGCCGGCACCCCGGTGTGGCGCGGGAAGCGGAAGCGCAGCGCGGTCGCCGTGAAGGTGCGGACCGGGACGCCGTGCGCGCGGGCCGTGCGCAGCGCGCCGCCCGCGAGCGGGCCGTTCTCCGGGCCGATCAGCAGTCCGCCGCAGGGCGTGAACAGCCCGTCCTGGCCGGCGCGGGCCAGCTCCGCCCACAGCTGCCTCGATCTGCGCGCCAGCGGCAGCAGACCGGGATGCTCGGCGCCCGTCAGGCGGACCATGCGGGCGCCGCCGTACGAGGAGCCGAGCGCGTGCCCCGGCGTGAAGCGTTCCAGACCGATGACGTCCACGCCCCGGGCCGCCAGCCGCCATAAGGCCGACGCCCCCCAACTTCCCAGACCCACCACCGCGGTCTCGGCATCCCAACGTGTCATGTCCGCCTGCTCCCTGGGTCGTGTCACGGTGCCCGGTCCAGCCGAACACGGCTCCGTGCGCCCGCGCATGAGTAACCGTCACTCAGCTCGCGGCTCCGCGCGCCCCCGGCGAAGTCCCGGCCGGGGCCGCCCGGCCCCGTGCGCGGCCCGGCGGCGCCCCCGGTTTGGAGTACCTGAGTACTCATGCGCCCGGGGCGGCGCGCGTGATCACCTCGGAGTGCGGCGTGGTCCGGGCCGCGACGACTGGTGGAGGTTTCGATGCAGTTCCGGGTACTGGGACCCCCAGGGATCTACGACGACGTCAGGCGTGCCAGCGTGCAGCTGACCAGTCCCAAGCAGCGGGCGCTGCTCGGGGCTCTGCTGGTGCGCCTGGGGACCCCGGTGCCCACCGAGGAGCTGATCCGTGAACTGTGGGGGAACAACGCACCGGACAAGGCCGGCAACGCCCTCCAGGCGCATGTCTCGCGGCTGCGCCAGCAGCTGATCGAGGCGGAGCCGTCCCGGGCGAACACCCCCCGCCTGGTGGTGCGCGGGCCCGGCTATGTGCTCCAGGCGCGCCCCGAGGAACTGGACAGCGTGCAGTTCCGGCTCCAGGTGACCCGGGCCAAGCGCCTGCTGGCCGCCGACCCGCGGGCCGCCGCGCTGCTGCTGCGCAAGGCGCTCGGGCTGTGGCGCGGACCGGCCCTGGACGGCGGCTCCCACGGGCCGCTGTGCGCGGCGGCCGCCGCCCGCCTGGAGGAGGAGCGGCTGACCGCCCTGGAGGACCTGTGCGACGCCTCGCTGCGCATCGGCAGGCACGAGGAGGTGGTCCGCCGGCTGGAGGAACTGGTCGTCGCCCACCCGGCCCGCGCGCGCTTCCGCGACCAGCTGGCGCTCGCGCTCCAGCGCTGCGGACGGCAGGGCGAGGCGCGCGCCGTGCGCCGGGGCGCCGCCCACCAGGCGGAGGACCGGACGCCGGTGCGCACCGGCAACGTCCGGGTGCTGCGCGAACCGGGCAGCCTGCGCGCCACGGAGCCGGCCCCGGCCGGGACCGGCACGGCCGTCGCGACGATGGAGCCCGCGCCCGGGTGGCCCGCCGAGGGGGACCTCGTCGACGGCCCCGGCACCCAGGGGCACGAACTGCACCGGCTGCGCGTACGGGTGGAGGAGCTGACCTCCCAGCAGCACGCGCTGCGCTCGGAGCTGCAACGCCTGACGGCGCTGCTGGAGGAGCGGGTCCCGGCGCGCCGGCGGGACTCCGCGTGACGGCCCGCTCCCGCCGGGCCCCGGCCCGCCGGGAGCCGAGGGCCACGAGACGTACGTGACGGGAGATGCGCAAGTGGCGCAGGAGATCACGGGATTCAGGGATCGAGTGAGGATGAGTTCATGCATGTAGTGCACAGCACATGCCCCGGCGCCGGCACCGCGGACGCCGTGTGGAAGGTGCTCACGGACTGTGAGGCGTTCCCCGACTTCATGGAGGGCGTCAACGAGGTCACCATCAGCGGCGAGGACGGCGACCGCCGCACCAGCAGCTGGGTCGTGGAGCTGAAGGGCTCGGAGATGGAGTGGGACCAGGAGGACGTCCTGGACCCGGAGCGGCGCCGCTGGGAGTTCCGCCAGAGCGACGGCGACCTCGCCCACTACGAGGGCTACTGGCAGGTCGTCGAGGACGGCGGCACGGCCGCCCTCGAACTCAAGGTGGAGTTCGACGTCGGCCTGCCCATGGTGGCCGAGATGATCCACCCCGCGGTGGCCAAGGCGCTGGAGCGCTACCAGCGGGACATCGTCGAGCAGAGCGCGTAGGGGCGGGGACAGACCATGACTGAGACGCACGCCGTCGACGCCAAGGAGACCTTCCGGCGGGTCAGACGCCACTTCTCGCCCGCGCTCGCGGTGGCGGGCAAGTTCACCGGTCAGGGCGCCGTCGAGGCGTCGGCCGAGGGCTGCCGGGTGACCCTCTCGGACGGCCGGACCATGCTGGACTTCGGCTCCTACGCGGTCGCCCTGCTCGGCCACCGTGACCCCGAGATCGCGGACGCCGTCCGCGCGCAGCTCGACCTGATGCCCGCCTCCACCCGCTCGGTGCAGACGCCCGTCGCCCCGCTGGCCGCCGAGCGCCTGGCCGCGTACGTGGGGGGCGGCCTCGGCCGGGTCTACTTCGGCTGCGGCGGCGCCGACGCCGTCGAGGTGTCCGTCAAGCTCGCCCGGATGGCGACCGGCCGCACCACCGTCGTCGCGGTCGACGGCGCCTTCCACGGCAAGACCCTCGGCGCCCTCGCGCTGACCGACAACCCCCGCTTCCGGTCCGGTCTCGAACCGCTGCTCCAGGGCGTGGTCCGGGTCAGCGGCGACGACCCGCAGGCCGTCGCGGACGCGCTGCGCGAGCACGACGTCGCCGCCGTGGTCTTCGAGCCGGTCCAGGCCGAGAACGGTGTGCGGGTCCTCGACACCGAGGTGCTGCGCACCTGGTGCCGGGACGCCCACGAGCACGGCGCGTTCGTCATCGCCGACGAGATCCAGGTCGGTCTGCGCCGGTGCGGCGAACGGTCGGTGGCGCTGGCCGACGGCCTCGACGTGGACGCGGTGCTGCTCGGCAAGCCGCTGGGCGGCGGCGTCCTGCCGGTCTCGGCCGCGGTGGGCAACGACCGGCTGTTCGCCCCGCTGCTGGCCGACCCGATGGTGCACACCGCGACCTTCAGCGGCCACCCGCTGTCCACGGCGGTCGTCCCGGTCGCCCTCGACCTGATCGAACGGTACGCGGCGGACGGCGAGCGGATCGCCCTCGCCATGGAGAACGGGCTGGCCGAGCTGCGCGCCGAACACCCGGACAAGGTGGTCGGGACGCGCGGCCGCGGTCTGCTGTGGGGCGTCGACTTCCGCTCGCCCGAGGTGGCCGGCGACGTCCTGACCGGTCTCGCCCAGCGGGGCCTGGTCGTCTCGCCCTGCCTGAGCCGTCCCACCACCATCCGCCTGCTGCCCCCGATCGTCGCCACCGACGCCGACGTCAAGGAGGCGATGAGCCTTCTTTCCTACGCCACGGCCGCCGCCGGTGCCGACGGCGCCTAGCCCGGACACGTATTCCGGAAGGACCACGGATAACTGATGAGTTCGACGATACCCATGGAGATCTCCGAGGAGTTCGCCGCCGATGTCGTGCTGGCCGACGACATCACGGGCTACACGGCACCGCAGCCGGGCGCGGTGACCGAGGTGTTCCTCACCGGCGCGACCGGGTTCCTCGGCGCGTTCCTGCTGAGGGACCTGCTGCGGCAGGGACTGGTCGTGCACTGCCTGGTGCGGGGCGCCGACACCGGCACCGCCCGTGCCCGGCTGGAGGAGAACCTGCGCACCTACGAACTGCTCGACGACATCGACCCGGACCGCGTCGAGGTGCACACCGGGGACATCACCCGGCCGCTGCTCGGCATGGAGCGCGCGGAGTACGACGCGCTGGCCGGGCGGGTCGGCGCCGTCTACCACTCCGCCGCCAAGGTCAACTTCCTGACCATCTACAAGTGGCTGCGCAAGTCCACGGTGGAGGCGACGCACGGCGTGCTGCGGTTCGCCCAGGCGGCCGGCGCCACCCTGCACCACGTCTCGACCACCGGCGTGTTCGAGCCCGGCGCCGACCGGGAGCCGCGCGGCGAGCTCGACCCGACCGGACCGCCGGAGAACCTGTCGCTGGGCTACACCAAGAGCAAGTGGGTGGCCGAGCAGCTGGTGCGCGAGGCGGCCCGCCGGGGCGTGCCGGTGACCATCCACCGGCCCGGCCAGGTCTGGGGCGACTCGGTCACCGGCGCCTGCCAGCCCAACGACTTCGTGTGGCGCTTCATCAAGGGCTCGCTCCAGGTGGGCCTGTACCCGCGCAGGTTCCGGCTGGCGATGAACATGGTCCCGGTCGACTACGTGTCCGCCGTGATCGTCGCCGCCTCCCGGCACCCGGAGGGCACCGGCGGCACCTACCACCAGGTCAGCCCGGACACGCTGGACTCCGAGCGGATCCTGCGGCTGCTGCGCGGCGCCGGGTACGACCTCAAGGAGGTCAGCATCCTGAAGTGGATGAAGGCCGTCGCCGCCGACGTCACCAACTCCATGGCGCCGCTGCTGAGCATCCTCGTGGAGTCGGAGAAGGTCGAGGTCGCCGAGTTCGCCGACGAGCTGACCCGCGACCTGCTCAAGGACACCGGGATCGTCTGCCCCGACATCGACGAGAAGGTGTTCGGCGGCTACATCGCCTACTTCGTGCGGGCCGGTGTGCTGCCGGCTCCGCAGGAGTGACGGGCCGCCCCCGAGCATGGCCCCGTGACACGGCGGTGCCCCGCGAGAGCCGTCCTCGCGGGGCACCGCCGTGTGCGCCTGCCGTACGTGTCGTCGGCGTACGCGCTGCCGTACGCGCCTACGCCACGTGCTCGGAGCCGCCCTCGTACAGCCGCAGCGGTGCCATGCGGTTGGTCTCCCGCGGGCGGCCGATCAGCTTGTCCAGGCCGCGCTGGAGGTCGTTGCGGGCGGTGATGCCGAGCTTGTGGTAGATGCGGTGCAGATGGTTCTCCACGGTGCGCACCGACACCACCAGCCGGTCCGCGATGTCGCGGTTGGACATCCCGGTCGCCGCCAGTACGGCGACCTCCCGCTCCCGGGGTGTGAGCGAGGCCGAGTCGCGCTCGGGGCGGGTGTCCGCCTCCACCCACGGCGGCAGCGCCACACCGGAGCCGGGCAGCAGCTCCCGGCAGGCGGCCTGGGCCTCGCGGCCCTTGCGGTGCTGTCCGGAGGCGCGGAACGCCCGCGCGGCCTGGGCGGCGGCCTCCCCGGCCAGCGGCAGCGCCCCCATCTCCACCAGGCGGTCGCAGACGTCGGTGAGCGCGGCGCCGTCGCCGTCGGCCAGCGCCTCGGCGTAGTCGGCCAGCACCCGGGTCAGCCCGCCCGCGGTCCGGGCCGCCCGCAGCAGCGCCCGGTGCGGGAAGCGGACCGCGGCGCCCTCGGTGACCCGGGCGGCCAGCAGCAGCGCGTTGGTGGCGCGGACCGTGCGTCCGGCCGCGCCCGCCCGCTCGGCCAGGGCCACGGCCTGGGCGGCGGCGCTGGAGTGGTCCCCGGTGTAGGCGAGCACGAGAGCGCTCTCGTAGGCGATCTCGTCCTCGCTGATGGGGAAGCCCAGCACCTCGCCGCGCAGCGCGCGGACCTCGACCAGGGTGCGCAGCGCCTCCGAGTGGTTGCCCGACTCGGCCAGCGCCCCCGCGAGCTGGGCCAGCGGCCAGGCGCTGGTCACCGGGTACTCGTGGGCGGCCTCGGAGGCGATCGCCCCGCGCAGCAGCGCGACGGCCTGCTCGGACTGCCCCAGCATCCGCAGCAGCCGGCAGCGGTCGAGCAGCGCCTGGAGCAGGACGGGTCGGCCGTGCCCCGGGTCGTAGCGGTGCACCGCGTCGAGCGCCTCGGCGGCGCTCCTGAGGTGGCCGAGCAGGGAGGAGCAGCGGGCCGAGACGGAGTTGGCGAGGAGCTGGGCGTCGGTGTCCCACTCGTCGCACACGTCGCGGTAGCGGTTCAGCAGGTTCAGCGCGCCCGCCGGGTCGCCCAGTTCACTGCGGGCGAAGGCCACGGTCGGCACCACCGACTGGGCCAGGGGCAGGTCGGGCGCCGTCGCGTCGAGCGCGGTGTCGCCGAGGGCGACCGCCTCCTGGAGCCGGTCCGACATCACGGCGATCAGCACCCGGGTGCCGTGCAGCAGCCCGGCCCGGTCCGCGCCGACCTCGGCGACGGTGCGGTCCAGCAGCTCCCCGGCCTCCTGGACCCGCCGCAGGCTCCAGGCCAGGTTGGTCACGCGGGTGTGCACGGCGCCGACGTACTCGTCGAGCGGGACCGCCACCCCGGACTCCAGCGCCGCCTTCAGCACCGTCTCCGCCTCGGCGGGCCGGTCCCTGCCGACGAGCACCTGGCCGAGCAGCAGGGCCGCGCGGACCCGGGGCACGGCCTGCTCCGGGTCCCGCACTACGCGCGTAACCAGACGGCGCAGATCGGCGCCGAAGAGCGCCGAGTCCGGGACCGGACCGTGCAGCGCGGGCGTGTCCAGGTCGCCGGCCTCCTCCTGGAGGGCGAGCAGGCACAGGCGCTCCGCGAGCGGGAACTCCCGCCGCCTGAGGGCGATCCGGGCCGCGCCGAGCAGCTGCTCGCGCTCGGGGACGAGCCCGGCCTCGGTGCGCAGGGTGACGATGCGCAGGATGTCGTCCTCCCGGCGCGCGCCCGTGCGCTCCAGGGAGTCGGCGACCTCGCGGCGCAGCCGGGCGGCGGTCAGGTCGGACATCCGGGAGGCGATGACGACCCGGCTGAGCGGGACGGCCAGCCGCAGCCGGACCCGGGAGCGGCTGCGCTCGACGGTGACGATGCGGCGCAGGTCGAGCGCCTCGGCCGCGCGGGAGAGGCCGGCCGCGGCGACGATCTCCGCCTCCAGCGGTTCGGCGACGGCGAGCATCTGGACCAGTTCGTGCTCCTCGTGGCTGAGGTCGCGCAGGCCGACGCGGATGACGTCCGAGAGCCGTTTGCCGGGCCGGCGGGTCAGGCCGGGCCAGCGCCAGGTGCCGTCCACACACGTCAGGGAGCCGTCCTCCAGCGCGTGTTCGACGAGTTCGCGGAGCATCAGCGCGTTGCCGTGCGTGGCCGCCCACAGCCGTTCCAGTGTGGCGGTGTCGGTGTGGCCGCCGAGCCGGGCCCGCAGCACGGTGTCCATCGCGGTGCGGTCGAAGGGCGCCACCTCGACGTGCTCGACGAGCCGTTCCACCCAAAGCTTGTCGATGCCGGTCGGGGTGGGCGCGTCCTGGCGGGCCGCGGCCAGGACGCTGAGGCGCCCCGCGGCGACCAGGCTGTGCAGCCGGACACTGACGGCGGTGTCCAGCAGGTGCACGTCGTCGACGGCGACGAGGGGCCGGTCGGCGGCGGTGCCGTCCGCCGCGGCCGGCCGTACGGCCTCCAGGCACTCGGTCAGTGTGCCGAAGCCCCGGATCCGGGTGCCACTGCTCCAGCCGGCGCCGCCGACGCTCAGGACCGTGCGGCCCTCGTCGGCGGCCCGGCGCAGCGCGGTGGCCAGCAGAACGCTCTTGCCGACGCCCAGCGGACCGACGAGCAGCGCGCCGCCACGGCGCTGCACGGCGTTCCGGAGGGTGCGCAGTTCGGTGTCTCGCGCAGTTATCGGCCAGTCGAAGGAATCACTCGTTGACATCTTTTTACGCCCCCGCGGTCGAATGATTTCGGCCATCTTGCCATGCGTGTCCTGAACGCGCCGCCTTGGTTCTCCCCTGAATATTTGAACACTTGATCAATTCGAGGTGAAGGCGGTCCTCCGGGAAGCTTTCCGGGGGTGCCCATGAACCGGTCGCATCCCGTCAGGCCGAGATGTTCCAAGCGGGTCGTTCGCTGGACTTTGGCCAGTATAGACCGGCAGCTCGTAGGTCAATCTGTATTCCCGGAACATTGAGTAAAAAAGTTAAATGCCCAGGTGGGGGCCTGGGCTGTGCGGTGAACTCGCGAGTAAGCGGCAGCTCTCACCGGCAATTCTGACATCGCTTCGGCGGCGCTATGAATAAAGCGGACCGGCTGGTTTTATTCCATGTTCCAGGATCGCCGAAGGGCCTCCCCGGGATTACCCGGCGGAGGCCCTCATCGGCCTTGCGTCAAGAATTCTGTCCGGCCAGACTCCAGTCGCGTGCCCGGCTGCGCCGGGCCCAGAACGACGCGTACCGGCCGTCCGCCGTGACGAGTTCGTCGTGTGTGCCGCGTTCCACGATCCGGCCCTCGTCGAGGAACAGGATCTGGTCGGCGGCGGCGACCGTCCGCAGCCGGTGGGCGATCACCAGCAGGGTGCGGCCGGCGGTCAGCGCGCTCAGCGCGTCCTGCACCGCCTGCTCGTTCTCCGGGTCGAGCGAGGCGGTCGCCTCGTCGAGCAGCACGATCGGCGCGTCCTTCAGGATGGCGCGGGCGATCGACACCCGCTGCCGCTCACCGCCGGACAGCAGCGCGCCGCCCTCACCGACCCGGGCGTCCCAGCCGTCCGGCAGCCGGTGCACGATCTCCTCCACCCGGGCGAGCCGGGCCGCCTCGCGGACCTCCGCGTCGGTCGCCGTGGGACGCCCGACCCGGATGTTGTCCGCGATGGTGCCCTCGAAGAGGTACACGTCCTGGAAGACCGCCGAGACGCGCGACATCAGCACCTCCGGGTCGATCTCCCGGACGTCCACGCCGCCCACCCGGACCGCGCCGCCGTCCACGTCCCAGAACCGGGGGACGAGCTTGCTCACCGTGGTCTTGCCGGAGCCGGACGGGCCGACGAGCGCGGTCATCGTGCCCTCGGCCAGCGTCAGCGACACCCCGGAGAGCACCGGCCTGCCGTCGTCGTAGCCGAAGGTGACGTCGTCGAACTCGACCCGGTTGCCCTCGGGGACGCGCGGCGAGACCGGCGCCGGCAGCGTGGGCTGCGCCAGCAGGTCGGCGACCTGGGCCAGCGCGGAGCGCGCCGTACCCAGCGTCGAACCGAGGATCGCGGTCTCGGCGATCGGCTCGGTGAACCGCACCGCGAGGACCAGCAGCGCCAGCAGCTTCGCCGCGTCCAGACCGCCGTGCAGCGCCAGATAGGTGCCGGTCAGCAGGACCGCGGTGAACGCGGCCTGGACCACCAGGCTGAAGCCGATCAGTCCGGGCACCCCGGTGACCAGCACCCGGCGCGACGCCTCGCGCTGGGTGCGCAGCGCCTCGCCGAGCCGGGCCCCCGAGCGGGCCTCGCCCCGGCCGAACACCCGCAGCACCGGCTGGAGCTGGGCGAACTCCACCACCCGGCCGCCGGTCACGGCCCGCGCCGCCGTACGCTCCCGGTCCGCCTGCCGGCTCAGCGCGGTGCTCCACCGGTACACCAGGACGATGACCGGCACGGTGAGCGTGGCCGCCAGCGCGAGCCGCCAGTCGAACAGGTACATCAGCACGGTCACGGTCGCGGGCGTCACGAAGCTGGTCACCAGGGGCCGCAGCAGATGCGCCGGCACGCCCATGATGTCCATCACGCTCTTCGTGGTGAGCTGGCCGAGCTGGCCCACCCGCTCCGGCGCGAACCAGCCGAGCGGCAGTTCGGCCACCCGGTCGCCGATCCGATGGCGCAGGCTCCTGGCCAGGCCGGCACCGGCCTCGAAGCCCGCCAGCAGGCTCCAGTAGTAGACCGCGCAGTACAGCACGGCCACCGCGACCAGCGTCCACAGCCACGGCCAGACCTCGTCCGGGTCGGAGCCGAACAGCGCCTCCAGCACGGGCACCAGCAGGGCGAAGGCGATGCCCTGGAGCACCGCGCCCGTCACCAGCGCGACCAGCATCCGGCGCACCGGGCGCGCGTGCTCGGGCCCCAGCACCTCCAGGAGTCGACGGATCATCAGCTCACTCCTCCGGTCGCGGCGACGTCCGCCGTGACATCCGCCGCCGACTCCGCGGCCGGTTCCCGGGGCACCGGTCCCGGTCCGTGCGGGCGCCAGCGGGCCGTACGTTCATGGGCCTGCCACATCCGGGCGTAGCGGCCGCCGGCCGCGACCAGTTCCGCGTGCCGGCCGCGCTCGACGATCCGGCCCTCGTCCAGCACCACGATCTGGTCGGCGTCGACGACGCTGGACAGCCGGTGCGCGATCATCAGCACGATCCGGCCCCGGGTCAGCTCCGACAGCGCGTCCTGCACGGCCGCCTCGGAGTGCGGGTCGGCGTGCGCGGCGGCCTCGTCCAGCACGATCACCGGGGCGTCGGCGAGCAGCGCCCGCGCCACGGACACCCGCTGCGCCTGGCCGCCGGAGAGCCGCGCGTCCTCGCCGATCACGGAGTCGTAGCCGCGCGGCAGCGCCTCGATGACGTCGTCCACGCAGGCCGCGCGGGCGGCGGCGCGGACCTCGTCCGCTCCGGCGTCCGGGCGGCCCATGCGGATGTTGGCCGCAATGGTGTCCTGGCTCAGGCGCACGTCCTGGAAGACGAACGCGACCCGGCCGTACAGGTCGTCGAGGGCCATGTCCCGGATGTCGACGCCGCCGACGCTGACCGAGCCGCCGGTGACGTCCCAGAACCGGGGCAGCAGCGCCGCCAGTGTGCTCTTGCCGGAACCGGAGGGCCCGACCAGCGCGGTGACGGTGCCCGGCGCCAGCTCCAGGTCGATCCCGGACAGCGCGTCCTGCTCGCCGTCGTAGGAGAAGCGCACGTCCCGGTAGACGACCCGGTCGCTCTCGGGGCTCCTGGGCGCCTCGGGCACCGGGAGTTCGGGGGTGTCCAGGATGCCCGCGACCCGGTCGGCCGCGCCGCGGGCCACGCGCAGTTCGTACCCGGCGTAGAACAGGGACAGCACCGGCGCGGTCAGGCCGATGCCGAGCAGGGCGAACGGCAGCAGGTCCACGGCGTCGAGCCAGCCCCGCGTCACGAAGAGGGCGCCGCCCGCCAGGGTGGCCACCAGCACCGCGATCGGGGACAGCACGATCTCGGCCGCCGCCTTGGAGTACTGGGTGGAGCGCACCCACTTCAGGAAGAACTCCGAGAAGTCGTCGGCGGCCTCGCTGAACTCGCGGTGCGCGCGGCGGGCCTGGCCGAAGGTCTTCACGACGGCGATGCCCTGCACGAACTCCACCGCGCTGCCGTTGATGCGGCCCATCGCCCGGTCGTACTCGGGCAGGTTCTTCGCCAGGCCCGCCATGGTGGCGCTGTACAGCGTCAGACCGATGAGCAGCGGCGCGATCACCACCAGGGTCATCCGCCAGTCCACCCAGAACAGATACGCCAGGGAGGCGGCCGGGACGACCGTGGCCGTGGTGATGTCCAGCAGCGAGTGGGCGATCAGATGGTGCATCGCGTCGACGTCGTCCTGCACGGCCTGTTTGACCTGGCCGGAGTTGCGGGACGAGAACCAGCCGAGCGGCACCCGGCCGAGCCGGTCGACGAGCCTGCGCCGGATGTGGAACTGAAGGTCGTTGTCGGCGAGATGGGAGATCCCGCCGGCCACGAGCGCGACGATCAGCCGGACCAGCAGCGCTCCCGCGCCGATCGCGGTGACCGTCCAGGCGCGGTCGGTGCGGTCGTCCCCGTCGCCGAGCAGCACCCGGCCCAGTTCGGCGACGGCGATGAACGGCACCACGCCGGCGGCGGCCGAGACGGCCTGGGCGGCGATCGCCCAGCGCAGCTTTCCCCTGACCGGGCCGAGAATCGCGCCGAGTGCGGTCTTTCCCGCGGGCATGCGGGCCTCCAAGCGCTTCGATTGGACGGCTGTTAGACGCTGTCTAACGCCGGGACGACTGTACCCGCCCACCGGCGTTTCATGTCAAGCGCGCAAGGGTGCCCGAAGGTGAGCGGGAGATGAACAGTGGCGCCGAAGTGCCTTGGAGACCAAGGCACTTCGGCGCCGGGAGGGGCGTCAGCCCGCGACGGGCACCGGCTGCTTGACCTCCGGAGCCTCGTCGGACTCCTTGATGCCGTACTTGCTGTAGAACCTGGCCAGCGGCCCGGGGGCCCACCAGGCGGCCCGGCCCATCAGCTTCATCGCCGCGGGCACGAGCAGGATGCGCACGATCGCCACGTCGGCGAGGATCGCGAACACCATGCCGACGCCGAACAGCTTCATGGTGAGCACCCCGCTGGTCGCGATCGCCGCGAGCGGCACGCACATCAGCAGCGCCGCGTTCACGATCAGCCGGCCGATCTTCTGGAGCCCGGACGCCACGGCGGCGGTGCTGTCGCCCAGCAGGTCGTACTGCTCGCGGATGCGGGAGACCAGGAAGACCTCGTAGTCCATGGAGAGGCCGAAGATCAGCGCGAACAGCATGATCGGCATGTTCGGCTCGATGTTGCCGGTCGAGTCGAAGCGGATCAGGCCCTCCAGATGGCCGTCCTGGAAGACCCACACCAGCACACCGAAGGTGGCCGACAGCGACAGCAGGTTCATGACGATGGCCTTGAGCGGCAGCAGCAGCGAGCCGAACGCCAGGAACAGCAGCAGATAGGTCGCCACCGCGATGTACAGCAGCATCCACGGCAGCGTCTCGCCGAGCGCGTCCAGCGTGTCGTCGAAGACCGCCGTCTCACCGCCGAAGTACGCCTGGGCGCCGGGCGGCGGCGGCACCGCCTTGAGCCGGTTCACCAGGTCGCGCGCCGGGGTGGAGACCGCGGGCCCGTCGAAGGTGACCGAGATCCGCGCGTTCGTGCCGGTGGCGCCGCTGATCTGCGCGCCGGTCGCGCCCTTGGTGGCGGCCAGCCGGTCGGCGTAGGACTTGAGCGCGGCACCCTGCTGGGGGGAGGTGGCGTCCCCCTTCAGCACCAGCAGCGAGTCGATGGACTTGGTGGCGTCGCTGTCGAAGTCGCGGTCCAGGGCGTTGCCGACCTGCCGCCCCTCGGCGCTGTTGGGCAGCTGGCGGGCGTCGTTGGCGCCGAACTCGACCCGGGTGAAGGGCACCGCGAGCGCCAGCAGCACGGCCAGCGTGCCCACCGCCACGATCGCCGGACGCCGCATCAGGCCCTGCGCCAGGCGGTACCAGCCGCCCTGGCCGTCCTTGCGCGGCGCCTTGTTCCGGCGCAGCGCCAGGGCGTTGACCCTGGCGCCCAGCACGCCCAGCACCGCGGGCAGGGCGATCAGCGAGAAGAAGACGGACAGCACGACCGCGGCCACACCGCCGTAGGCCATGGACTTCAGGAAGCCGAACGGGAAGAACGTCATGCCGGCCAGTGCCACCGCGACCGTGGTGCCGGAGACCACCACCGTGCGCCCGGCCGTGGCGACCGTGCGGGACAGCGCCTGCTCGCCGGTGTGGCCGCGCTCCAGCTCCTCGCGGTAGCGGCTCACGATCAGCAGTCCGTAGTCGATGGCGACCGCGAGACCGAGGATCGTCACCAGGCTCATCGCGAACACCGACACGTCGGTGAGCTGCGCGATGACCCGCAGCACCGCCATCGAGCCCAGGATGGACAGACCGCCGACGAACAGCGGAAGGCTGGCCGCGGCCAGACCGCCGAAGACGATCACCAGCAGGATGAAGAGCACCGGGAAGGACAGGCCCTCCGCCAGGCCGAGGTCCTTGCCGATCTCGTCACTGGCCTGGTGCCCCGTGGGGACCGGACCGCCGCGCAGGGTCTCCAGGCCCGGCGCCGCGAGCTTGTCCTTGATCGCCTTGTACGAGACCTCCTTGGCGTTGTCGTCGGAGCCCTGGAGGTTGATCGCCACATAGGTGGCGTGCCGGTCGTGGCTGACCTGCGCCGGCATCTTGGTCATCCAGAAGGTGGAGTAGCCGCTGACCGAGGACTTCGGCAGGGCCTGCACCGTCTCGCTGACCGACTTCTGGAAGGCGGGGTCGTCGACCGTGCGGGTCTTGTCGCGGTAGACGACCACGGCGTCCGGCGCCCGCTGCGGGAACGCCCGCTCGGCGATCTGGGCCGCCTTGCGGCTGTCGGACCCGGGGTCCTCGAACCCGCCGGGTTTCATGTCGCCGAAGACGCCGACGCCGTAGGCACCGGACAGGACGGCGAACAGCAACGTCAGGACAAGGAGCGGTTTGCGCCTGCGGAAGAGGAATCGCCCCAGCGCCTCGAACATGGTTCTCCCTAGGGGTAGTAAGCGGGCGCCGCAGGCCTGCCAGGGTCCGGCGCCGCGCCAACCGTAACAGCGTTTTGAATGCCCCTTCCAGGGCTCTTGCACACTGTCTAACCGGAAGGGCCCCAGGACACCCCTCGTGACCTGCGGGTTCGCTGGAAAAAACTTCTTCACAGGGGCTTGCGCCTGAGGCCATGGCCGGTCCTGACGCGAGACTGACGTGATGTCAGGGGCCATTCATAACGCTGTTGCAATACGGTGGGACAATGGCCAGGCTCAAGACACATGACGAAGCGCTCCGGCAGCGGCTCATCAACCGCGCGGCCGCCACGGTGTTCGACCGGGGCACCGCGGCGCTGAGCCTTCGACAGCTCGCGGCGGACGTGAAGACCTCGACCACGGCGGTCTACTCGCTGTTCGGCAACAAGGCCGGGCTGCTGGCCAGCCTCTACGAGGAGGCCGCCCGGCTCTTCGTGGTGCGGCTGGCCGGTGTGCCCTCCACCGACGACCCGGCGCGCGACGTGATCCGCCTCGGCATCGCCTACCGCGCCTACGCGCTCGCGAACCCGCACCTGTACGCGATCCTCTTCCTGGAGAGCCTCGCCCAGTTCGAGCCCGCCCCCGAGGGGCAGCGCGAGATGCTGGAGATGTACCAGCCGCTGGTCGACGCGGTGCGCCGCGGACAGCGGGCGGGGCAGTTCACCGAAGCGCTGGAACCCGAGGTCGTGGCCCTGGCGTGCTGGGCCACCGCCCACGGCCTGGTCTCCCTGGAGCTGTCCGGCAACGAGCCGCCCGGCCTGCCCATCGCCGACTCCTACGAGCGGATGCTGGACGCCGTGGTGACCGGCTGGCGGGCCGTCTGAGGGGCGCGCGGGCGGGGCGCGGGGCGTCAGGGGGCGTGTGCGGGCGGGAATCGTACCGCTCCGGCCGCGCACCCCTTCGCGGGCATGACAGCGGCCCCTCGGACCCGTGGGGCGTACGGATCCGGGGGGCCGGTGCCCGGCTCAGGTGCCGGTGCCGGACGCCTCCGCCGGGCTCAGCAGCCGCAGCCGCGCCGGCTCGGGCCCTGGCGTCTCCACGGCGAGGGCCACGGTGTGCTCCGCGGTGGGCCGCAACAGACTGAAGTGCCAGGTGAAGGTGGTGTCGTGCAGGGGGTCGCGCACGCGCGGGGGAGCCGTGCCGCGCGGGGTGAAGGTGAAGGTGTCGAGGTCGCGGCGGACGCCGGTGCCCAGACCCTTGAGGTACGCCTCCTTGAGCACCCAGAGCTCCCGGGTGCGCTCGGGCCGCTCCGCGGCGGGCAGGGCGGCCAGCTCCGCCTGCTCGGAGGGGGCGAGGAAGCGGGCGACGCGGGCCGCCGACGCCACGGAGAGCGGGCCCTCCACGTCCACCCCGCACGCCGGTCCGTCCGTCACGGCGCAGACCACGAGCCCGTCGGTGTGCGAGATGCTGAACCGCACCCCGTACCGCTCGGGCCACGGCTCGGGCCGCCCGTACGCGTTCACCGGGAACCGCCAGCCGTCGACCGGATGCCCGGTGCGTTCGCTGAGCGCGTGCCGGCACAGCAGCCGCCCGGCCAGGAAGTGGCCCCGCTGGCGCGGGGTCAGCATCCGGGCCAGGCGGCCGCGTTCCGTCCCGTCGAGCAGCCGCTCGCCGCCGAGCCCGCTGACGAAGGACGCCGCGGCGGGCTCGGGCAGCAGCCACACCTCCGTCGTCACCGGATCTCCCGGACCGCCCCGGAGGACGGGCGGGCGGTGTCGAGGAGTTCGGCGAGCCGGTAGGCCAGGTCCAGCGCCTGGCCGCGGTTGAGCCGCGGGTCGCACACCGACCGGTAGCGCGCGGGCAGGTCGTCGAAGCCGATCCCGTCGCCGCCGCCGACGCACTCCGTCACGTCGTCGCCGGTCAGCTCCAGGTGGACACCGCCGGGATGGGCGCCGAGACCGGTCAGCACCTCGAAGAACCCGGCCAGTTCGTCGAGCACGTCGTCGAACCGGCGGGTCTTGTGCCCGCTGGGCGCGCTGATCGTGTTGCCGTGCATCGGGTCCGACACCCAGGCCACCGGCAGCCCCTCGGCGGTGACCCGCTCGACCAGGCCCGGCAGCACGTCCCGGATCTTCCCGGCGCCCATCCGGACCACCAGGGTGAGCCGGCCCGGCACGCCCTCGGGCGACAGCCGGCCGATCAGCCGCAGCAGTTCGTCCGTCCCGATGGACGGCCCGATCTTGACGGCGACCGGGTTGCTGATCCGGGAGAAGAACTCCACGTGCGCCCCGTCCAGGCGGCGCGTGCGCTCTCCGATCCACAGCAGGTGCCCCGAGGTGGCGTACGCCCCGCCGGTGGCCGGGTCCAGGCGGACCAGCGCCGACTCGTAGTCCAGCAGCAGCCCCTCGTGCGACATGAACAGCTCGCCGGGGGTGTGCCAGCCGTCGCCGGTGCCGGTGAAGCCGCCCGCCCGCTCGATCTCGGCGGTGAGCGCCTCGTAGCGGTCCCGCTCGGGCGAGGCGTCGGTGAACTCCCGCAGCGCCGCCAGCACCTGGCCGGGCCCGGCGTGCTCACCTGCGCCGTAGGCCCGGACCAGGTTCAAGGTGGCGGCGGAGGTGTGGTGGACCCGCACCAGCCGGTGCGGGTCGGGGGTGCGGGCGGCGGCCGTGAAGGCGTGC
Source organism: Streptomyces sp. SAT1 (assembly GCF_001654495.1). Taxonomy (GTDB): domain Bacteria; phylum Actinomycetota; class Actinomycetes; order Streptomycetales; family Streptomycetaceae; genus Streptomyces; species Streptomyces andamanensis. Next base: position 5,569,053 of record NZ_CP015849.1, read on the forward strand.
CCGTTGACCGCGTCGCCCCGGTACACCGGCAGCTCCACGCCGCCGCGCACCTCGGTGGGCGAGGAACGCGGCTTGGCGTACTGCCCGGCCATCCGGGCCAGCGTCACCACGGGCAGCGAGCGCGCGTACCCGAGGACGGCGGCCAGTTGCTGGAGGGTGCCGGCGGTCCGGCCGATGGACGCCGCGTTCACGGCGTCCAGCTCCTCGGCGCAGTCGCCGCCCTGGACCAGGAACGCCTCCCCGCGCGCGACGGCGGCGAGCCGGGCCCGGAGCAGATCGCACTCGCGGGCCGTCACCAGCGGCAGGGCGGACGCGAGGGCGGTGACCGCCGCGTCCAGCGCGGCGGCGTCCGGCCAGGACGGCTGCTGCCCGGCGGGCAGCCGGCGCCAGCTGGTCTGCGCCGCGTGCGCGGCGGGCGGATCGAGCAGGGAAGTCACGCCGTCAGCTCCGCTCGGTGAGGTGCGAGGGCACCGGTGACCAGGTCGTCCAGGATGGCCGCGCCGTGCAGGGTCATCACGGACTCGGGATGGAACTGCACCGAGGTGAAGCCCGGCCCGCGCAGCGCGTGCACCTCGCCGCTCGCCGGGTCGCGGGCGACCTCGACCAGACCGGGCGCGTGCGGGCTGTCCAGCAGCGCGCTGTCGCTGTACGCGGCGAACGTGTTGTAGAAGTACACCGGCTGCTCGGCGCCGAACAGGTCGATCGTGCGCCGCACCCCCTGGTTCGGGCGGTGCAGCCTGCGCAGTTCCAGGCCGAGCAGCGAGGCGAGCACCTGGTGGCTCAGGCACACCGAGACGAACGGGATCCGCAGGTTGAGGAGGCTGCCGGTGACCGCCCGCAGATGGGCGATCTTGGCGTGGTTCACCTCGCGCGGGTCGCCCGGCCCGGGGCCCAGCAGGACCAGGTCGTGGCCGGTGAGCCGGTACGGCTCGTCGTAGCGGCGGATCGTCACGTCGTAGCCGAGACTGCGCAGTTGCAGCGCGCCCATCGCGGTGAAGGTGTCCTCGGCGTCGATGACGAGGATCCTGCCGCGCGTGGCGGACCCGGCGGGCGGCGGGGCCAGCCAGAAGCGCGACAGCGGCGCGTTGCGCGCGGCCAGCGCCGCCCGCACCCGGGGGTCCGCGCCGAGTCCCGCGGGCGCGCGCCGGTCGGCGACCCGGCGCAGCGCGTCGAGCAGCCCCGCGGCCTTCGCCGAGGTCTCGGCGGCCTCCCGGGCGGGGTCGGAGTCGCGCACCAGCGTGGCGCCGACCCCGATCCGGACCCGGCCCGCCGCGTCGACGTCCGCCGTCCTGATCATGATGGCCGAGTCCATCCGCCGCCGGCCCGCCTCGTCGCGGCCGATCAGCGCGGCCACCCCGGCGTAGTAGCCCCGGGCGTCCGGCTCGAACTTGGCGATCACCTGGGAGGCGCTCTCCAGCGGGCTGCCGGTCACCGTCGGGGCCAGCAGCGTCTCGCGCAGGATCTCCCGCACGTCCCGGCCGCTGTGCCCGACGATGCGGTACTCGGTGTGGGCGAGGTGGGCCATCTCCTTCAGCAGCGGCCCGACCACGTGCGCGTCGTCGCACACGCGGCTCATCATCTTCAGTTCCTCGTCCAGCACCATGTACAGCTCGTTGGTCTCCTTGCCGTCGGCGAGGAAGTCCAGCACCGAGCCGGCATCGGGACCGCCCGCCGGATAGCGGTGGGTGCCGCTGATCGGCGTCATCACGGCCACGCCGTCGTCGAGGCTGACATGGCGCTCCGGGCTGGCCCCGATGAAGGTGCGCCTGCCGGTGTGGATGAGGAACGTCCAGTACGCGCCGGGCTCGCCGCGCAGCAGCCGCCCCCAGAACGCCAGGGCGGTCCGCGCCGACCAGTCCGGGACCTCGGTGACGAAGGTCCGCTTGAGCACGAAGTTCGCGCCGGAGCCGTGCCCGATCTCCTCGTCCAGGACCCGGCGCACCAGGTCGCCGTACTCCTCGTCGTCGAGGTCGAAACGGCCCTCGCCGGTGACGAACGGCCAGGCCAGAACGGTGTCCAGCACCTCGTCCACCGGCAGTTGCGACTGCGCGCGCACCGGCATCACCAGCAGCGGCTCGCCGTCGTTGTGGTGGTCGTAGCCGCGCTCGCCGATCACCCGGTAGGGCAGCACGGCCAGCACCTCGTGGCGGCCCGGCTCGCCGGACTCGGGAACCGGCAGGTCCGCCGTCCCCGCGACCACGCCGAAGTCGCCGACCAGCACGTCCACCTGGCCGGCTGTGCCGCTCTCCGGCCGGTGCAGCACCGCGAACGGCTGCCCGCCCTCGGCCAGTTCCGTCAGGGACGGCGGCTCGGGCGCGGACCCGGGCCGGTACGGGGGTGTCATGAGGGGCCTCCCACGGGATCTCCCGCGAATTCGCCGGCGAAGGCGGCGGCCGGGGCCGCCAGCTCGCTCAGCACCGTCCCGGTCTCCGCCACGACGGCGCACCGGGAGGCGGCGTACTCCAGCGCCATCCGGTGGCGGTCCGGGGTGAAGTCGGCGACCGCGTCGGCGACCACGAACGGCTGGATGTCGTGCGCGAACGCGTCGCACGCGGTCAGCAGGATGCCCACCTGCGCGTAGACACCGCAGATGATCAGCTGGTCACGGCCCTGCTCGCGCAGGAGTTCGAGGAGCGGGGTGCGGTGGAAGGCGCTGGCCCGCCACTTCACCAGGACGGTGTCCCGCTCGCCGGGTGCCAGGACCTCGGGGATGCCCCGGTCCTCGGGGTCCGCGGACATGCCCGCGCCCCAGAAGTCCGCCAGCAGACCGCGCTGGGCGGGGGTCATGTCGCCGGGCTGCGCCGAGTAGACGACCGGGACGCCGGCGGCCGCGCACCGCTCGCGCAGCAGGGCCACGTTCGCGACCAGGTCGGTGTGCGGCTGCGCGCCGTGCCGGAACGGGGCGAGGAAGTAGTGCTGCATGTCGTGCACCAGCAGCACCGCCCGGTGCGGGTCGACGCGCCAGGAAACGGTGTTGGGCGGCAGCTCTGCGGTCCGTGGCATCGGATACGGGTCGATCGGTGCGATCGCCACGTCTGGTTCCTTTCCTGGTCGGAGAACGGCCGGCGTCCGGTGCCGGGTGCGCCCCGGTGACCGGGGGCCCGGCGGGGGTGAGCCGGTGGTGCCGGTGGTGCTTGAAGTACCGGTGGGGCGGCGGATGCGCGTGGGGAGCGCGTCGGGAGAAGCGAGGGGACGTCGGGAGGAGCGGGGGGATGGGGTGTGCGCCCGGGACCGCGGGGGATTCGGCCCCGGGCGCATCCCGGCCCGGACCTCGGGGAAGTCGGTCCGGGCGCACGGCCCGTGGCGGGGCCGGTCCGGGGGCGGTACGGGACGGCCGGCGCGGCGGGCCTCAGGCGCCCAGGGCCGCGCCGCCGTCCACGGTCAGGTCCTGGAGCGTGATGTGCGCGGACCGGTCGGACAGCAGGAACAGCACCGCGTCGGCGATGTGCGCGGGCTCGGCGATCCGGCCCAGCGGGATACCGACCCGGTACGCGTCGGGCACCCCGTCCACCGAGGCGCGCACGGCCGCGTCGCCCTGAAGGGCGGTGAGCATCGACGTACGCGTCGAACCGGGCGCCACCACGTTGCAGCGGATGCCGTGCCGCCCCAGCTCCAGACCGAGGCACTTGGTGAACATCGCCGAGGCGGCCTTGGACGCCGCGTACGCCGCCATCGACGTGCGCGGGGTGAGCGCCGCGTTGGAGGCGATCGTCACGATCGAGCCGCGCCCGCGCGGGACCATCAGCCGGGCCACCGCACGGCTCACCCGGAACACCCCGCCCGCGTTGACCGCGAGCGTGTGGTCCCAGTCCTCGTCGGAGAACTCCTCGGCGGGGCCGCTGTGCAGCACCCCGGCACCGTTCACCAGGTAGGCGACCGGGCCGAGTTCGGCCTCCGCCTTGGCGACGGCGGCGTCCACGTCCGCGCTGTCGGTGACGTCGGCGGCCACCGCCAGCACCGTGCCGCCGGCCGCGCTCAGCTCCGACGCCAGCTCGCGCAGCGCCCCCGGCTCGCGGTCCAGCAGCGCCACCGGGACACCGGCCGCCGCCAGCGCGCGGGCGATCTCGGCGCCGATGCCGCCGGCCGCGCCGGTGACCACCGCGCTGCCGGACCACTCGGCGCCCGCCGTGCCCGCCGTACCTGTTGTTCCTGTCGCCGTGAGGGTGTCGCTCATCGGGCCACCTCCGCCAGTACCGGGTCGACCGCTTCCGCGGGAACGCGCAGGGCGCGGGTGGTGAAGCCGCGCAGTGCCTGGAGGTAGCGGTCGCGCAGCGCCGCCTCGTCGACCTCCACGCCCCGGCCGCCCTCCACGAGGGTCCGGCCGCCGACGATCACCGTGTCCACGTCCGCCGAACCGGCGAGCCACAGGAAGCTCTCCAGCGGCCGCGGGTTGAGCAGATAGCGCCAGTCGTCCGTGCGCACCAGCAGCAGGTCGGCCTGCTTGCCGGGCTCCAGGCTGCCGACCGCGTCGTCCCAGCGCAGGCCCTTCGCCGCGATCCGGGTGGCCATCGCCAGCGCGTCGGTGGGCAGCACCTCGGTCTGGTCGGCGCTCATCTCGTTGTACATCTGCCAGGCCGCGCGCATCGTCTCGGCGATGCCCGCGCCCGGCAGCGCCGCCGCGTCGGTCGACAGCGACACGTCCAGACCGGCCCGGCGCAGCGCCGGGACGACACCGGTCTCGGTGAGCGCGGACTCGCCCGACGGGCCGTACTTGCCGGGGGAGTGGGAGATGTGCGCCCGCCCGGCGAGCATCAGCTTCTGCTCCTGGTCGTCCAGGAAGGCGCTGTGCCCGGCCATCAGCCGCTCGTCGACGAGACCCGCCTCCGCCAGCCGGCGCACCCCGGTCTCCCCGTGGTAGGCGCGCATCGCGTCGGCCTCGTTGCGCAGCGCGCCCACGTGCGTGGCGAACGGCAGGTCGTGCCGCTCGACGAGTTCGGCCATGCCGCGCGCCAGCTCGTCCGTCATGTTGGTGACGTACGAGACGTTCGGGCGGCACCGGATGCGGCCCGTGGGGTCGGCGGCGACGGCGCCGAGCAGCGCCTCGAACCCGGCGAGCACCGTGTCCGCGTCCCGGGTGCGCACGAACCGCGACCGGTCCGGCGCCAGCACCGCGTCGCTCGCCCAGGTGGACGCCGAGAAGCGCATCCCGAGGCGGCGGGCCGCCTCCACCATGGCCAGCGGCCGGTTGAGCGAGCCCATGTCGCCGAGCGTGGTGACACCGCCGCGCAACTGGATCCACATCGAGTACTCGGCGATGGCCCGCGCCTCGTCCTCGGTCATCGCCTCGATGAGGCCGTCGAACCGGTCGAAGGTGGCGGAGATCTGGTGCATGTCACCGCCGCCGCCCATGAACGCGACCTGGTCGGCGCGGTCGGAGGGCGGGCGCAGCGCGCCGCGCATGGTGAAGCCCATGGCGAACATCTCGTGCCAGTGGGCGTTCACGAAGCCGGGCAGCACCATCATCCGGCTCGCGTCGAGGCGGCGCAGCTCCGAGCGCACGGCCGGGTCCAGCGCCTGGACGGCGTGCTCCACCTCGGCGGCCGGACCCACCGCGACGACCTTGTCGTCCACGGTCAGCACCGCCCCGCGGGCGTGCACGGACTCCTGGGCGTCGGCGGTGTAGACGGTGCCGCCGGTGATCAGCCGGGCCCCCATCACGCCGCTCCGGGCGCGGTCGGCGCGGAGGCGCGCAGCGAGTCGAAGTGGGCGAGCCAGCCGCTCAGGGTCGGCGCCGCGACCAGCGCCTCGAACTGCACCGGGACGCCCGCCTTGCGCCAGCGGCTGACCAGCCGCATGATCTCCAGCGAGCTGAGCCCGAGCAGCACCAGACTGGCGTCCGGCTCGATCCGCTCCGGCGCGAGGCCCAGTACGGGCGCGACGGTGGCGCGCAGTTCGTCTTCGGTCGGGAATGCGGTGATGTCCACGTCAGCCTTCCTGCTCGGACGCGGCATGTCGGGCCAGCGCCTTCTTGTCGACCTTGCCGAGCGGGGTCAGGGGGAGTTCGGGCAGGTAGTGCACGAGATCGGGCAGCTTGTAGTCGGCCACGCCCCGTGCGTGCACCGCCTGCTTGAGGTCGGCCAGGGCCACCTCGGGACCGCCGGCCACCAGGAACGCGCAGATCCGCTCGCCCAGGAACTCGTCGGGTACGCCGATGACGGCCGCCGCCGCGATGTCCGGGTGGGTGAGCAGCAGGTCCTCGACCTCACCGGCGGCGATCTTGTCACCGCCGCGGATGATGGTCTCCTTGATCCGGCCCTCGATGACCAGGTCGCCGTCCTCGGTGAGCCGGGCCAGGTCACCGGTGCGGAAGAAGCCGTCCGGGGTGAAGGCCCGCCGGTTGTACTCGGGCACCCGGTAGTAGCCGCGCAGCGTGTACGGGCCGCGGGTGACCAGCTCGCCGATGCCGCCGGGGGGCAACGGGGTGCCGTCCTCGCCGAGGATGAGCACCTCGTCGGCGTCGGAGACCGGCCGGCCCTGCGTGGTGAGCACCGCGTCGGCCGGGTCGTCCGGGCGGCTGAAGGTGAGCAGGCCCTCGGCCATGCCGAACACCTGCTGGAGCCGGGCGCCCAGCACGGGCTGGATCCGCTCCGTGAACTCGCGGGTCATCCGGGCCCCGCCGACCTGCACCAGCCGCAGCGTCGACAGGTCCTCCCCGGACCACTCGGCCGCCTCCAGCCACAGCGTCATGATGGACGGCACCATCGCGGTGACGGTGACGCCGTGCTTCTCGATCAGCGGGAAGCAGTCCAGCGGGTTGGGCGTGTCGGCGAGGACGGCGGTGCCCCCGGTCAGGAACGTGCCGAGCAGACCGGGGCAGCCGAAGGCGAAGTTGAACTCGATGGGCAGCACGGCCAGATACACGTCGTCCTCGGCCAGCTCGCACACCGCCGCGGCCCGGCCCGACATGTACACATAGTCGTCGTGGGTGCGCGGGATCAGCTTCGGCAGGGCCGTGGTCCCGCCCGACAGCAGGAAGAACGCCACGTCCGACGCGTCGGGTTCGGGCAGCGGCCGCGGGTCGGGGACCGCCGTCTCCAGCTCGGCGACCGAGACGAACCCCTCGGTCTTGGCGCCCAGCACGAACAGCGTCTTCAGGGTGGTGGTCTCGGCCTTCACCTGCCGGGCCAGCTCGCGGTGGTCGTGGCCGCGGTGCGACTCGGGCACCAGGAAGCCCACGGCGCCGCTCAGCTCGACCAGGTGGACCAGTTCGGTGGCCCGGTGCGCGGGCAGCGAGAAGACCAGTTTCGCGCCGAGCCGGGTCAGCCCGAAGGCGATCGCCACGAACTCGGGCACGTTCGGCAGCTGCACCACGATCCGGTCGCCGGCCCTCAGCCCGTGCGCGGCGAACCCGGCGGCCAGCCGGTCGGCCCAGCGGTCGAGTTCGGCGTAGCTGATGCGGCGTTCGCCGTGCACCAGCGCGGTCCGCTCGCCGTGGCGGCGGGCGGCCTCGCGCAGCACCGTGCCGAGCGTGTCACCGCGCCAGATGCCCTCCTCGCGGTAGCGCGCCGCGATGTCCTCGGGCCAGGGGACGCAACCCTCAAGCATCGCCGCCCCCCTGGGAGCCGGCGGCGGACCCGGGAGCTGCCTCGGCGATCCGCACGACGGCGGCGCCGGCCTCCATGCCGGTGCTCGCGCCGATCAGCAGGACGTGGTCGCCGGGCCCGACCTGACCGGTGCGCCACACGTGCTCCAGGCCCAGGAAGAGGTCGGCGGCGCCGGTGTGCCCGATCGTGTTGACGTGGTCCCAGACCGTCTTCTCCTCGGGGACGTCCAGCGGCAGCAGGAACATCGCCTCCAGCGCCGGCCGGCCGAAGCCGACGTGGCACACCTTGGCGATCTGGTCCCAGGACACGTCGGCCTGCTTCAGGACGCGCTCGGTGACCTCCGCGACCCGGTCGCCGAAGTTCTTGATCGGCGGGGCCTGGCCGGCCGCCCACTGCTCGCGGACCTTCTCGGCGCGCTCGGCGAAGTTCAGCCCGCGGCCCCGGGTGACGCCGGGCGGGAACAGCTCCTCGCCGGCCCGGTGCAGGATCTCCATGGACGAGTCCGACAGCGAGTCCAGGGCGAGCAGTTCGGCGAAGCCGGAGCGGCGCGAGAGCACCACGGCCGAGCCCGCGTCGGCGAGCACGAACAGGCCCGAGGCGCGCCAGCGTTCCACCCCGGGGGTGGAGTAGTTGTCGCCGGTGGTGATCAGCGCGGCGTCGTGCGTCGGGTTGGCGATCAGCCGTGCGGCGGCCACGTCCAGCGAGGCCAGCATGCCGAGGCAGCCCTGCTTGATCTCCACGGCGGGCACCGGGCGGTCCACGGTGTTGTTCAGGATGTAGTGCACCGCCGACCAGCCGTCGGGGCCCTGGTGGTGGGTGTAGCTGTGCAGCAGGATGCCGATGTCGTCCGCGTCGTGCCCGGAGGACTCCAGCGCGGCCCGCGCCGCGTCGATCGCCATCTGCGGGGCCGGGGTCGAGGCGCTGACGGCGGCCGAGCGCATCCCGGAGGACTGCCGCGCCTCCTCGTCGTACAGCCCCTCCGCGACCGCCCGCTCGGCCGGGAACAGGGGCGGCAGGTGGCTGCCGATCCCGGCGAGATACAGGTTCGCAGTCCTCATCGAGCCGACTCCTTCATGTCCTGTGCGTGTCCTGGCGAATGGGTGGGGGAAGAGGTGGGGGAGAGGCGTACGGCGGTGCGGGTGGTGCGGTGCGGCGCCGGTGGCGGCGGCGGTGGTGCCGGTGGCGGCGGTGGCGGCGGTGCGGGTGGTGTGGTGCGGTGCGGGCGGTGGCCGGACAGGTGCCGGGCGTGCTCCGGTGGCCGCCGGGTGTCTCGGCCGCAAGCACAGCACCGGGGCCGCCGGACCCTCATGAGTAGGCGGTACTCAACCGGTCCTCGGCCGCCGCCCGGACCCGGCGCGCCCGCAGCGGCCCCGGCCACGGCGGCGGCAGGGCGCCCACGTGCGGCGGCGGGGCCCCGGGCCGCCCGACGGGCCCGGTGGGCGAATTGAGTGGCGACTACTCGCGTTGCCGCCCCGCCCCCGGTGATGTGCTGCCTTCAGCGCAGCCGCCGCGTGACACCTCGCGCGGCCGGGGCCTGTCCTCCCGGATCCCTGAACGGCCGCGGATCCCCACGGATCCGCGGCCCGCGGGTTCCGCGGAGCACAGGACAGCACCGGGCGAACGCCGGTGAGCGGGGCGCGCGTCGGCCCCGCGGCCCCGGGCTGATCCGTACGACAGGCCCCAGGGCACACACGAGGGAGATCCCAATGTCGCGCTCGCGTCCGGAACTTGGTGACTGGTCGAGCCCGGCCGAACTGGCCGAGCTCCAGCGGTCCCAGCTGCCGAGGGTCCTCGCGCAGGCACTCCGTTCGCCCTTCTACGCGGCCCGCTACCGCGGCACCACACCGCCGCGCACCGCGGACGACTTCGCCGGCGTCGAGGTGACCGCCAAGCAGGACCTGCGCGACCAGTACCCCTTCGGGATGCTCGCGGTCGGGCGCGAACACCTGGCCACCTACCACGAGTCCAGCGGCACCGCGGGCGAACCCACCGCCTCCTACTACACGGAGGAGGACTGGACCGACCTCGCCGAGCGCTTCGCCCGCAAGTGGACCGGCATCCACCCCTCCGACACCTTCCTGGTGCGCACCCCCTACGGCCTGGTCATCACCGGCCACCTCGCCCAGGCCGCCGGCCGGCTGCGCGGCGCGACCGTCGTCCCCGGCGACGCCCGCTCGCTGGCCACCCCGCTCTCCCGCATGGTGCGCGTCCTGAAGACCCTCGACGTGACGCTCACCTGGTGCAACCCGACCGAGATCACCATGCTGGCCGCCGCCGCCAAGGCCGCCGGGCTCCGGCCCGACCAGGACTTCCCGCATCTGCGGGCCATGTTCACCGCCGCCGAGCCGCTGACCGAGGTGCGCCGCCGCCGGCTCAGCGAGATCTGGGGCGGCATCCCGGTCGTCGAGGAGTACGGCTCCACGGAGACCGGCACCATCGCCGGGCAGTGCCCCGAGGGCCGGATGCACCTGTGGGCGGACCGGGCGATCTTCGAGGTGTACGACCCGAGGACCGGCACACTTTCCGAGGCGGGCCGCGGCCAGATGGTCGTCACCCCGCTGTACCGGGACGCGATGCCGCTGCTGCGCTACAACCTCGCCGACGACGTCGAGGTGTCCACCGACCCGTGCGGCTGCGGCTGGCTGCTGCCCACGGTCACCGTGCTGGGGCGGGCCGGCACCGGTCACCGGATCGGTCCGGCGACCGTCACCCAGCAGCGTCTTGAGGAGCTGGTGTTCTCCCTGCCGGCCGCGTACGAGGTGATGTTCTGGCGGGCCAAGGCCCACCCGGACGTGCTGGAGCTGGAGTTCGAGGCGCCCGAGCCGGTGCGGCAGCGGGCCGTCAAGGAGCTCGGCGCCTCGCTCGACCGCGAACTGGGGGTCCCGCACCGCATCACCGGCCTCGCCCCGGGCACCCTCGTCCCGGCGGAGGCCCTCACCGCCCAGCGCGACATCCTCAAGGCCCGCTACCTCTTCGCGGAGGACGAGGACTGGGACAAGGCGGTCATGTACTTCTGACGCCTCGCGGGCGGAGGGGCGGTGCGCGGGTGCAGGGGCGGCGCGCGGGCGGACGGGCGGCGCGGCGGCCAGTCCCGCACCGGACCCGGCCTTCGCCGGACCGGCCCGCCCGGGTCCGGTTCGGGTCCGGCCCGGCGCGGGGCCGGCCGGGTCCGGTCCGTCCGGGTCCGGCCCGGCGTGGGGCCGCCTGGGGCTGATCCGTCCGGGACCAGCCCGCCTGGGACCGGTCCGCCCAGGACTGGTCCACCTGGGACTGGCCCGCCTAGGGCCGGCCCACCTGGGACTGGCCCGCCTAGGGCCGGCCCACCTGGGACTGGCCCGCCTGGGGCCGACCCGTCCGGGACCGGTCCACCTGGGACTGGCCCACCTAGGGCCAGCCCGCCCGGGACTGGCCTGCCTGGGGCTGGCCCATCCGGGACCAGTCCGCCTGGGACTGGCCCATCCGGGACCAGCCCGCCCGGGGCCGACCCATCCGGGGTCGGCCCGCCCCGAGACGGTCCCCCCGGTACGGGACCGGTGGGCCTGCCCCGTACCGGCCCCGGTACAGGCCCGCCCCGCCCTGGGACGGGACGTCCGATGCCTCGCCCGCCCCGTTCCGCCCCGGCCCATACGGGCCCGCCCCGCCCCGTTCCGCCCCGGCCCATACGGGCCCGCCCCGTCCCGTCCCGTCCCGTCCCGGGACGCCCGGCGCCGGACCCGTCCCGTTCGTTCCGCCGCCCGTCCGCCCGCCCGTCTCCCTGCCCCGTCCCGACGCCTCCTTTCCCACGCCGTCCGCCACGGACGGCGCCGACTCGTGAGCGGTGAACCCATGAGTGAGCTGTCCCCCCTGCCCCCGAGCCCCACGGAACCCATCGCCGTCATCGGCATCGGCTGCCGCTTCGCCGGCGGCGCCGACTCGCCCGAGGCGCTGTGGGACCTGCTGATGGACGCGGTGGACGCGTCCGGCCCCGTACCCGAGGACCGGTGGGCGCCGCAGCGCGCGCAGTCGCGGGAGAACGCGGCCGTGCTGACCCGCGTCACCCCGAACGGGTCCTTCCTCGGCGACATCGCCGGTTTCGACGCCGCCTTCTTCGGCATCTCGGCGACCGAGGCCCGCCAGCTCGACCCGCAGCAGCGCATCGCGCTGGAGGTCGCCTGGGAGGCGCTGGAGCACGCCGGTATCGCGCCCACCTCCCTGGCCGGCACCGACACGGGTGTGTTCGTCGGCGTCGGCACCGACGACTACGGCCGCCGGCTGCTGGAGGACCTGCCCGGCGTCGAGGCGTGGACGGGCATCGGCTCCTCGCTGTGCGGCGTGCCCAACCGCATCTCCTACACGCTCGACCTGCGCGGCCCCTCCCTGGCCGTGGACACCGCCTGCTCCTCCTCGCTGGTCGCCGTCCACCAGGCGTGCGCGAGCCTGCGCGCCGGTGAGGTGCCGGTGGCGCTGGCCGGCGGCGTCATGCTGATGGCGGGCCCCGGCCTGACCACCGTCCTGGACCGGGCGGGCGCCATCTCCCCGGACGGCCGCTCCAAGGCCTTCGACGACGCCGCCGACGGCTACGGCCGCGGCGAGGGCTGCGGCATCGTCGTCCTCAAGCGGCTCTCCGACGCCCGGCGCGACGGCGACCGCGTGCTGGCCCTGATCCGCGGCAGCGCCGTCCACCAGGACGGCCGCACCGAGGGCATCATGGCGCCCAGCCCGACCGCGCAGGCCCACCTGCTGCGCAAGGCGTACGAGGCAGCGGGCGTCGCCCCGCACGACGTCGACTACGTCGAGGCGCACGGCACCGGCACCCGGGTCGGCGACCCCATCGAGGCGAGCGCGCTCGCCGAGGTCGTCGGCGACCGGCCCGAGGGCGCCCGGCCGTGCCTGATCGGCTCGGTGAAGTCCAACATCGGGCACTGCGAGGCCGCCGCCGGCATTGCCGGGCTCATCAAGACCGCGCTCGCCATGGAGCACGGCACCATCCCGCCCACCCTGTCCACCCGCGGCCCGCGCGGCGACATCCCCTGGGAGACCGCCGGACTGCGCCTGGTCACCGAGGCGACCGCCTGGCCCGGCTCCGACCGCGCCCGCCTGGCGGGCGTGGCCAGCTACGGGTACGGCGGCACCATCGCGCACGTCGTCCTCGAACAGGCGCCGCCCGCTCCCGCCGCCGAGCCCGCGGCGGAGCCCGCCGAGGCCGGGACGGCGACCCTGTACCCGCTCTCCTCCGGCACCGGACTCGGCATCGTCGGCCAGGCCGCCCGCCTCGCCGCCGCGCTCGACGGCCACACCCTCGCCGACACCGGCCACACCCTCGCCCACCGCCGCGCCCACCTGGGCGCCCGCGCGGCCGTCGTCGCCGCCGGACGGGACGAACTCGCCGAAGGACTCGCCGCGCTGGCCGAGGGCCGCCCGCACCCGGCCGTCCTCACCGGCGAGACCTCGGGACCGGCCCGCCACCCCGTGTGGGTGTTCTCCGGGCACGGCGCCCAGTGGGCCGGCATGGGCCGCGAACTGCTCGCCACCGAGCCGGTGTTCGCCGCCGCGATCGACCGCCTCGGTCCCGTCTACGCCGAGGAGCTGGGCGTCACCCCGCGCGAGGTCCTCACCGGCGACGACCTCGGCTCGGTGGACATCATCCAGTCCATGCTGTTCGCCGTGCAGGTCGGTCTGACGCGGGTCTGGCGCCGCCACGGCGTGCGGCCGGGCGCCGTCATCGGCCACTCGGTCGGCGAGATCGCCGCCGCGGTCGCCGCCGGGGTGCTCAGCGAGGAGGACGGCGCCCGGCTGGTCTGCCGCCGCTCCGTGCTGCTGCGCCGGGCCGCGGGCAAGGGCGCGATGATCATGGTGGACCGGCCGTTCGACGAGGTCCGCGAGCACATCGGCGACGACGCCACCCTGTGCGCGGCCATCGCCGCAGCGCCCTCCTCCACGGTCGTCGCCGGTGACGTCCCGGCCGTGGACAGGGCCGCCGAGCAGTGGGCGTCGCTGGGCTGGACCGTCCGCCGCATCGACTCCGACGTGGCCTTCCACAGCCCGCACATGGACGGCGCCGCCGCCGACCTCGCCGTGGCCGTCGCCGACCTCGAACCCCGTACGCCCGAGGTGCCGCTCTATCTCACCGCCGTCGAGGACCCGCGCTCCGGGCAGCGCCAGGACGCCCGCTACTGGGCGGCCAACCTGCGCAACCCGGTCCGCTTCCACCAGGCCGTGCAGGCCGCCGTCGAGGACGGTCACCGGCTGTTCCTGGAGATCTCCGCGCACCCGGTGGTCAGCCACTCGATCACCGAGGTCGTCGCCAACCTGCCCGGCGCCCTCGTCATCCCCAGCCTGCGCCGCCGCCAGCCCGAGCGGACCGCGCTGCTCACCTCGCTGGGCCGGCTGCACTGCCACGGCGTCCCCGTCGACTGGTCGGTGCTCCAGCCCGCGGGCACGCTGACCGCCCTGCCCACCGCCGCCTGGCAGCACGAACGGCACTGGGTCGACGCCCGCACCGGCACCGAGTCCCCGGTGGACACCCTGCTCGGCACCGAGACCGCGGTGCACGGCTCGCGCACCCGGGTCTGGCAGACCACCCTCGACCTGCGCACCCGCCCCTACCCGCGCCGCCACCCCGTCCTCGGCACCGAGATCGTCCCGGCCGCGGTCCTCATCAACACCTTCCTCACCGCGGGCCGCACCGACACCCTGTCCGACCTCAGGCTGCGCCAGCCGGTGGTGGTCCCGCAGACCGAGACGCGCGAGGTGCAGATCGTCCGCGAGGGCACCGCGCTGCGGCTGGTCTCCCGCCGCCTCGGCGCCCCCGACACGGCCTGGTCCACGCACACCTTCGCCACCGCCGGCGCCGACGGCACCGAGGAGGCGGCGACCCCGCTCCCGGTCGTGCGGGGCCCCGAGGAGCTGGACCCCGGTCACGTCGTGGAGCGGCTGGCCGAACTCGGCGTCGCCGACATGGGATACCCCTGGACCATCGACACCCTGCACCGCGGCGAGGGCACCCTCACCGCCGTCGCGAGCGCCCCGCTGGACCGCAGCTGGGCCGCGATCCTGGACGCCGCGCTGTCCATGGCCTCGGTGATCTTCTCCGGCCCGGCCGTGCTGCGCATGCCCGCCCATGTCGACCAGGTCACCCGGACCGGCCCGGCGCCGCGCCGCGCCGTCATCGCCGTACGCCTGGACGCGGACCGGCCCACCTCCGTGCACGTCGACATCCGCGGCGAGGGCGAGGACGCGGGCTCGCTGCTGTCGCTGCGCGGTCTGCACTACGGCGAGCTGGACGGCGACCTGTCCGGCGAGGAGCAGAGCACCGACGGCCGCTTCGACGTCGTCTGGCAGCCCTTCCCGGTGGACGCCGCCGCCCCGACCCGGCTGACCGGCCGCACCGTGCTGGTGCTCGGCTCCACCGAGGCGGCCCGCGCGCTGGTGCCCGAGGCCGCCGCCCACGGGGTGACCGTGAGCGCCGACCGGGCGGCCCTGGCCGAGGCCGACCACGTCCTGTTCGCCCCCGGACTGCCGGACGGCACCCAGGGCGCCGAACCGGCCGATGTGGCCGTGGAGTTCGCGCGGCTGGTGGCCGACATCGCGGCGCTGCCCGGCCGCAGGCCGCTGCTGTGGTGCCTGACCTCGGGTGTGCGCGAGGCCGTGGACGCCGACGCGCTCGCCCAGTCCCCGCTGTGGGGCATGGGCCGGGTCGCCGCCAGCGAGCACCCCGAGTTCTGGGGCGGGGTCGTCGACTTCCCGTCGGGACCGCCCGCCGAGCTGCCGGTCCGGCTGCTGTTCGGGCTGCTGCACCTCCGGCCGGCCGAGCCCGTGGTCGCGCTCACCGCCGAGGGCGTGCGGGTGCCGCGGCTGGCCCCGGCCGAACTCGTCCCGGGCGGCGAGCCGTTCGCCTGCCGGCCCGACGGCACCTATCTGATCACCGGCGGTCTCGGCGTGCTCGGACTCGAACTGGCCGGGCACCTCGCCGAGCGCGGCGCGCGCCGCATCGTGCTGCTGGGCCGTACGCCGGTGCCGCCGCGGTCGCGGTGGTCCGACGACGACCCGCGCGTCGCGGCGCTGCGGCGGCTGGAGGCGGCCGGGGTCACCGTCCGCACGGTCGCCGCCGACATCACCGACCCGGTCGCGACCCGCGCGGCGCTCGACGCGCTCGAACTGCCCCCGGTGCGGGGCGTCGTGCACGCCGCGGGCACCGTCCACAGCGCGCTGCTGCACCGGCTGGAGGCGGACGACCTGCGGGCCGTGATGCGGCCCAAGACGGACGGCGCGCTGGTCCTGCACGAGCTGTTCCCGCCCGGTTCGACCGACTTCTTCGTCCTGTTCTCCTCCGCCGGACCGCTGCTCGGCCTGCCCGGCCAGGGCGCGTACGCCGCCGCCAACACCTTCCTCGACGTGCTGGCCGCGCACCGGCGCGCGGGCGGCCACGGGGAGACGGTGTCCCTCGCCTGGACCAGCTGGCGCGGGCTCGGCATGGCCACGTCGGCGGAGGCCACCGACGTCGAACTCGCCGCCCGCGGCACCACCGACATCGCTCCGGACCGCGCGCTGCGGGCCTTCGACCAGACGGTGGGCCACCCGTCGAGCGCTCTGGTCGCCGTGCTGGGCCTGCGCCCCGGGCACACCGGACCGCGTCCCGCGCTCCTGTCCGACCTGGCCCTCGGCGAGGCGGGGCAGCCTGCCGAGGTGCCCGACTGGGTCGGTCTGAGCGGCGACGAACTGACCGCGTACCTGCTCGACGGGGTCCGCGCCCGGGTCGCCGCCGTCCTCGGGGTCCAGCCCGCCGCCGTGGGCGACCACCGCCCGCTGAGCGAGGCCGGCGTCGACTCGCTGCTGGCCGCGGCGCTGCGCGTGGCGCTCGAACGCGACCTGGGCGTCGCACTGCCCGCGACGCTGCTGTGGAACTACCCCACGGTGGGCGAGATAGCGGGCTATCTGACGGCCGTCCTCAGCGACGACCACGCCGACCAGGGCCAGCCCACGGCCTGACCCGACCGCTACGACGGCGGCAGCCCCGGCCCCCTCCGAGGGGGGCCGGGGCTGCCGCCGTTCGGCTGTGTGGCTGCACCTGTGGCGACTGTACGGCCGTACGACTGTACGGCTGTATGTACGGGGCGGAGGTGCCGGGCCGGGGACGGCGGGGCCGGGCGGCGCGGCGCGGCCGTACGGGCGCTGAGCGGGCTGTGCGTGGGGGGGTGCCGCTGTCCGAGGGAGCCGGGCGAGGGCGCGAGGACGCGGGCGGCGCGGCCGGGGCGCCGGGACGGGCGGTCGTCCGGGCCTCCCCGCCGCGCCGTCAGGTTGTTTCAGCGGGACGTCAGCATGGCTTCCGCGCCGTCCAGGGAGCGTTCGACCGTGAAGCGGAAGAACTCCGTCTCCTGCGCGGCGACGGCCGCGGGGTCGGTGCTGCGGGAACGGGCCGTGGTGCCGGCCGCGGCGAGACCCGGATGCGTCTCGTCCTCGGCGAAGGCGGCCATCGCGCGCCCCATCTCGGCCCGCGCCGTGGGGAAGCTGCCCCGGTCGTCCTCGACCGCGACCAGCGTGAACGCGCAGTTGAACAGGTAGCGGTACACCTCGGGCGCGTGCGCGCCGAACCCGGCCTTCAGCAGGACCCGGATGCCCGTGTCGATGGTGGGGAGCGCGGCGGGCACGTTCGGGCCGACGACGCACAGCCGCCGGGCCACGCCCGGGAACTCACGCAGCACGGTGCGGCCCTCCGACATCACGGAGCGGAACCAGTCCCGCCAGGGGACGTCGTCGTCGGGCACGGGTATGCGCGAGATGACGCGGTCGGCCACGCCCATGACCACCGCCTCGCGGTCCCCGACGTGGTGGGCGATCACCCCCGGCCAGACGTCGAGGCGCGTGGCGATCTGCCGGATGGACCAGCCGTCGAGTCCGCGTTCCCCGGTCAGTTCGACCGCGGCGTCGATGATCTTCTCTGCCGTGATCGGCGGCAGACCCGCCGACGCCCGGGAGCGGCGGCGGGGAGCTGAGTCTGACATGACGAAAGACCTCACACTGGGGCGCTGTTCCGTCAGCGCTGGGATGCCAGGCGGCTCGCAAGGCATGGTCAACACTAACCTATTAGCCACTGTCTAAGAGTCTGGTGTAGAGTCTTAGACAGTGGCTAAGAGAGGTCCTCCGGCCTCTTCGGACGCCCTGTGCGCACACCTGTGCGCGGAGGGTGGACGACCCGCCGCGGCCCGGCGGCCGGGACCTGTCTCCCCGCCTCCTGCTTCCCCTTCCCGTCCCTGTGTGCGTCCGGCGCGGGTCCATCCCTTCCCCGCCCGCGCCGGCCCCCCTCCCCGAGAGGCTCCACGCCATGCGCAAATGGATGCCGCTGCTGGCCGTGTGCCTGGGCACCTTCATGCTGCTCATCGACGTGACCATCGTGAGCGTCGCCCTGCCCCAGATGACCGACTCGCTGGACACCTCCTTCTCCGCCCTCCAGTGGGTCGTCGACGTCTACGTCCTCGTCCTCGCCGCCCTGCTGATGGCGCTCGGCTCGCTGTCCGACCTGGCCGGCGACCGGCGGGTCTACCTCGCCGGACTCACCGTCTTCGCCCTCTCCTCGCTCGCCTGCGGCCTGGCCACCAGCAGCGAGGCGCTGATCGCCGCGCGCGGGGTGCAGGGCCTGGGCGCCGCCGCCATGTTCGCCACCAACACCGCGCTCATCGCGCGCAACTACGAAGGACGCGACCGCGGTATCGCGTTCGGCATGTGGGGCGCGGTCAACGGCGCCGCCGCAGCGGCCGGACCGATCCTGGGCGGCATCCTCACCGAGCACCTCAACTGGCGCTGGATCTTCCTGGTCAACCTGCCCGTGGCCGCTGTCGCCCTCTACATCGGCGCCCGCTTCCTGGCCGGCTCGGAGACCCGTACCGACCGCCGCGTCGACCTGCCCGGCACCCTCGGCTTCACCCTCGTCGCCACGCTGCTGATCTTCGCCCTGATCCGCGCGGGCGAGGACGGCTGGGGCGCCGGCAACACCCTGGCCCTGTTCGGCGGTTCGGCGCTCGCGCTGGTCGTCTTCCTGCTGGTCGAACGCGGGCGGCGCGACCCCATGCTCGACCTCGGGCTGATGCGTACGCCGTCCTTCGCCACCCTGATGGCCGGTGCCGTCATCTTCAGCGCCGCCGCCTTCGCCAACCTGGTGTTCGTGTCGGTGTGGGCCCAGTCGGTGCTCGGCTTCAGCCCGGTCAAGGCCGGACTGATCCTCATGCCGTTCAGCGGTGTGTCCTTCCTCGCCGCGGGACTGGGCGGCCGGTTCCTGGCGAACGTGCCGCCGCAGTACCCGATCGGCGGCGGACTGCTGCTGATCGGCGGCGGTTCGTTCCTGGAGATGTTCGTCTCCGGCACCTCCGGCTGGACCGGGCTGCTGGCCGGCTTCCTGGTGGCCGGTGTCGGCGTCGGCATCGCCTCGCCGATCCTCGCCTCGGCCGCGCTGGCGGCGGCGCCACCGGACCGCGCGGGCATGGCGGGCGGCGCGGCCAACACCTTCCGGCAGCTCGGCTTCGCGCTCGGCATCCCGGCCGTCGGCACCATCCTGTCCGGCGCCGTGGCGGCCAAGCTGACCGACAGCAAGCTGTTCGCCGACGCCGACGCCGCGGCCGAGCTCGTCACCGGCGGGCAGTCCGGCGCCGTGCTCGGCGCGCTCCCCGCGCAGTCCCGCGCCGCGGCGCGGCGCGTGGTCGAGGACGCCTACGCGGCGGGCCTCGACCGGGTCTTCCTGCTCGGCGGTCTGGTGGCCGTCGTCGCCGGTGCCCTGGTGCTGCTCCTGGTGCGCGGTGCCGCGACTCCCGCGTCCGGCGGGGACCGTCCGGGCGCCCCCGGGGTCAAGGCGTCGGAGGAGGGCGTTCCGGCGGTGTGACAGACGGTTTCGGTGACTTTCCGCGTAACCGTCGGGAAAACCCGCATGACGCGTCCGGGAAAGCCCGGATTTAAAGCGGAGGGATTCGTTCCGGAAATATGCCCCTGGGATTCACTCATTGTCAGGGGGGCAAGTTCCGCGTGACGAATCCCTCCCTTTTACGCTTCGCCCACCGAACGCTCCGCGCGTGCGGTAGAGATTCTGTTGTCCGGATGTGTGCTCGAGAATGCACGTGAAGGGTGGGGGATGACTGCGGGGCGCGAGAGAGACGGCCTGCGAGCCGCTCGTATCAAGGCGGGACTGACCCAGGAAGAGGTCGCCCGCCGGGCCGGGATCAGTGTCAGGACCGTACGGCACATCGAGCGCGGCGAGGTGCACACCCCGCGCCACGACTCGCTCGACCGCCTCGCCCGCGTCGTCGGGTACGACCTGGCCGCCCACGGCCCCCGCCCCCGCGGCGGGCCCGACGAGCGGGCCGCGGCCCCCTACGAGATACGCCTGTTCGGACCGCTGACCCTGTTCCGCGCCGGACTGCCGGTGGCCGCCCCGCCCAAACTCCGAGCCCTGCTCGGCCTGCTGGCCGTCCAGCCCGACCAGGTCGTCGGGCACGAGGAGATCGCCGACGCCCTGTGGCCCGGCGACGCCCCGCCCGGATACGCCGGACTGGTCCACACCTACGCCGCCCGGCTGCGCCGCGTCTTCGGCCAGGGCACCGGCGGCCGGGGCGGCGGCCGCCGCATCGGCACCGTACGCGGCGGCTACGTCTTCAACAGCACCGGCGTCCGGCTTGACCTGCACCAGTTCGAGGAGCGCGTCGCACGGGCCGCCCGGACCGCCGGGTTCGACCCGCTCAGCGCGCTCGAACTGTACGGCCAGGCGCTGCGCGGCCGGCAGGGCCGGATCCTCCAGGACGTGCCGCAGCTGTGGCAGCACCCCGCCGTCGTCCGCGTCGCCCAGCGCCACATCGACGTGGCCAGCGACCTCGCCGACCTGGCGCTGCGGCTGAACCGCCCCGGCTACGCGGTGGAGCACCTGGTGACGGCCACCCACGAGGACCCGCTGCACGAAGGGCTCCAGGCGCGGATGATGCTCGCCCTGGCCGGGTCCGGCCGCCGGGCCGCCGCCCTGCGGCTCTTCGCCGACCTGCGCTCCCGGCTGCGCAAGGAACTGGGCGTCGAGCCGAGCGACGAGGTCTGGCGCGCCCGCCACGCCGTCATCGCCGCCGACACCCCCGAGCCGCTGCCCCAGCCCGGCGCGGCCGCCCTCGCGGCCCCGGCCGCCTGGCCGCCGCCCCAGCACCCGCGGCGCGCCCCGAAGCTGCTCTCCGCCATCGGACGCCAGCCGACCGCCGGGTCCCGGACCGCACCGCCGGGCCTGCCCCCGGCCGCGCCCGGCGGACCGCGGAACCTGCCGGGCGCCGGGTCCCGCGGCCTCCGGGCCGCGGCCGCCGCGGGGGACCGCCCGCCGGGCGCGGGGGCGCACGGCGCGCCGGCCGGGACCGCGCGGGAGCCGCTGACGGCGTATCCGCTGGACAGGCTGCCCGAGCAGGCGCCGGGCGCCTCGGGCGCCTCGGGCGAAGAGACCCTGGGCGCGCCCGGGGAGGTGTCCGGCGGCCACGCGCAGGACGTGTGGACCGGCCACGCGCAGGATGTGCGGACCGGCCGGGTGCGGGACGTGCCGGTCCCGGATGCGCAGGAGTCCCCGGCCTCCGGTGCGCCGGACCGGCCCTCCTCGGGTACGGCGCCCCGGCCGGCCCCGGGCGCGGCGGCGCAGCGGACGGCTCCGGGCACGCCGCCGGCCCGGTCCGCCGGGGGCGCGGCGCGCCGGTCGTCCCCGGGCTCCCCGGGCTCTCCGGGCGGGGCGCCCCCGTCTCCCCTGGGCATGCCGGTGGCCCCGCCGTTCCCGGGCCCGGGACCCCAGCCGCCCCTGGGCTTCCCGGCCCGGCTGTCGTCCGGGACACCCGCCCAGCCGGCCGCCGGGCCGCGCCCGCAGCCCGCGCCCGGCCCGCCCTCCCACGGCCCGCTGCGGGTCATCGCGCCTCCGGCGCAACTGCCCGCGACCACGCCCTGGTTCGTCGGCCGCGACCAGCAGCTCGGCGCGCTGAACGCCCTGCTGACACGACGGCAGTCGGACACCGCCTCGGTGAGCATCGGCGTCCTGCACGGACCCCGCGAGGTCGGCAAGACGGCGCTCGCCGTCCGCTGGGCCCACCAGCGGCACGAGGCGTTCCCGGACGGCCAGCTCTACGCCGACCTCCAGGGCGGCTCCGGCCGGCCGGTGCCCGCGGCGACGGTGCTCACCCGCTTCCTGCGCTCGCTCGGCGTACCCGACGCCTGGGTGCCCGGCACCTGCGAGGAGGCGGCGGCGCTGTTCCGCAGCATGGTCGCGGGCCGCCGCTTCCTCGTCCTGCTCGACGACGCCGCCGACGCCGCCCAGGTCCGCTCCCTCCTGCCCGGCACCCCCGGCAACCTCGTGCTGATCACCAGCAGGACCCCGCTGGCCGACCTCGTGACCCGCGAGGGCGCCGTGCCGATCCCCGTGGACGCGCTGTCGCCGGCCGAGGCGCACGCCCTGATCGAGGCCCGCCTCGGCGCCGAACGCACGGCCGCCGAACCCGGGGCCGTCGCCGAACTCGTCGCGGTCTGCGGCTCGCTGCCCGTGCCGTTACGCGAGGCGGCCGTGCGCCTGGCGGCCGAGCCGCGGCTGTCCCTGCGGGCCCTGGTGGACGAACTCGTCCGCACCGGCCCGGGATCCGGCCGCACCCGCCGGCCGCCGCTCGTGCCCGGCCGCTCCGGCGCCGCGCGCAACGCGGACGCCTCGTCGCGCGTCTTCGGCTGTCAGGGCTGACACGGGCGCTGACAGCGGCGCCCCAGGCTGACATCGCTATCAGTATTACCCCGCCTCCGGGGAACGCCCCAGCTCAGCGCGTGGAATACCGGAGGACGGCGCACGCCTGCCCTTTCCTCGCGGCCCCGGAAGGTTTTCCCGGGGCCGCTCGCAGTTGCCCGAAGAGGTCCGCGGTCATAGGTTCGATGTCGCGGACAGGGTCCGCCGTCCGGCCCCTTGTGGCCCTCTTAGCTCAAGAATCTACGCGCCTCCACAGGGGGCGTCCTCCGGGAATTCCACCCACCCCCGGCAACGCGCGAAAAGCCGTTCGGAGAGGATCGGAAATGGTGAAAATCACGGCCGAGGAGGCCCAGAAGTGGCTGATCGATGAGATCGCACAGCGCTTGGGCACCGACCCGTCCCAGGTCCCGCCGGACCAGTACTTCGACGAGCTGGACCTCGACAGCACCGCCGCCCTGATCATCGCGGGCGAGATGGAGAAGTGGCTCGGCTTCGAGCTGGGCACCACGGCCCTCTGGTACCACCCGACCATCGAGGCGCTCGCGGCCCACATCGCCGAGGAGTCCGAGCGGCGCACCGCCGCGGTCTGACGTCCGGAGGACGCCGGACGGCCACCGGACGCCGCGCCGGGCGCGGGTGACGGCGGGGGAGCGGGACCGGTACCGCCGCCCCGGCCTTCCCCGGCTCCTCCCGGGCCGCCACCGGCCGCCCGGGATCCGAGGGGCCACGAGGGGCCACCGACCGGGACGCCGGTCACGGGCACCACGGACCACGAGACCACGGGCCACCGCCTACGGGCCCCGGGACGGTCACCGGGACCGGTCGCGAGACCGGTCACCGGGAACCGTACGAGGCCCGGCCTCAGGCCCCCGACGGCGCCGGTCGCCCCGGCCCGCGAGTGCGGTCGCCGGGCCGGGACGACCGGCCGCCACCCCGAACCGTCCGCCCGCCGGGCACCGGCCCCGCCCCCGGCGGGCGGACCACCGCCGCCGCCCGGCGGACGGGCGGAGCCACCGCCCCGCCCTCCGGCAGCCGGATCCGCGACAGCCGGACCCCGGGGGCCGGACGCCCGACCCGACCGCCCAGGCGGCCGGGCCGCAGCCCGTCCGGCCGTCGGCCACCCGTCCGTCCGCCGGCCCCGCCGACGTACCGCCCGATCGCCAGAGCACCTGAGCACCTGAGCACCTGAGCAACCGTCCGTCCATCGGGGCCACGCCCCTCGTCCGGTCCGTCCGCTCACCGGGACCGGCCCGTCCGTTCGCTCACCGGGGCCACGGGTCCGTCCCGTCCGGCCACCGAGCCGCGAGGGCGGTCACGCGGCCACCGGACCGCACCGCACCGCCACCGACCGACCGCCCGCCGCTCCCGACCTCCCTGTTCGCTCCAGATCCAGAGAGACTCGCCGTGAACTCTTCGCAGGAATCCGACCTCGACCGTCGGCTCGCCCGGGAACCCATCGCCATCGTCGGCCTCTCCGCGCTCTTCCCCAAGTCCAGCAATCTGCGGGAGTTCTGGTCGAACGTCGTCTCGGCCGCCGACTGCATCGACGACGTCCCCGCCGACCACTGGGACGTCGACGAGCACTACGACCCGGACCCGACCGTGCCGGACAAGACGTACGCCCGGCGCGGCGGCTTCATCCCGGACACGCCGTTCAACCCGCTGGAGTTCGGGCTGCCGCCCAACACGCTGGAGGTCACCGACGTCCTCCAGCTGCTCAGCCTGGTGGTCGCCCGCGACCTGCTGAAGGACGCCGGAGCCGACCAGGGCTGGTACGACAAGGCGCGCACCGGAGTCGTGCTCGGCATCACCGGCGCCAACCAGCTCACCCAGCCGCTCACCGCCCGCCTCCAGAGCGGTGTGCTCAAGGAGGTCGTGCGCAGCTGCGGCCTGTCCCAGCGGGACGCCGAGGAGATCGTCGCCAAGTTCCGCCTGGCCTACGCCCCGTGGGAGGAGAACTCCTTCCCCGGCATGCTCGGCAACGTCGTCGCGGGACGCATCGCCAACCGGCTCGACCTCGGCGGCATCAACATGACGATCGACGCCGCCTGCGCCAGCTCCCTGGGCGCCGTCCGCTCCGCGGTCAGCGAACTGGTCGAGCGGCGCGCCGACACCATGCTCGTGGGCGGCTGCGACGCCGAGAACACGATCTTCATGTACCTGTGCTTCAGCAAGACCCCGGCGCTGTCGAAGTCCGGGAACATCCGCCCGTTCGACAAGAACGCCGACGGCACCCTCATCGGCGAGGGCATCGGCATGCTCGCGCTGCGCCGCCTCTCCGACGCCGAGCGCGACGGCAACAAGATCTACGCCGTGCTGCGCGGCATCGGCACCTCCAGCGACGGCCGCTTCAAGTCCATCTACGCCCCCCGCAAGGAGGGCCAGATGGTCGCGCTGCGCCGCGCCTACGAGGACGCCGACTGCTCGCCGTCCAGCATCGAGCTGTTCGAGGCGCACGGCACCGGCACCGCCGTCGGCGACGCCACCGAGCTGAGCGCGCTGTCCGCGGTCGTCTCCGAGTCCACCGAGGACCGCCGCTACGCGGCCCTGGGCAGCATCAAGTCGCAGATCGGGCACACCAAGGCGGCGGCCGGCGCGGCCGGCATGATCAAGCTGTCGCTCGCCCTGCACCACAAGGTGCTGCCGCCCACCATCAACGTGGACGAGCCCAACCCGGCCATCGACTTCACCTCGGGCCCGGTCTACGTCAACACCGAGGCACGGCCCTGGATCCGCACCCCGGAGCGGCCCAAGCGCCGCGCCGCGCTCTCCTCGTTCGGCTTCGGCGGCACCAACTTCCACGTGGTCATGGAGGAGTACGGCGACGGCGAGGACCTGCGCGTCTCCTACCCGGTCGCGGCCGTGCACCTGTGGCACGCGCCCGACACCGCACAGCTCACCGAGGCGCTGGCCTCCGGCGCGCCCGCCACCGGCGGCCCGGCCCCCGAGGGCCACGCCCGCGTCGCGTTCGTCGCCCGCACCGCCGGGGAACTGGCCGACCTGCGCGCCCTCGCCCTCGGCGAACTGCGCGCCCGCCCCGACGCCGACACCTGGTCCCACCCCAAGGGCGTGTACTTCCGCCGCTCGGCCGCCGCCCAGGGCAAGGTCGCCGCGCTCTTCGCCGGACAGGGCAGCCAGTACGTCAACCCCGGCCGGACCGCCGTGATGGCGCTGCCGCCGCTGCGCGCCGCCTTCGACGCCGCCAACCGCCACTTCGAGGGCGCCGAGCCGCTGTCCCGCGTCGCCTTCCCGCCGCCCGCCTTCGGCGAGGAGGAGCGCACCGCGCAGGAGAGCGCGCTGCGGGCCACCGCGTACGCCCAGCCGGCCATCGGTGCGCTGTCCGCCGGGCAGTTCACCTACCTCAGCGAACTCGGCTTCCGCGCCGAGGGCTTCCTCGGCCACAGCTTCGGCGAGCTGACCGCGCTGTGGGCCGCGGGCGCCCTCACCGACGAGGCGTTCCACGCGCTGGCCCGCGCCCGCGGCAGGGCGATGGCCCCGCCCGCCGACGCCGGTGCCGACACCGGCGCCATGGCCGCCCTGTCCGTCTCCGAGGCGCAGGTCACCGAACTCATCGCCGGACGCGACGGCGTGGTGGTCTGCAACCGCAACGCCCCCGACCAGATCGTCGTCGGCGGCCCCACCGCCGAGATCGACCGCCTCGTCGCCGACGCCCGCGACGCCGGGCTGCGTGCCAGCAGGCTGCCCGTCTCCGCCGCGTTCCACACCCCCTTCGTCGGCCACGCCCTGGACGCCTTCCGCGCCGACCTGGAGCGCTACGAGGTGACCGCGCCCCGGGGCACGGTCCTCGCCGACACCGCGGGCGCCGCGTACGGCGACGACGTCGCCGCCAACCGCGCGGTCCTCGCCGAACAGCTCATCAACCCGGTGGACTTCGCCACCCGCGTCGAGGAGCTGTACGAGGCCGGGCACCGGGTGTTCGTGGAGTTCGGGCCCAAGAACGTGCTCACCCAGCTCGTGCGGCGCATCCTCGGCGACCGCGAGCACACCGCCATCGCCCTGGACGGCGGACCCGGCCGCGACGCGGACGTCGCCCTCAAGCAGGCCGTCGCCCAGCTCGCCGTGCACGGACTGCCCCTCGCGACGGCCGACCGCTATGTCGAGCCGGTGGCCGAGCAGGCCCCCGCCAAGGGCATGTCCATCCTGCTCAACGGCATCAACTACGTCTCGCCGGAGCGGAAGGCGAAGTACCGGGACGCCATCGAGAACGGCTACCGGATCGCCGTACCGACCCTGCCCGGCACCGCCGTGAACGGCACCGGCGGGACCGGCACCGCTCACGGCGACGGTGCCGGCGGCACGGGCCGCGGCGCCGCCGCCGGACCGGGCGCCGCTCCCGCGCACACCCCGGCCGCGCCCACCCGCCTGCCCGCCCCGGCGCCCGCGCCGGTCCCGGCCGCCGCGCCCGTCCCCGCCGGAGTGACCTCCTCCGCCGCGGTGGCCGTGCGCACGCCGGGCCAGGTGGCCCCGGCCGCCGCGTCCGTCGCCGCGGCGCCCGCCCCGACCCCCGCTCCCGCCTCTGCTCCCACCGTCATGGAGACAGCTCACGTGGACAGTGACCGCCTGGCCGATCTCGTGGCCGACCATCTCGCCCTGCACGACGACTATCTGAACAGCCAGTTGCAGAGCGCCGAGCGCCTGACCGGCCTCCTGGAGCGCGCCGCCGAACAGGGCAGGCTCGGACAGGTCCTGCCCGGGATCAACGCCGTCAAGGAGCACGGCCTCGACATCGGCCGCAGCCACCTGCGCGCCAACGAGATCCTGCGCGACCTGGCCGGCCTGGAGCTGGGCACCGCCGCCCCGGCCACGGCGCCCCGCCCGGTCCCGGCCCAGCCCGCCGCCCCGCGCGTCACCGCCGCCCAGCCGGCCGCGCAGCCCGCGCTGCCCAGCCCGGCCCCCGCCGTCGCGGCGCCCGCCCCGGCCCCGCAGGCCCTGGCCACCGCCCCGGCCGGCAGCCCGGCCCCCGCGCCCGCCGCCCGTCCGCTGCCCGCCGCCCCGGCCCCGGCCGCCGCACCCGCGCCCGCCCCGGCCCCCGCCGCGCCCGCCCCGGCCCCCGCCGCGCCCGTCGCGGACACCGCCGCTGTCGAGGGCGCGCTGCTGGAGGTGGTCGGTCAGAAGACGGGTTACCCGGCGGACATGCTCGAACTGGACATGGATGTCGAGGCGGATCTGGGGATCGACTCGATCAAGCGGGTCGAGATCATGGGTGTGATGCAGGAGCGGTTCGGCGGCGGTGTCGCGGCCGGTCCGGAGCAGTTGGCCGAGCTGCGCACGCTGCGTGACATCGTCGACTTCATGGCCTCCTCGTCGGCCTCGGCTCCCGCCCCGCAGGCGCCCGCCGCCGCGGCCCCGGCCGCCGCCTCCGCTCCGGCGGTGGACGCCGCCGCCGTGGAGGCCGCGCTGCTGGAGGTGGTCGGTCAGAAGACGGGTTACCCGGCGGACATGCTCGAACTGGACATGGATGTCGAGGCGGATCTGGGGATCGACTCGATCAAGCGGGTCGAGATCATGGGTGTGATGCAGGAGCGGTTCGGCGGCGGTGTCGCGGCCGGTCCGGAGCAGTTGGCCGAGCTGCGCACGCTGCGTGACATCGTCGACTTCATGGCCTCCTCGGCGTCGTCCTCCGCCGCGCCCGCCCCGCAGGCGCCCGCCGCCCCGGCTCCGGCCGCCGCGTCCGCTCCGGTGGCCGACGCCGCTGCCGTCGAGGGCGCGCTGCTGGAGGTCGTGGGCCAGAAGACGGGTTACCCGGCGGACATGCTGGATCTCGACATGGATGTCGAGGCGGATCTGGGGATCGACTCGATCAAGCGGGTCGAGATCATGGGTGTGATGCAGGAGCGGTTCGGCGGCGGAGTGGCCGCCGGTCCGGAGCAGTTGGCCGAGCTGCGCACGCTGCGTGACATCGTCGACTTCATGGCCTCCTCGGCGTCGTCCTCCGCCGCGCCCGCCCCGCAGGCGCCCGCCGCCCCGGCTCCGGCCGCCGCGTCCGCTCCGGTGGCCGACGCCGCTGCCGTCGAGGGCGCGCTGCTGGAGGTCGTGGGCCAGAAGACGGGTTACCCGGCGGACATGCTGGATCTCGACATGGATGTCGAGGCGGATCTGGGGATCGACTCGATCAAGCGGGTCGAGATCATGGGCGTGATGCAGGAGCGGTTCGGCAGCGGAGTGGCCGCCGGTCCGGAGCAGCTCGCCGAGCTGCGTACCCTGCGTGACATCGTCGACTTCATGTCCGGCGCCCAGAGCGGCACCACCGCCGCGGAAGGAGCCGCCGCCTCCGCCCCTTTCGGCGGTGAGTCCGAGGCCACCGGCGGCCCACGCGGCGGCATCGGCCGCGCGCAGGCCGCGCTGGTCGAACTGCCCGTGCCGGACCAGCTGGTCGGCGCCTACGCCAAAGGGTCCGGCGCGCTGATCGTCGACGACGGCTCCGAGCTGGCCCCCGCGGTCGCGGCCCGGCTGACCGAGTCCGGACGGCACGTGCACGTCCTGCGGCTGCCCGGAGTGCCGCAGCGCATCAGCGGCGTCAAGGACCACGCCCTGTCCGGCTGGGGCGTCACCGAGCTCGCCGAGCGGATGGAACTCATCCTCGCCGACCGGATCAGCCTGGTCATCGACCTCTCCGCCGCCCACCACGACGAGTTCGCCGACGGCACCCGCCGCCTCGCGCACACCCTCCTCGTCGCCAAGCACGCGGTGGAGGCGCTGAACACCGCCGCCGACACGGGCCGCGCCGCCTTCGTCACCGCCACCCGCCTCGACGGCGCCTTCGGCCTCACCGGCGTCACCGAGGAGCACACCCCGGCCGCCGGTGTCGCCGGCCTCGTCAAGACGCTGGCCGTGGAAGCGCCGAAGCTGTTCTGCCGGGCCGTCGACCTGGCCCCGGAGCTCACCCCGGAGACCGGCGCCGCGCTGCTGCTCGCCGAGACGCAGGACGCCGCCGCCGACCTCACCCAGGCCGGACACGACGGCACCCGCCGGGTCGGACTCGGCGTCGCCGAGGTGCCGCTGCCGCTGCACCCGCTCGCCGACATCCCGGAGGTCGGCCCCGAGGACCTGTTCGTCGTCACCGGCGGCGGACGCGGCATCACCGCCTCCTGCGTCACCGAGCTGGCCGCCCGGCACCGGCCCGGACTGCTCCTGCTCGGCCGCACCCCGCTGGAGGACGAGCCCGCCTGGGCCGAGGGCGTCGACGACACCGGGCTCAAGGCCGCCGCCGCGGCCCAGCTGAAGGCGTCGGGGGAGAAGCCCACCCCCAAGCGCGTCGAGCAGCTCTTCCGCGCCGTCACCGGCGCCCGGGAGATCCGCCGGACCCTCGCCTCGATACGCGAGGCCGGCAGCACCGCCGAGTACCTGGCCGTCGACATCACCGACGCCGCCGCCACCGCCGCCGCCCTCGCCCCGTACAAGGAGCGGGTGACCGGCCTGGTGCACGGCGCCGGGGTCCTGGCCGACCAGCTCATCGCCAACAAGAAGGCCTCCGAGATCGAGCGGGTCTTCGCGCCGAAGCTGACCGGACTGCGCGGTGTCACCGCCGCCCTGGACGCCGGACGGCTGCGCCACGTGCTGCTGTTCTCCTCGGTCGCCGGGTTCTTCGGCAACCGCGGCCAGTCCGACTACGCGATGGCCAACGAGACCCTGAACGCCTGGGCCTCCTCCTTCAAGCAGCGCCACCCCGCCGCCCGCGTCACCTCGCTGAACTGGGGCGCCTGGGACAGCGGCATGGTCTCCCCGGAGATCAAGGCGGTCTTCGAGGAGCGCGGCATCACCCTGATCCCGGTGGACACCGGAGTGAAGCTGTTCACCGAGCAGTTCGACGCCGGGCGCGCCGCCGACGTGGTGACGGTGCTCGGCCCGACGACCCCGCTGTCCGAGCCCGAGCGGCCCGCCGCCACCGGCCCGGTCACCGTCGAGCGCGGCCTGAGCACCCTCACCGCCGAGACGATCGTCACCGACCACGTCATCGGCGACGCACCGGTCCTGCCCGCCGTCGCCGCCCTGGGCTGGGCGATCGGCGCGGTCGAGCGCACCGCGGGCACCGAGGTCCGGCAGCTGCGGGACTTCGCCGTCCACAAGGGCATCGTCTTCGACGGCAGCCAGCCCGCCCGGCTCGCGCTGACCATGACGACGGCCGCCGACGGCGTCCAGGTCGACATCCGCTCCACGGACGCCAAGGGCGCCCCGCGTCCGCACTACGCGGCCGTGGCCGTCCCCGGCACCGCGCCCGCCCCGGCCACCGTCACCGGGCTGCCCGCCCTCGGCGGCGGACGCGACGCGGCCGGTTTCTACACCGACGGCACCCTCTTCCACGGTCCGGCGCTTCGCGGGGTGCGCCGGGTGCTCGCCGAGGACTCCTCGCGGCTCGTTCTCGAATGCGCCCTGCCCGAACTGCGGCCCGAGGGCGGCGCGTTCGGCGGCACCCGGTTCGCGCCCGGCACCGCCGACCTGCTCCTCCAGGCCGGTCTGGTCTGGGTCCGGCTGGTCCAGGGCACCGCGTCCCTGCCGCTCGGCGTCGGCCGGGTCGACCTGCACCACCCGCTGCCCGACGGCGAGCCGTTCCTGATCGTGGTGGAGCCCGCCGCCGGCGGCACCTCCACCACCGCGTCGCTCACCATCACGGCCTGCGCACCCGACGGAACCGTACTGACCCGCTTCGACGGCGTCCGCGTGGTCTCGGCCCCGCAGCTGGCGGCCAAGTTCATCAGCGGCTGACCTTCGCCCCGCCGCGGCGAAGCCGCACCACGCCACAGCCAGCGCAAGCGATCGGGCCGGCCCGGACGGAACCTCACCTTGCCGCCGTCCGGGCCGGCCGCCCGTCAGAAGGGACCCGAGAGCTCTCATGAGCAAGTACGCCATAGTCGGCCTCTCCTGCCTGTTCCCGGGAGCGGAGACGCCCGCCGAGTTCTGGCAGAACCTCCGCTCCGGCGCCGACAGCCGCCGCGAGGGAGGCGAGGAGGTCTTCGGCCAGCCGCCCGAGCCCCGCGACCTGGACCCCCAGCACGACATCTACTGCCGTCGCGGCGGCTTCGTCACCGACTTCGACTTCGACCCGCAGGGCTACCTGCTGGACGCCGAGCACCTCGCCGGACTCGACCGGATCTTCCACTGGTCCCTGCACGTGGCCAGGGAGGCGCTGCGCGACAGCGGACACGCCGGCCGCCCCGACATCCTGGCCCGCACCGGCCTCGTCCTCGGCAACTACTCCTTCCCCACCCCGACGTCCGCCCAGGTCAGCGTGCCCCTCGTCCAGGAGGCCGTGCTGGAGGGGCTGCGCCGGGCCGGGCACCCGGCGCTCGGCGCGCTCGCCCGCGCCGAGGACCGCATCGACCGCGAGCGGCTGCACCCCGAGGACCTGAGCGTCAGCGGCTCCCCGGCCGGGGTCGCCGCCGCCGCGCTCGGCCTCGGCGGTCCCCGCTACGCCCTCGACGCGGCCTGCTCCTCCGCGCTGTACGCGCTCAAGCTGGCCTGCGACCACCTCGCCGCCGGGCAGGCCGACGTCGTCCTCGCGGGCGGTGTCTGCGCCCCCGACCCCACCCTCATCCACCTCTCCTTCGGCGACCTCAACGCCTATCCGCGCGACGGCTTCAGCCAGCCCTTCGACGCCCGCTCCGGCGGCATCCTCACCGGGCAGGGCGCCGGCATGGTCGTCGTGAGGCGGCTGGAGGACGCGCTGCGCGACGGCGACCGCATCCACGCCGTGGTCGACGGCATCGGCCTGACCAACGACGGCAGCGGCCGCCATCTGCTCGTCCCGCAGGGCGCCGGGCAGCTCGGCTCCTACCGGCTCGCCTACGAGCAGGCCGGCATCGACCCCACCACCATCGACTACCTCGAATGCCACGCCACGGGCACGCCCATCGGGGACGCCACCGAGGCCCAGTCCGTCGCCGACTTCTTCGGCGCGGCCGGCCGGATCCCGCTGATCGGGTCCGTGAAGGGCAACATCGGCCATCTGCTCACCGTCGCCGGGCTCAGCAGCATGCTGAAGGTCGTCCTCGCCATGGGCGAGGGCCACATCCCGCCGACCATCGGCGTCGAGCAGCCCGTCCGCTCCAAGGACGGCCGGGTCGGCGAGGACGCCCTCGTCCGCACCGGCCGCGCCTGGCCCGAGGGCACCGGGCCGCGCCGGGCGGCGGTCTCCGCCTTCGGCTTCGGCGGCACCAACGCGCACGTCGTCCTCTCCCAGGCGGACCCGGCCGCCGCCGGCAGCACCGCCACCGCGCCGCCCGCCGAGACGCCCGTGCCCGCGCTCGACATCGCCGGACTCGGCGCGCACTTCGGCTCGTTCGACTCCGTCGACGCCTTCGAACGCGCCGTGCACACCGGCCGCGACGCCCTGGGCCCGCTGCCCGAGCGGCGCTGGCGCGGCCTCGACCAGACCCGCGGCGGCTCCCTCGAACACGGCGCGGGCGTCTCCCCGGACGCGCTGCCGCACGGCGCGTTCGTCGACGGGCTCGGCATCGACCCCATGGACCTGCGGATCCCGCCGGCCGACCTGCGCACCTACAACCTCCAGCACGCCCTGGCCATCAAGGTCGCCGACGAGGCGCTGCACGACGCCGGTTACAGCCGCGCCGTGCCCAAGGGCGAGTCCGCGCCCGCCGCGCGCCGCATCGCGGTCGTCGTCGGCATGGAGACGGAGCCCACCACCCATCTGCGGATCACCCGCTACGGCCTGGGCACCTTCGTGCGCCGGGAGTTCGCCCGCGCCGGCATCGAGGTCGACGAGGCGGAACTCGCCCGGCTGACCGCGGCGGGCCGGGACGCGGTGGTCGACCCGATCGTCGCCAACGAGGTGCTCAGCTACATCGGCAACGTCATGGCGAGCCGCATCTCCTCGCTGTGGAACCTGACCGGACCCTCCTTCACCGTCTCCTCCGACGGCTCCGCCACCGCCGAGGCCCTCCAGGTCGCCCGGCTGCTGCTGCTCGACCCGGGCATCGAAGCCGTCCTGGTCGGCGCCGTGGACCTGGCGGGCTCCGCCGAGAACCTGCTGCTGCGGCCCGACGTGGTCGCCGAGGCCGGGCTCACCTTCAACGAGGGCGCGGCCGGCCGCCGGATCGGCGAGGGCGCCGGGGCGATCGTCGTCACCCGGCCCGGCGAGGCCGCAGCGCCCGTGTACGCCCGCATCGACGCGGTCGCCGTACGGCACGCGCCGCCCGTGGACGGCCGGGTGCCCGAGGCCGACGCCGACACCTACGCGGCGGCGGCCGAGGCCGCCCTCGCCGAGGCCGGCATCACCGCCGACGACATCGGCTACATCGAGGCCCACGCGGGCGGCACCCCGGACCAGGACCGCGCCGAGATCGCCGGGCTGGCCCGGGTGTTCCCGGCGGCCGACGCCCCCGAGGCGCCCACGGGCCCGGTCGGCCGCACCGGCCGGGTCGCGCTCGGCAGCGCCAAGGCGCAGATCGGCGACGCCGGCTGCGCGGCGACCATGGCCGGACTCATCCGCACCGTGCTCTGCCTGCACCACGGCTATGTGCCCGGCACCAGCGGCTGGCGCCGCCCGGCCGCCGCGCTCGCCGACGACTTCGCCGCCTCCGCGCTCTACGTCCCCGACGCCTCCCGCCCCTGGCTGCGGCGCACAGCCGGATCACGCCGGTACGCGTCCGTCGGCTTCATCGGCGCGTCCGGCGCCCACGGGCACCTCACGCTCTCCGCCGAGGCCACCCGGGGCGCGCTGGTGCCCGGCGACTGGCAGCGGGCCGGCGGTCCCGTCGTCCTGCCGCTGTCCGCCGACACCTTCGACGGACTGCTCAGTGCCGTGGAGCGGCACCGCGAGCTGCTCGACGCGGGCTCCGACCCGTACGCCCTGGCCCGCGACGCGGCCCGGGAGCTGACCGGCCGCACCGTGCGGGCCGTGCTCGTCGGCCGCGACCGCGCCGAACTGAGCGCCCAGCTCGCCCTGGCCGCCCGGGACCTGCCCGCGGTGCACGCCTCGGGCGGCGAGTGGACCACCCCGGCGGGCAGCTGCTTCGCCGCCCGCCCGATCGGCCCCGAGGGCAAGGTCGCCCTGGTCTACCCGGGCGCCTTCAACTCCTACCCGGGCCTCGGCCAGGACCTGTTCCGCGCCTTCCCCGGACTGCTCGAACGCTTCGAGTCCCAGGCCGACGCGCCCGAACGCCATCTGCGGGCCGCCGCGCTCCACCCGCGCGGCCAGGCCGCCCCGGGCCGCCGGGAGCTGATGGCCCTGGAGGCCGGGCTCGGCGAGGACATCCCGTTCATGCTGGCCACCGGCACCAGCTTCGCGATCCTCTACACCGACCTGGTGCGCGACATCCTCGGCATCACCGCGCACGGCGGCTTCGGCTACAGCCTGGGCGAGTCCAGCATGCTGTTCGCCACCGGCGGCTGGCGGCCCGAGGGCCGCGACGACGCGCTGATCAGCAACACCCCCATCTTCAAGGACCGGCTGTGCGGACCGCGCCGCACGGTCCGCGAGGCATGGGGACTGCCCGAGGACACCCCGGACGCCCAGGTGTGGGCGAGCCACGTCCTGCTCACCGACGCGGACACCGTACGGGCCGCGCTGCCCCGCTACGACCGGGTGCACCTCACCCACGTCAACACGCCCGCCGAACTGGTCGTCGCCGGCGACCCGGCCCAGTGCCGCGCCCTCATCGAGGAACTGGGCTGCCCGGCCGCGCGCTCGCCCGTCAACGCGGTCATGCACTGCCCGGTGGTGGACGCCGAGTCCGAGGGCCTGGCCGGGCTCAACGACTACCCGACCGGTTCCTTCGGCGACCTCGAACTGCTCAGCGCCTACGACTACGAGGTGCTGCCCGCCCTGGACCGCGCGGAGATCGCCCGCCGCATCGCGCACACCCTGCGCTCCCCGATCGACTTCCCGCGCCTGGTGCGCGGCGCCCACGACCGCGGCTTCCGCTACTTCCTGGAGGTCGGGCCGAGCGCCACCTGCTCGCGCTGGGTCCGCGAGACCCTGGGTGAGGCGGCGCACGTCGCGGTGCCGGTCGACCGGCGCGGAGTCGCCGCCACCAAGTCGATCGCCCAGCTCGCCGCCCGGCTCACCGCCCACGGCCTGGACCTCGACCTGGCCGTGCTGCTCGGCCCGGCCGCCGAACGCGTCCCGGCCCGTCCGGCCCGCCCCGCCCGGTTCCGGGTCGGCGGCGCGGACCCGGCCCCGGCCCGGATCGCCCGCGAACTGGCCGGCGCCGCCGCGCCGCAGGTCCCGGCCGCGGTCGGCGCGACGGCCGTGCCCGGCGCGGTCTCCGTCACCTCCACGGCACCCCGCGCGGTCCCGGCCGCCGTCTCCGCCGCCCCGGCCCACGCGACGGCCCCGGCCGCTCCGGTGGGTTCGCTCACCGCTCCGGCGCCCGCCGCGCACGCCGCCCCTCCGGCCGCCGCCGCTCCCGCCGCGAGCCTCGCGGGCACCGGAACGGCCGTACCGCCGCCCGCCCCGGGCCCGGCCGGAACGGGCCCGCGCGCCGGTGCCACACCCCCGTCGGCCGCCGGGTCCGCCCCGCACGCCGCGGCCGCCGTGCCGGCCCCCGCCCCCGACCCCGTCCAGCCCGTACCGCCGGAGGACTCAGCACTCATGCCCGCAGACCCGACCCTCGCCGACGCCGAGGTCATCGCCTTCGACGGCACCCCGGTCACGTACCTGCCCTGGGCACAGCACGCGCCCGGCGGCACGTCCCCGGCCGCACCGCCGCCGCAGGAGCAGCAGCCGTCCGCCCCGGCGCCGGCCGCGCCGCAGCGGCCCGTCGCGCCGGCCGCCCCCACCGCGCACCAGGAGGGCACGGCCTCGGCCGCCGTCGCCGCCGACCTCGTACGCGAGATGCGCCGCCAGATGGTCGCCACCCACTCGGTGGTGATGGAGACCCAGCACATCCTCCAGTCGGCCACCCTCTCCCGGGTGGAGGCGTTCCTCGACGGGGACGCCGCGCGGCCGCAGCCGGTCCCCGAGGTGACCGTCCGGCAGGAGGCCCCGGCCGTGCCCGCCCCGGCGCCGCTGCCGGAACTGCCCGCCGTCCCGCCCGCGCCCGCCCCGCGGCAGACCGTCGCGCCCGCCCCCGCGCAGA
This sequence comes from Streptomyces sp. SAT1, assembly GCF_001654495.1. Taxonomy (GTDB): domain Bacteria; phylum Actinomycetota; class Actinomycetes; order Streptomycetales; family Streptomycetaceae; genus Streptomyces; species Streptomyces andamanensis. The sequence goes on from NZ_CP015849.1 coordinate 5,605,349, forward strand.
CCGCTCCCGCCGCTCCCGCCGAGCCCGCCCGGGAGGTCAAGGAAGGCGTCATCTGGGACGAGAAGGACCTGCTGGAGTTCGCGGTCGGCTCGGTCGCCAAGGTCTTCGGACCGGAGTTCGGCGTGATCGACGGCTACGGCAAGCGCGTCCGGCTGCCCGCGCCGCCGTACCACTTCGTCAGCCGCGTCACCGCGATCGAGGGCACCACCGGCGAGTTCAAGCCCGCCACCATCACCACCGAGTACGACGTCCCCGAGGACGCCTGGTACGCGGTGGACGGCGGGGTCCCGCCGGCCGTCACCGTCGAGGCGGGCCAGTGCGACCTGCTGCTGGTCAGCTACCTCGGCATCGACTTCCGCAACAAGGGCGAGCGCGTCTACCGGCTGCTCGACAGCACCCTGATCTTCCGCGGCAACCTGCCCCGGGTGGGCCAGACCCTGCGCTACGACATCTCCATCGACCGCTTCGTCCACCAGGGCGACACCACCCTCTTCTTCTTCAGCTACAAGTGCTACGCGGACGGCGAGCTGATCCTCGAACTCCACGACGCCTGCGCCGGGTTCTTCAGCCAGGCCGAACTGGACACCCCGCTCGGCGTGGTGATGACCGAGAAGGAGAAGGCCGCCCGCGCCGCCCTGCCCCGCGGCTACTTCAAGCCCCTCGCGTACACCGACAAGAACCACCTCACCCGCGAGGACCTGGACCTGCTCGCCCAGGGCAGGCCAGGGGACGTCTTCGGCCCCGACCACGCCCAGGACCCGGGGATCAACCCGGCGCTGCGGCTGCCCGACGAGAAGCTGCGCATGGTCGACGACGTCGTCATCGACCGCAAGGGCGGCCCGCGCGGACTCGGCACGCTCAGCGCGATCAAGAAGCTCCAGCCCGACGCCTGGTACTTCACCTGCCACTTCCCGGACGACCACGTGCTGGCCGGTTCGCTGGTCGCCGAGGGCGCCGTCCAACTCCTCCAGATCTACCTGCTCCACCAGGGCCTGCACCTCACCCTGCCCGACGCCCGCTTCCAGTGCGTCACGGACACCCCCATCGAGGTCCAGGTCCGCGGCCAGATCACCCAGGCCCACGAGGAGATCCGCTACGAGGTCGAGGTGATGGAGCTGACGCTGCTGCCGCGCGCCACCGTCATCGCCGACGTCCTGATCTACCTCGGTGACAAGCCGGTCATCCGGATGAAGAACCTCGGCCTCCAGGTCCGCGAGAAGGAGGGCTCGCCCTACCGCCCCGAGGCCGGCGGGTTCCCCGAGTTCCTCGGCCGCCGCAACCGCTCCGGCGAACCGGCGATGATCAACGAACTGCACCTGGCGCACGCCGCCAAGGGCCTGCTCGACATGGCGATGGGCCCCGAGTTCGAGGTCTACCGCGACAGCCGCGCCCCCTACATCCCCAACGGCGACTTCCAGTTCGTCGACCGCGTCATGTCCCTCAAGGGCACCCGCGGCGACCTCTCGCCCGGCTCGGAGATGGTCACCGAGTACGACTCCCCGGCCGACGCCTGGTACTACGAGCAGAACTCCCACCCGCACATGCCGAACGCCGTCTACATGGAGTCCTCCCTCCAGGCGGCGATCTTCCTCGGCTACTACCTCGGCGCCACCCTGAAGAACCCCGAGGAGCAGTACGCGATCCGCAACCTCGACGGCCGCGCCACCCTCGTCAAGGACATCGACCTGCGCGGCAAGACCATCAAGCACCACTCGAAGCTGCTGATGACCAGCGCCGTCCAGGGCGCGGTGCTGCAGAACTTCAGCTACGAACTCTCCGCCGACGGCGAGGTCTTCTACACCGGCGAGTCGCTCTTCGGCTACTTCAACGCCGCCGCCCTCGCCAACCAGGTCGGCCTGGACAACGGCCAGTACGTGGCCCCCTGGATCGAGTCCGAGAAGCCGGCCGCCGACCGCGTCCGCCGCATCGAACTCCCCGAGGGCGCGCCCGCGTTCACCGACCCGGACGGCGGCCACCTGTATCTGCCCGGCGAGAAGTTCGCCCTCGTCGACCGGGTCGACCTGGTCACCGACGGCGGCCGGCACGGGAAGGGCTATCTGCACGGAAAGCGGGCCGTCCGCCCCGACGAGTGGTACTTCGACTGCCACTTCCACCGCGACCCGGTGATGCCCGGCTCGCTCGGTGTCGAGGCCGTCCTCCAGGCGCTGCGCCTGTACGTGCTGGAGCAGAACCTCGCCGAGGGCTACGCCCGGCCCCGCTTCGCCATGGCCACCGGGGTCGAGACGTCCTGGAAGTACCGCGGCCAGATCCTGCGCCACGACAAGGAGCTCTTCTTCGACGTGCACGTCAAGGAGATCCGCCGCGAGGACGACCGCCTGCTGGTCATCGCCGACGCCGACCTGTGGAAGCCGGGCCTGCGCATCTACGAACTGACCGACGTGGCCATCGAGGTCCGCCCCACCGAGGGGTGACGCCGGGGCCCGCCGTTCGGACCCCGCCGCGGACGCGGGGTCCGGCGCGGCCGGCCGTCCGCGCGGCCGGCCGCCGGACCCCGCCCGCCCCCGCGGACACGGCGCCGCCGGGGCCCCGCCTCCCGATCCGAACGACAGGCCCCCGCCCGCACCCGCCGCTCAGCCAAGGAGCTTCGTTTCACGATGGACGTTCGCGACACCCCTCTCCGCTGGTACGGAGAGCGGTACCCCAGCACGGACCCCGCCGGGATCTACCACGTCCTGGCCGACCTGGAGCAGCCCTGCTTCATCGCCGTCACCCCCGAGGGCATCGGCGCGGTCTCCGGCGGTTTCGCCTCCGCCGAGGGTGAGGGACTGCCGCTGCTCGCCGCCGCCGAACCGCTGCCGCCCGAGCGCCTGGGCTCGGCCGCCTTCCGCACCGCCCACGGCGTCGCCCAGCCGTACATGGCCGGCGCCATGGCCGGCGGCATCGCCTCCGCCGACCTGGTGATCGCCCTGGCCCGCGAGGGCTTCCTCGCCTCCTTCGGCGCCGCCGGGCTGCTGCCCGAGACCATCGAGCGCACCCTCGCCCGGTTCGCCGCCGAGATCCCCGGACTGCCCTACGCCGTCAACCTCATCCACAGCCCCAGCGAGGACCGGCTGGAGCGGGAGGCCGTCGAGCTGTTCCTGCGTCACGGGGTGCGCTGCGTGGAGGCGTCCGCGTACATGGACCTCACCCCGCACGTGGTCCGCTACCGGCTGGCCGGACTGCGCCGCGGCCCGGACGGACGGGTCGTCGCCGACAACCGGCTGATCGCCAAGATCTCCCGCTCCGAGACCGCCGAACGCTTCATGCACCCGGCCCCGGCCACCCTGGTCAGCGCCCTGCTGGAGCAGGGCCTGATCACCGCCGAGCAGGCCGCGCTCGCCCACCACGTCCCGCTCGCCGACGACATCACCGTCGAGGCGGACTCCGGCGGCCACACCGACCGGCGCCCGCTGCCCGCGCTGCTGCCGACCATCCTGCGGCTGCGCGACAGCGTGCAGCGCGAGTTCCGCTACGCCGTGCCGGTGCGTGTCGGCGCGGGCGGCGGCCTGGGCACCCCGGTCGCGGTCGCCGCCGCCTTCGCGATGGGCGCCGCCTATGTGGTGACCGGCTCCGTCAACCAGTCCTGCCTGGAGTCCGGCGCCTCCGCCAAGTCCAAGGAGATGCTGGCCGAGGCGGGCATCGCCGACTGCGAGATGGCCCCGGCCGCCGACATGTTCGAGATGGGCGTCGAACTCCAGGTCCTGAAGAAGGGCACGCTCTTCCCGATGCGGGCCAAGCGCCTGTACGAGCTGTACCAGAGCTGCGACAGCCTGGAGTCCATCCCGCCCGCCGACCGGGCCCGCCTGGAGCAGCAGATCTTCCGCCGCTCCCTGGAGGACGTCTGGCAGGAGTGCGTCACCTACTTCACCCGCCGCGACCCCGAGCAGCTCGCCCGCGCCGCCGGCAGCCCCAAGCGCCGGATGGCCCTCGTCTTCCGCTGGTACCTGGGCATGTCCTCGCGCTGGGCGGTCACCGGCGACGAGGGCCGCGCCATGGACTACCAGGTGTGGTGCGGCCCGGCCATGGGCAGCTTCAACGACTGGGTCACCGGCAGCTATCTGAAGACCCCCGGCAACCGCCGCGTCGCCGACGTCGCCCACCACCTGATGCGCGGCGCCGCCTTCCACACCCGGCTCGCCCAGCTGCGCACCGCCGGCGTGCACATCCCGGCCACCGCCGCCGACTACCGGCCGGTCCCGCTGGAGACGCCCGCCCACGGCTCCTCGGTGGGGCTGCGATGAGCACACTCACCCCCGAGGAGCTGGAGGAACGCCTCGGCGACCCCGCCGACGACACCAACCCGTACGGCTTCGCCGCCGCCGTCGCCCGCGACGAGCGCGACGAGTTCCCCGAGGAGCTCTGCGCGGAGCTGGTCCGCGCCGGGTTCCACCGCAACTACCTGCCCAAGGAGTGGGGCGGCGCGTTCGAGTCCTTCGACCGCAGCCTCACCCTGGTGCGCTCCGCCGCCCGCCGGGACGTCAACGTCATGCCCGGCACGATGTTCAGCATCATCGCCGCGACCTGCCTGCAACTGCACGGCAGCGTCGAGCAGCAGCAGCGGGCCGCGGAGATCCTGCGCTCCGGCGGCGCCGTCGCCTTCGCGCTCACCGAGGCCGCGCACGGCAGCGAACTGCTCACCAACGAGGTGCGGCTCACCCCCGAGTCCACCCTCACCGGCGAGAAGTGGCTGGTCGGCCTCGGCCTGCGCGGCGAGGCGGTCTACGTCGTCGCCCGCACCGGCGAACGCGGCCCCGGCGCCTTCTCCGCCGTGCTGCTGGAGACCGACCGGATCCCCGAGGGCCGCCTGGAGCGGGTGCCCGCGCCGCGCACCGGCGGCATGCGCGGCATCGACCTGGCCACCCTGCGCTTCCACGACACCCCCGTGCCCGAGGACGCGCTCGTCGGCCGGCGCGGCGAGGCCCTGGAGGTGGCCGTCAAGGCGCAGCAGGCGGTCCGGCTGATGAGCATGGCCGGCAGCCTCGGCATCGCCGACACCGCCGTCCGCATCGCCCTCGACTTCGCCACCGGCCGCCGCACCGGCCGCACCGAGCTGGTCGAATCCCCGTGGTCCAAGCGGGAGTTGTCGGTCGCCGCGGCGGCGCTGCTGGCCGCCGACGCGGTCGCGCTGAGCGCGGCCCGCGGGGTGCACGTGGTGCCCGAGGCGTTCAGCGTGTGGGCGCTGTCCGCCAAGCACGTCGTCGCCGAGGCCACCGACGACCTGATCCGCCGCTCGGGCACCGTGCTCGCCACCCGCTCCGTGCTGCGCGAGGGCGCGCCCGGCGCCGGGCTCTTCCAGAAGCTCCAGCGGGACTCCCAGGTGGTCCGGGTGATCGACGCGAGCACCCTGGCCAACCTCCGCTCCTACGCGGGCCAGTTGCCCACCCTCACCGAGGGCACCGCCCCCGCCGACGAGGACGCGGTGCACAGCGTCTTCTCCCTGGACGCGCCGCTGCCGCCGTACGAACCGGCCCGGCTCGACATGTTCGCGCGCGGCCAGGACCCGGTCCTGGCCGGGCTGCCGGACACCGCCGACGCGCTGCCCGACGGCCTCGGCGAGGCGGCCCGGCCGGCCGCGCGCCTGGTGGCGGCGGTCGCGGACCTCGGCGAGCTGACCCGGGCCGCGCAGCGCCCCGGCGCCGACCCGAACGCGCTCGTGGACGCCGCCGAACGCTACGCCTGGCTGCACGCCGCCGCCTGCTGCCTGCACCTGTGGCAGGCGAACCGCGACCGCTCCCTGTACGGCGCCGAGCCCGGCGCCACCGGCTGGCTGGGCGCCGCCCTGGCCTACCTCCTCGCCCGCGCCGAGGGCACCGACCCGCGCCGCGACGCGGCCCTGCTGGCGCCCGCCCTGGACGCCGTCCGCGCCCTGCACACCGGCGACCGGCTGTTCACCGCCCTGCCCGTCCGGCTGGCCACCCCCCGTAAGGAGCCCTGAGATGCCCAAGTCCGACGTGACCGAGCTGGCCGCGAGCCTGGAGGAGTACCTGGGCGACCCGCACGACGCGGACAGCCGGATGCCCTTCGCGCAGATCCTGGACCACGACGTCCGCGGCGAGTACCCGTACCAGTTCGTCGCCCTGCTGCGCCGCTGGGGCCTGCACCTGCGCTGTCTGCCCGCGAGCGACGGCGGTCTGGCCGGCAACGTCGAGACCGGGATGGGCCTGATGCGCCTGGTCGCCCGGCGCGACCCGTCCACCGCGGTCGGCCTGGCCCTCAACAGCCTCGGCTTCATGCCCGCCTGGATCCTGGGCACGCCCGAGCAGAAGGGCGCGCTGATCGAGGACATGAAGCGCGGCAGCTCGGTCTCCTGGGGCCTGTCCGAGCGTGTCCACGGCAGCGACCTGGTCGCCAACGAGGTGCTGGCCGAACGGACCGAGGGCGGATGGCTGCTCACCGGAGAGAAGTGGCCGATCGGCAACGCCACCGTCGCCGACAAGATGGTCGTCTTCGCCCGCACCGGCAAGCGCCCCGGCCCGGCCGCCTACTCGCTGTTCGTCCTGGACAAGTGGCGGGCCGAGCCCGGCACGGTGGCCGACCTGCCCTTCGAGGACCTGTACGGCACCCGCGCCCTGGACCTGAGCGGGGTCCGCCTGGACGGCGCGTTCGTCCCCGACTCGGCGATGATCGGGCGCGAGGGCCAGGGCCTGGAGATCGCGCTCAAGACCAGCCAGACCGCGCGGGTGGTGCTGATGCACCTGGCACTGTCCGCCGTCGACACCAGCCTGCGGCTCGCCCTCGACTTCGCCGAGCGCCGGGTGCTGTTCGGTGACCGGATCAGCGATGTGCCCTACACCCGGCGCCAGCTCACCGAGGCGTTCGCCGACCTGATGATCGCCGACGCGATGGTCCTCGGCGCCGCCCGCGCCCTCCAGGCCGCGCCCGAGCAGATCAGCGTCTGGTCGTCGGTGGTCAAGTACCAGGTGCCGACGCTGCTCCAGAAGACGATGTCCCAGCTGACCGTCGTCCTGGGCGCGCGCACCTTCCTGCGCGACCACCCGCACTACGGCATGCACCAGAAGATGGTCCGCGACATCCTGATCACGGACATCGCCGACGGCAACACCGTGGTGAACCTGCGCAACCTCGGCCACCAGCTCGCCGGTCTGCTCGACAGGGCCGCCGAGCCCGGCGAGGGGGTGCGCGAGGCCGCCGCCGAGCGCGCCGCCGTGCTCTACGGCCTGGACCGGGAGCTGCCGGTGTACGAGCCGGTCAAGCAGGAGCTGTTCAGCCGCGGCCTGGACGACGCGGTGCTGGCCGCGCCCGACGGGATCGCCCGGCTGCGCGCCCTGGCGGACCGGGCCGACGGCGCCGAGGGCGCCGCGAGCACCGAGGCCGAGCGGCTGCGTGCCGCCGCGGACCTCGCCGGGGAACTGACCGGCCGGGCCGGGCCCCTGCGCGAGCGCGCCGCCGCCCTGAAGGCCGAACTGGGCAAGGACTACGCGCAGTCGCCCGAGCTGTTCGAACTGGCCAAGGAGTACTGCCTGGTGCACGCCGCGGCGGCCTGCGTGCTCACCCATGTCCACTCCGCCGACGCCGTGGAGGCGCCGCTGCCCAGCGCGTCCCTGCTGCTGCTCCAGCTGGAGCGGATCCGCCGCCAGCTGTTCCCGCACGAGCAGGTCACCTCGCAGGCGGTCGTCGACGAGGTGATGGAGGTGCTGCGCGGCCTGCACCAGGACAACCGGCTCTTCTCGTACTGGCAGTTCCCGCTCGCCAAGCGGCTCACTGACGAGTCCGCCGCCCGCCGCTGAACCATCGTCCGTCCACCAGGGAGGTGTCGCGTGATCCGCAGTGACGACCGGGCGTTCCTGTGGCTGCTGCCCGAGCCGGCCGTGGCCTCCTTCGCCGCCGCGCTCGGCGGTCCCCGCCTGCTGACCGCCGAGGAGCGGGCCGCGCTGGACCGGCGGCGCACCGAGGGCGCGCGCCGCCGCTACCTCGGCGGGCGGCTGCTGTGCCGCTACGCGCTCACCGCCCGCACCGGCCGGCCCGTGGACCGCTGGCGTTTCACGCACGGCGCCCACGGGCGGCCCGAGCCCGAACCGGCCACCGACGGCGTCCGGTTCAACCTCTCGCACCACGACGGACTCATCGCCTGCGTCGTCACCCGGGGACGCGGCTGCGGTGTGGACGTCGCCCCGGTCACCGCCTCCCCGGAGCTGACCTGCCACCTGGCCCGGCGGCTCGGCCCCGAGGAGCGGGCCCGGCTCGCCGGGGCCGCGCCCGGCGCGCGCGCCGCCCTGGCGAGCGAGCTGTGGGTGCTCAAGGAGGCGTATCTGAAGGCGCTGGGCACCGGGCTCACCCGGGACCTGGCGAGCTTCGGCGTCGTCCGCGGGCCGGGGGACCGCATCGCCGTACGCGACCCGCGGCAGCCGGGCGCGGACGCCCGCTGGTGGTTCGACCTGATCCACGCCGGGCCCCGGCACGTCGTCGCCGTCGCCACCGAGCACGGCCGGCCCGGGGCCCTGCGCCGCACCGACCTGTCCGACCTCTCGCTGACCGCCCTGACCACCGCATGAAGGACATCACCATGACGCAACCCACCACCCCGCGTGTCGCCATCGTCGGTGCGGGAGTCTCCGGTATCTCCGCCGCCTACCACCTGCGCGAGCGCGCCCAGATCACGATCTACGAGCGGGAGGACCGCCTCGGCGGCCACGCCAACACGGTGGAGGTGGAGGACGACGGCCGCACGCTCGGCATCGACACGGCCTTCGTCGTCTTCAACCGGCCCGCGTACACCAACCTGTGCGAGTTCTTCGACGAGCTGGGCGTCGAGGCGGTCGAGCACCAGGGCGCCTTCAACTTCTTCGACCTGGACTCGGGCCTGGAGTACGGCACCGCCGAACTCGCCCTGACCGAGGAGGAGGTGGCCGAGCGCTACACGGAGGAGTTCCTGACCATCTGGCGCGAGGCCCGCCGCTTCCACACCGAGGGCCGCAAGGACTTCGTCCGCAAGAAGGCCGACATCCCGCTCGGCGAGTACCTGGACCGGGGCGGCTACAGCCAGGCGTTCCGCAACTCCTACGTCATCCTGCTGTGCTCCGCCGTCTGGTCCATCCCGGCCGAGCTGATCTGGGAGATGCCGGCCAGCACCGCCATCGCCTTCTTCATGGGCCACGACGAGGGCGGCCTGGGCGGGCGCCAGGTGGACTGGCGCACCGTCGGCGGCGGTTCCATCTCCTACGTCCGCAAGGCGCTGGCCGCCATCGGCCCCGAGATCCGCAGCGGCGACCCGGTCACCGCGATCCACCAGGAGGACGACGGGGTCACGGTGACCACCGCGCGCGGCAGCGAGCGCTACGACTACGTGGTGGTCGGCGCCCACGCCGACGAGGCGCTGGCCCTGCTGGACAACGCCAGTGACCACCAGCGCGAGGTGCTCTCCAAGGTCCGCTACAACGGCTCCTCGGTCGTGCTGCACACCGACCCGTCCGTGATGCCGGCCGACCGGGAGCGCTGGCAGGCGTGGAACTACGGCAAGGTCGACGTGGACGGCGAGGCCCGCACCTATGTCGCCTATTACATGAACAAGCTCCACGGATTCACCTCCGAGAAGGACTACTTCGTCACCCTCGACTATCCGCGGGACGTCGACCCGGAGACGGTCATCGCCGAATTCCCGTACACCCACCCGATCATCGACATTCACGTCCGTGACATGCAGAAGAGCATCTACGACGTGAATGTGGGAAGCCGCGTGAAGCTGTGCGGCTCCTACTTCCACGCCAAGCGGCACGGCGTGGACCAGATCGGTTCGCACGAGGCCGGATATTCCTCCGGAATGGAGGCGGCGCGCCAGCTCATCTCCGAACTCTGAGCGTTCCGTGACGCAAAGCGCGCCCTCCGCCTGTGGCGGGGGGCGCGCTTCGTGCGTGTGCGAGGTGCGCGGCGGGATCAGGAGGCGAGGACCCGGCCGCTGAGCAGCTGGGTCAGATAGCCCGCCACCGAGAGCGCCGAGGGCTCCTCGGGCTCCTCGGCGGCGCCCGTGCCGGGACGCGGGACGGCGCTCTCCGGCGCGGCGGCGCCCGGGTCGGTGAGGACGGGGGAGCAGACGCTGATCTGCTCGAGGCGGGCCGTCAGCAGCGGCGTGGCGGCGGCGCCGCCGACGGCGGCCAGCCGGCGCCGGGCGCGCCGGTAGACACCGATCGCCTCCGGGCCGCGCCCGCACCGGCACAGGGCCAGCATGAGCTGGTCGTGGAAGCGTTCGCGCAGCGGGTGGGCGGCGACGGCCGCCTCCAGCTCGGGCACCACCTGCTGGTGGCGCCCGGTGCGCAGCGCGCAGTCGAAGTAGATCTCCAGAGCCTCCTGGCGCTCGCGTTCCAGGCGGGCCGCCAGCGGGGTGCAGACCGGGCCGCGGGTGCCGCCGCCCAGGACGTCACCGCGCCACAGCGCGAGGGCCGCGCCCAGAACCGTACAGGCGGTCCCGGGGTCGCGCTCGGCGCTGCGGCGGGCCGCCGTCACGGCCTCGCGGAAGCGTCCCGCGTCGGTCTCGGCGGGGGCGGCGCGCAGCGCGTAGCCCGCCTCGCGGGCGCTCAGCCGCTGCCCTTCGGCGCCTTCCGGTTCCAGTCGCAGCAGCGATTTCCTGAGCGTGGAGACATGGGCGTTGAGGGTATGGGCGGCCTGGCGCGGGGGAGTGGCGCCCCAGAGTTCCCTGATCAGCAGGGAACGGGGGACGGGGAAATTCGGCTGGGCGAGCAGAGCGCCGATCAGCAGCCGAGTCTTCGGGGCGTTCAGGGGCACGCTCCGGTCGCCGTTCTCGTCGTAGAGATCGGGCGGGCCCAGAATCCGGAACTGCATTCTCCTGCCTCCCGTGCGCGGTGTACTGAATTCCGCACACGAGAAGAACACGCGGGGCATTGCGCGGGCCTGAGTCGCGGCCACTCACCTTCCGGCGCCGCGGCGGCGCGGGGGACGGGGCGCGGTGTGCCGGGGCGGGCGTGCGCACGGGGCGGACATGAGTAGCCCTCACTCACGCCCGCCCGCCGCCGCGGCGCTTTCGACGGGTCCGGCGCAGATCGTGTCCTCGCCGGCCGCGCTCTCGCCGTGCCGCAGCTCCGACTCGGCCTCCTGCGCGAGGCGGCGCAGCGCCATCAGGGCGGGCTCCAGCAGGAACGTCAGCAGCACCGCGCGCTCCGCCTTCTCCAACGGGTCCTCGAACGCCTGGAGTTCGTCCAGGTCCAGGCGGGCGGCGCGGGCGGCCAGCTCGGCGTAGGGGAGCAGGTGCCGCCAGTCGTACTCCATGCCCAGTGAGCGCAGGGTGCTCAGGGTCTGGTCGATGACGCGCCGGGCGGGGTTGTACGCGGAGACGCACCAGCCCAGCGCGTCGAGCAGGGCGGCCGCCTCGTGGCAGTCCTCGGCGGCCGGGCCCTCCTCGGGGCCGCCGGGCGCGCCGCTGCCGGAGGGGTCTATGCCGACGGCCAGACCGAGCACCTCGTGCACGTCGCTCTGGTGCTCGGAGACGGTGTCCAGCACCTGCCGGGCGGCGGCGACGGACAGTCCGCGCACCCCGATCAGCGCCCTGACCAGGCGCAGCCGCCTGAGGTGGGTGGCGTCGTACTCGGCCTGGGTCGCGGCGGTCGCCCGGCCCGGCGGCAGCAGGCCCTCGCGCAGGTAGTACTTGATCGTGGCGTTGGGCACCCCGCTGCGACGACTGAGTTCCGAGATCCGCATCAGCTTCTCCGCTCTCCCACTGGCAATTGGGTAGTGCCACTGTCTAAGATGGATAGTGTCACTCACCAACCGTGGAGGCGAGACTACCGTGCCCACTCTTCCCTGGGTCACGCCGAACCCGGCCCGGCCCGACACCACCGCCTTCGTCATGGCCTCCCGCTTCGAGGTGCGGTCCCTGAAGGACGTCCCCCGCTTCTTCTGGAAGTCCCTCGCCGCCTGGGGTCAGGTGCGCAAGGCGCCCGGAGCGCTCGGGGCGTCCCTGGAGGCCCAGCCGTTCAAGAGGACCTTCTTCACCCTGAGCGCGTGGGAGAGCCGCGAGGCGCTGTACACGTACGCCAGGACCGAACCGCACAAGGGCGTCATGGGCAATGTGCGCTCCACCATGCGCCGCTCGACGTTCATCTTCTGGGAGGTGCCCGTCACCGGCCTCCCGATCGACTGGAAGGACGCCAAGCGCCGCATCGACGAGAAGGCCCGCGCCGACGCGGCGGCCGGCGGTCGCGCGGCTCACTGAGCCTCCGGCCCACCGGGGCCCCCGGCCCGCTGAGCCTCCGGTCCCCTGAGCCCCCGGCCCGAGGACGCCCCCGCCCTCGGGCCGGGTCCCCGCCCGCCCGGACCCGCGCCCCGCCACCCCGGGTTGAGCCCTTTGCCATTCCTTGGCCGAACGGGGCCGTGACCCGCGCCCCGCCTGTCAGGCGCTGTCAGCCCGCGGGCCCCGGCGCCCGCACTCTCATTACGCTTCCCGCCGGGCCACTCGCCGGGCCGTCCGGCGGACGAGCCCGGCGCCCGGCGCCGCCCCCGGCACCCGGGGTCGACATGTCGACCCGTCCGCGCGCCCCCGGCCGCCGTACGCACTTCCGCATCCCGCATCCCGCATCCCGCACCCCGCACCGGCCGCACCTCTTCCCCCGGTACCCCGGTACCGGAGAACCCGGAGAACCAACGTGACCACGGTCCACGAGACGCTCGTCAGGGGCGAGACCGCAGCCGGTGCCGTCGGCGTGGCGACCGCTCTCCTCGACGCCTACCGGCCCGGCGCCCACCGCTTCTTCGCCTCCCCGACCCGCACCCTCCTCGCCGAGGGCACGCACACCCGGGTCGCGCACGACGAGAGGCCGCTGACCGACCGCGTACGGGAAGCCCTCGGCACCGCCGCCGCCCGGGGAGCGGCCGACCCCGTGGTGATCGGCGCCATCCCCTTCGACCGGACCGCGCCCGCCGCACTCGTCGTGCCCGCCGCGCTGCACCGCGCTCCGGCCCTCGCCGCCGACCCGCTGATCGCCCTGCCCGCGCCCCCGCCCGAACCCGTCGCCTGGACCCTGCGGCCCGTGCCCGAGCCCGAGCGGTACGCCGAGGCCGTCGCCGCCGCCGTACGGCGCATGCGGGACGGCGAGTTCGGCAAGGTCGTCCTCGCCCGCGCCCTGGACCTCACCGCCGACCGGACGCCCGGCCTGCCCGCGATGCTCCAGCGCCTGGCCCGCCGCGACCCCCACGGCTACACCTTCGCCGTGCCCACCGCCACCGGCGGCACCCTGCTCGGCGCCAGCCCCGAACTCCTCGTCTCCCGGCGCGGCACCGCCCTGGTGGCCAACCCGCTGGCCGGCTCCGCCCCGCGCAGCGCGGACCTCGCCGAGGACGTGCAGCGCGCCGCCGCGCTGCTCAGGTCCGCCAAGGACCTGCACGAGCACGCCGTCGTCGTGGACGCCATGCGCGCCGCCCTCGCCCCGTACTGCGCCACCCTGCACGTACCGCCGCGGCCCACCCTGGTGAAGACCGCCGCGATGTGGCACCTGTCGACCACCCTCACCGGCACCCTCGCCGACCCGGCCGCCACCGCGCTGGACCTGGCCTGCGCCGTGCACCCCACCCCCGCCGTCTGCGGCGCCCCGACCGCCCACGCCCGCCGGGTCATCGGCGAGCTGGAGCCCTTCGACCGGGGCCTGTACACCGGCATCGTCGGCTGGGGCGACGCCGCGGGCGACGGCGAGTGGGTGGTCACCATCCGCTGCGCCGAGACCCGCGGCCAGGACCTGCGCCTGTACGCCGGCGCGGGGGTCGTCGCCGACTCCGACCCCGCCGCCGAGACCGCCGAGACCGGCGCCAAGTTCCGTACGTTCCTGGACGCCGTGGGAGCAGCACTGTGACCGCACCGGCCCCGCACACCGCACCGGAGACCGCACCGGCCGCCGGAGCCGCCGCCGCGCCCGACGCCCCCACCTGGCCCGCCGCGTACGCCGAGCGCTACCGCGCCGCCGGCTACTGGCGCGGCGAGACCTTCGGGCAGATGCTGCGCGCCCGCGCCGCCCGCCACCCCGACCGCACCGCCGTCGTCGACCCGGCCGGCGCCGGACGCCGCTGGTCCTACGCCGAACTCGACCGCCGCGCCGACCGGACGGCCGCCGGACTGCTCGCCGCCGGCATCGGCCGGGGCGACCGCGTCGTGCTCCAACTGCCCAACGTCGCCGAGTTCTTCGAGGTGCTCTTCGCGCTCTTCCGGATCGGCGCGCTGCCCGTCTTCGCGCTGCCCGCCCACCGCGACACCGAGATCACCCACTTCTGCGTGCTCAGCGAGGCCGTCGCCTACGTCGTCGCCGACGTCCACGAGGGCTACGACTACCGCGACCTGGCCACCCGGGTCCGCGCCAACGCCCCCACACTGCGGCACGTGTTCGTCGTCGGTGACCCCGGAGAGCACACCCCGCTGGCCGAGGTGCCGCGCGAACCCGTCCCGCACGACGAGCCCGCGCCCGGCGACCTCGCCTTCCTCCAGCTCTCCGGCGGCAGCACCGGCGTACCCAAACTCATCCCGCGCACCCACGACGACTACCTCTACTCGGTGCGCGCCTCCGACGAGATCTGCGCCGTCGACGAGGACAGCGTCCACCTCGTCACCCTGCCCGCCGCGCACAACTTCCCGCTCAGCTCGCCCGGTTCGCTCGGCACCCTGGCCGCGGGCGGCCGCGTCGTGCTCTGCCCGCGCCCCGACCCGGACACCGCGTTCCCGCTGATCGAACGCGAACGCGTCACCCACACCGGGCTCGTCCCGCCGCTCGCCCTGGTGTGGACCGAGGCGGCGGCCGCGACCCCGTACGACCTCAGCAGCCTGCGGGTACTGCTGGTGGGCGGCGCCAAGTTCAGCGAGGCCGCCGCCCGCCGCGTCCGGCCCGCCCTCGGCTGCGCCCTGCAACAGGTCTTCGGCATGGCCGAAGGACTGGTCAACTACACCCGGCTGGACGACGACGAGGAGACCGTCGTCACCACCCAGGGCCGGCCCATCTGCCCGGACGACGAGATCCGCGTCGTCGACGACGACGACCGCGACGTCGCCCCCGGCGAGACCGGACACCTGCTCACCCGCGGCCCGTACACCATCCGCGGCTACTGGCGGGCCCCCGAGCACAACGCGCGCTCCTTCACCGCGGACGGCTTCTACCGCACCGGCGACCTCGTCCGGCTGACCGGCAGCGGCCACCTCGTCGTCGAAGGACGCAGCAAGGACCAGATCAACCGCGGCGGCGAGAAAATCGCCGCCGAGGAGGTCGAGAACGTCATCCTCGGCCACCCGGCGGTCCACGACGTCTCCGTCGTCGCCGTCCCCGACGACTACCTCGGCGAACGCAGCTGCGCCTACGTCATCCTGCGCCGCGGCGCCGAGCTGCGGGCCGCCGCCCTGCGGCGGTTCGTGCGCGAACGGGGACTGGCCGCCTACAAGGTGCCCGACCGCGTCGAGTTCGTCGACGCCTTCCCGCACACCGGCGTCGGCAAGGTCAGCAAGAGGGACCTGCGCACGACCGCCGCCGACTCCGCCAGCGCCCCCCACGGCCCCCACGGCCCCCACGGCCCCCACGACTAGGCGATCTCACCATGGGACTTCCCTCCATCGCGCCGTACGACCTGCCGTCCGGCGCCGACCTGCCCGCCAACCGGGTGGACTGGACCGTCGACCCGGACCGGGCCGTGCTCCTCGTGCACGACCTGCAGAACCACTTCCTGTCCGCGTTCACCCCCGGCGCCCAGCCCCTCACCGGACTGCTCGCCGCCACCGCCCGCCTGGCTGACCGGGCCCGCGCCCTCGGCATCCCCGTCGTCTACTCCGCGCAGACCGGCGGCCAGAGCCCCGAACTGCGCGGCCTCCAGATGGACTTCTGGGGACCCGGGCTGCCCGACGACGTCCACGCCGAGGCCATCGCCGCCGAGGTCGCCCCGCGGGACGGCGACACCGTGCTCACCAAGTGGAAGTACAGCGCCTTCGTCCGCACCGACCTGGCCGCCCTCCTCACCGAGCGGGGCCGCGACCAGCTCGTCATCACCGGCGTCTACGCCCACCTCGGCGTCAACATGACCGCCTGCGACGCCTGGATGCGCGATGTGCAGGCGTTCGTCGTCGCCGACGCGGTCGCCGACTTCGGGCCGCGCGAACACCTGGACGCGCTGCGCTGGGCCGCCCGCGCCTGCGCCCGCGTCACCACCGCCGACACCGTCTTCGACCTGGGGGACCGGCCATGACCCTGACCGTGCGACGCATCCGCGAGGACGTCGCGGACGTCCTGGGGGAGGACCCCGAGGACATCCCCGTCGACGAGAACCTGGCCGACCACGGCCTGGACTCCGTACGGCTGATGACCCTCGTCGAACGCTGGCGCCGCGACCACGCCGCCGACATCTCCTTCGTCGACCTCGCCACCCGCCCCGCCATCGAGGCCTGGGCCCCGCTCCTGGGAGCCCGCGAATGACCACCGCCCCCGAGGCCGGGCACGCCCCCGAGACCACAGCCGGGCCCGCGCCCGATGCGGGACGTGTACCCGAGGCCGGACCTGCCCCCGGCCCTGTATCTGCGCCCGAGGCCGGGCGTGTGCCCGCGCCCGGAAGCGCGCCTGCGCCTGCCCCCTCGGCCGGCTCCGCGCCGGAGGCCGGCCCCGCGCCCGCGCCCGAGGCCGGGCGCGCCCCCGAAGCCACGCCCGCCGCCGCGCTGGCCCCCGCCGTCCCCGGCCTCCCCCTCACCGCCGCCCAGAGCGGCATGTGGTACGCCCAGGCCCTGGACCCGGACAGTCCCGCGCTGAACACCGCCGAACACCTGGAGATCCACGGCGACCTCCGTCCCGACCTGTTCGCCCAGGCCCTGTACCGCACGGCGCGCGAGGCGGAGGTTCTGCGCGTGCGGGTCGCCGATACGCCGGACGGGCCACGGCAGTTCCGCTGCCCGGTGCCCCCGCCCGGGGACGGCTTCCCGCTGTACACCGCCGACCTGCGCGACGCCCCCGACCCGGTCGCCGCCGCCCGCGCCTGGGCCGACGACGACCTCGCCCGGCCCTTCGACCTCACCACCGGGCCGCTGTTCCGGCACGCCCTGCTCCGCCTCGGCGAGCACCGCTGGCTGTGGCACCAGCGCGTCCACCACCTCGCCCTGGACGGCTTCGGCTACTCCCTGGTCGCCCGCCGCACCGCCGAGATCTACACCGCGCTCGCCGCGGGACTGCCCCCGGCCGACAGCCCCTTCGGCCGTCTCGACGACCTCGTCCGCGACGACCTCGCCTACCGCGCCGGCGAACAGTACGAACGCGACCGCGCCCACTGGAACCAGCTCCTCGCCGACCGGCCCGAGGCCCCCACCCTGGCCGGCCGCAGCGCGCTGCCCTCCCACACCTTCCTGCGGGCCACCGCCCGCGTCCCGGACGCGACCACCGCCTCCCTGCGCGAGCTGGCGGGCGAACTCAAGGCGACCTGGGCCGAGTTGATCGTCGTCGCACAGGCCCTGTACGTCTCCCGGGCCACCGGCCGCGACGACGTCGTCCTCGGCCTGCCCCTGATGGGCCGGATGGGCTCCGTCGCCCTGCGGGTGCCCGGCATGGTGATGAACGTCCTGCCGCTGCGCCTCACCGTCCGGCCCGCCGACACCCTCGCCGAGCTGACCCGCCAGGTGGTCCTCGGCATCCGGGCCGCCCGCCGCCACCAGCGCTACCGCTTCGAGGACATCCGCCGCGACCTGGGCCTGCTCGGCGAGAGCCGCCCGCTCGTCGGCCCGCTGGTCAACGTCATGCCCTTCGACTACGACCTCACCTTCGCCGGGGCCACCGCCGTCCCGCACAATCTCTCCGCGGGACCCGTCGACGACCTCACCGTCAACGTCTACGACCGCGCCGACGGCCGCGGTCTGCGCGTCGACCACGACGCCAACCCCGCCCTCTACACCCGAGCCGAACTCACCGCCCACCAGGACCGGTTCCTCGCCCTGCTCACCCGGCTCACCGGCCACCGCCCCACCACGCCGCTCGCCGCGCTCGGCGTCGCCACCGATGCCGAACACCACCAGGTGGTCACCGAGTTCAACGCCACCGCCCGCGACCTCCCGCCCACCACCCTCATCGGCCCCATCGAGGCCCAGGCCCGCCGCACCCCCGATGCGCCCGCCCTCGTCCACGGCGACCGCACCCTCAGCTACGCCGAACTCACCACCCGGGCCAACCGGCTCGCCCACCACCTGATCAGCCGCGGAGCAGGACCCGGCACCCTCGTCGGCGTCGCCCTGCCCCGCTCCGCCGAGCTGATCACCGCCCTGCTCGCCGTCCTCAAGGCGGGCGCCGCCTATCTCCCGCTCGACCCCGGCTACCCGGCCGACCGGCTCCGCCATCTGCTCGACGACGGCGACCCGGTCTGCGTCGTCACCGACACGGCCACCGCGGACCGGCTGCCCGCCACCGGCCACCACCGCGTCCTGCTGGACCGCACCGGCCTCGGCCACCTCCCGGCCGTCGACCCGCCGCGCGCCCTCACCCCGCAGCACCCCGCCTACGTCATCCACACCTCCGGCTCCACCGGCCTGCCCAAGGGCGTCGTCGTCCCGCACTCCGCGATCGACAACCGCCTGCGCTGGATGCAGCACACCTACCCGCTGGCGCCCGGCGACCGCGTCCTGCAGAAGACACCCTCCGGGTTCGACGTGTCCGTATGGGAGTTCTTCTGGGCGTTCCGCGAGGGCGCCACCCTCGTCCTCGCCGACCCGGAGGGCCACAAGGACCCCGCCTACCTGGCCCGGGTCATCCGCGAACAGGGCGTCACCGTCTGCCACTTCGTGCCCTCCATGCTCCAGGTGTTCCTCGCCGAACCCGACGCCGCCCGCTGCACCGGACTGCGGCACGTCTTCGCCAGCGGCGAGGCCCTGCCCCGCGAGACCGCCCACCACTTCCACCGCGTGCTGCCCGCCGCGGCCCTGCACAACCTCTACGGCCCCACCGAGGCCGCCGTCGACGTCAGCCACCACACCTGCGTCCCCGGCGCCACCGGCCCCGTGCCCATCGGCCGCCCCGTCTGGAACACCCGCCTGTACGTCCTCGACGCGGCCCTGAAGCCCTGCCCGCCCGGCGTCGCGGGCGAGCTGTACCTCGCGGGCGCCCAGCTCGCCGACGGCTACCTCGGCCGCCCCGCTCTGACCGCCACCCGGTTCGTCGCCGACCCGTACGGCCCCGCCGGGGCGCGCATGTACCGCACCGGCGACCTGGCCCGCTGGACCCCCGACGGCGAGGCCGTCTACCTCGGCCGCACCGACCACCAGGTCAAACTGCGCGGCCAGCGCCTGGAACCCGGCGAGATCGAGTCTCACCTCACCGCCGCCGACGGCATCACCGCCGCCACCGTCCTGCTGCGCGAGGACCGCCCCGGCGACCAGCGGCTCGTCGCCTACGTCACCGGCGACGCCCCCGACCCGGACGCCCTGCGCGCCCGCCTCGCCGCCGCCCTGCCCGACTACATGGTCCCCTCCGCCTTCGTCGTCCTCGACGACTTCCCGCTCAGCCCCAACGGCAAGCTGGACCGCACCGCGCTGCCCGCTCCCGCCACCGCGGCGGGCACCGGCGGACGCCCGCCGCGCAACCCCACCGAGGAACTGCTGACCCGCCTGTTCGCCGAGGTCCTCGGCGTCGACCGGGTCGGCGTCGACGACGCCTTCTTCGACCTGGGCGGCACCTCCCTGCTCGCCGCCCGCCTGATGTCCCGCATCCGCGACATGCTCGGCACCACCGCCCCGCTCGGCACCCTCTTCCGGGCGCCCACGCCCGCCGCCCTCGCCGACCGGCTCACCGAAGGCGACGGCGAGGACACCGCGCTCGACGTGCTGCTGCCGCTGCGCGCCACGGGCCGGCGCACCCCCCTGTTCGTGTTCCACCCGGCCGGCGGCATCAGCTGGTGCTACTCGGGCCTGCTCTCCCGGCTCGGCCCCGACCAGCCCGTGCACGGCCTCCAGGCCCGCGGACTGCGACCGGGCGAGGACCTGCCCGCCACCATGGACGAGATGGCCGCCGACTACGCCGAGCAGCTGCGCACCGTCCAGCCGCACGGCCCCTACCGGCTGCTCGGCTGGTCCGTGGGCGGCGTCGTCGCCCACACCGTCGCCGTCCACCTCCAGCAGGCGGGCGAACGCGTGGAACTGCTCGCCCTGATGGACGCCTACCCCTCCGACCAGTGGCGCGACCTGGCCGGACCGACCGAGGCCGACGCCCTCAACGCCCTGCTGCGCATGGCCGGGTACGAGGGCGGCACCGGGCTGACCCGGCAGGAGGTCCTGACGGTGCTGCGCCGCGAGGGCAGCGCGCTGGCGGCCCTGCCCGAACGGGTCCTGGACGCCGTCGTCGGCATCGTCACCAACAACGCCCGCCTGATGCGCACCCAGCGGCACCGCGCCTTCGACGGCGACCTGCTGTTCTTCACGGCCGCCGCGCCGCGCGCCGAGCACTGGCTCACCCCGCGGGCCTGGGCGCCGTACCTCACCGGCACCCTCGACGAGCACCGGCTGGACTGCCTGCACCCGGAGATGACCCGGCCGGGGCCGCTGGACGAGATCGCCGCCACGCTCGCGGCCCGGCTGAAGGAGCTGGACGGATGACCTCGCCCTTCGACCCGTTCGATCAGCTGGGCCCGTCCGACGCGGCCGCACCCGGCGAGCCCGGCCACCTGGTCCTCGCCGGACCGGCCGGCCGCCGCTCGCTGTGGCCGCGCTGGCTGCCCGTCCCGCCCGGCTGGAGCACCGCGTACGGCCCGGCCCCGTACGACGACTGCCTGCACCGGCTCGACGCGCCCCCGCCCCGGCCCGCGTCCCCGGACCAGGTCCGGACCCGGGACCCCCGGCCCTGACCTGACCCGACCCGATCCCCGGGCCCCGGCCCCGACTCGACCCGACCCGGCCCGGCCCGGCCCGGCCCCGGATCCCCGCCCCGACCCACCCGGCCCCGCGCCGCCCCGATCCCTGGAGGAAACACCATGTCCGGTTCCCGCAACCCGATACAGCGCCGCACCGTGCTCGGCGCGGCGATCGCCGCGGGCGGCGTGCTCGGCACGGCCGGTACGGCCGCCGCCGCCACCCCCGACCAGGCCCGCGACCGCACCCGCAACCGCACCAAGGAGACGACCTACGCCGTGACGTCCGCCGAACTCGCCCAGGGCCTCTACCAGGTGGCCCACTCCACCCGCCACAACGCGCTGTGGGTGACCAGCTCCATCGGCTACCCGCCGGTCACCCAGTCCCAGCTGCTCAAGGTGGACCCGAGGACGCTCAAGACGCTGGCCTCCTACACCCCGCCGGTCACCGACGAGGCCACCGGCACCCTGGAGGCCGTCTACGGCATCGCCGTGGACGACGTCCACGACACCGTGTGGGTCGCCGCCACCCTGAACAACGCCCTCGCCGTCTACAGCCAGCGCACCGGACAGCACCTGGCGACGGTGCCCGGCGTGCAGCACACCCGGGACGTCGCCGTCGACATCCCGCGCGGCCTGGTCTGGTGCACCGCCCTGGAGGAGGGCAGCATCGTCGCGTTCGACCTGCGCACGCACGCCGAGCGCAAGCGCGTCACCGTCGAGGGCAGCTGGCCCGCCGGACTGGCCGTCAACCCCTTCACCGGCCACGTCTACGCCGCCGACCTGGCCAAGAGCCGCCTGTTCGAGGTGAGCCCCGGCTCCGACCGGCCGCGGATCCTGCCCGTGGGCGAGGGCACCATCGACGTCGCCCTGTCCGCGGACGGCCGCACCGCCTACACCGCGAACCAGGCCGCCGGTTCCGTCTCCGTCGTCGACCTGGCCAGCGGCGAGGTGACCCGGGAGATCAAGACCGGCGCGGGCACCCTCGCGGTGGCCACCGACCTGTGCACCGGCCGGGTCTACGCCGCCAACAAGGACGCCGGCACCACCACCGTCCTCGACCCCCGCACCGGCACGATCGTCGCCGACCTCGCCACCGGCGCCAACACCGACCACGTCACCGTCGCGCACGGCGTCGCCTACGTGGTCGACAAGGCCGCGGCCGGCCCCGACACCCTCGACTCCATCCACCGCATCGACCCGATCCGCTGACCCGCGCGGCCGTTCACCGTCCCCGGGGGGCGGTGAACGGCCCCTCTGCGGCTCGTATCCTGGGGCGGCAGTCAGGTCGCGCGCCTGGTCCGGGGCCGCTCCGGCGCCAGTCGCGCTCGGAGAGAGGTCGCACGGTGAACCAGCCGCCCCCGAACCCGGTTCCGTCCGGGACCGCCCCGCAGGACCGGGCCCCGGAGGCGGACCCCGCCCACCCCGGCGGGCAGATCCCCGTCGTCGTGCTCGCCGGGTTCCTCGGATCCGGCAAGACGACGCTGCTCAACCATCTGCTGCACCACAGCGGCGGCAGCCGTATCGGTGCGATCGTCAACGACTTCGGGGCCATCGAGATCGACGCGATGGCGGTGGCGGGCGCCCTCGGCGACTCGACCGTCTCGCTGGGCAACGGCTGCCTGTGCTGTGCCGTGGACGCGGGGGAGCTGGACCAGTACCTGGACCGGCTCACCCGCCCCCGGGCCGGCATCGACGTGATCGTGGTCGAGGCCAGCGGCCTCGCCGAGCCCCAGGAACTGGTCCGCATGGTCCTGGCCAGCGAGAACCCCCGGGTCGTCTACGGCGGCCTGGTCGAGGTGGTGGACGCCGCCGAGTTCGACGGCACCCGCGCCCGGCACCCCGAGATCGACCGGCACCTCGCCCTCGCGGACCTCGTCGTCGTCAACAAGGCCGACCGCGCGGACGACGCCGAACGGGTGCTCGCGACCGTGCGCTCGCTCGTCGACCGGGCGGCCGTCGTCCCGGCCACCTACGGCCGGGTGGACCCCGAGTTCCTGTTCGACTGCCGGCCCGGTGAGGAACGCGTCGGGCAGCTCTCCTTCGACGACCTGCACCTCGCCGAAGAGGACGGGGGCGGGGGCGGGGGCGGGGGCGAGGACGGGCCCGGCGGCGGGTCCGGCGGGGACCGCCACACCGGCCATCTGCACGCCGGCTACGACACTCTCTCCTTCGTCTCCGACGTGCCGCTCGACCCGCGCCGCCTGATGCGCTTCCTGGACAGCCGCCCCGACGGCCTCTACCGCATCAAGGGCTACGTCGGCTTCGGGCCGTACGACCCGCGCAACCGCTACGCCGTGCACGCCGTGGGCCGGTTCCTGCGCTTCTACCCCGAGCCCTGGCCGGCCGGCGGACCGCGGCGGACCCAGCTCGTGCTCATCGGATCCGGCACCGACATGCCCGCCCTCGCCGGGGAGCTCCAGGAGTGCGAGCAGGACACCCCGCACGCCGACGAGCACGGCATGTGGGGCGTCCTGCGCTACGTCCGGGGCCCCGGGCAGGAGGAGGCCCCCGCCGGGGCTCACGGAGCCGCAGAGGCCCTTGAGGACCCTGAGGACCCCGGGGCCGCCGAAGACCCCGGGGACGCCCCGGACATCGAGGACCCGCCCGTCTAGACGGGTCCCGCCACCACCCCCACCGTCTTCGGCAGCGACAGCCCCGAGCCGTCGCGGCGCGGGTCGATCTCCGGCAGCTCGGCCGGGTTGCCGTTCTTCTGCGCGGCCCGCGCCGGGGTGGGGCCCGCCCAGGCGAACGACAGACAGTCCTCGCCCTTCAGGAACCGCTGGCAGCGCACCCCGCCGGTGGCCCGGCCCTTGCGCGGGAACTGGTCGAACGGCGTCGCCTTGCCCGTCGTCTGCACCGAGTCGTCCAGCGTCCCGCGCGAGCCCGCGACCGTGAACACCACCGCCTCCACGGCCGGATCCACCGCCGTGAACGAGATGACCTTGGCGCCCTCGGCGAGCTTGATCCCCGCCATGCCGCCGGCCGGGCGGCCCTGCGGCCGGACCTGGGCCGCCTGGTAGCGCAGGAGCTGCGCGTCGTCCGTGATGAAGACCAGGTCCTCCTCGCCGGTGCGCAGCTCGGCAGCGCCGACGATCCGGTCGCCCTCCTTGAGGGTGATGACCTCCAACTCGTCCTTGTTGGACGGATAGTCGGGCACCACCCGCTTGACGACACCCTGCTCGGTGCCGAGCGCGAGACCCGGTGAGGACTCGTCGAGCGTGGTCAGGCACACCACCGACTCGTCGTCCTCCAGGGAGATGAACTCCGCGATCGGCGCCCCGCCGGACAGGGTCGGCACCGCGTCGGTCTCCGGGAGCTGGGGCAGGTCGACCACGTTCACCCGGAGCAGGCGCCCGGCCGAGGTGACCACGCCCACCTCGCCGCGCGCGGTGGCCGGCACCGCCGAGACGATCACGTCGTGCTTGTACCGCCTGCCGTCCGCCGCGCGAGGGAACGGCCGGTCGTCCGCCGTACGCGCCAGCAGACCCGTGGAGGACAGCAGCACCCGGCACGGGGCGTCCGCCACCTGGAGCGGCACCGCCGCCACCGGCACGGCGCCCGCCTCCAGCAGCACCGTGCGCCGCGGGGTGGCGAACTTCTTGGCGACGGACGCCAGTTCGGCCGAGACCAGCTTGCGCAGCTCGGCGTCCGAGTCGAGGATCCGGGTCAGCTCCTCGATCTCCGCGGTCAGCCGGTCCTTCTCCGCCTCCAGCTCGATGCGGTCGAACCTGGTCAGCCGGCGCAGCGGCGTGTCGAGGATGTACTGCGTCTGGACCTCGCTCAGCGAGAACCGCTCCATCAGGCGCTGCTTGGCCTCGGCGGAGTTGTCCGAGGAGCGGATCAGCCGGATGACCTCGTCGATGTCGACCAGCGCCGTGAGCAGGCCCTCGACCAGGTGCAGCCGGTCGCGCCGCTTGCCGCGCCGGTACTCGCTGCGCCGCCGCACGACCTCGAAGCGGTGGTCGAGATAGACCTCCAGCAGCTCCTTGAGGCCCAGCGTGAGCGGCTGGCCGTCGACCAGCGCCACGTTGTTGATGCCGAAGGACTCCTCCATCGGCGTCAGCTTGTAGAGCTGTTCGAGGACGGCCTCCGGCACGAAGCCGTTCTTGATCTCGATGACCAGGCGCAGCCCGTGCTCGCGGTCGGTGAGGTCCTTGACGTCGGCGATGCCCTGGATCTTCTTCGCGCCGACCAGGTCCTTGATCTTCGCGATGACCTTCTCCGGGCCGACCGCGAAGGGCAGCTCGGTGACCACGAGGCCCTTGCGGCGGGCGCTGACCGTCTCCACCGAGACCGTGGCGCGGATCTTGAAGGTGCCGCGCCCGGACTCGTAGGCGTCCCGGATCCCGGACAGGCCCACGATCCGCCCGCCGGTGGGCAGGTCGGGACCCGGGACGTGCTTCATCAGCGCGTCCAGGTCCGCGTTCGGATTGCGGATCAGGTGGCGGGCCGCCGCGACGACCTCGCCCAGGTTGTGCGGGGGCATGTTCGTGGCCATGCCGACGGCGATGCCCGACGCGCCGTTCACCAGGAGGTTCGGGAAGGCGGCGGGCAGGGCCACCGGCTCCTGCTCCTGGCCGTCGTAGTTGGGCGCGAAGTCGACCGTGTCCTCGTCGATCGACTCGGTCATCAGGCTGGTCGCCTCGGCCATGCGGCACTCGGTGTACCGCATCGCGGCGGGCGGGTCGTCGTTGCCCAGGGAGCCGAAGTTGCCGTGGCCGTCGACCAGCGGGACGCGCATCGAGAAGGACTGGGCCAGCCGCACCAGCGCGTCGTAGATCGACGCGTCGCCGTGCGGGTGGAGCTTGCCCATGACCTCGCCGACGACACGGGCGCACTTCACATAGCCGCGCTCGGGGCGCAGACCCATCTCGTTCATCTGGTAGACGATGCGGCGGTGCACCGGCTTCAGTCCGTCCCGGGCGTCCGGCAGGGCGCGCGAGTAGATGACCGAGTACGCGTACTCGAGGAAGGAGCCCTGCATCTCGTCGACCACGTCGATGTCGAGGATCTTCTCCTCGTACGGGTCGTCGGGCGGCGGGGTCTTCGTGCTGCGGCGGGCCATCGCTGCCGGCTCCTTGCTGAAGCGTGGAACGGGATCTGACGCCGACCATTGTGGACCGCCGGACTGACAACGTGGACCGGACCCCGCCCCACGAGCCTCCCCGGACCCCTCGCGGAGCCCCCGGACCGGCCCGTCCGACGGTCCGCGGGCCCCTTCCCGGGCCCCGGCGAAAGGCGCCGGAGCGCCCCGCGGCACCCGGCCCGGACCGCGCCGCCCCCGAAGTCCGGCCCGCCGTCCCCGAAGTCCCGCCCGCCGCCCGCGTGTCGGCCCCCGGACGTCGCCACGCCGGCTCCCGCCCGCGCCCCGCCCTGTTCCGCACGGTTCCGCGCCCCTGCCCCGCGCCCCTGCCCCGCACCCCCGCGCCACGCGCCCTCGCACGCCCCGCGCGCGCCCGCCGGGCCGCGCGCCCCGCCCGCTCCGCCCCGTCCCCCGTTCGATCTCGCTCAGGGCGTACGGGGAGCGGGAACTTCGCCAGCGGCTCGCACGCTTGCATACAGTGGCAGGACCGGCAGGAACAGGGCGGATTCCGGACCGCCACCGCGATCGAAGGGACGTACATGCCCAAGGGTCACACCGCCACAGCCGAGGCAGGCTCCGGCGGCCTGACAGCGACCGAGCACCGCCTGGCCAACGGCCTGCGCGTGGTGCTCTCCGAGGACCACCTGACCCCGGTCGCGGCGGTGTGCCTCTGGTACGACGTCGGCTCCCGCCACGAGGTGAAGGGGCGCACCGGCCTGGCCCATCTCTTCGAGCACCTGATGTTCCAGGGCTCGGCCCAGGTGACGGGCAACGGCCACTTCGAACTGGTGCAGGGCGCCGGCGGCTCGCTCAACGGCACCACCAGCTTCGAGCGCACCAACTACTTCGAGACCATGCCCGCCCACCAGCTGGAACTGGCCCTCTGGCTGGAGGCCGACCGCATGGGCTCCCTGCTCGCCGCCCTGGACGACGAGTCGATGGAGAACCAGCGCGACGTCGTCAAGAACGAGCGCCGCCAGCGCTACGACAACGTCCCCTACGGCACGGCCTTCGAGCGGCTCACCGCCCTCGCCTACCCGGAGGGCCACCCGTACCACCACACTCCGATCGGCTCCATGGCCGACCTGGACGCGGCCACCCTGGAGGACGCCCGCGCGTTCTTCCGCACGTACTACGCGCCCAACAACGCCGTCCTGTCCGTCGTCGGCGACATCGACCCGCGGCAGACGCTCGCCTGGATCGAGAAGTACTTCGGCTCCATCGCCTCCCACGACGGCAAGCCCGAGCCCCGCGACGGCTCGCTGCCCGAGGTGATGGGCGAGCAACTGCGCGAGGTCGTCGAGGAG
The DNA here is from genome assembly GCF_001654495.1 of Streptomyces sp. SAT1. GTDB lineage: Bacteria > Actinomycetota > Actinomycetes > Streptomycetales > Streptomycetaceae > Streptomyces > Streptomyces andamanensis. The sequence continues at coordinate 5,632,535 of NZ_CP015849.1, forward strand.
GAGGTCCCGGCGCGCGCCCTGATGGCCGCCTACCGCCTCCCGCACGACGGCACACGCGCGTGCGACGCGGCCGACCTCGCCCTGACCGTCCTGGGCGGCGGCGAGTCCTCCCGGCTCTACAACCGGCTGGTGCGCCGCGACCGCACCGCCGTGGCCGCCGGGTTCGGCCTGCTGCGGCTGGCCGGAGCGCCCTCCCTGGGCTGGCTCGACGTCAAGACCTCCGGTGACGTGGAGGTCCCCGTCATCGAGGCCGCCATCGACGAGGAGCTGGCCCGCTTCGCCGAGGAGGGCCCCACCGCCGAGGAGCTGGAGCGCGCCCAGGCCCAGCTGGAGCGCGAGTGGCTGGACCGGCTCGGCACGGTCGCGGGCCGCGCCGACGAACTGTGCCGCTTCGCCGTCCTGTTCGGCGACCCGCAGCTCGCCCTCACCGCCGTCCAGCGCGTCCTGGAGGTGACGCCCGAGGAGGTCCAGGAGGTCGCCAAGGCCCGGCTGCGCCCCGACAACCGCGCGGTCCTCGTCTACGAGCCGACCGCCCCCGACGCCCAGGACGACACCCCCGACGCCCAGGACGACACCGAGGAGACGGCGAAGTGACCGAGCTGGCCACCATGGAGTTCCACCCCCGCCCCGAGGCCGGCGAGGCCAGGCCGTGGGCGTTCCCGGCCCCCGGGCGCGGCACCCTGGACAACGGCATCACGGTGCTGCGCTGCCACCGCCCCGGCCAGCAGGTCGTCGCCGTCGAGGTGCTGCTCGACGCGCCCCTGGACGCCGAGCCGGCCGGCCTGGACGGCGTCGCCACGATCATGGCGCGGGCCTTCTCCGAGGGCACCGACAAGCACTCCGCCGAGGACTTCGCCGCCGAGCTGGAGCGGGCGGGCGCCACCCTGGACGCGCACGCCGACCACCCCGGCGTACGGCTCAGCCTGGAGGTCCCGGCCTCCCGGCTGGCCAAGGGGCTCGCGCTGCTCTCCGACGCGCTGCGGGCGCCCGCGTTCGCCGGGTCCGAGGTCGAGCGGCTGGTGCGCAACCGGCTCGACGAGATCCCGCACGAGCTGGCCAACCCCTCCCGCCGGGCCGCCAAGGAGCTGTCCCGGCAGCTGTTCCCGGCCACCGCCCGCATGTCGCGCCCGCGCCAGGGCACCGAGGAGACCGTCGCCGCCGTCGACGCCGCCGCGGTCCGTGCCTTCTACGACCGGCACGTGCGGCCCGCCACGGCCACCGCGGTCGTCGTCGGCGACCTCACCGGCATCGACCTCGACGCGCTGCTCGGCGAGACCCTGGGCGCCTGGACCGGCTCGCCGGCCGAGCCGCGTCCGGTGCCGCCGGTCACCGCCGACGACACCGGCCGCGTGGTGATCGTGGACCGTCCCGGCGCGGTCCAGACCCAGCTGCTCATCGGCCGGATCGGCCCCGACCGGCACGACCGCGTGTGGCCCGCCCAGGTGCTCGGCACCTACTGCCTGGGCGGCACCCTGACCTCCCGTCTGGACCGCGTCCTGCGCGAGGAGAAGGGCTACACCTACGGTGTGCGGTCCTTCGGCCAGGTGCTGCGCTCGGCGCCCGACGGCACCGGCGCGGCGATGCTCGCGATCAGCGGCTCGGTCGACACGCCGAACACGGGCCCGGCTCTGGACGACCTCTTCACGGTGCTGCGCAAGCTCGCCGCCGAGGGCCTCACCGAGGCCGAGCGGGACGTGGCCGTGCAGAACCTGGTGGGTGTGGCGCCGCTCAAGTACGAGACGGCCGCCGCCGTGGCGAGCACGCTCGCCGACCAGGTCGAGCAGCACCTGCCCGACGACTACCAGGCGACGCTCTATCAGCAGCTCGCGCGGACCGGCACGGTGGAGGCGACCGCCGCGGTGGTCAGCGCCTTCCCGGTGGACCGCCTGGTGACGGTGCTCGTCGGGGACGCGGCGCAGATCAAGGAGCCCGTCGAGGCGCTCGGCGTCGGCCCGGTGACCGTGGTCGCCGCCGAGTAGGACGCACCGCGCGGCACGCGCGCGCGTGGGGCCCCGGTGACCGGAGCGTCACCGGGGCCCCGGCATGTCCGTATTGCGGGAGAGGCGCCCTGTCTGCCCTGTGGCGTGCGCTACAAAAACCCGGATCTGTTTGGGCGCGGAACACGGCCCCGTCTAGCGTCGGTCCGGCTGTTCGTCGGGCAGTGCGCCGCAGCCGCGGCACCGGACAGTCATCGCCGAGTCCCCGTACGGCGCGAGCCAGGGGAGCCGGGGACCCACTCAGTCCCTGGGGTGAATCGGGCACCGTGCGCCGAGCACGGCACCCGTAGGAGACCTTCCTGCTCCGAACCCGTCAGCTAACCCGGTAGGCGAGAGGGAAGGAAAGGACCAGCCACCACATGGCGTTCACGCGCGCCACCGGGAAGCACCGCCGCCCCGGCCGGGTGCAGCGCACCACCGCCCGCGCGGCGGGTGTCGCTGCCCTCACCACCACCGGCGTCATCGGCACCCTCGCCGCTTCCCCGGCACTCGCGGCCGAGACCCCCGCCCCGGCGGACACCGGCCTCACCCCGGTCATCAGCCTCGGCGACACCGTCGCCGAGCGGGTCGACGCGCAGGCCGCCGCCCAGTGGGAGGCCGCCCAGCAGAAGCAGGCCGAGCAGGCCGCCCGCAAGCTGGCCGCCGAGCGCGCCGAGCAGGCGCGCGAGGCCGAGGAGCGGGCCGACCGCGAGGCCGAGCGCAAGCGCCTCAACACCTTCGTGCCGCCCATCGCCGGCTCCTATGTCTCCACCGGCTACAAGACCGGCGGCTCGCTGTGGTCCTCCGGCTCGCACACCGGCATCGACTTCCACGCCGCGACCGGCACCCCCGTCCACGCGGTCGGCGTCGGCACGGTGGTGGAGACCGGCTGGGGCGGGGCGTACGGCAACCAGGTCGTCATCAGGATGGCCGACGGCATGTACACCCAGTACGGCCACCTGTCGTCCATCGGGGTCACGGTGGGCCAGCAGGTCGTCGCGGGCCAGCAGATCGCCGTGTCCGGCTCCACCGGCAACGTCACCGGGCCGCATCTGCACTTCGAGGCGCGCACCGGAGCGGAGTACGGCTCGGACGTCGATCCGATCGCCTACCTCCGCACGCACGGCGTGCAGGTCTGAATTCCCGCTCCGGGCACGCTCCGTATTCTTCTCCGCCGCACTGCTTCCCGGCTGTCCAAAAAATATCCCTGGATTCCGTCACGCCGTCGGAAATTCCCGCGCATTGTTCTAGAGTCGTCGGAATGCGCGTCCGCGGCGTGTCCGCCACGGGCGCGCCACGGACATGGACGCGGTCACGGGACGGGATACGGAGGTCGGACATGCGTGTTCCGGCGCACTCGGTGTGCACGGCGATCCGGGACGACATCGTCGCCGGGGTGCACGAGCGCGGCAGCCGGCTCACCGAGGAGGTCCTCGCCCGCCGCTACGGCGTCTCGCGCGTCCCGGTGCGCGAGGCCCTGCGCACCCTGGAGGCCGAGGGCTTCGTGGTGACCCGGCGGCACGCGGGCGCGTGCGTGGCCGAGCCGACCGAGCAGGAGGGCGCCGACCTGCTGGAGATGCGCCTGCTGCTGGAGCCGCTGGGCGCCGCGCGGGCCGCCCAGCGGCGCACCGAGGGCCATCTGAAGGTGCTGCGCGGCCTGGTCAGGCTGGGGCAGGAGCGCGCCGCGGGCGGGGGCGGCGAGGAGCTGCGGTCCCTGGCCGCCTGGTTCCACGAGACCCTGGCGCAGTCCTGCGGCAGCCCCGCGCTGACCGCCGCCCTGGCCCAGCTGCGGCACAAGATCACCTGGATGTACGGGGCGCCGGACCCCGCCGACCCGGCCGAGACCTGGGCCGGACACGGCGCGATCGTCGACGCGGTGGCGCGCGGCGACGCCGAACGCGCCCGCGCCCTGACCGCCCTGCACACCGAGCGGATGACGGCGGCTCAGCGTGTGAGCGCCCGGAAACATGCCGTCAACACAGCGGGTGCGCGGAATTAACAGACGTGCCGTAGAAAAGACCGGCAGGGAATTCGCCTCCGATATCCATGCCCCATTTCCGTTCCCCGCGCGGGGAATTCACGCGGACACACGAGAACCGCGCCGCCCCGCAGGGGGAGACGCGGTTCCCGGACGCGCTGTGTGTTCCCTCCGACCGGTCAGACGGTCTCGGGAAGCTCCTCCAGGCCCTCGGCGACCAGCTTGGCCAGCCGGTCCAGGGCGGCCTCGGCGCCCTCGGCGTCGGAGGCGAGGACGACCTCCTCGCCACCCTGCGCGCCCAGGCCGAGCACGGCCAGCATGGAGGCCGCGTTGACGGGGTTGCCGTCGGCCTTGGCGATCGTCACGGGGACCCCTGCGGCCGTGGCGGCCCGGACGAAGATGGAAGCGGGGCGGGCGTGGAGACCCTCGGCCCAGCCGACGTTGACGCGGCGCTCAGCCATGTGATGCTGCCCTTCAGGTGTAGCAGGTTGTCTAGACCAGTTTCCCATACGTGCGGCACCGTGTGGGTACGCCACACACCGCCTCGCGCCGCCGCCCGGGGCGAGCCGTACGCTGGGCCCCATGCAGACCTCGTCGGACCGGCATGCGTACCCCGCCCACTGGGAGGCCGACGTGGTGCTGCGCGACGGGGGCACGGCACGGATCCGGCCCATCACCGCCGAGGACGCCGACCGGCTGGTCAGCTTCTACGAGCAGGTGTCGGACGAGTCCAAGTACTACCGCTTCTTCGCGCCCTACCCGCGCCTGTCCGCCAAGGACGTCCACCGCTTCACGCACCATGACTTCGTGGACCGGGTGGGGCTCGCGGCCACCGTCGGCGGCGAGTTCATCGCCACCGTACGCTACGACCGCATCGGCCCCGCCGGAGCGCCCGGCCCGGCGCCCGCCGACGAGGCCGAGGTCGCCTTCCTGGTGCAGGACGCCCACCAGGGCCGCGGGGTAGCCTCCGCCCTGCTGGAGCACATCGCGGCCGTCGCCCGCGAGCGCGGCATCCGCCGTTTCTCCGCCGAGGTGCTGCCCGCGAACACCAAGATGATCAAGGTGTTCACCGACGCCGGGTACACCCAGAAGCGCAGCTTCGAGGACGGTGTCGTCCGACTGGAGTTCGACATCGAGCCGACGGACCGCTCGCTGGCCGTGCAGCGCGCGCGGGAGCAGCGCGCGGAGGGGCGCTCGGTGCGGCGGCTGCTGCTGCCCGGCTCGGTCGCCTTGATCGGCGTCGGCCGCGGCCCCGCGAGCGTGGGCCGCGGCATCCTCGGCCATCTGCGCGAGGCCGGGTTCACCGGCCCGCTGTACGCCGTCAACCGCGCCTTCGAGGAGGAGCGCGCGGAGATCGACGGGGTGCCCGCCCACCGCTCGGTGCGGGACATCGCCCAGCCGGTCGACCTCGCCGTGGTCGCCGTACCGGCCGAGCGCGTCCCCGAGGCGGTCGCCGAGTGCGGCGAGCACGGGGTGCAGGGGCTCGTCGTGATCTCCGCCGGGTACGCGGAGAGCGGGCCCGAGGGCCGCGAGCGGCAGCGGGCCCTCGTCCGGCAGGCACGCGCGTACGGCATGCGGATCATCGGCCCGAACGCCTTCGGGATCATCAACACCGCGCCCGGCGTCCGCCTCAACGCCTCGCTCGCCCCCGAGATGCCCCGGCCCGGCCGGATCGGCATGTTCACCCAGTCCGGTGCCATCGGCATCGCGCTGCTCTCCCGGCTGCACCGGCGCGGCGGCGGGGTCACCGGCGTGACCGGCGTCTCCACCTTCGTCTCGGCGGGCAACCGCGCGGACGTCTCGGGCAACGACGTCCTCCAGTACTGGTACGACGACCCCGGCACCGATGTGGCGCTGATGTACCTGGAGTCCATCGGCAACCCGCGCAAGTTCACCCGGCTGGCCCGGCGCACGGCGGCGGTGAAGCCGCTGGTGGTGGTGCAGGCCGCGGGCGCCCCGCAGGGCCACGCCGTGCGCGCGACCCGGCTGCCGCACGCGACGGTGTCCGCGCTGCTGCGCCAGGCCGGGGTGATCCGGGTGGACACCATCACGGAACTGGTCGACACCGGGCTGCTGCTGGCCCGGCAGCCGCTGCCCGCCGGGTCGCGGGTGGCGATCCTCGGCAACTCCGAGTCGCTGGGCGTGCTCACCTACGACCGCTGCCTGGCCGAGGGGCTGCGGCCGCAGCCGCCGCACGACCTGACGACGGCCGCCTCGGCGGAGGACTTCCGCGCCGCGCTGGCGCGGGCGCTGGCCGACGAGAGCAGCGACGCGGTCGTCGTCACCGCGATCCCCGCCGTGGGGGAGGGCGCCGCCCAGGACGCCGCCCTCGCCGGGGCGCTGCGCTCGGCCGCCCTGGCGAACCCGGCCAAGCCGGTCCTCGTCGTCCACGTCGAGCTCGGCGGCCTCGCCGAGGCCCTGTCGGCGGCGGCCAGCACGGGCCCCCAGTCCGGTGGGTCCCTTCCGCAGCCTCCGGCCCCGGGTGCCGCTGCGGTCACCGGCACCCCCGGCGTCCCGCCGGACGCGGAAGCCACCGCGGCCGCAAGCAGCCCACCAGGCCCGGAGACACCCCCTGGCCCGGAGACACCCGCCCCCCGGCTGATCCCCGCCTACCCCGCCGCCGAGCGGGCCGTGCGGGCGCTCGCCGAGGCGGTGCGGTACGGGCAGTGGCGGCGCGAGGCGGCCGAGCCCGGCAAGGTGCCGGAGTACGAGGACATCGACGAGAAGGGCGCCGCCGCGCTCATCGCCGGCCTCCTGGACCGCGGGCAGGGCCTCACGCCCGGCGCCGAGGACACCTGCGCGCTGCTCGGCCGCTACGGCATCCCCGTCCGCCGGGCCGTCCCCGCGCCCACCGCCGACGCCGCCGCAGAGGCCGCCCGCACCCTCGGCTACCCGGTCGCCCTGAAGGCCACCGCCCCGCACCTGCGCCACCGCGCCGACCTGGGCGGCGTCCGCCTCGACCTCGCCGACGAGGAGCAACTGCGCCGCTCCTACGCCGAGTTGACCGAGCTGTTCGGCAGCCCGCAGGAGGTGCGGCCGGTGGTGCAGACCATGGCGCCCCGGGGCGTCGACACCGTCGTGCGGTCGGTCATCGACCCGGCGGCCGGCGCGGTGCTCTCCTTCGGCCTCGCCGGAGCCCCCTCCCAGCTGCTCGACGACATGGCCCACCGCCTGGTCCCGGTCACCGGCCGGGAGGCCACCTCCATGATCCGCTCCATCCGCACCGCCCCCCTGCTGTTCGGCTGGCGCGGCTCGGCGCCGGTCGACACCCCCGCCCTGGAGGAACTGCTGCTGCGCGTCTCCCGGCTCGTCGACGACCACCCCGAGGTCGTCGCCGTCACCCTGGAGCCGGTCGTCGTCGCCCCGCGCGGGGTGAGCGTCCTCGGCGCGAGCGTGCGCCTGGCCCCGCCGCCCGTCCGCGACGACCTCGGCCCGCGCACCCTCCCGGCGTACTGACGGCCCGCCGACGGCCCGCCGACCGGTTCGCCCGGACGTTCCCCGCGACGAACCGGTGCCTGGCAGTCAGTGCCTCCCCGTAGGATGGACGGCATGGCCAAGACCAGTACGACGACCCAGGGGCTGCGGGCGGCGATCGAACGCAGCGGCTACTACCCGGCTCTCGTGGCCGAGGCGGTGGAGGCCGCCGTGGGCGGCGAGCCCATCCGGTCGTACCTGGTCCACCAGGAGACCACCTTCGACCAGAACGAGGTACGGCGGCACGTCACCGTGCTCGTCCTCACCGGCAACCGCTTCATCGTCAGCCACACCGACGAGCAGGCGGCCGACAGCACCTCCCCGACGCCGTACGCCACGACGTCCACCGAATCGGTGAAGCTCGGCCGGATCTCGTCGGTCGTGGTGAGCCGGGTCGTCGCCAACCCGGAGCAGTACACCCCGGGTACGCCGCCCCGCGAGGTCGTCCTCACCATCGGCTGGGGCGCCGTCTCCCGCATCGACCTGGAGCCCGCCGCCTGCGGCGACCCGAACTGCGAGGCGGACCACGGCTACACGGGGAACTCCACCGCCGACGACCTCAGCCTGCGCGTCAGCGAGGCGGGGGACGGCCCGGAGACCGTGCGCCAGACGCTCGCCTTCGCCCAGGCGGTCTCCGAGGCCACCGCGGACGTCACCCGCTGATGCCGGCCCAGCCCACCGCCTGGGACCACCCCGAGCCCCTCGCCGTCGCCTCCGCGCCCGTCCCCGCCTACGGATCGGGCTCGCTCGCCGACCTGCTGCCCACCCTGGCCGCCGGCATGGACGTCCCCGCGACCACGGCCGCGATCCCCGAGCTGGCCCCCGCCGACCGCGCCTGCGTCTTCCTGATCGACGGCCTCGGCTGGGAGCAGCTGCGCGCGCACCCCGACGAGGCGCCCTTCCTGACCTCCCTGCTGGGCAGCTCGCGCGGCGGCACCGGCCGTCCGCTCACCGCCGGCTACCCGGCCACCACCGCGACCTCGCTGGCCTCCGTCGGCACCGGCCTGCCCCCGGGCGCGCACGGACTGCCCGGTTACACGGTCCGCGACCCGGCCACCGGCACGCTGATGAACCAGCTGCGCTGGCAGCCCTACAGCGACCCGTGCGCCTGGCAGCCGTACCCCACCGTCTTCGAACTGGCCCACCGCGCCGGGGTGCACTCCGCACAGGTCTCCTCCCCGGCCTTCCAGAACACCCCGCTCACCAAGGTCGCGCTCAGCGGCGGCACCTTCCTGGGCCGGCTGACCGGCGAGGACCGCATGGACACGGCAGCGGAGCAGCTCGCCGCGGCCGACCGCGCCCTCGTCTACACGTACTACTCCGAACTCGACGGCGCCGGCCACCGCTTCGGCGTGGACTCCGACGCCTGGCGCGGCCAGCTGATGCACGTCGACCGGCTCGCCCAGCGGCTGGCCGAGCAGCTTCCGCCGCGCAGCGCGCTCTACGTCACCGCCGACCACGGCATGGTCGACATCGTCTTCGACGAGGAGCACCGCATCGACTTCGACGCCGACTGGGAGCTGCGCGCCGGTGTCGCCCTGCTCGGCGGCGAGGGCCGCGCCCGGCACGTGTACGCGGTGCCCGGCGCCGCCGGTGACGTGCTGACCTGCTGGCGCGAGGTGCTGGGGGAGCAGTTCTGGGTGGCCTCGCGGGACGAGGCGATCGACGCCGGCTGGTTCGGGCCCCGGATCGACGACCGGGTGTACGGGCGGCTCGGCGACGTGATCGCGGCCGCCCGGGACGACGTCCTGCTCATCGCCTCGGAGCGGGAGCCCAAGGAGTCCCTGATGGTCGGCAACCACGGTTCCATGACCCCGGCCGAGCAGTTCGTCCCGCTGCTCGAAGCCCGCCCCTGACCCCGCCTCCCGCCCCCTTCCCCGACCCGCGACCTCGCCGAAAGGTGCCCGCCCCCTCATGCCCGAGCTGGTGTTCTTCTCCGGAACGATGGACTGCGGGAAGTCGACACTGGCTCTCCAGATCGAGCACAACCGCTCGGCGCGCGGGCTCGCCGGTCTGATCTTCACCCGCGACGACCGGGCGGGCGAGGGCAAGCTGTCCTCCCGCCTCGGCCTGGTCACCGATGCCGTGGAGGTGGAGGACGGCGTCGACCTCTACTCCTACCTGGTCGACCACCTCTCCCAGGGCGGCCGGGCCGACTATGTGATCGCCGACGAGGCGCAGTTCCTCGCGCCCGAGCAGATCGACCAGCTCGCCCGCGTCGTGGACGACCTGGAGATCGACGTCTACGCTTTCGGCATCACCACCGACTTCCGCTCCAAGCTGTTCCCCGGCTCCCAGCGCCTGGTCGAACTGGCCGACCGCGTGGAGGTCCTCCAGGTCGAGGCCCTGTGCTGGTGCGGCGCCCGCGCCACGCACAACGCCCGCACGGTCGGCGGTGTCATGGTCGTGGAGGGCGCCCAGGTGGTCGTGGGCGACGTCGACCAGTCCCCGGACGAGATCGGCTACGAGGTGCTGTGCCGCCGCCACCACCGCCGCCGCATGACCGCGGCCTCGGCCCGCGCGGCGGCCCTGTCCCCGGACGTCCTGCCCGTGGAGCCCGGCGCCCGCCGCTGACCTCCGCACCCAGGCAGCCTGCGCCCGCGACCGCGACGGCCTGGCTGTTCTCGATCCGCCGCACCGGTCCGCCGCACCGACCCGCCGTACCCGGGGGCCGTCGCCGCCGTCGCAGCCGTCGCAGCCGTCGCCGCCGTCGCGCCGCACGTGCGAGGCGCCGTACCGCAGGAGGCACCCGCCGCACCGCCCACCGCCCGCTACCCACCGCCCGCCGCCCACCGCCACGAAGGCGATCACGGGCGCGCGGGCGCCGGTCGTGCGGTCCGGACGGAGGCGGAGGTGCACATCACTCAAAAGGTGCATATCTTCACATCAGGTGGCGACCGGTCCGCCGTCCCGGAACGGACGGCGGACATCTTCGCCCGTCCCGCGTCCGGCGTACCGTCCCCACGCGAAGGAGCGCATGTGAAGGACCGCACGTGACGACCCGGCCCGCCGTGCCCCAGGCCCTGCCGCCCCAGGCCGGCGCCAAGGAAACGGCGCTCGGCGCGCTGCGCGGCGTGGGCCAGGTCGACCTGCAGCCGAGCCCGTGGACCTCGCTGGTCATCCTCGTGGCCCTGTGGGTGCAGGGCTGGCAGACGGGGCTCTTCGCCGTCATCGGCGCGGTGGTCTCGACCCTCACCGCCCGCGTCCTCGCCGTCGAGCGGGACACGCTGACCCAGGGCCTGATGACCTACTGCGGTGTCCTCGGGACCATCTCCATGGTGGTCTACCTCGGCCACCACCCCTCCACCTACGTGCTGGCCGTGGTCGCCGCCGTCCTGTGCACCCTGATCACCGCGGCCCTCGGCCAGTTGCTCGCCCCCGTCGGACTCAAGGCGTTCACCGGGCCGTTCTGCCTCGTCGCCCTGGTGATGGTGCTGGGCGCCCCCTCCTTCGCGCGCGTGTGGCACGGCACCCCGCCGACCGCGGTCACCCCGACCACCCCGACCAGCCCCGTCGTCCACTGGAGCGACCTGTGGCAGGGCTTCTTCACCAACGTCTCCCAGATCTTCTTCGCCGGTTCCTGGTACGTCGGCCTGATCATGCTGGCCGGCCTCTTCCTGGCCGGCTGGAAGGTGGGCCTCTTCACCGTGCTGGGCAGCGTCGTCGGGCTGCTCACCGCGTGGGCGCTCGGCGCGCCGGCCGTCCTGATCGGCCAGGGGATCTACGGCTACAACGCCGTACTGACGAGCCTGGCGTTCGGTGTCGTGCTGCTGCGCCCCACCGCGTGGAACTACGCCTACACCGTGCTGGCCGCCGCCGCCAGCACCGGTCTGACGGCCTCGCTCTCGGTGTTCTTCACCGTCTTCGGGAGCCACACCTTCACCTGGCCGTTCAACATCACCACCTGGGCGCTGCTGGCGGCTGTCCCCCTGCTGCCGCGCATCACGCGCGCCGACGACTTCTGAAGAGCCCCGTCCCGCCGGGACCGCGCGGAGCACCCGCCCCGGCCGACCGGCATCCACCCGACCGTCCGAGAAAGGCGCGGTTCATGAACCTGGCCCCCCGGGAAATCGACAAACTGCTCGTGTACGTCGTCGCCGACCTGGCCCGCAAGCGCCGCGGGCGCGGGCTGAAGCTCAACTACAGCGAGTCGGTGGCCCTCATCAGCGAGGCCATCCTCGAAGCGGCCAGGGACGGCCGCAGCGTGGCCGACTGCATGGAACTGGGCCGCCAGGTCCTCGGCGAGGACGACACCATGCCGGGCGTACGGGAGATGCTGCCGCTGCTCCAGGTGGAGGCCACCTTCGACGACGGCAACAAGCTCGTCTCCTGCCACGACCCGGTCGGTGGCTGACCGTGTCCCCGGGCACGGTGGTAGCGGTCGGCGGGCACGAGAGCGACGGGGGCCGGGCCCTGGGCGGGCTGCTGGACGCCGGGGTGCCGTCGGTGGGCGGCGGACGCGCGCTGCTGCGGTGCGTGCGTGCGCTGCGCGCCCGGGGCGAGCGGGTCTGCGTGGTGCCGATGACCCTCGGCCGGGACCCTGACCTCGCCGCCGACGCCGCGCGCACCCTGCGGGCCCTGGCCCCCGACGAGCGCGCCGGGACCGTGCTGGCCGCGCCGTTCGGCACCGCGGACCACCTGGTCGGCTGGCTGCGCGGCGCCGCCTGCCGGGCGCCCGGTGACGCGGCGCTGCTGGTCACCGCTCCGTCCGGCGGCCCGTACGCCGACGCGGACCTCTTCCGGATCGCCCGCCTGGTACGGCAGTACGGCCGGCACCGCACCGTCGAGGTGGCGCTGACCGGCGGCGAACCGGACCCCGCCGAAGGTGTGCGGCGCTGCCTCGCTCTCGGCGAACGGAGAGTCGTGCTGCTTCCGGCCGCCTGGGCGGCACCGGACAGTCCCGACCCCGCGCACTGCCGGCGGGGCGGACCGCTGCTCTCGCCCGCCGCCGTCGCGGGGGTCCTGGACGCACGGGTCCGCGAGGCGTGGGAGCGGTACGAGCGCTCGGGCGACGACGGTCTCTCCCGCGCCCTGTCCGCGGCCCACTCCCACTCCCACTCCCACTCCCACAGCCACACGCACGAACACGCGCACGACCACGGTGACGCGCACGCCCACGCGCACCGCCGCGCGGACACCGCCGCACCACCCCGCACCGCGGCCCCACCCGCCCTCACCTCGCACAGGAGTCCACGATGACGCTCCCTCCCCGCTACCAGTACGGCGACGGCCGGATAGAGATCAACGCCGGGCGCAGGACGATCAAACTCACCGTCCGCAACACCGGCGACCGCGCGGTACAGATCGGCTCCGACTACCACTTCTTCGAGGTGAACCCCGCCCTCGACTTCGACCGCGACGCGGCGCTCGGCATGCACCTCAACATCGCCGCGGGCACCGCCGTCCGCTTCGAGCCCGGCGGCACCCACGAGGTGGAGCTGTGCGCGTACGCGGGCACCGGCCGCCTCACCGGCTTCAGCGGCCTGCTCAACGGCAGCACGGTCTCCCACCCGGCCCGCGTCGAGGCCGTCAGCCGGGCCCTGCGCCGCGGCTTCCGCGGCGCGGGCGGGCGGGAGACCGCTCCCGCCGGGACCCAGGGGGCGGGCAAGCCGGAAGGCGCAGCCGAGCCGGAGAAGACAGCCGAGACAGCCGGGACAGCCGAGGCCGCTGAGAAGGCCAAGGCGGCCGGGAAGGGCAAGTCGGGCCGTGGGAAGGCCGGTCCGGGCAAGGCAGGTGCCCAGAAGAGCGCGAAGAAGAAGGAGTCCCGCTGACATGCCCATCCTCTCCCGTGAGCAGTACGCGGCCCTGTTCGGCCCCACGGTCGGCGACCGGTTCCGGCTGGCCGACACCAACCTCGTCGTCGAGGTAGAGAAGGACGTCCGCGAGGGGTCGTACGGCGACGAGGTGGTCTACGGCGGCGGCAAGACCATGCGTGACGGCATGGCCTCCGACCCGCAGGCCACCGCGGCACAGGGCGCCCTCGACCTGGTGATCACCAACGTGGTGGTCCTGGACCCGGTGGTCGGCGTGGTCAAGTGCGACATCGGCGTCAAGGACGGCTTCATCGCGGGCATCGGCAAGGCCGGCAACCCGCAGACCCAGGACGCCGTCGACCCCCGGCTCGTCGTCGGCACCGGCACCGAGGTCATCGCGGGCGAGCACCTGATCGCGACCGCCGGGGCCATGGACACCCATGTGCACCTGATCAGCCCCCAGCAGTGCCAGCAGGCCCTGAGCAACGGCATCACCACCCTGTTCGGCGGCGGCACCGGACCCACCGACGGCAGCAACGGCACCACCTGCACCCCCGGCCCCTTCAACCTCGCCCGGCTCCTCCAGGCCGCCGAGGGCCTGCCGGTCAACCTCGGCATCATGGGCAAGGGCAACGGCAGCCTGCCCGGCGCGCTGGACGAGCAGATCGAGGCCGGCGCCGCCGCCCTCAAGGTGCACGAGGACTGGGGCTCCACCCCCGCCGTCATCGACAACGCGCTGAACGTCGCCGACCACCACGACATCCAGATCGCGATCCACACCGACACCCTCAACGAGGGCGGCTTCTTCGAGGACACCCGCTCGGCGATCGACGGCCGGACCATCCACACCTTCCACAGCGAGGGCGCGGGCGGCGGGCACGCCCCCGATATCCTGCGGGTCACCGGGGAGCCCAACGTCCTGCCGTCCTCCACCAACCCCACGCTGCCGTACACCAAGAACTCGGTGGACGAACTGCTGGACATGGTGATGGTCTGCCACCACCTCAGCCACGACATCCCCGAGGACGTCGCCTTCGCCGACAGCCGGGTGCGCGCCGAGACCATCGCGGCCGAGACGGTCCTGCACGACCGGGGCATCATCAGCATGATCTCCTCCGACTCGCAGGCCATGGGCCGCATCGGCGAGTCCGTCACCCGCGCCTTCCAGATCGCCCACGTCTGCAAGGAGGCGTTCGGGCCGCTGCCCGAGGACTCCCCGCGCAACGACAACCAGCGCGTCCTGCGCTATCTGGCCAAGGTCACCATCAACCCGGCCGTCGCCAGCGGGGTCTCGGACCACATCGGGTCGCTGGAAGCGGGCAAACTGGCCGACATCGTCCTGTGGCCCATGCACTCCTTCGGGGCCAAGCCGAAGATGGTCATCAAGGGCGGCATCGTCTCCTGGGCGCAGATGGGCGACCCCAACGCCTCGCTGCCCACCCCGCAACCCGTCTACTACCGCCCGGCGTTCGGCCAGTTCGGACGCGCCCTCCAGGCGACCCACGTCACCTTCATGTCCCAGGCCGGCATCGCCGCCGGGGTGCCCGCGAGACTCGGCCTCGAACGCACGGTGCTCCCGGTCCGCAAGACCCGCACCATCGGCAAGCACAACATGGTCCGGAACGACGTCGTCCCGAGGATCGAGGTCGACCCGGAGACATACAAGGTGACGGTGGACGGAGAGGTCGTCACCATCGACCCGGCCCGGAAGCTGCCGCTCAACCAGCTCTTCTTCCTGGCCTGAGGGCCCGAGCGCATGTACCGCGACGAGCGCGCGGGCCCGCCCGCCACCACCCCGCACGGCCGGCCCCGCGACACGGCACCCCCGGACACGGACACAGGCACAGCCACCGGCACGGACACAAGCACGGACACAAGCGCAGACACCGGCACGGACGCAGACCTGGACCACCTCCTGGTCGTCCTCCAGCTCACCGACTCCGCCTTCCCCAGCGGCTTCTACACCCTGTCGCACAGCCTGGAGGGCTACGTCCAGGAGCGGGCCGTCGACGGGGAGTCCCTGCCCGCGCTGCTGCACGACCTGCTCAGGAACGGCGTCGGCCCGTCCGACGCCACCGCGCTGGCCCTGGCCCACCGGGCGGCGTCGGCGGGCGACTGGGCGGCGGTGGGCGCCGTGGACAGGCGGCTGTACGCGGCCAAGCTCGGCCGGGAGCCGCGGCAGGCCGCCGTACGCACCGGGCGGCAACTGCTGGACCTGGCCGCCGAGGTCTTCGGCGCGGACGGCATCGTCCGCTACCACCGCGAGGTGGCCGCCCACCGGGCGCCGGGCACCCAGGCCGTCGCCGCCGGGGTCGTCCACGCGGCGGCCGGGGTACCCGTGCGCCAGGCCGTCGCCGCCGACCTCCACCAGTTCTGCGCGAGCTTCGCCGGCGCGGCACTGAGACTGCGGCTGACCGACCACCGGCTGGCCCAGGTGCTGCTGCGGCGCACCGCGCCGGTCATCGCGGAGACGACCCGCCGCGCGCTGGAGCGCGGCCTCGACGACCTGGGAGCCACCACGTTCGCCGCGGACGTCATGTCCGCCCGTCACGAGCGGGCCGAAGCCCGTCTGTTCGCCAGTTGACGGCACCCGGTCGCGGTGCCGGACCCGGAGGAGGAAGACCATGCGAGACAACGTGCTGCGCGTCGGGATCGGCGGCCCCGTCGGATCGGGGAAGACCGCCCTCATCGAGGCCCTGGTGCCGGTCCTGATCCGGGACGGCCACCGGCCCGCGGTGATCACCAACGACATCTACACCCAGGAGGACGCCGAGCACGTGCGCCGCACGCTCGACGGTGTGCTGCCGGGCGACCGCGTCGTGGGCGTGGAGACGGGCGCCTGCCCGCACACCGCCGTGCGCGACGACCCGACGATGAACCTGGCCGCGGGCGCCGAACTGCTCGAACGCTGCCCCGACACCGACGTCCTGCTCTACGAGAGCGGCGGCGACAACCTGACCCTCACCTTCAGCCCCGCCCTGGTGGACGTGTTCGTCTTCGTCCTGGACACCGCCGAGGGCGAGAAGATGCCGCGCAAGCGGGGACCGGGCATCACCGACTCCGACCTGCTGGTCATCAACAAGATCGACATCGCCCGGTACGTGCGGACCGACCTCGGCGTGATGGAGTCGGACGCCCACCGGGTGCGCGGCGACGGCCCGGTGGTCCTGACCGACTGCCTGACCGGCCGGGGCGTCGACGAGGTCGCCGCCTTCCTGGAGGCCCGGCGCAAGGTGCTGGTCTGACGTGCCGGCCGTCCGCGACCGGCTCGCGCCGGAGTACTACGAGCCGGCCCGGCTGCCCCCGGAGCTGGCGGCCCACTCGGCGCCGCCCGAGACCCTCGCCCCCGGCTCACCGGCCAAGGTCGGCGTGCTCGACCTCGGCTTCGCCCGCCGCGGTGAACGGACGGAGCTGGTCGAGCGGTACCAGAAGGCGCCTCTCCAGATCATGCGCCCGCTCTACGTCGACCCGGCACTGCCCGGCATGGCGTGCGTCTACGTGATGGCCACCGGCGGCGGCATCGCCCAGGCGGACCGCCACCGCCTGGACCTCCGATGCGGCCCGGACACCCAGGTCCTGTGCACCACCCAGGCCGCCACCAAGCTCTACCGGATGGAGCAGGACTACGCGACCCAGCGCGTCCACCTGACCGCGGGCGACGGCGCCTGGGCCGAGTACCTGCCCGATCCGCTGATCCCCTTCGCCGGGTCACGCTTCCACCAGCACACGGTGCTCACCGTCGACGAGAGCGCCACGGTCGTGTACGGGGAGGCGGTCACGGCGGGCAGGATCGCCCGCGGCGAGCGACACGCCTACACCGTGCTCACCGGCGACCTGGAGATCCGCAGGCCCGACGGGACGCTGCTCGCGGTGGACACCCTGCGGCTGCGCCCGGACGGCCCCGGCGGGGTGAGCGGCCCCGGCGTCTTCGCCGGACACGACCACGTCGCCTCGCTGTTCGTGGTGAGCGCCCGCCGGCCCGCCGCCGAGATCGCCGGCACCCTGCACCGCGCCCTGACGGGCCGCGGGGTGCTGCACGGGGCGAGCGTCCTGCCGTACGACTGCGGGGCCTGGGTGCGGATCCTCGCCCACGAGCAGCCCCGCCTCGCCGGGGCCCGGCATGCCGCGTGGGACGCCGTCCGCCGGCTGCTCATCGGTCACCCCGCACCCGACCTGCGCAAACCGTAGCGCGCACCCGCCGTGGCGCTCGCAGAACAGGGCGCTCGCAAGCCGTGACGAGGAGCCTCCGCCCGTGATCACCGCCCCCGCCCCGATGCCGGCCGCCTACGATTCCGGCGACACCGCCTGGATGCTCGCCGCAGCCGCCATGGTGCTGCTGATGACCCCCGCGCTCGCCTTCTTCTACGGCGGCATGGTCCGCACCAAGCACATCCTGGTGATGCTCAAGATGAGCTTCGCCTCGCTCTGCTTCGTGACCGTGCTGTGGTACCTCCTCGGCTACTCGCTGGTCTTCGGCCCGGACGTGGGCGGCGCCGGCTTCATCGGCGGCCTCGAACACGTCCTGCTGCGCGGCATCGAGCCGAACACCCTGACCGGGTCCATCCCCACCTACGTCTACGCCACCTTCCAGATGGGCTTCGCCATCGTCACCGTGGCACTGATCAGCGGCTCCATCGCGGGCCGGGCCACCATGCGGGGCTGGCTGGTCTTCTCGGTGCTGTGGCTGCTGATCGTGTACGTGCCGGTCGCGCACTGGGTCTTCGACGCGCACCACGGCTGGATCACCGCGCACCTGGGCGCCCTCGACTTCGCGGGCGGCCTGCCCGTGGAACTCAACTCGGGCATCGCCGGACTCGCCGCCGCCCTGGTCATCAGAGGACCGGCGGACTTCCGGCGCACCGAACCGCGCCCCAACAACATCCCGCTGGTCATGATCGGCGTCGCCCTGCTGTGGTTCGGCTGGCTGGCCTTCAACGCCGGTTCCGCCGTCCGCGACACCGGGACCGCCGCCACCGCGTTCATCAACACCCAGCTCGGCGCGGCCGGGGCGATGGTCACCTGGCCGCTGGTCGAGTACTGGCGGACCCGGCGGGTCACCATGATGGGCGTCGGTTCGGCGGCGGTGGCCGGCATGGTCGCCATCACGCCCGCCTGCGGCGAGATCGACCCCACCGGTGCCCTGGTGACCGGGCTCGCCGCCGGGTGTGTCTGCGCGTACGCCGTCACCCTCAAGTACCGGCTGAATGTCGACGACACCCTCGACGTGGTCGGCGTGCACGGCGCGGGCGGCCTGGTCGGACTGCTCATGGTCGGCCTGTTCGCCACCTCCGGCGTCAGCGGCCGGGAGGGTCTCTTCTACGGGGGCGGCGGCTCGCTGCTCTGGCGGCAGGCCGTCGCGATCCTCGCCGTGGCCGCGTACTCCTTCGTCCTGACCTGGACCGTCGCCAAGGCCGTCGACACCGTCGTCGGCTTCGCCCAGAAGCAGCCGTACGCCGCCGTACCCGGCGAGGACGAGGAACGGGCCTACGACCTGCGCACCGCGGCCCGCCTGGACGCGCTGACGGGCGACGGCCGGGGCCTGGACCGGGAGACGCTGGCCGAGATCCGGCGGCTGCTGCGGGACGACGGCGGTGACTGACCACATCGCCAACTGCCCGGTCACCGGGCGGATATGGCTATGATCTCCCCGGCAAGGCTGTAGCGCAGTGGTCGTCGCGCCCCCGCATCAAGCTGGAGGACGTCGGTTCGAATCCGACCAGCCTTGCCACCCTTGTCGTGGAGGAAGTCGATGGGCGTCGGTCCGGCCCCGGACGGTCGGGAGCGGTGCCGCCCCCGGCGAGGCGGGCACGGGCGACGGACCGGTGGAGTGGTGATGACGCAGCCGACACCCGTGCGCTGCCCGGCGATCGAGCACCCGGACATCCCGGTCGGCGATCCCGCCGCGCTGGACCCGCTGCTGGCCCGGCTGGGCTCGGCGCGGCCGGTGGCGGACGACGAGACGTTCCCGCTCGGCACCGTACGCGCGGACGGCCGGATCGACCTGTGCAAGCAGGGGCTCGGCGCGGCAGGCGCCGCCCGCCTGCTGCCCGTGGCCGCCGCCTCGCCGCACGCCCGGCACCTCCTGCTCGGCACCAACGCCATCGGGGACGAAGGCGCGACCGCGGTGGCACGGGCCGTCGGCTCAGGACCGCACGGTCTGCACACCCTCTACCTCGGCTGCAACCGCATCGGCCCGGACGGCGTCAGCGCGCTCGCCGGAGCGCTGGCGGCCGACACCACCGTCCGCGCGCTGTGGCTCAAGCGCAACCCGGTCGGCGACGACGGCGCCCGCGCGCTCGCCGCGCTGCTGCGCCGCAACACCGCCCTGCGCACCCTCGACCTGGTCAACACCGGCCTCACCACCGCCGGACTGCGCGCCCTGCTCGACGCCCTCACCGACCGTCCGCAGCCGGTCGAACGCCTCTTCCTCGGCGGCAACGGCCTGACCGCCGACGCCGCCGGACCACTGGCCGCGCTCGTGCGCGAGGCGGGCGTACGCGAGCTGTACCTGCCCGCCAACCACCTCGGCGACGAGGGCGCCGCCGTCCTCGCCGCGGCCGCCGACCCCGCCCGCCCCCTGCGGCTCGGCCTGGGCGGCAACGGCATCGGCCCCGCCGGGGCGCGCGCCCTCGCGGACGCCCTGCCCGGCATCGAGACGCTCGACCTGGGCCGCCCGCCCTCCGAACGGAGCCTGGGCGCCCCCGCCAACGCCACCGGCGACGAAGGCGCCCACGCCCTGGCCGCCGCCCTGCCGGGCAGCCCGCTGCGCCGCCTCGAACTGCGCCACACCGGACTCACCGGACACGGCGCCAAGTCCCTGCTCGCCGCCGTACCGGACGACTCGCCGCTGGAGTACGTCGGTCTGGGCCCCGGACTGCCCCGCAAGGTCAAGCGGTCCTTCACCCGCCGTCTGCGGCCCGGCACCGGCACCCACCCCGACCTGCGCGCGATAGGGAGCGTCTACCGGTGAGCCCGCGCCCCGCACCGCCCTGCTTGTCCACCGAGGAGGCGGCGGCCCGGCGGCGGATCCGCCGCCACGCGGTGACCCGCACGACCATCGAACAGGCCACCGAGCGCCGCCTGGCCGGCGACTGGCGCGGGGCGTGCGCGGCGGCCCGCGTCGACCTCGCCCTCGACCTGGCGGAGATCGCCTTCCACTGCGGCCGGGACGTCGCCGACGCCCTCACGGACGACCTGCGCCACCTCGTCCCCGACCTGCTGCACTGGCATCTGCCCCGGCTGCTCGGCGGCTGGACCACCCTGGACACCTACCGGACCGTGGTCCTCGCCCGCTACCGCCCGGTGGACCCGGCCGAACGCCCCGGCACGACCCCGTACCTGTACGTCACCACCCCGGCGATGCGGGAGGGCCCGCAGCGAGTCACCCTGCGGTTCGGGACGGTGCTGGACGAGAGGGCCCCCGGTGTCTTCGGCCGGCGCACCGAGGACTGGCGGCACGCCCGCCACCTGTGGGACGCCCGGCACACCGCCGCACTGCGCGAGCGCTGCGGCGGCGGCCACGACCGCCTCCCGTTCCTCCGCCCCGACGGCACCCCGCTGGCCGCGGACGAACTGCCCACCGCCGACCCCGGCCCCGGTGACCCGGTGGCCCGCGCCGAGTGGATCACCACGCTGCACCAGAGCGGCGAGCCGCGGGCGGCCTTCGCGGCGGCCGGCATCGACGCCGACCTGACCCCGCCCTCGGACGGCCCCCGCCGGCGCCGGTACGTCCCGGAGGCGGCCCTCGGCCGGCTCGCCCTCGACCACACCCGGCTCGAACGCGAGGTCCGCGGCCAGGCGGGCGAGGGCGCCGGGCACCGCTTCGTCGTCGCGGGCGACCGGCACACCGACCTCCTGCTGGAGACACCCCCTTCCGGCGGGACCGGACTGCGGGTCCGGCTCGCCGGCCGCGCCCTGACCAGGGGCCTGCCCTTCCTGGCCGAGGCCCGCTGGCGCCGCCTGCCCGACCTCGACCTGCTGCGCGACGGCGGGATCACCGCGGAGCACCTGCACCCGCTGGTCCGCGACGCCCTGTTCCCCGCGCTGCGCGGCACCGGCGGCCCCGGCGGGCCGCCCGGACCCGAGGCCCCCGCACCCGTCCGGGTCCGCTGCCGCGGCGAGTGGCACGAGGTCGGCTTCCGGCCGGGCGGCGGCCTGCTCCGGATGCCGCACAGCGACGAGGAGCAGCGGCGCGAGCAGGCCCTGCGCGCCTTCGGCGGCGCCGTCACCGGCTGCTTCGCCGTCCGGCAGACCTGGACGTCGGGGGAGGGCCGGCTGCCCGAGGTCCTGCGCGCCCAGCGGCGGGAACTGTTCCTGCGCGCCCAGCACGGCGACACCCACGGGGTGCTCGCCCTGCTGGACCTGGGCATGGACCCGCGGGTGCGGGACGCCTCCGGACGCACCCTGCTGCACGTCCTGCACCTGCTCGACCACGAGACGCTGCTGCCCCGGCTGCTCGCCCACGGGCTCGACCTGGAGGCCCGCGACCAGCGCGAGCGCACCCCGCTGTTCACCGCGGTCAACGACGGCGGCTCCCGGGCCCTGGTGGAGGCGCTCGTCGCCGCCGGCGCCCGGCTCGACGTCGTCGACGAGTCCGACTTCTCCCTGGCCCAGATCATCCGCCGCTACCGGCGGACCGATCTGGCCCACCTGCGCGAGCGCGTACACGCGGAGCATCCGGACCTCGGCGTCGCCTGGCTGGACCGGTGGCTGGACGAGAAGGAAAACGAGAAGGAACGCGAGACGGAAGACGAGAAGGAAAAGAAGCGGCAGCAGTACGGCACCGACGACTCCCACGACGGCGAGGACGGGACCCCGTGAGTACCACCAGCCCCACAGGCCCCCGCCCCCCGAGTCCCCTGGCCGCCGCCGACCACCTGGTCGACCGGCTGCGCATCCGGCACACCGAGCCCGCCGCCAGCACCCAACTGAAGGCGCTGGCCCTCGCGGTGACGGCCAATCAGCCCGTCCTGCTGTGGGGCGAGCCGGGCATCGGCAAGTCGGCGGCCCTCGAACAGCTCGCCGCCGGACTCGGCCTGCCGCTGGAGACGGTCATCGCCAGCGTCCACGAGCCCTCCGACTTCGCCGGGCTGCCGATCGTCGGCGACGACCCGGCGGTCACCGGAGTGCCGATGGCCCCGCCCGACTGGGCGGTCCGGCTCACCCGCGCCGGACAGGGCCTCCTCTTCTTCGACGAACTCTCCTCGGCGCCCCCGGCCGTCCAGGCGGCGCTGCTGCGCGTCGTCCTCGAACGCCGGGTCGGCAGCCTCGCCCTGCCCGACGCCGTCCGGATCGTCGCCGCCGCCAACCCGCCCTCCAGCGCCGCCGACGGCTGGCACCTCAGCCCGCCGCTGGCCAACCGCTTCGTCCACCTGGACTGGACGCACGACCCGCGCACGGTCGCCCGCGGCATGGCCGGCACCTGGCCGGAGGCGGCCGTCCCCACGGTCGACGCGGGCAAGGTGCCCGGCGCCGTGGCACGGGCCCGCGGCGCCGTCTCCGGCTTCCTCACCGCCCGGCCGGGACTGGTCCACCACCTGCCCGCCGACGCCGAGAGCCGGGGCCGCTCCTGGCCGTCCCCACGCACCTGGGAGATGGCGCTGCGGCTGCTCGCCACCGGCTACGCGACCGGCGCCGGGCGCGAGGCGGTGGCCGCCGCGCTCACCGGCGCGGTCGGCGACGGCGCGGGCATCGAACTGCTGTCGTACCTGGAACACCTCGACCTGCCGGACCCCGAACGGGTCCTCGCCGACCCCGACGCGTTCGCCCTGCCCGAGCGCGGCGACCGCCAACTGGCCTTCCTCATCGCGGTGGTCGCCGCCGTCCGGAGCGACCTCACCCGGCCCCGCTGGGAGGCGGCCTGGACGGTGCTGGGCAAGGCCGTGGAGGCGGGCGTACCGGACGTGGCCGCCCGCGCCGCCACCGACCTCGCGGCGATGCGCCACCCGGACTGGCCGGTACCGCCCGGCATCGACGGGTTCCTCGACCTGCTCCAGCTGTCCGGGGCCCTGCCCGGCAGCCCATGAGGGCACGGCGATGACGGACGCCCGCCGGGAGCTGGACACCACCAAGCTGCTCGCCGCCCGCTACCGCGCGGCGAGCGACCGCCCGTATCTCGCCTCCGCCCTGTACGCCCTGACGGCCGTCCCCTCCCACGAGGTGCCGACCATGGGCGTGGACCGGCACTGGCGCTGCTACGTGTCGCCCGCCTTCGTCGAGGCGACCCCGGTCGCGGAACTCGCGGGCGTATGGGTGCACGAGGCCGCGCACCTGCTGCGCGACCACCACGGCCGCGCCGGCCGGCTGCCCGCCGCCGACCAGCGCGACGCGCACCGCGTGAACGTCGCCCAGGACTGCGAGATCAACGACGACCTCCTCGCCGACGGGCTGCGGCTGCCCGCCGGGCGCGTCGAGCCCCGCCTCTTCGGCCTGCCGGACGGGCAGTTGTTCGAGGCGTATCTGCGGGGGCTGCCCGCCCACCGTCAGGCACACGACTGCGGATCGGGCGCCCACGGCCGTCCGGTGCCCTGGGAGATCACCGGTCCCGCCGGTCCCGCCCGGCTCGGGGAGACCGAGGCACAGGCGCTGCGCCGGCAGACCGCCGAGGCGATGCGCGCCCACCAGCGGGGCCGCGGCACCCTGCCCGGAGGCTGGCGGCGCTGGGCCGAGGAGGTCCTCGAACCCACGGTCGACTGGCGCCAGGCGCTGTCCGGCGCGGTCCGCGAGGCCGCCGCCTGGGCCGGGGGCGCCGTCGACTACACCTACCGCCGCCCCTCGCGCCGCACCCCGGCGCTGCGCGGAGTCGTGCTGCCGAGCCTGCGCCGCCCGCTGCCCCGGGTGGCCGTGGTCGTCGACACCTCCGGTTCGATGGGCGAGACCGAACTCGCCGCCGCCCTGGGCGAGGTGACGGGCGTACTGCGCGAGGTCGGCGTGCGCGGCAACCGCGTGACCGTCCTCGCCTGCGACGCCGACGTCCAGACCGTGTCCCGGGTGACGGCCACCGAACAGGTCGTCCTCGGCGGCGGAGGCGGCACCGACCTGCGCGTCGGCATCCACGCCGCCCTGACCGCCCCCGACCGGCCGGGCATCGTCATCGTCCTCACCGACGGCCTCACCCCCTGGCCCGAACAGCCCACGTCCTGCCGCCTGATAGCAGCCCTGATCGGCTCCGAAGCCCCCCAGCCCCCGCCCTGGGCGGAAACGGTACGCATCCCACCCACCTGACCCCACCATCCCAGACACGACCTGCCCACCACACGGATCCGCCGCCGCACGCCCACCACCTTGCCGATCCGCCGAGAGTGCGGCGTGTCGTCGGTGATGACCGGCGGCCGGCCGCCCGTGCTTGCTTTTGCGGGAGGCGGCATCGAGCCCTTCGGGGGTGGCCTCGCGATGTTCTCCCGCTCGGTCCCGGCCACCGCGGCGAAGAAGCCGGACAGCAGACGGCCCGGACCGGTGGGGTCGTAGATCCCGGCCGGCGGTCCGTCGAGCATCTCCAGGAGCCGGGTCGCTGCGTCCAGGAGTGGAAAGGGCGGGGTGGCTTGAGCGTTGCGGCGGGCCGGTCGTCGCGCCGAGAGGACTTCCAGAAGTAAGTACATGGACTTTCCAATGATTGGATTATCCATGTACTGTGCGGTGATGGATGATCGGCAGCTGACCGAAGAGCTTCACGACCACCTGTTCGCAATCCGCACCCAGGTGCATGCCGAGCTCAAGGAGCTGGCCCAGGAAGCGGGACTGACCGACACGCAGACCGATGCGCTGTGGAGGCTGAGTCGCGGGCGCGAGATGACCGCGCGCCGTCTGGCCGACCTCTTGCGGTGCGACGCATCAACCGCCACGTCGATGATCGACCGGCTGGAGAAGCGCGGCCTGGTCCGCCGCGTGCCCCACCCCACCGACCGCCGCGCGAAACTCATCCAGCTCACCCCCGAGGGATGCGCGCTGCGCGATCGCGTCATCCGGCACACCACCGAGTACTCACCCTTCGCCCGCCTCGACCACGAGAGCAGGCTGCGCCTGCACACGCTTCTCCGCGAAGTGATCGACGGCTCCCACCCGACAGCTCAGGCCGGCGGCGACGAGGAGACCGTGGACGTGGACAAGGAGCAGCGATGAGCAGCGGGACCGCGGTCATCACGGGCGGAGCCTCGGGCCTGGGCCTGGTGATGGCACGCCACCTGATCAAGGCCGGTCGGAGCGTCGTCCTCGTCGGCCGGGACGCGACGCGCACCCGGGCCGCCGCCGACAGCCTGCGCGGCCTGGCCCCAGCGGGCAGCGACACCGCACCGCCGCGGACCTACACCGCTGACCTGCGACAGTGGTCGCAGGTACAGACACTGGCAGCGGAACTGGCCGCCGACAGACACCCGGTGAACGTCCTCATCAACAATGCAGGAGCAGCGTTTCCCCGATACGAGCAGACACCGGACGGTGTGGAACGCACCTACGCGCTCAACCACCACGCCCCGTTCCTCCTCACCCACGCTCTCCTCGCCGAAGGAGTGCTTGCGCTCGAAGCGCGGATCATCAACATGTCCTCGTTCGTGGAAAGACGCGGCAAGCTCGACGCCACCGATCCGGACGTCGCGGGAACATCGTGGAGCAAGCGCTTCTACAACCAGCCCAAGGTCTACGCCACGAGCAAACTCGTCAGCCTCCTGGCCGCGCGAGAACTCGCACACCGCCTCCCCGACGGCATGAGCATCTACAACGCCAACCCTGGCATGGTCAAGGGCACCGCGATGAACAGCAACGCCGGCGGTCTGATGCGGCTGACCGCCCCGCTGTTCCGCCCGTTCGCCATCACCCCGGACGAAGGCGTGCAAACCCCGGTCTGGCTCGCCGGCGCCTCGCCCGCACCGCACCCCAGCGGCGGCTTCTTCAGCGAGTCCCAGCCGGACTCTCCTTCACGCCTGGCCCTGAACGACGCTCTCGCCCGGACCGTCTACACCAAGACCGCAGCTCTCCTCGGAGTGGAGCCCCTCCCCAGGTAGGGCGGCGGCCCGGAACCGGTTGTCACGCCGGGATCGCGGCTTCCTCGTCCTGCGGAGTCCGCGGGCCGGGCACGCACCGTAGCCTGGATGGGCAGGTCCAGGCCCAGGCGGCTGTTCATGTCCAGTTCGAACCGGCCGTACGGATGCACATGGGTCCAGAACAGCGGCGACAGCGCGCTGCGGTCCGCGCCGGTGAGCTTGCCCGCCCACTTCGGGTCGGTCGGCCAGGACCTCCTGCGTCAGCACCGTGTCGACGTGCACCGGCGCGGCCCGGAGCAGTACTCCAAGATGTCCAGCAGGTCGATGGCGCCCCGGCGCCGCTCGGTCTCGCCCTTGATCGCCACCAGGCTCTCCGGCTCCTGCCGCTTGCCGCGCGGCGAGACCCTGATCCACGGCTCGCCGCGCTTCTTGAGATCGCCACCCCGCCCGTCGTGCCCTCCGCCGGCGCCTGCTCGAAGCGGTCCAGCGAGGTGCGGAGCCTGCCCTGGAGAGCGGCGATGAACTCCCCGGAATCCTGCGGCCGGCCCTGCGCGGCGTAGTGCACGTCCCGGTTGCCCTCGAAGTCCGCGGGCAGGTCGTCCGCCGGGTCACGCCACCGGTTCGCCCCACGGCCCTTGTCGTCCACCACCGCCGCTCGCCCCTGCTCGGGCGCCACCCCCGCCCGATCCCGCCGCCGTACGGTCACCACCCGTTGCCCCGTCGAGACGCGGCCACCATCCCGTCGCCCGCCGAGGCGCGGCCACGAGTCCAGGTCTGCCGCCCGGCGCGCCCACCGGCCCGCGCCCGCCGCCCCCGGCACGAACTGCCCGCCCTGTGCCCCCGCCGCAGCGCGGCCACCACCCCGCCACCTCGGCCACCGGGCCACCCGGCCACCCGCCACCCCGCTGAACCACGCACACGACCTTGATCCGCACGGGACACGGCGCCTGAGTCCGATGCCCCGAGCCCGCCCCCCCCGAGCCCGATGCCCCGAGCCGGACCCCCTGAGCCGGACCCCGCGACGGCTGTCCCGCCCCCGCCACGGACACCAGGGCGGCGGCAGCACCGAGACCCCGGGTCTCGGGCCCCGGGCCCCACGCCCCGCGTGCGGAACCGGCCGCGGATCCGCCGCCCCCGAGGCCGGGGCACGGCCGTCGGCGTCTCACCTCACCCGGCCGCGCGCCGCCCGTCCGCTCCCGTGCCGCCGCGCTGGAGCAGTGCGAAGCGGGCGCCCTCCAAGTCCGTGACCGTGGCGGTGCGGCCGCGGGCGGTGTCATGGGCCGGGGCGACGACACGTCCGCCGAGCCCGGTCACCCGCTCCACCGCCGCGTCCGTGTCGGCGACCTCGAAGTACGTCAGCCAGTGCGGACCCCCGTCGTGCCGCAGCGCGGGCCCCGCGCCGAGGATCCCGGCGACCGGCCGGCCGTCCAGGCACAGCGTCACCCGGTCGGCGGCCCCCTCGCCCGCTCCGGCACCCCCAGGCTCCGGGCGCCGCTCCTCGTAACCGAACAGCGAGGCGTAGAACTTGGCGACGTTCGCGGTCTCGAAGGCGCGCAGCTCGTTCCAGAGCGGCGCGCCGGGCCGGCCGTCGGCGGCGCCCCCGCGCTCCCCGGGCACCTGCCAGGCACCGAAGACCGCCCCGGAGGGGTCGGAGCCGAGCACCAGCCGGCCGACCTCGCCCGCGTCGAGCGGTCCCACCCCGACCGTGCCCCCGCACAGCCGTACCGTTTCGGCCGTCACATCCACGTCGTCCGAGGCGAGATACGGGGTCCAGGCGACCGGAAGATGGCGGTCGGGCGGCAGCAGGCCGATGCCCGCCACCTGCCGCCCGTCCAGCCGGGCCCGGACATAGGGGCCGAGCTGGGCGGGCCCCGGCTCGAACTCCCAGCCGAACAGCTCGCCGTAGAACGTCTGGGTCGCGGTCATGTCGTGCACCATCAGGCTCACCCAGCAGGGTGTCCCGGGCGTGTGCCGGGCGCTCGCCCGGCTGTCCCGGCCGGCCGGATACGGTGCCTGAGTCATCGTCACTCTCTTCTCGGCCCCTCGCGGTGGCCGCGTCGATTCCGCTCGCTCTCCGGACTCGGAACGATGACCGGAGGATGCCCCGTGTGCGGTGTCCTGTCCGTTTCGGCGCGCTTGCCGACGGATGTCGATCGGCTGCACAGCATGTGGCTGATCCCGTACGCCTGGTGACCGGACCTGTCCGGCCGAGCAGAGTAGCGGGACCTGGACGCCGCGGCCACCCTGTGCGCAAGGATGGTGGCCATGAACGCCATCATCTCCGCATCCGATCTGGCGGCCGCCCTCGGGGGCCCCGGGGCGCCGGTCCTGCTCGACGTCCGCTGGCAGCTCAGCACGGCCAAGGCCGCGGGCGAACCGCCCTTCGACGGGCGCGCGGCCTACGCGTCGGGCCACCTGCCCGGCGCCGTCTTCGTCGACCTGGACCGTGAACTCGCCTCCGCGCCGGGCGCGCACGGCCGCCACCCGCTGCCCGACACCGCCGAGTTCGGCGCGGCGATGCGCCGTGCCGGGGTCGGCTCCGGCCGTCCCGTCGTCGTGTACGACGGCGGGCAGGGCTGGGCGGCGGCGCGCGCCTGGTGGCTGCTGCGCTGGACCGGGCACCCCGACGTCCGGGTGCTCGACGGGGGCCTGGCCGCCTGGGACGGCCCGCTGGAGCAGACGGTTCCCGAACCGGCCGAGGGCGACTTCGTCCCGGAGCCCGGCGCCCTGGAACTGCTCGACGCCGACGGCGCGGGGGAGTTGGCCCGCTCCGGACTGCTGTTCGACGCGCGCGCCGGGGAGCGCTACCGGGGCGAGGTCGAGCCCATCGACCGGGTCGGCGGCCACATCCCGGGCGCGGTGTCCGCGCCGACGACGGAGAACGTCGGCGCGGACGGCCGGTTCCTGCCCGCCGGGCGACTGCGCGAGCGGTTCCGGGAACTGGGCGCCGAGGACGGCACGCACGTCGGCGTGTACTGCGGCTCGGGCGTCTCCGGCGCGCACGAGGTGCTGGCCCTGGCCGTGGCGGGCATCCCGGCCGCGCTGTACGTCGGTTCCTGGTCGGAGTGGTCCGCGGACCCGTCCCGCCCGGTGGCGGTGGGCGCGGACCCGCGCTAGCCCGCGGGAAGCACGCGTACGGGTGAGGGCCGCGCCTTCCGGTGCGGCCCTCACCCGTACACGCTTGCGGTCACTCCTGCTTCTTGCGCCGGGTGCCGAACACGATCTCGTCCCAGCTCGGGACGGCGGCCCGGCGGCCCGGCCGGACGCCGTCCGCCTCGGCCTGCCGGTCGGTCGCCCCGACGAGGCGGTCGCGGTGGCTGCCGACCGAGCGGGGCATGAGCACATCGGCGTAGGCGGACCCGGCACCGGCGGACGCGGCGGGCGCGGGCGGCTCCTCCACCTCCGGCTCCTGGTCGGGTTCCTGTGCGGGCTCCGGGGCGCGCTCGGGCACCACCATGTCGCCGCGGAAGCTCGGCACCGCCTCCAGCAGGCTGGTCAGCGAGTCGCGCTCACCGGAACCCTCCTCGGCGGCCGGCTCCAGCGCCTGCGCGGGCAGCGCGGGACGGTCCCGGTCGCGGTCCCGCTCCCGGTCGAGCGGGCGGTCGCGGGGCAGCCGGGCGATGCGCGGCACGAACGGGAAGCTGGGCTCGGGCGTGCCGAGGTCGTCGGACTCGCCGATCAGGGCGCGCGCCTCCGAGTCGACGGCCTGCACCAGGCGCCGCGGCGGGTCGTACGTCCAGCTCGCCGAGTGCGGTTCGCCCGCGACCCGGTAGACGAGCAGCACCTCCCAGGTGCCGTCGTCGCGGCGCCAGGAGTCCCACTGCACGGTGTCCTTCTCGGCGCCCCGCAGCAGCAGCCGCTCCTGCACGGCCTCGCCGAGCAGGGGGCCGGAGTTCTCGCCGGGGCGGCGGACCGGGGTCTTGCGGGCACGCTCGGCCATGAAGGCGCGCTCGGCGAGCACGGGGCCCTCGAAGCGGCGGACGCGGTCCACGGGGATGCCGGCGAGCTGGGCGACCTCTTCCGCGGTCGCTCCCGCTCTTATCCGCGCCTGGATGTCGCGGGGGCGGAGATGGCTCTCCACCTCGATCTCGATCTGGCCGAGGCGGGGACGGTCGCCGCGCACGGCGGCGCGGAGCCGTTCGTCGATCGGAAGCGTGTACTCCGTGCTGTCCGCAGCCTTCAGCACCAGCCGTGTGCCGTCATTGGAGACGGCCACGACACGCAGTTCGGGCATGGGGACCTCCCGGGTGGTGCCTGCCGACGTCACGTGCGTCGCTGCTTCCGCTAGTCGAGTGTGGCCTGCCCGGGTGCAGCCTGCCACAACCTTGCCGAGTTGCCCGGCGTGTCGGGCGCGGGCCCTGGATCGCCGTTATGGCACGGTTACCTGTTCACAACGCTCAGTGACCAACCGCGTCACCCTGTGCAACCAGCCCCCTCCCGGCGTTCCAGCAGGTCTCGGACGCCCCGGCGGGAGACCGGACCCAGGGCTCGCAACAGTACTCCATTCGGACCACGTGCGTGGATCGCCGCGCCGCCCAACTTCTGGCACCCGGTGGGACTTGGCCTCCCCTGACCCGTTTTCGCGATCATGAACGTGGCGTACTTCACGTAATCACCAGAAACGGAACTAAGGGTTTCGTCCGTACGTCCCTTTCTCGTGCAGTCGGCCGATCTCATCCCGAAGATTCGGTCGCGTACGGGAAAGGGAGGCAAGGTCCGGGTATGCGTGGAAGGCCGGAGAACGGTGGTCAGGCGGGCGCGGGGGAGGAGGCGCCGAGGCGGCGGATCGATCTGAGCGTGCCCCAGGTCGCGGGCAGCGCCGTGGCCGCGGTGGTGGCCGCGAAACTCGCCTCGTACGTCGGCGTCTACGGCACGATCCTCGGAGCCGGCCTGGTCAGCGTGGTCGCCACCTGCGGCGGCTCGGTCTTCCAGCACTTCTTCCGCCGCACCGGCGAGCAGATACGCACCGTGACCGTCCCGGTCCGGCCGGTGGTGGACGAGCCGTCCGGCACCGGCCCGCTCCCCGCCTGCCCGGTACCGGGCGAGTTCTCCGAGGGCACCGTCTACCGGGCCCGGGTCAAGAGCTGGAAGCGGCCGCTGGTCGCCGCCGCCCTGGTCTTCGGGGTCACCATGGGCGGCATCACCGCCTACGAGGCGCTCTCCGGCAGCAGCTTCAGCGGCGGCCACGGCACCACGGTCGGTGACGCCGTCACCGGCCGCCACCGCGGATCCTCCTCGCCCTCGGACGGCGGCACACCGGAGCCGTCCAGCTCCCCGGGCTCCCCGGGGAGCAGTACCGGAACGGGTGACGGCGGCACGCCCGGTGGTGACGGCGACTCGTCCGACGGCCCCGGCGGGGGTACGTCCGTGAGCCCGACGCCCACCCCCGGCGCGAGCACCGGCACCGGAAGCGGTGACTCGGGCGGCACGGACGGCACGAGCCCGGACCCGGGAAGCACCCCGGGCGAGGGCACGCGGGGCACCCCGGGCACCGGTGGCGGCACCACCCCGGCGCCCGGCGGCTCGGCTACCGCCCCAGCACCCGCCGCAGGTGGTCGTTCCGGAACCGCCGATCCGGATCGAGGCGGTCCCGCAGCGCCGTGAACTCGCCGAAGCGCGGATACACCCCGGAGAGGTACTCCGCGTCCCTGGTGTGGATCTTCCCCCAGTGCGGCCGGCCCTCGTGCGCGGTGAAGATGCGCTCGGCCTCGGTGAAGTACCGCTGGTAGGGGGTGCCCCGGAACATGTGGACCGCCACATAGGCGCTGTCCCGGCCGGACGCGGTGGACAGGGTGATGTCGTCGGCGGGCGCGGTGCGCACCTCCACCGGGAAGCTCACCCGCAGCCCGGAGCGGTCGACCATCGCCTTCAGCTCGCGCAGCGTGTCCGCGAGCGCCGCCCGCGGGACGGCGTACTCCATCTCCACGAAGCGCACCCGGCGCGGCGAGGTGAAGACCTTGTAGGGGATGTCGGTGTAGGTGCGCGCGGACAGCGCCCGGCTGGAGAGGCGGGCGATCCCGGGGACGGCGGCGGGCGCCGCGCGGCCCACCCAGTTGGCCACCTGGAAGAGGCCGTTGGACAGGAACTCGTCCTCGAACCAGCCCGCCAGCGGCCCCACCGGGGCCTCGGGGCCCGCGCTGCGGTTGTTGCGCTTGGTGTTGGTGCTGCCGGTGTGCGGGAACCAGTAGAACTCGAAGTGCTCGTTCTCCGCCCAGAGCTGGTCGAACTCGGCCAGCACCCGGTCCAGGGGCATCGGCTCCTCGCGGGCGGTCAGCAGGAAGACCGGCTCCACCGCGAAGGTGATCGCCGTGATGATGCCGAGCGCGCCGAGCCCCACCCGGGCCGCCGCGAAGACATCAGGGTTCTCCTTCTCGGAGCAGGCGAGCACCGAACCGTCCGCCGTGACCAGTTCCAGCCCCTTGATCTGGGCGGCGATGGAGGCCGACTCGCGGCCGGTGCCGTGGGTGCCGGTGCTGACCGCCCCGGACACCGTCTGCTCCATGATGTCGCCCATGTTGGTGAGGGACAGTCCCTCCCGGGCCAGGGCCAGATTGAGCCGCTTGAGCGGGGTGCCCGCCTCCACGGTGACCGTCGTGGCCTCGCGGTCGATGCCGCGGATGCCGGTCAGCAGCCGGGGGCGGACCAGCAGTCCGTCGGTGGCGGCGATGGCAGTGAAGGAGTGCCCGGTGCCGACCGCCTTCACCGGCAGCCCGTCCTCGGCGGCCCGGCGCACGGCGGCGGCCAGTTCCTCCACCGAGGCGGGCGTCACCTCCCGCGCCGGACGGGACCGGACGTTGCCGCCCCAGTTACGCCACATGCCGTTCTTCGCGCGCGCTGTGCTGCTCAACGGTGCCTCCCCGACCCGGTGCCGGCCTGCTCAGCCGGCGGTACCCGAGGAAACCGACCGCGACCGCGACGGCCCCGGCCACCGCCGGAACCCCGTACCCCGAACGCGCGCCGGCCGCGTCGATCACCCAGCCGGCCACCGACGAACCGAGCGCCACCCCCACCGCGAGCCCGGTGCTCACCCAGGTCATGCCCTCGGTCAGATGTGCGCGTGGTACGTGCTCTTCGACGAGGGCCATCGTCGTGATCATGGTGGGAGCGACGGACAGGCCCGCGACGAACAGCGCCACGGCCAGAAACGGCAGGTTTCCGACCAGTAGGAGGGGGATCATACTCACGGCCATCGTGCATATGCCCAGCAGCCAGCGGCGGGCGGGCGCCCCGGACGGGCGCAGCAGCCCGAAGAGCACACCCGCCGAGCACGACCCGGCCGCGTACAGGGCCAGCACCACGCTCGCCGCGCCCTTGTGGCCGCGCTCGTCGGCGAAGGCCACGGTGACCACGTCCACCGCGCCGAAGATCGACCCGGTCGCCACGAAGGTGGCCACCAGCACCTGGAGTCCGCGCGAGCGCAGCGCCGAACCGCCGCCGTGCTGCTCGCGCGGGTGCGGCGCGGGCTCGGTGGCCCGCTGCGAGGTGAGCCAGAAGACGCCCACCGCCAGGAAGCAGGCGGCCAGCAGCGGCCCCGCCTCCGGGAACCAGGCCGTGGAGAGCCCGATGGAGACGATCGGCCCGAAGATGAAGCAGACCTCGTCCACCACCGACTCGAACGAGTACGCGGTGTGCAGCTGCGGCGTCCCCCGGTACAGCGCCGCCCAGCGGGCCCGGACCATCGCGCCCAGCGAGGGCACCGAACCGATCCCGGCCGCGCACACGAACAGCGCCCAGTCCGGCCAGCCGAAGTACGCCGTCAGCAGCAGCCCGGCCGCCGCGGTCAGCGAGACCAGCGTCGCCGGGCGCAGCACCCGGCGCTGCCCGTGCCGGTCGACCAGGCGGGATATCTGTGGTCCGAGCACGGCGGCGGCCAGCGCGATGGTGGCCGACAGCGCGCCCGCGAGCCCGTAGCGCCCGGTGAGCTGGGAGACCATCGTGACCACGCCGATGCCCATCATCGACAGCGGCATCCGGCCGAGGAACCCCGCGGCGGAGAAGCCCTTGGAGCCGGGAGCGGCGAACAGGGCGCGGTAGGGGCTGGGCACGGGGTCTCCGGGTATCCGGTAAGGCGTGTAGGTGGTCGATACAGCTTACGGCCCCGCCGGCCTGAGACGCACCCGCTTATGCGGGTCGGAATCCGGGCCGGGGGTGCCAGGTGGCAGGATCGAGACATGTCAGACGCGCTGGATCCCACTCCGTACGACGCCCTGCTCCTGCTCTCCTTCGGCGGTCCGGAAGGGCCGGACGACGTGGTCCCGTTCCTGGAGAACGTGACGCGCGGGCGCGGCATCCCCAAGGAACGACTGAAGGAAGTGGGGCAGCACTACTTCCTGTTCGGCGGGGTCAGCCCCATCAACGACCAGAACCGCGCCCTGCTGGACGCCCTGCGCAAGGACTTCGCCGGGCACGGTCTGGACCTGCCGGTCTACTGGGGCAACCGCAACTGGGCGCCGTACCTGACCGACACGCTGCGGGAGATGGTCCACGACGGCCGCCGCCGCGTCCTGGTCCTGGCCACCAGCGCCTATGCCTCCTACTCGGGCTGCCGCCAGTACCGCGAGAACCTGGCGGACTCCCTGGCCGCCCTTGAGGCCGAGGGCCTGGAGCCGCCGAGGGTCGACAAGCTGCGGCACTACTTCAACCACCCCGGCTTCGTCGAACCCATGATCGACGGTGTGCTCGCCTCCCTCGACGACCTCCCCGAGGACGTCCGGGCCGGCGCCCACATCGCCTTCACCACCCACTCCATCCCGACCTCGGCCGCCGACACCTCGGGCCCCGCCGAGGAGCACGGCGACGGCGGCGCCTACGTCCGCGAGCACCTGGACGTGGCACGGCTGATCGCCGACGCGGTCCGCGAGCGCACCGGCGTCGACCACCCCTGGCAGCTCGTCTACCAGTCCCGCTCCGGCGCCCCGCACATCCCGTGGCTGGAGCCGGACATCTGCGACCACCTGGAGGAGCGGCACGCCGCCGGGGTGCCCGCCGTCGTCATGGCGCCCATCGGCTTCGTCTCCGACCACATGGAGGTCCTCTACGACCTCGACACTGAGGCCACCGCCAAGGCCGCCGAGCTGGGCCTGCCGGTGCGCCGCTCGGCCACCGTCGGCGCCGACCCGCGCTTCGCCGCCGCCGTGCGCGACCTGGTCCTGGAGCGGGCCGCCCGCGAGAGCGGCCGGGCGGTCGCCCCGTGCGCCCTGGGCGCGCTCGGCGCGAGCCACGACCTGTGCCCGGTGGGCTGCTGCCCGGCCCGCACCGCCCGCCCCGCCGCCGCGGGTGCCGACAGCCCGTACGCGTGAGGAACACCGTGACCGACGCCCTGCACACGGAACTGCTCCAGCTCGCCCTCCAGACCGCCGCCCGCGCCGGTGAGCTGCTCAAGGACGGCCGCCCCGCCGACCTCGGGGTGGCCGCCACCAAGTCCAGCCCGGTCGACGTCGTCACCGAGATGGACATCGCGGCCGAGAAGCTGATCACCGGCCTGATCGCCGACCGGCGCCCCGACGACGGCTTCCTCGGTGAGGAGGGCGCCGCCACCGAGGGCACCAGCGGCATCCGCTGGGTCATCGACCCGCTCGACGGCACCGTGAACTACCTCTACGGGCTGCCCTCCTGGGCCGTCTCCATCGCGGCCGAACAGGACGGCGAGACCCTGGTGGGCGTCGTCACCGCACCGATGCGCGCGGAGACCTTCCGCGCGGTGCGCGGCCGCGGCGCCTGGGCCACCGGGTCCTGGGCCGGGGAACGCCGGCTCACCTGCCGCCCGGACGCCCCGCTGGACCGGGCCCTGGTCTCCACCGGCTTCAACTACGTCACCGACGTCCGCCGCCACCAGGCCGAGGTCGCCGGGCGGCTGATCCCGCTGGTCCGCGACATCCGGCGGGCCGGCTCGGCCGCGCTCGACCTGTGCGACGTGGCCGCGGGCCGCCTCGACGGCTACTACGAGCGCGGACTGCACCCCTGGGACCACGCGGCCGGCGACCTGATCGCCCGGGAGGCGGGCGCCCTGACCGGCGGACGCCCCGGGCAGCGCGTCTCCGGCGAACTGGCCGTGGCCGCCACCCCCGGCGTGTTCGGGCCGCTCCAGGGCCATCTGGAGAACCTCGGCGCCTGGCACGACTGAGAACCCGGCCCCGCACAGCGGAACGGGACCCCGGCGCTGGATTCGCCGGGGTCCCGTTGCGCGTGCGGTCCGGTCAGACGCCGGACATGCCGACCTCCACACCGTGCTCGGCGGCGAGGCGGCGCAGGTCGTCGAGTTCGGCCAGCTCCACCTCGACGAGGAAGTCGTCGCCCTCGTCGCGGGCCCGCGTGAGGTCGGACTCGGTCGTCTTTATGCGCTGCAGAAGTCCTGCGGTGAATGCGTCCATGCTGCGCCCCCTCGTCCTGGGTCGTGGGTCGGTGGCACGGGGGTGTGCCGTCGGGAAGGGGCGATCACGTCTCCATCAGGTGCCCAGCGCTGCCCTGCCGGGCGGCGACCGTGCCGGACACCCACGCCCACTCTGCCGAAGCGGAACGCGGTGTACCGCATGGTGGTGCGGTACATGCAGAGCGTGATCGCGGGGTGTAAAGCCGTCCTCCCCCTGCTCCCTCCCGCGGAAACCTCAACACCCCGAGAAACTTCGCGATTCCCGCCCCGCGACCGCCTGTGCGTCCCGCCCCGGACCCGGCTTACAGCCGACTTATGGCCGAAAAGGGCAGGATGGAGGCACACACTCATGAAGACCCCTGCCCGCGTGTGCCCGGACGGTGCCGCGCGGGCGGACACAGGAAGGACATGCGACGTGCGCGTACTCGTCGTCGAGGACGAGCAGCTGCTCGCCGATGCGGTGGCCACCGGACTGCGCCGGGAGGCCATGGCCGTCGACGTCGTGTACGACGGCGCGGCCGCCCTGGAGCGCATCGGCGTCAACGACTACGACGTGGTCGTCCTGGACCGCGACCTCCCGCTGGTGCACGGCGACGACGTCTGCCGCCGGATCGTCGAGCTGGGCATGCCCACGCGCGTGCTGATGCTCACCGCCTCCGGCGATGTCAGCGACCGCGTCGAGGGCCTGGAGATCGGCGCCGACGACTATCTGCCCAAGCCTTTCGCGTTCAGCGAGCTGACGGCACGCGTGCGTGCCCTCGGCCGGCGCACCAGCGTGCCCCTGCCGCCCGTCCTGGAGCGCGCCGGGATCAAGCTCGACCCCAACCGCCGCGAGGTCTTCCGCGACGGCCGGGAGGTCCAGCTGGCGCCCAAGGAGTTCGCGGTGCTGGAGGTCCTGATGCGCAGCGAGGGCGCGGTCGTCTCGGCCGAGCAGCTCCTGGAGAAGGCCTGGGACGAGAACACCGACCCGTTCACCAACGTGGTCCGGGTCACGGTGATGACCCTGCGCCGCAAGCTGGGCGAACCCCCGGTGATCGTCACCGTGCCCGGCTCCGGCTACCGGATCTGATCCGCCGTGGCCGCGACGCCCGCGCCGCCCCAGGCGCCTCCCAAGCCCACCTGGGACCCCCGGCGCCCCGAGCCGCCCTTCCCGTGGCTGCGCCCCACCATCCGGATACGGCTCACCCTGCTGTACGGCGGCATGTTCCTGATCGCCGGGATCCTGCTGCTGTCGATCATCTACCTGCTCGCCGCCAACGCGCTGAACGTGGGCAGCAAGCTGCCGTTCGAGATCGTCTCCGGGGGCGTCTCCAGCAACACGTGCAACCTCCCGTCCTCGGCTCCGGCCGGGGAGATCATGCGCGCCCTGAACGACTGCGTGAACCTCCAGCGCGAGCACGCCCTGAACGACCTGCTCAGCCGTTCGCTGCTGGCCCTGCTCGGACTCGCCGTGATCGCCTTCGCCTTCGGCTACGCCATGGCCGGCCGGGTGCTGGCCCCGCTGGGCCGGATCACCCGCACCGCGCGCGCGGTGGCCGGCTCCGACCTGTCCCGGCGGATCGAGCTGGACGGCCCCGACGACGAGCTGAAGGAGCTGGCCGACACCTTCGACGACATGCTGGAGCGGCTCCAGCGGGCCTTCACCGCCCAGCAGCGCTTCGTGGGCAACGCCTCGCACGAGCTGCGCACCCCGCTCGCGATCAACCGCACCCTCCTGGAGGTGCACCTCTCCGACCCCGGGGCGCCCGTGGAGCTCCAGCAGCTCGGCAAGACGCTGCTGGCCACCAACGAGCGCAGCGAGCAGCTCGTGGAGGGCCTGCTGCTGCTCGCGCGCAGCGACAACCAGATCGTCGAGCGCAAGCCGGTGGACCTGGCCGAGGTCGCCTCCCGCGCGATCGACCAGGTGCACGCGGAGGCCGAGGACAGGGGCGTGGAGCTGCGCGGTGAGTGCAAGCCCGCCGTCGTCCAGGGCAACGGCGTCCTGCTGGAGCGGATCGCGCTGAACCTGGTGCAGAACGCGGTGCGGTACAACGTGGCCGAGGACGGCTGGGTGGAGGTCACCACCGATGTGCGGCACGGCCAGGCCGTCCTGGTCGTCACCAACACCGGACCGGTCGTCCCGGCCTACGAGGTGGACAACATCTTCGAGCCGTTCCGGCGGCTGCGCACCGAGCGCACCGGCAGCGACAAGGGCGTCGGCCTCGGCCTGTCCATCGTGCGCTCGGTGGCACGGGCGCACGGCGGGCACATCGCGGCCCAGCCGCGCGAGGGCGGCGGCCTCGTGATGCGTGTCACCCTGCCGGTCTGAGATCATGACCTCCGCACGGAGGATGTTCGCTTTGCGCGGAATTTCCGGAGGCTCTCACCGACCTCTTGCTGTGTGATCGATCACATGGGCGGATTTCCGGCCACCTACCGTCAGTGATCATGAAGCCTGGTGAAAAGTCCGGAAAGTCCGGGTTTTCAGGGGTCCTGATCACGGGAAGTACACGGTGAGACCGCTTTGAAGTGCGGCATTAGGACCGTGTACGGTCCCCATCGCCATCCAAGCCGATCACTCTTGAGGAGTCCGGTTGGGTGTCGATTGAGTAACAGACCTTGATGTGAGGCAAAATCTCCGCCTCAGGTCGGGCACAAGTCCGGCCTCTCACGCGTTACGTGCGCTGGAGACACCGCAGACACCCAGAGGGGGAGAGCGACACATGGCAACCGATTACGACACTCCACGCAAGACCGACGACGACGTCGACTCGGACAGCCTGGAAGAGCTGAAGGCCAGGCGGAACGACAAGTCGACCTCCGCTGTGGACGTCGACGAGTTCGAGGCCGCCGAAGGCCTCGAACTGCCCGGCGCCGACCTGTCCAACGAGGAACTGGCCGTCCGGGTGCTGCCCAAGCAGCAGGACGAGTTCACCTGCATGAGCTGCTTCCTGGTGCACCACCGCAGTCAGCTGGCCCGGGAGAAGAACGGTCAGCCGATCTGCCGCGACTGCGACTGAGGCAGGGTCGGCCGTGACCGGCTCGACCCCTCCTTGGAAGCGCCGCTTCTCCCACGGGGGAGCGGACCCGGAGCCGTCCGACGGCTCCCACGGCGCGCGTGACCACGAGCGAGGCCCATCCCGTCCGTCCGACCGGACAGATGCGACAGCATCGACGGGATCGGCCTCGCTCGCGCAGGTGTCCGGACGTGATGACCGGACCGCCCCCGAGGCACGGCCCGCGCCGCTCGCCCGCCGCCGTATCGCGGTGCTCCGCGACCGGGCAGGCGAGGCCGCGAGGAACGGCGTCCGCAAGAGCGGCAGCCGGGCCAGAGCGGCACTGTCCCACCTGGCCGACCGGATCATCGCCCTCGCCCCCCGCGTCCCGGTCCGCGACCTCGACACACTCCGCAGACAGTTCCCCGGCCTCGGACCCGAGGAACTGGCGGACAAGCTCGTCGTGGGCGCCGCCCACGCGACCTCCACCGTGGGCGCCGGCATCGGCGCGGCCGCGATGCTCCCCGTACCGCCCGCCATGCCGACCGAACTGGCCGCGGAGATCACCGGCGTCGCCGCGATCGAGCTCAAGCTGATCGCCGAACTCCACGAGGTCTACGGCGTACGGCCGCCCGGCGGGCTCGCCGTCCGCAGCACCGCCTACCTGTCCTCCTGGTCGGGGGAGCGCGGCATCGACGTCACCAAGCCGTCCACCCTCGACTCGGCCCTCGGCGGCCAGATGAAGCGGCAGCTGCGCCAGCAGATCATGAAACGCATGGTCCGCGACCTGCCGAACCTGATGCCCTTCCTGGTCGGTGCCGCCGTCGGCGCCGTCATCAACCGGCGCGACACCAAGAGACTCGCGGCCCTCGTCCGCGCCGATCTGCGCAAGATCCAGGTCCCCTGGGACCGGCTGCCCGCCCTGCCGCCCCTGGACGCCCCCGAGGGTCCCCTCCCGATGGACGAAGGCCCGGGGCAGCGGCAGCCCTGAACGCGCCTCTGCGGCACGGAGAGCGCGGCACCGGCAGGGAACCCCGCCGCGGGCAGGCGGGAAAGCACGGAGAACGGCCTCGTACGCCCCCTGGGGCCCGCCCCGGCCCCGTACGGCCCGCAGCCGTTCCAGGCGCCCCAGGGCCGCGCCAAGACGCGCAGGGCGGCCCTACAGGCGCGATCGCCCCCCCCGGGCACGCCCCTCGCGCGCTATGCGGCCGTCGTCCCCCCGGCCTCCGCCCCGGACGCGGCCGTCCTGGCCGCCCTCAGGGCCTCCGCCAGCAGCCGCGGCTCCCGCGTCGACAGATACAGGTAGGGCGTCGGGTCCTCCGGGTCGGTGACCTCCACCCGCAGCGCCGTGGGAATGTAGGCGCGCAGCAGCAGGAACGCCCGGGTGTCCGCCTTGTACGTGCGCCAGGCACGCGCCTCCTCGGCGTCCAGGATCTCCGCCTCGCCCAGGGCCGTGACCGGCACCTTCGCCTCGCCCGCGATCAGCGAGCCGCCCACGACCCGGATGCGCACCGAACCGTAGGAACTGGCCACCACCGCCGCGACCGCGGTGCCGCCGACCAGGCCGCCGAGCAGCGGCAGGGTGCCGAACGGAAGCAGGATCAGGGCGCACGAGACACCGATCAGGAAGCTGATCAGCCACCAGGAGCGGGGCGCGGTGAGGCGTTCTTCGTACGGCTGGGCGGAGAGCTGCATGAAACCAAGCTTGGCACGGTGCCCTGCCGACGCCGACGCGCGGGTAAGGTCTGCGCCTGTGAGTGGTAGTTCCGCAGCCCTTCAGCCCCCCGCCGACGCGGTGAAACCCGTACGGCATCCCGACGCCCCCGCGCCCGGGGAACTCCTCGGCGCGCACTACGGCGGGTGTTTCGGATGCGGCGGCGACCAGCCGCACGGACTGCACCTGGAGGCACGCGCCGGGGAGGGTGTCCGCATCACGGCCGAGTTCACCGTGCAGGCGGCCCACCAGGGCGCCCCCGGCCTCGCGCACGGCGGTGTCCTCGCGACCGCCCTGGACGAGACCCTCGGCTCGCTGAACTGGCTGCTGCGGACCGTCGCCGTGACCGGACGCCTGGAGACGGACTTCCTGCGGCCCGTCCCGGTCGGCACGACGCTCCACCTGGAGGCCGAGGTCGTCGCGGTGGCCGGCCGGAAGATCTACTCGACGGCCACCGGCCGGGTCGGCGGCCCGGACGGGCCCGTCGCCGTCCGCGCCGACGCCCTGTTCGTCGAGGTCAAGATCGACCACTTCGCGCAGCACGGCCGCCCGCAGGAGATCCGGGCCGCCATGGAGGACCCCGACCAGATGCGCCGTGCCCGTGCCTTCGAGGTGAACCCGTGAACCGGCCGACGCCCCCCGCGCACCCCGCCGGCCGCGCGCCCCTGGACGTGCTGATCCGCCGGGTCGACCCCGACGTACCGCTGCCGGCGTACGCGCAGCCGGGCGACGCGGGTGCCGATCTGCGCACCACGGCCCCCCGCGAACTGGCCCCCGGCGAGCGGGCCGTTCTGCCCACGGGAGTGTCCATCGCCCTCCCCGAGGGGTACGCGGCCTTCGTGCACCCCCGGTCCGGCCTGGCCGCCCGGTGCGGTGTCGCCCTGGTGAATGCCCCAGGGACGGTTGATGCCGGGTACCGTGGGGAGATCAAGGTGATCGTGGTGAATCTCGACCCGCGCGAGTCCGTGCGGTTCGAGCGCTTCGACCGGATCGCCCAACTGGTCGTCCAGCAGGTCGAGAGGGTCCGCTTCCGGGAGGTGGCGGAACTTCCCGGCTCGGCGCGGGCCGAGGGGGGCTTCGGGTCCACCGGTGGCCATGCCTCGGTGGGCGGTGAGAGCGGCACAAGCGGCCGGGCTGCCAGAAGCGGCCCGGCGGGTGGGAATCGATACGCTTCGGTCGTATCCGACCGGGAAGGACAGTGACGTGTTCGGACGTCGCAAGAAGAAGGGTGCCGCCGAGGACGCGGCCGGCGAGGCCGAGCAGGTCGTCGACAGCGTCGGCACCGAGGCGGACGAAGAGGAAGAGACCGAGCGCGAGCGGGTGCGGCTCGAACCCGAGCCCCGCCCCGACGGCCCCTGGGACAGCTCCGAGGTGAGCGACCCGGACGAGGGCCGGGTGGACCTGGGCGGTCTGTTCGTGCCCGGCGTGGACGGCATGGAGCTGCGGGTCGAGGTCGCGGGCGACGCGATCGTCGCGGCGACCGTCGTCCTGGGGGACAGCGCGGTCCAGCTGCAGGCCTTCGCCGCACCCAAGCGCGAGGGCATCTGGGGCGAGGTGCGCGAGGAGATCGCCACCGGCATCACCCAGCAGGGCGGCATCGTCGACGAGACCGAGGGCCCGCTCGGCTGGGAGCTGCGCGCCCAGGTCCCGGTGCAGCTGCCGGACGGCACGGGCGGCTTCCAGGTCGTGCGGTTCGTCGGTGTGGACGGCCCCCGCTGGTTCCTGCGCGGGGTGATCTCCGGGCAGGGCGCGGTGCAGCCGCAGGCCGCCGGACTGCTGGAGCAGATCTTCCGGGACACGGTCGTGGTCCGCGGCGAGGGCCCGATGGCGCCCCGCGACCCGATCGTGCTGAAGCTGCCCAACGACGCCCAGATGGTCCCCGAGGGCGTCCAGCAGGACGAGGGCCAGTCCCGCTTCTCCGGCGGCATGGGCCAGCTCCAGCGCGGCCCGGAGATCACCGAGGTCCGCTAGCCACGTCCAGCCACGTCCCCCGCGAGATCGCGGGACACCGAGGGCCGCACCCCGCCGGGTGCGGCCCTTTGCGGCCCTTTCCGCGCCTGCGGTCTCCCGTGCTTTCGCACCCGCGGTCTCCCGCGCGCCCGTGAGCACCGGATTCGCGGCCCGGGAAAACCCGTAACGGCGGCCCGGGAAAACCCGTAACGAACGGAAACCAATACGGGACGCCGTCCGTTCAGGGATTGATCGGGACGGCCGCCGCTCGTGATACTGGCGCACGGTCCACGGGGGAGCACAGCGGGGAGGGCACATGAGCCAGGTCGCCACCGACACGATGGTGCGCGTGGAGGACGTCCACAAGTCGTACGGGCAGGACGCCGCCGCGGTGCACGCCCTGCGCGGAGTCTCCTTCGAGGTGCCGCGCGGCGAAC
Organism: Streptomyces sp. SAT1; assembly: GCF_001654495.1. Taxonomy (GTDB): domain Bacteria; phylum Actinomycetota; class Actinomycetes; order Streptomycetales; family Streptomycetaceae; genus Streptomyces; species Streptomyces andamanensis. The sequence continues at coordinate 5,676,135 of NZ_CP015849.1, forward strand.
TCGTCGCGCTCAAGGGCCGTTCCGGCTCCGGCAAGACCACCCTGCTCAACATCGTGGGCGGCCTCGACGCACCGGACCGCGGCCGGGTCCACGTCGATGGCCGCGACCTCTCCGAGCTGGGCGAGGACGGCGTGCTCGCGCTGCGCCGGGACCGCGTCGGCTTCGTCTTCCAGTCCTTCGGCCTCATCCCCATCCTCACGGCCGCGGAGAACGTGGGCGTGCCCCTGCGGATGCGCCGCGCCGACCCGCGCGAGCGCGAGGAGCGCGTGGAGCTGCTGCTCTCTCTCGTCGGCCTCGCCGACCACGCCGGGCAGCGGCCCGGCGAGCTCTCCGGCGGCCAGCAGCAGCGCGTCGCCATCGCCCGCGCCCTGGCCAACGACCCCGCGCTGCTCATCGCCGACGAGCCGACCGGCCAGCTCGACGCGGAGACCGGCCTCGCCGTGATGGAGCTGCTGCGCGCCGTCGTGCACAGCCAGCAGGTCACCGCCCTGGTCGCCACCCACGACCTCACCCTCCTCGACCTGGCCGACCGGGTCCTGGAACTGCGCGACGGCGAGATAGTCGAGCACTGAGCCGACCGGCCTCCCCGCCGCCCGCCCCCCACCCCATCGCACGCCTTACTCAACGTCACCACCGCCTCCGCCGACAGCCCCCTGCCCCGCCCGCACCAGGCCCCGCTCCCCGCGGGCTTCGCCCAGGTCGCGTCAGAGTTGCGTCAAGGACCGTCCCGGGCCGCCGCCCGGATCCTCCTGCCGCGATTTCTGGCCGTAAGGTCGACGCAGCGTGCACGGTGTGACAGGAAGACAATGAGGTCATGGGACGCGGCAAGCTTCGGATCTACCTCGGTGCGGCACCGGGCGTCGGCAAGACCTACGCGATGCTGGCCGAGGCGCACCGCCGGGTGGAGCGGGGCACCGACTGCGTCGTCGCGTTCGTGGAGCACCACGGCCGGCCGCGCACCGAGGTGATGCTGCACGGCCTGGAACAGGTGCCGCGCCGGACGCTGGAGCACCGCGGATCCGCCTTCACCGAGATGGACGTCGACGCGGTGCTGCGCCGCGCCCCCGCCGTCGCACTGGTGGACGAACTGGCCCACACCAACGTCCCCGGCTCCCGCAACGCCAAGCGCTGGCAGGACGTGGAGGAACTGCTCGCCGCCGGCGTCGACGTGGTCTCGACCGTCAACATCCAGCACCTGGAGTCACTCGGCGACGTCGTCGAGTCGATCACCGGAGTGCGCCAGCGCGAGACCGTCCCCGACGAGGTGGTGCGCCGCGCCGACCAGATCGAACTGGTCGACATGTCGCCGGAGGCGCTGCGCCGCCGGATGGCGCACGGCAACATCTACCAGCCCGACAAGGTCGACGCGGCCCTGTCCAACTACTTCCGCCCCGGCAACCTCACCGCCCTGCGCGAGCTGGCCCTGCTCTGGGTGGCCGACCGGGTCGACGAGTACCTCCAGCAGTACCGCAGCGAGCACCGCGTCTCCAAGATCTGGGGCTCGCGCGAGCGGATCGTGGTGGGCCTGACCGGCGGTCCCGAGGGGCGCACCCTGATCCGCCGCGCCGCCCGGCTGGCCGAGAAGGGCGCGGGCGGCGAGGTGATGGCCGTCTACATCGCCCGCAGCGACGGACTCACCGGCGCCTCCCCGAAGGAGCTGGCCGTCCAGCGCACCCTCGTGGAGGACCTGGGCGGCACCTTCCACCACGTCGTCGGCGACGACATACCGGCCGCCCTGCTCGACTTCGCGCGCGGGGTCAACGCCACCCAGATCGTGCTGGGCTCCTCCCGCCGCAAGACCTGGCAGTACGTCTTCGGTCCCGGCGTCGGCGCCACGGTGGCCCGCGAGTCCGGCCCCGACCTCGACGTGCACATCGTCACCCACGGCCAGATCGCCAAGGGCCGCGGCCTGCCCGTGGCCAGGGGCGCCCGGCTCGGCCGCGCCCGGATCGCCTGGGGCTGGGTGATGGCGCTGGCCGGCCCGGTGGCCCTCGCGCTGCTGCTCAGCACCGTGGACCTGGGCCTGGCCAACGACATGCTGCTCTTCCTCGCCCTGACGGTGGCCGCGGCCCTGCTGGGCGGCCTGCTGCCCGCGCTCGGCTCCGCGGCCCTCGGCTCCTTCCTGCTGAACTACTTCTACACACCGCCGCTGCACCGGCTGACCATCGCCGACCCCAAGAACATCGTCGCCATAGCGATCTTCGTCGGCGTCGCCGTCTCCGTCGCCTCGGTGGTCGACCTGGCCGCCCGCCGCACCCACCAGGCGGCCCGGCTGCGCGCCGAGGCCGAGATACTGTCCTTCCTCGCGGGCAGCGTCCTGCGCGGCGAGACCAGCCTGGAGGCAGTGCTCGAACGGGTGCGCGAGACCTTCGGCATGGAGTCCGTGGCACTCCTCGAACGCAGGAGCGACGTCGACCCCTGGACGTGCGCCGGCCGGGTCGGCACCGACCGGCCGCTCCAGCGCCCCGAGGACGCGGACGTGGACATGCCGGTCGGGGACCACATGGCGCTGGCGCTGACCGGGCGCGTCCTGCCCGCCTCCGACCGCCGGGTGCTCGCCGCCTTCGCCGCCCAGGCCGTCGTCGTCCTGGACCGCCGCCGGCTCCAGGAGGAGGCCGACCAGGCCCGCGCCCTGGCCGAGGGCAACCGCATCCGCACCGCGCTGCTGGCCGCCGTCAGCCACGACCTGCGCACCCCCCTCGCCGGGATCAAGGCCGCCGTCTCCTCGCTGCGCTCCGAGGACGTCGAGTGGTCCGAGGAGGACCGGGCCGAACTCCTCGAAGGCATCGAGGAGGGCTCCGACCGGCTCGACCACCTCGTGGGCAACCTGCTGGACATGTCCCGCCTCCAGACCGGCACCGTCACCACCCTCATCCGCGAGATCGACCTCGACGAGGTGGTGCCGATGGCGCTGGGCGGAGTGCCCGAGGACAGCGTCGACCTGGACGTCCCCGAGACGCTGCCGATGGTCGCCGTGGACGCCGGGCTGCTGGAACGCGCCATGGCCAACATCGTCGAGAACGCCGTGAAGTACAGCCCGGCCCACACCCCGGTCCTGGTGTCGGCCAGCGCGATCGCCGACCGCGTCGAGGTGCGGGTCGTCGACCGCGGCCCCGGCGTGCCCGACGAGGCGAAGGACCGTATCTTCGAGCCCTTCCAGCGGCACGGCGACGCCCCGCGCGGCGCGGGTGTCGGCCTCGGCCTCGCGGTGGCCCGCGGCTTCGCCGAGTCCATGGGCGGCACGCTCGCCGCCGAGGACACCCCCGGCGGCGGCCTCACCATGGTCCTCAGCCTGCGCGCGGCGACGGCCCGCGCCGCGCCGGAGCACACCGAGCCGCCCCCGCCCGGCACCGGCACCGGCACCGGACCAGGATCCGGGCCCGGCACCGGATCCGGCCCGCCGGACCCCCGACCGCGCCGCACCGAACGGGCGCACGGCGCCGACAGCCCCGTACCCCCGGGCTCAGTACACCCAGAAAGGCAGGTTTCATGACCAGGGTGCTGGTGGTCGACGACGAACCGCAGATCGTGCGGGCCCTCGTGATCAACCTCAAGGCACGCAAGTACGAGGTCGACGCCGCGCCCGACGGCCGTACCGCACTCGACCTCGCCGCCTCCCGCCACCCCGACGTGGTCGTCCTCGACCTGGGCCTGCCCGACATGGACGGCGTCGAGGTGATCAGGGGCCTGCGCGGCTGGACCCGGGTGCCGATCCTGGTGCTGTCCGCCCGGCACTCCTCCGACGAGAAGGTCGAGGCGCTGGACGCGGGCGCCGACGACTATGTCACCAAGCCCTTCGGCATGGACGAGTTGCTGGCCCGGCTGCGCGCCGCCGTCCGCCGGGCCGAGCCCGTGGGCGGGGGCGAGGACGACGTCACCACCGTGGAGACCGCGCAGTTCACCGTCGACCTCGCCGCGAAGAAGGTCAACCGGGGCGGCAAGGACGTGCGGCTGACCCCGACCGAGTGGCACCTGCTGGAGGTGCTGGTGCGCAACACCGGCCGCCTGGTCAGCCAGAAGCAGCTGCTCCAGGAGGTGTGGGGGCCGTCGTACGGCACCGAGACGAACTACCTGCGCGTCTACATGGCCCAGCTGCGCCGCAAGCTGGAGGCCGACCCCTCGCACCCCGCGCACTTCCTCACCGAGCCGGGCATGGGCTACCGCTTCGAGAAGTGAGCGCGGTTACGGTCCTGTCGGTCCACCCCGGTACCCTTCAGACATGAGTGCCGTTCCCCGATCCGAGAAGCCCGCGGGCCGGTTCCGGCGCATGCTCGACCGGCTCTCCTCCTCGCAGGAGGACCTGGAGTCCGAGGAGCTGCGCGAGGACACCGAGACCGCCGGCTGCACCCGCATCGGTGACTGCCACGACCGCCAGGTCGTCACGGTTACTGGTACCTTGCGCACGGTCACCCTGCGCCCGCGTGCCGGAGTCCCCGCCCTGGAGGCGGAGCTGTTCGACGGTTCCGCCGCCCTGGACGTGGTGTGGCTCGGCCGGCGTTCCATCGTGGGTATAGAACCGGGGCGCAAGCTGATCGCATCGGGCCGGATCTCCATGAGCCGGGGCCGCCGGGTGCTGTTCAACCCCAAGTACGAACTGCGACCCCTCGGACGGGAGTAGCCCGTGACGTCACTCGACAAGCCGACCGAAGAGACGACCGCCGCCGACGACTCGAGGGCGGTGACGGAGGCCGCGCTGTTCGAGGCGTTCGGCGGGGTCCGGGGCATGGTGGAGACCGTGCTGCCCGGCCTGCTCTTCGTCAGCATCTTCACCGTCAACAAGGACCTGCACTGGTCGGCCGTCGCCGCCCTCGCGGTCTCCGTGGTGCTGGTCGCCGTCCGGCTGGTGATGCGGGACACCGTCAAGCACGCCTTCAGCGGCGTCTTCGGCGTGGTCTTCGGTGTCGTCTTCGCGATGATGACCGGCAACGCCAAGGACTTCTACCTGCCGGGCATGCTCTACACCCTCGGGCTGAGCCTCGCCTACATCGTCACCGCGCTGGCCGGTGTGCCGCTGATCGGACTGATCCTCGGCCCGGTCTTCAAGGAGAACCTCTCCTGGCGCACCCGCAACCCCGGCCGCAAGAAGGCGTACACCAAGGCGAGCTGGGCCTGGGGCCTGATCCTGCTCGCCAAGTGCGCGATCCTCTTCCCGCTGTACTGGTGGGCCGACACCACCCAGCTCGGCTGGATCCTGGTCGCCCTGAAGATCCCGCCGTTCCTGCTGGCGGTCTGGCTGACCTGGGTTTTCCTGGCGAAGGCGCCCGCGCCCATCGACGTGTTCGCGGAGATGGAGGCGGAGGAGCAGGCCGAGAAGGCCGAGGAAGCCGAGAAAGCCGAGAAAAAGGCCGAGGAGGAGCGCGGGGCCGCCCTGGCGGCCGAGACGGCGGGCCCCGAGGGCGACACGTCCCCGGCGGCGGGCCGCCACCGCCGAGGCGCGTAGCACCCGGCTCCGCAGCGGACGGATCCTCCTGTACGTCGGTGGGGGTGGTACGTCGGTGGGGGCGCCCGGAGATCTCCGGGCGCCCCCACCGACGTACCACCGCTCACGCGGGACGGCCGACAGGCCCTAGCCCTCGGCGTCCTCGTGCCGCCGCTTCGACAGCAGGTCCTCCAGTTGCTCCTCGCGGGCCTGCGCGGCCACGAACAGCAGTTCGTCACCGACCTCCAGCGAGTCCTCCTGCGACGGGGTGAGCACCCGGGTGCCGCGGATGATGGTCACCAGGGAGGTGTCCTCGGGCCAGCGCACGTCACCGACCTGGATGCCGGCGAGCGCCGACTCCTCCGGCAGGGTCAGCTCGACCAGGTTCGCGTCACCGTGGCTGAAGCGCAGCAGCCGCACCAGGTCGCCGACGCTCACCGCCTCCTCGACCAGGGCCGACATCAGCCGCGGCGTGGACACGGCGACGTCCACCCCCCACGCCTCGTTGAACAGCCACTCGTTCTTCGGGTTGTTCACCCGGGCGACGACGCGCGGCACGCCGTACTCCGTCTTCGCCAGCAGCGAGACGACCAGGTTCACCTTGTCGTCGCCCGTCGCGGCGATCACCACGTTGCAGCGCTGGAGCGCCGCCTCGTCCAGGGACGTGATCTCGCAGGCGTCGGCGAGCAGCCACTCGGCCTGCGGGACGCGCTCGACCGAGATGGCGGTCGGCGCCTTGTCGATGAGAAGGACCTCGTGGCCGTTCTCCAGCAGCTCGCCCGCGATCGAGCGTCCGACCGCGCCGGCACCGGCAATGGCGACCCTCATCAGTGACCGCTCTCCTCTTCGGGGCCCTCGGCGAACGCCGCCTCGACCTTGTCCACGTCGTCCGTCCGCATCATCACGTGCACGAGGTCGCCCTCCTGGAGCACGGTCTGCGAGGAGGGCAGCATCGCCTCGCCGAGGCGGGTCAGGAACGCCACCCGGACGCCCGTCTCCTCCTGGAGCCGGCTGATCTTGTGACCGACCCACTGCGGAGAGGTGTGCACCTCGGCGAGCTGGACCCCGCCGGTGGGGTCGCGCCACAGCGGCTCCGCGCCCGAGGGCAGCAGCCGGCGCAGCATCTGGTCGGCGGTCCAGCGGACCGTGGCCACCGTCGGGATGCCGAGGCGCTGGTAGACCTCGGCGCGGCGCGGGTCGTAGATCCGGGCCGCGACGTTCTGCACGCCGAACATCTCGCGCGCCACCCGGGCCGAGATGATGTTCGAGTTGTCGCCGCTGGAGACCGCCGCGAAGGCACCGGCCTCCTCGATGCCCGCCTCGCGCAGGGTGTCCTGGTCGAAGCCGATCCCGGTGACCCGGCGACCGCCGAATCCCGGTCCCAGCCGGCGGAAGGCGGTGGGGTCCTGGTCGATCACGGCGACCGTGTGCCCCTGTTGCTCCAGGGTCTGGGCGAGAGCGGAACCCACTCTCCCGCAGCCCATGATGACGATGTGCACGACCGTCCTTCCGGTGTCAACAGCTACTGCTCAGCCCCATCAGGGTCTCAGACAGAGGGACAAGCTACACATGCGCGGTACGGGGTGTGCACCCCCCTGCCGCATGCCGGACGGACAGCGGCCCCCGGAGCCCTATTCCACCCCGGAGGGAGGACGCTTAGTGATGCTGCGCACGCTGCACGCGGTCAGGAATCCGAGGCCGAGCAGCGCGAGGGCCGCGCCGATCAGCTCCGCGAACGGGGGCATGGGACCTCCGGAGGGTCGGCGACGGTCGAAGAAGGGCGAAAGAAGGCCGAATTCAGTCATCTAGGCACGGCCCCGTCCCCACCTGCGGAATCCGCAGCCTCCGCCGTCCCCGTTTTCACTCGTGAGGCAGATCTCGGGTGGCAGGTGGGCGAGCCCCTGTTCGACGGCCTACGATCCTCTGTTGTGTCCAAACTGACCGACGTGCCCAAACGCATTCTGATCGGGCGCGCACTGCGCAGCGACCGGCTGGGGGAGACCCTCCTGCCCAAGCGCATCGCACTCCCCGTCTTCGCCTCCGACCCGCTGTCGTCCGTGGCGTACGCTCCCGGCGAGGTGCTGCTGGTCCTGTCCATCGCGGGCGTGTCGGCGTACCACTTCAGCCCCTGGATCGCTCTCGCGGTCGTCGTGCTGATGTTCACCGTGGTCGCCTCCTACCGGCAGAACGTCCACGCCTACCCCAGCGGGGGCGGCGACTACGAGGTGGCGACGACCAACCTCGGCGCCAAGGCGGGCCTGACGGTCGCCAGCGCCCTGCTGGTCGACTACGTCATGACCGTCGCCGTCTCGATCTCCTCCGGCATCGAGAACCTCGGCTCCGCCGTCCCCTTCGTCGTCGAGCACAAGGTGCTCTGCGCGGTGGTCGTGATCGTGCTGCTGACCGTGATGAACCTGCGCGGCGTACGGGAGTCGGGCACGCTGTTCGCCATCCCGACGTACGTCTTCGTGGCCGGCGTCTTCATCATGATCATCTGGGGTGCGTTCCGCGGGCTGGCCCTCGGGGACACCATGCGGGCACCGACGGCCGACTACCACATCAAGGCCGAGCACCAGGGGCTCGCGGGCTTCGCCCTCGTCTTCCTGCTGCTGCGCGCCTTCTCCTCCGGCTGCGCCGCCCTCACCGGCGTCGAGGCCATCTCCAACGGCGTCCCGGCCTTCCGCAAGCCCAAGTCCAAGAACGCGGCGACCACGCTCGCGATGATGGGCCTGCTGGCCGTGACCATGTTCTGCGGCATCATCGTGCTGGCCATGACGACCAAGGTCCACATGGCCGAGAACCCGGCCGCCGACCTGCTGCACAACGGCAACCCGCTCGGCTCCGGCTACGTCCAGAACCCGGTGATCTCCCAGGTCGCCGAGGCCGTGTTCGGCAAGGGCAGCTTCCTGTTCGTCGTCCTGGCGGCGGCGACGGCCCTGGTCCTCTTCCTCGCGGCCAACACGGCGTACAACGGCTTCCCGCTCCTCGGCTCCATCCTCGCCCAGGACCGCTACCTGCCCCGCCAGCTGCACACCCGCGGCGACCGCCTCGCCTTCTCCAACGGCATCGTCCTGCTCGCGGGCGCGGCGACGCTCCTGGTCGTCGTCTACGGCGCCGACTCGACGCGGCTGATCCAGCTCTACATCGTCGGTGTGTTCGTCTCCTTCACGCTCAGCCAGATCGGCATGGTCCGGCACTGGAACCGCCATCTGGCCGCCGAGCGCGACCAGGCCAAGCGGCGCCACATGATCCGCTCGCGCGCCATCAACGCCTTCGGCGCCTTCCTCACCGGTCTGGTGCTGGTCGTCGTCCTGCTGACCAAGTTCACCCACGGCGCCTGGGTCGCGCTGCTCGGCATGTGCATCTTCTTCGCGACGATGACGGCCATCCGCAAGCACTACGACCGCGTCTCCGAGGAGATCGCCGCCCCCGAGGGCCCCAGCGACGACCTCGTGCGCCCCTCCCGCATCCACTCGGTCGTCCTGATCTCCAAGATCCACCGCCCCACCCTGCGCGCCCTGGCCTACGCCAAGCTGATGCGCTCGGACACCCTGGAGGCGCTCACCGTCAACGTCGACCCGGCCGAGACGAAGGCGCTGCGCGCGGAGTGGGAGCGGCGCGGCATCGACGTCCCGCTCAAGGTCCTCGACTCGCCCTACCGCGAGGTCACCCGGCCGGTCATCGAGTACGTCAAGAACCTGCGCAAGGAGTCACCGCGCGACGCGGTCTCGGTGATCATCCCCGAGTACGTCGTCGGCCACTGGTACGAGCACCTGCTGCACAACCAGAGCGCGCTGCGCCTGAAGGGCCGGCTGCTCTTCACACCCGGTGTGATGGTCACCTCGGTGCCCTACCAGCTCGCCTCCTCCGAGGCGGCGAAGGTGCGCGCCCGCAGGCGCCAGGACTGGAGCGCGCCCGGCGCGGTGCGGCGCGGTCCGGCGCAGGTGCGCAAGGAGTCGTCGAAGGAGCCGAAGGAGCCGAAGGAGTCCCCGGCGTCCAAGGGCTGAGGGTCCCGGGGCCCGGGGGCTGGGCGCCCGGGGGCTGAGCGCCCGAGGGCTGGGCGCCCGGGGACGTGAGGGCCCCGGCCTCGTGGTGAACGGCCGGTCGACTCCCACGTAGACTGGTGGGCTGTTGTCCGGCCGTTCCCCGCTTTCCGATCTGGAGACACCCCACCATGCAGGCAGAACCGAAGAACAAGCAGGTGGGGCGGGAGAGGGAGCGGGAGCGCCCCGCGCAGCCGGAGGCGTCGGCCGAGCCGCGGTCCCTGGCCGGCGAGGAGTACGAGGTCGAGGTCGGCCCGGTCGCCCACGGCGGCCACTGCATCGCCCGCACCGCCGAGGGCCAGGTCCTCTTCGTCCGGCACACCCTGCCCGGCGAGCGCGTGGTGGCCCGGGTGACCGAGGGGGAGACGGGCGCCCGCTTCCTGCGCGCCGACGCGGTACGCGTCCTGGAGGCGTCCAAGGACCGTATCGAGGCGCCCTGCCCCTACGCCGGCCCCGGCCGCTGCGGCGGCTGCGACTGGCAGCACGCCAAGCCGGGCGCCCAGCGCCGCTTCAAGGGCGAGGTGATCGCCGAGCAGCTGAAGCGGCTCGCCGGGCTCACCCCCGAGGAGGCCGGCTGGGACGGCACGGTGATGCCGGCCGAGGGCGACAAGCTGCCCGCGGGCGAGGTGCCGCAGTGGCGCACCCGCGTCCAGTACGCCGTCGACGCCGAGGGCCGGGCCGGCCTGCGCAGGCACCGCTCGCACGAGGTCGAGCGCATCGACCACTGCATGATCGCCGCGCAGGGCGTGTCCGAGCTGGGCGTCGAGCAGCGGGACTGGACGGGCATGGAGACGGTCGAGGCGATCGCGGCCACCGGCTCCCAGGACCGCCAGGTCGTCCTCACCCCGCGCCCCGGCGGCCGCCTCCCGCTGGTCGAACTCGACAAGCCGGTCTCCGTCCTGCGCGTCGACGAGAAGACCGGCGGCGTCCACCGCGTCCACGGCCGCCCCTTCGTCCGCGAACGCGCCGACGGCCGTACCCACCGGGTGGGTGGCGGCGGCTTCTGGCAGGTCCACCCCAAGGCGGCCGACACCCTCGTCACCGCCGTCATGCAGGGCCTGCTGCCCCGCAAGGGCGACATGGCCCTCGACCTGTACTGCGGCGTCGGCCTCTTCGCCGGCGCCCTCGCCGACCGCATCGGTGAGAAGGGGGCCGTCCTCGGCATCGAGTCCGGCAAGCGCGCCGTCGAGGACGCCCGCCACAACCTCGCCGACTTCCCCCGCGTCCGCATCGAACAGGGCAAGGTCGACTCCGTCCTGCCCCGCACCGGCATCACCGAGGTCGACCTCATCGTCCTCGACCCACCCCGCGCCGGCGCCGGCCGCGCCACGGTCACCCACCTCACCACCCTCGCGGCCCGCCGCATCGCCTACGTAGCCTGCGACCCGGCAGCCCTGGCCCGGGACCTGGGGTACTTCCGGGAGGGCGGGTACCGGGTGCGGATGCTTCGGGCGTTCGATCTGTTTCCCATGACGCATCATGTGGAGTGCGTGGCGATCCTCGAACCGGCCGCGAAGGGCTCTTGACCTGCGGTTTTATGCGTGTGCGTTACGTGCAGTGCGGGCGTTATGGGCGATATCTTGACGCCGAAATGACGCTCATTTGACGCTCGTTCTGGTGGGGCGTCAAGAGTTCTGTTGAACAGGTCACGGCCTGTTCAGGATGGTGTATATCAGTGGGGCCGCTGACGGGGGCGACGCTCTGCGCGGGGCAGTGGGTCCTCGATGGTCGATGTCCCGGAAGAAACCAGCCAGCGGTGGGATCTCCAGTGATGGCCGATCACGGGTGGCCACTGAACTGCACGAATGGTCTTTCCGCTGTTTTCCGCTCGTGTCCGTTGATGCAGCCGGAAGTCCCAGAGAGGTCCCAAGGCGCTCCCACGGTCCGCAGCCACTCTTTCGGCTCTGTGCCGCTTGGGAGGCGCCGTGTGAGCTGGTGCGTGGGGACCACCACGTGATTCGAGCCGGCCAGGACCGCGCCCAGGAAACACCCCGCGTGCGCGGGGACCACACACCCAGGCCCTGCTCTGCCTCGCCCGCCGCAGTCACCTGACCTGCGGGTCTGCGAGGAGGACGATTCGATCGGCCTCGACGTCGAAGCCGATCACCGGATGGCCATCGTCGCCCTCCGGGTCCATCAGCACGGGCTTACCCAGCCGTCGGCCGATCTCCCGGAGGAAGTCGCAGAACACATCCAGCCGCTCCTGGCCCTGTAACTCCCGCAGGTCGACGTCGAAGTCGACTTCATCGGCAGCATGGAAGCGGAAGATCGCCAATACATCCGCAGTCGGCCAGACCCGCAAGTCCGGGCGCTCGGCATCCCCCGGGCGCGACAGCACGGCCTTCGCCCGGGGCACTGGAAACACCGTCTCTCCCTCGGAGTACTGGCACTTCCAGCCCTTCTCTGCGACAAGATCAAGGACCGTCTGCCAGTCCTCCACCGAGGCATCCGGGACACGCACGTCCGGCAGCGACCCCATCAAGTCCGGGTCGAAGAAGCACTTCACGTCATCCCACAGCAGATCAGCCACCCCGCCATGCTGCCCCGGCTCACCGACTCGACGCACCCCCGTTTCCCTTGACCGAAGTCATAGGGGCACCCCCGCGGAGCAACTGGCTGACGACGTCCTGCGGGTGGCGCGGGAGGAGTCGGAGACGTGCGTCTGCGCGGCTTCGGTGTCCGCTTCATTCAGGAGCTCCTGACGGTGGGACCGTCGCCGCTGCTGTCCACGACAGCACCTGCGGCTGCCTGATCCGGATGCCGACACAGCTGCAGTAGCGCGACATAGTGAGAATCAGTGCCAGATCCGCCCGGCCACAGCGGGGTCAGAGGCGGGCGAGGTCGGATCCGCGCACGCTGGCGCAGTTGCCTACCGGCAGGTTGATTCCGATGGTGTGCTCGTTGTCGGTCGTGTCCGTGCAGACCGGGATCCGCAGACTGAGGGGGAGGTGCGGCAGCGCACGGTGCCAGCGTGCGGGGAGGTGCCACCAGATGGAAGAAGCGGCGTGCCGAGCATCCCGGCGACTTCGTGCCGGTCCGCATCCCTCGGACCGACCGTCGGCAGCGCTGCTGCCGGATTTGGAGGAACGAGGCGGGGGTGTCTATGGCCATGCCGGGTTGAGTGTCCGCCTCGCACATCACCGGCAAGTTCGCGAACGCCGCCACGCCTCTTCTTGCAGAAGGCTGCGGTCAGACTTTACTGACACGCCAGGCGATTGCTCCTGTTGCGTTGGACTTCCCGGAGACTTCGAGCAGTAGGTCAGGAGAACCTGGGAATCGAACCATCTCCATGGACTGATCGCATGGAACGGTCTTGGGCTTCGTTCCCTCCGCAGGATGGAATGAGACCTCCACGTCGCCGCTCCCGACGCACACGACCGCCACGCGGTACTCAAGCCCTTTGCTCAGTCCGAGCTGCGTATGCAGTCCATCGTGCACGCGCTCCGCCCCCGAAGCGACGAATTTCCCCTTCTCATCAGCAGCGGTGGTGTCCAGGGCACTCTGCGCCTGAGCAATGAGCCGTTGCTCTGCTGCTTGCTGTGATGGCGCCGTGCTACTGGCGGAGGGCGAAGGTGTGGTGTGAGTGGTCCGGCTGGATGCGTGTTCGTCATGGGACGATGAGCAGCCCACGAGGAGCAAACCCGACACCAGAGCAACCCCGACCGTAAGTTGACCGCGTCCCGTCAGCAGGCTGCCGATGGCGGTCACGATGAGGTTTCCCAGTACTTCCATCCCATGGATCGCGTACCTTGCCCCGGTCCCCGGTCCCCGGTCCCCGGTCCCCGGTCCCCGGTCCCCGGTCCCCGGTCCCCGGTCCCCGGTCCCCGGTCCCCGGTCCCCGGTCCCCGGTCCCCGGTCCCCGGTGCGTGGCCGGGGCACGGCCTTCGCGCCGCGGCCTGGCCCACCCGCGCTGCCGCTCCCGGTGCCGGCCGCGTCGGTACATTGACGTTTCGGTCCATGGCGGGAGGCAGGCAGATGAGTACCGAGGAGTTCGGCCCGAGGACGGTGGGCGGGAAGCTGATGTACAACCGGGCCGTGCGGGTCGACGAGCCGCGCAGCTGGCTGTTCGTGTCCGGGCACGAGGCGCGGGACGACGACGGCGCCATCACGCACCGGGGTGACATGGTTGCGGTGCGCTGAGACCGGCGGCCTCCGTCCGCGGAGGGCCGCGGAAGCACGAGCCGAGTCCCCGCGGCGGAGGTGCCCTGCACCGTGCGGGCGTCGCACCGCGGTGTCCCGCGAGGCGGTTCAGGCCGTAGGAGACGTCGCCGACCGGGGGCAGCGGACGTGCCGCAGTAGTCTCGGTGACAGGGTGACGCCCGATCCTCAGCCGGTGAGAGCGGTCAGCGGTGCCGACATCGGGCCTGGACTTCCGTCGCGGGCGAAGGCGGCCCAGGTGGTACGCACCCGGCGGCCGATCGCGTCCACCTCCGCCCAGTCGGCGTCGCCCAGCATCGGCGCGCTCCGCCAGGCCCCGGCCGAGCCGAGGAGCAGGGGGAGTTCGACGCAGTGGGTGGCACCGAAGGGTGAGTTGGGCGGGCGCCAGTCCAGGCGGTAGCCGTACGCGCGGGCACCGGCCCGCTCCAGTTCGCCGCGCAGCGCTGTGAGCGGCCTCTCGAACACGCGCCGGGTGCGCTCGGCGACGCTCCCGGAGTCGTCCGGGCCTTCGGGGAAGGCGGACATGTCGTCGGCATTCCATCCGTACAGGACGTCCACGGCGCCGTTGCGGGAGTCGAGCGGCCCGGCCTCGGCGGGCAGCGGTCCGATGCCGCTGACCGGTCCGAAGGCGGGAGCCAGGGAGTTCCCCGTACGGCGCTGCTGCTCGGCGGCGGTCAGGGCCTGTGCGGCCAGCAGCCGCTCGGGGGCGGCGGTCCGTGGGTCGGTGCCGACGCGGGCGGCGAAGAAGCGGCCGAGATCCCGTGCCTCGTCCACCGGCCGGGTGGCGATGGCCAGTGGGGCGCTCTGCAGGATCGCCCGGCGGAACAGGCCGCTCGCCTCGGGCACGTCCATCAGCAGCCGGATGGACAGCGCGCCGGCCGACTGGCCGAAGAGAGTGATGTTCCCGGGGTCACCGCCGAAGCGGGCTATGTGCTCACGCACCCAGCGCAGCGCCTCCAGTTGGTCCCACAGCCCGAGGTTCCCCTCGCTGACGCCGTCGAGGAGGAGGTAACCGAGGGCGCCCAGCCGGTAGCCGGCGCTGACGACGACCACGTCCTGCTCCGCTGCGAGGGCGCCGCCGTCGTACCAGTCGCGGATGCCGGCGCCGCTGCTGAAGCCGCCGCCGTGGAACCAGACGAGCACCGGCAGGCCCGGCGAGCCGGGTGCCGGGCCGCCCCGCGGAGCGGTGACCGCCAGCTGGAGGCAGTCCTCGCTCTGCGGCCGCCGGTCGAGGGGCGGGCCCATCACCGCGTCCAGACGGGACGGAGGCTGTGGGCAGACGGTGCCGACCGGCCCGGCGGGGGCCCCGGAAACCGGGGGGCGGGGCCGGGCGAAGCGCTCGGCGGTGGCGTACCGCAGGGGGCCGCTGCGGAAGACGGGGCGGTCGGTCATGCCTTACCTGCCAGTTCGGAGGGCGACGGTGACGGCTCGGCCGGCGCTACCGGGGCGACGCGGAAGAGCGCCACCGCGCCGGCCAGGCTCAGGGCGCAGACACCCACCAGATACCACGTCACGCCCGTCGAGGAGCCGACCGAGTCGAGGAGTGCGCTGGAGATCACGGGCGCCAGGCCACCACCGAGCACGGCACCGGCCTGGAGGATGAGCGACGTGCCGGAGTACCGCACCCGCACCGGGAAGGTGTCGGCGATGATGGCGCCCTGCACACAGTGGGTGGGCGCGATGATCAGGCCCATCCCGGCGAGCGCCAGCAGCGCCATGGCGGTGTCACCGGTGTCCAGCAGCGGGAAGAACACCGCGCACCAGACAAGGACGGCCACGGAGCCGCCGATGAAGAGTGTGCGCCGGCCGCTGCGGTCGGCGATCCGGGTCCACACGGGGATGGACACGCCCCACAGCACGGCCGCCCCGCTGACCCCGAGGATCAGGAACCGCTGGTCGTAACCGAGGTGGTCGGTGCCGTAGGACAGGGTGAAGACCATGAAGACGTAGGCGACCGCCGAGTTCGCGACCACGGCCAGCAGGGTGACGAGCAGGCGGACCCGACCGGTCCGCAGCGCGGCGGCCAGCGGGAAGCGGACGACCTCGTGCTGCTCCTTGGTCTGTTCGAAGGACGGCGACTCGGTGACCCTCAGCCGGACCACGAGACCGACCCCGACCAGGACGATGCTCAGCAGGAACGGAACACGCCACGCCCAGTCGGTGAACGTGCCGTCCCCGGCCAGGGACTGGGTGACCAGGAAGACCACGTTCGCCAGCACCAGGCCGGCCGGAGTGCCCATCTGAGGAAAGCCCGCGTAGAGATTGCGGCGTCCCTCGGGAGCGTGCTCCATCGACATCAGGGTCGCACCGGCGCCCTCGCCGCCGAGCCCGATTCCCTGGACCACGCGCAGCAGGACCAGCAGCACCGGGGCCCACAGGCCGATGGTGTCGTAGCTGGGCACGAGCCCGATGAGGGTGGAGCCCACCCCCATCAGGAGCAGGGACACCACCAGGGTCGAGCGGCGGCCGAGGCGGTCGCCGAAGTGGCCGAAGACCAGCCCGCCGAGTGGCCGGACCACGAAACCCACGGCGAGGGTGCCGAAGGCGGCGAGCGTCCCCGCGGCGGGGCTCAAGGACGGGAAGAACTGCTTGTCGAAGACGAGAGCGGCTGCCGTGCCGTAGAGGAAGAAGTCGTACCACTCCAGGGTGGTGCCCAGAAGGGTGGCCAGCGCTGTCCTGCTCGCGCCCCGACGCCTCGCGTCGTCGCTCATGGGATACCTCGTTCGCTGGGGGAGGGACGGGTGGACGCCCGTTGTCGAGGGATCCTGTGTCCTCCCCGCAGAGGTCACAAATGCCGTTTTGGCCTGCCAGTATTGCAATCCGGGTATAGCTGCCCGGGGGAGCCGTCCGGCGGGGCACCGCCCCGGCGGCGCACGGGTGTGCGCGTGGACGGAAGACGAGAGTTATACCCATCCTGTGATGGGGCGCGGCGAATTCTTCATTTGTCAGGCATGGCTCGCGAGTTCCAGTGTGGGGCCATGACGGCACAGACTCCGCGGTGGATCCGCAACTTCGTCGACGGGCGTTTCGTCGACCCCACCGACCGATGCTTCGACGCGATCGACCCGGCCACCGGCCAGGTGCACGGCCGGGTCCACGAGGCCGACGCCCCCCTTGTGGACCGGGCGGTCTCGGCGGCCCGCAGGGCGCTGACCCCCTGGTCGGCGACACCCGTCCGGGAGCGCACCGACGTGCTGCGCCGGGCGGCGGACCTGATCGAGGCCCGGTTCGAGGAGTTCGTCGCCGCCGAGTCCGCCGACACCGGCAAGCCCCTCGCTCTCGCCCGCGACCTCGACGTGGCCCGAGCCGTGGCCAACTTCCGCACGTTCGCCGACGTGGTCGCCGCCGCCGGCCAGGAGTCCTTCCTGACCGACCTGCCCGGTGGCCGCCAGGCCCTCAACTACGCGGTGCGCAAGCCGCTCGGCGTGGTCGCCGTCATCGTCCCCTGGAACCTGCCGCTGCTGCTGCTCACCTGGAAGATCGCCCCGGCGCTGGCCTGCGGCAACACCGTCGTCGTCAAGCCGAGCGAGGAGACCCCGGGCACCGCCACCCTGCTGGCCGAGGTGCTCGCCGAGGCGGGACTGCCAGCCGGTGCCTACAACGTCGTGCACGGTTTCGGCGGGGGCTCGGCCGGTGAGTACGTCACCTCGCACCCGGGGATCGACGGCGTCACCTTCACCGGTTCGTCGGCTACCGGAGCGCACGTCATGAAGACGGTCGCGCCGCGGGTGCGTCCCGTCTCTTTCGAACTGGGCGGCAAGAACGCCGCGCTCGTCTTCGCCGACGCGGACCTCGACGAGACCCTGGACGGGCTGACCCGGTCGGTGTTCGCCAACACCGGCCAGGTGTGCCTGTGCACCGAGCGGGTCTACGTCCAGAGGGAGGTCTTCGCCGACATCGCCGACGGGCTCGTGGAGCGGGCCCGCTCCCTGCGCCTGGGCGACCCGCGGGACGGCGCGACCACCACGGGCCCGCTCATCTCCCAGGGCCACCGCGAGAAGGTGCGCGGCTACATGCGGCTCGCCCAGGAGGCGGGCGCCGAGGTGCTCACCGGTGGGGGCACTCCCGACCTCGGCGCGGAACTCGACGGCGGCTCCTGGATCGAGCCGACCCTGTGGACCGGCCTGACCAACGCCGACCGGCCGGTGCGCGAGGAGGTCTTCGGCCCGGTCGCCGCGCTGATCCCCTTCGACACGGAGGAGGAGGCCGTCGCCCTGGCCAACGACACGGAGTACGGCCTCGCCGCCTCGGTGTGGACCCGGGACCTCAGGCGCGGCCACCGGGTGGCGCAGGCGATGAACGTGGGGATGGCCTGGGTCAACACCTGGTTCCTGCGGGACCTGCGCTCGCCCTTCGGCGGCGTCGGCCTCTCCGGCCTCGGCCGCGAGGGAGGCGCCTCGTCGCTGCACTTCTACACCGAACCGACCAACGTGTGCGTGCAGTTGTGACGGACACCGTGACCCCACCCCGAAGCCGAAGGAGACGATCGATGATCACCCAGGAGACGGTCGGAGCCCTGGCCGCCGTCCTCGACGACGCCCAGACGTCGGTGTCCGACACACCGAGCCTCGCCGACACCCACACCCTGACCGTCGACGACGCCTACGCGGTCCAGGCCGCGCTCCTCGCCCGGCGCACCGCCCGCGGCGAACGCCCCACCGGCGTCAAGCTGGGCTTCACCAGCGAGGCGAAGATGGCCCAGATGGGCGTCTCGGAGATCATCGTCGGCAGGCTGACCGACGCCATGCGCGTGGTCGACGGCGCAGAGGTGGAGCTGGCCCGGTTCATCCACCCGAAGGTGGAGCCGGAGGTCGCCTTCCGGCTCGGCCGGGACGTCGACCCGCACGACCCCGACGCCGACCTCGCTGACTGCGTGGACGCCGTGGCCCCCGCCCTGGAGATCATCGACTCCCGCTACCGGGACTTCCGCTTCACCTACGAGGACGTGGTCGCGGACAACACCTCCGCGGCAGGCTACGCGGTCGGCCCCTGGCTCCCCGTGCGGGACGTCTCCGACCTCGCCGTGCACCTCACCCACGGCGAGAACCGGGCCGAGGGCACCACCGCGGCCATCCTCGGGGCGCCGGTCAACGCGCTGCGCGCGCTGCTCGACATGGCCCGCCGCCGCGACATCCCGCTGCGCGCCGGCGACACCGTGCTCGCGGGCGCGGCGACCGCGGCGGTCGCACTGACCCCCGGCGTCACGACCTGCGAGGTCGCCGGACTCGGCCGCGTCAGCGTGAGGAGCGTGTGATGGACACGGCACGTGTCATCCCCGGGAGGGCGAAGCCGCGCGGGCGCTTCCCGCACTTCCGCCGCGCCGGTGACCTCGTCTTCGTCTCCGGCACCAGCTCCCGCCGCCCCGACAACTCCTTCGTGGGCGTCGCGACCGACGAGATGGGCACGACCGACCTCGACATCCGGGCGCAGACCCGCGCGGTCCTCGACAACATCGGCGACATCCTCGCCGACGCCGGCGGTTCGCTCGCCGAAGTCGTCCAGGTAACCGCGTACCTGGTCAGCATGAACGACTTCGGCGGCTACAACGAGGTCTACGGCCAGTACTTCGACGAGACGGGGCCGGCCAGGACCACTGTGGCCGTACACCAACTGCCCCACCCGCACCTGCTCATCGAGATCCAGGCCGTGGCCCACCTGCCGGTGGCCCGTACGGCCGGCGACACCGCGGAGGAGACACCATGACCGACATCCCCGAGGTCATCGACTTCCAGGGCTGGATCGACGACCACGCACATCTGCTGAAGCCCCCGGTGAACAACCGGACCATGTCGCTCGGCAACGACTTCATCGTGCAGATCGTCGGCGGCCCCAACCAGCGCACCGACTTCCACCTCGACCCGTACGAGGAGTGGTTCTACCAGGTCAAGGGGGACATGCACGTCAACCTCATGACCGAGGACGGCCCCCGGACCGTACACATCAGGCAGGGTGAGGCGTGGCTGCTGCCCGGCAACGTGCCGCACTCCCCGCAGCGCCCCGACCCGGACTCCATCGGCCTGGTCATCGAGCGGGTCCGCGAGGAGGGCACGCTGGAGAAGTTCCTCTGGTTCTGCCCGTCCTGCTCCGCGCGCGTGTACGAGGTGGAGCTCCAGGTCACCGACATTGTGGCCGACCTGCCGCCGGTCTTCGAGCGGTTCTACGGCGACGAGAAGGCCCGCACCTGCTCCGCCTGCGGGACCCTCCACCCCGGAAAGGGCTGACCGATGGCAGAGCTGATCGACGTCCACACCCACTACGTGCCGAGGGGCTGGCCCGACCTGAGGGGCCTCGGCGGGCCCGACGCCCCCTGGCTGAGGGTCGAGACGCAGAAGGAGGCCGTCATCATGACGGGGTCCGCCGAGTTCCGGCGGATCCGGTCCGACTGCTGGGACGCGGAGGTCCGGTTGCGCGACATGGACGCGGACGGTGTGCGTGCCCAGGTGGTCTCCCCGACACCGGCCTTCTTCCACTACGGCCGCAGCGGCGCCGAGGCTGCGAGGATCGCCCGGATCTTCAACGACCTGGCCCTGGAGATCACCGCCCCCGCGGCCGACCGGCTGATCCCGTTCTGCCAGGTACCGCTCCAGGACCCGGACGCCGCCTGCCGCGAACTGGAACGGGCGGTCGCCGCCGGCCACCGGGGCGTCGAGATCGGCAACCACGTCGGCGACCAGGACCTGGACAGCGAAGGCGTCGTGACCTTCCTCCAGCACTGCGCTGCCCTCGACGTACCGGTCTTCGTCCACCCGTGGGACATGGACAGCTCGCCCCGCCTGGACCGGTGGATGGCACGGTGGCTGACGGCCATGCCGGCCGAGACACACCTGTCGATCCTGGCGCTGGTCCTCGGCGGTGTCTTCGACCGGATCGACGAGCGTCTGAGGATCTGCTTCGCCCATGGTGGCGGTTCGTTCGCCTTCTGGCTGGGCCGCATGGAGAACGCCTGGCACGCCCGCAACGACGTCGTCGGCACCTCCGAGTACCCGCCCTCGCACTACGTGGGCCGCTTCTCCGTGGACTCGGTGGTCTTCGACGACCGTGCGCTGCGGCTGCTCGTGGACACCCTGGGGGAGGACAGCGTCATGGTGGGCAGCGACTACCCCTACCCGCTGGGGGAGCGGCCGGTGGGCGAGGTCGTGCGCAAGAGCGGCTTCCTCACCGAGCAGGCCCGGCACAAGATCACCCGTGGCAACGCGGAACGCTATCTGGGCTTCTGATCTCTGCCGCGTCCCCGGCTCCCGGCTCCCGGCTCCCGGCTCCGGGCCCCCGGTCCCCGGCCTCCGGTTCCCGGCTCCCGGTCCCCGGTCCGCTCCACGCGGGTGCGGGGACCGGTGCGCTCAGCCGGTGTCGACGACGCTGCGGAGGGCACCGCCGTCTCCCCGGCCGCCGTCGTCGTCGCTCGGGCTCTCCCGCATCGCGTCGGCGGTCTCCTCCAAGCTCTGGATCAGCGCGCGGGCCGACGGGCTGAGGGTGCGCTCCGCGGGCAGGGTCAGACCGACCCGGTGGCCGACCTGCTCCAGCGGCACGGGCAGCCGCGCCAGACGGCCGTCGTCCCACACGATCGAGCCGGGCAGTACGGCCACCACGTCGGTTTCCAGCAGGAGTTGGCGCACGGTCAGGAAGGACGTCGCCTCGACCCGGTTGCGCGGCAGTTCGAGTCCGCGGCGGGTGAAGAGCTCCTCCACCTCGCGGCGGAGCGCGGTCTGCGGTCCGGGAAGGATCCACGGGAAGCCGAGCGTGTCGTGGAGCCCGGCGCCCGGCTGTCCGGTCAGCGGGTGCCCGGCCCGCACCACCAGCCCGACGAACTCGTCGTACAGCGGGCGCCGGACCAGGCCCTCGCCCGACGGAGCGGTCAGCCGGCCCACGACCAGGTCGATCCGCCCGGCCTCCAGACCCAGCAGCAACTCCTCGGGAGACGCCTCGTGCACCACCACCGTGAGGAAGGGATGGTCCCGCTTCAGTGCGGCCACCGCACGCGGCAGCAGGATGTTCGAGCCGGCCAGGTGGGTGCCGACGACGACGGTGCCCCGGTCGGCCGCCGCCAGCTCGACGACGTGCCGGCCCGCCTGTGTGAGCTGCGCGAGGACGGCCCGAGCGTGCCGGGTGAACGCCTCGCCGAAGACCGTGGCGCTGACTCCTCGGGGACCGCGCTCGAAGAGCCGCACACCGAGGATCTCCTCCACCTCGTGCAGGCTCCGGGTCGCGGCGGGCTGGGTCACGTGAAGCTCGGCCGCCGCGCCCACCACCGAACCCTGCCGGGAGAGCGCGTCCACGAGAAGCAGGTGACGCAGCTTGAGGCGGCCGTCGAACAGGCGGGGTGTCTCCACAGCCCGACACTAACCGAACCGGAGTCCTCCCTCCGTCCGCCCACCGCGCAGCGTTCGCGACAGCCCCAGGGACGCCGTGCGCACCGCCGGGGCGAGTCGGGCGGCGCTGAACCGCTCCCGCGGCACCGCTACCGACAGCGCGGCCACGGCCGCCCCGTCAGCGAAGACGGGCGCGGCGATGCAGCTCACCCCCTCGGCGGCTTCCTCCTCTTCGTAGGCGAGGCCGGCCACCTGGGTCTTCTCCAGGGCCGCGCGCAGCCGTGCGGGGTCGGTGAGGGAGTGGGCGGTGAGGCTGGGCAGCGGCCCGGCCAGGACCTCGTCGGTCAGTTCGGTGCCGGAGAAGGCCAGCAGCGCCTTGCCCACGGCGGTGCAGCTCAGCGGCAGACTGCCACCGATGCGGGACGGCAGCCGCAGCGCGTCGTGGCCGTGGATGCGTTCGAGGTAGACGACCTCCCGGCCCTCCCGGACGCCGAGGTGGACGGTCTCCCGGGTCGCCTCGAACAGGTCCTGGAGGAACGGCAGGGCCGCCTCCCGGAGATCGCGTCTGCGCGGCACCCGGGAACCGAGTTCGAAGAGCTTGGCCCCCAGCCGGTAACGCGCCCCCGAGCGTTCCAGCCAGCCGAGCCGCACCAGGTCCGCGGCCAGCCGGTGCACCGTCGGCTTCGGCAGACCGGTCCTCCGCGTGAGTTCCGACAGACGGTACGACTCGACGGTGGGGTCGAGACAGTCGAGGATCTGTGCGGCTTTGTCGAGCATGTTGCCGGAGTCATTGTTCCGTGTCACGGAACGAACTTTGCCTGCCCTGTGCTCCGCTGTCTATACCGGACTCGTCACCGAGGCCCGCCCGGGGCCCAGCGGGACGACCGGTCATCTTCATCCTGGAGGCTTCACATGACTTCCCCGCCCGAGCGAGTCCGGCCGGACGGTGCCGACCCGCGCGTGGTCCGCGCCGCCGACACGCTCGCCGAGGCCGCCCGTACCGGACTGCCCTGCGCCCCGGTGCGCGCGCTGTTCGCCGAGGGCGACGTCGACGCCGCCTACGAGGTCCAGCGGCTCAACGTGCGACGCGCCCTCGCCGCGGGCCGTCGGCTCACCGGCCGGAAGATCGGCCTGACCTCCCCGGCCGTGCAGCGGCAACTCGGGGTCGACCAGCCGGACTTCGGGGCGCTCTTCGCGGACATGCAGATCCGTGACGGGGGCCGGGTGCCGACCGGACTGCTGTTGCAGCCGAAGGTGGAGGCCGAGGTCGCCTTCGTCCTCGGCGCGGACCTGCCGGCGTCGGACTGCACCGGCGCCGGAGTGCTGCGGGCCATCGAGTACGTGCTGCCCGCCCTGGAGATCGTCGACAGCAGGGTGGCGGGCTGGGACATCTCCATCGTCGACACCGTCGCCGACAACGCCTCCAGTGGCCTGTACGTCCTCGGCCGCACCCCCGTCCCCCTCGGCCGCCTCGACCTGCCCGCGCTGGCGATGACCATGACGCGCGACGGTGAGGAGGTGTCCCGCGGGACCGGTGCCGACTGCCTCGGCAGCCCGCTCGAAGCGGCCGTCTGGCTGGCCTCGGCCCTCGCCGCAGTGAACGACCCGCTCCGGGCCGGAGACGTCGTGCTGACCGGCGCGCTGGGGCCGATGGCCCCGGCGGCACCGGGAGACCGGTTCCGGACGGACATCGGCGGACTGGGCTCCGTACGGGTCGAGTTCGCCCCCGAAGACACCGCACGTGCCGCAGTGACAGAAGGAGAGAGCCGATGAGCAGCGAGAGCAGCGCCGCCGGGACACGCACCAAGGTGGCCGTCATCGGATCGGGAAACATCGGCACCGACCTCATGATCAAGGTCCTGCGGCTCTCCGGCACCCTGGAAGTGGCCGCCGTCGCCGGTATCGACCCGGCCTCCGACGGCCTGGCCCGTGCCCGCCGCCTGAAGGTGGCCACCACGCACGAGGGCGTCGAGGGCCTGGTGGCCATGGACGAGTTCGCCGGCGTGGAGATCGTCTTCGACGCCACCTCGGCGGGTGCGCACCGCCACCACGCGGACGTCCTCGGCCCGCTCGGCCGCACCCTCGTCGACCTCACCCCCGCCGCCCTCGGCCCCTACGTGGTCCCCCCGGTCAACGGCGACGCCCACCTCGACGCCCCCGACGTCAACATGGTGACCTGTGGGGGCCAGGCCACCATCCCGATGGTCGCCGCCGTCGCCGCGGTGACCCCCGTGCACTACGGCGAGATCGTCGCCTCCATCGCCTCGCGCTCCGCGGGCCCCGGAACCCGCGCGAACATCGACGAGTTCACCGCGACCACCGCGTCCGCCATCGAACAGGTCGGCGGCGCGGCACGGGGCAAGGCGATCATCGTCCTCAACCCCGCGGAACCCCCGCTGATCATGCGTGACACCGTGCACTGCCTGGTGTCCGACTGCGACACCGAGCGGATCACCGCCTCCGTGGAGGAGATGGTGGGCCGGGTCCAGGCGTACGTGCCCGGCTACCGGCTCAAGCAGAAGGTGCAGTTCGAGCGGGTGAGCACGGACGACCCGCTGCGCGGGCTGCTGCCCGCCGGCACCACCGGGGACGCCCTGCGCGTCTCCGTCTTCCTGGAGGTCGAGGGCGCCGCCCACTACCTGCCCGCCTACGCGGGCAACCTCGACATCATGACCTCGGCAGCACTGCGCACCGCCGAGCGCATGGCCGCACACCGCTCCACCGAAGGGGCCGCACGATGACCACACCGAACACCGACGACGCGCGCACGCCTGGAGCGTCCGGGGACACCGCGCCACCCGCCCTGTACGTCCAGGACGTCACCCTGCGCGACGGCATGCACGCCGTACGCCACCGCTACACCGTGGAACAGGCCCGCACCATCGCGGGTGCCCTGGACGCGGCCGGCGTCACGGCCGTCGAGATCGCCCACGGCGACGGACTGGCCGGCTCCAGCATCAACTACGGCATCGGCGCCCACACCGACTGGGAGTGGATCGAGGCGGTCACGGACGCCTCCCGCCGGGCCGTGCCGACCACCCTCCTGCTCCCCGGCATCGGCACGCTGCACGACCTGCGTCAGGCACACGCCCTCGGTATCCGCTCGGTGCGGGTGGCCACCCACTGCACCGAGGCCGACATCTCGGCCCAGCACATCGCCGCCGCGCGGGACATGGGCATGGACGTCGCCGGGTTCCTGATGATGTCCCACATGGTCGAGCCCGCCGAACTGGCCCGCCAGGCCAAGCTGATGGAGTCCTACGGCGCCCGGTGCGTCTACGTCACAGACTCCGGAGGCCGACTGACCATGGACGGCGTGCGCGACCGCCTGCGCGCCTACCGCGATGTCCTGGACCCGGCCACCGGCCTCGGCGTCCACGCCCACCACAACCTCGGCCTCGGGGTCGCCAACTCCGTCGTCGCCGTCGAGAACGGTGTCACCCGCGTCGACGCCTCCCTCGCCGGCCAGGGCGCCGGTGCCGGAAACTGCCCGCTGGAGGCGTTCGTCGCGGTCGCCGACCTCATGGGGTGGAAGCACGGCTGCGACCTGTTCGCGCTCATGGACGCCGCCGACGACCTGGTCCGCCCGCTCCAGGACCGCGAGGTGCGCGTCGACCGGGAGACCCTCACCCTCGGGTACGCCGGTGTCTACTCCAGCTTCCTCAGGCACGCCGAGGCGGCTGCCGCCCGCCATGGCCTGGACACCCGCACCATCCTGGTGGAGGTGGGCCGCCGGGGCATGGTGGGCGGCCAGGAGGACATGATCACCGACATCGCCCTCGACCTGGCCACCCGCGCCATCGGGACGACCTGACCGACCGGGTACGGCCGGCGGACACCGGGGGCAGGTCCGTGGCTCGGGTGATCACACGGACGCGTGGCCGCGAGTGAGGGGCGCACGCGTTCGACCCCCATCTGCCGCATGGCCCCGGCAGTCTTGACGCTCGTACGACGCTCCGATGCCTCGCGCCCACGAGTCCGGAGCGTCGAAGCGCCCCTGACCTGCGCCCTCTTCGATGAGTCTCGGCGTGAGTGTTTCCTATGACCCACCACGTGGAGTGCGTCGCCGTGACGAGCGTCGACGGGGCGCCGAGGGCAGACGACGCTGAGCGCAGACCTGCTGAGTCGTGCTGTTCAGATGTTCGGGGCTGCTGGCAGCCGCCTCAGGGCAGCAGCGTCTCCGCCGGACCGGCGGCAGGAGTTGCCCGGGGCCATCCCCGCGCGAGCGGGGACCCGCCGCCCACCGTCCGACGACCTCACCGGTGTCAGACGTGGACGGGAACCAACGTACCCGCGGAGCACAGTGACCGCAGCCTGTCCGGAGGCGAGAATCCGTAAGCCGGTCCCGGCAGTGGGCGGCGGGCTAGTGTGGCGGGTCCGGGGGTGACGAGGGGAGACGCATCGCATGAGCGGGCGGGGGGCGGCGGACCCTGTGCTGCCATCGGTGTTGCGTGCCCCGCTCGGGGCGGTCGCCGCTCTCGGGGCGCTGGTCGTCGTCGTGCTCGGGGTGGCGTACGCCGGGCAGAGCGGGCCCACCGCGGTGGACGCGCGGATCACGGCGGGAGTCGAGGGGCCCGGGGCGTTCTGGCGTCATGTCGCCCTCGCCGCCGACTCCTTGGGGGAGCCCGCGGGGGCCGTGGCGCTGGTGCCGGCCGCCGTCGCCGGATGTGTACTGCTGCGGTCCGGGCGGGCGGCCGTGCTCGCCGTCGCCGGGCCGGGGGCGGCCGTGGTCGTGGCCACGGGGCTCAAGTCCGTGGTGGGGCGGACCATTCACGGGGACGACAACCTGTCGTACCCGAGCGGGCACACCGCCTTCGCCACCGCCGTCGCCCTCGTGGTGGCGCTGGCCGTGGCCGGCCGGCTCGGGCTCGGCCGGGCGGCCGGTGCGGCGATCGTGCTCGGCGCCGCGCCGGCCGCCGGGGGCGTCATGGGGTGGGCCGAGGTCGTCCTGGGCGCGCACTATCCGACCGATGCCCTCGGCGGCTGGTGCACCGCGCTGGCGGTGGTGCCGGTCGCCGCGTGGGCGGTCGACCGGGCGGCCGGCGCCGGACGGTGGCGTCGGCCGCGCTGATCCGGCGTCACCTCATGCCCGGCGCCGGAACACCGGTTTCACCGGGCGTCCGCCGAGCCACGGGGCCGGGTCGCCGTTGTCCAGGGCCTTCCGGTAGACCGCGCAGGCCCGGGAGACGGTGTCGACGGTGTGGGCGATGTCGGCGTCGGACAGCGCGCTGCTCACCACGAACGACGGGGCCAGTACCCCGCCCATGAGGAGCTGGCGCAGGAACAGGGTGCGGTAGCGCTGCGACGGCTGTCCGTTCTCGTCGAGGGTGGCGAAGACCAGGTTGCTGGCCCGGCCCCGGACGACGACGTGGTCGGCGACGCCCGCCGCGGCCGCCGCCGCGCGCACACCGGCGGCCAACTGCTCGCCCAGGGCGTGCAGTCGGGCGGTGATGCCCTCCTCGGTGTAGGTGGTGAGCACGGCCGTCGCGGCGGCCAGGGAGTGGGTCTCCGCGCCGTGTGTGGTGGACAGCAGGAACACCCGGTCGCCCGGGTGGCGCAGTCCGCCCCGTTCCATCAGGTCGCGGCGGCCGGCCAGCGCGGCGACGGCGAACCCGTTGCCCAGGGCCTTGCCGAACGTGGAGAGGTCGGGGACGACGCCGTACAGGCCCTGGGCGCCCGCCTCGGACCAGCGCAGACCGGTGATCATCTCGTCGAAGACCAGGACGCAGCCGTGCCGGTCGGCCAGGTCGCGCAGGCCGGCGAGGTAGCCCGGCGGGGGCTCGGTGTGGGTGGCGGGTTCGAGGATCAGGCAGGCGATCTCGTCCCGGTGGCGGGTGAGCAGTTCCTCGGTGGCGGTCAGGTCGCCGTAGGGGAAGGCCAGGGTGAGGTCGCCGGTGGGTGCCGGGACACCGGCGTTCATCGGTGTGGTGCCGATGAACCAGTCGTCGACGGAGAAGAAGGGGTGGTCGGCGCAGACGGCCACCTTCGGGCGGCCGGTGGCGGCGCGGGCCAGGCGCACCGCCGCTGTGGTGGCGTCGGAGCCGTTCTTCGCGAACTTCACCATCTCGGCGGTCGGCACCGTCGCCAGGAAGCGTTCCGCCGCCTCGACCTCCACGATGGAGGGACGGACGAAGTTGCTGCCGCGGTCGAGTTGGCGCCGCACCGCCTCGGTCACACGCGGGTGGGCGTGGCCGAGGCTGACCGACCGGAGGCCGGAGCCGTACTCGACGTACCGGTTGCCGTCCACGTCCCACACATGGGCGCCGTGGCCGTGGCTGATGACCGGGGCCAGGTTCTCGGGATACTGGTCGTCGCCCTTGGCGTAGGTGTGCGCGCCGCCCGGGATCAGGGCGTGCAGCCGTTCGTTCGCCGCGCGCGACCGGGGGAGGTCCAAGTCCCCCTGGAACGCGGTTCCTTCGGTGTTCTCGGTGTGCACTCCTGCCTCAGCTCTCCCTCTGTCGCAGGGCCTCGGCGAGGCCCGGTGCCTCCCGGTCGCGCCGGGACGCCGAGGTGACCGGGAGCGGCCACGGGATGGCCAGTTCCGGGTCGTCGAAGGCGATCGTCACGTCCTCGGCCGGATCGTGCGGGCGGTCGATACGGTACGAGACGTCGGCGGGATCGGTGAGTGCCTGGAAGCCGTGCGCGCACCCGGCCGGGACGTAGAGCGTCACCTGTGTCTCGCCGGACAGCTCGAAGGAGGCCCGGCCGAGGTAGGTCGGCGAGTGCGGGCGCAGGTCCACGACGACGTCGAAGACCTTGCCGTAGGAGCACCGCACCAGCTTGGCCTCGCCCGCGCCGGAGCGCAGGTGCAGGCCGCGCAGCACGCCGCCCGCCGAGCGGGACAGGCTGTCCTGGACGAAGGCGTCCGGGTCCAGGCCCACCGAGCGCAGCACGTCGGCGTCGAAGGTGCGGCAGAAGAAGCCGCGTTCGTCGGCGTGGGACGTCGGTTCGAACAGGTACGCGCCGTCGATCTCGGGTACGTCGATCGCCTTCATGGAGCCTCCCGCAGGGCGTGGGTGTGGCCGGCCGCCGGGAACAGGGCCGCGGTCAGGGCGTCGAACTGGTCCTCCAGGCGCCGGGCGGCGTCCCGGTTGCGTCCGGCGAGGGTGCGGCGCAGTCGGGCCGACTCCTTCTCCAGCGACCGGAACTGCTCCAGCAGCCGGTCGGCGTCGACCTCGCGCGCCGGATGGCAGTACGCGGCGAGCCCCATCCCGGCCATCAGCGCGTCGCTCTTGGCCGCGTAGCAGAGCGCGAGGACGGGAGTGCCGGTCCGCAGCGCGCAGATGAGGTTGTGGTAGCGGATGGCCACCACGCTGTCGGCGGCCGCCGTCTCCCTCATCAGGTCGGCGAGTGAGGCCGCCTCGGCGGCGCCGACCAGCGGGGAGTCCACCGCGTCGAGGATCGCGGCGACCACCGGCGCGTCGCACCGGTCGCCGGTGAGCAGCCGGACCGGTCTGCCCTCCGCCACCAGCGCGCGGACGAAGCGGATCGTCCCGTCGAGGTAGCGGCGGTGGATCTCGTCGGCGCGGGCGCGGTCGTCGTCGCCGCCGTGGAAGTCCATGACGCCCACGCAGACCCGGCCCGGCTCCGCCGCGGGCCCGTCCGGCGGCACCGGCAGGGAGAACGCGAGGTCCGGGTGGACCTCGTCGCGCGAGGTGTCCACGCCCATCGCCCGGATCGCGTCGCGCGACTGGGCGTCGCGGTACGAGCGGTACGTGGCGAGCCGCGCCGACCAGCGCACCAGGGCGCGGGTGGCCCGGTTCCCGATCGGCGCCGCGCCGACGCCGACCAGCGCGACGCGGGTGCCGGACAGCCGGCCGCTCGCGCAGAGCAGGAACAGCGCGTACGGGAAGCCCCACGGGCGCAGCGGCAGCGTGGCCTCCAGGACGCCCATGCCCGGCACGATCACCACGTCGTGGCGGCGCACCCAGGCGGCGGTGCGGAAGGCGTCGACGAGTTTGCCGAGGCCCTTGGCGGCGACCGCGCCCGCGCGCGACGCGGTCCGGTACTCGCCCCGGTACCAGTGCAGCCGCGTCGCCGGGATCCCGAACCGGGCCGTGACGGCTTCCGGGCCGTCGCACAGCGCGTCCACGGCAGCGTCTGGGTGCCGGGCGGCGAGGTGGCCGAGGACGGCTTCGAGCGAGCCGTCGTTGCCGAGGTTGCCGGAGCCGAGCAGGCCGAACACCCCCACGCGTACGGGGCGTTGGGCGGGAGACGTCATGCCCGCCTCCCCTCGCGCCCGGCGACCAGGGCGTCGACCGACACGTCGAGCCGCTCCGGGTCGACGGGGGCCCGGTCCTCGACGCGCTCGCCGGCGCCCGGCCGGGCCCGGCTGCTCGCCCACGCGGCCAGATGGCGGTAGCAGGCCCGCCGGTCGGCCGCGGACAGCGGCGCCCGCCGGACCGCGGCGACGAAGCCCCAGACGTACTCGGCGAGCAGCCGGGGCACCGGGTGCAGCGGGCCCGCCCGGCGCGGGTCCAGATTGACGCACCGGGCGCGCTTGCCCGGGTTGGCCCGTTCGGCGCGGTGCGGGTGGTCGCGGCGGAAGTACAGCAGCTCCGGCACCTGGTGGAAGCGCCCGTGCAGGGTGATCTCGGCGACGAACGTGCGGTCGGCGTGGTGGTAGCTGTCCAGCGGCTTCACCCGGCGCAGCACGTCGGCCCGCATCACCCCGTAGAAGTCGTCGCCGCCCGGCTCGAACAGCAGGCTGCGGAAGCGCTCCGGCGGGTGCGGCGAGTCGGTGGCGAGCCCGTACTCGTAGGGGACCTTGAGCCGTCCGTCGCCGTCGACGACGGCCTGGCCGGTGTGCGCGAGGATCACGTCGGGCCGCTCGTCCAGCGCCTGGACGCAGCGCAGCAGCAGGTCCCGGCCGTACAGGTCGTCGTGCGAGGCCCACTTGAACAGTTCGCCGCGCGCCTCGGCGAACACCCGGTTGTGGTTGGGGGTGGCGCCGATGTTGCGGGGGAGCCGGAGGTAGCGGATGCGCGGGTCCCGCGCGGCGTACTTCCGGCAGATGTCCTCGGTCGCGTCGGTCGAGGCGTTGTCGGAGACGATCAGCTCGAAGTCCTCGTAGGTCTGGCCGAGCAGCGCGTCGAAGGACTCGGCCAGGTACTCCTCGCCGTTGTACACGGGCAGGCCGATGCTCAGCCGGGGACGGGCGGTCATGGGTTCCTCACTTCGGGTACGGGGTTCTGGAGCCGCTCGCGCAGGGCCGAGCGCAGCTGCCGCCACCACAGGGCCGAGCCGCCGACGGTCGCGGCGGCGACGCCCCAGGCCGAGCCGACGGTGCCGGCGAGGGCCGCGCCGCCGAGACCGCCGCCGACGTAGCAGGCGGAGGCGAGCAACTGGCAGCGCAGGCTGCGCCGGGCCGCGCCGAGCGCGCGCAGCCCGGCCGCGGCGCCGGTGCCCAGGCCCGCGCCCGCGACGCTGAGGGTGACCGGCACGATGAGCACGGCGGAGGAGTGCCAGACGTCGCCGAGCACCAGTTCGCCGAGCCGGTCCGGCATCAGCAGCAGCGCCCCGCCCCACAGCAGCGCGGCGGCGGCCTGGCCGCCGCCCAGGCCGAGGCAGAACGAGCCGAGGCGGTGCGGGGCCCGGCGCAGCACCCGGGCCGCCTCCGGGACGGTGACCAGCGACAGGCCCATCAGCACGGCGAGGAACGGTCCGAGCAGCAGTTCGGCGCCGCGCACCGCGCCCACCGCGCTCACCCCGGCGATCGCGCCGAGCCCGTACGCCCGCAGCTGGCCGGCGCCGCTGAGGCTGACGTTCTCGACCAGATACCGGTAGCCGAGGTCGCGCTGTTCGCGCAGCCAGCCGCGCGCCCGGCCCGGCCGGGGCCGGATGCCGGACTGGAGGCAGCCGTAGCCGGCGGCCACCGTGGCGGCCGCGCCCCAGGCGAGTACGAAGGCGGGCACGCTGCCCACGCGGGCCGCCACGACCATGGCCGGGACGAGCACGACACCGGACACGACGTCGTTGACGAACGCCTTGCGGCCGGCGCCCGCCGCGAAGAACGCGAACCGCCAGGAGTCCTGGAGCAGCAGCCCCGGCAGCATCACGCCGAGGCAGGCGAACGCGGGTCCCACCCGGCCGCCGAGGCCGAGCCCGGCCACCAGGCACGCGGCGCCGATGGCGCCGCCGACGCCGAGCGCGGTGCCCGCCGACCGTTCCACGGCCGCGCGCCAGGATGCCTGCGGTACGCCGCTGAAGCGCACCACGAGCGGGTCGGTGGCCAGCCCGCGGGAGACGTTGAGGACCACGCCGTAGGTCACCCAGGCCAGGCTGAACACACCGAACGCGGTCACCCCCAGCGAGCGCGCCACGTACACGCCCACCACGAAGTTGGTGACGCTGGAGGCCGCCTGGTCGGCCAGTCCCCAGGACAGCCGGCCGAGGAGGGCGCGCTTGGCGGACCGCCCGCCGTCCGCGGCCCCGTCCGGCGGTGCCGCCGCCTGCTCCTCCCCGGTGGTCATCGGCGTCACGCCTTGACCAGTCCGGCGCCGTGCAGGGCGTCGGCGGCGGCGGCCACGGCGTCGAAGGGCAGCCCGGACCGCTCGGCGACGTCCAGCAGGCTGTGCTCGCCGTCGGAGAGGCTGAGCACCCACAACATGGCGAGCTGGGCCTCCTTGGCGTCGCTGCGTCCGCCGAGCGAGTCGTACAGACCGCGGCGGCCCAACTGCGGTTCCCCGTACGGGCTGAGGTTGACGTAGCGCCGGTTGCGGTCCAGCACGGCGAACGCCTCGCGGCACACGGCGAGCGTGTCCGCCATCGCCTCGGGCGAGACGAGGTCCAGGTCGTCCGCCGAGGTGTGGTACTCCGGGTATCCGGCGTACGGGGTCCGGCTGAGCGAGCCCACGCCGAGATCGAACCCGGGCGAGCAGAACTGCCGCTCGTCGTAGCCGTACGGAGTGAACTCCCTTATCTCGTGCGGTCGTTCGGAGGCGGTCAGCACATGGCGCAGCACCCGGTCGATCTCCGCGTCGCCGCGCCTGCTCCGCTTGTACGTCAGACGGCCCGGGTCGCCGGCGCAGGCCAGCACCAGTCCGTGCCTGACCCGGTCGACGCGCTCCGCGTTGCGGGCCAGCCAGGTGATCGCCCCGATGGTGCCGGGCGCGAAGAGGAACCGGTAGGTGTAGTACGGCTGTTGCCCGGCCAGCGCCCGCGCCAGGAACACCGCCACCGCGACGCCGGCCAGGTTGTCGTTGGCCAGCGACGGGTGGCAGACGTGGGCGGAGACGATCACCTCGTCGGGGACCTGCCCCGGGACCACGTGCTCGGCGTAGGTGAGGTGGCCGTCGGCCAGGGTGGAGTCGACGCGCACCTCGTACTCGCCCTCGGGCAGCGCGTCCAGCGTCTCCTGGGCCAGGCAGAAACCCCACTTGGGCTCGTAGTAGCTGGTGCGGTACGGCACCCAGGACGGATGCTCCGGCAGGGTGTACAGGTGCTCGCGCAGCTCGGCCAGCGGCAGGGTCGCCGCCACCGGCACGCTGTAGCCGAGCACATGCAGACTGGACGCGGCGAAGTCGACGACGCGGCGGCCCGAGGCGTCGGCGATGTACGCGTCCCGGATGTTCCACTCCCGCGGCACCGTCCAGTCGAGCACCTGCGTGCCGGTCGGCACCTCGTGCACGCGCAGCGGGACGTACTCGCCGACGATCTCCAGCGTGGCGCGCACCCCGTCGCCTGTGATGCTCCGGCACAGCGGGTACAGCCGCTCCACCAGCGCGTACATCTCCTGGCCCGCGGCGGTCACCGGCGCCACCGCAGGGTGTCGTCGACGGCGCCCGCCTCGGCGGCCGCGCGCAGCACGG
Organism: Streptomyces sp. SAT1; assembly: GCF_001654495.1. Classification (GTDB taxonomy): domain Bacteria; phylum Actinomycetota; class Actinomycetes; order Streptomycetales; family Streptomycetaceae; genus Streptomyces; species Streptomyces andamanensis. The sequence goes on from NZ_CP015849.1 coordinate 5,709,871, forward strand.
CGAGGCGGGTGAAGCGCCGCTCGAAGTCCTCCCGGGTCAGCCCGTGTTCGCGGTAGGCGTCGGCGAGTTCGAGCGCGCCCCGCTTCACCGTCCACTCGCACGCGAAGCCGGGCACCGCGGCGCGGAACCGGGAGAAGTCCACCCGGTAGGAGCGCGGATCGGCGCCGGTCTCCCCGGTGATCACCACCCGCGAGCCGTCCACGGCCTCCGCGACCTGCCCGGCGATCTCGGCGACCGTCACGTTGTTGGTCTCGCTGCCGATGTTGAACGCCCGGTCGTGCACCGCCTCTCGGGGCGCGGTCAGCGCCGCCGTGAAGGCCCGCGCGATGTCGGCGGCGTGCACCAGCGGGCGCCAGGGCGTGCCGTCGGAGAGCACCAGCACCTCGCCGGACAGCAGCGCGTGGCCCACCAGGTTGTTCAGCACGATGTCGGCGCGCAGCCGGGGCGAGTGGCCGAACGCGGTGGCGTTGCGCAGGTACACCGGACTGAAGTCGCCGTCGGCGAGGGCGTGCAGATCGTCCTCCACCCGCACCTTGGACTCCGCGTACGGCGTCACCGGGCGCAGCGGGGCGTCCTCGGTCACCAGGTCGTCGCCGCCCGCCGCGCCGTAGACCGAGCACGTCGACGCGTACAGGAAGCGCCGCACCCCGGCGTCGCGGGCCAGCCGGGCGAGCCGTACGGAGGCGCGGTGGTTGATGTCGTAGGTGAGGTCGGGCGCCAGCGACCCCAGCGGGTCGTTGGAGAGCGCGGCCAGGTGGATCACGGCGTCCACCCCGGCCACCTGGTCGGCGGTGACGTCGCGCAGGTCCACCCGGTGCCCCGGCGGGTCGTCCGGCACGGGGCCCAGCACGCAGTCGGCGAACAGGCCGGCGTCCAGCCCGACGACCTCGTGCCCGGCGGCGGTCAGCACCGGGGCCATCACGGTGCCCAGGTAGCCTAGGTGGCCGGTCAGCAGTACGCGCAAGGTTCATTCCCCCAGGTCGAGAGTGAGTTTGGTGACGGCGAACGCCTCGGCGTAGCGCGCGTGGCATTCGATGCCGCGGATCCGGGCGAGCCCGAGGAAGGCCTCCCGGTCGTACCAGGGCCGGTGCCGCTGCGAGGGATAGTGCTCCTGGAGCAGCCGCACCTTCCGCTCGGCGGTCTCCGGCGACAGCGGCTGGTACACCGCCGGACGGCCGAGGTCGCCGTCCCACTTGACGATCTCGTAGCCGAGCACGAGGTGGTCGCGGAACGCGGTGGGCAGCAGCCGTGCCAGGGTGCGGTGGTCCTGGTGCGCGTCGTCGGCGCGCGGGGCCAGCACGAGGTCCGGCTCGGTGCGCGCGCGCAGCTCCTCGACCGCCGCCTTGGCCTCCTCCCAGCGGGCCGGGATGCGGCCGTCGGGCAGTTTGAGCACGGTCAGCCGCAGGTCGGCGCCCGGACAGAAGGCGGCGAGCGCGGCCTGCTCCTCCTGCTCCCGCTCGCCGCCGCCACCGGAGAGCACCAGCGCGTCGACGCGGACGCCGGGCCGGGCGCGGCAGAGCGTCAGCAGGGTGCCGCCGGCGCCGATGGCGATGTCGTCGCAGTGCGCGCCGACCGCGACGACCCGGTCCAGGGGCCCGGCCCCGAGCCGAATCACGCCCGCGCTCCGGCGCCGGCCCGCTCCCACACGGCCCACGGCCGCTCGCCCCGGGCGTACGCCTCGTCGAGCGCGGCGCGCTCCTTGACGGTGTCGGTCGGCTTCCAGAAACCGCGGTGCCGGTACGCCGTCAGCCGTCCGCGCTTGGCCAGTTCGGCGCACCCGTCGGCCACCAGGTCGCCGTTCTCCGGGATGTGGTCGAAGACCTCCTGGCGGAGCACGAAGTAGCCGCCGTTCTCCCACAGCGGCAGTTCGCTCACCGCGGTGATGCCGCCCACCAGTCCGTCGTCGCCCAGCTCCACGCAGTGGAACGAGGACTGCGGCGGCACCACCATCATCGAGGCGCCCGCGTCGCGCCGCGCGAACCGGTCGATCATCTCCGGCAGCGGCGCGTCGGTGAGCACGTCGGCGTAGTTGGCGAGGAACATCTCGTCGCCGTCCAGATGGTGGCGCACCCGGCGCAGCCGCTCGCCGATCGGCGACTCCAGGCCCGTCTGCGCGAACGTGATCGTCCACGAGGAGATGTCGGTGGACAGCAGCTCGGTCCGCCCGCCGCGCAGCACGAAGTCGTTGGAGGCCGTCTCCTCGTAGCGGAGGAAGAACTCCTTGATGTGGTGGGCCCCGTAGCCCAGGCACAGGATGAACTCCGTGTGCCCGTAGTGCGCGTAGTAGCGCATCACGTGCCAGATCAGCGGGCGCGGGCCGACCATCGCCATCGGCTTGGGCACGTCGTCGGAGGTGCCGTTGCGCATGCGCAGCCCGTAGCCGCCGCAGAAGAGAACGACCTTCATGGCCTGACCTCGACAATGCTCAGTTCCGGTATGGGGAAGACCAGCCGGCCGCCCCAGTCGTGCACATAGGACAGCTGCTCGACCAGCTCGGCCCGCAGGTTCCACGGCAGGACCAGGACGTAGTCGGGCCGGTCGGCGGCGATCCGCTCGGGCGGCAGGACCGGGACGCGGGTGCCGGGGGTGAACCTGCCGTGCTTGTACGGGTTGCGGTCGACCGTGTACGGGAGCAGGTCGGGCCGGATGCCGCAGTGGTTGAGCAGGGTGTTGCCCTTGCCCGGGGCGCCGTAGCCGACCACCGTCTCGCCGCGGTCGGCCGCCTCGACGAGGAACCGCAGCAGATCGCGGCGCACCTTGGCCACCCGGGCGGAGAACTCGGTGTAACCGGACAGCTCTTGCAGCCCGGCGGCCCGCTCCCGGGCCAGCACGTCGGCCACGCGCCGCGACGGCGTACCGGCCGCCTCGGCGGGCCGGGCCCACAGCCGGATCGAACCGCCGTGCGTGGGCAGCAGCTCGACGTCCACGAGCGCGAGCCCGCCGCCGGCCAGCGCGCGGATCGCGGAGGCGACCGTGTAGTACTGGAAGTGCTCGTGGTAGATCGTGTCGTACTGGTTCTCCTCGATCAGGGTCAGCAGGTGCTGCACCTCGACACAGACCCAGCCGTCGTCGGCGACCAGGGCGCGCAGGCCCCGGGTGAAGCCGGTGACGTCGGGGATGTGCGCGTACACGTTGTTGGCCACGACCAGGTCGGCCGGGCCGTGCTCGGCGCGGACGGCCGCTCCGGTGTCCGGGTCGAGGAACGCGGTGAGCGTGGGCACGCCCGCCTCCAGCGCCGCCGCGCCCACGTTCACCGACGGCTCGACGCCCAGGCAGCGGATCCTGCGGTCCACCACGTGCCGCAGCAGGTACCCGTCGTTGCTGGCGACCTCGACCACGAAGGAGCCCTCGTCCAGGCCCAGCCGCCGCACGGCGCCGTCGACGAACGCGCGCGCGTGCTCCACCCAGGAGGCCGAGTACGAGGAGAAGTACGCGTACTCCTTGAACGTCTCCTCCGGTGTGATCAGCGGCGGGAGCTGCGCCAGCCAGCAGTCGGTGCAGACCCGCAGGTGCAGCGGGTACGCCGGTTCCGGCTCGTCCAGCTGGTCCGCTGCGAGGAAGCTCTCGCACGGTGGTGTCGCCCCCAGGTCGACGACGCTCGCCATCGCCTCGGAGCCGCAGAGTCGGCATCGTGTCATCCGCTGTCCCCATCCCCCCTGCCCGCGCGGGAACCCCCGCCACGGGCCAGTGCCGTCCGTCCCGCGATCGCGGTGCGGTACCCCTCCAGCAGGCGCTCCAGCCCGACGGCCGGGCTGAAGCCCTGCTCGTAACGGAGCCGGGCCGCCCGGCCCATCGCCTCGCCCGGCGCGCCCTCGGCGGTGATCCGGCGCAGGCAGGACGCGAGCGAGGCGGCCTCGCCCGGCCGGTGCAGCAGCCCGGTCACCCCGTCCTCGACGAGTTCGGTGAAGGCGCCGTGTGCGGCGGCGACGGCCGGGACGCCCGCCGCCATCGCCTCCACCACCACCAGGCCGAACGCCTCCAGCCAGGTCGACGGCGCCACCACGGCCACCGACCGGGCGACGGCCCGGCGGCACTCGTCCCGGTCGAGCAGACCGGCGTAACGCACGTCGTCGCGGCCCGCCGCCCAGGCGGTCACCTCCCGCTCCAGCGGCCCCGCCCCGGCGATCACCAGCGGTACGCCCGCACCGCCGCCGGCCGCGATCTCGTCCCACGCGGCCATCAGCAGCCGTACGCCCTTGGTCTCCGCGAGCCGGCCCAGGTACAGCAGGTGCTCGCCGGGGCCGTCGCGGCGGACGCCCGGCTCGGGCACGAAGTTGTGCTTCACCGCCAGCCGCTCGGCCGGCATCCCGGCCCGGACCAGGACCTCGCGCTGCGCCGCGGAGATGCAGAAGAACCGCTCCACGCCCGTCCACCACCGCCGCCGGTTGACCGCCATGCCGACCGCGAGCGGCACCGTCGCCAGCCGGGAGCCGCGGTAGCAGCCGTGCCGGACGGCGGGCAGCGGCGTGGACCCGACGCACTCGGTGCACGCCCGGCCGTCCCGGTGCAGCGTGCCGGGCGGGCAGACCTGGGTGTAGTTGTGCAGCGTGGCGACGGCGGGCACCCCGGTGTCGGCGCAGGCGGCCAGCACCGCGGGGGACAGCAGCGGGAAGACGTTGTGGATGTGCACCACGTCCGGCCGTGCCGTACGCAGCCGGGCGGCGAGTTCCGCGCGGACCGCCGGGTTCCACGGCACCAGCAGCGGGACGGCGGCCTTGCCCGGCAGGGACCGGGCGGCGATGTCGTCGCTGCGCCGCTCGAACACCTCGACCCGGTGCCCGGCCTCGCGCAGCAGCGCCACCTCCTGGTCGACGACCTTGTTCTCCCCGCTCGGCTGCGCCGACGCGTAGCGGTTGTGCACCACGAGGACACGCATGCTCAGGTCACCTCCCCACTCTCGGCCCAGCGCGGCACGTGCCGCCGGGGGACGCCGGGCGCCGGAAGCGCGGCGGCCTCGGCGGGCGTGGCCAGCAGCGAGGCGGCCACGGCCAGATGCAGCAGATACGGCGAGGCGTCGCCCAGCCCGGCCTCGGTGTACGACGCGATGGCGCAGTAGGTGATCAGGAAGATCGCGCAGGCCCGCGACAGCGACGGCGGGCGCAGCAGCGCGACACCGCCGAGGACGGCGATGACCGCCGCGACCAGGGCGACGCCCAGCACGCCCTGCTCGTTGTAGACGGCAAGCCAGCTGTTGTCGATCGGCAGCCCGTCGAAGGACTTGTCGCCCAGGCCCGCGCCGAACAGGTACTCCGTGGTCGTCCGGGGCGCCGTCAGCAGCGCGTGCCAGACCTTGGCGCGGCCGGTGAGGCTGGAGAAGTTCTCCTGGCTCTGCCCGCGCAGGAACCACGTCCGCACCGCCGAGGAGAAGCCCACCGCGGCCACCGCGCCGCACAGCAGGGCCCAGGCGAAGAACCGGCGGGCGGCGGCGCTGGTCAGCACGAGCGAGCCGATCGCCGCCGCCAGCCCGATGAGCAGCCCCAGCGTGGCCGTGCGGGTGTGGGTCAGCGCCAGCAGCACCAGGGACGGCACGACGACCACCGCCGCACTGGTCCGGTCGGTGCGGCGGCCCAGCACCAGCAGCACGGTCAGCCCGATGATCACCGCCGCGTACTGCCCGATCTGCGGCGGGGTCAGCGGCCACCACGCGCCGACCAGCCGCCCGCCGTAGAGGTCGGGCAGCGCCGCGCCCGGCGAGGCGAGCAGACCGGCGGCCACCGAGGCGAGCACCGCCAGATACATCCGGATGTGCTGCCGTACGAACGTCGTGCCGCCGTCCCACCAGCGGCTGAGCAGCCACAGCGTGCTCACGAACAGCGCCAGCCTGCCGCAGCGGAACAGCGCGCCGAACCCGGACGCCAGATGCACGCTGGAGATCACGCTCGGCACCAGCAGCAGGGTGAGCAGCAGCAGATAGGCGCCGGGACGGATCCGCACCCGGGGATTGGCCGCGAGCGCCAGCGCGAACGCGGCGACCAGCGCCCCCATGGTGACCATCTGGATGAGCGAGCGGGGCAGCGGCACGATGGTGCGCGCCCCGGCGGAGCCGAGCGTGTTGAGGACCAGCAGCCCCCAGGACGCCCCGACGATCCGCGACGTGCGGTCAGCCGCCATCGCGGTCACCTCCCGGTGGTGCGGAGAAGGTGCTGCCCGCGTCCTGCCGGTAGGGCGCGCCCTGCCACTGCGTCCGGTCCAGGGTCCGGCTCGGGTCGTGGGCGACGAACGTCCACGGCCCGACGTAGACGTTGTCGTGCCAGCGGTTGTGCTGTTCCAGGGTGATCGCCTCGGCCACCCGCTCGCCCTGGTACGGCGACCAGTCCGGGTAGGTGCCGTAGTTGGCGAGCACCGCCATCCGGTCGCACTTCACCGTGCAGCCGACGGCGGCCTTGTCCAGCACGAAGCGGTTGTCGTGGATGTCCACCCGCTGGGTCTTCCAGCGGCAGTCGGAGTAGAGCGGCGCGCGGGCGATCGCGGGCCGCGCGCAGCGGCGGGCGTCCTTCACCAGCAGCGTGCAGGAGCCGGAGGAGGTGTTGGCCGGGCTGTTGCAGAACCGGTCGGCGTTCTCCCACAGGGTGATGCCGGACCAGTTGTCCTCCAGGACGTTCCGGTAGATCTCGATCTCGTCCGTGCGGGCCGGGATCCGCGGCTCGCCGCCGGACTCGGACACATAGACCGTCGCGAACGGGAAGGTGTCGCCGCGGTCGGCGTAACGGCGGCCCTCCACCAGGTTGTTGCGGCGGATCGTGTTGTCGCGGACGACCGCGTTGTAGCTGGTCTCGTAGATCAGCGCGGCACCGTCGTTGGCCTCGATCACGTTCTGCTCGACGAGGAAGTCGTTGTTGTCGGTGTCCGCCCACAGCCCGGCCCCGCGGTTGTCGTGCACCCAGTTGCCGCGTACGTCGGCGCCGTCGACGTCCCAGAACTTGACGCCGCCGGTGCAGCCGCAGCCCGGCTTCCGCCGCTCCCAGTCGTCCGTGTTGTTGCCGGTGATCTCGTTGCCGTCGAGCACCAGGCCGGTGATGCGGCCGGTGCCCTTGTAGGCGTTCATGCCGTACTGGCCGTTGCCGCGCAGACAACTGGCGCGGACCTGCTGGCGGGCCCCGGCCATCAGCCCGGCACCGGAGTTGTCGCGGATCGTGGTGTGCTCGATCACCCAGCCGTCGGCCGAGTCGTGGTTGACGACGCCCTCGTTCTGCGGGGCCGCGAACCCCCGCACGGTCAGGAAGCGGATGGTGACGCCGGGGGCGGTGCCGCCGAACGCGTACTGGTTGGTCTTGCGGCCGTCCAGCACCGCGCCCGGCGCCCCGAGATAGGTGTCGCCCTCCTTGGGCAGGACCTGGGCGTAGCGGTCCGGCCCGAGCCGGTGCGTGCCCGGCCGGAGCCAGAAGGTGGTGTGCGGCGGGCTGTTCCTGGTCTTGGCGGCCAGATCGCCGGCGACGGCGGGGTCGACGGTCACCGCGCCCGCCGGTGCCTTCGCGGGACCGGGCACGGGCTCGGCGCACACCCGGGCAGCGGACGCGGACGGCGCGGCGGTCGGCTTCGGCCGCGCGCTGTGCGTGCCGTCGCAGCCGGCCGCCGCCGACAGGGCCAGCGCCAGCAGTGCCGCGGGCAGCCTCCGGTGCCGCCACTTGTTCCCCACACGCCCCCCTAGCCGCCGAACCCGAGCACGGTGGTGAACTCCCTTGTGCCGTCGGTGAATCCGGTGCCGACCAGGGTCGTGGCGGGTTCCCTGCGGCCGAATCCGGGGGAGTACCAGCCGAGCGGCGGGTCGCTCTCGCCGCGGTGCGCCCGCCAGTCCAGCTCCGCGGGCAGGTCCAGCACCGCGCGGCGGTCCTCGCCGTCCCGGGTCCAGGTGAGCACGGCCCGGTGCCCCGCCAGATCGGCGGTGACCGCCGGGCCGAGATGGAACGCCAGGCGTACGGAGCGGCGCGCGCCGCGCACCTCGTCGACCACCCGCAACTCCTGTGTGGCACCGTCCAGTTCCACCAGACGGCGGTGCACGGCGGGCCGGTAGCCGTCGTGTTCGGCGCACCAGCGGGCGGTCCCCCCGCTCTCGGCGCCGGACGGGTCCGCGGCCAGGACCCGGCTGCGGGCCTGACGCGTCCACAGGAACGGGCCGCCCGAGACGGACTGGTCGGCGCCGCCCAGCTCCAGGGTGTTGTGGCCGAGCGTCGAGCGGAAGTACCGCCGCCACGCGGGCTGCCCGTGGTAGCAGTACGTCCCCGGGTCGGCGAGCACGTCGACCCCGTCGTGCCGGACCTCCACGGACAGCGCGTCCGCGTGGGCGTGCGCGGCGATGGACAGGAAGCCGTGCGGGCCGCCGTCGCAGCGGCACCAGATCCCCTCCGGACCCCGCAGGACGGTCAGGCCCGCGTCGGCGAAGTGGTCCGGCCGCCGAGCCGGGCGGGACACGGCCGGGGCGCCGGGCCGCACCAGCGCGGCCAGCAGCGGGGTGCGCACATCGGCGCCGGTCACCTCCGGCCACCAGTCCAGCCGCCCGAACACGGCGTCCCCGGTGGCCAGCAGCGAGCCCCAGCGGTCGGTGCCCGCGCCGTCCACGACCAGGCCGTGCCCGTCGTCCGCGTCGCCCTGGCGCGGCGGCCGCAGCGCGCCGTCCACGACGGCCGCGAGCGCGTCCGTCATCCGCAGCAGCACCAGCCGGACCACGGCGGGCACCGGCACACCGGCGGCATCCGCCTCCGCCACGGCCGCGAGACCCAGTTCGAGGACCAGACCGTGGTACTCGGTGGCCAGTTCGCGGTTGAGGCCGGAACCGAAGGTGTTGCTCCTCAGGTGCCGCTCCAGCGACGCCAGCGCGTCGGCGCGCCAGCGCGGCGAGGAGGGGAACCAGCCGAACGCGCAGGACGCGGCCAACTGCCCGGCGGCCTCGGCGACGGCATGGTTGTTCGCCGACGAGCCCCGGCTCGGGAAGGCGGCCAGCCAGCGCTGGTGGTGCCAGATCTGGTCCAGCGCCACCGGATTGTCCTCGAACAGCGCCGCCGCGCCCGGCCAGCCCTCCAGCAGCCGCCGGATCCACACCCACGACAGCAGCCGGATCCCCAGCTCGATGCCGCTGGCCCAGTGCACCCCGCGCAGCGGCGGATCGGCCGCCCACCACGACCGCAGCAGGGCGGCCACCCGCTCCGCGTACCGCTCGTCCCCGGTGAGCGCGTGGGCGGCGGCGAGCACGGTGAGGTACTGGTGCCGGGACGGCTCCCAGAGCTGCTTGATGTCCCCGACCGCGTCCTCGTCCCGGTACGGCACGTCGAAGGCGTAGCCGCCCGGGGCCCGGCGCCCGGTCCTCGGGTCGTACGACCAGTCCGGGTCGGCGAGGTCGTCGCGGGCCACCCCGAACCAGCCGCCGTGCCCGGCCATGAGCCGGTCCGCCTCGGCCAGCAGGCGCTTGGCGGCGTCCGGGGCCACCGCGGCGGCCGTGCCCGCGGGCAGCACCGCCGTGAACCGGGCGCCGGTCACCTCCGGGCGCCTCGGCGGCGCCGCCGACCGCCACCGCCGTCTGCGCACCGCGTCGGCCGTCCGGCCGCCGATCTCCCGCGGCCCCATCCGGGACAGCCGCCGCAGGTACCAGCCCGCGCTCATGGTCATCGCGCCCCCGCCAGGGCCACCGGCGCGCCGGCCGCCAGCGAGGCCCGCACGGCGAGGGTGGCCGACGTGGTCGCGACCAGCGACTCCAGCGGCACCGGCATCGGTCCGCCGGTGCGCACCGCCCGCACGAACGCGGCGAGTTCGGCGTTCTGCCCCTTGTCCCGGGCCCGGGGCAGCCGGGACCCGGCCCACTGCCTGCGGCGCCCCTCGTGGACCGAGGCCCGGACGAAGTCGTCCAGGCGCAGCACCTTGCCGTCCGCGACCAGGTCCAGCGTCTCCTTGGGGAAGCCGGGCGCGCCGCTGGTGACGTAGCTGACGGTGGCGGTGGAGCCGTCCGGGTAGCACAGCACGACCTGGAGGTCCTCCTGGCCGGGCGGGGCGACGGCGTACACCGAGACCGGGTCGGCGCCCAGCAGCCAGCTCGCCGTGTCGATGAAGTGCCCGCCCTCACCGGTGAACCGCGAGCCCTCCGTGCCCTGCCGGAGGTACCAGCTGCCGTGTTCGAGACGCCCGGCGTTGACCAGGTAGCGCAGGCTCGCCGGTCCCGTCCGGGCGCCGAGCAGCTTCCTGGCCTCCTGGAGCAGCGGCGCGAACCGGCGGTTGAAGCCCACCTGGAGCCGGTCGTTGCCGGACTCCTCCACCGCCGCGAGCACACCCGACAGCTCGTCCTCGGTGAGCGCGAGCGGCTTCTCCACGAACACCGCCTTGCCGGCCAGCAGCGCCCTGCGGGTCAGCTCGGCGTGCGAGTTGTGGCGGGTGACCACGAACACCGCGTCCACGGAAGAGTCGCCGAGCACCGTGTCGAGGTCGGTGGTGGCACGGGCGAAGCCGAACGTGCGCCTGGCGTTGGCCGCGGACAGCGCCGTCGTGGTGACGACCGCGGAGAGTTCGACGCCCTCGCGGCCCGCCAGGTGCGGCAGCAGCATCGACGTCGCGTAGTTGCCCGCGCCGACGAACGCCAGCCGCACCGGAGTCCCGGCGGGCCGGGCCGGGGCCGGTGCCGCACCGCCGCGCCGCACGGCGGGCACGGTCACCGCCGGTGCCGCCGCCTCCGGGGCCGCCGCGGGCTGCCCCGGATAGCGGAACAGCACGGCCACGGCCTTCAGTTCGCCGCCCTCCAGCCGCCGGTAGGTCTCCACGGCGTCGTCGAAGTCGGCCAGATGGGAGATCAGCGGCTCCACGTCGAGGCGGCCGCGGGCCAGCAGATCGAGGAAGCACGCCAGGTTGCGCCGCTCGGTCCAGCGCACATGGCCGATCGGGTAGTCCCGCCCCTCCAGCTCGTACTCCGGGTCGTAGCGCCCGGGGCCGTAGGAGCGGGAGAACCGGACGTCGAGCTCCTTCTCGTAGTACGCGTTCCAGGGCAGGTCCAGGCGGCACTTGCCGATGTCGACGACCCGGCCCCGGTCCCGGGCGAGCCGGGCGGCCAGCTCCACGGGCTGGTTGCTGCCGCCGCCCGCGGCCAGATACACCTGGTCGGCGCCGTGGCCGCCGCTCAGCTCGGCGACGGAGTTCTCCACGGCGGCCGAGCCGGGGTCGCCGCAGGCCACCGCGCCGAGGCGGGCGGCCAGTTCGCAGCGCGCGGGATCCGGGTCGGCCCCGACCACATGGACCCCGGAAGCCGTCAGCAGCTGGACCACCAGCTGCCCGATCAGCCCGAGGCCGATGACCAGGGCCACCTCGCCGAGCCGCGACTCGCCCTGGCGCACACCCTGCAACGCGATCGACCCGACGGTGCCGAAGGCCGCGTGCCGGGGCGCGAGACCGTCGGGCACGGGTGCGTAGAGGTTCTTCGGCACCCAGTTCAGCTCGGCGTGCAGCGCGTGCTCGTTGCCCGCGCAGGCCACCAGGTCACCGGCCTTCACCTCGTCGATCCCGGCGCCGACCTGCTCGACCACCCCGCACAGCGAGTAGCCCAGCGGCGTGTAGGAGTCCAGCTTGCCCATCACCTTGCGGTACGTGGCCGGCACGCCGTTGGCCGCGACGCTCTGCACGACCTTGGCCACCTGGTCGGGACGCGAACGGGCCTTGCCCAGCATCGACATGCCGGCCTCGGACACCTTCATCAGCTCGGTCCCGGTGGAGATCAGCGAGTAGGCGCTCCGCACCAGCACTCCGCCCGGCTTGCACCCGGGCACCGGCACGTCGAGCAGCGCCAGTTCGCCGCTCCGGTAGTTCTGCACGACCTGTTTCACCGAAGTCCCTTGTCTCTCATGTCTCTGCTGTCTCTAAGCCGTCGACGTCGAAGGAGCGTGCGGGCCGGTCCCCGGGACCGCGCCGCGATACCAGTGTTCGAGGGTCAGCACATGCCACAGATGCTTGGAGAAGTCCCGGTGCCCGGCGGCGTCCTCGGCGGCCATCCGCGCCAGCGCATCACGGCGCAGGAACCCGGAGCGGACCAGCTCGCCGTCGTGCACCACCTCGCGCACCAGCGGCGCCAGGTCCCGGCTCATCCAGGCCCGCAGCGGGGCGCTGAACAGGCCCTTGGGCCGGTACACGATCTCCTTGGGCAGGACCGTGCCCGCCGCCTCCTTGAGGACCGCCTTGCCCTGCCGCCCGACGATCTTGCGGTCGCCGGGCACCGCGAACGCCGCCCTGACCACCTCGACGTCCACGTACGGCACCCGGACCTCGGTCGAGGCGGCCATGCTCGACCGGTCCGTGTAGGCGAGGTTCAGGCCCGGCAGGAACATCCGGGCGTCGCCCAGGCACATGCGGTTGACGAAGTCGTCGAGCGTGTTGTCCCGGTACACGTCCGCGTGCTCGGTCAGCACGTCCTCGACCGCCCCGGCCAGGTCCGGGTCGACCAGCGCGAGCAGCTCGTCCCGGTCGTACATGGTGTAGCTGCGCCGGAACGCGGTCTCCTCCGGCAGCCCGGCGAAGGACAGGAACCGCTTGGCGAAGCGCACCGACCGGTACCCCCGGCGGGCCGAGGCCACCGGCAGCCGGTCCACGGCCCGGGACAGGCCGCGCCGCAGCGGCCGGGGCACGCGCTGGTAGCGCAGCGCGAGCACATTGGCCAGGTGCTTGCGGTACCCGGCGAACAGCTCGTCGGCGCCCATCCCCGAGAGCATCACCTTGACCCCGGCGTCGCGGGCGGCCGAGCAGATCAGGAAGGTGTTGATCGCCGCCGGGTCGCCGATCGGCTCGTCCAGGTGGTACGTCATCCGGGGCAGCAGGTCGAGCACGTCCGGGGCGATCTCGATCTCGTGCAGATCGACCCCGAACCGCTCCGCCACCCGCCGGGCGTAGCGCAGGTCGTCCGGCATCGCCTCGAACCGGGCGTCCTCGGCGCGGAACCCGATCGTGTAGGCCGAGATGCCCGGCCGCTCGCGGGCCGCCAGCGCGGTCAGATAGCTGGAGTCCAGGCCGCCGGAGAGGAAGGCGGCCACCGGCACGTCGGAGAGCAGATGGCGGCGCGTCGACTCCTCCACCACGGCGGCGAGATCCGGCCGCTCGCCGCTTCGGGCCCGCTCGGCGCCCTCGGCGGCGACGTCCTTCAGCCGCCAGTACCGGCCGCGCTCCACCCGCCCGTCGGCCCGGCACCTCAGCCAGCTCCCCGGCGGCAGTTTCTCCGCCTCCCGGTACGCGCACCGCGAGTCCGGCACCCAGTAGTACAGCAGCGAGGCCACCAGCGCCGCGTGGTCCACCTGGAGCGCACCGCCGCTCACGGCGGCGAGCGCCTTCAGCTCGGAGGCGAACACCAGGCCCTCGCCCCGGCGGAGCACGAACAGCGGCTTGATGCCCAACTGGTCGCGGGCGAGCACCAGATCGCCGGTCCGCTCGTCGAACACCCCGAACGCGAACATGCCGCGCAGCCGGGGCAGGCAGTCCGTGCCCCAGCGCCGCCACGCCTCCAGCAGCACCTCGGTGTCCGAGGTACCGCGGAAGCGCACCCCGGCGGCGGCCAGTTCGGCGCGCAGCTCGGGCGCGTTGTACAGCTCGCCGTTGTACGTCAGGGCCAGGCCGCCGGAGACCATCGGCTGGGCGCCGGTCGGCGACAGGTCGACGACGGCCAGCCGGCGGTGCCCGAGGTGCACCTCGCCGTCCCCCGCGGGGTGGCTGTAGCGCCCCGCCCCGTCCGGACCGCGGTGGGCGAGGACCTCGGTGAGCCGGTCGGCGACGGCCTTGCCGTCCGGCCACCGGTACGTGCCTGCGATGCCGCACATGTGCTACCGCGCCTCCTGATCGCTGTCCGGGACCCGTGCCGCGCGCGTCGGCGGCAGCTCCGTCCACCGCGGACCCGTCCCGTTGAGCCGGGCCGGGCGCTCGTCCGCGCCGCGCCGCGCGGTGCGCTGCCCGTCCCACAGCGTGCCGTCGGTGCGGTCGCGCGGATCGGGGTCGACCAGCACCACGCCGAGCACCGGGACGCGCTGGTCGGCGAGGTGCCGGGCCACGGTGTGCAGCCAGGCGGTGCCTGCGTGCCCGGCCCGTACGACGAGCACGGTCCGGGTGCCGAGGTGGCGCAGGTCGGTCCACGCCGTGCCGGGCGCCACCGAGCCCACGCCGATCCACCGCTCGTGGCGCGGCAGTCCGGCGGCCTCCTCGCCGCCGATCACGGCCGGGTCGTCGGGGCGCGGGCGGCGGCCCGAGAGTTCGGTGCCGGGCAGCCCGTCCACGACGGTCACCGGCCGCCCCCGCTCCGCCAGCGCGCGGGCGAGGTCCACGGCGAGCGCGCTCGCGGTGCGCGCGGCGCCCAGCTCCAGCAGTGACACCGGCTCCGGCGAGCCGTGCACGGTGCGGGCCAGGAACGCGGTGAGCCGTTCGTGCGCCGCCCGACTCCTGCGGCGCCTTCCGGGGCGGTGGGGCAGCTCCGCGAGGACCGAGGCGCCGAGGTGCGCCGCGATCTCCCGGCGCAGTACGGGCCGGTCGGCCACCACCGCGCCCACGGCGGCCACCGCGAGCCCGAGGACGAGCCCGAGGACGAGTCCGATCGCGGCGTCGGTGGCGGCGGCCCGGGGCAGGGAGTGCCGCACCGGGCGTGCCGCGTCCACGATCTGCGTACCGGCGACGAGCCGGGGCGTGCCGATGCGGGCGTCGGCGGCACGCTGGCTGAAGTCGGTGATCCGCGAGGTGAGTTCGGCCCGGCGGGCGAAGAGCGACTCCAGGTCGGCCGACTCCTTCGGCCCGCTCTGCGGCGTACCGTCCCCGATCGCCTTGTTGACCTGGGCGAGTTCGCCCTGCATCCGGTCCCGCTGGTCGAGCAGCGCCTTGGCCTCGGCGTTCGCGGACTCCTGGATCCGCCGCACATGGTCGGCGACGAACGCGTCGGCCAGCGCCCCGGCACGGGCCACCGCCTCCGCGTCGCTGGCACCGGTCACGGTGATCCGCATCAGGTTGTTGGTCAGACCGGCCCCCTGGTAGTCCCGCATGAAGTCCTCCGGCGCCTCGGCGGAGTGCAGGGACTTCAGGGCCGCACCGGCGATCCGTGTGGTGTGCAGCAGCGCGACATCGGTGCGGATGAGCGTCCCGGGGTCGTTGGGCTGGTCCTCCTGGTGCGCGACCAGCACCTCGGTCACGGCGGTGGGCGGCGGCGGCCGCAGGACCGCGACCGCCGCACCGGCGAGCAGTCCCAGCAGCGCCAGGGAGCACCACAGGCGGCGCCGTCTGCGCACCGCCACCACCAGCGCGTGCAGGTCCAGCAGCGGAGCGGCGGCCGGCGACTCCACGGTGCTGCTCGTCGTCACCCTCGGCTTCCCTTCGCGTCGTCGCCGGTCGCGGACCCCGTCGCGGCGGCCTTCGGAGGACGTCCGGCGGACCGCGCCGGACGGGACCGGACCGGGCAGGCGAGGACGACGCCGACGATCTCGTGCTTGGCGTCCGCGCACGCCTCGGCGACGCCCGCCAGCTCGTCCGCGGTCCAGTGGCCCGCGCTGAGCACGACCAGGGCACCCGACTCGTCGTCGCGGTCCGGCACCAGCGGCCGCGACACGGAGACGGCCGCCACCTGCGGCTCGGCGCGCTCCCCGCCCGTGAAGCCCGAGGAGCCCCTGAAGCCCGGGGAAATCGGGGAGGCCGCGGACACCGGGGAAGCCGCGGAAACCGGGGAATCCGGGGCGGCCGGACCGCTCCCGGCCTCGGCGGCGAGCTGCCCGGCGGCCCGGCGGGCGACCTCGTCGCCGTCCGGGACGAGGACCAGCAGCCGCCCGGGGGACGGCAGCCGGTCCTGGAGGCGGGCCCACACCCGCCGGTGGCGGATCCGCCGGCCCGCCTCGTCGCCGGCGACCCGCGGGACCGGTACGTCCCACCGGACGTCGGTGCCCAGCAGCCGGCGCAGCCGGGCCCGCGCGCCGCGGCCTCCCGGCCGGTGCGCCGACCGCTCACCGGGCACGTCGACGGTGCCCAGCAGCGGCGAACCCAGCGCCGCGGCGATCTCCGGCGCGGTGCGCAGCCGACGGCTCATCCGGGCGGCGGCGAGCTGGCCGAGGACCGCGAGCAGGAGGAGGAGCAGCGCCCCGGCGCCCACGAGCTGCCACCGGGTCGGCGGCGCCTCGCCGGACGGCCGGGCCGCCGGGCCCATGACGACCATGGTGGCCTTGCCGGCCGTCGGGTCGGCCTGGTCCAGCTTGGTGATGGCCTCCCGCAGCGAGGTGCGCAGCTTCTCCAGCTCGGTGCGGGTCTGCACGCTCTCCACCGTCCGCCCCGGGTCGGCCGCGTCGGCCAGCTCGGTGATACGGCGGCTGGACTGCACCACCATCTGCCGCAGCGTGTCGAGCTGCGCCGCCGCGTCGGAGTCGGTGCCGGCGTCCACGACGTGCGCGGCGAACGCGACGAACTGCTGGGCCACCTGGTCGGCCAGTTGCTGCGCCCGCTCCGGGGTGGAGGCCGTGCCCGAGATCGTGATGATGTTCCCGTCGGCGGTCCTGGCGCTCACCCGGCGCCGCAGGTCCTTGCCGCCGACCCCGGACCAGTGCAGCGCGGCGGCGGCGCGGTCGGTCACCGCCGAACTGGTCGCGATCTCCTGCTGGGTCAGCAGCTCGCGCTCCTCCCACGCCCCGGGCAGCAGCACCGACGCCGACGTCGTGTAGCGCGGCGGGAACAGCAGGGAGGCGCCGTATCCGGCGAGCGCGCCCAGCACGGTGAGCACGAGGAGCAGCCGCCAGCGGCCACGGAGGATCCGGCCGACCGTGACCAGGCGTATCGTGTCGTCGCTCAACGGCGCGGCCTCCGTCCCGCCCGGAGCGGGCCGCCCTTCGGCGCCGGGGTACGGCCGTCGCAGGCGGCGGCGTAGGCGGCGAGCAGCGCCGCCTGCGAGTTCCGCCAGGACAGCGGCCCGCTGATCCGCTCGCGGCCTGCCTTGCCCATCAGGTCCCGCTTCTCCGGGTCGTCCAGCAACCGCGCGATGAGCCGGGCGAACTCGCTCTCGTCGTTGCCGGGCGCGTACACGGCGGCGTCCCCGGCGGAGACCCGTGCCTCCCGGAGGTCGAAGGAGACCACCGGGCGGCCCATCACCATGTACTCCAGGACCTTGTTCATGGTCGACACGTCGTTGAGCGGGTTGTGCGGGTCGGGGGAGAGGCACACGTCCGCGGTGCACAGGTAGCGCACCAGATCGGCGTCCGGGACGCGTCCGGTGAACTCCACCCGGTCCGCGAGGCCGAGCCGCCGGGACAGCTCCACCATCGCGTCGAAGGTGTCACCGGCGCCGACGAACACCGCGTGCCAGTCGGTGCGCCCGTGCTCGTCCCGGAGCTTCGCGAGGGCCCGCAGCGCGTAGTCGACGCCGTCCTGCGGGCCCATGACGCCCAGGTAGCACAGCAGATGGGCCTTGCCGCGCCTCAGCTCCGGCTCGGGCGGCACGGGCCGGAACCGGTCGGTGTCCGGCGCGCTGCGCACCACGAAGACGTCCGAGGGTCGACGGCCGCCCCGGCGCACCGCGACGTCCCGGTAGCTCTCGTTGGTGGCCAGGACGACGTCCGCGGCCCGGTAGGTCAGCCGCTCCAGCGCGCACACGGCGCGGTAGAGCAGGTCCTCGCCGCGGCCGAACCGGGACAGATACAGCTCGGGCACCAGGTCGTGCTGGTCGAAGACGAACCGCGCGCCGCGCCGCTTGAGCCACAGCGCCGGCAGGAACAGCAGGTCGGGCGGGTTGCAGGCGTGCACCACATGGACCGGGCCGACCTCGCGGGCCAGCCGGAAGGTGTGCCACAGCGCCGATCCGTACTCCCGCAGATAGCCGGCCGGGCCTCCGGTGGCCGCGCGCAGCGGGTAGCGGTGGATCCGCACCCCGTCGATCTCCGCCTCCGGCTCGGTGTCCCGCTTGCCGCCCCGGGGACAGATGACGTGCACCTCCCAGCCCGCGTCGCGCAGCGTCGTGCACTCCTGCCACACCCGCCGGTCGAACGGCACCGACAGGTTCTCCACCAGGATCAGCGCGCGCCGCCCCGGCCGGTCGTCGGCGGACGCGCGGTCGAACGACGTGTCACCAGGCAAGGCCCACGTACCCCGGTTCGGCCCGGCGCGCGTCGGCGTCGGGAAGGTGGACGAGATCGACGATCACCGGGCCGCCGCCACCGCGGGGCAGCGCCGACAGCACGGCCGGGTCCCTGGTGCCGACCAGGCACACCTCGGCGTGGTCGAGCACCTCCTCGACGGAGTCCGCGAGCAGTTGCGCGAGGTGCGGCAGCCGGCTCTCGACGTACTCGCGGTTGGCGCCGAGCAGCCGGGACAGGCTCACGTTGGCGTCGTGGATCCGCAGGTCGTAGCCCTTGCCGAAGAGCCGCTCGGCCAGCTCGACGAGCGGGCTCTCGCGGAGGTCGTCGGTGCCGGGCTTGAAGGACAGCCCGAACAGGCCCACCCGGCGCCTGCCGGTGCGCTCCACCAGCTCCACCGCGCGCTGGAGGTGGTCGGCGTTGGAGGGCAGCACATGGGCGAGGATGGGCACCGAGACATCGGCCCGCCGCGCCGCGTGGACCAGGCTGCGCAGGTCCTTGGGCAGGCAGGAGCCGCCGAAGGCGAAGCCGGGCCGCAGATAGGCGGGGCTGATGTTCAGCTTGCGGTCGGCCAGGAACACGTCCATCACCTGGTGCGAGTCGACCCCGAGCGCCTGGCACACCGCGCCGAACTCGTTGGCGAAGCCGATCTTGAGGCCGTGGAAGGCGTTGTCCGCGTACTTGATCGCCTCGGCCGTGGGGACCGGCACCCGGAACACCTCGCCGGGCAGGCCGTCGTAGAGCGCCGCCACCATGTCGCCGCTCGCCGGGTCCAGTTCGCCGATGACGGTCTTGGGCGGGTCGAAGAAGTCCCGCACGCTGGTGCCCTCGCGCAGGAACTCCGGGTTGACCGCGACCCCGACGTCCACCCCGGCCGTGCCGCCGAGGTGCTTCTCCAGGATCGGCACCAGCAGGTTCAGGCAGGTGCCCGGGAGCATGGTGCTGCGGAACACGACGGTGTGCCGCCCGCCCCGCTCGGCCAGCGCGGCGCCGATCTCCTCGGTGACCCGCTCCAGATAGGTGGTGCACAGGGAGCCGTTGGGCTCCGAGGGGGTGCCCACGCAGACCAGCGACACCTCGCTCTCCCGGATCGCCTCGCGCACGTCGGCGGTGGCGCGCAGCGCTCCGCTCCGTACGACCTCGGCGACCAGCTCGCCGATCCCCTCCTCGACCACCGGGGCCCTGCCGTCGGCGACCAGGTCGACCTTGACCTGGTTCACGTCCACCCCGATGACGTCGTGCCCCATGCGGGCCAGGCACGCGGCCGACACGCAGCCCACGTAGCCGAGCCCGAGAACGCTGACCCTCATGTCCCGTTCCTCCCCCCGGGCAGGCCGTGGCGGCCCGCTCCTCGTACACCGGCCGGACGGCGGTCGCCGCGCATCAGTAGGCCCCCTGCCCGTAGAGCACCGCGCGCAGCGTCTTCCACAAGATCACCGTGTCCAGGGCGAGCGACCAGTCCTCCACGTACCGCAGGTCCAGCCGGACCGCCTCCTCCCACGACAGGTCGCTGCGCCCGCTGATCTGCCACAGGCCGGTGAGTCCCGGCTTGACCAGCAGCCGTCGCCGGATGTCCGGGCCGTACGCGGCGGACTCCTCCGGGAGCGGCGGGCGCGGGCCGACGAGCGACATGGAGCCGGTGAGCACGTTGAAGAGCTGCGGCAGTTCGTCGATCGAGTAGCGGCGCAGCACCGCTCCCACCCGGGTCACCCGCGGGTCCCGGCGCAGCTTGAACAGCAGTCCCGCGCCCTCGTTGCGGTCGGCCAGCGCGGCGCGTGCGCGGTCGGCGCCGGCGACCATGGTGCGGAACTTGAGGATGGTGAACTCGCGGCCGTCCTTGCCGACCCTGCGCTGCCGGTAGAACGCCCCGCCCCGGCTGTCCGCCAGCACGAGCAGCGCGACGGCCGCCATCAGCGGTGCGAACAGCAGCAGCAGGATTGCGGCGCCCAGCCGGTCCACGACGCCCTTGACCGCGCGGCGCCCGCCGGTGAAGGCCGGCATGCTGACCCGCAGCAGCGGGATCCCGAGCACCGCGTCGACGTGCAGCCGCGGTCCGGCCACCTCCATCAGCACCGGGGCCACGACCATCTCGGCGTCGCTGCCCTCCAGGTTCCAGGCCAGCCGCTGGAGCCGGTCCGGTGACCAGTGCGGGTCCGGTGTCACCGCCACGACCCGGTAGCCGTCGCGCCGGACATGGCCGGAGACGTCCGCCAGCCGGCCGACGACCGGCACCCCGTCCAGCCGGTCGCCGTCGAGCCCGGGGCCCTGAGTCGTGCACACCGCGTCCACCCGCCAGCCCAGGTGCGGGAACTTGCGGGTGCGGGTGATCAGGTCGCGCACGGTGGCGGGGCTTCCGGCGGCCAGGACCGGCCGCAGGCAGCGCCCTTCCTTGCGCTGTTTGTGCAGCCACAGGCGCAGCAGATACCGCTCGGTCATGGTGACCAGCGCGATGGCGGGAATCGCGACGAAGATCCAGAGTTTGATGTTGCGCGAGGTGAGCGCGATTCCGCCGAGTGCCAGGGCGACGGTCGCCATGAAAAGCGAGCGTCCGAGCCGGCGGAATTCCTCGGCTCCCTGGCCGAGAACAGCCGGTGCCCACGCCCGGCTCACCGCGAGCGAGCCCAGCACCAGCAGCTCGGTGCCGAATGCGAGAATTCCCCATTTCTCGTGCCAGTTGGCCGCGTCCCGGGCCCCGAAGAAGTTGCCGATGGCCGCCACCACGCAGGCGGTGGCCGCGGTGTCACCCGCGATCACGGCACGTCGGTACCGCTGTTCCCAGTCGATGGCGGACTGGCCCAGTGACCCGTCCGACGGCCGCTCGCGCGCAGACGGAAACGGGCTGACCAATTCCCCTTGCCGCACAGAACCCCCCCAGGTCCGCAGTGGTCCGACGTCGTCGTCGCACCCTGTCCGCGGGAGGCCCCCGCCCCCCGCGCCGCGCTGTTCCTCCCCCGGAGAGGCCCCCGCCTCTCCCGCCCCCGCAGCACATCGCGGCTGTTCAAGAGCTGTTCGACTCCTTTCGCGCCCCGGAGAACGATCACCCCACGTCTGGTACCGAGGAAACGGCCGCCGGTCTTCCGCGGCGCCGGATCCATTGATCATCAATGGCCGTACCGAGCATGAACAGCTGAAGCACGGTCAATCTAGACCATCGGGAACGATATGGAGAGAGGGTGTGTGCAATTCGTGTGTGAGCTGCGGGATTTGATGATCGTCGATCGGTATGGCGTGCTGGTGTTCCGATAATGATCTCTTCTGGTGAATGCCTGAAAACGGATCTTGACGGCTCCGGGGCCCCCGGCCCTCTCACGGCTGCCGGCCGGGGCCCCGGGTCACTGTCCGGCCCCCTCCTCGGGCGCGGCCCCCTCGGTGTCGTCCTCGTGCGGCAGGACGTATTGCGCGGTCTTCCTGGCCAGGTGGAGCGGGAGCGGGAGCTTCAGCGTGACGTCGTAGTCCGGGGCCCTCCGCAGCTGGTGGGTCACGGCGGCCCAGGCCCCCGCCTCGGCCGTCCCCTCCTCCGGCACCGCGAGCACGGCGATCTCCAGCGCCGCGGGGTTCCATGCGTTGGTCCCCGTGTCGATGACCGGTTCCGGCTCCTGGTCCTCGTCGCCGTTCTCCGGCTTCTTCCGCACCGGGATCCGGGTCGCGATCTTCGACGCGGTCTTCACGGCGTGCTTGGCCGTGTGGGGCTTCTCGCCGGTGCTGTAGTGGACGCGGTGGTCGCCGGTGGCCTCCGGACGGTGCCACAGACCGCTGGCGAAGCCGTGTTCGTGGGACTCGTCGTCCGGGGCGAACCACTGCGGGGTCTCGTCGGACATGTCGTCGCGCACCCGCACATGGCACAGCCGCTCGCCGTACAGAGAGATGTGCTGGGCCGGGTTGGCTCCGAACTGAAGTGCGTCCGGGACCAGTCGGCCGTTGGCCAGCCACGGCCAGTGCAGCCGCGCGTTCTGGGCGTGGGAGAGCAGCAGGACGTTCCGGTCGCGCAGACTGTAGAGCATCGACCTTACGAACTGCGCCGTCCGCGCCCGCTGCTCCTCCAGGTCGGGGACCCAGGCCGTGGTGCGCCGCTGATCGCCGCTCGTGGCCCCGGCGGCGGGAATCTCCGCGTCCTCGGTCTCCTCCTCCGCCGCCCCGTCGGCGCCCGAACCCTCGTCGTCGCTGTCGTCGGTGTCGTCGGTGTCGTCGGTGTCATCGAGGTTCTCGAACCGCGGGTACGTTCCCGGGACTTCGGCGTGGCGGGCCAGGGAGAGCAGCAGCTTCCGGTAGGGGATCCAGTCCCCGCTCTCCGGGTCCCAGCCCGTGACCGAGCCGTCGGCGGCGCTCACCCGCACGGCGACCGGTACGGTCCCGCGGGTGTACGTCGGGCCGTCGGCGCGGCGCTTGACCATCCACAGCGCGACGTGGTCCAGGTCGTCGGGCACGTCGTCCGCACTGTGCTCCGGGACGGTGCACGAGCCCAGTTGCCGGAAGACGTGCGACCAGGTCTGGTGGGCGCGGTGAGCGATGTTCTTCTTCGTGGCGGTACCCCACTTCGAGCTGGGCACGGTGATGAACTTCGTCAGCCGTCCGGCGTCGGCGTAGCCGAGACGCGCGGCGAACTTGGGATCCACCATGTCGGGCCGGAACGAGCTCGGGTGACCGATCTCGATCACGACCGCCTGGACGTCGGGGCGTCCGTCACGCGCACACAGCTCGGCGATCTCCCGCCGTCGAGTGCCGATCGCCGAGGCGAGGTGCCTGCGCCGCGGCCGGCCCTCCGGGAAGTCGAGCCGGGCGGCGACGAAAGAGGCGTCCTCCAGGTACAGACGCACCTCCAGCTGCGGTGTCGACCACGAGCGCACCGCACCCGCCCCGCCCGCTCCGTCCAGGCCGAGGAGGTCCGCCAACTGCTCGACCAGCGCGTCACGGGTGCGGGGGTTCTGCCATCGCGCCTCCACGACCAGCGGCGCGCCGCCGAGCGTCCGGGCCAGGGCGAGCCGCCGCTCGTGCCGTCGCGCGTGCTGCAACTCCTCCTTCTTGAGAGCCCGTTCCTCTTTCGTCCGGCCCGTCGGGGCTTTCGGCTGGTTGCGCGGCAGGACGGGGTGACGGCTGCGGGTGAAGTCGTTCAGGCGGGTGAGATGCGGGCCGAACGCCTCGGCCGCCCAGTCGGTGAGCGGGGAACGGTCGCGCGGCATGAGGCCGGCTCCGACGCCGTGTCCGCCCATGGACGTCGCGTGCACGACACCGATCTGGACGCCGTCCTTCCCCGACATCCAGACGTCAGGGTCCTCCCGCACGGTCGCGGCGTCCGGCAGCCCGTGGGAGAAGCGGAGGCGGCCGAGCATCCCCTCGGGGCCGCCGCGCGCCCACTCGGCCGAGGCGGTGCTGCGGTCGGTGATCATCCGGCTCACCGCCATGCGACCGGTCCCCGGCGTCTGCGCCAACCACGGATCCCGGCCGAGCAGATACGCCGACACCGAACGCCGGAAGGGCAGGGGAACGGGGCCGCCGGTACGCCATCGGCGCACCCCCGTACCGACATGGACGCGGAAGTCGGCGAAGGGCACGGTCTGCACGGTGAGCGCGATGACGAACGAGAACTTCCACCACGCTCCGTCGTCGTCCTGGTGGTCACGTGGCGGCCAGGACACGAGCTCCGCCCCCCGCGTGGTCGCGGCGATGCGGAACTCCATCTCGACGCCCTCGAAGCGGTACGGATCCAGCCGGGTGATGTCCTGCGCGAGGGCGTCCGGCAGCAGCTGGTGGACCAGTGGGTCCGGTTCGAAGGTGCCGCCGGGCGTCGTACGGCCCGAGAAGAGGTCCACCTCCTGCGGCTGCCAGCTCAGTCCGGCCACGTCCAGCGCCGCGCCGAGCTGCACGGCCCGCTCGGTGATCTCCGGATGCTCCGCGCGTGCGCGGGGCGGGTGCAGGTCGCGGATCCAGGAGTGGATCAACTGGCGCATGACGGGGACCGGCAGCGGGTCGTACGCGTACAGCCAGGGGGCGTCGTCGTGCAGTGTGGCCTTGCGGGCCACGCACAGGAGTTCGGGAGCCACCGCGCGGATGACCTCGTTCAGGCGGCGGATCGGTACCTGGTCGATCTTCTGCGGTTCGCGTCTGCCGATCCGGTAGAAGTCCAGCACTTCCTTGCGCCAGGCGGGCGGGAACGAGAGACCGTGCGGCCGGCGGACGAACTCGTGGCCGCGGACGCGTTCGAAGGCCGCGAGCCGGATCGTGGAGTAGGAGGGCATGAGGAGTCCCTTCGTGTTCTCGTGTGACGGGCCCTTTCCGCGGCTCAGCCGCGCGGCTCAGGGCCGGACGGGACGATTCCCGCGAGGGCGGCGTGCAGGGGCTCGTACAAGGCTTTGACGAGTGCCCGGTCGAGGGCGGTCACCGGAGTACCGCCGGCGGTGGCGGCGTCTCCCGGCGACGGGGCGAGGTACGGGTCCAGCACGTGCCGCATGGCGAGGAGCAGACTGGTGTGCCAGGTGTCCGGCAGCTTCTTGCGCCCGGCCGCCCGGGTGGCGAACGGGGCGTCCACGAACACGACTCGGGCGGGGACACCGCCGCGTACGAGCCGGCCGATGACCTGCCAGATGACGACGAGCTGGTCCCAGGTGAACGAGATCTTCTCGTCCTCGCTCAGCCGGCTCCAGGCGAGCGGATGGTTGAGGAGGTACCGCCAGCGCGCGCGGGCCCGGGTCCGGAACTCCGCGCCGGCCTCGTCCAGACCCGGCTGTGCGCGGACGAACTCGTCGAAGCCGCCGTCCCGTTGCATACGCGCCACCCAGTCGTTCACCGCCTGCACGGCCAGGGCGATGTCGTCGGGGCGCGGGTGGGGCCGGGCCAGGAAGAACACCGAGCCGATCGCGGCGACTCCCCGGTCGAGGATGTTGTGGCCGCGTTCGACGGCGAGGAGCGGGGCGACGAGGATCTGCGTGCCGGTCGAGGCGAAGTTCGCCACGTCACCGCGGCGCAGCGCCACCACCGCCCCGCCGTCGAGTACCCCGTCCGGGCCCGACTGCCACTCGTGCTCCTGTTCCGCGTCGTCGGAGACCAGACGGCACACCTTTCCGGCCCAGCGCGGGATCCGGTTGAGGATGTCCGCCGCGCGGCGCGCCTCGTCGTAGGAGCCGGTGAGGACGAGGAGCCGGCCGCGCCTCTCGTCGTCGTCCAGGGCGGCGAGTTCCCGTTCGAACACACTGGGCCTGCCGTCGGCGGTGCGGCGGGCCAGCTGGTCCAGCATGTGTTCGAGAACGAGGGGACGCAGGTGGGGCTTGGCACCGGACAGCCTGAGCGGTCTGCCGTCAGGACCGGTCAGGAAACACGTGTTGAACACCGTCCTCTTGATGGCCTCACGCTCCGCGGGCGGCGGCTTGAGCAGCGCGCCGACCTCGGTGAGCACATGGAAGCGGGTGGACCGGCCGGCCCAGCTCGTCCCCGACATGAGCAGCACATTGGGCCCGGGGAGGCCGTCGGCGAGGGTGAGGTCGGGCAGGTGCAGGAGCAGCTCGCGGCCGCTGCCCGCGCAGCGGAAGAAGCGCAGTTCGCCGCTGCGCAGCCGGCCCAGGTCCGCGTTCTCGGGGAGGAACTGGAAGCCGAGGATGTTGCCCATGGGGGATTCGGGGACCAGCGGACGGTAGTCCTCCGGCGGGCGCCGGGACAGTACGTTGCTGGACGCCTCGAAGTTGAGCGCGGCCTCGATCCGCGGCCACATCTCGGTCAGCTGGTCGAGCCGGGTGTGCAGCGCGGACAGGAGCAGGGTGAACTCGAAACGCAGCACCTGCTCCGAGACGCTGCTCCGCGCCCTGGACACGGCATCGCCCGCCAGCGCGAGGAGTTCCCGCTCGACGAGGCGGCGGGCGTTGCGGGGGCGCATGGTGTGCAGGAGCTGACGGGTGAGCCGCACCAGCGCGTCGGCCCGGGGGTCGTCGTGCTCCCGGTCGCCGAGCGGGTCGTCCCGGAACGCGTCGAGGACGGCCATGACCCCTTCGCGGCCCGTGTCGCCCGCCGGGCCCGGTACGTCCGGCCTCCGGGCCTCGGCGGCCTCCGCCTCGTCGTCCTCGTCGGCGATCCGGCCGATCTCCTCGTCCCATTCGGGGGTGGGGCGGTCGGGTGTGTCGGCGGCGTCGGTGTCGGCGTCGGACGGGCTGCCGAACCATTCCGCGACCAGTTTGTACTGGAGGGTCCAGGAGCTGAAGTAGTCGGACTCGACCCATGAGCGCAGGCTCTTGTGGCGCAGCAGCATGTGATAGATGCGGTCGGCGGCGACCGTCACCGTGTGCAGGGCGGCCGTCCACTGCATGACGATGGAGTCGGACAACTGGATGCGTCCGCCCCGCGCCAGTTCGTCGATCTTGTGCCGATGGATCTCGTCGAGCCACGAGTTGGGCGCACGCCCCGTGAGCACGGCGGCGGGCGCGAACATGGTGTCCAGCTGCATCTGCACCCGGTCGGCCTCGTCGACGATGATCAAATCGCTTCTGCGGCAGGCGAGTTCGAGGAAGCGGATGCGCTCCTCGTTCTGGTGGGCGGGCACGGCGCTGTGCACCAGGGCCGCGGGGGTGGCGATCCAGATGTCCGCCGTGACCAGCTCGCGGGTGCCGTGATGACGCGGGCACCTGTTCCACAGGGGGCAGCCGTGGCGCTTGCGCAGGTTCGGGGCCTGGCCGTGCTCCGACTCGTCGACGGCCAGGGCGGTCAGCGGGCGCCGGGGCGCGCGCCGCTTCGGCGGGAACAACTGGGTGCAGGGCGCGTCGCGGTGGGCGAGCGGCTCCGCCGCCTCCACCCCGCGCAGCGCGTCGAGCGGGCAGGCGGTGCTGAGGTAGTCGAAGCTCAGCGCGTCGTGGGTGAGCAGGGACGTCCCGTCGTCCTGGGCGGCCAGGCGGCGGTGGGTGCGCTGGAGATGCTGTTCTCGTGTGGTCGCTCCCAGCACGGGGGCGGCCCGGAGACCGAGCGCGGAGAACAGGGATGTCAGGTGCAGGGCTTCGGCGACGTCGCCCACGACCAGGGTGACCCGCTTGTGATCGGTGGCGGCCCAGACCGCGAGGATGTCGCGAAGCGTGCTCTTCCCGGCCCCGACCATCCCGAGGAGATGGAGCATCCGGTCGACCCGCAGCATCTTCCTCTCCGGCGCGAAGTCGTCCGATGCGGCGTCCCGGACGAACAGTTCGACCCTTTCCAGCCTGCGGCGCCAGTCGCCCCCGTCGGGGTTCCCGGGTCCGCGCAGTTTGTCCTCCATCCGCGCGGCGGTCGCGACGAGTTCGTCCCAGGGGACCTCCAGTGGCTTGCCGCCCGAGGCCGCGGCTCGTCCGAGGGCGTGTCCGGCGCTCTCCTCGGCGGGCAGTTCCTCGGGGAGCACCACCGAGGTCCATGCCTGGCCCTCCAGGAAGCGCCAGCCGCCGGGCTCGGCCAGCGGCAGTGTCCGTGTCCGGTACGGCGGGGCGTCGGCCAGCGCACGGGCGTAGACGGCCCATCGGCCGTGCGCCACCGACACGTTCCGGCGCCGGGGCGGGTCGTCCCTGCTGTCGAGGTCGTATCCGCGCAGCTCGGGCGGGAGAGACAGATAGGCGTCGAGGGACTGGGCCCAGATCCGGCGCCGCCGCAGGGGCCACAGCAGGTGCCGCCCGATCCGCAGCATGCGCTGCTGCTCGGGTGTGCGGGCGTGGCCGAGCGCGGAGGCGAAGGGATACCCGCCGAAGAGGGTCCACCCCGCCTGGGCGGGATGGCCCGGCAGCAGGCGCTCCACCAGGTGGAGCCCGAGTTCGACCTCGCACAGCCGGGACGCGGCGAGCTCCGGATCGGCATCGTCCGCGAAGTGGGGAAGAAACTCCGGGATGAGGTCGCCGCGCCACTGCTCGCGGTCACGCATGGTGGTGCTCCGGTCGGTCGTCGCCCACGGACTGGCCGCGGGCCTCTTCGAGAGCGGCGCGCACCCTCGCCATGAACTGCCGGTGGCTGACCACGGTCGTGCGTTCCCGCACGTCGGGATCCATGAAGCGGCGGACGACGCCCACATAGTCCCGGCGCAGAGCTGTCCTGTGGTCGGGGACGACCAGGAACGCCCGGTCGTACGGCGGCCTGCCCGGCAGGAGCATGGCGTTGCGTCCGAGCAGCGCAGGATTCGCCCAGTCCTTGACGTCCACGGCCCACACCCGCCCGTCCGGCAGGGTGATCCGCACGTCGTACGCGTCGTAGTCCGGCCACAGCTCGGGGGTGAGGCCGAGGCGAGCGAGAGCGCGCTCCAGGCGGAGCTCGGCGAAGCCCGGAGCGGTGACGAACAGGCGCAGCGGCCTGGTGAGCAGCAGTACGCCGCCGCCCTCGGTCTCCTCGTACGCGTGGCCCACGGGAGCGTCCCCCTTGTGCCGGCAGCGCGCGTTCTCGCACCACCAGCCACCGTCCCGCATCGGCGCGAGCAGGGTCCGGCAGCGTCGGCACAAGGTGAACCGGCCGCCCCGTACCCACCCGACGGGGGCGGGCAGGTAGATCTGCTGGAGGAGCCCGTCCAGTGGGGTGAAGGCCGGTTCCAGCGCGATCTCGGCGGCCTTGTCCCGGGTGAGCACGGGGTGTTCGACTAGCAGGCGCCGGAAGGCGGCATAGCTCGCGGGGGCGTTCGCGAGGCGGCAGCGGTCCATCGCCAGGGCGATCAGGGCGCGGTCGATCTGTTCGGTGGCCGAGTCCGGCCGGTCCACGGCCCACTCGTAGCACAGGTCGGTGGGTACGCAGGCGTCCTTGTCGATCAGCCTGTCCTCCGGGGCGGCCAGACCGTCGGGGAGGTCGAGCGGCCATTCCGTCACGGGGCGCCGGCGGCACCAGATGAGCAGGTCACTGACGCTCAGGGGCGGGTCGGCGCCGCGCAGCAGACAGGCCAGCGCGGTGCGGTCGAGGGCTCGTTGCGCCTCGGCCGGATACGGGAGGGTGAAGGTGCCCAGCCCGGTCAGGGCGTCCAGGTCGAGGACGGCGGTCGCCACGGTGCGCAGCAGGGTGAGTCCGTCGTGCGGGACGAGGGGGGAGCGGGCGGCGCCCGCGGCGGTGCGCGTCACCGCGGCTCCCCGAAGGCGGACGCACCCGAGGACGGTGGTGCGGCCGGGCACCAACGGGCCACCTCGCAGCGGGCGCAGTGCTTGCCCGGCTTCGGTGCCGAGGTGGCGTCCCGGTGCCACGGGGCGGCGAGGCCGCGGATCACCCGCCGGGCGGTCGCGACCCGGTCGGTCTGGCGGGGCGAGACGAGTTCCAGGTCGGAGCCGGTCGGCCGCAGGACCTCCACCTCGACGCGCGAGCGGCGCACGTCGCCGCCGAACACGCCCTCGGCCAGCAGCACCAGAGCGAGCGCCGCCTGCGGGTACCGCTCCAGGACGTCCTCGCCACCGCGCGGCGTGCGGTACTTGGTGCTCTTGATCTCCCGCCACACCACCGCTCCGCCGCTGCGGTAGACGAGATCGGGCTTGGTGACGAGCACGACGTCGGCCTCCGGATCCCGGAAGGTGAAGAGCCGTTCCGCGATCACCGGCGCTTCCGGATCGGCGTGCCGCAGCGGGCACACGGCGGCATGGCGGCCGATCAGCCGGGCCCCAAGTTCGGCGTCGGCGCCGGTCAGGTGCCAGCCGTCGGCCGCCCAGTCCGTCGGGTCGGCGGGCGCGTCGGCGGGTGTGCAGGGGCGCCGGGGCGTCCGTTCGTGCAGGCGCTGGAGCCAGGCGTGCACGGCGTGCCCCCGTGTCACGTGGCGGTCGTGCTCACGGCTCTCGTCGTACGGCAGGTGGAGGCGCCGCAGATGCTCCTGGGCCGGGCACTTCGCGTACCTGCGCAGATCCGTGACGGACAGGGTGCGGCGGGGGCGGGAGACATCCGCGATGCCGAGGACGCCGGAGGCACGGGGCAGGTCGGGGCAGGAGGCGGCCAGCCGGCAGGCCGCGCAGCCGGGCCCCGGACGCCGGTGCACGGCGTCGACGGTGGCCCGCAGCCGGGGTGCGGCGAGCCGTCGGTACGCGGCGTCCGCCTCCTCGGGAGTCCCGTCGAACAGCGGTTCACCGACCGAGCCGTCCAGGCACCCGATCTCCACGACCCGGATCCGCCGGGGCGCGGCGACGCCCTGCACCTCGTGCTCGTCCCCCCACCGGGCGGGCTCCGCCGCACGGCCGCCGTACGCGGAGACGTACGCCGCCATGGCGGTCTCCGCCGGATCCCGCTCGGCCCGTCGGCGTCCTCCGCGGTGCACGGACCCGAACCGGAGGAGCCGCAACTCGCACACCGTCCGCTCCCGGTCGGCGTAACACCGCCCCCACGCCCGGAGTTCGTACACCGTGCGACCACCACCGGAGCCGGCCGGTGTACGTGTCTGCCTGACCCAGTACTTGGGGTCCGGCAGCAGCCGCCCCTCCGGATCCAGCGATTCCGCCGCGGCCCGGTACTGCGCCGCGGCATGCTCGGCAAAGCGCTCCAGACCCGGGTGCGAGGGGCGCACCCGGGCCGGATCGTCGCGGATCCGGCCGAACTCCAGGAGATCGAGTCTGCGCATCACGGGGGCGAGGGCGAATGTCTCCAGGTCGTCCGGCTTGTACGGAGTGCGGTGCGCGGCTCGAAGACGGGGCCGGGCCTTGACGGCACGCAGTGTGGGGCAGTCCTCCGCCCCCTCCTTCGCGCCTCCGGCGAACACCCTGATCAAGCGCGGGTCACCGGTGAGTCCTTCGGGCAGCGGCCAGTCGGTCACTCTTTCTCCTCATCTGTTCCCCTGTGAACAACATTCACGGGATGCTACTCACTGCTACCATCCGTGTACGGACGTTCCGTCAGATCCGAGGCGCAGGGCGGTTCTCAGGTGGGTTCGCAGAACGATGTCATCGCCGGGCAGTACCACCTGGTGAACCGGCTGGGGTACGGCGGGATGGGCGAGGTGTACCTGGCCCACGACCTGAACCTGGACCGGCAGGTGGCGGTCAAGCTGGTGCTCCCGAACAACATCGAACGGGAGGAGCGCCGTCACCGGGACCGCTTCAGGCGGGAGGCCAGGACGACCGGCAGACTCGGCCGTTCCCGGCACTTCCCCCAGGTGCATGCCTTCGGTGAGCACGAGGGAGAGCCCTTCCTCGTCATGGAGTTCATCGAGGGCCCCACCCTGGAGAAGCTGGCCGGGAGGCAGCACCCGCTGCCGTTCCGCGGCGTCGTCGCGATCCTGGCCCAGCTCGCCACCGGCCTGGCCTGGCTGCACGACGCCGGACTCGTGCACCGCGACCTCAAGCCGTCCAACGTCATGATCGCGTCGGGCGGTGTCGTCAAGGTGATGGATCTCGGCCTCGTCTTCCTCACCGACCCTTTCGCGACGCGGCTCACCACCACGGGTGCGGCGACCCCGGGCACCGTGGCCTATATGGCCCCCGAGCAGCTGACCGAGGGGCGCGCCGAGCCGCGCAGCGACCTCTACTCGGTCGGCTGCATCATGTTCGAACTCATCGCCGGGGAGTCCCTCTTCGAGGCGGAGACCATGCATGCGATGGCCCGCTGCCACACCGACGAGCCGCCGCGCAGGATCGCGGACGTACGCCCGCAGACACCGCCGTGGCTGGCCGAGACCGTCGACCGGCTGCTGTGCAAGGACCCGGATCTGCGGCCGGGCGACGCACGGGCGCTGTTCGACCTGATCCGGCCGCACCTGGCGATCCTCGAATCGGCCGGCTGCCCCGGACTCGGGGACTACGACCCGACCCTGCCGTGGGTGAAGCCGTGCTCTCCGCCGCCCCTGCCGAAGAAGTCCCCGTCGGACGTGCGACGTCGGCAGGGCTCCGGCCTCGACGACCTGGCGCGCCGCCAGAAGCGCAACGCGGAACTGCGGCGGGACGATCTTCCCCGCATCCGCGCCGAGGCCGGCACGTTCGCGAGGGACGGCGATCTGCGCGGGGCCGTCCATCTGATCGACCAGTGCCTCGACAGCGCGGTGGGCCGCTTCGGCCGTATCGAGTCGGGTGTCGTACGGCTGCGCATCGACCGGGCCGGGCTGCTGCGCGAAGAGGGACTGCCGCAGGACGCGCACTCCGCGTACATCGAGGTGCGCCCTGACGCCGTACGGGCCTTCGGGGAGCCGAGTCCGGAGGTCCGGGAGATCGACGAGGGCATCGAACGGTGCGCGCAGGACGGCGGGCCGCACTGACCGGGACGGCCCGAGCCGGGCGGAGGTCTCCGCCGGACCGCGCGGGACCCGGCCGCCCGGTGGAACGCCGGTACGCTTCACGTCTTCCCCGAGGGACACGGCGGGACGCAGGGAGACAGGCGTGGCAGAAGAACCGACCACGGTGACGGCCACCGGCATCGCCAGGATCGCGGGGGTCGGCCGGCCCGCAGTGAGCAACTGGCGCCGCCGGCACCGGGACTTCCCCCAGCCGGTCGCCGGGACGTCCGCCAGTCCCGCCTTCGACCTGCGCGAAGTGGAGCAGTGGCTCGACCGGCAGGGAAAACTCCGCGTCCTCGCACCGCTCGACCGCCTCACCCGGTGCGCCGAGACGTTCGGCGCGGCGGGACGGCCCGCGGAGGCCCTCTCCCTGGCCGGGCTGGCACTGTTGACCGCACCCGCCGGGGCGCCCACCCCGGACCGGCTCGGCGACGCGGTACGGGCGATCGTGTCGCCCCGGCATGCCGGCCTCCTCCTGACCGGGCTGCCCCACGCGTGGTCGGCGGCCCAGCGGGAACTCCTCGAAGCCGCCCGGCTGGTGGCGCGCGTGGAGGATC
Organism: Streptomyces sp. SAT1; assembly: GCF_001654495.1. GTDB lineage: Bacteria > Actinomycetota > Actinomycetes > Streptomycetales > Streptomycetaceae > Streptomyces > Streptomyces andamanensis. Next base: position 5,742,597 of record NZ_CP015849.1, read on the forward strand.
GCGTCCGCGTCCTGGAGCACCTCCACTCGTGGTACGCGACGGCCCGGGGTACGGCGGGGCTGTCCGACGTCCCCACCGCCCTGGCCGCTCTGATGCTGGACCTCACCGGCCCCGCGGACTCGGTCCTCGACAGCGCCTGCGGAACCGGTACGTTCCTGCGTCCCGCCATCGAGGGGACTCCGCCCGGCGGGCCGCCACGGATCCTGGGACGGGACCGCCGTCCCGAGTACGTGCGCATCGCGCTCCTTCGTCTTCTGCTGCTTCGTACGCGGGCCGGGGCCGGCCCGGAGGCCGACGGACGGCTGCGTCTGGGGGTGGGCGGTCCGTTCCCGGAGGACGCCTTCGCCGATGAGACCGTCGATGCCGTCGTCGGCGGCCCTCCGCACGGCCTCCAGGACTGGGGCCACGGTCGGCTCGCCCTTGGCTCCCGGTGGCCGTACGGGGGTCCTCCGCCGCGTTCCGAGCCGGAACTCGCCTGGGTGCAACAGGTGTTGTGGCACCTCAGGCCCGGCGGCCGAGCCGCCCTGCTCATGCCCCCGGCCGTGGCCGGACGGTCCACGGGGCGCCGGATCCGCAGCGAGCTCGTCCGGCGCGGTGTGCTCCGGGCCGTCGTCGGACTGCCCCCGACGACGGCAGTCGGGAACAGCAACGGCGCCCACCTGTGGGTACTGCGGCGTCCGGACGCTTCCGGCGTCCCGGACACGGGGGTCCTGTTCGTGACCGGCGAGGCCGTGCGCGGAGACCGGCACGCGTCGCCGGGCGACCCCTTCGACGTGCTGCGCCGGCGAGTCGGGGACCTCTGGACCGGCCACCGCACCGGGCGCGCGGCGTCCGGCCCCGAACGGGTCATCGCCCGACGCGTACCGCGGGCCGAGCTGCTCGACGAGGACGCCGACCTCACTCCGCGACGTCATGTGCCGGGGCAGGACGGGGCGTACACGCTCGACGCCGTGCTGAGGATGCCCGCCGCGCTGGAGGCCAGACTCGCCTCGCTCCGCGTCGCGTTACCACGGCCGGACCGCGCTCCTCGGCCCGATCCGGAGGCCGTGTCCACGGCGACGCTGGGAGAACTCTCGCGGACCGGAGCCCTCACCCTGCACCGCCACCCGGCCCGTGCCGCGGGCCGGGACTCTCCCGGCACCGACCGGCTGGAGCCGGCCCTCACAGGACAGGACGTCGCCACCGGGCGACCCGCTAGCGGATCCGTCCCCGTACGCCCCGGCACCGAGTCGGCCGCCCGGGTACAGGCCCACGACATCCTCGTCCCGTCGCTCGCCGGAGACCTGGTGGCCAAGGTCGCGACGGACGAGCAGATCGGGGCCCGGCTCGGCCCCGGCGTACACGCCGTACGCGTCGACCGGGACCTTCTCGACCCGTGGTTCGTGGCGGGCGCCGTCACCCACCCCGACAACGCGGCGAGAGCCGCGCGTACGTCCGTCACCGCGAGCGGTGCCCCGCGTATCGACGTGAAACGGCTGCGCCTTCCGCTCCTGCCGGTCGACGTGCAGCGCCGCCGGGGCAGCGTACTGCGCGGTCTCGACCGATGGGGGGCGGAGCTGACGCGTACCGCCGAGGCCGGACAGGCGCTCGCCCGAGCCTTCACCGCGGCTCTGATCGACGGAAAGCTCGCGGCGCCGGACGACTGATCCGGTCGTGCGGGACGGCCGACCGGGCCGGGTCATGGCAGGGTGGCGTTCCGCTGTGACTCCGGGACGGTGTCGAGATCCACGGCGTACATGGGCCGTTCGTCGATACCGAGCAGGCGCATCAGCTCGGCTGTCGGGATCCGGTACTGGCGTCCGACCCGCATGATGGAACAGGGAAACGTCCCCTCGTAGACGAGCCGGTACGCGGTCCCCCGGCAGATGCCGAGCGCTCGTGCGGCCGTTCGCAGGTCCACCGTGACCGGCAGTTCGAAGATCTCGGTGAAGCCGAGCTGACGTGACAGCGCCTGCTTCATGCCTGCCTCGCCCTGCGCCGGAGCGTCAAGGTGCCGATCTGCCGTTTCCGGTCGCACGGTGCGACGCGGTACGAGCCGGGGCGCGCTTCCAGGTGCCCGGTCAGCTTGCCGAGCACCTCCTTCCTCACCTGCTGCGAGGCGATCCGGAAACGGAGCGGCGCGTGCGGCCCGGACCGTTCCGGACGGAGGACCTCCAGGGCGAAGTCCTCCCGCTCGCACGGATCCGCCGCCGACCCGTCCGGCGCGGTCCGATCGTCGTCCGCGATGTCCTCCGCCAGGGTGGAGGGAATCTCCCGCAGCCCTGCGCGGGCGAGGCGCCAGGCGCTGCTGCGCGCCGCACCGAGCCAGGTCCGGACCGGGGGAGGCGGTCCGTGCTCCCCGCTTCGCAGCCCTTCCAGGAGGGCGAGTGCCATCTCGGACTCCACGTCGGACCGGTCGACACCCAGCCGCGTGCTGATGCGCCGGACGGTGCCGGTGAGCTGCGGCAGGGCCAGCCAGATCACCAGGAGCCGCCAGGGGCCGCCCGGTGCGGTCTCGGCGCGAGCCGCGCCCAGGGCCTCCTGCCAGATCGAGGAGACCAGCGCCGGGACGGCCGCCGGCCCGTACAGGGCCTCACGGGCTTCGGCGGGGGAGAGCGGGACCGGGGCTTCGCCGTCCTCCGTGCTGACACTCAGACGTGCCTCCTCCGCGGCGCGGGGATTCTGGAAGTGCCGGGTGACCGCGGCGAACAGGCCGCCGGGGGCGATAGGGGCCATGGAATGTCCTCTCTGGGCCCGCGGACCGACGCCGGGGCCAGGTGAACAGAGGCCGGGTGGTGAGCGCGGACGCCCGACCGCTCATCCCCGAAGAAGGGGCAAAACGGTCATGAGTCCCACCTGCCTCAGAATTACACACGAGTGCTGTCGTCTCGGGTCCTCGGTCGGGTGGCGGAGCGGCCGGCCCGTACGGGTACCGGGCCGACTCGCGGGACGGGCGGCGTGCTCCCGGGCGCGGGGCGCCCGCCCGGAGACGGGCGCCCCGCTGGGCCTGGGAGCGGACCGCCTCAGTCCGTCTTGACCGGTGGTGCCTCGTGCGGCGTCGCGGTCTGCGGCGCCGCGAGGTTGTCGGGCCGTACGGTGCGGCCGGTGCGTCGCGGGGTGGGCGGGAAGCCGCCGGACCGCCTGAGGTGGCTGGGGAGGTGTTTCTTCATGGCAATGGATCCCTTCGGACGAAGAGGGAGCCGGTATCGCCCTGTCCGGCGAGCGGCTGACGCCATCGTGCCGGGCCGGCGGGGCCCGCCGCGGCACCGGATCTGACGAAAACCTGACGCGGGTCTGAAGCGGTCGAGCGTGTCGACGGGCGCCCAAGTGCGCGCGGATGCAGGAGTGTTCTCGTCATGGCTGCTGCTTCGGTGCGTGAGGGAGGAAAGGCAGTGGAGGCGCGTGTACTCGGCCTGATCAGTGTCAGGGGATCGAACGGAAAGGGGATCTGCGGTGTGAAGAAGGCGACTGCGCTGTTCGGACTGCTGGTGACATCGCCGCGGTACCGCTGTACCACCGACGAGATCGCCGAGCACCTCTGGCCGGGCCAGGAGTGCCCGCGAGAACGGGTGTACAAGGTGGCCTCGTTGCTGAGGGGAGTGCTGGGGGATGAGGTCCTCCCCGATCTGAGATCAAGCGTCTGTGTGATGAACCTTCCGGAAGGAAGCGTCGATCTGCTCCGCTTCCGCGAAGGGGTGCGGAGGGCAGCGCACCTCAAGTGGCCGGAGAAATTCGCGCAGTTGTGCACGGCCCTGGCGGAGTGGCAGGACGACGAACCGCTGCGCGGGCTGCCCGAGGACACGTTCGGCAGACGCAGGGCCGAGCTGCGGGAGGAACTGATGGCCGCCGTCTGCGACCGGATGGAGGCCGCACTGCGGGCCGGCGAAGACACATGGCTTCGCATGGAAACGAAGAAATGGTATGAGCGCATGCCGGAACGGTCCCGGATCTTCGGGTTCTATCTGATCGCCCATGGACAGGCGATGGCGAGAGGGGTACTGGAGAGGCTGATCGAAAAATGGGAGGCGGACCACGGGAAGACGGAACAGGACCCGGAACTACAGGAAATCGTCGACGACCTGCGTGGTACCCCGCGGCGTTCACGCGGTACATCTCTTCGTCGTGTCCCGGACCAGCTCCCCGCGGGAAAGCACCGTCCTTTCGGGCGTGACGGACTCATCGATGAACTCGCCGGGGTGGCCCGGACGCGGCAGGAGGCGGAAAGGCCGACGCTGATCGTGCTCAGCGGAATGGCCGGTGTCGGAAAGAGCCTGGTGGCGTACCGGCTCGGGGCGGTCCTGCGGGAGAGGTTCCCGGACGGCGCTCTCTACGCGAACCTCCGCGGGTTCGCGGGTGCCGACGTGCGGCCCGCCGAACCGGAACACGTCCTGGATGGGTTCCTGGCCGAGTTCCCGCCCTATGCGGGAGCGGAGGGAATCGAGGCGAAGAGCGCGGCGCTGCGTTCGGTCCTGGCGGACAAGTCGGTGCTCATCGTGCTGGACGACGCGGTGGACGTGGCCCAGGTGCGTCCGCTGCTGCCCGGGAACGGCACCAGCGCGGTGATCGTCACGAGCCGTAACACGCTCAGAGGTCTGGGTGCCGGACAGGACCCGTACTTCCGCAAGGTCGATCTCCTGGACGACGAGTCCGCCGCCGCCATCCTCCGGGAGAAGCTCCCGGAGGGCGACCCGAGAGGCCGTGAGCCACTCATCCGTGCCCTTGTCGAGCTGTGCGGCCGGCACCCGCTCGCTCTCACCGTGGTCGCCCGGCGCCTGGAGAACCGGTCGGTCCGGGGCACGAGCGACCTTGTGCGGGATCTCCGGGAGGAGAAAGAGAAGCTGGGCGTTCTGCACCTGCCCGAGGAGGAGTTGTCCGTCCGGATGGCGTTGGCCTGTTCCATCCGCGCGCTGTCGCCGGCCGCGCGTCGGCTGCTCTGGCAACTCGCCGTGCACCCCGGCCCGAGTGCCGGCTGGGACGCCGTGATGGACCTCGGTCCGGCCGGCGACGGAATGCGTCCCGACCATGCCCTGGAGGAACTGGTGGCGGCCAGTCTGGTGGAACTCCGGGCCGACCGCTACAGCCTGCACGACCTGGTGCGCGCCTTCGCGCGCTACGAGGTGGACCCCGAAGTCGGCGGTTCCTCGGAGGACTTCGAGGACACGACCGTACGGCGGGTGCTGGAACACCAGTTGCACAACGTCCACGCCTGTGACCGCCGGCTCCATGAGCAGCGAGCGCTTCCCGTGGGTGATCCCGCCGGGGTGAGAGTGTTCGAGCCGGTGGACCTCGAACAGGCGCTGGCCGTGCTGGACGTGGAGTACGACTCCGTCCAGCTCGGTGTCCAACTCGCCCACCAGAAAGGGTTGCAGCGCTACGTCTGGCTGCTGCCGATGGCTCACGTCACCTATCAATGGTCCCGCCGCCGCCTGGACGACGCGTTGCGCGGGCTGACGCTGGCGCGGGAGGTCGCGGAGAAGGAAGCCGAGCCCGCTCAGTGCGCCATGGTGCACCGGATGCTGGCCGGGACCTACTGGCGGCAGGAGCAGTTCGAGCGGGCGGCAGGCCATCTGTACCGGGCCGTCCGGCTGAGCAAGGAGGACGACACCGAGACCGGCAGACTGAGCCTGGCGCACTCCCTGCACACGCTCGCGCTCACGATGCGCAAACAGGGGAACGGAGCGGCGGCGGAGGAGCATCACCGTCAGGCTCTTGAGCTGTACCGGGCGTTGGGCGAGCGCAGCGGGGAAGCGGCGGCGCTGAACGGCATCGGTACCCTCCACCGGGACCGCGGGGAGTACGACGAAGGGCTCCGCGCGTGTGGTGAGGCGCTGCGCATCGCGGAGGGGACGACGGACCGGAGGTGCAGGGCGGACGTCCTGTACACACTCGCCCAGATCCACCTCTCCAGGTCGGAGGGGGAGGAGGCGCTCAGGCTGCTCCGGCAGGCCTGCGGAATTCTGTGTGACCTCGAACACTGGCACGACGAGGCCAAGCTCCTGTGGCTCTGTGCCGATGTCCTGGTGGCGGCCGGCCGCTCGTCCGAGGCCGTCGAGGCGCTGGAACGCGTCCTCGTGCTGCGCGAACTGATGGGCGGACACGGCACCCAGGAGGTGCGGGACCGTCTGGAAGAGCTGCGGTGAGAGCTCGCGTCTTGAGGGAACAGGCATACTCGGTCCCGGCGTGAGCGACGGTCGGCCGATCAGGGAGGTACCGCGGTGTCCGAGGACCCGTCCGGCGGCATACCGCGCGCGCGGCCGTCGTCCGTGCGGCCGGAGCCGGAGCCGGAGCCCGTGCCGTGCCGGGTCGTGGTGTGCCGGGACTGCTGCTGCGGTACGCCCAAGGTGACCGGCGTCGACCACGCGGCGCAGACCGCGCGGCTGCGGGCCGGGGTGCCGGTGCGGATCTCCGCGTGCCTGGACGTGTGCGATCAGGCCAATGTCGTGGTCGTGCAGCCGTCGGCCGCGGGCCGCGCGGCCGGTGCGCGGCCGGTCTGGCTGGGGCTGGTCAATGACGCGGAGGCCACGGAGGACATCGTCGGCTGGGTGCGGGCCGGTGGCCCGGGGGTGGCCCCGCTGCCGGACATCCTGGAGCTGTACGCGTTCGACCCGCCCGGCCGAGGAGTGGGCAAACGCCCCCCGGCCCGGCTCGACCGGCCCTAGGATGACGGCGGTTCGCCCGCGCGTTCAGCGGATGGACCGTGTGTACGACAACCGCATAGGGCGCGTGCCTGGGGGAAGCCGGTGGGATTCCGGCGCTGACCTGCAACCGTGTGCGGCCGGTGGGCCGCGAGTCGGGACACCCGGGGCGCGCCGTGAACCGCTTCTCCCTGTCATGGTCTGCAGCGCGAAGCCGAGAGTCTCGCCCGAGGCGGCGGCGGTGTCCGCTCCGCCCGCTCGGCGACGGGGCTGCGGGCCGCCCACACCAGGAAGGCTCCCGCCGTGCGACACACCTCCGGCACCTCACGCGCCTCGCTCACCTCCCGTATCCGCATACGCCGTACGCTCATCGCCTCCGTCGCCCTCGGCGTGGCCCTGGCCGGCGCGCCGGCCACCGCCCAGGCCCACGGCGCACCGGACACGCACGCCGCGCACGGCACGAACGCCCCGGTCAGGGTGACGCTGACCGTGCAGGGCCCCGACGGGCCGCTGTTCCACGGCAAGGTCCGGACCCGCGGCCACGACGTCACCACGGCGACGGGCGGCACGCACAGATGCGACGGGACGAACGGGGGCGCCCACCCCTCCGCCGTGCCGACGCCCACCGCCGCCCTCGACGACGCCGCCCGCAAGCGGCACTTCGGCTGGGACGGCGCCTGGTACGCGTCGTTCGACGACTACTCGGTCGACAGCATCAAGAACGTCAGCGGCGGCGGCTCGGCGTACTGGAACATCTCCGTCAACGGCACGCCCACCCCGGTGGGCGGCTGCCAGTTCGAGCTGAACGCCGGGGACACGGTGGCGTTCACCTGGACGGCCTTCTGACGGCCGCCCGTCGCCCGGCGGCCGGGGGAGCGCCGCTCCTCCGGCCGGTCCGGAGCCCCGGCGGGGGTCCGCTTCGGCGGGAATCCGGTACGGCACCACCCGTGGCACTGGATTTACTAGGACGTCCAACTATATTCTGGGGACGTAGGCCCGCGGTGCAGGGAAGCCGGTGTGATTCCGGCACGGTCCCGCCACTGTGACCGGGGAGTACGCCGTCGAGCAGGACGCCACTGACGAGCTGGATGTCGGGAAGGCGGACGGCGCGCGCTGATCCGGGAGTCAGGATACCGGCCGCGGGATGTTCCGTGTGGTCCACGAGGATGGAGCTGACACGCATGGCACCGGTGCGTTTCCACGATCCCGGCGAGCTGCGCCGCGGGGGCTCCCCGCATTCCGCCACCGGCCTCAACCGTCCCGGCCCGACGCTCTGACGGCCCGGCGTCCTCAGCGTTCCGCGCCGACCACCCCCGCGCACGCCCGCGTACATGAGCGGCCCGTGCGCCGGTCGCGCGCGCCGTCCTGGATCACCCTCACCTGACGAGAGCAGGCACCCATGATCCGTCCGCACCACCCCGCCGGCGTACGGGAACTGACCCACTTCATCGGCGGCGAGAACGTCCCGGGCACCTCGGGGGCCCAGGGCGACGTGTACGACCCCAACACCGGAGAGGTCCAGGCCCGGGTACCGCTGGCGGACCGGGCCGAGACCGAGGCGGCGGTCACCGTCGCCGCCGAGGCCCAGCGCGCCTGGGGCGAGTGGAACCCGCAGCGCCGCGCCCGGGTCATGCTGCGCTTCCTCCAACTCGTCGAGCAGGAGAAGGACGACCTGGCCCGGCTGCTCTCCGCCGAGCACGGCAAGACCGTCGCCGACGCCCACGGCGACATCCAGCGCGGCCTTGAGGTCGTCGAGTTCGCCGCCGGGATCCCGCACCTGCTCAAGGGCGAGTTCACCGACAACGCGGGCACCGGCATCGATGTGCACTCACTGCGCTCGCCGCTCGGTGTGGTCGCCGGCATCACCCCGTTCAACTTCCCCGCCATGATCCCGCTCTGGAAGGCCGCACCCGCCCTGGCCTGCGGAAACGCCTATGTCCTCAAGCCGTCCGAGCGGGCGCCCTCGGTGCCGCTGCGGCTCGCCGAGCTCTTCCTGGAGGCGGGCCTGCCGCCGGGCGTCCTCAATGTCGTCAACGGCGCCCGGGAAGCCGTCGACACCCTGCTGGAGGATCCCCGCGTCGCCGCCCTCGGCTTCGTCGGCTCCACCCCGGTCGCCGCGCACGTCTACGCGACCGCCGCCGCCCACGGCAAGCGCGCCCAGTGCTTCGGCGGCGCCAAGAACCACCTGATCGTGATGCCGGACGCCGACCTCGACCAGGCCGTGGAGGCGCTGGTCGGCGCCGGGTACGGCTCGGCGGGCGAGCGCTGCATGGCCATCTCGGTCGCCGTGCCGGTCGGCGAGGAGACCGCCGATGCCCTGGTCGCCCGGCTCAAGGAGCGCATCGGCACGCTGCGCATCGGCCGCAGCGACGACCCGGAGGCCGACTTCGGCCCGCTGGTCGCCCGTGACGCGGTGGAGCGCGTACGGTCCTACGTCGACCTCGGGGTGGAGGAGGGCGCCGAACTCGTCGTGGACGGACGCGACTTCGTGCTCCCCGGGCACGAGAACGGCTTCTTCGCCGGGGCCTCCCTCTTCGACCGGGTCACCCCCGACATGCGCATCCACCAGGAGGAGATCTTCGGTCCCGTCCTGTCCGTGGTCCGCGCGGCCGACTACGAGGAGGCGCTGCGCCTGCCCAGCGAGCACGCCTTCGGCAACGGCGTGGCGATCTTCACCCGGGACGGAGACACCGCCCGCGACTTCACCCGGCGGGTGAACACCGGCATGGTCGGGGTCAACGTGCCCATCCCGGTCCCGGTCGCCTACCACACCTTCGGCGGCTGGAAGCGCTCCGGCTTCGGCGACCTGGGCCAGCACGGACCGGACGCCGTCCGCTTCCACACCCGTACCAAGACCGTCACGTCCCGCTGGCCCGCCGGGCTGCGCGAGGGCGCGAGCTTCACCATCCCCACGATGGGCTGAGCGACCATGACCCACACCCTGCTCACCGAGGACCAGCAGGCCCTCGTGGAGACCACCCTCGACTTCGCCCAGGACCACCTGGCACCGCACGCCCTGGACTGGGACCGCGACAAGCACTTCCCGGTCGACGTCCTGCGCAAGGCGGCCGGGCTCGGCCTCGGCGGCGTCTACGTCCGCGAGGAGTCCGGCGGCTCCGGCCTCGGCCGGGCCGACGGCGTCCTCGTCTTCGAGACCCTCGCCTCCGGCTGCCCCGCCATCGCCGGATACCTCTCCATCCACAACATGGTCGCCTGGATGATCGACCGCTACGGCGACCCGGCCCAGCGCGAGCGGTGGCTGCCCCGGCTGTGCGCCATGGACGACCTGGCCAGCTACTGCCTGACCGAACCCGGCGCGGGCTCCGACGCGGCGGCCCTCACCAGCCGGGCCGTCCGCGACGGCGGCGCCTATGTGCTCAGCGGCGTCAAACAGTTCATCTCCGGCGCGGGCGCCTCCCAGCTGTACGTCGTGATGGCCCGCACCGGCGGCACCGGAGCGGACGGCGTCTCCGCCTTCGTCGTCGACAAGGACGACGCCGGGGTGGGCTTCGGCCCCGACGAACGCAAGATGGGCTGGAACGCCCAGCCCACCCGCCAGGTGATCCTGGACGGCGTACGGCTGCCCGCCGACCGGCTGCTGGGCCGCGAGGGCGACGGCTTCCGCATCGCCATGAACGGCCTGAACGGCGGCCGGCTCGGCATCGCCGCCTGCTCGCTCGGCGGCGCCCGCAGCGCCCTGGACCGCAGCCTCGCCCACCTCGCCGACCGGGAGGCGTTCGGGCAGCGGCTGCTCGACGCGCAGGCGCTGCGCTTCCGGCTGGCCGACATGGCGACCGAACTCGCCGCCGCCCGCGCCCTGGTGCAGCAGGCCGCCCGCGCCCTGGACGCCGGCGACCCGCAGGCGCCGTACCTGTGCGCGATGGCCAAGCGGTTCGCCACCGACACCGGGTACACGGTCGCCGACCGCGCGCTCCAACTGCACGGCGGCTACGGCTACCTCAGCGAGTACGGCATCGAGAAGATCGTCCGTGACCTGCGCGTCCACCAGATCCTGGAAGGAACCAACGAGATCATGCGCGTCATCGTGGCCCGCGGCCTGACGGAGGCGTTCCGGTGACCGGCACCGAGGACCCCGTCCTCCTGCGCACCGACGGGCGGGCCGCCCACATCGTCCTCAACCGGCCCCGGGCCCTCAACGCCCTCACCCACGAGATGGTCCGCCGCATCGACGCGGCCCTGACCGCCTGGGAGCACGACCCGGCGGTGGCCACCGTCGTCATCAGCGGCGCGGGCGAGCGCGGCCTGTGCGCGGGCGGCGACATCCGGGCCATCCACGACGACGCCAAGACCGGCGACGGCACCGCGGCGGCCGCGTTCTGGCGCGACGAGTACCGCCTCGACGCCCGGATCGCCCGCTACCCCAAGCCGTACGTCGCCGTCATGGACGGCATCGTGATGGGCGGCGGCGTCGGCGTCTCCGCCCACGGCAGCGTCCGCGTCGTCACCGAACGCGCGCGCGTCGCCATGCCCGAGACCGGCATCGGCTTCGTCCCCGATGTCGGCGGCACCTATCTGCTCGGCCTCGCCCCCGGCGAACTGGGCACCCATCTGGCGCTGACCGGCGCGCAGATCGGCGCCGGGGACGCCCTGCTGTGCGGGCTCGCCGACCACCATGTGCCCGCCGCCGCGCTCGGCGCCTTCACCGCCGACCTCGCCGGGCTGTCCGTGCACGACGCGCTCGCCCGGCATGTGCGGCAGCCGCCGCCGGGCGACCTCGCCGGGCAGCGGGAGTGGATCGACACCTGCTACGCGGCCGACACCGTGGAGGAGATCCTGGACCGCCTCCTCGGCCGCGGCGAGGCCGCCGCGAAGGAGGCGGCCGAGACCCTGCTCAGCAAGTCGCCCACCGCGCTGAAGGTCACCCTCGCCGCGCTGCGCCGCGCCCGGCGCCTGGGCCCGCTGGAGGCGGTCCTCGACCAGGAGTACCGCGTCTCCTGCGCCGCGCTCGCCGCCCCCGACTTGGTCGAGGGCGTCCGCGCCCAGGTCATCGACAAGGACCGCAGGCCCCGCTGGTCGCCCGGCACCCTCGCCGAGGTCACCGCGGCCGACGTGGACCGCTTCTTCGCCCCGCTCGGCGACCGCGAACTGGGGCTCGCCGGATCCGACAGCACCGTGGAGGTGGCCTGGTGAGCCTGACCGTCGCGTTCGTCGGACTCGGGCACATGGGCGCGCCCATGGCCGCCAACCTGGTCAAAGCCGGGTACCGGGTACGGGGCCACGACCTGGTGCCCGAGGCCCTGGAGAGCGCCGTACGCGCGGGCGTCGAGCCCGCCGCCGACGCCGCTTCGGCGGTCGCGGACGCCGACGTCGTCGTCTCCATGCTGCCCGCCGGACGGCACGTCCTCGGCCTGTACGGCACCGTTCTGGCGGCGGCCCGGCCCGGCACCCTCTTCGTCGACTGCTCCACCATCGACGTCGCCGACGCCCGTACGGCCCACGAGCGGGCCGCCACCGCCGGGATGCGGTCGCTGGACGCCCCCGTCTCCGGCGGGGTGGTCGGCGCCGAGGCCGCCACGCTCACCTTCATGGCGGGCGGCGGCGAGGCGGAGTTCACCGAGGCCCGGCCGCTGCTGGAGGCCATGGGCAGGAAGGCCGTCCACTGCGGCGGCGCGGGAGCCGGGCAGGCGGCCAAGATCTGCAACAACATGATCCTCGGCGTCTCCATGATCGCCGTCAGCGAGGCGTTCGTGCTCGGCGAGCGCCTGGGCCTGTCCCACCAGGCCCTCTACGACGTGGCGTCCACGGCGTCCGGGCAGTGCTGGGCGCTCAGCGTCAACTGCCCGGTCCCCGGGCCGGTCCCGGGCAGCCCCGCCAACCGCGACTACCGGCCGGGCTTCGCCGCCTCCCTCATGGCCAAGGACCTCGGACTCGCCGCGCGGGCCGCCCGCGACAGCGGGGTGGACTCCGAACTGGGCCTCGCGGCGGCCCGGTTGTACGAGGAGTACGCCGAACGCGTCGGCGCCACCGAGGACTTCTCCGGCATCGTCCGCACCATCCGGGACCGCGGCACCCGGCAAGAACAAGAAGGAGAGGGGGAGAAGCGATGAGCACGCGGAACGGCGCCGGGCTTCCCGCGTACGAGACGATCCTCGTCGAACGCAAGGGGCGCACCGCCCTGCTCACCCTGAACCGGCCCGAGGCCCTCAACGCCCTGAATCTGACGGTCATGCGCGAGGTGGTGGCCGCGACCGAGGCGCTGGACCGGGACCCGGAGTGCGGCTGCGTCGTCATCACCGGCTCGGCGAAGGCGTTCGCGGCGGGCGCCGACATCAAGGAGATGCGGCCCCAGGGGTATCTGGACATGTACCTCAGCGACTGGTTCGCGGCCTGGGACCGGCTCGGGCAGCTGCGCACCCCGACGGTGGCCGCCGTCGCGGGCTACGCCCTGGGCGGCGGCTGCGAGCTGGCCATGCTCTGCGACATCCTGCTCGCCGCCGACACCGCCGTCTTCGGGCAGCCCGAGATCAAGCTCGGGGTGATCCCCGGCATCGGCGGCTCCCAGCGGCTGACCCGCGCGGTCGGCAAGGCCAAGGCCATGGAGCTGTGCCTGACCGGGCGCACCATGGACGCGGCGGAGGCCGAGCGGGCCGGGCTGGTCTCCCGGGTGGTGCCCGCCGACGATCTGCTCGGCGAGGCGCTGGCCGTCGCCGAGACCGTCGCGGGCATGTCGCTGCCGGTGGCGATGATGGCGAAGGAGGCCGTCGGACGGGCCTTCGAGACGACGCTCGCCGAAGGCGTCCGCTTCGAACGGCGGCTCTTCCACGCGGTGTTCGCGACCGAGGACCAGAAGGAGGGCATGGGCGCCTTCGTCGACCGCAGAGCGCCCGAGTTCCGCCACCGCTGAGCGGCGGCCCGCGTGCCGCCGCGCCCGGTCCGCCCTGCTGGGAGGGGAGATCATGTTCGGGGATCACCTCCCGGAGGCGGTCTTGGCCGGGGCGGCGGCACGCGGTACCGTCTGTTCGATATCGACGACGGCGAGACGGAAGCCGGTGGGAAACCGGCACGGTCGCGCCACTGTGTGCGACGGCTCCCCGGAGCCGCTCGCGAGTCAGACCCGTGGCCGTCGTCCAGCGCACCACCGAGATGGGACGCGAACTCCCAGAGGAGGCCCCTGCCATGGCGCAGCATGTCGCCCAGCCGACCGCCGACGCACCTGTCCTGCCCGCGAAGCTGCCGCTGAAGGCGATAGCTCCCTGGGCGGTCTTCTTCGGCATCCTGATGCTGATCCTGCTCTACTTCGTCGGCGCCGAGCAGGGCGCCACCTCCGTGTTCAGCGGCACGGACGTCCACGAGTGGGTGCACGACGCCCGCCACCTGCTCGGCTTCCCCTGCCACTGACGCGAGGGGCGCCGCACACTCATGAACTCCGCAACTGTGCGAAACCTCCTGGTCCGCGGCATGCTCGCGGGCCTGGCGGCGGGCGTGCTCGCCCTCGTCGTCGCCTATCTCCTCGGTGAGCCCGGTGTCGACAAGGCCATCGCCTTCGAGGACGCCCACCCCCACGAGCACGAGATGGAGGTCGTCTCCCGCTCGCTCCAGTCCACGGCGGGCCTGGCCACCGGCGTCCTCGTCTACGGGGTGGCCTTCGGCGGCATCGCCGCGCTCGCCTTCTGCTTCGCGCTGGGCCGGGTGGGCCGCTTCGGTCCCCGGGCGACCGCGCTGCTGCTGTCGGGCTGCGCCCTGCTCGCCGTGTACGTCGTGCCGTTCCTGAAGTACCCGGCCAACCCGCCGTCGGTCGGCGACCCCGACACCATCGGCAAGCGGACCGCGCTGTACTTCCTGATGATGGTCCTCAGCGTGCTCCTCGCGGTCGCCGCGACGCTGCTCGGCAAGCGCCTGGCGCCCACCCTGGGCACCTGGTGGGCGGCCGTGGCCGCCGTCGCCGCCTTCGCCGTGGTGATCGGCCTGGCCTATGCCTTCCTGCCGGTCGTCAACGAGGTCCCGAAGGACTTCCCGGCCGATCTGCTGTGGCGGTTCCGGCTCTCCGCCCTGGCCATCCAGTCCGTGCTGTGGGGCGGCTTCGGCCTGCTCTTCGGCGAGCTGGCCCAGCGGCTGCTGGCCCCCGCTCCGGCCGGGACCGGCGCCGGGCGGGCGGTTCCGGCCGCGCGCTGACGCTTTTCCGGACACAAGAGGGCCCTTCGGAACCACCGGGGGCCCTCTGCCGTTCTCCGGGACACCGATCCGCACGGCACACGGCCCCGGCCCGGCACCGGGCCCGGCCTGGCCCCGGCCCGGCACCGCCGCCCGCCGACCGTGTGCGGAGGACCCCCAGCCAGGAGCGGAGGAGCCGAGTGGCCAGAGCCCCCCGGCCGCGTCACATCACACTCGGCGGACGCGCGGCGGTCGCCCTGACCGTGGAGGAGTACGAGCAACTGATCGCCAGCCGACGGCAGATCGGCGGCCAGAGCGCCCGGGTGCGGGTGCTCGCCCAGCGGGCCAGGCAGGCCGAACAGCTGCTGGACGACCTGGAGGCGCTGATCGCCGCGCACCGGGCCGGCTGCTCCCGGCACGCGCACCCGGCCCCGGCGGACCGGCCCGAGGACGGGACCACCCCGGGAGCCCCTTCGGAAGACGTCCCCAGCCGCTGCCTGTGCGGCGACGTCGAGTCCCTGCTGCGCACCCACCGGGACACGGTGTCCTGAACGGCCCGGGGCACGCTACGGCGCGGCGGGCGCGGTCAGCGGCCGGCCCAGCCGCAGGTTCCAGCGCCCCGCCCGGCCGCTGACCTCGGTCACCGTCAGCGGGGCCACGTCCAGCCGCCAGAAGACGGCCGCGTCCAGCCCCAGCGCCGCGACGACCGCCGCCCGCACCACCTCCGGCTCGACCACGGCGACGCTGCGCCCCTCGGCCCCGGCCACCGCCGCGAGCCACCCCGCGACCCGGCCGCACAGGTCCGCCACGGACTCACCGCCGTGCGGGGCGCTCGCGGGGTCGCCGAGCCAGCGGGCCAGCGCCTCCGGCTCGGCGGCGCCCACCTCGTCCAGCGCGAGGCCCCGCCAGCGGCCCACGTCCAGGCCCGCGGGCGCCGGTGACCGCACGCCGTCCAGGCCCAGCGCGTCGGCGGTCTCCCGGCACCGCGCGCCGGGGGAGACGAGGACGCGCGCGGCGACGGGCAGCGACCCGGCCGCCGACCGCGCCGCCGCGGCGCCGCCCTCCTCCAGCGGGCCGCCGTCGTCGAAGCGGGCCTGCCGCACGGACGCGTTCATGGCGGGGGAGACGAGCAGGACCCGGCTGGTCACGCGGTCACTCCTGGGGTGCGGCCCACGGGCCGCGGGCGGGGTCGGACGTACGGGACTCGACCGGGTAGGGCACGTACGTGCGCCGGTCGGGGTCGATGGCCAGCCGGCCGCCCGCCGGGGGCCGGGCCCGCTGCGCGCAGTCGCGGCGCTCGCAGATCCGGCAGCCCAGGCCGATGGGCGTGGCGGCCCGCGGATCGTCCAGGGCGATGCCCTCGGCGTAGACGAGCCGGTGGGCGTGGCGCAGCTCGCAGCCGAGCGCGACGGCGAACTCGGCGCGCGGGGCGTGGTGCCCGGAGCCGCCGCGGGTGATGGTCCGCGCCACCCAGAAGTACCGCTTGCCGTCGGGCATCTCCGCGACCTGGGTCAGTATCCGGCCGGGCGCGGAGAACGCCTCGTACACCGTCCACAGCGGGCAGGTGCCGCCGAGCCGGGAGAAGTGGAAGTCGGTCGCGGACTGCCGTTTGGAGATGTTGCCGGCCCGGTCGACGCGCAGGAAGGAGAACGGCACACCGCGCCGCCCGGTGCGCTGGAGGGTGCTCAGCCGGTGGCAGACCGTCTCGAAGCCAACGCCGAAGCGGGCGGACAGCAGCTCGATGTCGTAGCGGGTCTCCTCGGCGGCCCGGTGGAAGGCGGTGTACGGCATCAGCAGGGCACCGGCGAAGTAGTTGGCCAGGCCGATGCGGGCGAGCGCCGCCGACTCCGCCGGGGCGGTGCCCAGGGCGCCCTCGGCGAGGCGGTCCAGCAGCGGCCCGTGGCCGAGGAGCGCGAGCTGCGTGGCGAGCTGGAAGGCGCGCTGCCCGTCGCTCAGCCAGGGGGAGAGGAACAGCAGCCCGGTCTCCGGGTCGTAGCGCCGGGCGTCCACCGAGCGGCCCGCGGCGGCGGCCCGCACCACGCGCACGCCGTGCCGCTCGGCCAGCCGGACGGCGAGCGGGTCGGCGGCCCGGCCCGGCCGCAGGCCGAGCGCGGCCGCGAGCCGCTCGGCCTCGGTGTCCAGCGGCTCGAAGTGGTTGTGGTGGGCGTAGAAGAAGTCCCGTACCTCGTCGTGCGGTTCGCCGGGCGGCAGCAGGTCCTCCGGGCCGCCGCCGGGCGCGGCCAGGGCGGCGGCCTGCTCGGCGGCGTCGCGGTAGCGGCGGTGCAGGGCGACCAGGGCGCGGGCCACCTCCGGATGGTCGCGGGCGGCCTCGGCGCACTCCTCGGGCGCGGGCAGCGGCACCCCGCACGCCTCGTCGGCGAGCGCGGCCCGCAGCTCGGCGGCGAGCCGGTCCTCGGCGGCCTCGGAGAAGAACTCCGCGTCGACCCCGAAGACCTCCGCGATGCGCAGCAGCACCGGCGCCGTCAGCGGGCGCGTGCTCTGTTCGAGCTGGTTGGCGTAGCTGGTGGACAGGCCCAGCGCGCGGGCCATGTCGACCTGGTTCATCCCGTGCTCGCGGCGCAGCCGGCGCAGTTTGGCATGGGCGTAGATCTTCCGGGCGGCCGGTCCCCTGGCCATGCGCGCACCTCCCGGTCCCGACTGACCCGGCTGCGAACATAGCATCCGCAGGATTCGCAGATTCCGCAGATCCGCGGCTCGCGGATGTACGGATTACGCAACGTGGAGCGGTGGCCGGGCGGTGGGCCGCCGGGAAGGCTGAGGGTGTCCGTCCCGGCGTGCCCTCCGAGGAGTCCTGTGATCGAGCACCACGTCCGCGTCCGTCCCAGCGCCGACCGGCTCCCGCGCGAGCAGCAGCTCGCCTGGAAGCTCGCGGCGGTGGCCACCGCCACCGGGGAACCGGACCCCGGCAGCGCCGCGATGGCCGTCAACCGGGTCATCGACAACGCCTCGGTCGCCGTCGCCTCGCTGCTGCGCCGCCCGGTCGCCGTCGCCCGCGCCCAGGCCACCGCCCACCGGGGGGCCGCCCCGGGCGCCGCCGTCTTCGGCAGCCGCGCCCGCGTCTCCCCGGAGTGGGCGGCCTGGGCCAACGGCACCGCCGTGCGCGAACTCGACTTCCACGACACGTATCTGGCCGCCGACTACTCCCACCCCGGCGACAACATCCCGCCGCTGCTCGCCGTCGCCCAGCACACCGGGCGCGGCGGCGCCGATCTGCTGCGCGCCACCGTCGCCGCGTACGAGATCCATGTCGCCCTGGTCAAGGGCATCTGCCTGCACGCGCACCGCATCGACCACGTGGCGCACCTGAGCGCGGCCACCGCGTGCGGACTCGGCGCGCTGCTGCGGCTGCCCACCGAGACGGTGTACCAGGCGGTCCAGCAGGCCGTGCACACCACGACCGCGACCCGGCAGTCCCGCAAGGGCGAGATCTCCAGCTGGAAGGCGTACGCGCCCGCCTTCGCCGGGAAGGCCGCGATCGAGGCCGTGGACCGGGCGATGCGCGGCGAGACCTCCCCGTCGCCGGTCTACGAGGGCGAGGACGGCTTCCTGGCCTGGATGCTGGACGGGCCGGGCTCCGACTACACCGTGGCGCTGCCCGAGCCGGGCGAGCCGCGCCGCGCGATCCTCGACACCTACACCAAGGAGCACTCCGCCGAGTACCAGGCGCAGGCGGTCATCGACCTGGCCCGGCGGCTGCGCGAGAAGGCCGGACCGCTGGAGCGGGTGCGCTCGGTCGTGCTGCACACCAGCCACCACACGCACCACGTCATCGGCTCCGGCGCGGGCGACCCGCAGAAGTACGACCCCGCGGCCAGCCGCGAGACGCTGGACCACTCGGTGCCGTACATCCTCGCCGTCGCCCTGGAGGACGGCACCTGGCACCACGAGCGCTCCTACGCCCCCGAGCGGGCCGCCCGCCCGGAGACGGTCGCGCTGTGGCGGAAGATCAGTACGGTCGAGGACCCGGAGTGGACCCGCCGTTACCACGACCCGGACCCGGACCGGCGGGCCTTCGGCGGGCGCGCGGTGATCACCCTGGAGGACGGCACGGTCGTCGAGGACGAACTCGCCGTCGCCGACGCCCACCCGGCCGGCGCCCGGCCCTTCGACCGCCCGGCCTACGCCGCCAAGTTCCGCACCCTCGCCGAGGGCGTCGTCGCCCCCGCCGACCAGGACCGCTTCCTGAGCGCCGCCGAGCACCTGGCCGACCTGGGCCCGGCCGACCTCGACGGGCTGTTCCCGGCCGTCGGCACCGAGGCCGTCGCCGCCTGCGACGCCCGGCTGCCGAAGGGGCTGTTCTGATGCTGCTGCACACCCGCACCACGCCCGAGCGGCGCCGCCGCGCCCTGCGCGAGCGGCTGGCGAGCGGCCGGCTGCTGGCCGTGCCGGGCGCGCTGAACCCGCTCTCCGCCCGGCTGATCCAGGACACCGGCTTCGAGGCCGCCTACCTCTCCGGTGCCGTCCTCGCCGCCGACCTGGGCCTGCCCGACATCGGCCTGACCACCTCCACCGAGATCGCGGACCGCGCCCGGCAGACCACCCGGGTGACGGACCTGCCCGTCCTGATCGACGCCGACACCGGCTTCGGCGAGCCGATGAACGCGGCCCGCACCGTCCAGCTGATGGAGGACGCGGGACTGGCCGGACTCCATCTGGAGGACCAGGTCAACCCCAAGCGCTGCGGCCACCTCGACGGCAAGACCGTCGTGGCCCGCGAGGAGATGACCCGCCGGGTCCGGGCCGCCGTCGACGCCCGCCGCGACCCGGACTTCCTGCTGATGGCCCGCACCGACGCCCGTTCCGTCGAGGGCCTGGCCGCGGCGATCGACCGGGCGAAGGCGTACGTCGACGCGGGCGCCGACGCGATCTTCCCCGAAGCCCTCGCCGACGAGGCCGAGTTCGAGGCGTTCCGCGCGGCGGTCGACGTGCCGCTGCTCGCCAACATGACCGAGTTCGGCAGGAGCCGCCTGCTGGACGCCCGCACCCTGTCCGACCTCGGCTACGACATCGCGCTCTACCCGGTCACCCTGCTCCGGCTCGCCATGGGCGCCGTCGAGGACGGTCTGCGCACCCTGGCCGCCGAGGGCACCCAGGAGTCCCTGCTGCCCCGGATGCAGACCCGCTCCCGGCTCTACGGTCTCCTCGGCTACGAGGAGTACGCGGCCTTCGACTCGGCCGTCTTCGACTTCACCCTCCCGCCCGGCACCTGACCCGAAGGCAGACCCATGACCACCAGCGCCGAGATCCACCGCGGACTCGCCGGTGTCGTCGTCGACACCACCGAGATCTCCACCGTCATCCAGGAGACCAACTCCCTCACCTACCGCGGCTACCCGGTGCAGGACCTCGCCGCCCGGTACTCCTTCGAGGAGGTCGCCCACCTGCTCCGGTACGGCGAACTGCCCGACGCGCGACGGCTCGCCGCGTTCCGGGCCGCCGAGCGCGCCCTGCGCCCGCTGGACCGCACCACCGCCGAACTGCTGGCCCGGCTGCCCGGGACCTGCCACCCGATGGACGTGCTGCGCACCGCCGTCAGCTTCTTCGGCGCCGAGGACCCCGCCGAGGACGACGGCAGCCCGGCCGCCCACCACGCCAAGTCCCTGAACCTGCTGGCGAAGCTGCCCACCGTGGTCGCCGCCGACCAGCGCCGCCGCCGCGGGCTCGACCCCATCGCGCCCGACCCCGGCCTCGGGTACGCGGAGAACTTCTTCCACATGTGCTTCGGCGGCGTGCCCGACCCGGAGGTGGTCCGCTGCTTCGAGATCTCCCTCGTCCTGTACGCCGAACACAGCTTCAACGCCTCGACGTTCACCGCCCGCGTGGTCACCTCCACCCTGTCCGACCTCTACAGCGCGGTCACCGCCGCCATCGGCGCCCTCAAGGGGCCGCTGCACGGCGGCGCCAACGAGGCCGTGATGCACATGCTGGAGGAGATCGGGGACCCGGCGCGCGCCGAGGAGTGGCTGGACGAGGCGCTGGCCGCCAAGCGGAAGATCATGGGCTTCGGGCACCGCGTCTACCAGCACGGCGACTCCCGTGTCCCGATCATGCAGGACGCCCTGGACCGGCTGGTCGCCCGCGCCGCCGACCCCGGGGTCACCCGCCTGGCCACGCTGCACGCCGCACTGCGCCGCGCCATGCGGGCCCGCAGGGGCATCCACCCGAACCTGGACTACCCGGCCGGGCTCGCCTACCACCTGATGGGCTTCGACACCCCCGTCTTCACCCCGCTGTTCGTGATGAGCCGGGTGACCGGCTGGACCGCCCACATCACCGAACAGCTCGCCCACAACGCCCTGATCCGGCCGCTGGCCGCCTACGCGGGCCCGGGACAGCGGCCGGTGCCGATCGCGCACTGAGCGCCGGTGAGCCCGGGAACGGCTCACGAATGCTCAAAAGTGATCGCTACACACCCATTGCGAGCAGAAAAGAACAATCCTTAGGGTGCGGCACATGACTCCTCCCTCCAGGATCACGCGCCGCACCCTGCTCGCCGGTGCGGCCGCCGCCGCGGCCGCGCCGGTGCTCGCGACCCCGTCCGCCGCCGCCCCGCTCCGCCGCGGCGACTGGGCCTCGGTGCGCTATCGCGGCCTGTGCGCCGACGACCCCGGCGGCCGGGACGCCCTGGCCGCCCCGCACCGCGGCTTCCGCTACGAGATGTCGTACAACGCGATCGACCTCACCAGCCCGTGGGCCAACGAGCAGAACCACAGCCCGGACGTCGAGGAGACCCTGCGCACCCTGCGCGCCGAGTACGGCGAGGGCGCCCATGTCACCCAGCTGTACTTCTACCTCTGGGACTTCGCCACCACCGCGCTCCCCGACAGCGCGCTCGCCAACATCGAACGCGTCCTCGCGGGCCTGCGCCGGGCCCGCACCACGGCCGTGCTGCGCTTCGCCTACGACGACGGGGTCCGCGAGGGCCGGCGCTACACCGTCCAGCACATCCAGGCCCATCTGCGCCAACTGGCGCCGCTGGTGGGGCGGTACAGCGACGTGGTCACCGTGTGGCAGGCGGGCTTCCTCGGCGCCTGGGGCGAGTGGCACGGCAGCCACTACGACCACGAGGACCACCCGGACGCGGTCACCGAGATCATGCGCGGCCTGGTCGCGGCGCTGCCGCCGATGGTGCAGACCCAGGTCCGCTACGCCGAGAAGCGGCAGCTGGTCGCCGACCGGCAGACCCGGGACCGGATCGGCTACCACAACGACTACCTCACCCTCGGCGAGGGGCAGTGGGACTACTACGTCCCGGGCAACCCCGGCTGGCCCGACTACCTGGCGGTGTCCCCGCACCACCCGGTGGACGGCGAGATGCCCTGGGACAAGGGGCAGAGCACCGACCCGTACGCCTGGAGCGAGGTCATCGACCCGATCGCCGCCGCCCGGCGGCTCCAGACGCTGCGCTTCGACACCCTGTCGATGGTCCACAACGCGACCGTGACCATCCCGGGCTGGCGCACCGCCCGCCTCACCGAGCGGCAGGTGGCGGCCGCCGGACTGCCCGCCGCCACCGGCTACTTCCGCCGCCGCGACGGCAGCGCGGTCGAGCGCACCGCCTTCGAGTACCTCCGCGACCACCTCGGCTACCGCATCGAGGCCCGGCAGGCCCGCTGGCGGCGCTCCGGGGCCGGACTCGACGTGGAACTCGACGTGGCCAACACCGGGTTCGCCGCGCCCAAGCGGCCGCGCCCGGTCCGCCTCGTGCTCCTCGACCGGTCCGGCCGCGTCGCCGCCGGCGCCGACGCCGGCACGGACTGGCGGGCCTGGCTGCCCTCCGGCCGCGCCGAGCTCGACGGCGAGGACCGCACCGTCCCGGTCACCCGGGTGCGCGCCACCCTGCCCGCGCCCCGTCACCCGGGCACGTACCGCCTCGGACTGCTCGTCACCGACGAGGGCCGGGACGGGAGATACGGCCTGCGGCTGGCCAACGCCGGGGTGCCGGTGGCCGACGGGGTGAACGTGCTCGGCGAGGTGGCGTTCGGCCGGCGCTGAAACAGAACACGGCCCCGGCCGCGCGGCCCCGGGCGACGGGCGGTGCGGCGCGGGCGCGGTACCGCCCGCCGTTCACGGTGTCGCGTTCACGGCGTCCCGTTCACGGCGCGCCCGGACCACCGGCCGTCTGCGCGGCCCGCGGCCGCCAGGACGCGCTGCGCTTCTGGTGCCGCCGGACGTCGTGGAAGCGCCCGCCGGACGCCGGCAGCGCGTCCACGCTCCCGTCCTCCACCACCGCGCCGTCCTCCAGGAACAGCACCCGGAACACCGGACACCCGTCGAACTCAGGGCCCCTCAGTCAGGGCGTCAACTCGATCGCCGGACGGGGTCAGGGCGACCTTTCGGGCCGGCGTCCGTGAAGTGGGCTCACTGCTTTGCCAGTTGGTTATCGCCCAATCCCTTGACCAGTCCCGGTCCTTGAGTATGGTCTAGACCAAGTTTCGTAGGTCTAGACCTACATCGACGTGGCCTCGCAGGCGTCGGTTCCGGCGGCGCGCCGGTTCCGTACATCGAAGGTAGTGATGTGGCATGAACACGAAAAGACGAGTCGCTGTCGCGATCGGGGCCCTGGTCGCCCCGGTGCTCGCCGTCAGCCTTCCCGCGGCCTCGGCCAGCGCGCACGGCTGGGTCACCCTGCCCACCAGCCGTCAGGAGCAGTGCGCCGAGGGTGTCGTCGACTGCGGTCAGATCAAGTACGAGCCGCAGAGCGTCGAGGGCCCCAAGGGCCTTCAGAGCTGCAGCGGCGGGCACGCCGAGTACGCCGAGCTGGACGACGACAGCAAGGGCTGGAAGGTCACCGCGGTCGGCAGCTCGGCGACCTTCACCTGGCACAACACCGCCCGTCACGCCACGGCCAACTGGCAGTACTTCATCGGCGGCCAGAAGATCGCCGAGTTCGACGGCCACAGCCAGCAGCCGCCCGCCGACGTCAGCCAGCAGGTGAACTTCGGCAGCTTCACCGGCAAGCAGAAGGTGCTCGCCGTCTGGAACATCGCGGACACCGGCAACGCCTTCTACTCCTGCGTCGACGTCAACATCGGCGGCACCCCCGGCGGCGGTGACCCCGGGAACCCCGGCGGCGGTGACACCTGCACCGCCCCGGCCTGGGACGCCGCGCACGTCTACAACGGCGGCGACAGCGTCTCCTACGGCGGCCACACCTGGCGCGCCAAGTGGTGGGTGACCGGCGACAAGCCCGGCACCACCGGTCAGTGGGGCGTCTGGGAGGACCTGGGCGCCTGCCCGGCGTGAGCCCTCGGCCCCGGCGGCCCTGAGCACGGCAGGTGGGGCGGCGCGTCACGCGCCGCCCCACCTGCCGTGCCGTGCCGGGCGCCCCGGCCCGGTGAACCCCGATAAACCCCCGGTCAGTCCCGCGAGTTGCCGAACAGCAGCCGGTAGAGGACCAGCAGCACCAGGGAACCGCCTATCGCGGCACCCCAGGTGGGCAGGTCGAAGAAGTGCTTCTCCACCGGGCGGTCGAGGAAGCGGGCGGAGAGCCAGCCGCCGACGAAGGCGCCCGCGATGCCGATGAGGGTCGTGCCGATCAGGCCGCCCGGGTCGCGGCCGGGCAGCAGGATCTTGGCGATCGCCCCGGCGAGCAGGCCGAGGATGATCCAGCTGATGACGCCCACGTTGTCGTCCTCCAGACGAGTCGGGTCGCGGCGGTCCGCCCGGCCCGGTGGCCGCACGGTCCGCTGTTCCGCTCCAGATGTTCCGCTTGCGTGATTGCGCAAGCCTAGAGGCACGCTCGAACTACCGCCAACAGCGCTGCCAGGCAGGCGACCGGAACTGGCCCGCGCAAAGCGTGCCCGGCCACCTCGGTGGGTGGATTGCGCAACTCTCGAACCACCTCCACGCCGTACCGCGCACCGGACCCCGGGGGCGCGGCGGCCCGCTGCGGCCCGGCGGACACCTACACTGGTGGGCGCATACGCGGTGGACGGTGACGGGCGGACGGGAGAGCGCTGTGACGGGGAACGCCGGGGGATTCGAGGACCCGCCCGCCGAGGTGCTGGCCTCCGCGGCGGCCGCGTTCGGGCTGCTCGCCTCCTCGGCGCGGCTGCACCTGATGTGGGCGCTGTCCCAGGGCGAGAGCGACGTCACCCATCTCGCCGACCGGGTGGGCGGCGCGCTGCCCGCGGTCAGCCAGCACCTGGCCAAGCTGAAGCTCGCCGGTCTGGTGCGCTCGCGCCGCGAGGGCCGTAGACAGGTGTACTACGTGGACGACCCGGACGTCGTCACCGTCGTACGGGTGATGGTCGGGCAGCTGACCGCGCGCTCCCGCACCTCCGCGGCGCCCGTGCGCGCGCTGCGCGGGACCGGTGGCTGAGACCAGCGCGGCGCCGGGCCGGCGGCAGGACGGGGACCCGGGGCGGCCCATCCTGACGGCGGCCCCGCCCGGATGGGCGCCGGGGCGTCCCGCGCCCACCGTCCTGGAGGTGCTGCGCGGGCTGGACAGCGGCCCGCGCGGGCTGACCGAGGCCCAGGCCGCGCAGCGGCTGGCGCTGCTGGGCGAGAACACCGTCCCGGCCCGGCGCGAGGCGTCCTGGCCGCGCCTGTTCGTCCGCAGCCTGCGCGATCCGTTCACCGCCGTGCTCGGCTGCCTCGGACTGGTCTCCGCCGCCGTCCTCGCCTGGGGCACCGCCGCGGTGATCCTGCTGCTCGTCGTGGTCAGCTGCGCCCTGCGGGCCTCCGGCGAGCACCGGGCCGACCGCTCCGCCGCCGCGCTGCGCGAACTGGTCGCCACCACCGCCACGGTGGTCCGGCGCGAGGACGGGGATGACGACGGGGCCGGGGCCGGGGCCGGGGTACCGGCCGCCCGCGAGACACCCGTGGCCGAGCTGGTGCCCGGCGACGTCATCCGGCTCGGGCCCGGCGACGTCGTCCCCGCCGACGTACGACTGCTGCGGTCGAGCGGCCTCACCGTGCACCAGGCCGCGCTGACCGGGGAGTCCGCGCCCGTCGCCAAGACCGCCGACGATCTGCCGCCGGAACCGGGCGGCGGGGTGCTGGAACAGCCGCAGCTCTGCTTCCTGGGCAGCAGCGTGGCCTCCGGCGGCGCCACGGCGGTCGTCACCGCGACCGGCCCGCACGTCCGCTTCGCCGCCGCCCACGACCGCGCCGGGGCCCGGCCCGCCGCGAGCGCCTTCGACCGGTCCGTGCACGGGATCTCCTGGATCCTCATCCGCTTCATGCTGCTCACCCCGCCGCTGGTGCTGACCGCCAACGCGGCGCTGCGCGGACGCGGCCTGGAGACCCTGCCGTTCGCGGTGGCGGTGGCGGTCGGGCTGAGCCCGGAGATGCTGCCGGTCCTCGTCACCCTGTGCCTGGCCAGGGGCGCCTCGCTGCTGGCCCGCGCGCACGGCGTGATCGTCAAACGGCTGCCCGCCCTGCACGACGTCGGCGCCGTCGACGTGCTGTGCCTGGACAAGACCGGCACCCTGACCCAGGACCGCCCGGTCCTCGACCGCGCCCTCGGTCCGGACGGCCACGACGACCCCGAGGTGCTGCACTGGGCCGCCGTCAACGCCTGGTGGACGCTGCAACTCGCCGACCTGCCCGAACCCGACGCCCTCGACGAGGCCATCCTCGACGCGGCCGACGAGGACGCGCTCACCGCGTACGAGGGCACGGCGGCCCTCGCCTTCGCCCCCGCGCACCGCCTGGCCACCGCCGTCATCCGGACCCCCGGACGGCTCGGCCGCCACACCCTGGTCGTCAAGGGCGATGTCCAGGCGGTCCTGGAGCGCTGCGCGCTCGACGAGGAGGAGCGCGCGGAGCTGTCCGCCCTCGCCGTCCGGCACGCCGGGCGCGGGGCGCGGGTGCTGGCCGTCGCCACCGCCGAACGCCCGGCCCGCTCGCGCGGTTACACACCCGCCGACGTCCGCGGGCTCACCTTCCGCGGCCTGGTCACCCTGCGCGACGCGCTGGCGCCCACCGCCGCCGACGCGCTGCGGGTCCTCACCGACCGGGGCGTCACCGTCAAGGTGCTCACCGGCGACCATCCGGGCACGGCCGTGCGCGCCTGCCTCGACCTCGGGATACCCGTCGAGCCGGACGCCGTGCTCACCGCCGACCGTGTCGACGCCCTCACCGACGACGAACTCGCCGCTGCGGCCGGGCGTACGACCGTCTTCGCGCGCTGCACCCCCGAGCACAAGGCCCGGATCACCCGGGCGCTGCGCCGGGCCGGACACACCGTGGGCTTCCTCGGCGACGGCGTCAACGACCTGCCCGCGCTGCGCGCCGCCGACGTCGGCATCGCGCCCCGGGACGCCGCCGACGTGGCCCGGGAGAGCGCGGACGTGGTGCTCGCGCGCAAGGACCTCACCGCCGTCGCGCACGCCGTCGCCGCCGGGCGGCACGCGGGCGACAACATCGCCACCTATCTGCGCGTCACCCTGTCGTCCAACCTCGGCAATGTGCTCGCGATGCTCTCGGCCGGGCTGCTGCTGCCCTTCCTGCCGATGCTCCCCGCGCAGGTCCTCATCCAGAACCTGTGCTTCGACGCGGCCCAGCTCGCCTTCGCCCACGACCGGCCGCACCCGGCCGTCCTGCGGCGCCCCGCCGTGCTGGACCCGCGACACCTGCTGCGCTTCATCACCGGCTTCGGCGCGCTGAACGCCGTCGCCGACCTGGCGACCTTCGCCGTCCTCGCGCTCACCCTGCACGGCCCGGGGACCGGGGACGACGAGGCGGTGTTCCACTCCGGCTGGTTCACCGAGAACCTGCTCACCCAGGCGCTGGTGATGGTGCTGCTGCGGGTCGGCCGCCGGACGGCCGGGGCCGGCCGACCCGGCCCCGTCGTGTGGGCGGCGGGCGCGCTCGCCGCCATCGGCCTGACCCTGCCACCCTCCCCGCTGGGCCCGCCGCTCGGCCTGACCGCCCTGCCGGGCGAGTACTACCTGCTGCTCACCGCCGTCCTGGCGCTCTACGCCGCGGCCCTCCTGGCGGCCAGGGCACGCTACACCCGCGGCCCGGACCCCACCTGACCGCCCCGCCCCGGCGCGCGACGGGGGTGCCCCGGACCCCGGCGGCGCGGCGCGCGAGGGCGCGGCTTCCCGCTGGGTGCGAGCGGTGCGCGCGGGCGCGCGGGGTCTCTCCCCGCATGGCCCGGTGCGCGACGGCGTCCGGTTCTCCGTCTGTCCGGCCCGGTGCGCGCGGCGATGACGTCCCGCGGCTTCGGCGGGCGCGGTGTGCGGCGGTGTGTGTCGTGTCGTCCGGGCGGGTCGGTGTGTAGGGCGCGGGGCTTTCTGCTGGGTGGGTCAGGGGTGCGCGGCGGGGTGCGGGTTCTTTCCCGTCGGGCCCGCGTACGTCACTCCTTGGCGCCGTCGCGCAGGTGCAGGGAGCGCAGGGCGGCTTCCAGGGCGAAGCGGTGGCCGGGGTCGGCGAGGCGGTCGCCGAGGCGGGCGTCCAGGTTCCGCAGCCGGTAGCGGACGGTCTGGGCGTGCACGCCGAGGATCTCGCCGACCTGTTCCGCCGGCGCCCGGGTGGAGACGTGCACGCGCAGCGTCTCCACGAGCCGGTCGCGGCGGCTGGCGGGCAGCCCGTCCAGCGGGGCGAGTTCCCTGGCCGCCAGGTGGGAGACCAGCGGCGGGTCGGACAGCAGCCACAGGGTCACCAGATGGTCCTCGCAGCGGACCAGCGGAGCGTCGGCGACGACGCCCTCGTCGATCAGCTGGAGCACCCGCCGCGCCCAGCGGATGGAGTCGGCGGCCTGGGTGAGCGGCACGGTCAGGCCCGCCACGGCGTGTGTGCCGCCGAGCGCCGAGTCGAGCATCGCCAGGCGCTCGGCGGTCAGTTCGCCCGGGACGAGCAGATGCGGCTGGGGGATGTCCAGATCGGCGAGGACGTCCCCGGCGAGGCCCGCCTCCACATGGTCGGGCGCGGGGGAGCGCAGGGCGACCAGGGTGACATGGGTGGGCAGCGTCCAGGCGGCGGCCTCGCACAGCCCGGACACGGTCGACTGGGGCAGCGGCGGAGCGGCCAGGATCAGGTGCAGCAGCTGTCTGCGCAGCGCGGAGACCTCGGAGGAGGCCCGCGACTGCACCTCGACGTAGCCCTCGCGGGAGACCGCCTCCAGCTCCTCCACGTAGGCGAACAGGGCGTCGGCGAAGGCCAGGATGACCGTGGGCGACAGGTTGTACTGGCGGCCCACGGCCTTGGCCCGGCGCAGCGCGATCCGGGCGCCGAGCCGGTACGCCCCCTGGAGCGTGTCCAGTTCGCGGCCCTCGTACGCCTCGACGCGCCCGAACTTGCGCAGCAGCTCGTCGCGCAGGGCGGAGTTCTTGCCGGGCTCGGCGACCCGGTCCACGAACGCGGACAGGGCCTGTTCGACGCCCTGGCGGATGGCGTCCGCGTTGGGGCCGTTGAGCAGCCGGCCGTAGACCGGGTAGGCGCGGGTGACCTCGATGCGTATCTCCTTCATGAGTCCGGGTAATTCCGGACGCATGAAGGCCGCGAACTCCTTGGGCAGGGGGTCGAGCGGTTCACCGACCTCCGGTGTCCGTACGGGTGAAGGCATGAGTTGGTCGTCCCTTGCTCTTCCGACGCGCCCGGTGGGGAACCGGCCGTCTGTCACCCGCCGTCGCGGGGCGTGACAGGCGGCCGGTCCAGGTGCAGACCTGTGTGAAAGGTGAAGCTAAATCAACTTCCTTGATCCGTACACAGGTTGGACACACTTTGGTGCCGAGGCACCGGCGCGGCCGGCCGGGACGGCTGATAATCGCCGCCGTACGGCCATTACTTGACGGCGGAGTTCCAGTTCTGCGAGAGGATCTTGCCCGCGTCGGGGGCGGCGGCGCCGGGGGCGTTCAGACCGGCCAGGTAGGTCTGGGCGTTGTTCAGGGTGACGCTGTTCTTCCCGGCGGCCGAGGGCAGGCCCGTCTTGAGGTTGACGGCCGCGTCGATCAGCCCGAGCAGGCCGAGTCCGCAGCCGCTGGCGCCGGGCACCGCGAAGGTGCTGTCGTTCTGGGTGGCGCCGGTGAGGTTGATCCGGCTCATGTCGCCGTCGTCGGCGAGGGTGCCGTCGCCCTTGAAGAAGGTCATGCCGAAGTCGGGCAGGTTCACGTTGTGCGGGCGCAGCACGATCGGGTTCGACTTGGTGCCGATGTAGCAGTTGGAGCCGAGGAACGGGTTCTGCAGGTGGACGCGGACCGGGATGGCGACGATCGGCTCGTCGGTGAGGATGCCCGCGGTCTGGTTGAAGTCGTGGGGCGCGCCCACGGACTCCACGGTGGCCGTGATCTTGTTGAGGCTGCTGTCGGCGATCTGGTTGCAGATGGCCGTGACGGCGGGGATGTTGCTCGGGCACATCAGGCCGAGCAGACCGCCGGGCACGGTCGCGGAGTCGGCGATGAGCGCCCCGGTCGGCGGGGCCACCACCGAGCTGGTGCCGTCCGCGTTCTGCACCACCCCGATCTGGAGCTCGGTCCGGCCCGTCGTCACCGTGGTGTTGCCCAGCTTGATGGAGCCGCCGGCCGAGGTGGACACCACGCACTGCGGGGTCTGGACCAGACCGTCGGCGGCGAGCATCGCGGAGGCGCCCACCGGACAGCGGGTGAAGGGCCCCCACTCGCCGTTCAGCTGGGTGGTCGCGGCGGTGGCCGTGCCCATGGCCGCGAAGGAGCCGAGGGCGGTGCCGAGCACGGTGACGGTCGTGGCGGCGAGTCTGGTGCGGCGGGACAACCGGTTCATGGCATGGCCTTCCATGGGAGTACGGGGGACGAGTGCGGAGAAGGGGAGTTCAGGGTGCCGGGGGTGCCGGGCGAGCGCGGCGGACGGCGGGTCAGCGTTCGGGCACCGGGATCTGCGCCGGCTCCAGGTCCTTGGTGCACTGGCCCTCGACCGGATTGGCCTGGCCGCAGGTCTGGCCCTGGATCTGTTTGATGTAGTTGCCCGGCCCGGAGACCGAGGCCGTCAGCAGGCCGTCGAGGTCCTCGCCGCCCGCGCCGCAGCCGGTGAACGCGGGGATCGTCGTCTCGCCGGTCAGCGGGCCGCCCGAGAGCAGGATGTAGCCGGTCGCCGGCTCGCCCAGCGCGTATTCGCCCCTGCCGTGCAGCACCAGGTGGTCGCCGGGGTGCTTGGCCGGGTCCGGGTCGGCCGAGCTGAGCGAGGTGCGGGTCCGGCAGGACGAACCGACGTCGAGGGGAGTGCCGTTGACGGTCAGGGAGGTGACCCTGAGCACCAGCGGGACCCGGATGTAGGTGTCCATCGTGGTGTAGAAGGTCGTCATGTCCATCTCGCCGCGGGAGTCGATGGACAGCGGACCCGTCTCCTCCAGCACCATGGTGGCCGTGGCCGGAGCGAAGTCGAAGGTCAGGAAGGTGGCCTTGAACGGCGCGGTCTGCTGCTTGCCCTGGTAGTGGAGCTGACCGTCGGAGTGCTGGGTGATGACCGCCGGGCCGCCGTCCTCGGGGAACTGGAAGTCCGGCTGGCCCTGCTCGATCAGCGCGCAGGACACCGGGATCAGCGACGCGCCCTTCTGCTTGCGTACGTTGGCGTAGCCGGTGATGTAGCTGTTCAGCGACATCTCGTCCGCGGGGTGCCCGGCGTCGAAGCGGCACGGCGGGGCGTTCGTGCCGCCGGTGGTGGCATCGGAGAGGCTGCCGGTGAGCTTCGGGGCCCGGTCGCTCTGCGGGTTGCCGTCCGGCGCGGCGGAGCGCCCGGCGGCCGAGGACGGCGCCGACGGGGCACCGGAGCCGGAGGGCCCGGCGGACGGCCCGCCGGGGGAGCCGGAGGGCGCACCGGAGTGATCCGCCGTCGGACCGTCCACCGGCACGGTGGCCAGCAGGCCCTTGCCGGGCGCGTCCTCGCCCAGGGTGCACCGCAGGGTGACCGGGGGCGGGGCGGTGGCCGTGGCGTCCGCCGGGGACACCGCCAGGTCGATGTCGAGACCCTGGGCCGTCAGCGTCAGATCGCCGGCGCTCTGCGCGGTCATCGAGGGCACGTCGCCGGTGGCGGTCAGTGTGAGCGGCCCGGAGCCGGGCACGGCGGCGGGCTCCGCGGTGCCGCGCCAGGTCGCCTGCGCCGAGGCGGTGTTCTGCGTGACGCCGACGCTCAGCCGGGTCGCGGCCCGCACCTCGGCGCTCTCGGGAGCGCCCAGTTCCGCCACGGCGGCGGCCGGCAGCTCCACCGTGGTGGTGACATCCGTGGGCCGGATCGTCCGGCGCGGTGCCGCCCGGTCCGGGAACGCCGCCGTGACCCGTACCGTCGCCGGCTGCTGGTGCCCGGACGGGAAGGCGCACACATAGGGCAGTGCCGTGTCCACCTGCTGGGTCCCGGCCGCGGCGACGGCGGCGGGGACCATGGCGGCGAGCACGACGAACGCGGCGGTCGTCGCGCCCCGGACCCGGACCCGCCGGGTCCACCGCTCGGCTGCACGGGGGCCTGTCATCTGCTGCTCCACTCGGGTCGTTCTCGGACAGGGGCGCCGAACCGGCCGCAACCGCCCGGCCGGGGGTGTCCCGGACGGGCGGTTGCGAACGGCGGGCGTCTTACGGGTTGGAGCCGACGATCGTCGGGATGGTGCTGGTGCCGGTCACCTTCACGGCGTAGTTGCCCTTGAAGGTGGGCTTGGTCGCGGTGGTGACGACCGTGCCGCACCCGCTGGCCGCGGTGACGGCCAGGTCACCGGCGACGCTGTTGACCGCCAGGATGCCGGTGGAGTTGGTGTACGTGCCGGACGCCTTGCCCGCCACGGTGAAGTGGCAGGCGCCCGCGACCACGTTCGCCTGGACGCTGCCGACGTAGCCCTTGGTGACGCCTGTCGCGGCGGTGTAGTCCTGCGCGACGACGTGCCAGGTCCCGATCGGGGTGGCGGTGACGGCACCCAGGATGCTGGTGCACGGGGACGCCGTGGTGCCGAAGTTGATGGCGGTGATGTCGGCGACCGACGCGGGGTTGCCGGTGGCGCTCGCCATGGTGCCCGACGCGCCCGACGTCGTACACGTCATCGGGATGTTGGCGGTGAGCACGATGTTCCCGCTGTTGGTCGCCGTGAAGTTGGACGGCGTCGGGCTGACGGTCCAGACGGTGGACGCGTTCGCGGAGGCGGGGGCGACGGCGATGCCGAACGCTGCCGCGCCCGCGCCCGCCACGACGGCGATCCTTCTGATGGACTTCTTCATGGCTCTGGGACTCTCCTCGTGGATTGACCGGCAGAGACGGACCGCCGCGGAACGGATGGAGCGGGAGTCGTGCGGTCCGGGGGATCGGAAAACCTCGATCGCGAGCACCGACGTTACTTGCGGGAAACTTGGCCGAACAATGCCGCCGACCATGATTCTTTGAAAAGGGCAATCATCTGTCCAGTGGGTGAGCAGTCGGCGCGCGGCCTTAGTCATCCGCTGCTAAGGCCGATTCGTCCCCGGTCCGCCCCGCCGATGCGGGCGAGAAGTCCGGAATGTGCCGCACCGAACGCCTTCCGGGGCGTCCGACACGCAGCGCGATGATAAATCGGGGGCCTCTTTTTATAGGCGCTCTGACAGGCCCGGGATGGCCGAAGAGAATGTCGTCGAAAAGTCAGAATCCACTCTTGCCTGCCGAGGTTACCGGGCCGTAACGTGCCGGGTACGGCGCTGATCTCCAGGTCGGTGGCCCACCGCCGGCCGGAGACACGACGGGCGATTTCCGGCCCTTGCCCTCCTTCGGGTCCGGACGTCCGCAGGCAGGGCCCGCGGATCCAGTCCCCCCGGAGGCGCGCGGCCCTGCCCTGTCTGTCGGAGACAAGTGCCGGGCCGCTTTTTGTCTGCGCGGTGACAAAGACGGGAAGCGCGGCAGGAACCCGGTGCCCGCCTATTGTCAGTGAACCGTGCACCGACTTAACGTGCGCTCCTCGGTGCACACCTGACCCACCCTTGTCGGAGGTGATATGGGAATCGAAGTGGTGGTCGAGGGTCTGACCAAGTCCTTCGGCAAGCAGAACATCTGGCAGGATGTGACCCTCACCCTTCCGGCCGGGGAAGTCAGTGTGATGCTGGGGCCCTCCGGAACCGGAAAGACCGTCTTCCTGAAGTCGCTCATCGGGCTCCTCAAGCCGGAGCACGGCCGTGTCCTCATCAATGGGGTGGACATGGTCAACGGCCCGGAACGCGACATCTTCGAGACCCGGAAACTCTTCGGCCTCATGTTCCAGGACGGCGCCCTCTTCGGCTCCATGTCCCTTTTCGACAACATCGCCTTCCCGCTGCGCGAGCACACCCGCAAGAAGGAGTCCGAGATCCGCCGCGTCGTCATGGAGCGGATCGAGGTCGTCGGCCTGCTCGGCGCCGAGGGCAAGCTGCCCGGCGAGATCAGCGGCGGCATGCGCAAACGCGCCGGGCTGGCCCGCGCGCTGGTCCTGGACCCGCAGATCATCCTGTGCGACGAACCGGACTCCGGCCTGGACCCGGTGCGCACCGCCTACATCTCGCAACTGCTGATCGACCTGAACGCGCAGATCGACGCGACGATGCTGATCGTCACCCACAACCTCGACATCGCCGCCACCGTCCCGGACAACATGGGCATGCTCTTCCGGCGCGAACTGGTCACCTTCGGGCCCCGCGAGGTGCTGCTCACCAGCGACGAACCCGTGGTCGCCCAGTTCCTCGCCGCCCGGCGTGAGGGGCCCATCGGCATGTCCGAGGAGAAGGACGCCGCCACCCTCGCCGCCGAGGCCGCCGCCCTGCCGGAGCCGGACGGACCGCGCGAGATCGTCCCGCAGCTCGAACCGTCCCCCGGACTGCCGCCGCGCCGCGCCGTCCTGCGGCGCCGCGAACGGGTCCTGGGGATGCTCGACCGGCTGCCGCCCGCCGCCCGCGCCGCCATCGAGCGCACCTACGCCGCCTCGGGCACGGCCGGTCTCACGCTGCCCACCGGCGGGAGCGGCTCGTGATCACCGGTGCCCTGCGGCAGACCGGCCGGCTCTTCGCACTCGCGGCGGAGGTCGGCCGGGCCATCTTCAGACGGCCCTTCCAGTTCCGCGAGTTCATCGAGCAGTTCTGGTTCCTGGCCAGCGTCACCATCCTGCCCGCCGCCCTCGTGTCCATCCCGTTCGGCGCGGTGATCGCCCTCCAGGTCGGCTCGCTCACCCAGCAGCTCGGCGCGCAGTCCTTCACCGGCGGCGCCAGCGTGCTCGCCGTGGTGCAGCAGGCCAGCCCGCTCATCGTGGCGCTGCTGATCTCCGGCGCCGGCGGCTCCGCGATCTGCGCCGACCTCGGCTCGCGCACCATCCGCGAGGAGCTGGACGCCATGGAGGTCATGGGCGTCTCCCCGGTGCAGCGCCTGGTCGTCCCGCGCGTGCTCGCCGCCATGGGCGTGGCCGTCCTGCTCAACGGACTGGTCTCCGTGGTCGGCATCCTCGGCGGCTACTTCTTCAACGTGTACCTCCAGGACGGCACCCCCGGCGCCTACCTGTCCAGCTTCTCCTCGCTCGCCCAGCTCCCCGACCTGTACGTCAGCGAACTCAAGGCGCTCGTCTTCGGGTTCATCGCGGGCATCGTCGCCGCCTACCGCGGGCTCAACCCGCGCGGCGGCCCCAAGGGCGTGGGCGACGCCGTCAACCAGTCCGTCGTCATCACCTTCCTCCTGCTCTTCTTCGTCAACATGGTGATGACGGGCGTCTACCTCCAGATCGTCCCGCCGAAGGGAGGCTGAGGCCGTGGCCTCCCCGCTCGTCTGGCTCGACCGCTCCGGCGACCAGCTCCTGTTCTATCTGCGCTCCCTGCTGTGGATCCCGCGCACCCTGCGCCGCTACCTCAAGGAGGTGCAGCGGCTGCTCGCCGAGGTCGTCTTCGGCACCGGCGGCCTCGGCGTCATCGGCGGCACCATCGGCGTGATGATCGCGATGACCCTGTTCACCGGGACCGTCGTCGGCCTCCAGGGCTACGCCGCCTTGGACCAGATCGGCACCGCCGCGTTCACCGGGTTCGTCTCCGCCTACTTCAACACCCGCGAGATCGCCCCGCTGGTGGCCGGGCTCGCGCTGTCCGCGACGGTCGGCGCCGGCTTCACCGCCCAGCTCGGCGCCATGCGCATCAACGAGGAGGTGGACGCCCTCGAAGGCATGGGCATCCGCTCCCTGCCCTACCTGGTCACCACCCGCATCATCGCCGGGGTCGTCGCGATCATCCCGCTCTACGCGATCGGGCTGCTCTCCTCCTACCTGGCCTCCCGCTACGTCACCGTCCTGTTCAAGGGCCAGTCCCGGGGCACCTACGACCACTACTTCGGGCTGTTCCTGTCGCCCACGGACGTCCTGCTGTCCGTGCTGAAGGTGCTCATCTTCAGCGTGATGGTGATCATCGCCCACTGCTACTACGGCTACCGCGCCACCGGCGGCCCCGCCGGTGTCGGTGTCGCCGTGGGCCGCTCGGTGCGCAACGCCATCGTGCTGATCGGCGTCACCGACTTCTTCCTCTCGCTGGCCCTGTGGGGCGCCACGACGACCGTGAAGGTGGCGGGGTGAGATGAGCAGACCCAGCACCGGCACACTGAGCCAGAGGCTGGCCGGGGTGGTGTTCCTCGTGGTGCCCGCCCTGCTGATCTGGCTCGCCGTCGCCGTCTACGACAAGCAGTTCACCGACTCCGACCCGGTCGTCGTGGAGACCGGCAGCGTCGGCAACGAGATGCACCTGGGCGCCGAGGTGAAGCTGCGCGGCGTCGTCGTCGGCGAGGTCCGCTCCATCGAACCCACCGACCACGGTGCCCGGCTCACCCTCGCGCTGCGGCCCGGCGTCCTGAGCGACATCCCCTCCGACGTGAGCGCGCAGATGCTGCCCACCACCCTGTTCGGCGCCCGGTTCGTCGCCCTGGTCCCGCCCGCGCACCCCTCCTCCACCCCGCTGACCGCCGGCGCGACCATCCCGCAGGACCGCTCGGCCAACGCCGTCGAACTCCAGCAGGTGCTGGACAACGTGCTGCCCATGCTGACCGCCGTCCAGCCGCAGAAGCTCTCCGCCACCCTGTCCGCCGTCTCCCAGGCGCTCCAGGGCCGGGGCGCGAAACTCGGCGACACGCTCACGCAACTCGACGCGCACCTGAAGGAGTTCAACCCGGACCTGCCCGCCCTCAACCGCGATCTGAAGGAACTCGTCAAGGTCAGCCAGGTCTACGCCGACGCGGCCCCGGACATCGTCACCGCGCTCACCGACTTCACCACCACCACCGGCACCCTGGCCGAGAAGGACGCCGACCTGGCCGGCACCCTCGGCGCCACCACCCGCACCGCCGAGGACCTGACCTCCTTCCTGCGGCAGAACAAGGACAACATCATCCGGCTCAGCGCGACCTCCAAGCCCACCCTGCGGCTGCTCTCCGAGTACTCCTCGTCCTTCCCGTGCACCCTGCGCACCCTCGCCGACTTCGTGCCCCGGATGGACAAGGCCCTCGGCAAGGGCACCGACCGGCCCGGCCTGCACGTCGACGTCACCACCGTCCCCTCGCGCGGCGCCTACGTCCCCGGCCGCGACACCCCCTCCTACGACGCCTCCGGCGGCCCGCACTGCTACCCGGTGCCCTACCTCGGCGTACCCGCGCGGCCCGCCGCACAGGTCGCGGCCACCGCGCGGCAGGACCTCGGACCCGCCAACTCCCCGCAGGAGAACGACCTCGTCAACGAGCTCCTCGCCCCGGCCACCGGCAAGCCGTCCGCCGACCTGCCCGACTGGAGCAGCCTGCTCGCCGGTCCCGCCCTGCGCGGCGCGGAGGTGACCCTGAAATGACGTCCCCGCGCAGCGCGCACACCCGGCGCCGCCCGCTGACCGGCCCCGTGCTGAAGTCCCTCGTCTTCGTCCTGGTCACCGCGCTGGCCACCACCGTCCTCGGACTGAGCGTCGCCAACCGGGGCGTCGGCGACGGCACCCGCTCCTACAAAGCGCTGTTCACCGACGTCACCGGACTCGTCGACGGCGACAGCGTGCGCGTATCCGGGGTGAAGGTCGGCGAGGTCACCGACATCCGCGTGGTGAACCGGCGCACCGCCCAGATCACCTTCAGCGTCCGCGACGACCGCACCCTGCCCCGCTCCACGACGGCAGCCGTGAAATACCTCAACATGGTCGGCCAGCGCTACATCGCCCTCGACCAGGGCAGCGGCGACATCGACGGCACCCTCGGGGCCGGCGACACCATCGCGCTGGACCACACCGCGCCCGCCCTCGACCTGACGCTGCTCTTCAACGGCTTCAAGCCGCTGTTCGAAGGGCTCTCCCCGAAGGACGTCAACGAACTCGCCGGCTCGATCGTGCAGGTCCTCCAGGGCGAGGGCGGCACCGTCGACAGCCTGATCCGGCACATCGGCTCGCTCAGCACCACCGTCGCCGCCAAGGACCGGGTCATCGGCGCCGTGGTGAAGAACCTCAACACCGTGCTGACCACCCTCAACGAACGCGAGGCCGGCTTCGACACCCTCGTCGACACCCTCCGCCGGCTCGTCAGCGGCTTCAACGACGACCGCAAGCCGCTGGGCCGGGCCGTCGCCGCCATGGGCGATCTGACCACCGTCACCGCAGGACTCCTCCAGGACGGACGCGCCCCCCTCAAGCAGGACATCCGCGAACTGGGCCGGCTCTCCGGCAACCTGGGCGACGCCACCGGGCAGATCCAGGACTTCCTGGCCAAGAGCCCCGCCAAGATGACCGCCCTGGCCCGGCTGTCCTCCTACGGATCCTGGTTCAACCTCTACCTCTGCGAGGCGCGCGTGAGCGGAGTCAGCACCTCCGACGGCTCGAAGCCGCCCACCGGCATCGCCGTCACGGAACCGAGGTGCGGCGCATGACCCTCCTGAACCGCCCCCGCCCCGTCGAGCGGGACACCGCACCGCGCCGCGCCCGCCGGCCCCTGTTCAAGCCCGTCAAGGAACGCAACCCGATCGCCGTCGCCCTGGTCGGACTGTTCCTGCTGGCCCTGCTCACCGTCTTCGCCTACAACGCCGACCGGCTGCCCCTCATCGGCGGCGGCACCACCTACAGCGCCGACTTCAGCGAGGCCGCCGGACTCGACAAGGGCGACGAGGTGCGCATCGCCGGCGTCAAGGTCGGAAAGGTCACCGGGGTCGCCCTGGACCGCGGCAGGGTGAAGGTCACCTTCGAGACCAAGAACGCCTGGATCGGCGACCGCACCACCGCCGCCATCGCCATCAAGACCCTGCTCGGCGACAAGTACCTGGCGCTCGACCCGCTGGGCACCGACCGCCAGGACCCCGGCGACCGCATCCCGCTCTCCCGCACCACCTCCCCCTACGACGTCACCCAGGCGTTCCAGGACCTCAGCTCCACCGTGGACGAGATCGACACCCAGCAGCTCGCCAAGAGCTTCGAGACCATCTCGCAGACCTTCAAGGACTCGCCGCCCGCCGTGCGCAACGCCGCCACCGGCCTGTCCGCCCTGTCCAGGTCGGTCTCCAAGCGCGACGCCGAACTCTCCCAGCTCCTGAAGGGCAGCGCCCGCTTCACCCAGACCCTGAAGGACAAGAAGTCCAGCTTCGAGACGCTCATCGAGGACGGCGGCTCCCTGCTCGGCGAGCTCCAGGACCGCCGCGACGCCATCCGCGCCCTGCTCACCGGCAGCAGGGCACTGGCCACCCAGCTCAGCGGCCTCGTCCAGGACAACGACAAACAGCTCGGGCCCACCCTCAAGGCACTCGGCCGCGTCACCGACGTACTGGCCGCGAACAACACCCAGCTCGACCGGACCCTCGCCCTGGTCGGCCCGTACTACCGGCTCGTCGGCAACACCCTCGGCAACGGACGCTGGTTCGACAGCTATCTGTGCGGAGTCGTCCCGCGCGACTACCTGCCCGCCGGGTCCCAGCCCGCCACCGGATGCATGCCGCCCGAGCAGTCCGCGCAGAACCGGGGGAGCGGTCAGTGATGAGCAAGCGCAGCAGACTCCTCGCCGCGGCCGTCGCCCTGGTGGTCGTCGCGGCCGGCCTCGCCGTCGCCCGCGTCCTGGACTCCGGCGGCACCCGCGTCACCGCCTACTTCGACCGCGCGGTCGGCATCTACGCAGGCTCCGACCTGCGCATCCTCGGCGTGCGGGCGGGCGAGGTGACGTCCGTGCGGCCGCAGGGCACCCAGGTGCGGGTCGAACTCGAACTCGACGACGGCATCCAGGTCCCCAAGGGCGCGCACGCCGTGATCGTGGCGCCCAGCGTCGTCGCCGACCGGTTCGTGCAGCTCACCCCCGCCTACCGGTCCGGGGCCGCCCTCTCCGACGGGGCCGTGCTGCCCGCCTCCGGCAACCGCACCCCCGTCGAGATCGACCAGCTCTACGCCTCCCTCACCGACCTCAGCAAGGCGCTCGGCCCCGACGGCGCCAACTCCACCGGCGCCCTGTCCGACCTGCTGAAGACCGGCGCGGCCAACCTGAACGGCAACGGCAAGGCCATCGGCGACAGCATCGAGCAGTTCGGCAAGGCCGCCAAGACGCTCAACGGCTCCAGCGACGACCTGTTCGCCAGCCTCGGCAGGCTCCAGACCTTCACCACCATGCTCAAGGACAAGGACGCCGACGTCCGCACCGCCCAGGAGCGCCTGGACACCGTCGTCAGCTTCTTCGCCGACAACAAGAACGACCTCGCCGGAGCGCTCGCCGAACTCGGCAAGGCCCTCGGACAGGTCAAGCAGTTCATCCAGGACAACCGGGGCGAACTGAAGAAGAACGTCGACAAGCTGGTGCCCCTCACCCAGACCCTGGTACGGCAGCGGGCCTCGCTCGCCGAGGCCCTGGACGTCGCGCCGCTGGCCGCGAGCAACGTCGTGGGCGCCTACGACCCCGACCACCGCAGCCTCGACGGCCGGGCCAACCTCAACGAGATCAGCATGGGCGGCCCGCTG
This sequence comes from Streptomyces sp. SAT1, assembly GCF_001654495.1. Classification (GTDB taxonomy): domain Bacteria; phylum Actinomycetota; class Actinomycetes; order Streptomycetales; family Streptomycetaceae; genus Streptomyces; species Streptomyces andamanensis. The sequence goes on from NZ_CP015849.1 coordinate 5,783,155, forward strand.
CTGCCGCTGCCCGCCACCGGCGGCGCAGCGGCCACGGACGGCGCCGCGGGGAAGGGGGAGCGATGATGCGCTCCATCCGCAGGGGCGGCGCGGCCCTGGGCGTCTCCGTGGGCGGACTCGTCGCCCTGGCCCTCGGCTTCGCCCTGGCCTTCGGCGCGTTCTCCGTCGACGCGCCCCGCTTCGACGGCATCGAGGACCTGCCGCTGCCCGGCGGCGCCGACCTCGGCTCCCATCCCTACACCGTCACCGCCGAACTCGACGACGTCCTCAGCCTCGTCCCGCAGGCCGCCGTCAAGGTCGACGACGTCGCCGTCGGCCGGGTCACCGCCATCAGCCTCGACGGCTGGAAGGCCCGCGTCACCATGAAGATCAACGGCGATGTGCGGCTGCCCTCCGACGCCGGCGCCCGCCTGGAGCAGTCCAGCCTGCTCGGCGAGAAGTACGTCCAGCTCGTCGCCCCCGCCAAGGACACCAGCACCACGCACCTCACCGACGGCAGCGTCATCCCCGTCTCGCGCACCGGCCGCAACACCGAGGTCGAGGAGGTCTTCGGCGCGCTGTCCCTGCTGCTCAACGGCGGCGGCGTCAACCAGCTCAAGACCATCACCCGGGAACTGAACACCGCCCTGGGCGGCCGCGAACCCCAGGTCCGCTCCATGCTCCAGCGCGTCAACACCCTCGTCACGGACCTCGACCAGCACCGCGACGACATCACCGACGCCCTCGACAGCGTCAACCGGCTCGCCGCCACCCTCGCCCACCGCAAGACCGACGTACAGACCGTCCTCACCGGCCTCTCACCGGGCCTGAAGACCCTGGACGAGCAGCGCGGCGCCCTGCTGACGATGCTCCGCTCCCTCGACACGCTGTCCGGCGTCGCCGTCTCCACCGTCAACGCCAGCAAGGACGACATGGTCGCCGACCTGAAGGCCCTCGCGCCCACCCTGAAGGCCCTCGCCGACGCGGGCGCCGATCTGCCCGACTCGCTCCAGGTGCTGCTGACCTACCCGTTCACCGACGAGGTGATGACCGGCATCAAGGGCGACTACCTCAACGTGTACCTGAACATGGCCGCCGTACCGGGCACCCAGATCATCCCGCCGCTGGTACCGGGATCCACCGCCTCGCCCGCACCCACCGGCACGGCCTCCGCGCCCGAGGCGGCCCGCCGCGGCCTCGGCCGCGACCCGGCGCCGAAGTCCGTCCCGTCCGCACCGCTGCCCCTGCCCTCCGTCCCCACCCCCGCGAAGGACGGAGGCACCCCCCGGTGATCACCCTCGCCGTACGGCTGAAGAACCTCGCCTTCCTGGTCATCGCCGTCCTCGTCCTCGGCTTCGTCGGCATCCGCTACGCCGACCTCGGCCGCTACGTCGGCGTCGCCGACTACTACACCGTCGATGTGCAACTCCCGCGCACCGGGGGCCTCTTCACCCACTCCGACGTCACCTACCGCGGCGTGTCCGTCGGCCGGGTCGGGCCCATCGACCTCACCGCGGACGGCGTCACGGCGGAACTCCGCCTGAAGAAGTCGGCACCGCGCATCCCCGCCGACACCCGGGCCGTCGTCGCCGGGCTCTCCGCCGTCGGCGAGCAGTACATCGACCTGCGCCCGCGCGGCGACGACGGCCCCTACCTCAGCGACGGGGCCCGGATCGAGCAGTCCGACACCGAGGTGCCCGCGCCCGTCACCGACGTCCTCACCAGCGTCGACGATCTCACCAAGTCGGTGCCGCTGGACGATCTGCGCACCGTCGTCGACGAGTTCGGCAAGGCATTCGAGGGCCACGGCGACGACCTCCAGGTGCTCCTGGACAACGGCAGCGAGTTCGTCCAGGCGGCCGACCGGGCGCTGCCCTCCACCACCCGGCTGATCAACGACGGCGAGACCGTGCTGCGTACCCAGGCCGAAGAAGGCCGCGCCGTACGCGACTTCGCCACCGGCGCCACCCAACTGGCCGCCACGCTCAAGGGCTCCGACGCCGACCTGCGCCGGCTGCTGACCGTCGCGCCCGACGCCGCCACCCAGATCAGCGGCGTCCTGCGCGACCTCGACCCCAGCCTGGGCGTGGTCCTCGCCAACCTGCTCACCACCTCCGAGGTCGCCGTCACCCGGCAGCACGGCATCGAGGAGCTGCTCGTGAAGTACCCGGCGGCCGTCGCCGCGGGCGCCACCGCGGTCGACGGCGGAAAGGTCAACCTCGGCATGGCCGTCACCTTCTTCAAACCCCTGCCCTGCACCGCCGGTTACGGCGCCACCCGCTACCGCAACGGCCTCGACCTCGGCACCGCGCCCCCGCTCAACACCGGCGCCTCCTGCACCGCGCCCGCCTCCAGCGGCATCGGCGTACGCGGGTCGGCCCACGCCCCCGGGAGCGGCGCGGTGCCCGACCCGGCCAGGCCGGCCTCCCTGCCCTCGGGCAGCGGCACGGCCGCCACGGGCACAGGAGCGGGCACGGCGGGTACGGGATCCGCCGCACCGCTGCCGGGCGCGCTCGCCCTGCCCGGCGTCGGCGGCGGCGCCCCGGCCGGCCTCGCGGACCTGCTCGCCCCGGCCGGCGAGGGGGACCGGTGAGGCGGGCGCGCGTCCTGGCGGGCGCCGCCCTCGCCCTGGCGCTGGCGTTCTGCGGCGCGGGCGCGTGGACGTACGCCCAGGCCCGTGGCGACGACTCGCTCGCCTACGGCCGGGCCCGCGACGCGGTGCTCGCCGACGGACGCCGCAACATCGCCGCCCTCACCACCTTCGACGCGTCCACGCGGCAGACGGCGCAGGCGGGCGTCAGCGCCTGGCGGGCCGCCTCGATCGGGCCGCTCCAGGAGGAACTGGGCCGCACCGAGGCGAAGACGGGTGCCTCGGCGCGCGGCACGGTCACCGAGGCCGCCGTCACCGCGCTCGACACCCGGGCCGGTACCGCGAAGCTCATCGCGACCGTCCGCGTGGACGTCACCCCCGCCGGTTCGAAGACCCCGACCACGGACCGCAAACGGCTGGAAGCGGTGCTGGCCCGCACCGGCGAGGACGAGTGGAAGGTCAAGGCACTGGACGCGGTACCGCTCGCCCGGACGGCGGAGGACGGTGAGGCCCGATGACCCGGCTGCTGCGCACGACGCGTAGGGGGTCCGCCACGGGGGACCCGGGGGACCTGGGGGACACGACGGACACCACGGCCCCGGCGGACAAGGCGGACCCGGCGGACGAAGCGGCGGCGCCCGAGCCACGGGACGAGAACGAGGCGCCCGCCGCACCGGGGACGGCCGACGAGGCGGAGGGCGCCGAGAACGCGGCCGACACGGAAGACACGGCCGACGCCGACGACGCGGCCGAGGCGCCTGCCGCACCCTCCCGCCCCTCCCGCCGCACGCTGCTGCGGCGGTCCGCGCTCGCCGCGCTCGCGGTCGTGCTCGTTCTGGCCGGCGGCGCCTTCTTCTACGGCGCCCACCACCTGCGCTCGGCACCCTCCGCCCGGAACACCGCGCTGACCGACAACGAGGCCACCACCCGGGTCGCCGGGGACATCGGCAACGACCTCGCCCGCGTCTTCTCGTACTCACCGGACGGCCTCGACGCCACCGAGCGCTCGGCCAGGTCCGTCCTGACCGGGAAGGCGGCACGGCAGTACACCGAGCTGGTCGGCCGGATCCGCGCGGACGTCGCCAAGCAGCGGGTCACACTCAGCACCCAGGCCGTACGCGTCGGGGTGGTCGAACTCCACGGCGGCAGAGCCACGTTGCTGGTCTTCCTCGACCAGGTGTCCCGCCGGGACAAGGGCAAGGCGACCGCCGCGGCGGCCCAGCTCGTGGTGAGTGCCCAGAAGGAGGGGGACCAGTGGCGGATCGTCGACATGCAGACCCGCTGACGGCGGACGGGAACGGCAGACGGGAGCACCCGATGAAACGCACGGTCCGCACATGGGCGGCCGGTCCCCGCGCCCTGCCGGCCGCGGCCCTCGCCCTCACGCTCCTCGCGGGCGGCTTCGCGGCGTGGGCGGGCTGGGACTGGTACGGCGCGGCGCACGACGACTCGGCGGCGTACGCCGTCCAGCGCGACAAGGCACTGGCCGCCGGTGAGCAGGCCGTGCAGAACCTGAACACCCTGGACCACAGCAGCGTCGACCGGGGACTCGACCTGTGGGAGTCCTCGACGACCGGCGACCTCCACGACCAACTCGTCTCCGGACGCAAGGAGTTCACCACACAGGTGAAGTCGGCGAAGACGGTCACCACCGCCCGGGTGCTCTCGGGTGCCGTCACCGAACTCGACGACCGGGCCGGACGCGCCCGGGTGCTCGTGGCCCTGCGGGTGACGGTGAAGGCGCCCGGCGGCCAGAGCACCGACAAGGACAGCCGCATGCTCGGTGAACTCACCCGCACCGGCGGCGGCTGGAAGCTGAGCGCCCTGGGCCAGGCACCCGTGGGCGGCACCTCGGCCGGCTGACCCCTGCCCGCCCCGCGGCGGCCGGCCGCCGCACGAGAGGACGACACCGATGTCGACGACCCGCCACCACATCAACCGCCAGCGCCGCCGCCAGGCCCGCGGCCTCCCGCCGGAGACCGCCGGCGCGGCCGGGCAGGAGCCCGCCCGGCATTCCGCCGCCGTGGCCGTGCTGCCCGCGCGCACCTCCTCGCCCCGCCCGGACACCGCGCCCGACGCGGCCACCGAGAACACCACCCGGGCCACCGCGGACAAGGCCGCCGACTCCGGCACGGACACGGCCGCCCCGAGCCGCCGCCCCGGGAAGCGCCGTCCGTCCCGCAACCTGGTCCTGGCCCTGCTGTGCCTGCTGACGCTCGTCCTCGGCGGCTTCGCCGGCTGGGCGCACGGGCGCGCCCAGAGCCTGCGGGACGATCCGGCCGTACGCAACACCGCCCTGACCGACCCCGCCCGGACCAGCGAGATCAAGACCCAGACGGAGAAGGCGGTCACCGCGCTCTTCTCCTACGACCACGCCGCGCCCGCCGCGTACGACAAGGCCGTCAAGACGCTGCTCACGGGGAAGGCGGTGGCCCAGCACCAGGCCCTGCTGGACGCCGTACGGACCCGCGCCGACCAGCAGAAGGCGGTCATCACCACCACCGTGACCGACAGCGCGGTCGAGCGCATCGACGGCGACCGGGCGCGGGTCCTCGTCTACGCCGACCAGAGCAGCGTCAGCACCGCCGGGACCAAGGGCACCAAGGAGTCCAAGGGCGCCGGGGGAGCGAAGGGCGGGCAGCAGGCGCAGGACCAGGGGACGTACGCCGGTGCCATGTTCGCCGTCGACGTCGTCCTGCGCGACGGCCGCTGGCTCGTCTCCGGCATCGACACCTTCGGCCGCTGAGCACACATCCGTCCGGTCCCGCCCGCCTCATCGACACGGAGTGAGAGCCATGCCCGTACGCCGCGTACGACGTCTGAGCGCCCGCACCCGGCACGGCCTGCGCGCCACCGCCGTCGCCGTGGCCGCGGTCGCGGCGCTCACCGCCTCGCAGGCCCCCGGCGCGCTGGGGCCGGACGGCCGGGAAACCGGCCGCCCGGCGGCCGACGACGAGCGGGCGACGGCGGCGCCGGGCGCCCCGGCGTCCGCCGCCCCCGCCCCCGGCGCCGCACCCGGTGACGGCTCGTACCACACCGAGCTACCGCCCCTGGTCACGCAGTCCGGCGGCAAGCCGCTGACGGCACGTCAGACAGTGGACGTACGCGCCGAGTCGGGCATCCCCGGTACCGTGCTGGCCGCCTACCGCGCGGCCGAGCGGTCCGTCGCCCGCACCGACCCGGGCTGCCGGCTGCCCTGGCAACTGCTCGCCGCGATCGGCAAGGTGGAGTCCGGGCAGGCGCGCGGCGGCGCGGTGGACCGGCAGGGCACGACGCTGGGGCGGATCACCGGCCCGGCGCTCGACGGCCGGGGCTTCGCGCTGGTGAGGGACACCGACGGCGGGGTCCTCGACGGCGACCCGGTGTACGACCGCGCGGTGGGTCCGATGCAGTTCCTGCCCTCCACCTGGAACGGCTGGGGCGCCGACGGCAACGGCGACGGCCGCGCCGACCCGGACAACGTCTTCGACGCGGCCCTGGCCGCCGGGCACTACCTGTGCGCGGGCGGCCGGGACCTGGGCCGGGCCGCCGACCTGGACCGGGCGGTGCTCAGCTACAACAACTCCCGGGAGTACCTGGACCTGGTCCGCTACTGGCTGGACTTCTACCGCCATGGCGTGCACAGCGTGCCGGACGGGAAGGGCGTCATCCCCAAGTCCCCGGGCGCGGGCGGCGACACCCCGGCGACCAGGCCCGTGGACCACGGCGGAGGGGACGCGGGGCACGGCGGGAGCGGCAAGGGCGGCGGCGGGATCATCATCGGCCCCGACCCCGGAGCCTCCGGCCCCGGCACACCGAGGCCGTCGCGCTCCGCCTCGTCCGGACCGTCCTCCCCGGCGCCCACCTCCAGCGGCGGCCCGTCCCCGTCGGCTCCGGGATCGCCCACGCCGGACCCCTCGGACTCCGGCACCGGCGAGCCCACCTCCTCGCCGGAGCCCAGCGGCTCGGCGTCCCCCACAAACTGCCCGTCGCCCTCGGCGAGCCCGTCCCAGGACGGCACCGGACAGCCGGCCACCGGCGATCCCACGGCCGACCCCACCACCGGCCCCTCCTGCCCGGCGGCCACACCGGCCGCACCGGAGACCGGACAGGAGTAGGGGGCGGTACGGAGCGGCGCCCGCCCGGCCGATCATGTGGACTCCTTGTACACTAGGGCGCCCAGTGGACCGGGAGTACGCGGATGGACAGAGCCGAGCGGGCCGAAGCGGGCGGACGCGCCGCGCCCCCCGCCCTCACACCGGGCCGGGGCCGCCGCCGGGCCGAGGACGTGCGGCGGGCCACGCTGGCGGCGGCGGCCGAACTGCTGCTCGCGGAGGGCATGCCGGGGGTGACCTTCGCGAAGGTCGCGGCCCGCGCCGGGGTCAGCAAGATGACCGTCTACAAGTGGTGGTCCTCACCGGGCAGTCTCGCCTTCGACGCCTACTTCAGCGCCTCCGAGTCCACGCTCGCCTTCCCCGACACCGGGGACGTCCGGCGCGACCTGACCGATCAGCTCCACGCCTTCGTCGACCTGCTGCGCCGCAACGGCACTGCCTTCGCCGGGATCATCGGCGCCGCGCAGAGCGACGCCTCGCTGGCCGAGGCGCTGTCGGAGCAGTACGTCCGCAAGCGCCGCGAACTCGCCGTGGAACGGCTTGAGCTGGCCCGGCGCGCGGGGCAACTGCGCGCGGACGCCGACCTGGAGTCCGTCGTCGACCAGCTCTGGGGCGCCTGCTACCACCGGCTGCTGATGCCGGCCCAGCCGCTGGACACCGCGTTCGCCGACCGGCTGATCGCCAACCTCTTCGACGGCATCGCCGGACGGGACGGGCAGCGGGACGCACGGCAGGACGGGTGACCGCACGGGGGAGTGCCGGGCCCCCGCGCCGTCCGGACGGACAGGTCATCCGGGCGGGCAGACGGTGTCCGGCCGGGCCGTGGCCCAGCCCTCGCCCACCGCGCGCACGCTGACGTGCGGCTGCGGCCCCGGCTGCCACGGCGGTTCCGTGGGCATGCCACCCACGGCGCCCGGCCCCACCCACTCCGGCAGCGCGGAGCCCGGTCCGGCGGAGCCCGGCGAGACGGTGTCGGCACCGGTCGGCGACGGACTCGCGCCCTGCCCGCTCCAGCGCAGGGCACGCACGGCGGTGCAGGTCAGCTGTTCCATCGCCGTGGTGTCCAGCCGTTCCACCCCGGCGGGGAAGCGGACGGTGACGGCGTCCCCGGCCACCGTGACGGCGGCCCGACCCGGCACGGCGGGCAGAGCGGTGGTCAGCTTCAGGGCCTCGTCGCCGACGGGCCCGGCCAGCAGCAGCCGTACCGCCCCCTCCACCGGGTCGCCGGCGCCCTCGGGGAGCCGCCGGGGCACGGGCCGCAGGGTCCCGCCGGCGACGAAATAGAGCATGGTCCGGGCGGAGACGCCGACCGCGGGCGCCCCGACGTCGATCACCCCCGAGGTGGGCACCCCGCAGCCCGCGAAGGCCAGCAGGGCGCCGGTGAGGGCCGCGGCGGCGGCCGTGCGCGGGGCGCGTCTCATACGCCGTCCTTCCTTTCAGCCCTTTCGGCCTTTTCAGCCCCTTCGGCGGCCGTGCCGTCGTGCTCTGCCCCGGCGGTCGCCGTTCCGGCCGGCCGGCCGGGCCGCAGCGGCAGTTCCACCGTGAACACCGCGCCGCCGCCGGGGGCGTTGGCCGCCCGGACGCGTCCGCCGTGCAGGCGTACGTTCTCGGCGGTGATGGCGAGCCCGAGTCCGCTGCTCTCGCTGCGGGTACGGGCCCGGCTCGCCTTGTAGAAGCGCTCGAAGATGTGCGGCAGGTCCGCCTCGGGGATGCCGGGCCCCCGGTCGGCCACGGTGAGGACGGCCCAGCCGCCCTCGGCGGTCAGCCGCAGGGCCACCGGCGGCGCGCCGTGCCGCAGCGCGTTGCCGACCAGGTTGGCGACCACCACGTCGATCCGGCGCGGGTCGACCCGGGCCCGCAGGCCGTCCGGCTCCGGCAGGTCCGCCGCCACCCGGTCCAGCCAGCCGCGGGCGGCGAGCGTGTGCCGCACCGACTCGGCCAGATCGATGTCGTCGGCGCCGAGTTCGGCGGCGCCCGCGTCGAAGCGGGAGATCTCCATCAGGTCGTCGACCAGCCGGGCCAGCCGCGCGGTCTCCTCGCTGACCAGGCGCACCGCCTCGCCGGTGACCCGGTCCAGCCGGGACGACTCCTCGTCGAGCACGTCGGTGACCGCCGTCATCGCGGCGAGCGGGGTGCGCAGTTCGTGCGAGACGTCGGCGGCGAAGCGGCGGGCCCGCTCCTCCATGCGGCGCAGCTCGGCCACGGACTGCTCCAGCGCGGCGGCGGTGTCGTTGAACGTCCGCGACAGCTCGGCCAGTTCGTCGGAACCGCTTACGGCCAGCCGGGTGTCCAGGTGCCCGGCGGCCATCCGCCGGGTGGCCCGGCCCAGGGCCCGTACGGGGCGCAGCACCCCGCGCGCGACCAGCAGCGCGATCAGCACGGCGAGGCCCAGCGCGGGCAGGGTGGCCCGTTCGATGGCGGTGATCAGGGCCTGCACGTAGAGCTGTTCGGTCTCCTGCGGGACGACCAGGTAGAGCACGAGGCCGGTCGGGGTGGCGGAGACGCCGCCCGAGGAGGCGTAGGTGACGGGCAGTCCCACGACGAGGTACGCCCGGCCGTCGTGGCGCACCCGCTGGAAGACGGCGGCGGCCCGGGTGCTGACGGAGCGCCGCAGTTCGGGGGTGAGGACGTCGAAGCTGTCCTGCGGTCCGTAGACGGCGCGCAGGCCGCCGTAGGTGGCCAGGAAGCGCCACTGCTGCGAGCGGTGTGTGTAGGCGAGGTCGGCGACGATGCTGTCCAGGTCGGCCTTGCCGGGCGCGTCGGGGAAGCCGGGCGCCCGCGCGTCGACGCTGTCGCGGAACTGCCGGACCACCGCGTCCTGGCTCTGCTGGAGCACTCCGGTGCGGGCCTCGCGGAAGGTCAGCACACCGGTGCTCAGACAGCTGGCGACGGCGACGACGGTGAAGCCCGCGACGAGCCGGAGCCGCAGACCGCCGCGGAGCGAGGGGCGGCGGAGTCTCACGGCGACCGGAAGCAGTAGCCGAAGCCGCGCACGGTGTGGACGTAGCGCGGGGTGCCGCCGGGCTCGCCGAGCTTGCCGCGCAGGCGCTTCACACAGGCGTCCACCAGGCGTATGTCCCCGTGGTAGCTGTGCTCCCAGACCGCCTCCAGCAGTTGCTGGCGGCTGAGGACCTGGCCGGGGGAGGCGGACAGCGCGAGCAGCAGCCGCAGTTCGGACGGGGCGAGGTCGACCGGGTGGCCCCGGTGGGTGACGCGCAGTCCGGTCCGGTCGATGCCCAGCTCGCCGTGGGTCTCGGCGCGGGGCCTGGCGGCGCCGGTGTGCGGGGCGTCCAGGCGGCGCAGCAGGGCGCGGATGCGGGCGTCCAGGACGCGCGCCTGCACGGGCTTGACCACGTAGTCGTCGGCGCCCGCCTCCAGGCCGACGATCATGTCGACGCTGTCGCCCTTGGCGGTCATCATGATGATCCCGACCTGCTCGCGGTCCCTGATCCGCCGGCACACGTCGAGGCCGGGCAGTCCGGGCAGCATGAGGTCGAGGACGACCACGTCCGGGCGGAAGGCGCCGAGCTGCTCCAGGCCCTCTTCGCCGGTGGCGGCGGCGCAGACGTCGTGCCCCTGGTGGCGCAGGGCGAGCCGGACGCCCTGGCGCACGGCGGCGTCGTCTTCGATGAGCAGGATCCGGGGCATGACGCCCAGTATGTGCGGGCCGCGGGCGGTGCCGGCCGCCGGGGCCGCCCGCGGCCGGAATCTGTTACCGAAGGATCATATGAAGACCCCGACGGCGCCCCGGAGAGCCGCCGTTACGTTTCCGTGACCTTTCGGTCCCGAGGGCATCACATGAGGTCATCAGCCTGTGCGCCATGCCCAGAACCACGCCCAGCCCGGACGCCGGCCCCGGCGCTGACGGCATCCGCAGCCGCCGCACCGCCCGTCGCGCCTCCCGCCGACGCACCCGCCACCGCCGCCGGGTGTACCTGCTCTGCGCGCTGGCCGCGGCCGGTTCGCTCGGCGCCGCGGCCCTGCTCGCCGGCGGCTCGGACGGCGCCGACCGCGCGTCGGCGGCCGGGAACGGCGCGACCTCGTCCGCGTCCGCCGGGAAGGGGCGTACGCAGGCGGCGGACACCGGACGGCACGCGGACGACCGGCCCGCCCCGTCCGGGAAGGCGACCGGCGGCGCGGGCGCGACACCGGGCGCGAGCGGCAAGGGCTCCGACCCGCACAAGACCGGCAACGGCGTCTTCCACACCGCGCACGCCACCGGCAAGCAGGCCGGCACGGGCACGCTCCGGCGGTACGAGGTCCAGGTCGAGGAGGGCACGGGCATCGCGCCCGACGAGGCGGCCCGCGAGATCGAGGGCATCCTCGCCGACCGGCGGGGCTGGACCGCCGACGGGCACGACGCCTTCCAGCTCGTCTCCCAGGGCCCCCTCGACTTCGTCGTGCGGATCGCCACGCCCGACACCGTGGACCGCCTCTGCGGCGCGGCCGGACTGCACACCCACGGCGAGGTCAACTGCGACGTGGGCAGCCAGGTGATCGTCAACCTCAAGCGCTGGAACCAGGGCTCGCCCGAGTTCCCGGGCCCCCTCCACGAGTACCGCGCCCTGATCGTCAACCACGAGGTGGGCCACCGCATCGGCCACGGCCACGAGGCGTGCCCGGGACCCGGGCGGCCCGCGCCCGCCATGATGCAGCAGATCGACGGGCTGCACGGGTGCGTCGCCAACGCCTGGCCCTACGACGCCAAGGGCCGCTACCTCAGCGGCCCGGCCGTGCCCTGAGCGCCGCCCTCCGGCCGCGCCGTCGGCCCCGGCGGCGGACCGGGCACGGCCGGACCGGGTACGGCCGTACCCAGGGCGACCTGCCCAGGAGCGGCAGGACCCAGCGTCGCGGTGCCGTCGTCATCGCGATCACCACGGCCAGCCCCGTCACCGTCGCCGGTACGGCGGGCCAGCCGCCGTACGTCCGGCACGCACAGCACGGCCAGGGTCAGCACCAGCACCAGCGCCGAGCACCCCCACAGCGCGGCCGGCCGGCCCACCGCGTCCTGCACCGGACCGGCCGCCGCCGTCGCCACCGGCACCAGCGCCAGCGATCCGAGCCAGTCGTAGGACGACACCCGCGAGAACTTCTCCTCCGGTATCTCCTGGTGCAGCGCGGACATCCACGCCACCGCGAACACCTCGACGCTCACCCCCGTCACGCACAGCACCGCCACCAGCACGGGCGTCGCCACCGGCACGGCCAGCGCGGCGGACGGCAGCGCCAGCGGCAGCACGCCCAGCACCCCCACCAGCAGCAGCCTGCGCGGTGCCCAGCGCGTCATCAGCAGCCCGCCCAGCAGCGTGCCCACCCCGAAGGCGGCCAGCGCGAGGCCCCACGGTCCCGCGCCGCCCAGCCGCTCCCGCGCGACCAGCGGCCCGTACACCGACTCGGCCGCCGCGACCACCGCGTTCACCACGGCGAACTGCGTCACGATCGACCACAGCCAGGGCCGCCCGGCCACCTCGCGCCACCCCTCGCGCAGATCCGCCAGGAGACCGGCGCCGCCCCGCCGCCCCGGCACGTCCCGCACGTCCAGGAAGGCCCGCAGCGCCGCCGCGACGGCGAAGGCCCCCGCGTCGGCCGCCAGCACCCAGCCCGGCCCGGTCGCGGCGGCCAGCGCCCCGCCCAGCGCGGTGCCGAGGATGCCCGCGCCGTTCACCCCCATCCGGAAGGCCGCGAAGGCGCGCCCGGACTCGCTGCCGGAGACGGTGGCCAGCACCATCCCCTCGGCGGCCGGGGAGAAGAACGCCTGGCCGGTGCCGCCCAGCGCGGCCAGCAGCGCCATCTGCCACACCTGCGCGGTGCCGGTCAGCACCAGGACGGCGAACAGGCCCTGCGAGGCGCAGTTGAGCGCGTTCGCCGCGACCATCACACGGTGCCGGGGCAGCCGGTCCGCCAGCGCCCCGCCGATCAGCACGAACAGCACCAGCGGCACGGTCCGCGCCGCCGCGACCAGCCCCACGTCGGTCGCCGAGCCGCCGGCCGCCAGCACCGCGAAGGCCCCCGCGACCAGCGCCCCGGAACTGCCGAGACCCGAGACGACGGCGGCGGCGGTGAGCAGCGTGTAGTTGCGCCCGGCCCAGGAGGGACGACGAACAGGGTTTCGACGGGGGATCACCCACGGAGTATCCCTGGTGCGTCGTGTCCCCGGTGCGTCCGGGAAGCCCGCGGCGCGGGGGAGGCGGCGGGAGGACCGACCCACTCCTCGCCACTCTCAACGTATAGCGCACCGGGGGGCTTGCGGCAAGGCCCCCCTTGCCCCGCAGAATGTCCGGCCGAAGCCCATGACCTGCGAAAACGCCGGACTGCCTCGGCGCGCCGGCCGCCCGTGGGACGCATGGCACCGCACCCCCGCACACCCGAGGAACGGGAGCCCCCAGGCCGTGAACCCTCTCACCACGCACGCCTTCGACCTCCCCGAGCGGCTGGCCGCCAAGGCCGACCCCGCGCTGATCGCCGCCGACGAGCGGCACTTCGCGGCCGTCGCCCGGTGCCTGGAGCGGTCCGTCGCCGAACTCACCGCGCGCCTCGACGCCGAACGCCGGGCCCCCGGCGGCCTCGGCCGGCAGGCGATGGACCGGGACGCGGAGGTCCACCGGCTGACCGCCCGGCTGCGCACCCTGCGCCGCTTCGGACTCGACCTGTGCCTGGGCCGCATGGTCGGCGCCGACGGCACCGGACCGGTCTACGTCGGACGGCTCGGCCTCACCGACGGCTCGGGCGCCCGGCTGCTGGTCGACTGGCGCTCACCGGCCGCCGAGCCGTTCTTCGGCGCCACCCACGCCGACCCGATGGGGCTGGCCGGCCGCCGCAGGTACCGCTGGACCGGCGGCCGGATCAGCGATTACTGGGACGAGGTGTTCGCCGAGGACGCCCTCGCCGGACACGCCGCGCTCGACGACCGGTCCGCCTTCATCGCCGGTCTCGGCGCCACCCGCTCCCCGCGCATGCGGGACGTGCTCGCCACCATCCAGGCCGACCAGGACGCCGTCATCCGCGCGGGCTCCCGCGGCGCCCTCGTCGTCGACGGCGGCCCCGGGACCGGCAAGACCGTCGTCGCGCTGCACCGCTCCGCCTACCTGCTGTACTCCGACCCGCGCCTCGGGCACCGCAGGGGCGGCGTGCTGTTCGTCGGGCCGCACCAGCCCTACCTGGGCCATGTCGCCGACGTCCTGGCCGGCCTCGGCGAGGAGGGCGTGCGGACCTGCACCCTGCGCGACCTCGTCCCCGAGGGCGCCGGCGCGGGCCCCGAGACCGACCCGGAGGCGGCCCGGCTGAAGTCCTCGGCCGGCCTGGTGCGCGCGATCGAGACGGCCGTACGGTTCTACGAGGAGCCGCCCACCGAGGCGATGACGGTCTCCACCCCCTGGTCCGACATCCCGCTCGGCCCGGACGACTGGGCCGTCGCCTTCGAGTCGGCCGGACCCGGCGCCCCGCACAACGAGGCCCGCGACCAGGTCTGGGAGGAACTGCTCACCGTCCTGGCCGACAAGCACGACGGGGACACCGCCCCCGAGACGCTGCGCGCCGCCCTGGGGCGCGACCGGGACCTGCGCACGGCCTTCGACCGCGCCTGGCCGCTGATCGAGGCGGCCGACCTGGTGGGGGACCTGTGGTCGGTGCCCGCCTATCTGCGGCTGTGCGCGCCCTGGCTCGAACCGCGGGACGTACGGCGGCTGCAGCGCGCCGACCCCCGGGCGTGGACCGTGTCCGACCTGCCGCTGCTCGACGCGGCCCGGCAGCGGCTCGGCGACCCGGAGGCGTCCCGGCGCGGGCGGCGGCAGCGGGCCGCCGCCGCGGCCGAGCGCGAGCGGATGGCCGGTGTGATCGAACACGTCCTGGCGGCCGACGCCGACGGCGAGGGCGCGGTGGCGATGCTGCGCGGCCAGGACCTGCGGGACGCGCTCGCCGACGAGGACGCGCTGCCCGGCGCCGAACCCGACCGGCTCGCCGGGCCGTTCGCGCACATCGTCGTGGACGAGGCCCAGGAACTGACCGACGCCGAGTGGCAGATGCTGCTGGTGCGGTGCCCGTCGCGGAGCTTCACCGTCGTCGGGGACCGCGCCCAGGCCCCGCAGGGCTTCCCCGAGTCCTGGCACGAACGGCTCCGGCGGGTCGGGTTCGACCGGATCGACCTGGCCTCCCTGAGCGTCAACTACCGCACCCCGCGGGAGATCATGGAGGAGGCCGAGCCGGTCATCCGGGCCGTCCTGCCGGACGCCGGAGTGCCGGTCTCCGTGCGGGACGCCGGCGTCCCGGTCGGCCACGGCTCCCGCGCGGACCTCGGCCCGGTCCTCGACGCCTGGCTCGCCGAGCACGCCGAGGGGACCGCGTGCGTCATCGGCGACCCGTCCTTCCGGCCGCGCCCCCGGGTGCGGTCGCTGTCCCCGCGGCTGGCCAAGGGACTGGAGTTCGACCTGGTCGTCCTCGTCGGCCCGGAGGGCTTCGGCACCGGCGTCGCGGGCGCCGTCGACCGCTATGTCGCCATGACCCGGGCGACCCGGCAGCTCGTCGTCCTCACCGGCGACTGAGGCCCCCGGAGAACCCGCCGCCGCGCCCCGGGTCCGGCACCGGGTCCGGCACCGGGTCTGGCACCGGCCGTGTCGCAGTTGGGCCGAACAGGTGACATGGCGTAAGAATTGGCCAGTGCAGGCGATGAGTGCGAGTCAGGTCGGGGGGAGCCGGTGAACAGCCACGACGTCACCGATGAACAGTGGGAGGGGCTCGCCCAGGTCGTTCCGTTGCGCGGACGGGACTCCTGGCCGTCCGCGGTGGACCACCGCTCCCTCCCGGAGGCGGACACCGAGATGCGCCGCCGGTTCGTCGTCCTCAGGGTCAATGTGTTCGCGGACGCCCGTGACGTGGCCGAGACGCTGATGGCGGGGGTGCCGGTCCTGCTGGACCTCACCGGAGCCGAGGGCGAGGTGGCCAAGCGGGTCCTGGACTTCAGCACCGGCGTCGTCTTCGGCCTGGGCAGCGGGATGCACCGGGTCGACCGCAATGTGTTCCTCCTCACCCCGCCGGGCACCGAGGTGAGCGGACTCATGCAGGGGGCGGCCGTCCCGGGCGTGTGAACGGGGCCGGGGCCCGCCGGGACGGCACGGGTGACAGACCTGATGACACGGGTGATAGACCTGGTGAGGTGACCGAGCACCCCGACCCCTCCGCACAGCCGAGCCCCGCCCCCGCCCCCGCCGGTGCCGCCCCGGCCACCGGGTCCGGCCCCGAGCTGGCCGGACTCCAACGGCGGCTCGCCGAGTTCGCCGCCGCGCGGGACTGGCAGCCGTACCACACCCCGAAGAACCTGGCCGCCGCGCTCAGCGTCGAGGCGTCCGAACTGGTCGAGATCTTCCAGTGGCTGACGCCGGAGGAGTCGGCGCGCGTCATGGACGACCCGGAGACCGCGCACCGCGTGCGGGACGAGGTCGCGGACGTCCTCGCGTATCTGCTCCAGTTCTGCGAGGTGCTCGGTGTCGATCCGCTGACGGCGCTCGCCGCGAAGATCGACCGCAACGAACACCGGTTCCCGGCGCGGCGCACGGACACCGGGAGCACGGGGGAAAACAGCCGGAGTTGAGCATTCCGGTATTACTCTCCGGAGTCGTTCACTCGGTCGAAATCGATTTGTTGTCCAGAGATTTCCGTCTTCCTCTGGCTTTTTGTGCCAGGCGCCTTCACTCTGGGTAGTGAACAAGGGAGTTCGGGCAGACGTGCGGTGAGTACGTCGGAGGAAGCGGGGGCAGCGCATGGACGCGATGCGGCTCATCCTGGCGAGCAGGCGTGCGCTGGCGGGCAGCGGCGAGGCCCCCGCCATCCTGGCGGAGGTGTGGCAGGCGCAGGCCCTGGCCCAGGCGGTCGGCAGCCGCATCGCGGTCACCGGTCCGCCCGAGCTGCGGGGCGAGGCCCTGGGACTGACCGAGCTGGCGGGCCGGGGCTGCGGGGTGCTGGACGCCCCGGACCTCGACCCGGGCGCCTCGCGGGCCGCCCAGCTCACCGAACTGGCCGACGAGCGCCGGGTGCTGCTGTGCCTGGGCGGGCTGCTCGGCGAGGTCGGGATAGCCCTGGTCGGTATAGCCAGCTCGGCCGCCGACGAGCGGACGTACTGGCAGTGCATGGAGGCCATCGACGCGGCCGACGAGTCCCGCGACCGGGTCCGCGAGATGCTGCGCAAGCTGGCCGCCCGCGAGGAGGCGGTCCTCCCGGAGCGCGAGGCGGGCTGAGCGCCCGAGCGCCGGTCCTTCACCCGTGGTCCTTCACCCGTCCGGCGCCGGACGGACGGCGCGTCCGGGGCGGGCGGCGGGGTCGGCGGGCCCGCCGGGGGGCCGGACGTGCAGGATGGGACCATGGATCTGCGCATCTTCACCGAGCCCCAGCAGGGGGCTTCCTACGACACCCTGCTCACCGTCGCCAAGGCCACCGAGGACCTCGGGTTCGACGCCTTCTTCCGCTCCGACCACTACCTCCGCATGGGCGGCGGCGACGGCCTGCCCGGACCCACCGACGCCTGGATCACCCTCGCCGGGATCGCCCGCGAGACCAGCCGCATCCGCCTGGGCACGCTGATGACCGCCGCCACCTTCCGCCTCCCCGGCGTCCTCGCCATCCAGGTCGCCCAGGTCGACCAGATGTCCGGCGGCCGGGTCGAGCTGGGCCTGGGCGCGGGCTGGTTCGAGGAGGAGCACAAGGCGTACGGCATCCCCTTCCCGAAGGACAAGTTCGCCCGCCTGGAGGAGCAGCTCGCCGTCGTCACCGGCCTGTGGGCCACCGAGACCGGCAAGACCTTCGACTTCCAGGGCGAGCACTACCAGCTGACCGGGTCGCCCGCGCTGCCCAAGCCCGCGCAGGCGAAGATCCCCGTCCTCATCGGCGGGCACGGCGCGGTCCGCACCCCGCGGCTGGCCGCCCGGTACGCCGACGAGTTCAACATCCCCTTCGCCTCCGTCGAGGACAGCGAGCGGCAGTTCGGCCGGGTGCGCACCGCCGCGCGGGCGGCCGGCCGCGACGCCATCACGTACTCCAGCGCCCTCGTCGTCTGCGTCGGCCGCGACGACCAGGAGGTCGCCCGCCGCGCCGCCGCGATCGGCCGCGAGGTGGACGAGCTGAAGGCCAACGGCCTGGCCGGCTCCCCGGCCGAGGTGGTCGACAAGATCGGCCGCTACGCCGAGATCGGCGCGAGCCGCCTCTACCTCCAGCTGCTCGACCTCTCCGATCTGGACCACCTGGAGCTGATCTCCTCCCAGGTCCAGGCGCAGTTGGCGTGAATTAAAGGCGGGCGCGGGTCCGCCGCCCTGTGCCAAGGTGGAGGCACCGTCCTGCCGGGCCCCCGGGATCTGCGTCCCGGGGGCCCGCGCACGCCCGGCACCCATCCACCCGACCGGCCGGAGAGGCCACCGCCATGTTCCTGACCGTCAGCACCACCGGCACACCCGAACGCCCCGCCACCGACCTGGGCCATCTGCTGCACAAGCATCCCGGCAAGGCGCAGGCGTTCTCCACCTCCTTCGGCACCGCGCACGTCCTCTACCCCGAGGCGGACGACGAACGCTGCACGGCGGCGCTGCTGCTGGAGGTCGACGCGGTGGCGCTGGTGCGGCGGAGCAAGGGCAGGGGCGGCCGCGGCGGCGCACCCGACGCCGCGCTCGCGCAGTACGTCAACGACCGCCCCTACGCGGCCTCCTCGCTGCTCGCCGTGGCGCTGAGCGCGGTGTTCTCCAGCGCGCTGCGCGGTGTGTGCCGCGCCCGGCCCGAACTGCCGGGACAGCCACGCCCGTTGCGCATCGAGATACCGGCCCTGCCCGCGCGCGGCGGAGCGGCCCTGGTGCAGCGGCTGTTCGCCCCGCTCGGCTGGACGGTGACGGCCGACGCCGTACCGCTGGACACCCGGTTCCCGCAGTGGGGCGACTCCCGCTATGTGCGCCTGGTGCTGGAGTCGGACACCGTCACCCTCGCCGAGGCCCTGCGCCACCTGTATGTGCTGCTGCCCGTCCTCGACGACGCCAAGCACTACTGGGTCGCCCCCGACGAGGTCGACAAGCTGCTGCGGGCGGGCGAGGGCTGGCTGCCCGCGCACCCGGAGCAGCACCTGATCACCAGCCGCTACCTCAGCCGCCGCTGGTCGCTGACCCGGCAGGCCAGGGAGCGGCTGGAACTGGCGCGGCTGGCCGAGTCGGACGACAGCGCCGTCGAGGAGATCGACAACGCGGTGGCGGCCGACACCGACACCGAGCCCCCTACCGACACCGGCACCGGCACCGGAGTGGGCGACGGGACCGAAGCCGGTCCCGGGACCGGCGCCGACGGCGGGCCGGGCGCCGACACGGAGACCGGAGCCGGTACCGGGGAGCGGTCCGTCCCGCTCGCCGTCCAGCGGCGCGAGGCGATCCTCGCCGAGCTGGCCGCGGCGGGCGCCGCCCGGGTGCTCGACCTCGGCTGCGGCCAGGGCCAGTTGGTGCAGGCGCTGCTCAAGGACGTCCGCTACACCGAGATCGTCGGCGTCGATGTGTCGGTGCGGGCGCTCACCATCGCCGCCCGGCGCCTCAGGCTGGACCGGATGGGGGAGCGGCAGGCCGCGCGCGTCACGCTCCGGCAGGGCTCGCTCGTCTACACCGACAAGCAGCTCAAGGGGTACGACGCGGCCGTGCTCAGCGAGGTGGTCGAACACCTCGACCTGCCCCGGCTGCCCGCCCTGGAGTACGCGGTGTTCGGCGCCGCCCGGCCCCGTACGGTCCTGGTCACCACGCCGAACGTCGAGTACAACGTCCGCTGGGAGACGCTGCCCGCCGGGCACGTCCGGCACGGCGACCACCGCTTCGAGTGGACCCGGGAGCAGTTCCGCACCTGGGCGGGGGAGGTCGCGGCCCGGCACGGCTACACCGTCGGGTTCCGGCCCGTCGGCCCCGACGACCCCGAGGTGGGCCCGCCCACCCAGATGGCCGTGTTCACCCTCGCGTCCGGCGAGCGGCCCCACGAGCCCCGCGGGACCCGCGAGCAGCACGAGCAGCACGAGCGGCACGAGAAGACCGACGAGAAGGAGGCGAAGGCGGCATGACCGGCACACCGGAGAACGAGCACGAGAACGAGACCAGCGGCACCACGCGGGGACGCGTGCTGCCCGTCACCGACCTCTCCCTCGTCGTCCTCGTCGGCGCCACCGGCTCGGGCAAGTCCACCTTCGCGCGCCGCCACTTCAAGCCCACCGAGGTCCTCTCCTCGGACTTCTGCCGGGGCCTGGTCAGCGACGACGAGAACGACCAGAGCGCCAGCCGCGACGCCTTCGACGTCCTGCACTACATCGCGGGCAAGCGGCTCGCAGCGGGCCGCCGGACCGTCGTCGACGCCACCAGCGTGCAGCAGGACGCCCGGCGGCAGCTGATCGACCTGGCCAGGCGGCACGACGTGCTGCCGATCGCCATCGTCCTGGACCTGCCCGAGGAGGTCTGCGCCGCGCGCAACGCGGCCCGCGCCGACCGGGCCGGGCTGCCCCGCCGGGTCGTCCAGCGGCACATCCGCGAACTGCGCCGCTCGCTGCGCCACCTGGAGCGCGAGGGCTTCCGCAAGGTGCACGTGCTGCGCGGCGAGGAGGAGGCCGAGCACGCCACCGTCGTCACCGAGAAGCGCTTCAACGACCTCACCCACCTCACCGGCCCCTTCGACATCATCGGTGACGTGCACGGCTGCGCCGCCGAACTGGAGGCCCTGCTCGGCAAGCTGGGCTACACCGACGGCGTCCACCCCGAGGGCCGCACCGCGGTCTTCGTCGGCGACCTCGTCGACCGCGGCCCCGACTCGCCCGCCGTGCTGCGCCGCGTGATGGGCATGGTGAAGTCCGGCACCGCGCTGTGCGTCCCGGGCAACCACGAGAACAAGTTCGGCCGCCACCTCAAGGGCCGCACCGTCCAGCACACCCACGGACTGGCCGAGACGGTCGCGCAGATGGAGCGGGAGAGCGAGGAGTTCCGCGCGGAGGTACGGGAGTTCATCGACGGCCTGGTCAGCCACTACGTGCTCGACGGCGGCCGGCTGGTGGTCTGCCACGCCGGGCTGCCCGAGAAGTACCACGGCCGCACCTCCGGCCGGGTCCGCTCGCACGCCCTGTACGGCGAGACCACCGGCGAGACCGACGAGTTCGGCCTGCCGGTGCGCTACCCGTGGGCGGAGGACTACCGTGGCTCGGCGGCCGTCGTCTACGGCCACACCCCCGTCCCGGAGGCCACCTGGCTCAACAACACCCTGTGCCTGGACACCGGCGCCGTGTTCGGCGGCAGGCTGACCGCGCTGCGCTGGCCGGAGCGCGAGCTGGTCGACGTACCGGCCGAGCGGGTCTGGTACGAGCCGGTCAGACCGCTGCGCTCCGAGGCGCCCGGCGGGCACGACGGGCGTCCGCTGGACCTCGGCGACGTGCAGGGCCGGCGTGGCGTGGAGACCCGGCACACCGGCCGGGTGGCCGTCCGCGAGGAGAACGCGGCGGCGGCCCTGGAGGTGATGAGCCGCTTCGCCGTCGACCCGCGGCTGCTGCCCTACCTGCCGCCCACCATGGCGCCGACCGCCACCTCGCGCGAGGACGGCTACCTGGAGCACCCGGCCGAGGCGTTCGCCCAGTACCGGGAGGACGGCGTGGCGCGGGTGGTGTGCGAGGAGAAGCACATGGGCTCGCGGGCGGTGGCCCTGGTGTGCCGGGACGCCGGCGCGGCACGCGAGCGCTTCGGCGTGGACGGCCCCACGGGCGCCCTCTACACCCGTACCGGCCGACCGTTCTTCGACGACCCGGCGGTCACCGAGGAGATCCTCGGCCGGCTGCGCACGGCGGCCGGCGACGCCGGGCTGTGGAGCGAGCTGGACACCGACTGGCTGCTCCTGGACGCCGAGCTGATGCCGTGGTCGCTGAAGGCGTCCGGTCTGCTGCGCTCGCAGTACGCGGCGGTCGGCGCGGCCGCCGGTGCCGCCTTCCCCGGGGCGCTGGCCGCGCTGGAGGGCGCCGCGGCCCGGGGCGTCGACGTCGCCGGTCTGCTGGAGCGCCAGCGCGGGCGGGCCGAGGACGCCGCCGCGTTCACCGCCGCCTACCGCCGCTACTGCTGGCCCACCGAGGGTCTGGAGGGCGTCCGCCTGGCGCCGTTCCAGCTCCTGGCCGTGCGGGGCCGCAGCCTGGCCGCGCTGCCGCACGACGAGCAGCTCGCGCTGGTGGACCGGCTCGTGGAGCACGACACCAGCGGGCTGCTCCAGGTCACCCGCCGCCTGTACGTCGACACCGCCGACCCCGAGTCGGTGCGCGCCGGAGTCGACTGGTGGCTGGAGATGACCGGACGCGGCGGCGAGGGCATGGTCGTCAAGCCGCTCGGCGCGCTGGTGCGCACCCCGGAGGGCCGGCTGGTCCAGCCGGGCGTCAAGTGCCGCGGCCGGGAGTACCTGCGGATCATCTACGGCCCCGAGTACACCCGCCCGGACAACCTCGCCAGGCTGCGGCAGCGCTTCCTCCACCACAAGCGCTCGCTGGCGATCCGCGAGTACGCCCTCGGTCTCGAGGCCCTGGACCGGCTGGCGGACGGTGAACCGCTGTGGCGGGTGCACGAGGCGGTGTTCGCGGTGCTCGCCCTGGAGTCGGAGCCGGTGGACCCCCGGCTCTGACCGGACCCGGCCGGGACCGGGCCGCGCACACGCGGCCCGAACCGGGGAGTGCGGCGGAATCGGCGGAGCAGGGGGGTGAAGCCGCCCGGCAGTGGTCAGGATGGAGGCATGGGATTCCATGTCGACTCCGAGGCCGGGCGGCTGCGCCGCGTCATCCTGCACCGCCCGGACCTGGAGCTCAAGAGGCTCACGCCCAGCAACAAGGACGCCCTTCTCTTCGACGACGTGCTGTGGGTGCGCCGGGCGCGCGCCGAGCACGACGGGTTCGCCGACGTGCTGCGCGACCGCGGGGTCGCCGTGCACCTCTTCGGCGAGCTGCTGACCGAGACGATGGCGATCGCCCCGGCCCGGTCGCTGGTCCTGGACCGCGTCTTCGACGAGAAGGAGTACGGCCCGCTCGCCACCGACCACCTGCGGGCCGCGTTCGAGACGCTGGACGCGCGGGAACTGGCCGAGGCGCTGGTCGGCGGCATGACCAAGAGGGAGTTCCTGGCCGGGCACGCCGAGCCCGCCTCCGTGCGGTTCCACGTCATGGACCTGGACGACTTCCTCCTCGATCCGCTGCCCAACCACCTCTTCACCCGCGACACCTCCGCCTGGATCTACGACGGCGTCTCCATCAACGCCATGCGGCTGCCCGCCCGGCAGCGCGAGACCGTGCACTTCGAGGCGATCTACCGCCACCACCCGCTCTTCGCCGACGAGGCGTTCCACCTGTGGTCGCAGGGACAGGCCGACTACCCGTCCACCATCGAGGGCGGGGACGTGCTGGTCATCGGCAACGGCGCGGTGCTCATCGGGATGAGCGAGCGGACCACCCCGCAGGCCGTGGAGATGCTGGCGCACAAGCTGTTCGCCGCCGGTTCGGCGCGCACCATCGTGGCGCTCGACATGCCCAAGCGGCGCGCGTTCATGCACCTGGACACGGTGATGACCATGATCGGCGCGGACACCTTCACCCAGTACGCCGGGCTCGGCATGCTCCGCTCGTACACCATCGAGCCGGGCGTGGGCGACAAGGAGCTGAAGGTCACCGACCATCCGCCCGAGCACATGCACCGGGCGATCGCCGCCGCGCTCGGACTGGACGGGATCCGGGTGCTGACCGCCACCCAGGACGTGCACGCGGCCGAGCGCGAGCAGTGGGACGACGGCTGCAACGTGCTCGCGGTGGAGCCGGGCGTGGTCGTCGCCTACGAGCGCAACGCCACCACCAACACCCATCTGCGCAAACAGGGGATCGAGGTGATCGAGATCCCCGGCAGCGAGCTGGGGCGGGGCCGGGGCGGGCCGCGCTGCATGAGCTGCCCCGTGGAGCGGGATCCCGTCGCATAGAAATTCTGAGCCTCGTATAGAATTCCAACAGTCCCTGTCCCTCATCTGTTGGAGCGCCCCCATGGCGACAGTCCCGACCGCCCTCGCCGGCCGCCACTTCCTCAAGGAGCTGGACCTCACCGGGGAGGAGTTCCGCGGTCTGATCGAGCTGGCCGCCGAGCTGAAGGCGGCCAAGAAGGCCGGGACGGAGACGCGCCACCTCACCGGGCGGAACATCGCGCTGATCTTCGAGAAGACCTCGACCCGCACCCGCTGCGCGTTCGAGGTCGCCGCCGCCGACCAGGGCGCCTCGACCACGTATCTCGACTCGTCCGGGTCGCAGATCGGGCACAAGGAGTCCCTGAAGGACACCGCCCGGGTGCTCGGCCGGATGTTCGACGCGATCGAGTTCCGCGGGGACAGCCAGGCGGCCGTCGAGGAACTGGCCGCGCACGCCGGTGTGCCCGTCTACAACGGGCTCACCGACGACTGGCACCCCACCCAGATGCTCGCCGACGTGCTCACCATGACCGAGCACAGTGCCCGGCCGCTCACCGAGACCGCCTTCGCCTACCTCGGCGACGCCCGCTTCAACATGGGCAACTCCTATCTGGTCACCGGCGCCCTGCTCGGCATGGACGTCCGGCTCGTCGCCCCCAAGACGTACTGGCCCGCTCAGGACGTCGTCGACCGGGCGCGCGAGCTGGCCGCCGCCAGCGGGGCCCGGATCACCCTCACCGAGTCCGTGGAGGAGGGCGTGCGCGGCGCCGGCTTCGTCGCCACCGACGTCTGGGTCTCCATGGGCGAGCCCAAGGACGTCTGGGCCGAGCGCATCGAGGCGCTGGGCCCGTACGCGGTGACCATGGACGTGCTGCGCGCCACCGGCGAGCCGGACGTGAAGTTCCTGCACTGCCTGCCCGCCTTCCACGACCTCGGCACCGCGGTCGGCCGGGAGATCCACGAGCGGTACGGGCTGCGCTCGCTGGAGGTCACCGACGAGGTCTTCGAGTCGGCGCACTCGGTCGTCTTCGACGAGGCCGAGAACCGCCTGCACACCATCAAGGCGGTCCTGGTCGCCACCCTGGCGCGCGGCTGACCCCCGCCCGGCCGGTCCCCCCGGTCTCTCTGGTCTCCCCGGCGCCGCTCACGCGGGGCGCGGCTCCCGGGGCGGCGCGGCCAGCCGGAACCACACCGCCTTGCCCGACGCGGTCGGCCGGTGCCCGCAGGACGAGCTGAGCGCCCGGATCAGCAGCAGACCGCGCCCGTCCTCCCGCCACGGATCGGGCGGGGCGAGACCGGGCCGGGTCAGGGCGCCCGGCGGCGCCGGATCCGGGTCGCGCACCTCCACCCGGCAGCCGCCCGGCTCCAGCTCCAGCAGCAGCTCTATCGGGCCGCCGCCCGCGGTGTGCTCAACGGCGTTGGCGACCAGTTCGGCCGTGAGCAGCTCCGCGGTGTCGCTGTCGGCCGTGTGCTCCCGTTCGGCCAGCGCCGTACGGACCAGGGCGCGGGCCACCGGGACGGCGGCGGCCGAGTGCGGCAGCGCGATGCGCCAGGCGGAGGCGGGGGGCTCGTGCAACGTGTGTCCGTTCATGACGCAGGCCGCACCGGTGGTCACCATCAGGCTGTCCTGCTCTCGACGAGGGAATGGTACGGGGGCCGTCGGCGGCGGCTCTCGGTGCCCTCCGTGCCGGGATCCGGGCCCCGGCACGGAGGGCACTACCCCTGGGAACGCCTCTCCCGCCCGGCGCCCTCCCGCCGTTACCGCCCCATCGAGGAGCTGTGACGAAGCCCCGGACGGCGGCCACATTGTCACAGGCTCTATCGCGCCCTCGTGACGACAGTCACGGATGAGTGATAGCTTCGGAGCGAGCGCCGGGCGCGGCACCACCGGCGCCGGACGACCCGGACGCCCTGGACGAAACGGACAGCCGCCGAGGAGGCCGTACGTCATGAGTCCCTTCACCGGTTCCGCCGCCCGCACCTCCGCGTGGCGCCATCTGCGCGTGGTGCTGGACGACGGCGTCGCCACGGTCACCCTGGCCCGCCCCGACAAGCTCAACGCCCTCACCTTCGGCGCCTACGCCGACCTGCGCGACCTGCTCGCCGAGCTGTCCCGGGAGCGGGCCGTGCGCGCCCTGGTGCTGGCCGGGGAGGGGCGCGGCTTCTGCTCGGGCGGCGACGTCGACGAGATCATCGGCGCCACCCTGGCCATGGACACCGCCGAACTGCTCGACTTCAACCGGATGACCGGCCAGGTGGTCCGCGCCGTGCGCGAATGCCCGTTCCCGGTGGTCGCGGCCGTGCACGGTGTCGCGGCGGGCGCCGGGGCCGTGCTGGCGCTGGCCGCCGACTTCCGCGTCGCCGACCCCAGCGCCCGCTTCGCCTTCCTGTTCACCCGCGTCGGCCTGTCCGGCGGCGACATGGGCGCCGCCTATCTGCTGCCCCGCGTGGTCGGCCTCGGCCACGCCACCCGGCTGCTGATGCTCGGCGGGCCGGTCCGCGCCCCCGAGGCCGAACGCATCGGCCTGATCAGCGAGTTGACCGAGGAAGGGCGTGCCGACGAGGCGGCCGGTGCCCTGGCCCGCCGGCTCGCCGACGGCCCCGCCCTCGCCCACGCCCAGACCAAGGCCCTGCTCACGGCCGAACTGGACATGCCGCTGTCGGCCGCCGTGGAGCTGGACGCCGCCACCCAGGCCCTGCTGATGAACGGCGCGGACTACGCCGAGTTCCACGCCGCCTTCACCGAGAAGCGCCCGCCGAAGTGGCAGGGGAGGTGAGCGGGCGATGACCGCTGCGAGGCGGGTCGCCGTCATCGGCGGCGGACCCGGCGGGCTCTGTACGGCGGCCCTGCTGAAACGGCTCGATCCGGCCCGCGAGATCACCCTCTGGGAGCGCAACGCCCCCGACGACACCTTCGGCTTCGGCGTCGTGCTCTCCGACGAGACCCTCGGCGGCATCGAACACGCCGACCCGGCCGTCCACCGCTCGCTCCAGCGGGAGTTCGTCCGCTGGGACGCCATCGACATCGTCCACCGGGGCACCCGGCACACCTCCGGCGGCCACGGCTTCGCCGCGCTCGGCCGGCACCGCCTGCTGCGGATCCTGCACGAACGCTGCCGCGAACTCGGCGTCGACCTGCGCTTCCGCACCCCGGCCCCGGACACCGGCCGGCTGACGCGCGAGTACGACCTCGTCGTCGCCGCCGACGGGGTGCACAGCGCCGTCCGCACCGCCCACGCCGACGTGTTCCGGCCCCGGATCACCGGCCACCGCTGCCGCTACATCTGGCTCGCCGCCGACTTCGCCTTCGACGCGTTCCGCTTCGAGATCGCCGAGACCGAGCACGGTGTGATGCAGCTGCACGGCTACCCCTACGCGGCGGACGCGTCCACCGTGATCGTCGAGATGCGCGAAGAGGTGTGGCGGGCCGCCGGGTTCGACGCCCTGGACGAGCAGGGCTCCGTCGAGCGCTGCGCCAAGATCTTCGCCGAAGCGCTCGGCGGACGCCCGCTGCGCTCGCGCGACTCGGCCTGGACCACCTTCCGCACGGTGGTCAACGAGCGCTGGTCGCACGGCAATCTGGTGCTGCTCGGCGACGCCGCGCACACCGCCCACTTCTCCATCGGCTCCGGCACCAAACTCGCCGTCGAGGACGCCCTCTCCCTCACTGCCTGCCTCACCGGACAACTCACGCTCGAACAGGCGTTGACGGCCTACGAGCAGGAGCGCGCCCCGGTCGTCGCCTCCACCCAGCGCGCCGCGCGGGCCAGCCTGGAGTGGTTCGAGAACCTCGCCCTGTACCTCGACCGGCCGCCCCGCCAGTTCGCCTTCAACCTGCTCACCCGCAGCCGCCGCGTCACCCACGGCAACCTCCGGCTGCGCGACGCCGCCTTCACCGAGTCCGTGGAGCGCGAGTTCGGCTGCCCGCCCGGCACACCCCCGATGTTCACCCCGTTCCGGCTGCGCGGGCTGACCCTGCGCAACCGGGTCGTCGTCTCGCCGATGGACATGTACTCCGCGGTCGACGGCGTGCCCGGCGACTTCCACCTGGTGCACCTGGGCGCCCGCGCCCTGGGCGGCGCGGGCCTGGTGATGACCGAGATGGTGTGCGTAAGCCCCGAGGGGCGGATCACCCCCGGCTGCGCCGGCCTGTGGACCGGACGGCAGACCGAGTCCTGGCGGCGGATCACCGACTTCGTGCACCGGCAGGCGCCCGGCACCGCGATCGGCGTCCAGCTCGGCCACAGCGGACGCAAGGGCTCGACCCGGCTGATGTGGGAGGGCATGGACGAGCCGCTGCCCGAGGGCAACTGGCCGCTGGTGGCCGCCTCCCCGCTGCCGTACACGCCCCGGAGCCAGGTCCCCCGGCAGCTCACCCGGGCCCAGCTCACCGATGTCCGCGAGCAGTTCACCTCCGCCGCCTGGCGCGCCGCGCGGGCCGGCTTCGACCTGCTCGAACTGCACTGCGCCCACGGCTATCTGCTCTCCGGCTTCCTCTCACCGCTGACCAACCACCGCACCGACGCCTACGGCGGCTCCCTGGACAAACGGCTGCGCTTCCCGCTGGAGGTCTTCGACGCGGTGCGCGCGGTGTGGCCCGAGGAGCGGCCCATGACCGTACGCGTCTCCGCCACCGACTGGGCCGAGGGCGGCACCGGGGCCGAGGACGCCGTGGCCATCGCCCGCGCCTTCGCCGCGCACGGCGCCGACGCCGTCGACGTCTCCACCGGACAGGTGGTCGCCGACGAGCGGCCCGAGTTCGGGCGGTCGTACCAGACGCCCTTCGCCGACCGCATCCGCAACGAGGCGAAGGTCCCGGTGATCGCGGTCGGCGCGATCTCCTCCTGGGACGACGTCAACTCCCTGATCCTGGCCGGGCGCACGGACCTGTGCGCGCTGGCCCGCCCGCATCTGTACGACCCGCACTGGACCCTGCACGCCGCCGCCGAACAGGGCTACCAGGGCCCCGGCGCCGTCTGGCCCGCCCCCTACCGCGCGGGCAGCAGACCCCCGCGCACCGGCCGCGCGGACGACCCCAAGTCACGCATCAGGCCGGGCGGTTGACGAGGCCCGTCCTCAGGCCAGATCGGCGAACTCGGCGCCCGCGTCCCGCAGCCGCTCGTGCAGAGCCCGGAAGACGGCGGCCGAGCGGGCGCCGGGCCAGCCGGCCGGGAGCAGCCGGGCCGGCAGACCCGGGTCGGTGTAGGGCAGATGGCGCCAGGAGTCCAGGGCGAGGAGGTAGTCGCGGTACGCCTCCTCGGGCGGGGTGTCCGCCCGCCGCTCCCACGCCCGCAGCACGCCCGCGTGCCGGTCCAGGAACGCCTCGTGCTCCGCGGCGATCGCCGCCAGGTCCCACCAGCGGCCCACCGCCTCGGCGGTCGGTGCGAACCCCAGGTGCTCGCCGCGGAAGAAGTCCACGTACGCGTCCAGCCGCAGCCGCCGCAGCGTGTGCCGGGTCTCCTCGTGCAGCCGGGCCGGGGCGATCCACACGCCCGGCGCCGCCGTGCCGAAGCCGAGCCCGGCCAGCCGCGAGCGCAGCACATGGCGCTTCTGCCGCTCCGACTCCGGTACGGAGAACACCGCCAGCACCCAGCCCGCGTCGTCCGGCGGCGCGTCGGCGTACACGCGGCGGTCGCCGTCCTCCAGCAACTGCCTTGCCTGTGGCGAGAGTTCGTAGCCCGCCGCGCCCTGCGCGGTGCGCGCGGGGAGCAGCAGCCCGCGGCGCTTGAGCCGGGACACCGAGGAGCGCACGGACGGCGCGTCCACCCCGACAGCGGCCAGCAGCCGGATCAGTTCGGCGACCGGCACCGGGCCGGGCGCGAAGCGGCCGTACGCCCCGTAGAGCGTGACGATGAGGGACCTCGGGGCATGCGGTACGGGCTGCTCGGACACGTTGATCATTTTAGGTCGTGGCTGTCACCGCTGGTCACCGGCGTCCGGGTCGGCGTCCGCGGCCCCGCCGGTGGCCGTGCGCAGCCGGAAGCGCTGGAGCTTGCCGGTGGCCGTGCGCGGCAGCGCGTCCAGGAACACGATCTCGCGCGGGCACTTGTACGGCGCCAGCTCGGACTTGACGAAGGCGCGCAGCGCCTCCGCGTCCCGGGGCGCCCCCCGCCGCAGCACGGCGTAGGCCACCACGACCTCGCCACGCGCGTCGTCGGGCCGTCCCACGACCGCCGCCTCGACCACGTCCGGGTGGCGCAGCAGGGCGTCCTCGACCTCCGGCCCGGCGATGTTGTACCCGGCCGAGATGATCATGTCGTCGGCGCGGGCGACGTAGCGGAAGTACCCGTCGGAGTCGCGGACATAGGTGTCCCCGGTGAGGTTCCAGCCGTCGCGCACGTACGCGTGCTGCCGCGGGTCCGCCAGATAGCGGCAGCCGACGGGCCCCTGGACGGCGAGCAGTCCCGGCTCCCCGTCGGGCACCGGCCGGCCGTACTCGTCCTGCACGCGCGCGTGCCACCCCGGTACGGGCAGTCCGGTCGCGCCGGGTCTGATGTCGTCGTCGGCGGCCGAGACGAAGATGTGCAGCAGCTCGGTGGCGCCGATGCCGTTGATGATGCGCAGGCCGGTGTGCTCGTGCCAGGCGTGCCAGGTGGCCGCGGGCAGGTTCTCGCCCGCCGACACGCAGCGGCGCAGCGAGGAGAGGTCCTGGGTGCCGAGCCGGTCGAGCATCGTGCGGTAGGCGGTGGGGGCGGTGAACAGCACGGACACCCGGTGCTCGGTGACGGCCGCGAGCAACTGCTCGGGACGGCCCTGTTCGAGCAGCAGGGCGCTGGCGCCCGCCCGCAGCGGGAAGACCACCAGACCGCCGAGGCCGAAGGTGAACCCGAGCGGGGGGCTGCCCGCGAACACGTCGTCCGCGCGCGGCCTGAGCACATGCCGGGAGAAGGTGTCCGCGATGGCCAGGACGTCCCGGTGGAAGTGCACACAGCCCTTGGGCCGCCCGGTCGTGCCGGAGGTGAAGGCGATGAGCGCCACGTCGTCGGCGGCGGTGTCCACCGCCCGGAAGGGCACCTCGGACACGGCGCGGCGCAGCAGGTCGTCGGGCGCGTCCCCGCCGTACGCGGTGATCGAGAGCCCGGGGACCTCCGCCTTGACCAGGTCGTCGACGGCCCGTACGTCGCACAGCGCGTGCCGGACCCGGGCGATCTCGCAGATCGTGCGCAGTTCGTGGGCCCGCTGCTGGGCGAGCACGGTGACGGCGACGGCGCCCGCCTTGAGGACGGCGAGCCAGCAGGCGGCCAGCCAGGGCGTGGTCGGCCCGCGCAGCAGCACCCGGTTGCCGGGCACCACACCGAGGTCGGCGGTGAGGATCCGCGCGACGCGGTCGACGTGGGCGCGCAGGTCGGCGTACGTCCAGACCGCTCCCGCGGGGGTGCGGAACACCGGGTGCGTGCCGGGGGTGCCGGCCGGGTGGAGGAGTTCGGCGGCGCAGTTCAGCCGGTCCGGGTAGCGCAGCTCCGGCAGTTCGAAGCGCAGCCGCGGCCACTGGTCCGGGGGCGGCAGATGGTCGCGCGCGAAGGTGTCGACGTGGGCCGAGGGAACCGGCGGCCGCAGGCCGCCCCCGGCACCGGCGGACTCGGTCTCCCCGATGTCCGCCCTGGCGTCGTCCCAGCTGGGATCCGTCGGGTTCATGGCGGTTCGCCCCCTTGTCGTGGTGGGCTCGCACAGGGAGCGTATCGTGTTGATGACGACAGTCAACGGGGCGCGATACGGTGGCCGTGGACCCCGGTCGCCCCGGGGGAGGGAGGACCGGCGAATGCCCGCATTCTCGCTCGAACCGGACCGGATCGCCTGGTGTGCCGAACTGCGCGCACAGGCCGCCGGCCGGCTGCGGCCCCTCGCGGAGAAGGGCGAGCCGGGCCGTGTCAACCGCCCGCTCCTCGCCGAGCTGGGCCGCCTCGGCTTACTCGAACGCCTGTTCACTTCTGGCGCGCTGGACCTCTGCCTGATGCGCGAGTCCCTCGCCCGGAGCTGCACCGAGGCCGAGACCGCCCTCGCCCTCCAGGGCCTGGGCGCCCACCCGGTCCACGCCCACGGCACCCCGGCCCAGCGCGCCCGCTGGCTGCCCGCGGTGGCGGCGGGCGAGGCGGTGGCGGCGTTCGCGCTGAGCGAGCCGGGCGCGGGCTCGGACGCGGCGGCCCTGGCCCTGCGCGCCGCACCGGAGTCGGACGCCGCACCGGAGTCGGACGGCCGGTGGGAGGAGCGCGGGACCGCCGCCCCGGACGGCACCGGCGGGTCCCTCGCCGCCCGCCCCGACGGCCCCCGCCGCTGGCGGCTCACCGGGACCAAGTGCTGGATCTCCAACGCCCCCGAGGCCGACCTCTACACCGTCTTCGCCCGCACCACGCCCGGCGCCGGCGCCCGGGGCGTGACCGCGTTCCTGGTCCCGGCCGACCGCCCCGGACTCACCGGCAGCGCCCTGGAGATGCTCTCCCCGCACCCCATCGGCACGCTCGACTTCGACGGCGTCCCCGTCACCGGCGACGACGTGCTCGGCGAGCCGGACCGGGGGTTCCGCGTCGCGATGGGCACCCTCAACCTCTTCCGGCCCAGCGTCGGCGCGTTCGCCGTCGGCATGGCGCAGGCGGCGCTGGAGGCGACCGTGGCGCACACCGCGCGGCGCGACGCCTTCGGCGGCAGGCTGAGCGACCTCCAGACCGTCGCCCACCGGGTGGCCGAGATGTCCCTGCGCACGGAGGCGGCCCGCCTGATGGTGTACGCGGCGGCCACCGCGTACGACGCCGGGGACCCGGACGTGCCCCGGCGCTCGGCCATGGCCAAACTCCTCGCCACCGAGACCGCGCAGTACGTCGTCGACGCGGCCGTCCAGCTGCACGGCGCCCGCGCCCTGTGCCGCGGCCACCTCCTCGAACACCTCTACCGCGAGGTGCGCGCGCCCCGGATCTACGAGGGCGCCAGCGAGGTCCAGCGCTCGATCATCGCCAAGGAGACCTACGCCCGGCTCACGACCGAGGAGGCCCCGTGACCGTCCGGCGCGTCAACCCGCCCGAGCTGTCCCCGCCCACCGGCTTCTCGCACGCCGTCGTCGCCACCGGCTCCCGTGTGGTGTTCCTGGCCGGGCAGACCGCGCTGGACGCGGACGGCAAGGTGACCGGCACCACCCTGCCCGAGCAGTTCGCGACGGCCCTGACCAACCTCCTCACCGCCCTGCGCGCCGCCGGCGGCACCCCCGCCGACCTCGCCCGCGTCACCGTCTACGCCACCGACGTCGCCGCCTACCGCGCCCACGCGCCCGCCCTGGGCCGCCTCTGGCGCGAACTGGCGGGCCGCGACTACCCGGCGATGGCGGTCGTACAGGTCGTACGCCTGTGGGACGAGGAGGCGATGGTGGAGATCGACGGTCTCGCGGTCCTCGCCTGACGCCACAGGGGCGCGGACTCGCCACCGAAGGGGTGAGGATCACGGCGGAACGCCGGGCCGCCGGGTACCAGTGGAGGCCACCGTTCCGCTCACCCGCCCCGGGAGGCACCCGATGTCCCTCACCCCGGTACGACCTCTGCTCGGCGCCCTCGGACTGGCCGCCGCCGCGCTGCTCCTGAGCGCACCGCACGCGGCGACGGCCGCGGACGGCACCGACACCGGCACCGACACCGTCACCGTCGACCCGACCGCCCGCCTGGCCGCCGACGGCACCGTGACGCTCTCCGGCACCTACCGCTGCACCGGCGCCGACGGCCCGGTCTTCGTCAGCTCCGCCCTCAGCAGAAACGACTCACCCACCGGCTACGGCATCGGCGGCACCCACGCGGTCTGCGACGGCGCCCGGCACACCTGGTCCAACACGGGCACCCCCGCGGACGCCCTGGACCCGGGCGCGGCCCGCGTCGAGGCCACCGTCATGGAACTCACCACCCAGGGCGGGCTGCCGCTGATGCCCCGCTTCCACGCGGTCGGACAGCAGGACGTCACCCTGACCCGCGTCTGAGCCCCGGCCGCACCACGGCACGGCGGCCTCCCCGGCCGCCCGCGCACCCGGGCGGGGAAGCCGCCACCCGCCCGCCTGACGGTCCATGACATCCTGTGTCGCCACAGGACGTCACAGGGCGCCGGCGACAAGGGCCGGCGCCCGGCGGTTACGGGGAAGATCGATGAAGCTCTGCTTTCTGGTGGAGGAGCAGTACCGCCGCGACGGCATGCCGGTCGAGGTGATCCGCCGGCTGACCTCCTGGGGACACCAGGTGGACGTGGTGCGGCCGGGCGGCTCCCTGCTGGACATGACGGAGGAACTGCGCACCGGCGCCCACGACGCCTGGGTGCTCAAGACGGTCTCCGGCGGCCCGGGACTCACCCTGCTCGAAGCCGCGGCGGCCGCCGGGACGACCACCGTCAACGACGCCCGCTCCATACGCGGCGTACGCGACAAGGCGCTCGCCGCCGCCATCGGCCGCAGCCGCGGACTCCCGCTGCCCCGGACGTACGCGGCGGCCCGCCCCGAACTGCTCGCCGAGATACCGCCGTCCGAGTACCCGCTCGTCGTCAAGCCCGCCGACGGCAGCTCGGGCCGGGCGGTGCACCTGGTCCCCGCACCGGACCGGCTCGCCGCGCTCCTGCCCGAACTGGCCGGTGAGGGCCTGCTCATCGCCCAGCCGTACGTGCCCAACCCGGGCACCGACGTCAAGGTGTACAGCGTCGCCGGTGAGCTGTACGCGACCGAGCGCCGCTCCCCGCTCCACCCCGAACACGCCCTGCGCGAACGCCGCGTACCCCTCTCGGCGGAGGTCGCCGCGCTGGCCGCCCGCGTCGGCGCCGTCTACGGCCTCGACCTGTACGGCGTGGACGTGGTGCTCGGCCCCGACGGTCCCGTGGTCGTCGACGTGAACGACTTCCCGAGCTTCCGCCAGGTCCCCGACGCGGTGTCCCGCGTCGCCCGCGCCGTACTCGAACTGGCCGCCCGCACGGACACCCCGGCCCCCGCGCCCGCGCCGGGACTCGACGCCGTCCCGGGCCCCGACGCCGGTCCCGCGGCGCAGCGGACGGAGCCGCCCGCGCCCGCGCTGCCGGTGACGCTGCCCCACCTGCCCGGACAGGTCCCCGTCACGGTGGGCGAGACCGCATGAGGATCGGCCTGGTCACCGCGGACCCCGGCCACCCCCTGCTGGCCGACGCGACCGCGCTGCTCACCCCCGCACACCAGGTGGACGTCCTGCACCCGGAGACGGCCGACGCCGCCGGGCCGCTCGCCGACGTCTACCTCCTCAAGGCGCGCACACCCGGCGCCCTCCGTCTCGCCCGCGCGCTGGAGCGGCGCGGCGCGCCCGTGGTCAACTCGGCCGCGGCGACGGCGCTGTGCCAGGACCGCACGGCCATGGCCGAGCACGCCCGGCGCGCCGGACTGCCCTTCGCGGCCACCCGCACCCTCGCCGCGCTCGCCGAACTGGCCGCCGGGCCACCGCCGTCCGCGCCCGTGGTGATCAAGAGCCGGCACAGCAGGCGGCACGATCTGGTGGCCCGCGTCGACGGCGCCGCACCACTGGCCCGGCTCGCCGCCGCGCACCCGCGAGAACCGGTCGTCGTCCAGGACTTCGCGCCCAACAACGGCTGGGACCACAAACTCTGGGTGGTGGGCGGCCGCCTCTTCGCCGCCCTGCGCCGCTCCGAACTCTCCCCCGAGGGGCGGGGCCCCACCGTGCCGCTCGCCGCTGACGCCCTGCCGCCCGGCTGGGCCGCCCTCGCCCACCGGGTCGGCGAGGTCTTCGCCCTGGAGGTCTACGGCGTCGACATCATCGACCGCGGCGACGGCACCGCCCTGATCGTCGACATCAACGCCTTCCCCGGAGCCCGCGGCCAGGCGGGCGCCCCCGAGGCACTGGCGGCCCTGGCCCTGTCCGCGGCCACCACGGCACGGCGGCGGCCGGTCACCGGCACCGCCCCCGGGAGCACCTTGCTCCCGGCACGCCCCGGGGACAGGTCCTAGAGCAGCGCCTCCTGCGGGGACTCGGCGACCAGCCGGGCCAGCGACCGCTCGTCCGCCTCGGACGCGGGCATGAACACCACCAGGTGCTGGCCGGGCGCCTCCGCCACGTCCAGTTTGGTGTAGTTGAGATCCAGCCGCCCGGCCGTCGGATGGCTGAAGCGCTTCATGGTCGGCCGGAACGCCCGTACCGGATGCTCGGACCACAGGGCGCGGAACTGGCTGCTGGACCGGGTCAGCGTGTCGATCAGCGCGGCGGTGCGCGGATCGTCGGGGTGCTGCCCGACGGCGATGCGGAACTGGCCGAGGATGTCGCGCACCTCGTTCTGCCAGTCGACCAGGAGCGACTGCATCTGCGGGCGGGTGAACAGCAGCCAGATGCTGTTGCGTTCCTCCTGCGGCAGCTGTTCCAGACCGCCCACCAGGGAGGCGTAGCCGCGGTTGGCGGCCAGCACGTCCCAGCGGTCGTTGATGACGTGCGCCGGGTTGGGGTCGAGGGTCTGCACCAGCTTGCGCAGGGTCGGGTGGACCGTCGCGGGCCGCGGCGGCTCGACCGGCAGCGCCGTCTCCGCCAGGGTGAACAGGTGCCGCCGCTCGTCCGGGGTGAGCTGGAGGGTCTGGGCGAGCGCCTCCAGGACCTGGCGGCTCACCCGGATGTCCCGGCCCTGCTCCAGCCAGGTGTACCAGGTCAGGCTGACGCCGGAGAGCTGGGCGACCTCCTCGCGGCGCAGCCCCGGGGTGCGGCGGCGCGGTCCTGGGTTCAGCCCGAGCTGTTCGGGGGAGAGTGCTTCCCGTCGGGACCTGAGGAACGCCGCCAGAAGTTCTCGCTGCATGCCGGCCATCCAAGCATCCGCCTTCCGGGCGTGTCCTGGTGGTCATTACACCAGCATGATTGGCCCTCTGTACCCCCATCGCGACAAGCGCCACGCTTCTTGTGTGACTACCGAATCGACCACCACGGGCACGAAGAGCCCCACCACGGCAGCGCCGTCCTGGGGAAGGCCCGTCGCCGTACTCGCCCTCGGCTCCTTCGCCATGGGCACGGACTCCTTCGTCCTGGCCGGCATCCTGCCGCAGATCGCCGACGGTCTGCACGTCTCCACCGGCGCCGCCGGCCAGACCATCACCGCCTTCGCCCTGACCTACGGCCTGGCGGCGCCCTTCCTGGCCGTGCTGACCAGCCGGCTGCCCCGCAAGCCCCTGCTGGCGGTCGCGCTCACCCTGTTCGTCCTCGCCAACCTCGCCTCCGCCGTCGCACCGAATCTGACGCTGCTGCTGGTGGCGCGGGTCGTCGCGGGTCTGGGCGCGGCCCTGTACACGCCCAACGCCTCCGCCGCCGCGGCCGCGCTCGCCGGACCGGCCGCCCGGGGCCGCGCCTTATCAGTGATTCTCGGCGGCCTGACGGTGGGCACCGTCCTCGGCGTCCCCGTCGGCACGGCCATCGGACAGCACGTGTCCTGGGAGGCCAGCCTCGTCTTCGTCGCGGCCGTCGGCGCGCTGGCGCTGCTCGGTGTCCTGGCCGTGCTGCCCGCCCTGCCGATCCCGCCGGCCATCCCGCTCGCGCAGCGGTTCGCGGTGCTGGCCAACCGCCGGGTCGTCGTCATGGTCCTGTTCATGCTGCTGGCCAGCGGCGCCAGCATCATGGTCTACACGTACACCTCGACCGTGCTCGGGGACATCGCCCACATCCACGGCACCGCCCTCGCCACCGCACTGCTCGCCTGGGGCTTCGGCGGCATCTTCGGCTCCTTCGGCAGCGGCTTCCTCACCGACCGCCTGGGCGCGACCCGCACCCTCACCTACGCCGTCGTCCTGCTGGTGGTGACCCTCGCCCTGCTGACGGTCTGCACCTCGATCGTGCCGGTGATCATCGTGATGGCGCTCAACGGCGCCGCCGGCTGGGCCCTGGCCACGCCCAACAACCACCGGCTGACGGAGCTGGTGCCGACGCTGCCCAGCGTCGTCATCTCCTTCAACTCCTCCGGCATCTACCTCGGTCAGGCGCTCGGCGCCGCCCTCGGCGGCATCCTCATCGACCAGGACGTCACCGCCCGCGCACTGTGCCTGACCGGCGTCGCCATCGCCGTGGTCGCCGGTGTCGTCCACCTGCTGGTCCCGCGACCGGCCACCGAGTCCTGACCCGGGCACCGGCCCCGGGACCCGAACCCCGTGCCCCGGAGACCGACCCCCGAACCCCGAGCCCGGAACCCCGGGCCCCGGAGACCGGAACCGGACCCCTGGCGCACGCCGCCGCACTCCTCCCCATCCGCCCCGGCGGGAGCGGGCAGGGTGCGGCGGCGCCGCCGTGTCCGGAGCCGGACGCGGCGGCGCCCGGCGGCTACGGGGTCCGGGCGCCGGGCACGCGCGAGGTGTCCGGCGAGCGCGGCGCGCGGGACGCGTACGGGGTGAAGTGCGCCGGGGTGTGGTCGACGGGCAGACCGGGGCGCCACGCGGTGAGGATCTGCGCGCTGCACACGAACAGGCCGTCGGGCAGCCCGTCCAGCGGATACCAGTCCCAGTCGCCCACCCGCTCGTCCGGCTGGGTGGACGGTGTGCCCGTCCAGGCGTGCACCACCGCGCCCACGGTGATCCGCACCACGTCCTCGACATGGTCGACGAGCGTGCCGAGCAGGGAGACGTCCTCGGTCCCGGCGCGCAGCCCGGTCTCCTCCGCGAGTTCCCGCACCACGGTCTCTTCCAGGGACTCCCCGGGCTCCACGGTGCCGCCCGGCAGTTCGTACGTCCCGTGGCGATGGCGCCCCAGCAGCAGGCCCCGCTCGCCGAGGACGACGGCCCCCACCCCGACGGCCGCGTGCGGCACGGGCGGCCGGTCCGTACGCGGGCGGCTGGAGAGCCGTACGGGCCTGCCGCCCCGATCCTGCACGGCGGGCACGCCGTCCTCGCGGTCATCGACGGACACGGGAACTCCTGCGGGGGGCTCGGCGGATGATCGGGGAGCGTCGGGGCCACCGTACAGAAGCGGGCGGCACAGAAGCGGGCCGTACCGCCTCAGACGGCGGCGGCCGGGCGGCGCCGGGACAGGACGGCGACCGCGCCGAGGAGGACCAGCAGCACGGCGGTGAACCAGGTCAGCACGTCCGGCATGGGCAAGGAGCGCGAGGCCACGCCGACGGCGACGACGGGCACGGCCAGACCGAGGTAGGAGATCAGGAACAGCCCGGCGAGGGCCTCGCTGCGCTTGGCGGGCGTGGCCAGCGCGGCGACCGTGCCGAGGGACGCCTTGAACAGCACGCCCGCGCCGGTCCCGGCGACGACGCCGCCCACGAGGAAGGTGGCCAGGTCGGCGGTGTGCGTGCCGACGACGAGCGTGACCGCGCCGGCCGCCTGGGCGAGCAGCCCGAGTCCGCGCCGGGCGGCGGTGCTCAGCCCGGCGGTGAGGCTCTGCGCGGTGGCCGAGGCGCCGTAGACGGCGAACACGATCAGCCCGGCCAGCGCCCGCGAGGGGTGGTGCAGGGAACCGGCGACGAAGCCCGGGGCCACGGAGGTGAAGAGCCCGAGGACAGCGAAGGACGCGAACCCGGCGGCCGCGGCCGCGGCGTACCGGGCGCGGTCGCCGTCGACCGAGATCCGCTGGGGCCGGTAGGCGGGCCTGACGAGCTGCTCCTCGACCGTCTCGGGCGCCAGCGCCACGGCGGCGATGCTCACCAGCAGCAGTGCGGCGAACACCAGGTACGGGGTGCGCAGCGGACCGCCGGCCCACTGGGCCAGGAGGCCCGAGACGAGCGGACCGACGCCCAGGCCGCCGATGTTGGCCGCGGTAGACACCAGTTCGAAGCGCTGGCTGGAGGCCCCGGGCCGGTGCGCGGCGTGCAGGTCGTGCAGATGGGCCGTCGCCGTGGCGGTGACCATGCCGACGCCGAGACCGGTGACGACCCGGGCGGTCAGCAGGACGGGCAGCGAGGTGCTCGTCATGAAGAGCACGGCGGCGATCAGCTCCAGGCCGATCGCGGCCACGAGCACCTTCTTGCGGCCGACCCAGTCGGATATGTGCCCCGCCAGGACCAGGCTGATCACGACGCCCACCGCGTAGGCGGCGAAGACGACGGTGACCATGAACGTGGAGAAGCCGTCCTTCGCCATGTACAGCGGGTACAGGGGGGTGGGGACGGTGGAGAAGGCCATCGCCGTCAGGAACACGAACGCGATGAGCGAGAACCCGGCACCATGGCGCCGGGAGCCGCCCTTCGTGCCGCCGGACACGGACGCGGCCCGGTGTTCGGGTGCCGCGGAGATCGACTGCGCCATGGGGGAGTGCTCCAGACCTGGGGCGAGCGGGGAGGGTCGGACATCCCACAGCATCGGTCCGCGGCGATCATCTCGTCCAACGAAAGCTGGAGACCGTGACCATCTCTGGATGAGATGATCGAGCCATGGAACTGCGCCAGCTCGCCTGCTTCGTCGCCGTGGCCGACGAGGCGAACTTCACCCGCGCCGCCGCCCGGCTGCACATCGTCCAGTCCGCGGTCTCCAGCACGATCAAGAGCCTCGAACGCGAGCTGGGCGCACCCCTGCTGGACCGCAACTCCAAGCGGGTGCTGCTCACCGACGCCGGTGCCGCGCTGCTCCCGCGCGCACGCGCCGCGCTGCACGCCGCCCAGGAGGCCGCCGACGCGGTCGCCGAGGTCCGCGGCGGGCTGCGCGGCACCCTGCGCCTGGGCACCCTGACCTCGGTCCGGCTGCTCGACCTCCCCGCGCTGCTCGGCGAGTTCCACCGCCGCCACCCCGGCGTGCTGCTCCGGACCAGCGCCGTGCCCACCGGCTCCCAGGGCCTGGTCGAGGCCCTCCTCGACCGCCGTCTCGACCTGGCCTTCGTCTCCCTGCCCGGCCCCTGTCCGGACGGCATCTCGCTGACGCACCTCACCAGTTCGGTGCTCGACCTCGTGGTCCCGGCCGGCCATCCGCTGGCCGGCCGGGGCAGTGTCTCCATCGCCGAGCTGACCGGACTCGACTTCGTGGACTCCCCGTTGGGCTACGGCAACCGCACCGTGGCCGACCGCGCCTTCGCCGCCGCCTCCGTGCCCCGCCGCGTCACCGTCGAGAACACCGACATCGCCACCGGTGCCGACTACGTACGCCACGGCCTGGGCGTGGCCCTCCTGCCCCGCTTCTCCCTCGGCGCCGCCGAGGGCGTCGCCGTCCTCACCGTCCGCGACGCCGACCTCGACTGGCCCCTCTCCCTGGCCGTCCCGAGCGCCCACCGCCCCGGCACCGCGGCCCGCGCGATGATCGAGATGGCCCACGAGCTCCTGAGCTGACGCCTCGTCGGCGCACGATCCGCGGCAGGCGCCGCCCCCCCGTCGCCACGGACCCCGTGGACGCGTACGCGCCCAGCCGCCGACACGGCTTCCGTGCCGCGCGCCGACGGCGGCGGTCATTCCCTCGGCGTGCCGATCCGCAGCCGGTTGCCGTCGGGGTCGCGCAGCTCGATCTCACGCGCCCACGGAGCATCGTCCACCCGCACACCGAACTCGGCGGCGACGGCCTCGACATCACGAACACGGAGGTAGACCAACGTGTCGGGCCGGGCATCGCCCTCGTGCTCGGACAGGAACAGCCGCATGCGGCCCCGGGCGACCTCGACGAACGCGGGGAACCCCGGTTCGAAGCGGTGTTCGGACTGTTGGGCGAAGCCCAGCCGCTCGTACCAGGCGACCGCCGCCGCGGCGTCCTCGACGCGGAGAATGGGAGTGACTTCCTCGTCCATGGGGTCATCGTCGCAGAGCGCGCTTCCGCCGGGGCCGAGGACCGTCGCCTCGGGCGCGGCCCCGCGCCGCACGGCGCCTCGCGCGCCCAGAGTCCCGGAGGCGTCCCACAGATGCCGCCGCACCCCTCCCCGACCCGCCGAGCAGCAGGTCGGACGAGGTGCGGCGGTATCCGCCGATCAGATGTCCCGGAAGATCTCGATCTGCGCCCCGATCGAGTTCAGCCGCTCCGCGAGATCCTCGTAACCGCGGTTGATGACGTACACGTTGCGCAGCACGGACGTGCCCTCGGCGGCCATCATGGCGAGGAGGACGACGACGGCGGGGCGCAGGGCCGGCGGGCACATCATCTCGGCGGCGCGCCAGCGGGTGGGGCCCTCGACCAGGACGCGGTGCGGGTCGAGGAGCTGGAGGCGGCCGCCGAGGCGGTTGAGGTCCGTCAGATAGATGGCGCGGTTGTCGTAGACCCAGTCGTGGATGAGGGTCTTGCCCTGGGCGGTGGCCGCGATGGCGGCGAAGAAGGGCACGTTGTCGATGTTCAGGCCGGGGAACGGCATGGGGTGGATCTTGTCGATCGGCGCCTCCAGCTTGGAGGGCCGGACGGTGAGGTCCACCAGGCGGGTGCGGCCGTTGTCCGCGACGTACTCGGGCGTGCGGTCGTGGTCGAGGCCCATCTCCTCCAGGACCGCCAGTTCGATCTCCAGGAACTCGATCGGGACGCGGCGGACCGTCAGTTCGGACTCCGTGACGACGGCGGCGGCCACCAGGCTCATCGCCTCCACCGGGTCCTCGGAGGGGGAGTAGTCGACGTCGACGTCGATGACGGGCACGCCGTGCACGGTGAGCGTGGTGGTGCCGATGCCCTCCACCCGCACGCCCAGCGCCTCCAGGAAGAAGCACAGGTCCTGGACCATGTAGTTGGAGGAGGCGTTGCGGATGACGGTCACGCCGTCGTGCCGGGCGGCGGCCAGCAGCGCGTTCTCGGTCACCGTGTCCCCGCGCTCGGTCAGCACGATCGGCCGGTCCGGGCGGACGGAGCGGTCGACCACGGCGTGGTACTGCCCCTCCGTCGCGGCCACGTCCAGACCGAACCGGCGCAGCGCGATCATGTGCGGCTCGATGGTGCGCGTACCGAGGTCGCAGCCGCCCGCGTAGGGCAGCTTGAAGCGGTCCAGGCGGTGCAGCAGCGGACCGAGGAACATGATGATGGAGCGGGTGCGGACGGCGGCCTCGGCGTCGATGGTGCCCAGGTCGAGGTCGGCCGGCGGCACGATCTCCAGGTCGGTGCCGTCGTTGATCCAGCGGGTGCGCACGCCGATGGAGCCCAGCACCTCCAGGAGGCGGTAGACCTCCTCGATCCGGGCCACCCGGCGCAGCACCGTGCGACCCTTGTTGAGCAGCGAGGCGCACAGCAGCGCCACGCACGCGTTCTTGCTGGTCTTCACGTCGATGGCGCCGGACAGCCGGCGGCCGCCGACCACCCGCAGATGCATCGGGCCCGCGTAGCCGAGCGAGACGATCTCACTGTCGAGCGCTTCGCCGATCCGGGCGATCATCTCAAGGCTGATGTTCTGATTGCCGCGCTCGATGCGATTGACGGCGCTCTGGCTGGTGCCGAGCGCCTCGGCGAGCTGCGCCTGCGTCCAGCCGCGGTGCTGCCGGGCGTCGCGGATGAGCTTGCCGATGCGTACGAGGTAGTCGTCTGCCATGGGGTTGAGGTTATCTCAGATATGAGATGGCACCTCTCGGGGGGTCCGTTCGGGTGATGTGCCGTCAGTCCGCCCTGCTCACAAGGGTTCCACGTCACTCGAACGGACCCGGCAAATCGCCCGATGTCGTACGACATCCGCTGTTGTGGTGGGTGTGTCGCCGGATTTCGGCGCGGTCGCGCGGCGGGCGGGCCGGGGCGCGTCGGGGCGTGTCCGGACTCCGGAGCGGGCCTGTGGCGCGGGGCGCGCATGACCTTCCGGGTCTCATGTACTAGAGTTATCTCGACATCGAGATATCTGCCGAGGAGCACCACCGCCGTCACCTGGGTAAGGGCTACCTAACTTAGGTCTACCTTAGCGGACTGGCCGAGTTGGCGTGGCGGCAGGATCGTGGTGGTACGCGCACATCAATGAAGGAGACTGTCGTGTCGGCGAACAGCTTCGACGCCCGCAGCACGCTGCAGGTGGGCGACGAGTCGTACGAGATCTTCCGGCTTGACAAGGTCGAGGGCTCGGCCCGACTGCCTTACAGCCTGAAGGTGCTGCTGGAGAACCTGCTCCGCACCGAGGACGGCGCGAACATCACCGCCGACCACATCCGCGCCCTCGGCACCTGGGACTCCCAGGCCCAGCCGTCGCAGGAGATCCAGTTCACGCCGGCCCGTGTGATCATGCAGGACTTCACCGGTGTCCCGTGCGTCGTGGACCTCGCGACCATGCGCGAGGCCGTGAAGGAGCTGGGCGGCGACCCGGCGAAGATCAACCCGCTGGCCCCGGCCGAGCTGGTCATCGACCACTCCGTCATCGCCGACAAGTTCGGCACCAACGACGCCTTCCAGCAGAACGTCGAGCTGGAGTACGGCCGCAACCGCGAGCGCTACCAGTTCCTGCGCTGGGGCCAGACCGCCTTCGACGAGTTCAAGGTCGTCCCGCCGGGCACCGGCATCGTCCACCAGGTCAACATCGAGAAGCTGGCCCGCGTCGTCATGGTCCGCGACGGCAGGGCCTACCCCGACACCCTGGTCGGCACCGACTCGCACACCACCATG
Source organism: Streptomyces sp. SAT1 (assembly GCF_001654495.1). Lineage (GTDB taxonomy): Bacteria > Actinomycetota > Actinomycetes > Streptomycetales > Streptomycetaceae > Streptomyces > Streptomyces andamanensis. Next base: position 5,827,175 of record NZ_CP015849.1, read on the forward strand.
GTCAACGGCCTCGGCGTCCTCGGCTGGGGCGTCGGCGGCATCGAGGCCGAGGCCGCCATGCTCGGCCAGCCGGTCTCCATGCTGATCCCGCGCGTCGTCGGCTTCAAGCTGACCGGCGAGCTCCCGGCCGGCACCACCGCCACCGACCTGGTGCTGACCATCACCGAGATGCTGCGCAAGCACGGCGTGGTCGGCAAGTTCGTCGAGTTCTACGGCGAGGGCGTGGCCGCCACCTCCCTGGCCAACCGCGCCACCATCGGCAACATGTCGCCGGAGTTCGGCTCCACCGCCGCGATCTTCCCGATCGACGACGAGACCCTGAAGTACCTGCGGCTGACCGGCCGCAGCGACCAGCAGGTCGCGCTGGTCGAGGCGTACGCCAAGGAGCAGGGCCTCTGGCTGGACCCGAAGGCCGAGCCGGACTTCTCCGAGAAGCTGGAGCTGGACCTCTCCACGGTGGTCCCGTCCATCGCCGGTCCCAAGCGCCCGCAGGACCGCATCGTCCTGGCCAACGCCGCCCAGCAGTTCAAGTCGGACGTCCTCAACTACGTGGACGTCGTGGACGAGGCGGGCAAGGAGTCCTTCCCGGCCTCCGACTCCCCGGCCGTCACCCCGAACGGCGCGCCGTCCAACCCGGTCCCGGTCACCGCCCCCGACGGCACGACCTACACGCTGGACCACGGTGCGGTGACGGTCGCGGCCATCACCTCCTGCACCAACACCTCCAACCCGTACGTCATGGTCGCCGCCGCCCTGGTGGCCAAGAAGGCGGTCGAGAAGGGCCTGACCCGCAAGCCGTGGGTCAAGACCACCCTCGCCCCCGGGTCCAAGGTCGTCACCGACTACTTCGACAAGGCGGGCCTGACCCCGTACCTCGACAAGGTCGGCTTCAACCTGGTCGGCTACGGCTGCACCACCTGCATCGGCAACTCCGGCCCGCTGCCGGAGGAGGTCTCCCGGGCGGTCAACGAGCACGACCTGGCCGTCACCTCGGTGCTGTCCGGCAACCGCAACTTCGAGGGCCGGATCAACCCCGACGTCAAGATGAACTACCTGGCGTCCCCGCCGCTGGTCGTCGCGTACGCCCTGGCGGGCTCCATGAAGGTGGACATCACCAAGGACGCCCTCGGCACCGACCAGGACGGCAACCCGGTCTACCTGAAGGACGTCTGGCCCTCCGAGGCCGAGGTCAACGACGTCGTGGCCAACGCCATCGGCGAGGACATGTTCAACAAGTCCTACCAGGACGTCTTCGCCGGCGACGCGCAGTGGCAGGCGCTGCCGATCCCGACCGGCAACACCTTCGAGTGGGACGCCGAGTCGACCTACGTCCGCAAGCCCCCGTACTTCGAGGGCATGACGATGGAGACCACCCCGGTCTCCGACATCTCCGGCGCCCGGGTGCTGGCCAAGCTGGGCGACTCGGTCACCACCGACCACATCTCCCCGGCCGGCGCCATCAAGGCCGACACCCCGGCCGGCAAGTACCTCACCGAGCACGGTGTGGAGCGTCGTGACTTCAACTCCTACGGCTCGCGCCGGGGCAACCACGAGGTCATGATCCGCGGCACGTTCGCCAACATCCGCCTGCGCAACCAGATCGCGCCGGGCACCGAGGGCGGCTACACGCGCGACTTCACCCAGGAGGGCGCGCCGGTCTCCTTCATCTACGACGCCTCCCGCAACTACATCGACCAGGGCATCCCGCTGGTCGTCCTCGCGGGCAAGGAGTACGGCTCCGGCTCGTCCCGCGACTGGGCCGCCAAGGGCACCGCGCTGCTCGGCGTCAAGGCCGTCATCGCCGAGTCCTACGAGCGCATCCACCGCTCCAACCTCATCGGCATGGGCGTCCTGCCGCTCCAGTTCCCCGAGGGCCGCACCGCCGAGTCCCTCGGCCTGACCGGCGAGGAGACCTTCTCCTTCACCGGTGTCGAGGAGCTGAACAACGGCACCACCCCGCGCACGGTGAAGGTCACCACCGACACCGGTGTCGAGTTCGACGCGGTCGTCCGCATCGACACCCCCGGCGAGGCGGACTACTACCGCAACGGCGGCATCATGCAGTACGTGCTGCGCAGCCTGATCCGCAAGTAACCGGCAGGCGCACGGGCGCACTCGGGCCGCACCCCCGGCGAAGGGGGTGCGGCCCTCGCGCGTGCGGGGCGCGGCGGCCGGGGGAGCGTGCCCGCCGGGTCCGCGAGCAGCCGGGCGGGCGCCGGGGGAGGACGCCGGTCCGGGGCAGTGCTGGCTTGTGGTGCCGTGATGCGACAACGTTGTCTGACTGGTCTGTACATGACTGTACCGCCGTAACGGACAACGATGTCAAGCACCTTGGCCGACCGCCGTCCACCAGGGGGCGCGGCACACGCCGGTGGAGCGCGCGGTCTTCCGCTGTACCACCGGCGCGCGCTACTGTCCCTGCGGCTTGTGTGCTCCGTGGTGCGCGACCCGTCCTGAAGGAGGAGGGGCCGCGTCATGCGTTTCCGTCCCATGTCCCTGCTGCTGGCCGCGGTACTCGCGGTCGGCGGCGCCACGCCCGCCTTCGCGGCGACCACCGCGCCCGGCAGATCCGGGCCCGCCCTGGTGAAGGACCCGACGCCGTACGTCGATCCGCTGATCGGCACCAAGAACGGCGGCGACACCTTCCCGGGCGCCGTCACCCCCTTCGGCATGTTCTCCTTCAGCCCGGAGAACACCCGCGGCGACGCCACCCGCACCACCGCCCCCGGCGGCTACCACTACGACGCCACCCGCATCCGCGGCTTCAGCCTCACCCACATGTCCGGCACCGGCTGCGCGGGCGGCAGCGGTGACATCCCGTTCTTCCCGTACGCCGGGAAGGTCACCACCTCACCGGCGAGCGACACCAAGGACGCCGTCTACGCCGCCGACTTCCAGCACCGCGACGAGCAGGCCGAACCGGGCCACTACAAGGTCGGCCTCGCCTCCGGGGTCACCGCCGACCTCGCCGCGACCGCCCGCACCGGCTCGGCGCGCTTCACCTACCCCGCGGACAAGCCCGCCTCGCTCCTGATCCGCACCGCCAACTCCGAGCTGGGCTCCACCGACTCCTCGGTCACCATCGACCCGGCCACCCGCACCGTGTCCGGCTCGGTCACCTCCGGCAACTTCTGCGGCTACCTCGACCCGGAGGGCCAGCGCGCCTACTACACCCTCCACTTCACCGCCCGCTTCGACCGGCCCTTCACCGCCACCGGCACCTGGCAGGACGACAAGCTGACCCCCGGCGCCACCAAGGCCACCGGCGGCACCGGCGGCTTCTCGCACGGCGGACGGCCGGTGGCCGGCAAGGGCGCCGGCGGCTACGTCGAGTTCGCGCCCGGCACCGGCCCGGTCGGCGTCAAGGTCGGCATCTCCTACGTCAGCCAGGCGGGCGCGGCGGCCAACCTCGCCGCCGAGAACCCGCCCCGCCGCTCCTTCGACGCCGTCCGCGACGCGGCCCGCCGCGCCTGGCGCGAACGGCTGGGCGCGATCCAGGTCGGCGGCGGCACCACCGACGAGCGCACCACCTTCTACACCGCGCTCTACCACGCCCTGCTGCACCCCAACGTCATCAGCGACACCGACCGCCGCTACCGGGGCCCGGACGACAAGGTGCACACCGTCGCCCGCGGCCACCAGGCGCAGTACGGCACCTTCTCCGGCTGGGACGTCTACCGCGACCAGGTGCAGCTGCTCACCCTGCTCAGCCCGCGCACCGGCTCCGACATCGCCCAGTCGCTGTACGAGCTGTCCCGGCAGAACGGCGGCGTGTGGGACCGCTGGCTGCACGGCGCGAGCGGCACCCACGTCATGAACGGCGACCCCTCGCCCACCGCGCTGGCCGGCATCCGCGCCTTCGGCGGCACCGACTTCGACCTCAGGGGCGCGCTGGCCTCCCTGGTGAAGGCGGCCACCGTACCGACGGAGCAGGACCTCTCGCCGGCCGGCAAGCCGGTGCTCTCCGCCGGTCAGCGGCCCTCCTTGGACAAGTACCTCAAGCTGCACTACATGCCGTCCGTCTCCAACGCCTGGGGCGGCGCCGCCGAGACCCTGGAGATGTCCACGGCGGACTTCTCCCTCTCCCAGCTCGCCGCGGCGGCCGGGCAGAAGAGGACAGCGGACGCCTTCGCCGGCCGCGCCCAGTGGTGGCAGAACAACTTCAACGTCGCCGCCACCCCCGCCGGCGGCTACATCGCCAACCGCAAGGCGGACGGCAGCTGGGTGACCGGCTTCACCCCGGACACCGGCAACGGCTTCGTCGAGGGCACGGCCGCCCAGTACACCTGGATGGTCCAGCACGATCCGGCCGGGCTGTTCGCGGCCATGGGCGGCCGGGACGCGGCCCTCGACCGCCTCGACGCCTTCTTCCACACGGCCGACGGCGGCTGGGCCTTCACCGGCCAGGGCGGCGACAAGGCAGCCATGGACAACGAGCCGTCCATCAACGTCCCCTACCTCTACGACTACGCGGGCGCCCCCTACAAGGCGCAGGAGACCGTCCGCGCCGCCATGCGGCAGCTGTGGACCACCGAGCCCGGCGGCATCCCCGGCAACGACGACCTGGGCGCCATGTCCGCCTGGTACGTCTTCTCCGCGCTCGGCATGTACCCGCAGGTGCCCTCCCGCTCCGAACTGGTCCTCGCCTCCCCGCTGTTCGAGCGCGCCGAGATCCACCGCCCGCAGGGCAACGACATCTCCGTGCGCGCCCGGGGAGCGGCGGCCGGATCGCCCTACGTGCAGTCCCTGAAGGTCAACGGCCGCACCAGCGACCGGCCGTGGCTGCCCGCCTCCTTCGTCCGCGACGGCGGACGCCTGGACTACACCCTCTCCTCGACCCCGAACCGCGCCTGGGGCAGCGCCCCGTCCGCCGCGCCGCCGTCCTTCCGGCAGGGCGAGCAGCCGTACCAGATCGGCGTGGGCCCGACCACGGCGACGCTCGCCCCCGGTGAGAGCGCCGAGGTCACCGTCCGCGCCCTGGCGCTGAACGGCGGCCGGGGACCCGAGGCGCACTTCCGCGTCAGCACCCCGGCCGGTGTCACGGCGAGCCCCGCCGAGGGCACCGTCACCGGCGGCGCGCAGAAGATCACCCTCACCGCCGGGAAGGACACCGCGCAGGGCTACTACGACGCGCGTGTCACGGTGACCTCCGGCGAGCAGTCCTACGAGCAGCCCGTGGCCCTCACCGTCGCGGCCCCCGGCACCCTGCTCGCCGCCCGCGACAACACCGGGGTCTCCGACGACACCGGCGACCACGACGAGGCCGACTACGACGGCGGCGGCTGGAGCTACTCCCGCCAGGCCCTCGCCGCGGCCGGTCTCACCGCCGGCGGCCGGGGCACCGCGGACGGCCTCGCCTTCACCTGGCCCGGCTCGCCCGACGGCCGCCCCGACAACGTCTCCGCGGCCGGCCAGAGCATCACCCTGGACGCGCCCGCGTCCGCCCTGTCCTTCGTGGGCAGCGCGGTCAACGGCAACCAGCAGGCCAAGGCCACCGTCACCTACACCGACGGCACCACGGCCGAGACCGACCTCGCCTTCACCGACTGGACCGTCGGCGGGGGCGGCGGCACCGTCCAGTACGGCAACACGGTGGTCGCGAAGACCGCGTACCGCAATGTCGCGGGCGCCGACAAGGACCCGGTGGCCACCTATGTGTTCGCCACCCGGCCCTTCACGGCCCCGGCGGGCAAGCGGATCCGCTCGGTGAAGCTGCCGTCCGACACCGACCTGCACGTCTTCGCCCTCGCGGTGAAGTGACCGGCTGAGCCGCACGGCGGCAGCACGAAGGGGCGGGCCCGCCGGGACCCGCCCCTTGTGCTGTGCCGCGCACCGGGTGCGCGTCAGGCCAGCAGCTCCACCTCCGCCAGCGTCGCGGAACCGTCGAGCACCAGCCGGTACTTCTGGTACGTGCCCGGCGAGGCTATGGTGAACGGCCGGGTCTGCTTGTCCCAGGCGAAGGACTCGCCCGAGCGCCGGTCCAGCGTTCTGAAGTGCGTGCCGTCCGCCGACGCCTGGAGCGTCCAGCCCTTCGGCGCCTTCGTGCGGTCGCCCGACGAGGTCAGCGTGTACTGGACGGCCTTGGCGGCGCCGGTCACCGGCAGGTCCACCGAGGTCACCGTGGCGTCCGTGGCCGAGGTGTCGTCGAACAGCGCGCCCTCGCCCTTGAGCACGTCCGCGCGCGGGGCGGGCGCCTTGTCGCCGGTCGTGATCGACACCGGCGCCGCGTTCTTGCCGGTGCCCCACTTCGAGGGCCGCGGGCCCATGTCGAACTCCAGGACCCCGCCCTTGGACAGCAGCGAGTGCGGCAGGTTCGTCGAGTCCCACTTCTTGCCGTTGAACCGGACGCCCTGCACATAGATGTTCCGGGCGCTGTTGCGCGGCGCCTTGACGACCAGGTCGTGGCCGTTCTCCAGGTGCACGGTCGCCTTGGTGAACAGCGGGCTGCCTATCGCGTACTCGCCGCTGCCCATGACCAGCGGGTAGAAGCCGAGCGAGGAGAAGAGGTACCAGGCCGACTGCTCGCCGTTGTCCTCGTCGCCGTGGTAGCCCTGGCCGATCTCACTGCCCACGTACAGCCGGGAGAGGACCTCGCGGATCTTCTCCTGCGCCTTCCAGGGCTGCCCGGCCGCGTCGTACATGTACGTGACGTGGTGGGCGACCTGGTTGGAGTGGCCGTACTGGCCCATCCGCACGTCCCGCGCCTCGGTCATCTCGTGGATGATCCCGCCGTAGGATCCGGCGAACTCGGAGGTGGCCGTCTCCGGGGTGGCGAAGTACGTGTCGAGCTTGTCCGCCAGGCCCTTCTGGCCGCCGTACAGGTTGGCCAGGCCCCGGCTGTCCTGCGGGGCGGTGAAGGCGTAGCCCCAGCCGTCCGTCTCCGTGTAGTCGTAGCCCCACACGCGCGGGTCGTACTTCGCGGAGTCGACGCGCCAGTTGCCCTTGGCGTCCTTGCCCTGGAAGAAGCCGGCCTTCGGGTCGAACATCTTCACGTAGTCCTGGGCGCGGTTGAGGAAGTACTGCGCCTCGTCCTGGTAGTGCTTCTGCCCGGTCTTCCTGTAGAGGGCCTCGCCCATCTTGGCGATGCCGTAGTCGTTGACGTAGCCCTCCATGGCCCAGGACAGGCCCTCACCGGTGGCGGTGCTGGTGTAGCCGAGGAAGGGCGAGGTGCTCATGCCCTTGCGGCCCACCCCGGAGGACGGGGGCACCACGGTGGCGTTCTTGACGGCCGCGTCGTACGCCGCCTTCGCGTCCATGGGGACGCCCTTGACGTACGCGTCGGCGAACGCCACGTCCGAGGAGGTGCCCGTCATCAGGTCGGCGTAGCCGGGTGAGGACCAGCGGGAGGTCCAGCCGCCGTCCTTGTAGCCCTGCACGAACCCGTCGACCATCTCACCGGCCTGCGAGGGCGTCAGCAGCGAGTACGCGGGCCAGGTGGTGCGGTAGGTGTCCCAGAAGCCGTTGTTGACGTACACCTTGCCGTCGACGATCTTCGCGCCGGTCCGCGTCGGCGTGTCCTCGCCGGTCATCGCCGAGAACGGGGAGGCGTAGCGGTCCTTGCCGCCGACCTTCTCGAAGCCCGAGTTCGGGTACAGGTACAGCCGGTACATGCTGGAGTACAGCGTGGTCAGCTGGTCCGGGGTGGCGCCCTGGACCTCGACCTTGCCGAGCAGCTTGTCCCAGGTGCGCTGGGCGCGGTGCTCGACCGTGCCGAAGGAGGTGCCCGCCGGGATCTCCTGGCGCAGGTTGTCCTTGGCCTGGTCGACGCTGATCAGCGAGGTGGCCAGGCGCAGTGTGACGCTGCGGCTCCTGCCCGCGTCGAAGCGGAGGTAGCCCTTGACGCCGGAGGACGCGCCGTCCTTGACGGGCTTGTCGAAGACGCCGTAGACGAAGAGCCGGGTGGCGCCGGTGGACAGCCCGGACTTCACGTCCGAGAAGCCGGTGACGACACCGTGCTCCTTGTCCAGGGTCAGGCCGGCCTGGTCGGTGACGTTGTCGAACAGGACGCTGGCGTCGTCACCGGGGTAGGTGAAGCGCAGCGCCGCCGCGTGGTCGGTCGGGGCCATCTCGGCCTTGACGCCGTTCTCGAAGGTGACGCCGTAGTAGTAGGGGTGCGCGGTCTCCTTCTCGTGCCGGAAGGGCAGCGCGCGGGCGGCCCGGCCGGTGTCCGGGGTGCCGGACGCGGCCGACGGCATCACCTGGAAGGTCTGCCGGTCGCCCATCCACGGGCTGGGCTCGTGGCTGGCGGCGAACGCCTGGATGGTGGGCAGGTTGTCGCTGTTGTTCGCACGTGCGTATTCGTACAGCCAGCTCTGCGAACCCGCGTTGGTGACCGGGGTCCAGAAGTTGAAGCCGTGCGGCACGGCGGTCGCGGGGAAGTTGTTGCCGCGCGAGAAGCTGCCGCTGGAGTTGGTGCCGCGGGTGGTCAGCGCGTAGTCGGCCAGGTGCGCCTTGGGGCGCTCCGGCGCGGCCTGCCCGATCGACACGTCGTCCAGCCAGCCGCGGAACTTCGCCGGGCCGGTGGGGGAGTCGTAGGCGAGCAGGACGCGGTCGACGGTCTTGCCGGCCGCGACCGACCCGATCCGCGAGGAGACGTTGTTCCACTGGTTGACGTAGAGCGTCTTGGCGGCGCCCTGCGCCTGCGGGCTCAGTCCGAAGCCGTGCTGGTCGGTGGCGCCAAGACGGCTCAGATAGGTGCCGTCGGTGAAGGCGAGGTCGACGGAGACGTTCGTGGCGTCGTAGTCGCGGTCGCCGTCGGCCATCGACGGGAAGAGGCGGTAGGACAACTGGGTGTCCCGAGTGACCTTGACGTTCACGTCGAAGATCTTGTTGTACGAGTAGGCGCGGCCCTTGGCGGTGTGCCGGCCGGCGTAGCGCAGGGCCCGGGTGCCGGTGTAGCCGGCGCCGGCCTTCGCGGTCGGCGAGCCGCTGGGGCCGCGGTCGACCAGTGACAGCATGTCCGGCGGGGTGGACCCGCCGTCGTCGCCGGTGGAGAACTGCACATCGGCGAGCTGGAGTATGCCCGAGGCGCCGTTGTTCTTGCTGATGTCGAGCCGGAAGTGCTGGTACTCGGCCGGCGCGGCGAGGTCGTAGGTCTTCGTCTGGAGCCGCTGGGCGAAGGATTCCCCGGAGCGGCTGTCGACGGTCTTCCAGTCCTTGCCGTCGGCGGAGCCCTGGAGCGTCCAGTCCTTCGGGTCGCGCTCGCCGTAGTCATTGGCGGACGTGAGAGCGTATCGAGTGATTTTTATGGGTTTGTCGAGGTCGAACTCCACCCAGCCGGTGGATTCGAACGCGAGCCATTTGGTGCCCGGCTCGCTGTCGACCAGGTTCTCCTTCACCTCGCCCGAGCCGCTGTTCTCGGCGCTGGCCCGCAACCCGGTGACATGGTCGTCCACATTGCCCGGGATACCGGTGCTGTAGCCGCCGTCCACGCCCGAGGCGCGCTTGCCGCCGTCCCGCCCGGTGTCGACCGTGTTCAGCCAGTCCGGTGCCGGGTCGCCGGACTCGAACGAGGACGTGAACTCCCGGTCCGCCGCCGGGGCCTTGCCCGGCAGGGCCACCGCCGCCCCCTGGGAACCCGCGGCCAAGGCGAAGGCGGCCGTGACCACGACCGCCGGACCCCATCTGTGCCGTACTCTGCGCTGCATATGAGGGCACCCTCCCTGGTTCTTCTGGCGCCGGACAACGTTGTCAAATTCGGCGCAAGCACCAGTAGGGAGTCAAGTGGCCAGGGATGTCAAGGGTGTTGGGTGCGGCATTCGGGCGTGAAGTCCCGGATATTTCCGTCAAGGACCCCCACAGGGGGTTCATATTTCCGTGAGGTCTCAACTCGGAAAAGACCGACAGTGAACCTTGCGTTCGATCTTGCTCCGTCCGCCTGAAGTGGACTATACCTGTCGGCGTCCGCGAAGCCGTTCGACTGCTCGGCCGCGGCCGCCGGGGGGAGCCGGAAAGGTGGTTTGACGTGCGAAACGCGTCGGCCTCCTTGTTTTCCCAGCGCTCCCGGTGGATGACGCAACGAAGTACTTTTTGCATGACCCAGCTTGGCCTACCGCGGTGCCGGGGAGGATCCGGTTCACCGCCTGAGTCCTGGAGAAGGCGAGGACTTGCGCATGGGATCCACTTCCGCCGAGAACCACGGGGGCGTCGGCCGCCGTTCCCTCATCAAGAGGTCCGCGGCCCTCGGACTCGCGTCCGTGCCCGCGATGAGCTTCCTGTCCGCCTGCGCCAGCGGCGGTGGCGACGGCCAGGACAAGGCCAAGGCGGGCAAGAAGACGGCGAAGAATCCGCTCGGTGTCAACGACACCGCGCAGATGGAATTCGTCCTGTTCGACGGCGGCTTCGGCTCGGAGTACGCCAAGGACGCGACCGGGATCTACCAGAAGAACTTCCCGAAGGCGAAGGTGAAGTTCACCACCACCCAGAAGATCCAGTCCACGCTCCAGCCCCGGTTCAACCAGGGCAACCCGCCGGACCTCATCGACAACTCCGGCGCCGAGCAGATGGACATGGGTGTGCTGGTCGGCAAGAACCAGCTGGCGGACCTCACCCCGCTGCTGGACGCGCCGTCCTACGACGACCCGAGCAAGAAGGTCCGTGACACGCTGCGGCCGGGCATCGTCGAGATGGGCCAGTTCGACGGCAAGCCGGTCTGGATCTTCTACTACGCCTACACCGTCTACGGTGTCTGGTACTCCCAGAAGGCGCTGGACGCGCTGGACGAGAAGTACCCGGAGACCTGGGACGAGATGATCAAGGTCTGCACCAAGGCCAAGGCCAAGGGCATGGCCGGCTGGACCTACGCGGGCAAGTACCCGTACTACCTGCCGTTCTCGCTCTACCCGATGATCGGCAAGGTCGGCGGCCGCGAGGTCCTGGACGCCATCGACAACCTGGAGCCGAACGCCTGGAAGCACCCGGCCGTCAAGGCCTGTTTCGAGGCGTACTACGAGCTGTACAAGAAGGGCTTCATCCTCAAGGGCACCCCCGGTCTCGACCACATCCAGTCGCAGACCGCGTGGGCCAAGGGCAACGCGCTGTTCATCCCGAACGGCTCCTGGGTGGAGAACGAGTCCGCGAACGTCATCCCCAAGGACTTCGACCTCGCCGTCTCCGCGCCCACCGGCCTCGACAGCTCCGACAAGATGCCGTTCGGCACGATCTGGGCCTCCGGCGGCGAGCCCTTCATCGTCCCGGCCAAGGCCGCGAACACCGAGGGCGGCATGGAGCAGCTGCGCATCATGCTCAGCGAGGCGTCCTCCAAGAACTTCACCGCCAAGGTGAAGTCGCTGACCGCGTACAACGGCGGCACCACCGGCATCGACCTGACCCCCGGTCTGAAGTCGGGTGTGGCGGCGCTGGAGAAGGCGGGCACCAATGTGGTGAACCCGCGCATGCAGGACTGGTACGTGCAGCTCCAGAAGGAGAAGATCGGTGTGTCCGGTCTCGGCGAGATGATGGCCGGCCGTGCCACCCCGGCGGAGACCATCAAGAAGATCCAGGGCTTCGCCGACGAGGCCGCCAAGGACACGTCGATCAAGCACTACAAGCACCAGTGAGGGCTCGTCATCAGGGTCCGTCCGGCGGTCGGTCAGGCCGCCGGACGGACCCTGGCGGCACCGCCCGCCCTTCAGATCGGGGTCGCTAGCAATGCAGCACGGCAAGTACCGGTTCATCGTGGGGTTCCTGGTGGTACCCCTGGGGCTGTACGCGCTCTTCGTCGTCTGGCCGTTCATCCAGTCCATCTACTACTCGTTCACGGACTGGACGGGCCTGAGTCCCGACTTCAAGATGGTCGGCGTCGACAACTACAAGCGGATGTTCGACGACGAGATCTTCTGGAAGTCGTTGCAGCACAGCCTGGTGTTCGCCCTGGTACTGCCGGTGGTGACGATCGGGCTGGCGCTGTTCTTCTCCTTCATGATCAATGTCGGCGGGCGGCGCAGAAGGGGCGGACCGGCGATCAGCGGCGTCCGCGGCTCCTCCTTCTACAAGATCGTCTACTTCTTCCCGCAGGTGCTGTCGATCGCCATCGTCGCCCTGCTCTTCGCCTTCGCCTACAACCCGGACAGCGGGGCGATCAACTCCCTGCTGCGCGGGATCGGGCTCGGCAGCCTCCAGCCGCTGTGGCTGGGCGACCCGAACCTGGCCCTGTGGTGCGTCATGGCCGTGCTCGTCTGGTCGACCACCGGCTTCTTCGTGGTGCTCTTCTCGGCGGCGATGGCCTCCATCCCGGCGGACCTGTACGAGGCGGCGCTGCTGGACGGCGCGAGCCGCTTCACCACCTTCTTCCGCATCACCCTGCCGCTGCTGTGGGACACCGTGCAGTCCGGCTGGGTCTACATGGGCATCCTCGCGCTCGGCGCGGAGTCGTTCGCCGTCGTGCAGATCATGACGACCGGCCCCGGCGGCCCCGACTACTCGACCACCGTCATGGTCCTGTACGTGTACCAGAAGGCGTTCCGTGACGGTCAGGCCGCCTACGCCACCACGATCGGCGTCGCCCTGCTCGTCGTCACGCTGGCCTTCTCGGCCCTCGTGATGAAGCTGGGCCGGCGCGAGCGGCTGGAGTTCTGAGCATGGAAACCACCGAGACCCCCGCCCCCGTGCCGGCCGAGTCCGGCGTCGCCGTCACCAAGACCGGCACCCCCGGCGCGAAGAAGGAGCCCCGCCAGAAGAAGGAGGGCGGGATCCTCAACGTCTTCTCGCACGGGGTCCTGATCATCTGGGCGATCATGGTCGTGCTGCCGCTGGTGTGGGCGGTGATGACCTCCTTCAAGTCCGACGGGGCCATCTTCAGCTCGCCCTGGGCGCTGCCCGACAAGCTGCACTTCGACAACTGGTCCCGGGCGTGGAACGACGCCCATATGAGCGACTACTTCCTGAACACCGTCCTGGTGGTCGGCGGCTCGCTCGTGGGCACGCTGGTGCTCGGCTCGATGGCGGCCTACGTACTGGCCCGCTTCGAATTCCCGGGCAACCGGTTCATCTATTACCTGTTCATCGCCGGCATGAGTTTTCCCGTCATTCTGGCGCTGGTCCCGCTGTTCTACGTCGTGAACAACATGGGGCTGCTGAACACCATCCACGGGCTGATCCTGGTCTATATCGCCTATTCGCTGCCCTTCACGGTGTTCTTCCTGACGGCGTTCTTCCGGTCGCTGCCCAGTTCGGTGGCGGAGGCCGCCTTCGTGGACGGTGCCTCGCACACCCGGACGTTCTTCCAGATCATGCTGCCGATGGCGAAGCCCGGCCTGATCAGCGTCGGGATCTTCAATTTCCTGGGGCAGTGGAACCAGTACATCCTGCCGACCGTGCTGAACACCGACCCGGACAAACGCGTCCTCACCCAGGGTCTGGTCCAGCTGGCCGTCAGCCAGGGTTACAAGGGTGACTGGTCGGGTCTTTTCGCGGGTCTGGTGATGGCGATGCTGCCGGTGCTGGCGGCGTACATCATCTTCCAGCGACAGGTGGTGCAGGGGCTCACCGCGGGTGCGCTGAAATAGCTTCGGGGGGCGCGAGGCCCCGCCGCTCAAGGACCGCCCCCGGCGATATGCCGGGGGCGGTCCTCTGCATGCCCGCGAGACGGTTTCCGGTGCCCTGACGTGCTGTCCTGTGCATGCCAGTGTCATTCTCCGTGGCCCTTGAAACGGTTCAACCTCTTGACGGGAGGCGACCCGAACGGCTCATCTTAGAGTTCACTTGTTGGACATGGACGGGGCCTCGCCGAAGCGGCCCCGCGCTCAGGAGGTCGTCGTGGAGACTCCAGGGTCGCAGTCGTCGCTGCACCGAGCCAACCTGGAGCGGGTCGTACGTGCCGTGCGTCTTGCCGGATCCCTCACCCAGGCGGAGATCGCGCGGACCACGGGTCTGTCCGCGGCGACGGTCTCCAACATCGTGCGGGAGCTGAAGGACGGGGGGACGGTCCAGGTCACCCCCACGTCGGCGGGCGGGCGCCGGGCCCGCAGCGTGTCCCTGAGCGGGGACGCCGGGATTGTCATAGGGGTCGACTTCGGGCACACCCATTTGCGGGTCGCGATCGGGAACCTGGCCCACCAGGTGCTCGCCGAGGAGTCCGAGCCGCTGGACGTGGACGCCTCCTCCAGCGAGGGCTTCGACCGGGCCGAGGAGCTGGTCAGCCGGCTGATCACGGCGACCGGGGTGGACCGCGCCAAGATCGCCGGGGTGGGCCTCGGCGTGCCCGGACCGATCGACGTGGAGTCCGGCACGCTGGGCTCCACCGCGATCCTGCCGGGCTGGGGCGGCATCAAGCCCGCCGAGGAGCTGCGCGGGCGCCTCGGCGTCCCCGTGCACGTGGACAACGACGCCAACCTCGGTGCCCTCGGCGAGCTGGTCTGGGGCAGCGGGCGCGGGGTGCGCGACCTGGCGTACATCAAGATCGCCAGCGGTGTGGGCGCCGGCCTGGTGATCAACGGCAAGATCTACCGCGGCCCCGGCGGCACCGCAGGCGAGATCGGGCACATCACGCTCGACGAGGCGGGACCGGTCTGCCGCTGCGGCAACCGCGGCTGCCTGGAGACCTTCACCGCCGCCCGCTACGTGCTGCCGCTGCTCCAGCCGAGCCACGGCACCGAGCTGACCATGGAGGGCGTGGTGCGGCTGGCCCGGGACGGGGACCCGGGCTGCCGCCGGGTGATCGCCGACGTCGGCCGGCACATCGGCAGCGGGGTGGCCAATCTCTGCAACCTGCTCAACCCGAGCCGGGTGGTCCTCGGCGGTGATCTCGCGGAGGCGGGCGAGTTGGTCCTCGGCCCCATCCGGGAGTCCGTGGGCCGCTACGCCATCCCCAGCGCCGCCCGTCAACTGTCCGTGCTCCCCGGGGCACTCGGCGGCCGTGCGGAGGTGCTGGGCGCCCTCGCGCTGGCGCTCAGCGAGATGGGGGATTCGACCCTTTTGGACGGAACCCTGACCGCGGCGACCCCTGCCTTCACTTAGAGAACGTATGGCACCGTTGCCATCTCGTTAAGGATTTACTTCTTGACGCCGCACGTGCGGCCGAGTTGACTTCCAGCCACCTCGGCCGCAACGACGCGGCCTCGTCAGGGAGGTTTGAGGAAGTGAACACGCGTATGCGTCGTGCGGCCTTCGCCGTTGCCGCTGGTGCCATGGCCGTCTCGCTCGCCGCCTGTGGCAGTGCCAAGGAGTCCAAGGACAAGGACACCTCGTCGTCCGCCCCCGCGGCCAAGAAGGGCGACGACATCAAGGTCGGCCTGCTGCTGCCGGAGAACAAGACCGCTCGTTACGAGCAGTTCGACAAGCCCCTGATCGAGAAGAAGGTCGCGGAGCTGACGAACAACAAGGGCAAGGTCTTCTACAACAACGCCCAGCAGAACGCCAACCTGCAGAGCCAGCAGGTCGACACGATGATCACCAACAAGGTGGACGTGCTCATCGTGGACGCGGTGGACGCCAAGGCCATCAAGAACTCCATCCAGAAGGCCGAGGACCAGGGCATCAAGGTCGTCGCCTACGACCGCCTGGCCGAGGGCCCGATCGACGCCTTCACCACCTTCGACAACGAAGAGGTCGGCAAGGCGCAGGGCGAGGCGCTGCTGAAGGCCATGGGCAGCAAGGCCACCAAGGCGAGCAAGATCGTCATGATCAACGGCTCGGTGACCGACCCGAACGCCGCCCAGTTCAAGAAGGGCGCCCACTCCGCCCTCGACGGCAAGGTGACCATCGCCAAGGAGTACGACACCAAGGAGTGGTCGCCGGACAACGCCAACTCCGAGATGGAGGCGGCGATCTCCGCGATCGGCGCCAAGAACATCGCGGGCGTCTACTCCGCCAACGACGGCATGGCCGGCGGCGCCATCACCGCCCTGAAGGCCGCGGGCATCAGCGTCCCGGTCACCGGCCAGGACGCCGAACTCGCCGGTGTGCAGCGCATCCTCGCGGGCGAGCAGAACATGAGCATCTTCAAGTCCTACCCGACCGAGGCGAACGTCGCCGCCGAGATGGCGGTCGCCCTCGCCAAGGGCACCAGCCTGGACTCGATCGCCAAGACCAAGGTCGACAGCGACAGCGCCAAGGGCGTCCCGGCGCTGCTGGTCCCGGTCATCTCGCTGACCAAGGACAACGTCAACGAGACGGTCATCAAGGAGGGCTTCTACACCGCCGCCCAGATCTGCACCGGCAAGTACAAGGCCGACTGCGACAAGGCCGGCGTCAAGTAAGCGGCCCGGCCGGGACCGCACACGCCGGTCCCACCGGACCGCCGTCGAGCGGCCCGCACCGGTCCGCAGCGGGAGTCGCCAGCGACCTCCCGCACGGACCGCGGCCGCCCCATGGCTCCGCCGGCGCCCCGCGCGCCATTCAGCCCCGCAAGCTCGGCGCGGGGCGCCGGACGGAACACCCTCCCCCCAAACTTCTGCACAACCTCCCGCCGGGTCAGGCGGCGAAGGAGATGGTTCACGTGTCCGCTACGCCCGTGCTGGCGTTGCGCGGGGTCTCCAAGCGGTTCGGTGCCGTTCAGGCGCTCACCGACGTAGAGCTTGAGGTCCACGCCGGTGAGGTGGTCGCCCTGGTCGGCGACAACGGCGCCGGAAAGTCCACGCTGGTCAAGACGATCGCCGGCGTCCACCCCATCGACGAGGGCGTCATCGAGTGGGACGGCAGGCCCGTCCAGATCGGCAAGCCGCACGACGCCCAGAGCCTCGGCATCGCGACCGTCTACCAGGACCTCGCGCTGTGCGACAACATCGACGTCGTCGGCAACCTCTACCTGGGCCGCGAACTGAAACGGTTCGGCGTGCTCGACGAGGTCGAGATGGAGCGCCGCTCCCAGGAGCTGCTGCGCACCCTGTCGATCCGCATCCCGAGCGTGCGCATCCCGATCGCCTCGCTCTCCGGCGGCCAGCGCCAGGTCGTGGCCATCGCCCGCTCCATGCTCGGCGAGCCCAAGCTGGTCATCCTGGACGAGCCCACCGCCGCCCTCGGCGTCGAGCAGACCGCCCAGGTGCTCGACCTCGTCGAGCGGCTGCGCGAGCGCGGCCACGCCGTCATCCTGATCAGCCACAACATGGCCGACGTGAAGGCCGTGGCGGACAAGGTCGCCGTCCTTCGCCTGGGCCGCAACAACGGCGTCTTCGAGGTCAGGACGACCTCGCAGGAGGAGATCATCTCCGCCATCACCGGCGCCACCGACAACGCCGTGACCCGCCGTGCGGCGCGCGCGAACGGGGAGGTATCCAAGTGAGCATCGACAAGACCTCCGCCACCGCGCAGGACGGGCAGACCGCAGAGAACACCGAGGCCGCGGCCGCGGCGGTGACCGCCGTCGACCCGCGCCTCCTGGTGCGCGAGCAGGGACTGGCCGGCTACTTCGGCGAGTTCAAGCGCAAGATGAAGGCCGGTGAACTGGGCTCGCTCCCGGTCGTCCTCGGCCTGATCATCATCTGCGTCGTCTTCCAGAGCCTCAACTCGCAGTTCCTGTCCGCGCAGAACCTGAGCGACATCACCGTCACGATGGTCGGCACGGGCATGATCTCCGTCGGCATCGTCTTCGTGCTGCTGCTCGGCGAGATCGACCTGTCGGTCGGCTCCGTCAGCGGCGCGGGCAGCGCCCTGGCCGCCGTCCTCGCGGTCAACCAGGGCTGGCCCGAGTGGGCCGCCGTGCTCATCGCCGTCGCCGCCGGCGCGGCCATCGGCGCGGCCCACGGCTTCTTCTTCGCGGTGCTCGGCGCCCCCGCCTTCGCCGTGACCCTGGCCGGCCTGCTGTTCTGGCTCGGCTTCATGCTCAAGATCCTGGGCGCCCAGGGCACCATCAACCTCGACAGCGACGGCCTGATCGGCAAGCTGACGACGTACTTCTTCGCGGACGTGGCCGCCGCCTACGGGCTGGCCCTGATCGTGGTCGTGGTGTTCTTCGTCACCTCCTTCCTCGGCAACCGCCGCCGGGAGGCCGCGGGCATCCCCTCCCGCCCGCTCAGCGACACGGTCCTGCGCACCGTGCTGCTCGCCGTGATCTCCTTCGCCGCCGCCTTCATGTACAACCAGTACAAGGGGCTGCCGCTGGCCACGGTGATCTTCCTGGTGTTCCTGATCGGCACCGACTTCCTGCTGCGCCGCACCGCCTTCGGCCGGAAGATCTTCGCGCTCGGCGGCAGCGTCGAGGCGTCCCGCCGCGCGGGCATCAACGTCACCGCGATCCGGATCTCCGTGTTCGGCATCTCGGGCGGCTTCGCCGCGATCGGCGGCCTCTTCCTGGCCTCCAAGATCGCCTCGGCCAACCAGAGCGCCGGCACCGGTGACCTGCTGATGAACGCCATCGCGGCGGCCGTCATCGGCGGCACGTCCCTCTTCGGCGGACGCGGGCGCACCTGGAACGCCCTCCTCGGTGTCCTCGTCATCGTCTCGATCCAGTACGGCCTCCAGCTGGAGTCCATCGCCGAGCCGGTGAAGTACATGATCACCGCGGCGGTCCTGCTGGCCACCGTCGTCATCGACTCGGTCACCCGCAAGACCCAGAAGACGGCCGGCCGCGCCTGACCGCGACCGACCCGAACACCTGTGCCCGGCGCCCCTGCGGTGCCGGGCACAGCCGCGTCGGGAAAGCCGGTGCCCGGCCCCGGCCATGGAACGGCCCCGGCCGGGGTACAGCCGTTCGCGTGACCTACGACGCACCGCCCGGCCGCAGGGCGCCCGAGCGGAACATTAGACTCGACAAGCCCGGCAACAGCTCGATCAGCTCTACTGCAAGGAGGCACGGGTGCCGCTGCTGACCCGCATCAGGGGACCGCGCGATCTGGACCGGCTCAGCATGGAGGAGCTGGACCAGCTGGCGGAGGAGATCCGGACCTTCCTGGTCGACGCCGTGTCCAAGACCGGCGGTCACCTCGGCCCCAACCTCGGTGTGGTGGAGCTGACCATCGCCCTGCACCGGGTCTTCCACTCGCCGAAGGACAAGGTGCTCTGGGACACCGGCCACCAGTCCTATGTGCACAAGCTGCTCACCGGCCGTCAGGACTTCTCCCGGCTGAAGATGAAGGGCGGCCTGTCCGGCTACCCCGCGCAGGCCGAGTCCGAGCACGACGTCATCGAGAACAGCCACGCCTCCACGGTGCTCGGCTGGGCCGACGGCATCGCCAAGGGCAACCAGATCCTGCGGCGCGACAGCCAGGTCGCCGCCGTCATCGGCGACGGCGCCCTGACCGGCGGCATGGCCTGGGAGGCGCTGAACAACATCGCCGCCGCCAAGGACCGCCCGCTCGTCATCGTCGTCAACGACAACGAGCGCTCCTACGCGCCCACCATCGGCGGCCTCGCCGACCACCTGGCCACCCTGCGCACCACCGACGGCTACGAGCGCTTCCTCGCCCGCACCCGCGAGGTCCTGGAGCGCACCCCGGTCGTCGGCCGCCCGCTGTACGAGACGCTGCACGGCGCCAAGAAGGGCCTGAAGGACTTCATCACCCCGCAGGGCATGTTCGAGGACCTGGGCCTCAAGTACGTCGGCCCGATCGACGGCCACGACATCGAGGCTCTGGAGTCCGCGCTGACGCGCGCCAAGCGCTTCGGCGGCCCGGTCATCGTGCACTGCCTCACCGAGAAGGGCCGCGGCTACCAGCCCGCCCTCCAGGACGAGGCCGACCGCTTCCACGCCGTGGGCAAGATCCACCCGGACACGGGCCTGCCGATCGCCGCCTCCGGCGCCGACTGGACCTCCGTCTTCGGCGAGGAGATGGTCAGGCTCGGCAAGGAGCGCGAGGACATCGTCGCCATCACGGCGGCCATGCTCCAGCCGGTCGGCCTGGACAAGTTCGCCAAGGCCTTCCCCGACCGGGTCTACGACGTCGGCATCGCCGAGCAGCACGGCGCGGTCTCCGCCGCCGGCCTCGCCCACGCGGGCGTGCACCCGGTCTTCGCGGTCTACGCCACCTTCCTCAACCGCGCCTTCGACCAGGTGCTGATGGACGTGGCCCTGCACAAGTGCGGCGTCACCTTCGTCCTGGACCGGGCCGGGGTCACCGGCACCGACGGCGCCTCCCACAACGGCATGTGGGACATGTCGATCCTCCAGGTCGTGCCCGGCCTCCGGCTGGCCGCCCCGCGCGACGCCGACCAGGTCCGCGCCCAGCTGCGCGAGGCCGTCGCGGTCGACGACGCGCCCACCGTGGTCCGCTTCTCCAAGGGCGCCGTCGGCCCCGCCGTGCCCGCCGTGGGCCGGGTGGGCGGCATGGACGTCCTGCGCGAGCCCGGCACCGCCACCCCCGACGTGCTGCTCGTCTCCGTCGGCGCGCTCGCCCCGATGTGCCTGGAGATCGCGGCGCTGCTGGACAAGCAGGGCATCTCCACGACGGTCGTCGACCCGCGCTGGGTCAAGCCCGTCGACGAGGCCATGGCCCCGCTGGCGGAGCGGCACCGCGTGGTCGTCACCGTCGAGGACAACTCCCGCGTCGGCGGTGTCGGCTCCACGATCGCCCAGGCGCTGCGCGACGCGGGCGTCGACGTGCCGCTGCGCGACTTCGGCATCCCGCCGCGCTTCCTCGACCACGCCTCGCGCGCCGAGGTCATGGCGGAGATCGGCCTGACCGCGCCCGACATCGCCCGCCAGGTGACCGGCCTGGTCTCCGAGCTGGACGGCCGCTTCGCGCGGACGGCGGCCGACGTCGACCAGGCGGTGCAGCCCGCCCGCGACTGACCGGCGGGCACCCACACCCCGCGCACACCGGAAGGACCGGTTCCGTCACCCTCCCACAGGTGGCGGAACCGGTCCTTCTGAGTGAACCTGCCAGTGCCGGGACATTCGCGTCCCCAGCCCTCTCGATCACGTCGAGCCAGGTCGAGGCGAGCAGCGTGGGAGGTAGGCCCGTGACCGATTCGCTGTTCCGGACGAAGAACATCGAGCAGTCGATCCAGGACACCGAGGACCCCGAGCACGCGCTGCGCAAGTCGCTGTCCGCCCTCGACCTGACCGTCTTCGGCGTCGGTGTCATCATCGGCACCGGCATCTTCGTCCTCACCGGCACGGCCGCCCGCAACACCGCGGGACCGGCCGTGTCGCTGTCGTTCGTGGTGGCCGGCGTGGTGTGCGCGCTCGCCGCGCTGTGCTATGCCGAGTTCGCCTCCACGGTCCCGGTCGCCGGATCGGCGTACACCTTCTCCTACGCCTCGCTCGGCGAGTTCCCGGCCTGGATCATCGGCTGGGACCTGGTGCTCGAACTCGCGCTCGGCACGGCGGTGGTGGCCGTCGGCTGGTCCGGCTACATCCACTCGCTGCTCGACAACGCGGGCTGGCACCTGCCCGCCTACCTCGGCGGCCGGGACGCCGCCTCCGGCTTCGGCTTCGACATCCTCGCCGCCGTCCTGGTCCTGGTCCTCACCGCCATCCTCGTGGTCGGCATGAAGCTCTCCGCACGGGTCACCACGGTCGTCGTGGCGATCAAGGTGGCGGTGGTGCTCGTGGTGATCATCGCCGGTGCCTTCTTCGTCAAGGGCGGCAACTACGACCCGTTCATCCCCAAGGCCCGGCCGGTCACGGCGGGCGGCGACCTCCAGGCCCCGCTGGTCCAGCTCATGTTCGGCTGGGCGCCCTCGGACTTCGGCGTGATGGGCATCTTCACCGCCGCCTCCGTGGTCTTCTTCGCCTTCATCGGCTTCGACGTGGTCGCCACGGCGGCCGAGGAGACCCGCAACCCGCAGCGCGACGTGCCGCGCGGCATCCTCGGCTCACTGGTCATCTGCACCGCCCTGTACGTGGCCGTGTCCATCGTGGTCACCGGCATGCAGAAGTACAGCAGGCTGTCCGTGGACGCGCCGCTCGCCGACGCGTTCAAGTCCACCGGGCACCCCTGGTTCGCGGGGCTGATCAGCTTCGGCGCCGCGATCGGCCTGACCACGGTGTGCATGATCCTGCTGCTCGGTCAGGCCCGGGTGTTCTTCGCGATGAGCCGGGACGGTCTGCTGCCCCGCTTCTTCTCGCACACCCACCCGCGCTTCCGCACCCCTTACCGGCCGACCATCCTGCTCGGCGCGATCATCGCGATCGTGGCGGGCTTCACCAGCCTGAGCGAACTGGCCGAACTGGTGAACATCGGCACTCTGTTCGCCTTCATCGTCGTCGCGCTGAGCGTGATCATCCTCCGCAGGACCCGCCCCGACCTGCACCGCGCCTTCCGCACCCCGCTGGTGCCCTTCGTGCCGGTCGTCTCCGTCCTCGCCTCGCTGTGGCTGATGCTGAACCTGCCCGCCGAGACCTGGCTGCGGTTCGCCGTCTGGATGGCGATCGGCTTCGTCGTCTACTTCCTCTACGGCCGCTCGCACAGCCGCCTCGCCCAGCGCGCCCGCGCGGCGGCGGACACCCCGCCCGGCGGGCCGTCCCCCGGCGGGACGCCGTAGCCCGCCCGCGCGGGCGCGGCTCAGCCCCGTACCGTACGCGGACCGGTGACCTCGGCGCCCCGCTCCGCCACCCGGCGGCGCAGCTCCCGGTCCGCCGTCACCACCAGCACCGGGCGGCCCGCGGCCTCTTCGACCAGCGCCACCACCAGGTCGTCGCCACTGCCGGGCGCCGCCTCCACCCGCACCCCCGGAACCGGCCGCACGCCCCGGGCGGCGCCCTCGACGACCAGCACGATCTCCACCGGCCCGGGATGGCCGGGCAGCCCCGGACCCGCGTGGGCCGCCAGCCGGTCCCGCAGCCGCTCGGCGGCCCCGCGCCGGTCGCGCCACCAGCCGTCCGGCACGGACCCCACGACATTGGCCCCGTCCACGACCACCAGCAGCGGCGGCACCGCGCCCGCTCCGTCCTCCGTCATGCGCTCAGCCTCCCACGCACGGGAAAGGGGTGTGCCGCACGGCGCTGGTCCGTGCGGCACACCCCGTCAGTGCGGATCGGTCACACCGGGACCGACGCCACGCCCGGCGCCAGGAACCGCTTGCCGTTGACCCGCTCGCTGACGCCCTCGCGGTCCAGGTACGGCGTGATGCCGCCCAGGTGGAAGGGCCAGCCCGCGCCGGTGATCAGGCACAGGTCGATGTCCTGCGCCTCGGCGACGACGCCCTCCTCCAGCATGAGCCCGATCTCCTGGGCCACCGCGTCGAGCACCCGGGCCCGCACCTGCTCCTCGGTCAGGACGGTGTCGCCCTGCTCCAGCAGCGCGGCGACCTCGGGGTCCAGCTCGGGCTTGCCGCTGTCGTAGACGTAGAAGCCGCGCTTGCCGGCCCCGACGACCGCCTTGAGGTTCGGGGAGACCGTGAAGCGCTCCGGGAACGCCCGGTTGAGGGTCTCGGAGACATGCAGCCCGATCGCCGGGCCGACCAGCTCCAGCAGCACCAGCGGGGACATCGGCAGACCGAGCGGCTCGACCGCCTTCTCCGCCACCTCCACCGGGGTGCCCTCGTCGATGACGTTCTGGATCTCGCCCATGAAGCGGGTCAGGATGCGGTTGACCACGAACGCCGGGGCGTCCTTGACCAGCACCGCGGTCTTCTTCAGCTTCCGGGCCACCGCGAACGCGGTCGCCAGGGAGGCGTCGTCGGTCCGCTCGCCGCGCACGATCTCCAGCAGCGGCAGGATCGCGACCGGGTTGAAGAAGTGGAAGCCGACGACCCGCTCCGGGTTCTTCAGCTTCGAGGCCATCTCCGACACCGACAGGGACGAGGTGTTCGTGGCGAGGATCGCGTGCGCCGGGGCGACCGCCTCGACCTCGGCGAACACCTGCTGCTTGACGCCCATCTCCTCGAACACCGCCTCGATGACGAAGTCGGCGTCCGCGAAGCCCTCGGCCTTGTCCAGGACACCGGTCACCAGCGCCTTGAGGCGGTTGGCCTTGTCCTGGTTGATCCGGCCCTTGCCCAGCAGCTTGTCGATCTCGGCGTGGACGTAGCCCACACCCTTGTCGATACGGTCCTGGTCGATGTCCGTGAGGACGACCGGGACCTCCAGGCGGCGCAGGAAGAGCAGGGCGAGCTGAGAGGCCATCAGGCCCGCGCCCACCACGCCGACCTTGGTCACCGGACGGGCCAGGTTCTTGTCCGGGGCACCGGCGGGGCGCTTGCCGCGCTTCTGCACCAGGTTGAACGAGTAGATACCGGCGCGCAGTTCACCGCCCATGATCAGGTCCGCGAGGGCCCGGTCCTCGGCGTCGAAACCGGCCTGGAGGTCGCCGTCCTTCGCGGCGGCGACGATCTCCAGGGCGCGGTAGGCGGCCGGGGCCGCGCCGTGCACCTTGGAGTCGGCGATGGCCCGGCCGCGCGCGACGGCCCGGTCCCACGCCTCGCCGCGGTCGACCGCGGGGCGCTCCACGGCGATCTCGCCCTTGAGGACGGACGCCGTCCAGATCAGCGACTGCTCCAGGAAGTCGGCGCCCTCGAACAGCGCGTCCGCGATGCCGAGTTCGTAGACCTGCTTGCCCTTGAGCTGCCGGTTCTGGTTGAGGCTGTTCTCGATGACGACCGTGACCGCGTTGTCCGCGCCGATCAGGTTCGGCAGCAGGGTGCAGCCGCCCCAGCCGGGCACCAGACCGAGGAAGACCTCGGGCAGCGAGAACGCCGGCAGCGCGGCGGAGACCGTGCGGTAGGTGCAGTGCAGACCGACCTCGACACCGCCGCCCATGGCCGCGCCGTTGTAGTACGCGAAGGTCGGCACGGCCAGCTTCGCCAGCCGCTTGAAGACCTCGTGGCCGCCCCTGCCGATGGCGAGCGCGTCCTCGTGCCGCTCCAGCAGCTCGACGCCCTTGAGGTCGGCGCCGACCGCGAAGATGAACGGCTTGCCGGTGATGCCGACGCCGACGAGGGTGCCGTCCGCGGCCTCCTTCTCGACCTGGTCGATCGCGGCGTCCAGGTTCGCCAGCGAGGCCGGTCCGAAGGTGGTCGGCTTGGTGTGGTCCAGGCCGTTGTCCAGGGTGATGAGCGCGAAGCGGCCCGCACCCAGCGGCAGGTCGAAGTGGCGTACGTGCGCCTGGGTGACGACCTCGCCCGGGAACAGCTCGGCCGCGCCCTTCAGGAGTTCCGTGGTGGTGCTCACTTGTCGCCTCCGGCAGCGCTCTCGAAGTGCGGGTTCTCCCAGATGACCGTCGCGCCCATGCCGAAGCCGACGCACATCGTGGTCAGGCCGTAGCGGACGTGCGGCTGCTCCTCGAACTGCCGGGCCAGCTGCGTCATCAGCCGGACACCGGAGGAGGCGAGCGGGTGACCGAAGGCGATGGCGCCGCCGTACTGGTTGACGCGCGCGTCGTCGTCCGCGATGCCGTAGTGCTCCAGGAAGGCCAGCACCTGCACGGCGAAGGCCTCGTTGATCTCGAACAGGCCGATGTCGGAGATGGCCAGACCGGCCTTGGCGAGCGCCTTCTCGGTCGCCGGGATCGGGCCGTAGCCCATGACCTCGGGCTCCACGCCCGCGAAGGCGTAGGAGACCAGGCGCATCTTGACCGGCAGGCCGTTCGCGCGGGCGAACTCCTCGCTGGCGATCACGGAGGCGGTGGCGCCGTCGTTCAGACCGGCCGCGTTGCCCGCGGTGACCCGGCCGTGCACCCGGAACGGCGTCTTGAGTCCGGCCAGGTTCTCCAGGGTGGTACCCGGACGCATCGGCTCGTCGGCGGTGACGAGACCCCAGCCGGTCTCGCCGCCCTCGGGGCTGGTGCGGCGCACCGAGATCGGCACCAGGTCGGCCTGGATCTTCCCGTTCGCGTACGCCTTGGCGGCCTTCTCCTGGGAGCGCACCGCGTACTCGTCGGCACGCAGCTTGGTGATCCCCGGGTACCGGTCGTGCAGGTTCTCCGCGGTCATGCCCATGAACAGCGCGGACTCGTCGACCAGCTTCTCGCTGACGAAGCGCGGGTTGGGGTCGACGCCCTCACCCATGGGGTGGCGGCCCATGTGCTCCACACCGCCCGCGATGGCCACGTCGTACGCGCCGAAGGCGACCGAGCCGGCCACCGTGGTCACGGCGGTCAGGGCGCCCGCGCACATGCGGTCGATCGAGTAGCCGGGCACCGAGGTGGGCAGGCCCGCCAGGATGCCCGCCGTGCGCCCGATGGTCAGGCCCTGGTCGCCGATCTGCGTGGTCGCGGCGACGGCGACCTCGTCGACCTTCTTCGGGTCGAGCCCGGGGTTGCGGCGCAGCAGCTCCCGGATCGCCTTCACGACGAGGTCGTCGGCGCGGGTCTCGTGGTAGATGCCCTTCGGGCCCGCCTTGCCGAACGGGGTGCGGACGCCGTCGACGAAGACGACGTCCCTGACGGTACGAGGCACGATGGCTCTCCTCCAGGGTGCGGGATGGCACTGCTGCGGCGCGCGGAGCTGAGCGCGCGCTCAGCGCTCATGCTACTCGCGGGTAATGTAACTGCCCAGTCCCCCCGCCCCAAGCGGCGAACATCACACCCCACGGCACCGGAACGCCCCGGAAGGGGCGCGGGGAACCGCGCGAGCAACCACAACGCAACCCGCACCCGCTCCCTGGCACGCGCCCTTACGGCGTCTGGGCGCCCGCACCCGCCAGCGCGGCGACCAGCGAGGGCGTCGCCAGCTCCACCTGCCACGGCCGCGCGCCGTACCCGGCAAGGGCCGCGCCCACGGCCGCCTCGTCGGCCGGCTTCGGCGGCTCCCAGCACAGCCGGCGCACCGTGTCCGGCGCGACCAGGTTCTCCTGGGGCAGGTTCAGCCGTTCGGCGAGCGCGGAGACCGCGGCGCGGGCGGCGCTCAGCCGCTGCGCCGCCTCCGGGTCCTTGTCGGCCCAGGCCCGCGGCGGCGGGGGACCGGTCACCTGCTGGCCCTGCTGCGGCAGCGCCGTCTCGGGCAGCGCCCTGGCCCGGTCCACCGCGGCCTGCCACTGCTCCAGCTGGCGCCGCCCGGTGCGGTGCCCGAAGCCGTTCAGCGCGGCCAGCGCGTGCACATTGGCGGGCACGGCGAGCGCGGCCTGCACGATGGCGGCGTCCGGGAGCACCTTGCCGGGGGAGACGTCCCGGCGCTGGGCGATCCGGTCCCGGGTCTCCCACAGCTCCCGTACGACGGCGAGCTGCCGCCTGCGCCGCACCTTGTGCATCCCGGAGGTGCGCCGCCAGGGGTCCTTGCGGGGCTCGGGGGGCGGCGCGGAGGCGATGGCGTCGAACTCCTGGA
Source organism: Streptomyces sp. SAT1 (assembly GCF_001654495.1). Classification (GTDB taxonomy): domain Bacteria; phylum Actinomycetota; class Actinomycetes; order Streptomycetales; family Streptomycetaceae; genus Streptomyces; species Streptomyces andamanensis. The sequence goes on from NZ_CP015849.1 coordinate 5,854,250, forward strand.
GCGCCCAGTCCAGCTTGCCCTGCCGGTCCAGCTCCTTCTCCAGCGCGTCGCGCAGGTCGACGAGGAGCTCCACGTCGAGGGCGGCGTAGCGCAGCCAGGGCTCGGGCAGCGGGCGGGTGGACCAGTCGACGGCGGAGTGGCCCTTCTCCAGGACGAAGCCGAGGACGTTCTCGACCATGGCGCCCAGGCCCACGCGCGGGAATCCGGCCAGCCGGCCCGCCAGTTCGGTGTCGAACAGGCGGGTGGGGACCATGCCTATCTCGCGCAGGCACGGCAGGTCCTGGGTCGCCGCGTGCAGCACCCACTCGACGCCGGTGAGCGCCTCGCCGAGGGCGGAGAGGTCGGGGCAGCCGACGGGGTCGATCAGCGCGGTCCCGGCGCCCTGGCGGCGCAGCTGGACCAGATAGGCGCGCTGGCCGTAGCGGTAGCCGGAGGCGCGCTCGGCGTCGACGGCGACGGGGCCCGAGCCGGCGGCGAAGGCGGCGACCGCCTCGGCGAGCGCCTCGGGGGAGGCGATCACGGGCGGAATGCCCTCGCGCGGTTCGAGCAAGGGGACCGGCGCCCCGGTGTCAGGAGTTCCGCCGTCGTCCGGAGGGGCGCCTCCGGTGGTGCGCAGTGGGCTGTCTGCTGCGGTTTCTTGGGCGTCGGTCACCTGTCAAGGGTATCGGTGGATGGGCGGCGCCCGCCGACGGAACGTTCCGTCGGCGGGCGCCGGGGGTCGTGAACCGGTCAGGTCGGGGACACGTCCGGTTCACGGCCGGTACACGGGACAGGCCGGTGCCCGGGGGCCGGACGCGGTGGGGCGCCGAACCGGACGGCGGGGGGTCGGGGGATTCGCGGGATCGGGCGGTGGAGTGACGGGCGGACGGCCGATCGGGGGAGCGTGGGCGGCCGGGCGCCGGGCGGGGTCAGTGGATGATGCCGGTGCGCAGGGCCACGGCGACCATCCCGGCGCGGTCGCCGGTGCCGAGCTTGCGGGCGATGCGGGCCAGGTGGCTCTTGACGGTGAGGGCGGACAGGCCCATCGAGACGCCGATCGCCTTGTTCGACTGGCCCTCGGCGACCAGCCGCAGCACCTCGACCTCGCGGCCGGACAGTTCGCGGTAGCCGCCCGGGTGGCTCGGGGCGCCCGGGGGGCGGCGGTGCAGCCGGGCGGCGCCGATGGGGGCGGCGCCGGGCCGGGTGGGCAGTCCGAGGTTGGTACGGGTGCCGGTGACGACGTAGCCCTTCACTCCGCCCGCGAGGGCGTTGCGGACGGCGCCGATGTCGTCGGCGGCGGACAGGGCCAGGCCGTTGGGCCAGCCGGCGGCTCGGGTCTCGGAGAGCAGGGTGAGCCCGGAGCCGTCGGGCAGGTGCACGTCGGCGACGCAGATGTCGCGCGGGTTGCCGATGCGCGGACGGGCCTCCGCGACGGACGACGCCTCGATGACGTCACGGACTCCGAGCGCCCACAGATGACGGGTGACGGTGGACCGGACGCGCGGGTCCGCCACGACGACCATGGCGGTCGGCTTGTTCGGGCGGTAGGCGACCAGGCTTGCGGGCTGCTCGAGGAGAACGGACACCAGGCCTCCTGGGGGGTGGGGGACGGGGCCGGCTTGTGGGGAGGAAGCCGGTACGAACCGTGCTTGCTAGGTCACAGTCGTCTTCGGCATCAAACCCCTTGTCCTTTAGAGAATGATCACGATCTGGTGAGTAACAATGCGTTCAATTCGGACATACTGTCGATCATCCGAAGGTCGAATCGGTTCACTCGGGGCCGTTCGGGGTCGTTACCTGCCCGAAAGTGGCCGTATCGACAAAGACACGGCAAGGGACCGGTAAGACGCCGGACGGCGGCGGGGGCGGCGCACGGGCCCGGCACGGCGAACGGCCCGGACGGTGTTCCGTCCGGGCCGTTCGAAGGAGAAAGAGAGGGAAAGAGAGGAAAGAGAGGAAAAGGAGGGACGAAGGGGAAGGACAGGAGCCGTCGGCCGGCGTGGCTCAGCGCGACTGCGGGTCCCGCCGCTGCGGCAGTGTCACCACGGACGCGTCACCCGGCCCGGCCGGCGGCAGCCCCGCCACCTGGGCCAGCAGATCGCACCAGGAGGCCAGATGCGCCCCCGTGTCCGGCACCCCGCCCAGGCTCTCGCGCGGGGTCCAGGAGGCCCGGATCTCGATCTGCGAGGCCGGCGGCCGCGCCGACAGCCCGCCGAAGTAGTGCGAACCGGCCCGGGTGACCGTGCCGCTCGGCTCCCCGTACGTCAGCCCGCGCGCCTGGAGCGCCCCGGTCAGCCAGGACCAGCACACCTCCGGCAGCAGCGGATCCGCGGCCATCTCCGGCTCCAGCTCCGCGCGCACCAGGGTCACCAGCCGGAACGTACCCCGCCACGCGTCGTGCCCGGCCGGGTCGTGCAGCAGCACCAGCCGGCCGTCGGCGAGGTCCTGCTCGCCGTCGACGACGGTGGCCTCCAGCGCGTACGCGTACGGCGCCAGCCGCTGCGGCGGCGGTACCTGGTCGATCTCCACCTGCGGCCGCAGCCGCGCGGCTCTCAGCGCGTCGACGGCAGCCCTGAACGGCAACGGCACCTGATCCGCCCTGCCCGCATTCCCGTCGCCGTCTTTCGCCTCCTTCTTCGCCCCCTTCGCGTCGTCCATCCCGCCAGCGCCGTCCGACAGTCGTCCCTGAGCCGCAGCCATGCCGGGAAGATTAAGGGGAACCGGGCCTTTGTGCAGGGCAAGACACCCCGCCGCAGGCAGGAGCGCCGCCCGGGGGCCGCACACCGCGGCCCGCGCGCCCCCGGCGCCGTGCGAAACTTGCTCGCGTGAGTGCCAACGAGACGCCTGCCAGCCACCGGCCGCCGACGGCCGCCCACGACTCCGCGTTCCTCAGGGCGTGCCGGCGCGAACCGGTGCCGCACACGCCCGTGTGGTTCATGCGGCAGGCCGGGCGCTCGCTGCCGGAGTACCGCAAGGTGCGCGAGGGCATCGGCATGCTGGACTCCTGCATGCGGCCCGACCTGGTCACCGAGATCACCCTCCAGCCGGTCCGCCGGCACGGCGTGGACGCGGCGATCTACTTCAGCGACATCGTCGTCCCGCTGAAGGCCATCGGCATCGACCTCGACATCAAGCCGGGCGTGGGCCCGGTCGTCGAGCGCCCGGTGCGCACCCGCGCGGACCTGGCCCGGCTGCGCGACCTGACCCCCGAGGACGTCTCCTACGTCACCGAGGCGATCGGCCTGCTCACCGGCGAGCTGGGCGCCACCCCGCTGATCGGCTTCGCCGGGGCGCCGTTCACCCTCGCGAGCTACCTCGTGGAGGGCGGCCCCTCGCGCACGTACGAGAACGCCAAGGCGATGATGTACGGCGACCCGGAGCTCTGGGCCGACCTGCTGGACCGGCTCGCCGCCATCACGGCCGCCTTCCTCAAGGTGCAGATCGAGGCGGGCGCGAGCGCCGTGCAGCTCTTCGACTCCTGGGCCGGCGCGCTGGCCCCCGCCGACTACCGCCGCTCGGTGCTGCCCGCTTCCGCGAAGGTCTTCGAGGCCGTCGCCGGGTACGGCGTCCCGCGCATCCACTTCGGCGTCGGCACCGGTGAGCTGCTGGGCCTGATGGGCGAGGCGGGCGCGGACGTCGTCGGTGTCGACTGGCGGGTCCCGCTGGACGAGGCCGCCCGCCGGGTCGGCCCCGGCAAGGCGCTCCAGGGCAACCTCGACCCGACCGTGCTGTTCGCGACCCGCGAGGCCGTGGAGGACAAGACGCGCGAGGTGCTGGCGGCGGCTCAGGGCCTGGACGGCCATGTCTTCAACCTCGGCCACGGGGTCATGCCGTCCACCGACCCGGACGCGCTGACCCGGCTCGTGGAGTACGTGCACACCCGCACCGCCCGCTGAGGCGGCCGCCGGTCGGACGGACGGGCCCGCACGGACCCGGGCGGGCGGTCCGCCGGCCGCCCGCCCGGGAGTTCCCGGCCGGCCCGGAGTCCCGGGCCGGCCCGCTCCGCTACTTCAGCCCGGTGTCGAGCGCGGTCATCAGCTGACCGTTCGAGGTGTCACCGGACATCTCCCACACGAAGCCGCCCAGCAGCCCCTTGGACTTGATCCAGGCCGTCTTCTTCCCGATCGACCAGGCGTCGTCGAAGGACCACCACTGGCCGTTCGCGCCGGTGTAGCCGAACGTCGACACCGACTGCTCGTCGTGGTGGACGGTCATCGACGGGAAGCTGGCGATCAGGTTGTTGTAGCCGCGCACCCCGGCCTCGGTGTCGAACTGGCCGGGCGCCGCGCCGTTCGCGGCCTGCCACTCACCGGCCGCGCCGCCGTCGGTGACGCCCTGCCAGCCGCGCCCGTAGAACGGGAAGCCCACGGCCAGCTTGCGCGGGTTGACCCCGGCGTCGAGGTACGCCTGGATGGCGTTCTCGATGCTGAAGTGGAACGGGTAGGGGTCCTGCGCGTCCGTGTACAGGTTGGACGCGTCACCGGTGCGGTTGGGCTCCCAGGAGTTGTCGCTGCCCGAGCCGTGGAAGTCGTAGCCCTGGACATCGGCGTAGTCGAGGGAGTCGAAGATCCGGCTCAGGTCCCAGCCGGCGGCGATCTTCGCCGGGTCGGCCGGGGTGAACGCGGTCAGCAGCTTGTGCTCGCCGCCGAGCGCGTCGAGCTGCTTGCGGAACTCGGCGAGCAGCGCGGTCAGGTTGTCCTTGTCCTGGGTGCCGTAGTGGTTGCCCGGGTGGCCCTCGGAGCCCGGCCACTCCCAGTCGATGTCGAAGCCGTCGAAGATGCCGGCCGCGGTGCCGGGGCCGCCCGCGCCGTTGTAGACGGGCAGGTTGCCCTTGATCCACACGTCGATGCAGGACTTGACGAGCTTCTCCCGGCTGGCCTGGGTGGCGGCGGCGTCGGAGAAGAACTTCGAGTACGTCCAGCCGCCGATCGACGCGACGATCTTCAGCTTGGGGTACTTGGCCTTGAGCTTCTTCAACTGGTTGAGGTTGCCGCGCAGTTTGCCCCAGCCGTCGTCGGCGACGCCGTCGACCGACTGGTCGGCGGACATCGGGCGCGCGTAGTCGGCGTCCGCGTCACCCGCGTCGGTGCCCTGGTCCGGGTCCTCCGGATCGGTGGACGTGCCCTTGGTGACGCCCGCCTTGCAGGTGAGGTCCTTCGAATCCAGGTTCTCGAAGGCGTAGTTGACGACGTCAAGCTTGGCGGCGGCGCCGGAGGTGTCCAGGTTCTTCACGAAGTACTGACGGCCGTAGATGCCCCACTGGACGAAGTAGCCCACCTTGAGCTGCTTGCCCTGCCCGGCCACGTCGTCGGTGGTGACCTTCACCGCGTTCGAGGCGGGCGACGGGTTGTCCGCGGTGTCGCGGGCCTTGACGGTGAAGGTGTAGGCGGTGGCCGGGGAGAGGCCGTCCACCGTGGCCGTCGTGGTGTCCGCGCCGACCGACTTCGCCAGCGTGCCGCCGCGGTAGACGTCGTAGGCGGCCACGCCCACGTTGTCGGTGGCCTTGTCCCAGGCCAGGCCGACGCTGTACGAGGTCTTGCCGGTGGAGCGCAGGTTGCCCGGCGCGGTCGGCGGTGTCGGGTCGGTCGACGGGTCCACCGTCTTCACGGTCAGCGGCTGGCTGGCCGGTCCGATGTTGCCGCGGGTGTCCTTGGCCCGCACGGTGTACGTGTAGTTCGTCGCCGGGGTCAGGCCGGTCACGGTCGCCGAGGTGCCGGTGACGGTGGCCACGGTGTTCGTGCCGCTCAGCACGTCGTAGGAGGCCACGGTGTGGTCGCCCGGCTGGGCCGCGGTCCAGCTCAGCGCCACCGAGTGCGCGGTGACCGCGGTCGCCTTGGGGGTGCCGGGCGCGGTCGGCGGGATGTCGGGGCTGCCGTCGCACTTGTCGCCGTTGATGGTGCAGCCGGTCGGCGCGGCGGCCTTGCCGGTCGCGGTGAACCAGTAGCTGTACGGCTCGGTGCTGCCGCCGGCCGGGACGTTCCCGTTGTAGTAGGCGTTCTTCGCGGTCACGTGCTGCCCGGAGACCGTGACGTCGGCGTAGTAGTTGCTGGTCAGGGTCGCCCCGGCCGGGAGGTCGAACTCCAGGGTCCAGCCGCTGGCGGCGGCGGAGCCGCTGTTGTGGACGACGTACTTGCCCTGCCAGCCGGAGCCGTTGTCCTGGGAGGAGAAGGTCGCGGTGAGGGTGCCGGCCGCGTGGGCGGGCGCGGCGAGGGCGGTGAGTCCGGCCAGCGGCAGGACCAGGGTCGCGCCCAGGGCGGCGATCCGCCGCCGCAGCCGTCCGGCCCCTGAGCCGGGCCGGCGCGGCGTCCTGATGCCGGACAGCGGTCCTCGCCCGCGGTCCGGCCCTCTCTCGGAAAGTGGTCTGCGCCTGTGGAACATGGCTCTCCCTGTGGTGATGGGTGGTACAGGGGTGAGGTGAACCGTGCGCGTGCGCGTGCGTGTGCCGGGAGGGGAGGCAGGCAGGCGGGCCGGGACACGGCGCGCTGCCGCCTTCGATCGGGGCGCCCACAACGTAGAAGGTCTGGACCAATGCGTCAACAGGTCCGGCCGGACTCCGGGGGGTCAGGGGTACCCCCGGCGGCCCTCACCGGCCGGCGCTCACCAGCCGGTCCGGGCCCGCCGGCCGAACAGCAGACCGCGCGGCTCCGGCGGGGGCGGCGTGCCGGGGCGCAGCGGCAGCGCGAGCAGCATGCCCACGACGAAGCCGAACACATGGGCGGTGTACGCCACGGTGCCCGCGTCGGAGACGCCCTCGCCCGCGGAGTAGAACGCCTGGAGCACGAACCAGAACCCCAGCACCATCCAGGCCGGAAGACGCAGAGGCAGGAAGATCAGGAACGGCACCAGGACCCAGACCCGGGCCCGGGGATAGAGCACCAGATAGGCGCCGAGGACCCCGGCGATCGCCCCCGAGGCGCCGATCAGCGGCTGGCCGGAATCCGCGTCCAGCAGGGCGAAGCCGTACCCGGCCGCGTACCCGCACACCACATAGAACAGCAGGAAGCGGACGCGGCCCATCCGGTCCTCGACGTTGTTGCCGAAGATGAACAGGAACAGCATGTTCCCCAGCAGGTGCAGCCAGCTCCCGTGCAGGAACATCGAGGTCAGCACCGACAGCACCGGCGACTTGTGGTAGCCCGGAGGGCCCAGCACGCAGCCGGGACCGTGCACGCCCACGCCGGTCGCGCCCGTCGGCACCAGCGACGGCACCCGGCCGTGGATCAGCTCGCGCGGCACCAGCGCGTAGTGCTGCGTGAACGCCTCCAGATGGCACAGCTGCGCCAGCGAGCCGCCCCCGGTCACCGAGCCGGTGACGCCCGGCGTGGCGAGGAACACGACGACGTTCGCGACGATCAGGGCGTACGTCACCCAGGGGGTGCGCCGCACCGGATTGACGTCATGGACGGGGATGACCACGAAGAAGTCCTTCCCGGGATGCGCCCGGTGAACCGGCCCGCCGGATCAGCGCGCCCGGTCGACCGCGGCGGCCGCCTTGCGGGCCGCCACCAGCACCGGGTCCCACACCGGGGAGAACGGCGGCGCGTAGCCGAGGTCCAGCGCGGTCATCTGCTCCACGGTCAGCCCCGCAGTGAGCGCCACGGCGGCGATGTCGACCCGCTTGGCCGCACCCTCCCGGCCCACGATCTGGACCCCCAGCAGCCGGCCCGTGCGCCGCTCGGCGAGCATCTTCACGGTCATCGGGGAGGCCCCCGGGTAGTAGCCCGCCCGGCTGGTCGACTCGACGGTGACCGTCTCGAAGCGCAGCCCGACGCGCCGGGCGTCCCGCTCCCGCAGCCCGGTCCGGGCGATCTCCAGGTCGCACACCTTGCTCACCGCGGTCCCGACCACGCCCGGGAAGGTGGCGTAGCCGCCGCCCGCGTTGGTGCCGATGACCTGGCCCTGCTTGTTGGCGTGGGTGCCGAGCGGCACGTGCCGCTGCTGCCCGGAGACCAGGTCGAGCACCTCGACGCAGTCGCCGCCCGCCCAGATGTCCTCGTGCCCGCGCACCCGCATCGCCCGGTCCGTGAGCAGCCCGCCGTGGTCGCCGAGCGGCAGCCCCGCCGCCCGCGCCAGCGACGTCTCGGGCCGCACCCCGATGCCCAGCACCACCACGTCCGCCGGGTACTCGGCGTCGCCGGTGGCCACCGCCCGCACCCGCCCGTCCTCCCCGGTCAGCACCCCGGTCACCTCGGTGCCGCCCACCATGGTGATGCCCAGGCCCGTCATCGCCTCGCGCACCAGGCGGCCCATGTCCGGGTCGAGCGTCGCCATCGGTTCCGCGCCCCGGTTGACGACCGTCACCTCGTAGCCGCGCTTGATCAGCGCCTCGGCCATCTCCACGCCGATGTAACCCGCGCCCACCACGACCGCCCGGCGGCCCCGGGTGCGGGCCAGGCCGTCGAGCAGTTCCTCGCCGTCGTCCAGGGTCTGCACGCCGTACACCCCGGGCGCGTCGATACCGGGCAGCTCCGGGCGCACCGGCCGGGCCCCGGTCGCGACGACGAGCTTGTCGTACGACGTCCAGGACTCGGCCCCCGACACGGCGTCCCGCGCGCGGATCCGGCGCCCGGCCGCGTCGATCTCCGTGACCTCGGTGCGCATCCGCAGGTCGATGCCGCGCGCGCGGTGCTCCTCGGGCGTGCGCGCGATCAGCTGATCCCGCTCCTCGACGTCACCGCTCACCCAGTAGGGGATCCCGCAGGCCGAGTACGAGCTGAAGTGGCCGCGTTCGAACGCCACGATCTCCAGCTCGTCCGTTCCGCGCAGCCGCCGGGCCTGCGACGCCGCGGACATCCCCGCGGCATCGCCCCCGATCACGACCAGCCGTTCCCGCCGTCCGCCGCCGTCCGTGCCCGTGCCGTCGCTCATGCTCATGCGCACACGCTACGACGGCCGCGTTCACCGCTCCCGGCCGCCGTCCGCACCGCCGCCTTCCGTGCCGGTGCCGTCCGTATCGGTGTCGTCCGTACCGGTGCCGTCCGTACCGGCAGCGGTCGCCGGGGCCGTCGGGGTCGCCGGGGTCGCCGGGTGGACCGGCAGGCCGGGGCCCGCCGGAGCCGGGGCGCCGAGCGGTCCCAGGGCGGTCACCGGCGCTCCGGAGGGGGCGCGGCGGGGCAGGCGCGGGCGTACGGCCCGGAGCCAGAGCACGGTGAGAAGGGCCGCCGCGGCGGCGAAGGGCAGCACCGCGCCCAGGGCGAGGGCGAGCCAGCGGACCACGGTCACGAACACGTGCCAGCCGCCCGCCAGCGCGTCCAGGAACCCGGGACCGTCGTCCGCGGGCTCGTGCGCCGGCGCGGACGCCGAGGACAGCGACAGGGTGACGGTGGCCAGGCTCGTACGGTCCTTCAGGGACGCCTGCTGGGCGAGCAGCGCCTCCAGATCGGCCTCGCGGCGGCTCAGTTCGCTCTCCAGGGAGACGACGTCGCCGAGGCTGCCGGCCTTGTCCATGAGCGCGCGGACCCGGGCCACGCTGGCGCGCTGCGACCGGATCCGGCTGTCGACGTCCACGACCTGGCCGGTGACGTCCTCGGCCTTGGCCGACCGCTCGACCAGCCGCCCGGTGCCCTCAAGACGGGCGAGGAGCGCGTCGTAGCGGTCCACCGGCACCCGCAGCACGACCCGCGTCCGCTCGTGTCCCTCGGCGTCCCGGTCGGTGTTCTCGTCGCCCACGTAGCCCCCGGCATCCTGGGCCGCCGCGCGCGCCGTGGCGAGGGCCTTCGCCACGTCCCGCACCTCCACCGTCAGCGAGGCCGTGCGGACGATCCGGGCGGCCGGGGCCTTCGGCGCGGTGGTGGCCCCGGCACCGGGCGCGGTGCCCCGGTCGGCGTACCCCCCGCCGCCGTTCCCGCTGGCCGGGACGCCCCGCTGGGCCGCGCTCCCGGCGGCCTTGTGGGAGGAACTGCCGGAACCGCCGGATTCGCCGCACCCGGTGAGCGCGAGCGCCGCCGCGAGCAGCACACCGGTCAGAGCGGCAGCGGTCCCGGCGGCGGACCGGGACGCGGACGGCGAAGCAGACGGAGAAGCGGACGGAGAAGCGGACGGAGAAGCGGACGGAGAAGCGGACGGAGAAGCGGACGGAGAAGCGGATATGGCTCGAACGGAGCGTCGAGCGCGGTGCTGTGCGCGCATGTGTCGCGTACCCCCCGGGGCGTGGTGACCTCTGACGTTCCTTCGACTCGGCGGCGGTCCGATGCGTTGCCGGTGCGCGGTCCCGATGCGGTCACGGTCAGGACTCGTCCCGGACACCGGGGTCCCGCGGGCGCGCCGGACGGGTCTGAGAGAGTGGAGGCCATGAGCGCAACGGGTACGGACACGCGGCAGGTCGTCGTCGTCGGAGGCGGGATCGCGGGGCTGGCCGCCGCGCACCGGCTGCTGGAGCGCGGCGCGCGGGTGACCGTGCTGGAGGCCGCCGACCGCGTCGGCGGCAAGCTGCTGCCCGGCGAGATCGCGGGCGTCCGCGTCGACCTGGGTGCCGAGTCGATGCTGGCCCGGCGGCCCGAGGCCGTGGGCCTCGCCCGCGAGGTGGGCCTTGCCGACCGGCTCCGGCCGCCCGCCACCGCGACCGCCTCCCTGTGGACCCGCGGCGCCCTGCGCCCGATGCCCAAGGGCCATGTGATGGGCGTGCCCGGCACCGCCGCCGCCCTCGCCGGGATCCTCTCCGCCGAGGGCCTGGCCCGTATCGAGCGCGACGCCGAACTGCCGCGCACCGAGGTCGGCGACGACGTGGCGGTCGGCGCGTACGTCGCCGAGCGGCTGGGCCGCGAGGTCGTCGACCGCCTGGTCGAACCGCTGCTCGGCGGGGTCTACGCGGGCGACGCCCACCGCATCTCGATGCGCTCGGCGGTGCCCCAGCTCTTCGAGGCCGCCCGCGCCCACACCTCCCTGACCGAGGCGGTCCGCGCCCTCCAGGACCGCGCGGCGCGGACACCGGCCACCGGCCCGGTCTTCCTGGGCATCGAGGGCGGCGTCGGCACGCTGCCGCTCGCGGTCGCCGCCTCCGTACGGGCGCGCGGCGGCGAGATCCTGACCGGCACCCCGGCGAGCGGACTGCGCAGGACCCCGGAGGGCGGCTGGCGCCTGCTCGCCGGGGACCGCGTCCTGCACGCCGACGCGGTCGTCGTCGCCACTCCCGCGCCCGCCGCCGCCGCCCTGCTGGAGACCGAGTCCCCGGGCGCGGCGGCCGAGCTGCGGACCGTCGAGTACGCCTCCATGGCCCTGATCACCCTCGCCTACCGCCGTGCCGGCGCCGCGCTGCCCGAGGGCAGCGGCTTCCTCGTGCCGCCCGTCGACGGACACACCATCAAGGCGTCGACCTTCGCCTCCCGCAAGTGGGGCTGGATCGCCGAGGAGGACCCGGACGTGCTGGTGCTGCGCACCTCGGTCGGCCGGTACGGCGAGACGGAGATCCTGGACCGCGACGACGCCGGCCTGGTGGACCTCTCCCGCCGGGACCTGCGCGCGGCCACCGGCCTGGACGCCGTACCGCTGCGCACCCGCGTCACCCGCTGGGACGGCGGACTGCCCCAGTACCCGGTCGGCCATCACGCGCGCGTGGCCCGGATCCGCGACCACGTCGCCCGGCTCCCGGGCCTCGCGGTGTGCGGCGCCGCCTACGACGGCGTCGGCATCCCCGCCTGCGTGGCGAGCGCGAACGCCGCCGTGGACCAGCTCGCGGGCGACCTCGCGGCCGTGCGGGAACTCACCGCCCACCCGGTGCGGAGTCTGCACGGCGGAGCGGGAGAATAGCCCCATGAGTGACGACGCCTCCACCACCGACGCCGGCCGGATCCCGAACAAGGGCAAGCTGGCCAAGGACCTCAACGAGGTCATCCGCTACACCCTGTGGTCCGTCTTCAAGCTGAAGGACGTCCTCCCCGAGGACCGCACCGGCTACGCCGACGAGGTCCAGGAGCTGTTCGACCAGCTCGCCGCGAAGGACGTGACCGTCCGCGGGACCTACGACCTGTCCGGGATGCGCGCCGACGCCGACATCCTGATCTGGTGGCACGCCGAGACCAGCGACCTGCTCCAGGACGCGTACAGCCGCTTCCGCCGCACCCGGCTCGGCCGCGCGCTGGAGCCCGTGTGGTCGAACATGGCGCTGCACCGGCCCGCCGAGTTCAACCGCTCGCACATCCCGGCGTTCCTCGCCGACGAGACGGCGCGCGACTACGTCAGCGTCTACCCGTTCGTCCGCTCCTACGACTGGTACCTGCTGCCCGACGAGGACCGCCGCCGGATGCTCGCCGACCACGGCAAGATGGCCCGCGGCTACCCGGACGTCCGGGCGAACACCGTCGCGTCCTTCTCCCTGGGCGACTACGAGTGGATCCTCGCCTTCGAGGCCGACGAACTGCACCGCATCGTCGACCTCATGCGCCACCTGCGCGGCTCGGAGGCCCGCAGGCACGTGCGCGAGGAGGTGCCGTTCTTCACCGGCCGCCGCAAGGACGTGGCGGACCTGGTCGCCGGGCTCGCCTGACCGCTCCCGGTCAGGTCCCGGCCGGCCCCCGGCCGTCCTTCCGCCCCAGGGCGTCCCGCAGCTCGCGCGCCCGGTTCTCCTGGAAGGTCGGCCGGCCCGGCAGCGGCTCGGGGCGCGCGGCGCAGTCCGCGTCCCGGTCCGGCAGCCGCCCTTCCAGCAGATACGCGTCCACCCGCGCGTCGACGCACCGGTTCGGGCCGTACGCGATGCCGTGCGTGCCCGCGCCCCGCTCGGTCACCAGCACGGAACCGGCCAGCCGCCGCCGCAGTTCCAGCGCGCCCGCGTAGGGGGTGGCCGCGTCCCGTTCGGCGGCCAGGACCAGCGTGGGCGGCAGCGTGCCCGGCACGGTCCGCACGTCCAGCGGCCGCTGCCGGGGCACCGGCCAGTAGGCGCAGGGCAGATTCGCCCACACATTGCCCCAGGTCTCGAACGGCGCCACCCGCGCGAGTCGCGTGTTGTCCCGGTCCCAGACCCGGAAGTCGCCCGGCCAGGGCGCGTCGTTGCACTCCACGGCCGTGTAGACGGCGGCGCTGTTCTCCGCCTCGGCGGCCCCCGCCCGGTACGGCGCGGCCAGCGCGACCAGCGGCTTCTCGTCGCCCCTCAGATAGGCCGAGAGCGCCTCGGCGGCCCCCGGCCAGAAGTCGTCGTAGTAGCCCGCGTTCAGCAGGGCGCCCTGCAACTGCGCCGGTCCCACCGTGCCGCCCGCCGGACGCGCGGCCAGCCGGGTGCGCGCCCGCTCGTAGGCCGCGCGCACCGCCCGCGCGCTGCGGCCGAGACCGTACACGTCGTCGTGCCGGGCCACCCAGTCCCGGAAGTCCGCCCAGCGGGTCTCGAACGCGGCCGACTGGTCGAGGTTGTCGCGGTACCAGATCCGGGACGGGTCCGGGTCCACGGCCGAGTCGAGGACCATCCGCCGCACATGCGCCGGGAACAGCGTCGCGTACAGCGCGCCCAGATAAGTGCCGTAGGAGGCGCCCATGAAGGTCAGCCGGTCCTCGCCGAGCGCCGCCCGCAGCACCTCCAGGTCGCGGGCGTTGGCGAGGGAGGTGTAGAAGCGCAGGGTGGCGCCCGTGCGCCGGGCGCACCCCTGGGCGTAGGCCCTGGCCTCGGCCACGCGGCGGCGCTTGTACGCCGCCGAGGGGTGCGTCGGCGCCGGGTCCGGCCCCTTGAAGAAGCTCTTCGGGTCCTCGCAGGACAGCGGAGCCGAGCGGCCCACCCCGCGCGGGGCGTAGCCGACGAGGTCGTAGGCGGCCGCGACCCGCTTCCACTCGGGCAGCAGCCCGATCAGCGGGAACGACATGCCGTCGCCGCCCGGCCCGCCCGGGTTGAAGACGAGGGCGCCCTGGCGCGGCACCCGCCGCCCGGCGGCGGCCGGGTCCCGGCCGCCGGCCCGCGCCCGGCTGACGGTGAGCCGGATCTGCGGGCCGTCGGGACGGGCGTAGTCGAGCGGCACGGAGACGGTCCCGCACTCCATGACGGCGGGCAGGTCCCGCCCGCCCGGACAGGCGCCGAACCCGATGCCCGCCACCCGGGCGCGCGCGGCGGCCACGGCCGTGCCCCGCAACTCGGCCGCCCCGCCGGGCACTTCGGGAATCGCGTGCACACCTGGGCCGTCGGCCGCCCGGGGAGCGCCGCCCGAGGGGGCGGCGGCCAGGGCGGTCAGGACCAAGGACGCGGCGACCGTGTGGACGGCGGCGGCTCTCATCGGCGTATCCCTTCGGCGCACGGCGGCACCAAGGGATGCTTCGGCCACTCGCGCGCGAAGGCAAGCACCGGCGGCCGGTGTCGCCGCGGGTGCGCCCGATGCGCCCCTCCCGCGGGCCGCACGCCCCGGCGCGCGGCCTGCGGGGCGCGCGGAGTGCGAGCCCGCGTGTGCGGGCACCGGGCGGTGTCGCTCCCTGGGCCGGTCGCTCCCGGTCTGGCTGGCCGGTCACTCCCGGTAGGGCTGGTCGCGGTGGGCGAAGGCCGCGCGCAGTTCCGGTTCGCCGATCGCGCGGATGCCCCGTACGGCCACGGAGGCCAGGTAGGCGCGTTCGTCGCCGGTGCGGTGCGCGCGCCGGACCAGGGAGCTGAGCAGGTGCTGCCCCGCCGGGGACGCCCAGCGCGCGGACGGGTGGATCTCGAACCGGGCGATGGCGAGGCAGCCCGCGGTGAGCGCCAGCGGGAGCGCGAACCACAGGGCGATCAGCGGGCGCGGCATCCCGGTCGGGGCGGGCAGCAGCAGTGCGGCCACGCCCAGCGCGGTCACGGTGAGCGCGGCGGCCCGCACCCCGCGCGTCCCGGCCGCCACGGCCGCGCCCGGCGCGTCCTCCGGTACGGCGAGCCCGGCGTGCACCAGCCGCTCGGCGAGCCCGCGGACGGGTTCGGCGGCGGCCGTCGCGGACCGCACGGGAGCGATCCGGGACTGCCCCTCGGGGCCGATGGCCCCTATGACGGACCGCTCCATCTCGTCCCGCCCGCACGGGTCGACGACGGTGGCCCAGCCGGTGTGCGCGAGCAGCAGCCTGCGCTCGCGTGCCATGGCGACCAGCGTGACGTCGACGACCCGGGCGGGGCCGCCGGACAGGAACGCCGCCTCGTACAGCGTGAGGTCGTGGTCCCGGTCCACCACCGGGTCCCGGGTCTCTTCGGCCGCCGCGCGAACAGCGGCCAGGCACAGCCGCGTACAGGCCACACCGGCGACGACCCAGGCCGGGAGCAGGAGGAGAACCCAGAGCATGACCTGTTTCTATGCCAGTGACCTGGGAAAATCCATCGCCTTTTCACATCGCGGACGAGGTGTGCCCGGTGTGTGAAGTCCTCCCGGTGCCGCGCAGCAGCATCCGGCGCGCCGCCCGCGCCACCCGGACCGCCGGCCTGCGCGACCTCGGGACGGGCCCCGAGCGCTCCCGCCACCAGTGGTGCAGCTTCCGGCGGGCCGCGGGGTCCTCGGGCCGCCCGGCCAGCAGCAGGGACTCCGCGAACGCCATCGCGTCCAGCCGGTAGCCGCCGCGCATCGGGTGCCGCTGCGCGTAGGCGAGGAAGGAGGTCCGGTACCCGTCCCCGAGGATGACCGGCAGCTCCGGTGCCACCTTGGCCACGACACCCGCCCGCTTCGACGCCAGCGCCCGCGCCTGGACCCCGAGCCGCGCCCGGTCGAACCCCTCCGGCGCGGGCGTCCCCGCCACCAGCGCCGACAGCAGCGCGGTCTGCGCGAGCGCCAGCCGCTGCCGGACGGGCTCGGACCCGGAACCGGAACTGGACCCGGAAGCGGTACCAGTACCAGTCCCGGTCCCGGAAGCGGCGTCCGGGGCGGAGCAGCCGGAGCGGGGGCCCGGGACGGTGGCGCTGCCGAGCCGGGAGCCGGCGTCGGTGCCGGTGCCGGTCCGGGCGGCGGCGGTGCCGCGCGGTCGCCCCGTACCCGCCGCGTGCCCGCGTTCCACCGCCTCCGCGATGGCGTCCAGTTCCCCCTTCAGCACCTCCGGCGCCGGGAAGTTCTCGTCGCGTTCCAGCAGGACCCCCGGCGGGGCGACGCGCGAGGCGAGGTCGGTCAGGATGTCGAGCACCGGCCGCGGGACCGGGTGGGCGTGGCTGTCGTGCCAGACGCCGTCCCGTTCGAAGCCGCCCGCCACATGGACGTACGCCAGTGCCTCCAGCGGCAGTTCGGACAGCGCCTCGGCCGGGTCCTCGCCCTGGTTGACGTGGTTGGTGTGCAGATTGGCCACGTCGATCAGCAGCCCCACGCCGGTGCGGTCCGCCAGCTCGTACAGGAACTGCCCCTCGGTCAGCTCCTCGCCGGGCCAGGCCAGCAGCGCGGCGATGTTCTCCACGGCGAGCGGCACGGGCAGCGCGTCCTGCGCGATGCGGATGTTCTCGCACAGCACGTCGAGGGCGTCGCGGGTGCGCGGCACGGGCAGCAGGTGGCCCGCCTCGATCCGGTCCGAGGCGGTCAGCGGGCCGCCCGCCCGGACGAAGGCGATGTGCTCCGTCACCAGCGGCGAGCCGAGGGCCTGGGCCCGCTCGGCGAGCGCCTTCAGCCGCCCCTCGTCGGGGCGTTCGCCGCCGCCGAGTCCGAGCGAGACGCCGTGCGGCACCACCGTCACCCCGCGCTCGCGCAGCCGCCGCAGCGACGCGGGCAGATGATCCGGGCACACGTTCTCGGCCACGGCCTCGACCCAGTCGAGGCCCGGCATGCGTTCCACGGCGTCCGCGATCTCCGGGCGCCATCCGATGCCCGTCCCCAGTCGTTCCATGAGTCCCTCGTCCCCCTCGTCCCTCGTCCCCCCGCCCCGCGCACCGACGTCCGCGCACGGCGCACCCGAGGGGTATGGCCCCGCCGGGCGGCGGTGAACCGCGCGGCGGACTCCTTCAGAGCAACATCTGAGGTTTCCCGGTGCGGCCCCGGCCGTGGCTACCGCAGCGCCGGATGGTCGGCGACCACCGTGCACGAGCCGGGCGCGATCTCGGTGAAGCCCGCGTCCCGCACCAACGGCAGCCCGCTGTCCACCAGTTCGCGCCACCGGCCGGGGTCGGCGGTGCGCACGGCGAGCGGGAAGCCGGCGTCCCGCCAGGCCGCGCGCCGCTCGTCGGTCAGCTCCCACCAGGCGAGCTGGGCGCCGTGCCCGGCCTGGGCCATCGCCTTGCCCGCGGACATCTCGAGGCCCGGGTTGAACCACAGGACCGGCGTGCCGGGCGCGGGCCGGGCGGGCGGCTCCGGGTCGTCCAGGTCGGTGCCGGAGACCTGGAGCTTGACCAGGTCCTTGGGCCAGCCGTCCAGCGGCACGGGCGGGAAGACCCGTACCTCGGCGGCGGCTCCGGTGACCGTGACGCCGTCCAGCGCCTCGGCCCGCCGCCACTCCGCGCCGCGCGCCCGCCGCACCACCTTGCGGATCCGGGCGTCCTGCCAGTCCCGCACCGCCTGTGCCCAGGCGCCGTCACCGAGGGCGCGCTCGTCGCTCAGCAGCACCAGCACCGCGCGGGCCGCCGTCTCCAGCGCGTCGGTACGGGCCGGGGGAGCGGCCCGCTCGATCCGGACGACCAGCGGCAGTACGAACTGCGGCGCCTCGTCCCGGGCGCTGGGCTCGGCACGGAACGGGCTCTCGGGAACGGAGGTCTCATAGGTCACGCACCCCAGTGTGCCAACCGCGGCACGCGCCCGGCGCACCCGGTGGAGGGACCGCCGGAGCGGCGGAGGTCAGCCCGAGCAGGCCGTGCGCTGCGCCTCCTGCCACTCGCAGACCGGGCAGAGGGTGATCCCCTTGTACGACTCCGGGTACTCGGTCGGTTCCCGGCACAGCACGCACTCCGCGTACGGCGGCCCGTCGGCCCTGGGCGGCCGGGTCGCGTCGGTCGGGCAGCAGCCGGTGCCGCCGTCCCCGCGGGCCGCGCCGCCGCCGTTCGTGTCGTTCGTGCCGTTCGTGCCGGTCCCGTGGTCCACGCTCATGGTTCCAGCGTAGGACTCAGGTGCGGCCCGCCGAGGCGCCGATCATGTCGGACACCTTCACGAAGCGGTAGCCCTGCTTGCGCAGCTCCGGTACGACCGCCCGGACCACGCGCTCGGTGGTCGGGGCGGCGCTGCGCGTGCAGTGCATGACCACGACCGAGCCGGGCTTCACCCCGTCGAGCACCTGCCGGACCACGGCGTCCGCGTCGGTGGCGAACGCGTCGCCGCTCACCACGTCCCACTGCACGGCGGTGACGCCGAGGGGCGCGAGCGTGCGCAGCACCTGGGAGTCGTAGCAGCCGCCGGGGAAGCGGAGGTAGGGCATCGGGTGCGGGACGCCCGCCTTGGCGAAGGCCGTGTACGCGCGTTCCACGTCGGGGCGGACCTGGTCGGCGGTGACGGTCGGCAGGCCGTAGCAGTCGCCGGTGAACGCGTAGTGGCTGTAGGAGTGGTTGGCGAGTTCGAACAGCGGGTCCGTGCCGATGGAACGGGCCTCTTCGGGGTACGTCTCCGCCCACTTGCCGGTCATGAACACGGTGGCGGGCACCTTGAGCGCGCGCAGCGCGGCGATCAGCTCCGGGTTGTCGAAGTGTTCGCCGGAGGCCGCGCGCCGCCCCTCGTCGGCGGTCATGTCGGCGTCGAAGGTGAAGGCGACGGTCTTGCCCTGGTCCCGAGGGCCGTGCGTGAACACGGGCGTCAGCCCGCCGGGCCCGGGGGTGAGCCGGGGCGGCTTGGACGGCGCGGTGGGGGAGGGCTTCGCGGGGGCCGCGGACGAGGGGGAGGCGGGGGAATCCGGGTGCCCGGCGTGGGCGGCCTGGGTGCTCTGGGCGGAGCCGCAGGCGGCGAGGGAGGCGAGCGCGGTGCTCAGGACGCCGGCGGCGGCATAACGGGCGATACGTCGTACAAGTGGGATCACCCGACGAAAGTAGGACGTCTTCCATTCATATGAACGGCAGCGGGGCCGTGCGGTCACCCGGCCGGTGGTCACCCACCGAACGGCCCGCCGCGGCCGGGGCGGATCCCGGCCCGGGGCGGCTCCGGCCGCGGTGGCTCACAGCTCCCGCCGCTCCAGCGGCTCGGTCGCCGGGCCCTGGAGCACCCTGCCCTCGGTGTCGAAGCGCGAGCCGTGGCAGGGGCACTCCCAGGCGCGCTCGGCGGAGTCGAAGGCGACCAGACAGCCCAGGTGCGTGCAGCGGGCGGACAGTGTGTGCGCGGTGCCCTCGTCGTCGCGGTACACCGCGAGGTGGTCCAGGCCGGACCGGACCACGGCGCCCTCGCCGGGTGCGATCGCCTCGACGGGCGGGGAGGGGCGCAGCCGGTCGCCGACGAAGTGCCGGGCGACCTCGGCCTGGTTCCTCAGGAACGTCGGCGCCTCCCGGACGGCCGTCCGCAGCCGGCGCGGGTCGTACAGCTCGCGCCACGGGCAGTCCCGCCCGGTGATCAGGGCCGTGAGCAGTCCGCCCGCCATGATGCCGCCGCTCAGTCCCCAGCCGCCGAAGCCGGTCGCCACATAGGTGTTGCGGGCCGCCTGGTGCAGCGGGCCGACCATCGCCACGGTGTCGGTCGGGTCGATGTCCTGGGTCGCCCACGAGTGCACGAGGTCGGCGCCCGGGAAGTGCTCTCCCGCCCAGGCCGCCAGCCGGTCGAAGCGTGCCTGGCTGTCGCCGGTGCCCGGGGTGAAGTGCTCGCCGGTGACCACGAGCAGGCGCTGTCCGTCCGTGCCGTACGGCGCCGTCCGCACCGAACGGGTGTTCTCCTCCGGGGTGATGTACATGCCGTCCGGGTCCTCGGCGGCGTCGACCGGTCCGGCCACGACCAGCTCGCGGCGGGGGGCGAGCCGGGCGAACAGCAGCGCCCGGTCGAACACCGGGTAGTGCGTGGCGACCACCACGTGCCGGGCCCGCACCGTGGCGCCCCCCGCGGTCGTCACCCGGCACGGCTCGCCCTCCGACAGGCCCCGCACGACGGTGTTCTCGAAGACCCGGCCGCCCCGCGCCACCAGGTCCGCCGTCAGGGCCAGCAGGTACTTGCGCGGATGGAACTGCGCCTGCCCGGCCACCCGCACCGCGCCCGCCACCGGGAACGGCAGCCCGGTCTCCGTCACGAACGACGCCGCGAGACCCGCCTCCCGGGCCGCCTCCGCCTCGGCGCGCACCTCGGCCACCCGGTCCGCGTCCCGGACGTAGGTGTACGCGCTGCGGGTCTCCCACTCGCACTCGATGCCGAGCTCGTCCACCAGCGACCAGGCGCGCTCGACCGCCTCCGACTGCGAGCGCGCGTACAGCTCGGCCGCCCGCGCGTCCCGGGTCCGGCGCAGCCGGTCGTAGATCAGGGTGTGCAGCGCGGTCAGCTTGGCCGTGGTGTGCCCGGTGACGCCCGCCGCCACCCGCCGCGCCTCCAGCACCGCCACGCCGAGCCCCGCCCGCGTCAGCTCGTACGCCGTGCTGAGCCCGGCCATGCCGGCACCGATCACGACCACGTCCACGTCCAGGTCCTCGGCGAGCGCGGGGCGCTCGGGGCCCGGGGCCGTCTCGACCCAGTACGAGCCGTTGACACGCCGCCGCCCGTGCGCCTGCCCGGGGTGCTGTTCCTGCCGCTGTGCGTCGTCCATGGCTGCCGGGTACCCCGTCGCGGGCGGGTCACGACCGGGCGGGTCACGACGGGGCGGATCGGCCGGGCGCCGGAGGAGCGGACGGGCGGGGCGCGGGAGGAGCGGACGGGTGAGCGCGGGAGGAGCGTCGGGCGGGTCAGTGCTCGGGGCGGTCGGGTGCCGCGGCGTCGGCCGCCGCCCTGACCGGGGTCACCGAGGCGGCGTCGGCCGGGGGATCGAACGGTGCCTCGGCCGGAGGCCCGTCGGGTGCGCCCGGTACGGCGGTGCCGCCGGGCGCGGCCGGGGGAGGCTCCCCGGCCGGGGCGTCGCCGTTGCCGAGGGCGTGCGCCGGTGGCGCGGGCGGGACCGGTGGCGCGGACGAGGGCGGTGCCGGTGCCGCGGGCGCTGCGGTCCCGGCGGGGCCCGGTGGCTGCTGGTGGGCCCGTTCCAGGAAGCGCAGGAGTTCGACCGGGAAGGGCAGGACCAGGGTGGAGTTCTTCTCGGTGGCCACCGCGGTCACCGTCTGGAGCAGCCGCAGTTGCAGCGCGGCCGGTGTGTCGGCCATCTGCTGGGCCGCCTCGGCCAGTTTCTTCGACGCCTGGAACTCCGCGTCGGCGTTGATGATCCGGGCCCGCCGCTCCCGGTCGGCCTCCGCCTGCCGGGCCATGGACCGCTTCATCGTGTCCGGCAGGGAGACGTCCTTGATCTCCACCCGGTCGATCTGCACGCCCCAGCCGATCGCCGGGCTGTCGATCATCAGCTCCAGGCCCTGGTTGAGCTTCTCCCGGTTGGACAGCAGATCGTCCAGGTCGCTCTTGCCGATGATCGAACGCAGCGAGGTCTGGGCCATCTGGGACACCGCGAACCGGTAGTCCTCGACCTGGATGACCGCGCTGGCCGGGTCGACCACCTTGAAGTAGACGACCGCGTCCACCCGCACGGTCACGTTGTCCCGGGTGATGCCCTCCTGGGCGGGGATCGGCAGCGTGACGATCTGCATGTTGACCTTGTACAGCCGGTCCACGAACGGCACGATCATGGTGAAGCCGGGATCGCGCGGGCCGCCGACGAACCGGCCGAGCCGCAGCACCACCCCGCGCTCGTACTGCTTGACGACCCGGGCCGCCGCCGCGAGGTACACGAGACCGGCGCAGCCCGCGGCGACCACGGCGGTCAGTACGTCCTGAAGCATGATGACGACTCCTCGACAGTCGTCCCGCGCCCGTTGCCGGGCCTCACTCCACGATAGGCCCGGCCCGAGAGGACGGTCGAGTCCCCGGAGCGGTACGTACGGTCCCGGCGGCCGCGGGACCGGGCGCCTACAGCGAAGGCCAGGCCCGGGGAGGGCGGGCCCGGACGGGGAGCGGGCGCGCGGGGCCGCCGGTCAGGAGGGCTCGACGAGGCCCTTGGCGTCCCGGGCGAGCGCGGTGAGCCGGGATATCGCGCGGAAGTACTTCTTGCGGTAGCCGCCGTTCAGCATCTCCTCGCTGAACAGCCGGTCGAAGGGCCGTCCGGAGGCCAGGACGGGCACCTCGCGGTCGTAGAGCCGGTCGGCGAGGACCACCAGCCGCAGCGCGGTCGACTGGTCCGGCACCGGGCCGACCCCGGTCAGGCAGACGGCTCCGAGGCCGTCGGTGAGCGCGCCGTAGCGGCTGGGGTGCACCCGGGCCAGGTGTCCCAGCAGGTCGGTGAAGTCGTCGAGGGAGGCGTTCTCGGTGGTGTGCGCCGCCTTGGTGACCTGCTCGTCGGAGAACGGGGCCGGCGCCTCGGGCAGGCCGCGGTGGCGGTAGTCCTCGCCGTCGATGCGCAGCGGGCGGAAGTGCGCCGACAGGCCCTGGATCTCGCGCAGGAAGTCGGCGGCGGCGAACCGGCCCTCGCCGAGCTTGCCCGGCAGGGTGTTGGAGGTGGCGGCGAGCGCGACGCCCGCGTCGACCAGCCGGCCGAGCAGGGTGGAGACGAGCACGGTGTCCCCGGGGTCGTCCAGCTCGAACTCGTCGATGCACAGCAGCCGGTGCCCGGACAGCGTCCGGACCGTCTGCTGGAAGCCGAGGGCGCCGACCAGGTTGGTCAGCTCCACGAAGGTGCCGAACGCCTTCAGGGCGGGCTCGGCCGGGGTGGCGTGCCACAGGGAGGCCAGCAGGTGCGTCTTGCCGACGCCGTAGCCGCCGTCCAGATAGACGCCGCGGGGCCCGGCGGGCGCCTTGGGGGCCTTGGCGCGGCCGAAGCCGAAGAGCCCGCGCCGGGCGGGACCGGCGGCGTGCGCGCCGCCGAGTCCGGCGGCGAAGCCCTCCAGGACCCGCACGGCCTCCGTCTGCGTCGGCTGCTTCGGGTCCGGGATGTACGTGGCGAAGCGGACCGAGTCGAACCGCGGCGGCGGCACCATCTCGGCGACCAGCCGGTCCGCCGGGACGTGCGGCTCGCGGGCGCACAGGGAGAAGGGGGCGGCGGGGGCGGCACCGGTCACGGGGCTGAGCCGGGAGCCGGCTGTGGAGGACGACACGGTTCCCCATGGTAAGGCGCGTGGAACACTGCACGGCATGCGACGCCTGTTCCCTGTGACCGAAGAAACACCAGCCCAGCCAGCGAAGGGGGCCGCCGGGACCGGCCCGGGGAGTGTGCCGGACGCCCTCGCGGACCGGGAGTGGACCCTGGCCGAGCTGGCCGCCGCCTACGCCTATCCCGAGCCCGCGCCGGGCGGCGGTACGGCCTGGCTGCGGGCCAACATGGTCTCCACGCTGGACGGGGCGGCGCAGCACGAGGGCCGTTCGCAGCCCATCTCCGGCGCCGCCGACATGCGGATCTTCGGCACCCTGCGGGCGCTGGCCGACGTGGTGGTGGTCGGCGCCGAGACCGTACGGCAGGAGGGCTATCGCCCGGCGCGGGCGCGGCCGGAGTTCGCCGCGCTGCGGGCGGCGGCCGGGCAGGGCCCCGCCCCGGCCATCGCGGTCGTCACCGCCAGTCTCGAACTGGACTTCTCGCTGCCGCTGTTCACCTCGCCCCTGGTGCCCACGCTGGTCCTCACCGGAGCGGCGGCGGCCCCGGACCGCATCGCGGCGGCCGAGAAGGCGGGCGCCCGGGTGGTGGTCGCCGGTGACGGGGTCGGGGTGGACCCGCCGCGGGCCGTGCGGGCGCTGGCCGGTCTCGGGCACACGCGGCTGCTGACCGAGGGCGGCCCGCGGCTGCTCGGCCAGCTGGTCACCTCCGGCGTCCTCGACGAGCTGTGCCTGACCGTCGCGCCGATGCTCACCGCGGGCGACGCGCAGCGCATCGCCGGCGGCCCCTCGGTCGCCGTCCCGCACCGGTTCGCCCTGGCGTCCCTGCTGGAGGAGGAGGGTTTCCTGTTCAGCCGGTACCGGCGGGCCTGACGGCGGCCCCGGAGGATCCGCGGCGAGCGGTGCGCGGCCCGCCGTGTCCAGCAAACGGAATTGGTAATTCCGTTCAGGTGGTGGCAGGCGGAGGAAAAGCCGCGATACCCGTGCGATCACAGGGCAGGATGGTTTCTGCGGGGGCTGCTTCGGCCCACACGGAGGTAGCAGAGAGGGCGCGGCCCTCACACGAGAAAGGGCGTCTGGTGTTCACAAGCGTACTGATGATCGAGAAGGCCCTGACGTCCGCCGACGTGGAGTTCGTCACCACATTGCACGGGGAGGAGCAGGTCGCCTTCCACGTACTGCTCCAGCCGCGCGGCGACCAGGCCGACCGGCTGCTGCGGGCCATCGACGACATCGCGCTCGGCGAGATCGACGAGGCCGCGCGCGAGGGCGGCACCCCGGAGGGCGAGGCGGCCAAGCCCGAGGGCGAACAGGCCCTGGAGGTCTCCCTGACCGCGCTGCACGCCGCCGGCCGCCAGGCCGACGGCAGACTCGTCGAGGACCACCCGCTGGACGCGCTGAAGTCCCTGGTCGCCGAGGTGGGCGCCGACGAGGTGATCGTGCTCACCGATCCGCACTACGTGGAGGAGTTCTTCCACCGCGACTGGGCCTCCCGGGCCCGCCACAAGGTCGGCGTGCCGGTCCTGAAGCTGTTCTCCCACAGCAAGGCATAGGCTGGGGCGGCGCCCCGCGCCCGCGGCCGGCGCACCTCGTACAGCTGCCGCACCACCTGGGGAGAACAGCGCATGGCACCCGGCCTTCCTACCGCCATGGACCGACCGCACTTCATCGGCATCGGCGGCGCCGGAATGTCGGGCATCGCCAAGATCCTCGCCCAGCGCGGCGCCGAGGTGGCCGGCAGCGACGCCAAGGAGTCGGCGACCGCCGAGGCGCTGCGCGCGCTGGGCGCCACGGTGCACATCGGGCACGCGGCCGGGCACCTCGCCGACGACGCGACCTGCGTCGTCGTCTCCTCGGCGATCCGGCCGGACAACCCGGAGCTGGTGCGCGCGGCCGAGCTGGGCATCCCGGTCGTCCACCGCTCCGACGCGCTGGCCGCCCTGATGCACGGCCTGCGCCCGATCGCGGTGGCCGGCACCCACGGCAAGACCACCACCACCTCGATGCTGGCCGTCTCCCTCACCGCGCTGGGCCGGGAGCCCTCGTACGCCATCGGCGGCGACCTGGACGCCCCCGGCTCCAACGCGCTGCACGGCACCGGCGAGATCTTCGTCGCCGAGGCGGACGAGTCCGACCGCAGCTTCCACAAGTACGCCCCCGAGGTCGCCATCGTCCTCAACGTGGAACTCGACCACCACGCCAACTACGCCTCGATGGACGAGATCTACGAGTCCTTCGAGACCTTCGCCGGGAAGATCGTGCCCGGCGGCACGCTGGTGATCACCGCCGACCACGAGGGCGCCCGCGAGCTGACCCGGCGCGTGGCGGGCTCGGTGCGCACGGTGACGTACGGCGAGTCCGAGGACGCCGACGTGCGCGTCCTGTCCGTGCGGCCGCAGGGGCTGCGCAGCGAGGTCACCGTCCTGCTGGACGGCGCCGAACTGACCTTCACGGTCTCGGTGCCCGGCCGCCACTACGCGCACAACGCGGTCGCCGCGCTGGCCGCCGGTGCCGCCCTCGGGATCCCGGCCGCCGAGCTGGCCCCGGCGCTCGCGGCCTACACCGGTGTCAAGCGCCGCCTCCAGCTCAAGGGCGAGGCCGCCGGTGTCCAGGTGATCGACTCCTACGCCCACCACCCCACCGAGATGACGGCCGACCTGGAGGCCATGCGCGGCGCCGTGGGCGACGCCCGGATCCTGGTCGTCTTCCAGCCGCACCTGTTCTCCCGCACCCAGGAGCTGGGCAAGGAGATGGGGCAGGCGCTGGCGCTGGCCGACGCCTGCGTGGTGCTGGACATCTACCCGGCCCGCGAGGACCCCATCCCCGGCGTCACCAGCGAGCTGATCATCGAGGCGGCACGGGCCGCGGGCGCCGACGTCACCGCGGTCCACGACAAGGCCGAGGTGCCGGACGCGGTCGCGGGAATGGCGAAGGGCGGTGATCTTGTTCTCACCATGGGCGCGGGCGACGTCACCGACCTCGGACCGTGCATCCTGGACCGTCTGAAGAACTGAGTGAGGAGCTGAGGGCTCATGGCGTACGACGTGGAGAAGCCGGACGAGCAGTGGCGCGCGGAGCTGAACCCGGCCGAGTACGCCGTGCTGCGGCAGGCCGCGACCGAGCCCGCCTTCACCGGTGAGTACACCGACACCAAGACCGAGGGTGTCTACTCCTGCCGGGCGTGCGGCGCCGAGCTGTTCACCTCGGACACCAAGTTCGAGTCCCACTGCGGCTGGCCGTCCTTCTTCGACCCGAAGGACAGCGACGCCGTGGAGCTGCTGCACGACCGGTCCCACGGCATGGTGCGCACCGAGGTGCGGTGCGCGCGCTGCGGCTCGCACCTCGGACATGTGTTCGAGGGTGAGGGGTATCCGACCCCGACCGACCAGCGCTACTGCATCAACAGCATCTCGCTGCGGCTGCGGCCCGCGGAGGGCTGAGCGGGCCGTCGCCCACGGCGCTTTGCGGCGGTCCGCTGTGGTGGGACACTGATTGTGGTGGGACAATATAGGACACAGGTGGCGTCGTTGGCGCCACCGGTTGTTTCGCCGCATCTCCGCAGAGGCGGGTGGAAGACATGGGCACAGCGTCCAACGTCGTACTGGCCGTGGCGCCGCACATCTGGGCCACGTTCGGTGCCTTCATCGGCGGGCTCGTCGTCGTGGTGGCGCTCGTCTGGGCCGTGGGCATGGGCATCGGCGTGATGCGCCGCGAGCCCAAGCGGCCCGAGACGTCCGAGCAGCCGCACCTTCCGGTCACCGGCGCGATCGAGGAGATCAGCGAGAAGCGCGAGCCGGACGAGGTGCACTGCGGCGACGACGGCAAGCGGATCCTGCCGCACGAACTGCACGGCGCCGGCACCCGCCGCAGCCAGGACCAGCACCGCAGCCGCTGGGCCCCGGGCGGCAGCGGCTCCTTCGGCAGCGGAGGCCCCGGCCGCACCTGATCCCGCCCGATCCCCCTCCCGGCGCGACCCGCACCGCACCGCACGGCAACCCGCATCCCGCGTCCCGCACCGCACCCGCCCGCCGACCGGTCCGACGGCCCCGGCGGGCGGTCCGGTGCGCGGACCGGGGGTGCGGACCGGAGGTGCGGCCTCCGGGCGCGCCCGGCGCGTGGACCGGCAGAGGCCGCGCCCTGCGCGCGGGCGGCCGGATCTCGTCCTGTGCCAGGCGCGTAGGGGGGCGGCCGTTCCCAGGGCGGCGGCCCCGCGCGCCCCGGGGCGCCGGGACGCGGGGGTTCCGGGACCCGGTGGCTCCGCCGTGGAGCCCGGCGGTCTCCCGCGCCCGGCAGCGGCGTACGGCCGTGCACCGTGGCGGCGTAGGGCCGTGCACCGGGGCGGCGTACGGCCGTGCGCCCCTGTCCCGGGGCCCCGGCCCGGCACCGATGCCGCAACCCCGCCGCAATCACAGGCGTCTAGACTCTCTCCGCAACGGCCCGCGCGACCGTGGCCGAGAGCGGGCAACTCCTGCCAGACCCGAAGGGTATGCGGCGTTTTGATACGCATAGATTCAGTCACCAAGCGGTACCCGGACGGCACCGTGGCGGTCGACCGGCTCTCGCTGGAGATACCGGACCGTTCGATCACCGTCCTCGTCGGACCGTCCGGCTGCGGAAAGACCACCACGCTCCGCATGATCAACCGCATGGTGGACCCGAGCGAGGGCCGCATCCTCCTCGACGGCGCCGACATCAGGGAGCAGCCCGTCAACACCCTGCGCCGGTCGATGGGTTACGTCATCCAGAACGCCGGGCTCTTCCAGCACCGCACCATCGTCGACAACATCGCGACCGTGCCCCGCCTGCTGGGCTGGAGCAAGCAGAAGTCCCGGGCGCGCGCGGGGGAGTTGATGGAGCGCGTCGGCCTCGACGCGGCGCTCGCCAAGCGCTACCCCTACCAGCTCTCCGGCGGCCAGCAGCAGCGCGTCGGCGTGGCGCGGGCGCTCGCCGCCGATCCGCCGGTACTGCTGATGGACGAGCCGTTCTCCGCCGTCGACCCCGTGGTGCGCAAGGGGCTCCAGGAGGAACTGCTGCGCATCCAGGGCGAGCTGGGCAAGACCATCGTCTTCGTCACCCACGACATCGACGAGGCCATCAAGCTCGGCACCATGGTCGCGGTGCTGCGCACCGGCGGCCGGCTCGCCCAGTACGCCCCGCCCGCCGAGCTGCTGACGCACCCCGCCGACGCCTTCGTCGAGGACTTCCTCGGCACCGACCGGGGCATCCGCCGGCTCTCCTTCTTCGGCACCGACGAACTGGAGCTGCTGACCGGGCCGATCGTCGCCGTCGACTCCACCGCCGAGCAGATCGCCGCCCGCACCCGGGCCGACGTGCCCTACCTCCTCGTCACCGACCTCGAAGGACGCCCCCTCGGCTGGAGCGACCCCGACGGTCTGACGCCCGGCCGGATCGACCAGGACCGGCTGCTGCCCCACGGGCGGCCCTTCGCGCGGGGCGAGTCGCTGCGCGCCGCCCTGGACTGCGCGGTGCTCTCGCCGACCGGCTGGGCGGTCGCCGTGGACGAGTCGGGACGCGCGGCCGGGGTGGTCTCGCAGCAGGCCATCGGCGCCGCCATCCGCGCCGCCCACGCCGAGGGCCACAAGGACGCCGCCGCCACCGACGCCAGGGTCGCCGGATGAACCGCTTCTTCGACCTGCCGAGCGACCTCCAGCACAGCTGGTTCGGACTGATCGGCCTGCATCTGCGCGAGGCGCTGCTGCCGGTCCTGGCCGGACTCCTGGTCTCCCTGCCGATCGCCCAGCTGTGCGTGCGCTTCCGCTGGCTCTACCCGCCGGTGCTCGGTCTGACGACCGTGCTGTACGCCGTCCCGTCGCTGGCCTTCATCGTCTTCCTCATCGACTACACCGGCCAGACAGAGCTGACGGTGATGATCCCGCTCGCCGTCTACAGCCTGGTGGTGCTCGTCCCGGCCATCGTCGACGGTGTGCGCGCGGTGCCGCAGGAGACGCTGGCCGCCGCCACCGCCATGGGCCTCGGCCCCGTACGGCGCTACTTCCAGGTGCAGCTGCCGATCGCGGTGCCCGCCATCTTCGCCGGTCTGCGGGTGGCGACCGTGTCCAGCATCTCCCTGGTCAGCGTGGGCATGCTGATCGGCAATCAGGGCGCGCTCGGCAACCTGCTCAACGACGCGAACATCTACCACCGCCCCGAGCTGGCGGTGAACTCCGTGGTCACCACGGCGGCCCTGGCCATCCTCGCCGACGCCGCGCTGGTCGGCGTACGGCTCCTGCTGACCCCGTGGATGCCGCGCGGCACCCGCCGCCGCGGACCGCAGGCCGAGCCGGAGCCGGCCGCACCCGCACCGAAGGACGCCGCCCGGTGAACGTACTGCACTTCGTCAACGCCTTCTTCAGCGACAGCGCCCACTGGCACGGCTACGACGGCATCCCCACCCGGCTCGCCGAGCACCTGCGGTACTGCCTGATCGCGCTCGGCATCGCCGCCGCCATCGGGCTGCCCGTCGGCCTGGTCACCGGGCACTACGGGCGCGGCGGCAACACGCTCGCCTTCCTCGCCACCGCCGGACGCGCGCTGCCCAGCTTCGGACTGCTCGTCCTGATGACCATCCTGGTCGGCTTCGGGCTGCTGCCCGTCATGGTGCCGCTGGTCGTCCTCGCCGTCCCGCCGATCCTGGTGACCACCTACGAGTCGATGCGCTCGGTCGACCCGTCGCCGGTGGACGCGGCCCGCGGCATGGGCATGCAGGAGTCGCGGATCCTCTTCCAGGTCGAACTGCCCGTCGCGCTCCCGCTCGTCCTGAGCGGCCTGCGCTCGGGCGCCATCCAGATCGTGTCCACGGCGACGATCGCCGCCTACGTCGGCATCGGCGGCCTGGGCCGCTATGTCATCGACGGGCTCTACCAGCGCAACTACGAGAAGGTGGTGGGCGGCGCCAGTCTGGTCGCCGGTCTCGCGCTGGTGACCCTGGTGCTGTTCTGGGCGGCGGCGCGGCTCGCGGTGTCCCGGGGCGTACGGCGCGGCGCCTGACACCCGCTGCCCGGCGCGGGGCACCCGACGCACCCGACGACGGGCAGTCCGGCGCGGGGACCGGGCGGGCGCGGCCCGCCGCGCCCGCGCCGGGCCGCCGTCAGGCCCCGGTCCTGGCCAGCGCCAGTTCCAGCACCACCAGCAGCGCGTCGCGCACCGAGCCGCGCTCACGGGCGTCGAAGACGACCACCGGGACGTGCTCGGACACGTCGAGTGCCCAGCGGACCTCTTCGAGGGAGTGCTCCACCCGGCCGTCGAAGGCGTTGAGCGCCACCGCGAACGGGATCTGCCGGTGCTCGAAGTAGTCGACGGCCGCGTAGCAGTCGTCCAGGCGCCGGGTGTCGACGATGACGAGGCCGCCGACCGCGCCCTCCACGATGTCGTCCCACATGAACCCGAACCGCTCCTGTCCGGGCGTGCCGAACAGGTACAGCTTCAGCGTCGGGTCGATGGTGAGGCAGCCGAAGTCCATGGCGACCGTGGTGGTCGTCTTGCGCGGTGTGTGGGTGAGGTCGTCGACGCCCGCGGCGACCTCGGTGATGGCCGCCTCGGTGGTCAGCGGCTCGATCTCGGAGATGGAGCCGACCGCGGTGGTCTTCCCCACGCCGAAGCCGCCCGCGATCACCATTTTGACCGGCAGCGGCGGCCGTACGGCGCTCTGCCCGGCCGCCCCGGCGGCGGCACCGCGGGCGAGTTGTTCAGTCGGTGTCACGGAGTACTCCCCGGGAGTCGGGGATGGCCCGCAGGCCATCGATAACCCTGCGCAGGACGGAGGCGTCGTGGGTGGCGCCGGAGTCGGGCACGTGCACCGTCAGCTGCCCGGCGGCCCGCAGGTCCTCGGCGAGCACCCGTACCACGTTGAGGTGCAGCCGCAGCCGGGCCGCGAGTTCCGCGATGGACTGCGGCACGCGGCAGGCCGCGATGATGTCACGCTGTTCGAAGGAGAGGCCGTCCAGCGCCGCGAGCCCGGCGGTGGTGGCCACCACCTGGGTCTCCACGGGCACCGGCCGGCCCGCGGCGGTGGGCGCCACCCGGCCGGCCGTGACCAGGAACGGCCGTACGGCGGGGGCGGGGCCCACCGGGTCACCTCCCGGGGGCGGGGAGCCGTCCGCCATGGGTCCTACTTCCTTCCTCGACCGGCGGTGGCCGGTCAGCGCGCCGACGTGGCGCCGACGTTGTTCTTCAGTTCCAGGACGAGCTGCGGGCTGAGCGCGGCACCGGCCCGGTTGGCGAACAGCGTCATCTCGTAGGCGATGTTGCCGAGCTTGGCCTCCTTGTCGGTGACCACGCCGAGCACCGCGCCGCTGCCGATCGCGGAGACCAGGACGTGGCCGCCCTCCAGGTCGATGATGACCTTGTTGAGGGCGCCGAGGCGGTAGTTGCCGGAGGCACCGGCGGCCAGGCTGGTGATGCCGGAGACGATGGCGGCCAGCCGCTCGGAGTCCGCGTGCTCGCGCAGTTGCGAGACCGCGATGAGCAGACCGTCGGAGGAGACCGCGATGGCGTCGACGACACCTGCGGTCTCGGTCGCGAAGCGGTTGAGCAGCCAGGTGAAGTCGGCTGCGGCGGCCTGCAGATCGGTCGGCGTGGTGCCTCCCGTCGGAGTGTCACCTGTCGACGTGCTCACTGCTCGGCTCCTTCCGGGAGGTCGTTCTGGCGGGGCGTGCCGGGGGTGGCGGGACGCGAAGAGGCGGGGGGAGAGGCGGGCGGGGCGGTGTCCGGCGGGCCGGCGTCCTCCGGGCCGACGGGCGGGGCGGCGGTGTCGCGGTGGGCGCGCTCCACCGCCTCCTCGAACTCCTCCAGCGCGGACCGTACGGCCTCGGCGTCGGCCGGCCGCGCGCTCTCGTGGGCGTTCGCGGCGGAGGCGTCCGCCGTGGTGCGCAGGGTCGCGCCGCGCACCCGCCGGCGCAGGGGCCGGGAGGCGGGTTCCGGGCCGGACGCCGTCCGGTCGGGCGCCGCTTCCATGGGCGTGGCCTCCTTGCGGGCCCGGGGGATGAACGGGGCGGGCGCCGCCGGGGGTTCGGCGGCGGGTACGGTCTCGGCCGCCGCCTCTCCGGCCGTACCGGCACCGGCCGTACCGGAGCCGATCGTGCCAGTGCCGGTCGTATCGGTACCGGTCGTATCGGTGTCGCTCGTGCCGGGACCGGCCGTGACCTCGTCGGCGGGCTCACGCCGGGGCAGCCGGCGCGGGAGCGGGCCGGGTTCGTCCTCGTCGGCCGGGGCGTGCGCGGGAGCCACGGCGGTCGCGGGCCTGGGTCCGCCGGCACCGGACGCTCCGGCGGCGCCGGGCGCGTCAGCGGGGGCCGCCCCGGGCGCGGTGTCCGCGCCGGTCCGCCGTCCGGCCGTTCCCGCGGCCTCCGCCGGGCCCGCCATGGCCACCGCGCTCAGTGACAGCAGCAGGGCGGACGGGATCACGACCTCGGCCGTGACACCGCCGCCCGGGGTGCGGGTCAGGGCGACCTCGATCTCCCAGCGGCGGGCCAGCGTGCCCACCACGAACAGGCCCAGCACCTTGGTCGGCACCACGTCGAGGCGTTCGCGGCGGATCAGCCGGGCGTTCTCCTCGGCGAGGCGCTCGGCGCTCATCCCCAGACCGTGGTCGGCGACCGCGATCGACGCGCCCTCGGCGTTCGAGCGCACGGTGACCTCGACGGGGCTGCCCGCCGGGGAGAACGACACGGCGTTCTCCAGGAGTTCGGCCACCATCAGCGTGAGGTCGCCGATGATGTCCGGCGCCACCATGACCTCGGTCTCGGCGTACAGCCGTACCCGCTGATAGCCCTCGATCTGGCCGAGCGCGGCCCGCACCACGTTGGTCAGGGCGGCGGGTCCGGCGTCCAGGACGGTCTCGCGGATGCCGGCCAGCAGCATCAGGCTGTCGGCGTTGCGCCGCAGGCGTACGGCGATGTGGTCGATGGAGTAGAGGCGTTCGAGCAGGGCCGGGTCGGTCTCGCCGCGCTCGACCGCGTCGATCAGCGCGAGCTGGCGGGTGGTGAGGTTGCTGACCCGGCGGCCGACGTTGCCGAACATCTCGGCGACGTTGCGGCGGCTGAGCACCTGGCGCTCCAGCAGCGCGGCGGCGGTGGTCTGCACCTGGTTGAAGGCCGTCGCGAGGTCGCCGATCTCGTCGCGTGCGGTGACCGGCACGTCCCTCAGCCGGGGCGGTCCGCTGTCGTCGGCGTCGTCGTCGGCGACCCGGGCCAGCTCCCGTCCGGTGGCGGCGGAGACCTCCTGCGCCGCCCCGGTCAGTGCCTGCACCGGCCGGACCACCGAGCGGCGCACGGCCACCGAGAAGCCGAGCCAGAACAGGAAGCCGAGCAGCGCGACGGCCAGCAGCCCGGCGGCGCGCCACCACGCGTCGGACGAGGCGGTGTCGGCGGTGTCGGCGATCTCGCCGATGAGTGAGGAGGCGATCTGGAGCCGGGCGGCGGCCTGCCGGGGGTAGGACGGGTAGTCGGCCAGCGCGTCCTGGAAGGCCCGCCGGATCTTGTCCGGGGTGTTGGCCTGCAGACCGCTCGGGTCGATCTGGAGTTCGGCGTACGCCTCGGCGATCCGGCGCTGGTCGGCGGTGTGCTCCATGCCCGCGAGCCGGTCGGCCTGGGCGGCGGTGGCGAACCGGGTGAAGCGGTCGGCCTGGTAGGTGTACAGCTCGTAGGCGCCGACCGCGCCGGTGAACTCGATCAGCGCGTTGGTGTCACCGGTCGTCGCCGAGAACACGCTCGTCTCGAAGGAGCTGTGGGCGGCGTCGGCGCGCAGCAGGGAGTCCAGCAGATTGCCGGTGAAGGTGGCGGCCAGCGCCGGGTTGCGGTCGAGGCCGAGACCGTCGATCAGGTTCTTGGCGGCGCCGGTGTAGGCCGGGTCGATGTTGTCGGCGGGCAGATAGCTCTGCTCCACGGTGTCGCGCAGACTGGTCAGGCCCTCGATCTCCTTCAGGGCCTGCGCCTCGGTGGCGGGCAGCCGGTCGCCGAACGCCCGCCGGACGGCGGCCACCTGGGCGTCGACGGCGGCCTGCGCCGCGCGGTAGGCGGTGGCGGAGGGCCGGGAGCCGACGCCCTTGGCCTCGTAGCGCACGGAGAGCAGGACGGCCTGCTGGTGCTCGGCCTCCACCCGGTCGACGAGCGCGGCGACCTGCGCGCTGTCCCGCACCAGCCGGGCGGCGGCCGCCGCGTCCCGGGCCTGGCCGACCTGCCCGGCGATGAGGTAGGCGAGCAGCAGGCCGACGACGGCGAGCGGGACACCGACCAGGACGTTGAGCTTGCGCCGGAAGGGCCACCGGTCGGCGAATCCCCTGATGCCGCCGGCCGGGGGCGGCGGCGGGACCTGCCGGGCGGGCGCGTCCACCTCGTTCGTGGACACCGGGCCTCCTTCGACGGGTGTCTCCACCCGGACGGTCGTGACAACGATGATGCGCGACGACACCGGAGCGGCCCGAGTCCACCGCTGTGACCGATGTCAACTGCGCTGGAATCTATCGCTTCTTCGCAGCCCGGTCCGACGCGTCCCATGTCAAGAATGCATTACGAAGCAATCGCTTGCGCTTCACAAGTGCACCAGGATCGACGCCAATCGGTGACCTGGCTGCCCTTGACCGATCGAGAAGCGGCTGGATTGGATCAGTAAAGTGCGGCGTTCCGCATGCCGTACGTGTTTGTCCCCGTAGTTCAGGCGGCCCACGCGGCTCGCACCGTCCATGTACCGCCCCCACGACTTTCCGACCCGGAACGAGAATTGTGACTTCTTACGCGAAGAGCACCAGGTCCAGCACGAGGCGCACCGGCACGGCCGTCGTCACCCTCGCCGCCACCGCCGCACTCGTCGCCGGGTGTTCGTCCTCCGACGACAAGTCCGGCAGCGACCCGCTCGCGGGCGGCAAGGCCAGTGGCGACAGCGTCGTCGTCGGCTCCAACAACTTCGCCGAGAGCATCCTGCTCGCCGACATCTACGGCGAGGCCCTGAAGGCGAAGGGCGTCAAGGTCACCTACAAGCACAACATCGGCAGCCGCGAGACCACCTACGGCCTGCTCAAGAACGGCTCCGTCACCGTGCTGCCCGAGTACAACGGGGCGCTGCTGGCCTATCTCGACAAGGACGCCGCTCCCAAGACGGTCGCCGCCACCACGGCCGCGATCGGCGCCAAGCTCGACCCCAAGCTGACGCTGCTGGAGCCCTCGCCCGCGCAGAACAAGGACTCGGTCACCGTCAACGCCGCGACGGCGGACAAGTACAAGCTGACCGACAAGTCCTCCATCGCCGACCTCAAGGACGCGGCGAAGGACATGGTCATCGGCGGCTCGCCGGAGTTCCAGACCCGGCAGCAGGGCCTGCTGGGCCTGAAGTCGCTGTACGGCCTGGAGTTCAAGTCCTTCAAGGCGCTGGACGCGGGCGGCCCGCTGACCCAGGCCGCGCTGAAGAAGGACACCGTGCAGGCGGCGGACGTGTTCACCACGGACCCGACCATCGCCAAGGAGAAGTTCGTCGTCCTCCAGGACCCGAAGAACCTCTTCGGTTTCGAGAACGTGCAGCCGCTCGTCCACAAGAGCGGTCTGGACAAGAAGGGCGTCGACGCGCTCAACGCGCTCTCCGCCAAGCTGGACACGGCGACCCTGCTGGATCTGGACACCCAGGTGCAGTCGCAGAACAAGGACCCGCTGGACGTCGCCAAGGCGTGGCTGAAGTCGGCCGGCCTCGTCTGACCCGCCACCGCGCACCGGCGCGGACCGCACCACCGCGGGAGCACGGCGCCACCGCGGGACCACCGGAACACAGGACCATCAGGACGCAGGGATGAGCAGCACGGCGTGGGCGCCCCGGGAAGCGGGCCGGGCCCGCGTCGTGCTGGACGGGCGCGAGCTGACCCTGGACGACGTGGTCCGCCTCGCCGACGCCTCGGCCGAACCCGTCGTACCGGCCGAGGCGCTGGCGCGCGCCCACCGCTCCTGGAAGGCGGCGGACCGGCTGGCCCGCGCCGGCCGGCTCTACGGCCGCGGCACCGGGGTCGGCGCGCACCGCTCGGTGCCGGTGGAGGATCCGGAAGAGGCCGGGCACGGCCTGCGGCTGCTGCGCAGTCACGCGGGCGGCGCGGGCGCCGAGCTGCCCGCCCGCCATGTCCGGGCGATGCTGGCGGTCCGCGCCAACCAGCTCCTGGCCGGCGGCTCCGGCATCCAGCCCGCTTTCGTCACCGCCCTCGCCGAGGCGCTGCGCCTCGGCGTCCACCCGGCCGTCAACGAGTACGGCGGTCTCGGCACCGGCGATTTGACGGCCCTGGCCCAGACGGGCCTGACCCTGATCGGCGAACGCCCCTGGCGGACCGCCGCCCCCGCCCCCGGCCCCGCTTCCGCTTCCGACCCCGGAGCCGTTCCCGCCCCCGGCCCCGCCGCCGTCCCGGACGGCGCGGGCGGGCCGTCCACGCCCGCGCCGCCCACCGGCCCCGCACCGGCCACCGCGGCCGCCGCCACGAGCCCCGCCGTGGTCGCGCCCGTCGTCCCCGAGCTGCCCGCTCCGGTCGTCCTGCGGCCCGGTGACGCGCTCGCGCTGCTCAGCAGCAACGCGCTCACCCTCGGCCAGGCGGCCCTGGGCTGCCACGACCTCGACGTGCTGCTGCGGGCCACCCACGCTGTGGCGGCCCTCTCGCTGGCCGCCGTCTCCGGTTCGCTGGAGGCGTACGCGCCCGAGGTGCACGCCCTGCGCCCCTACCCGGGAGCCGCCCGTGCCGCCGCCGAGGTGCGGCGACTGCTCGGCGGGCCCGGGGGGACGGGCAGCGGCGGTGCGCGCCGGATCCAGGACCCGTTCGGATTCAGGGCCTTCCCGCAGGCGCACGGTCCCGCGCTGGACGCGGCGGACGCGCTGCGCCGTGTCGTGCGGACCGAGGTCAACTGCCCCTCGGAGAACCCGCTCATCGGCGCCGACGGCACCACCGCCCACCACCACGGCGGCTTCTACGCCGCTCCGCTGGGCCTCGCCCTGGACGGACTCAACCTCGCGCTGCTCCAGACCGCCCAGCTGTCCGCCGCCCGCCTCGCCGCGCTCGGCCGCCCGGACCTCACCGGACTGCCCGCCTTCCTCGCCTCCGGACCGGCCGGCAGCTCCGGCACCATGATCCTGGAGTACACCGCCAACTCGGCCCTGGCCGAGCTGCGTGCCTGCGCGCTGCCCGCCTCGGCCGGTCACGCGGTGCTCTCCCACGGACTGGAGGAGGCGGCCAGCTTCGCGTCCCAGGCGGCCCGCCAGACCCTGCGCGCGGCGGACGCCTACGCGACCGTCCTGGCCTGCGAACTGGTCACCGCCGTGCGCGCGTTGCGCTGCTTCCGGGAGCCGCCGCGCTGCGCGGTGTTCGCCGTGGC
The DNA here is from genome assembly GCF_001654495.1 of Streptomyces sp. SAT1. GTDB lineage: Bacteria > Actinomycetota > Actinomycetes > Streptomycetales > Streptomycetaceae > Streptomyces > Streptomyces andamanensis. The sequence continues at coordinate 5,891,562 of NZ_CP015849.1, forward strand.
CGCCGCCGCGCTGCCGGCCGGTACGGAGGACCGGCCGCTGACGGCCGACGTCACGGCCGCCACCCGGCTCCTCCCGGTGCTGGCCGGGCTGTGACCGCACACCGGCGGCGCGCACCCGGGCGCGGCGGCCGTCCGGTTCCGCCGGGCCGGCCGGGTCCACCGCCGCCCGCGTGCCGCCATCGCCCCGACCGGGCCGCTCAGAGGTCGAACTCGTGCGGCGGCAGGTCCAGCGCGTAGCACGCCTCGCGGACCACGGCCTGCTCGGTCTTGTCGAAGTCGCCGTCCGCGCCGCCGATGACGATGCCGATCTGCACGACCGCGCGGGCCTCGGCGGGCTTCTTCTTCGCCTTGGCGATCTCCTGGAGCACGCTCACCTTGCCGAAGGCGAAGTCGGCGGTCAGCTTGTTCAGATTGTCCTCGAAACGGCGGCGCAGATCGTCGGCGGGGAAGTTCTGCAGGACCTCGTTGGTGGCGATCAGCTGGGCGACGCGCTGCCGCTCCGAGGGGTCGACGGTGCCGTCGGCGGCGGCCACGAGCGCGCACATCGCCATGCTCGCGTCGCGGAACGCACCGCTCTTCAGGTCGTTCTTCTTCGCCGTCAACTGGGTCTGCATCTGCGTCGCGGAGTCCTTGATGCGGTCCCACAGGGCCATGGTCGCTCTCCAAAAGGTCGGAAGTCCGCACCGGCCGCGCACGGGAACCGGTGCGGCCGGGACGGTCAGGTCAGATCTACAGCAACGTAGAAACTAGCGGGGCGCCGGATAAGTTCCGCCCGTCGCCCGGGAGGGCCGGGACCGGTCCGCGAGGGGCCCGGCCGCCGCCGCTACGATCGCGTCCATGGCGAGGCGTGGAGTGCGGCGGCGGACCTCTTCCCGTGCACCGTCGAGTGCCGCCGCGCGGCGGACCGACGTGCGCGCGCCTCGATGTCGACGTGTGGCCCCCGTGCCGCGCCCACGTTGATCAAAATAAAACCGCGCGCCCTGTTTTTATCGAGTCTGCTTTCGCCTTGCTTTGAGGGCTTTTCCGCTGATTATTCGGGGTAAACAGGACTGTCGTTCGCCTGGTGACGGACCGGGCGAGTGGGCTATCGTAGGCTCGAACGAGAAACAAACAGCATGTCCCGTTCGTTACATCCCTGGAGTGTTCTGGCCATGGCGAGGCAGTTACGGGCCGAGCAGACGCGCTCGACGATCATCACGGCGGCTGCCGACCTGTTCGACCGGAACGGCTACGAACGGACGAGCCTCAGTGACATCGTCGAACACGCGCAGGTCACCAAGGGTGCCCTGTACTTCCACTTCGCGGCCAAGGACGATCTGGCCCACGCCATCATGGAGTTGCAGGCCGCGGCCCTGCGTCAGGTGACCGGAGAGGTGGAGGGGCGGAACTGCTCGTCCCTGGAAGCGCTGATGCGCATCACCTTCGCGTTCACCCGGCTCTCCGTGGAGGGCCCGATCGCCCGTGCGGGACTGCGGCTCGCCACCGGCGGGGTCGAGGTGCGCGCGCCGCTGCGCCACCCCTTCACCGAGTGGCTGGAGATCGCCACGCACCGGCTGCTGGGCGCGGTTAAGGAGGCCGACATCCATCCCGACGTCGACGTCCAGGCCGCGGCGCGCTCCCTGGTCTCCTTCTTCGTCGGCACCCGTGTCACCGGCCGCCCGCTGGAGCCGGTGACACGGCTGCCGCGCCGGACGGCCGAGATGTGGCACCTGCTGATCCGCGGCCTGGTGCCCGTGCCCCGGCGGCCTCGCTATCTGAGCCTGGCGGTGCAGCTGGAGCGCGACATCGAGCCCGGCTGAACCGACCTGAGCCCGGCTGAGCCGAACTGGACCACGGTTGACCGCGGCCGGACCCGGCCGGGCCGCCCCGGCCCGGCCGCCGGAGGCGCCTGCCGGAACCGGCCCCCGCGGGAGGGGTGTTCGGCGGTGATTCACGCGATGGTGTGATCGAATGGGCGGCGGAGGATGGTCCCGGAGCGTCCCGGGTAGGGCCCGGCCATGACGCAGCAGCCCTTCGAACTCCCGCACTTCTACCTGCCGCACCCGGCGCGGCTGAACCCGCACCTGGACGAGGCCCGCGCCCATGCCACGCGCTGGGCCCGCGACATGGGCATGCTGGAGGGCTCCGGGATCTGGGAGCAGTCCGACCTCGACGCGCACGACTACGGACTGCTCTGCGCCTACACCCATCCCGACTGCGACGGACCCGCCCTCTCCCTCATCACCGACTGGTACGTGTGGGTCTTCTTCTTCGACGACCACTTCCTGGAGACCTTCAAGCGCAGCCAGGACCGGACCGGCGGCAAGGCGTACCTGGACCGGCTGCCCCTGTTCATGCCCCTGGACGACACCGCCGAGGTGCCCGAGCCGCAGAACCCGGTGGAGGCGGGCCTGGCCGACCTGTGGGCGCGTACGGTCCCCGCGATGTCGGCCGACTGGCGCCGCCGGTTCGCGGTGGCCACCGAGCACCTGCTGAACGAGTCCCTGTGGGAGTTGTCCAACATCAACGAGGGGCGGGTCGCCAACCCCGTCGAGTACATCGAGATGCGCCGCAAGGTCGGCGGCGCCCCCTGGTCGGCCGGGCTCGTGGAGTACGCCACCGCCGAAGTGCCCGCCGCCGTCGCCGGTTCCAGGCCGCTGCGGGTGCTGATGGAGACCTTCTCCGACGCCGTGCACCTGCGCAACGACCTCTTCTCCTACCAGCGGGAGGTCGAGGACGAGGGCGAGCTGAGCAACGGCGTGCTCGTCCTGGAGACCTTCTTCGGCTGCACCACCCAGGAGGCCGCCGACACCGTCAACGACGTCCTCACCTCGCGGCTGCACCAGTTCGAGCACACCGCGCTCACCGAAGTGCCCGCCCTGGCCGTGGAGAAGGGCCTCACCCCCGACCAGGTCGCGGCGGTGGCGGCGTACACCAAGGGGCTCCAGGACTGGCAGTCCGGCGGCCACGAATGGCACACCCGCTCCAGCCGGTACATGAACGAACGCGCGCGCCCCGCCAACCCCTGGCAGGCCCCGACCGGACCCGGCACCTCGGGCGTCGACATGGCCGCGCTGCTCGCCGCGGCCGGCGCCGAACGGCTGCGCGCCCACAGCCACGTCCCGTACGAGAAGGTCGGCCCCTCGCGCATCCCCGACCTCTACATGCCCTTCCGGCTGGAGCTGTGCCCGCATCTGGACCGCTCCCGGCTGCGGCTCGCCGACTGGTGCCACCGCATGGGGATCCTCGCCGAGGGCGTCTGGGACGAGGACAAGCTCGACGCCTACGACCTGGCGCTGTGCTCGGCCGGACTCGACCCGGACGCGACACCCGAGGCCCTGGACCTCAGCGCGCAGTGGCTCGCCTGGGGCACCTACGGCGACGACTACTACCCGCTGGTCTACGGCCACCGCCGCGACCTCGCCGCCGCCCGGCTGACCACCGCCCGTCTGTCGGCCTGCATGCCGGTCGACGGCGAGGAGGCCGCCGTCCCCGGCAACGCCATGGAACGGGGCCTGTCCGACCTGTGGGCGCGGACCACCGCCGAGATGACCCCCGGCCAGCGGCGCACCTTCAAGCAGGCCATCGACTCGATGACCGAGAGCTGGGTGTGGGAGCTGGCCAACCAGTTGCAGAACCGGGTGCCCGACCCCGTCGACTACCTGGAGATGCGGCGTGCCACCTTCGGCTCCGACCTCACCCTGAGCCTGTGCCGGCTGGGACACGGCCCGTCGATCCCGCCCGAGGTGTACCGCAGCGGCCCGGTCCGGTCCCTGGAGAACGCCGCCATGGACTACGCCTGCCTGCTCAACGACGTCTTCTCCTACCAGAAGGAGATCGAGTACGAGGGCGAGATCCACAACGGGATCCTCGTCGTGCAGCACTTCTTCGGCATCGACTACCCGGCGGCGCTCACCGTGGTGCACGACCTGATGACCCAGCGGATGCGCCAGTTCGAGCATGTCGTGGCGCACGAACTTTCCGTCGTCTGCGACGACTTCGCGCTGTCCGACGAGGCGCGGGCGACCTTGGACGGCTATGTGGCCGACCTGCGCAACTGGCTGGCGGGCATCCTCAACTGGCACCGCAGCGTCAACCGCTACAAGGCCGAGTGGCTGGGCCGCCGCGCCCACACCTTCCTCCCGGACCACCCGCCGGCTCCCGTGCTGCCGGCCCCGGCCCGCGCGCTGCCCGTCGGCTGAACAGAAGCCGGGCCGGAGCTGAACCGGCGCCGGACCGGACCCGGTTCAGCGCCGCCCGGTGTCTGTGGCCGTGGTGACGGCGGCCGTGGTGATGGCGGCCGTGGTGGTGGCGGGGCGGTCCAGGGCCGTGCGCGACTGCCGGGCGCGCAGGGCCTGGAACTGGTCGCCGAGGCGGTCGAACGCCTCGGCCGGCCGGACCAGGGACGAGAGGTCGAGTTCGCCGGGCGCGCCGGTCCGGCGCGGCGCGCCCTGGTTCATGACGATCTCGTCGAGCGCGCGGATCAGGGCGGCCCGCGCGTGCTCCGTCAGCCCCAGGTCCAGGGCGTGCCCGGCCCAGGTGAACAGCGACGCGCCGTCCTCGTCCGGACCGGCCGCGACGAGGGCGCCGGTGTCCGGGGCGTGGGCGAGGACCACCTCGCGCAGCGCCGGCCGGGGCAGCGGGTCCAGCAGGCGGTAGGCGCACCCCTCCTCGGCGTTGAGCAGCAGGAAGCCGGGCTCGGTGCGCAGCAGCGACTCGTGCAGCAGGGCGACGAGTTCCACCGGGGAGCGCTCGGGCAGTCCGAGCGCGGAGCGCAGAGCACGGAGCCGTCGCCGCACACGAAGTACGTGCCGCCCGAGCCGTCGCCCGCGACCGGTTCGAGCGGTCCGCCGTCGGCGAGCCGTACCTCCTCGACGTGTTCGGCGCCCGCGAGGTCGAACGCGAAGGGAAAGGCCGCCAGTTCGGCCAGACGCGGGCTGTCCCGCAGCAGCCGCAGGAGGTGATCGCTCATACGGCCGAACGTGGCAGGCGCCCGCGTTCTCACTCTTTCGTGGCGCGTGCTCACCCTTTCGTGGCTCGTGGCGGACCAGGTCGCCGGGTAGGCACCAGCCGGAGGAGAACGAATGGAACAGACTGCGTTGCGTCCCAAGCCCCTGCCCGGTGCCGAGCCCGCGGGCGGCGCCTCGCGCGAGCGGAGCCCTTCCGGCACCGGCCAGCGGCGGCCCGGCCGCCGGTTCGCGGGCGCGCTGTGCGGCCTGTGCGCCGGGCTGGTGCTGCTGCTGGCCGGGGTAGGGCTGGGCGCGGTGGGCGCCACGGTGATCGGTGCGAGCAGGCTGGCCGAGGCCCAGCGGCACGCGGGCCTCGCGGGTCCGGCGGCGGCCCCGGCGGTGTCGGCCTCCGGTTCCGGGGCCGGGTCCGGAACCGGCCCGGAGGGTGCCGCGGCGGTGCGGTCGGCGCCGGTTCCGGTGGGGCCGACCCTCGGGGTGGAGGCGGTGGACGACGGGAAGCCCGGGGCGCGGGTCGTCGGCGTCCATGTGCCGGGCCCCGGCTACTCGGCCGGGCTGGTCCGCGGCGATGTGCTGCTCGTGTTCGACCGGACGCGGATCGACTCGGCGGCCGACCTCGCGCGCGCGGTGGCGAAGGCCGACCCCGGCCGTTCGGTGGTGCTGACCGTGCGCCACCGCGGTGGGGGCTACCAGCAGCTGGACGTCACCCCGGGCGTCGTCACCTGACCACGCCGCGTACGTGACGACGGGTACGGCCGCACGCCCCCCGTCGTCGGATCGACGGCCGCCGTCCGGATCGTCGCGTCAGGCCGTCCCGGCAGGTCTTCTGGACGGTCTTCCGTCAGGTCGTCCTTCAGGGTGTCCTCGTGGCTGACGGTGATCACGCCATCAGCGCTCATGGCCGCGCAGGCCCCGACCGTGAGATCGAATCCGGGAAAGCGGTGGTCGTGCGGACACCCGGGCAGCGAGGATGGAGCAGGGAGCGGACGGCCGGACCGACCGGCTCGCGCCGCCCACTCCGCGCGGGCAGGATGCTGCCCGTGGGCCCTGCCCGACGCCCGACTGTTCGTCCCACCCGCCCCTTCAGCCGCACACGGAGGCCCGGATGACCGGCACCGCGCCCGCGCCCTTCACCGCCGACGACTACCGGGCCCGGATGGCGCGCGCCGAGCGCGCGGCGGCGGACGCCGGACTGGCCGGACTGCTCGTCGCCCCCGGACCCGACCTGGTGTGGCTCACCGGCTACGCGCCGCCCGCCGCCACCGAACGGCTCACCCTGCTGGTCCTGGTCCCCGGCCGCGACCCCGTCCTCGTCGTGCCCACCCTGGAGGCCCCGGACGCCGCCCAGGCCACCGGCGCCCCCGCGCTGACCCTGCGGGACTGGACCGACGGCAAGGACCCCTACGCCCTCACCGCCGCCCTCCTCGACGGCCGCGGCCGCTTCGGCGTCAGCGACAACGCCTGGGCCCTGCACCTGCTCGGCCTCCAGCAGACCCTGCCCGGCACCTCCTACGCCGCCCTCACCGAGGCCCTGCCGATGCTCCGCGCCGTGAAGGACCCGGCCGAGCTCGACCTGCTCGCCGCCGCGGGCGCCGCCGCCGACCGCACGTTCGAGGAGATCAGGCACGTACGCTTCGCCGGGCGCCGCGAGCGCGAGGTGGGCGCCGACCTCGCCGACCTGCTGCGGCGCTTCGGCCACTCCCAGGTCGACTTCACCATCGTCGGCTCCGGGCCCAACGGCGCCGACCCGCACCACGAGGTGGGACACCGGGTCATCGAACACGGCGACATGGTCGTCCTCGACTTCGGCGGGCTCAAGGACGGCTACGGCTCCGACACCACCCGCACCGTGCACGTGGGCGAACCCACCGACGAGGAGCGCCGGGTGCACGACGTCGTGCGCGAGGCCCAGGAGGCGGGCTTCGCGGCCGTACGGCCGGGCGCGGCCTGCCAGGACGTGGACCGGGCCGCCCGCGCGGTCATCGCCGAGGCGGGCTACGGCGAGTACTTCATCCACCGCACCGGCCACGGCATCGGCGTCACCACCCATGAGCCGCCGTACATGATCGAGGGGGAGCGGCAGCCCCTCGTGCCCGGCATGTGCTTCTCCGTGGAACCCGGCATCTATCTGCCCGGCCGCTTCGGGGTCCGGATCGAGGACATCGTGACGGTCACCGCGGACGGGGGCCGCCGCCTCAACGACACCACCCGGGAGCTGGTCCTGGTGGACTGATCCGCCGACTGATTCCACCCGACCCGACCCGACCCGACGACACGGCGCGACGATGACCCAGGCACCGACACCCACGGCGGACAGCGTCCGCAGGCTGGTCCGCACCCTGCTTCCCGACGCCCCGCGCGACGGCTACGCCGCCGCCGGGGTGCCCGAGGTACGGCCCGTCACCACGGGCGGTGAGCACTCCACCTGGTGGGTCGGCGCGCGCCATGTGCTGCGGCTGGCCCCCGACCGCGACGCCTCGGCGCGGCTGCGCCGCGAACTGCGCCTGCGCGACCTGGCCCGCCCGCACCTGCCGGTGGCCGTCCCCACGAGCGCCGCGCACGGCGAGTGGGCGCCCGGACTGGCGTACACCCTGGACACCAGGATCACCGGCGGCACGGCCGACGAGCTGGACGTCTCCGCGCTCGGCGAGGACGACCTGGCCGGGCTGCTGGCCGGGCTGCGCGCGGTGCCCGTGCGGCAGGCCGGGACGCTCGGCGTCCCGCGCACCGCGCCCCGCTCCCTGGAGGCGCTGCGCCGGATGGCCGTGCACGCCGCGGAGGAGCTCGGCGCGGCCGACGAGTTCGAACCCGCGCGGATGGCCCAGCTCTCCGCGCCCGCCGCGGCCCAGCTGGCCGCCCAGTCCCACGCCGCCGTCCTCGTCCACCACGACCTCAAGGGCGAGCACCTGGTGCTCTCCCCGGACGGCCGGGTCCGCGGCGTCCTGGACTGGACGGACGCGGTGATCGGCGACCCCGCCGAGGACATCGCCGGGCTCGCCCTGGCCGTGGGATCACCGGCCGCCGTGCGCGCGGCCACCCTCGCGGGCTACGGCGCCCGCCCCTGCCTGCGCGGCCTGTGGCTGGCCCGCTGCGACACGGTGATCCGCCTCGCCGGCCGCCTGGCGGGCCGCGACGAGAGCCCGCTGCCGCTGCTGCGCGTCCAGCTGCGCCACTCCTGGGAGGCGATCCTGCTGGAGCGGGTCACCGAGTTCCGCGAAGAGGGCGAGCAGGACGGCAAACAGGGCGACAAGCAGGACGACACGCAGGACGACGGGCAGGAAGGCGCCGGGGGCGGGCAGGCTTAGCCGCGCGGGGCGGGCCGCGCTCAGCTCTGCGCCAGCACCACGCAGGAGCGGCCGGGCAGCCGCAGCAGCCCCGTCCCGCCGGGCGCCTCGACCGGCTCCCAGGCGGCGAGCACCCGGGCCGGACGGATGCCCAGCGGGATCGCCGCCGTCGCGCTGCCCAGGTTGACGGCCACCCGTACGTCCCCGCGCCGGAAGGCCAGCCAGCCGGCCTCCTCGTCGTGGGCGACCCGGGTGGCGGCGAGGTCCGGATCGGTCAGGTCGGGCAGCCCGCGGCGCAGCGCGATCAGCCGCCGGTACCAGTCCAGCACGCGCGCGTGCGGCTCGCGTCCGGGCTCCGACCAGTCGAGGCAGGAGCGGTCCCGGGTCGCCGGGTCCTGCGGGTCGGGCACGTCCTGCGCCGCCCAGCCGTGCGCCCCGAACTCCCGGCGCCGCCCCTGGCGCACCGCCTCGGCCAGCTCCGGGTCGGTGTGGTCGGTGAAGAACTGCCACGGTGTGCCCGCCGCCCACTCCTCGCCCATGAAGAGCATCGGCGTGAACGGCGCGGTCAGCGTCAGTGTCGCCGCGCACGCCAGCAGCCCGGGGGCGTCCGCCAGCAGCCCCGACAGCCGGTCGCCCCGGGCCCGGTTGCCGATCTGGTCGTGGGTCTGGCTGTAGCCGAGCAGCCGGTGCCCGGCGGTGCGGGTGCGGTCCAGTGGGCGGCCGTGGTGGCGGCCCCGGAAGCTGGAGTACGTCCCGTCGTGGAAGTAGCCGCCGGTGAGGGTCTTGGCGAGCGCGGCGAGCGGGGCGCGCGCGAAGTCGGCGTAGTACGCCTGCGACTCGCCGGTGACGGCGGTGTGCACCGCGTGGTGGAAGTCGTCGCTCCACTGGGCGTGCAGCCCGAGGCCGTGCTCCGCGCGCGGGGTGATCAGCCGCGGGTCGTTCAGGTCCGACTCGCCGATGAGGAACAGCGGCCGGCCCAGGTCCGCCGCGAGCGTGTCCACGGCCGCCGAAAGCTCCTCCAGGAAGTGCCGGGCGCGGGTGTCCACGAGCGCGTGCACCGCGTCCAGGCGCAGCCCGTCCAGCCGGTAGTCGCGCAGCCAGGCCAGGGCGCTGCCCAGGAGGTAGTCGCGCACCTCGTCGGAGCCGGGCGCGTCCAGGTTGACGGCCGAGCCCCAGGGCGTGTGGTGGGTGTCGGTGAAGTACGGCCCGAACTTCGGCAGGTGGTTGCCGGACGGGCCCAGGTGGTTGTGCACCACGTCCAGGACCACGCCGAGGCCCAGCTCGTGCGCCCGGTCGACGAAGCGCTTCAGCCCCTCGGGGCCGCCGTAGGGCTCGTGCACCGCCCACAGCGACACCCCGTCGTACCCCCAGCCGTGCCGCCCGGGGAACGGGCACACCGGCATCAGCTCCACGTGTGTGACGCCCAGTTCCACCAGGTGCTCCAGGCGGCCCGCGGCGGCGTCGAAGGTGCCCTCGGGTGTGTACGTGCCGACGTGCAGCTCGTAGAGCACGGCCCCGGGCAGCGGGCGTCCGGCCCAGCCGTCGCTGCGCCAGGTGTGCCGCCCCTGGTCGACGACGGCGCTCAGGCCGTCCGGTCCGTCCGGCTGCCGCCGCGAGCGCGGATCGGGCAGCACCGGGCCGTCGTCCAGGGCGAAGCCGTAGCGCGAGCCGTCCCGCGCCTCGGCCTCGCCGCTCCACCAGCCAGGACGCTCCGGATCGGGCTCCAGCGCGCGCGTGGCGCCGTCGCACCGGAGCGTCACCCGGCCGGCCTGCGGTGCCCACACCTCGAAATGCACGGACGGTTCCCCTTCGTCTGCTTCACCGTGTTGGCGTCCCCATGGTCCTGCAAAGACGATCAGTCCGCTTTCGGTTCCACCCTTTCGCGGGAGATGTCGTCAACTCGGCACACCGCGGCGCCGCTCCCGTTTTCTGGACACCCCGGGCCGGTTGTCCGACAATCACCAGCGTGACGTCGTCCTTCGAGTTCCACACCCACCCCGCGCGGGTGTCCGACGCGGAGCGCGACCGGGCGCTGGAGGTGCTGCGCGACGGCGTCGCGGCCGGCCGGCTGTCGTACGACACGTTCGCGCACCGCATGGAACGGGCGCTGGCCGCCCGCCGCCCGGACGAGCTAGCCGTGCTCACCTCGGACCTGTCCACCGAGGGACGGCTCTCGCGCGCGCTGTTCGGCGCCGTCGGGGCCGTCTCCGGCTTCACCGTGCGGCTGCGCCGGGCCTGGCAGTCCGAGCGGCTGCCCAAGCTGCTGCTGCCGCACGCGGACAGCGGGTGTCCGCTGCGCATCGGGCGCGACCCGGCGAGCGGACTGCGGCTCAACCACGAGACGGTCTCGCGCACCCACGCCGAGCTGCGCCACCAGAGCGGCCTGTGGGTCCTGCGCGACCTCGGCTCGACCAACGGGACCACCGTCAACGGGCGGCGGGTGACCGGCGCGGCCGTCGTCCGCGAGGGCGACCAGGTCGGCTTCGGGCAGGTGTCCTACCGGCTGTCGGCGCACTGAGGCGGTCCGCGCGCTGGGCGGGGGCGCTCCCGTTCGGGTGAGCCGGACTGGGGGTGGCGCACCGGTGTGCCGATACACCCGCCATGACCCACTTCATCAGCAAGGCGACGACCCGGTGGCTGCGCCGGGCAGTGCCGGCCGCGGCGGTCCTCCTCGCGGGCACGGCGGTCCCGGCCCAGGCGGCCGGGTGGGCCCGGCACCACGACCGGGGCGACTGGCTCTATGTCACCGTCACCCACGGCGACACCCGTTCCGGCGGCGGCGACACGCGCGGCACCCTGCTGCTGTGCGACCCGCCGCACGGCCACGCCCACGCGGCCGAGGCGTGCGCGGAGCTGCGCTCGGCGCGCGGCGACATCCGGGGCATCCCCCGCAAGGACGCGTTCTGTTCGATGATCTACGCGCCGGTGACCGTGCAGGCGCGCGGCGAGTGGCAGGGCCGCGCGGTCGACTACACGGAGACCTTCGCCAACGGCTGCGAGATGAACGCCCGGACGGGGGACGTGTTCGCGCTGGACGCGTGAGCGGCGCGCGGCGGGGCGGGCCTCCCGTACCGGTGGCGGCGCGGGCGTCCGCGCCGCCACCGTCAGCCGGCCACGTCACGGGCGTGGCGGGCCGTCTCCACCACCGTGCGGGACTGGTGCTCCACCTGGTGCTCCAGCGGCACCCAGCGGGCCCGGAACCGGTCGGCGAAGGCCACGCTCCAGGTCGCCACGAGACGGGCGAGCGCCGGTGCCGCCCGGTCGTCGGCCGCGCGCAGCACCCGCAGCAGCATCGCGGCGGCCCGCAGCGGCAGCCGCCGGCCGAAGGCGTCCACACTGCCGACGTAGGCCCTGCTCGTGTCGGCGGGCGGGCCGCCCGTCCAGTCCGCCGCCAGCCCCGGCACCACGCCGAGACCCCAGCGGGCCGCGCGCAGCAGCGGCCCGTCGGCGCCCCGCAGCCGGGGCAGCGCGTCGGCGAGCACCGCCTCCACCGCCCGCGCGTCCCGCAGCAGCCGGGCGGCCAGCCGCCGCAGCTCCGCCTCGGGCGCGGGGTGCGGTGCGGGGTCGTCGACCAGGTCGCTCGCCCACATCGGGATCTCCACGACCGCCGTCAGACCGCCGTGGCGGTGCGCGTGGTACCAGGTGCTGTGCCGGGCGTCGTCGGGCAGGCTCGGGTGGGCCAGGGCAGCGCCGGGCGCCGGCATCACCCGCACCCCGGGCCCGGAGACGGGCCAGCCCGCCGCGTCGCAGGCCCCCGTCTCGATGGGGATGCGCAGCTCCGCCGCCGATTTGCAGAAAGGTTCCGCCAGACCGGGCACGTCGCGGGTGAGCTGCACCCAGCTGCCGCCCAGCTCGGTGCCGTGCAGCGTCACCTGGAGGTAGGGGCGCAGCGCGTCGATCACCCCGGTCAGCGCCCGGGTCTCGGGCGGCAGCCGGCCGGGCGGCAGCACGGACGGCGACCACTCCGGCTGCTCGGCCCCGGCCGGCCGGAAGAAGCCCAGGTGGTAGTCGAGCAGCGTGCGCGGCGCCGGGGTCACGTGCAGGCTCGCCCCGTCCGGGTCGGCGCAGAGCAGGAAGTGCCAGGAGGTGTCCGCCCGCAGCTCCCGCTCGTCCCGCACCCGCCGGGCCAGCGCCAGGAGCGTCGAACCGCCCGCGGGCTCGTTGGCGTGCGCGCCCGCGACCACCAGCACGGCCCGGCGGGCGTGCCCCACGGACAGCAGGTGCAGCGGCCGGCCCGCCCGGGAGAGACCGACCCGGTCGAGGGCGCACAGGTCCGGCCGGTGCGCGGCCAGCGCTCGGGCACCGGCCACCAGTTCGGGCACACTGGGGTAGCGCGTCTCCGGCAGAGGACTCACCCCCGTACGCGTCCGCCCGGTTTCGCATTCCGCAGTACCCCACGGCCGGTGACGGCTGTCAAGGGCATGCTCGACGGCGGACCGGGCACCCCCTCCCGGCGCCCCGCGCTCAGTCCTCGCCGGCCGGTCCGCCGACCCGTTCCAGCAGCGCCACCGGCAGCGCCGCGAACAGCTCCGCCACGCGCGCGTGCCCCTCGAAGTGCCGTCCCGGAGCCAGGACGTCCGCCCAGCGGCCCGGCGGCAGCGGCAGCCGGGTGCCGCGCCAGCCGCCCGCCTCCGCCAGGCGCAGCGACAGCCGGGTCACGGCCGTGACCACCTCACCGGAGCGTGTGAAGGCCGCGCAGTGCTCCGCCGCCGGGCCCTCGGCGCGCAGCGGCTCGTACGTCCCCGCGGCGCCGAACACCTCGGGCCGGCGCGCCCGCAGCCGCAGCGCCGCCGCCGTCAACGCGCCCTTGACCCCCGCGTCGGCGGGCGGCAGGTCCACGGGCCGCCGGTTGTCCGGGTCGACCAGCGCCTGGTACTCGGCCTCCGTGCCCTGGTAGAGATCGGGCACGCCCGGCATCGTCAGGTGCACCAGGGCCGTGCCCAGCACATTGGCCGCGACATGGGCCTCCAGCTCGTCGCGGAAGGCGCTCACCCGCGCGCCCGGCGCCCCGCACGGCCCCTCGGCGACGAACCGCTCCACCGCCTTCTCGTACGCCGCCTCGCGCTCCGTCCAGCTTGTGTACAGACCCGCCTCGCGCACATGCTTCAGCAGCGCGCCGCGCACCCGCTCCGGATCGGCGGGACCCAGCCCGAACACCGTCTGCCAGGCCGCCCACGCCAGTTGCGCGTCGGGCACGAGCGCGTCCTCGCCGGTCACCTCGGCCAGCAGCCGTGCCCAGCGCCCCGGGCACTGGGTCAGCACGGTCAGGGCCGCCCGCACGTCCGCGCTGCGCTTGGTGTCGTGCGTGGTGACCACCGTCCCGGTCCCGGGCCAGTCGCGCTGCACGCGCGCGCAGTACGCGTGGAAGTCCTCGGGCGGCACGGCCGGGCGCCCCGGGTCCCCGCCGACCTCGTTGGCCGACAGCAGCGGCACGTACCGGTAGTACGCGGTGTCCTCCACGGACTTCGCGCGCAGCGCGGAGGCGGCCTGCGCGAACCGGGTCCGCAGCTCCGCCGCCCCCGCCCCCTCGCCGGCCCGGCCGACCACCAGGTCGCGCACCACGTCCACGGCGTCGGCCTCCTCGGGCACGGCGAAGGCGAGCCGGGCCCGTCCGGCGGCCTCCTCGGTGACCACCGAGGCCGCGTCCACGGAGGCGTAGGGCCGGTACACCTCCAGACGGACCAGCAGCTCCTGGAGCGCGGTGCGCAGCGCCCACGGCGCGCGGTCGCGCAGCGCCGGGTCGGGCGCGGACGAGCACACCCGGTCCGCGGCGCGGGTCAGCCGCGCGCTCTCGGCGGCCAGCTCGTGGCCGATCACCTGGTACGCGGCCCGCCGGACCGTGGCCGCCCAGTCGCCGCCGCGGTCGGTCTGCGGGGCGGCGAAGCTCCGGTAGTGGTCCAGCAGTTCGTCCGCGCCGGCCGGATCGGTGAACAGCCCGTCGACGTGCCGCAGGGCGTCGTACCCGGTGGTGCCAGCGACCGGCCAGGAGGGCGGCAGGTGCTCACCCGCGGAGAGGATCTTCTCCACCACCGTCCAGCGGCCGCCGCTCGCCCGGTGCAGCCGGGCGAGGTAGCCGTCGGGGTCGGCGAGGCCGTCGGGGTGGTCGATCCGCAGCCCGTCGACCACGCCCTCGCGCAGCAGCTGGAGGATCTTGCCGTGGGTCGCGGCGAACACCTCCGGGTCCTCCACCCGCACCCCGATCAGCTCCGAGATGCTGAAGAAGCGGCGGTAGTTCAGCTCCGTACGGGCCAGCCGCCACCACACCGGCCGGTACCACTGCGCGTCCAGCAGCTCCGGCAGCGGCAGGTGCGCGGTGCCCGCCCGCAGCGGGAAGGCGTGGTCGTAGTAGCGCAGCACGTCGCCGTCCGCCTTCAGCTGCCCGGCCTCCGCGCCGACCGGGCCGCCGAGCACCGGCAGCAGCACCTTGCCGCCCCCGGCCTCCCAGTCGATGTCGAACCAGCGGGCGTACGCGGACGCGGGACCCTTCCGCAGCACGTCCCACAGGGCGGGGTTGTGCCGCGGGACCATCGCCATGTGGTTCGGCACGATGTCCACGATCAGGCCGAGACCGTGCTCCCGCGCGGTGCGCGCCAGCGCGCGCAGCCCCTCCTCGCCGCCGAGTTCGCCGCGCACCCGCGAGTGGTCCACCACGTCGTACCCGTGCGGCGAACCCGGGACGGCCTCCAGGACGGGGGAGAGGTGCAGGTGCGAGACGCCGAGCGACGCCAGGTACGGCACGGCCGCCGCGGCGGCCTCGAACGGGAACGCGGGCTGGAGCTGGAGCCGGTAGGTGGCCGTGGGCACGGCGGGTACGGGGTGCTCGGGTGTCATGCGATGCTACGTACCCGCCTGGCCCGGTTTCGTGTCATCGGTCCGTCCACGTGCGCGGTGTGAATGGCTAGCTTCGGACGATGACCACAGTGCGGCGGCGCGGCGCCCGGGAGACCTACCGTGACGTGATCGGCCTGACCGGACCGCTGCTTCCTGCGGTGTCGTTCCCCGGGCGGCTGCCCACGGCCACCATCCAGTTCGGCAGTGTGCTGCTGGTCGCCCGGACGAGTGACTCGCTGGCCGCCGCCGGATTGACCGGAGGAGCGCTCGCCCTCGGGCAGGTCTCGTGCGGGCCCCTCGTGGGGCGGCTCGCCGACCGGCACGGACAGCGCGCCGTCGTGCTGCTGTTCGCCTGGGCCAACGCGGTGGCGATCACCGCGCTGGTCGCCGGGGCGCTCGCGGGGCTCGGCGCGCCCGCGCTCGCGCTGCTGGGCGCGCTCGCGGGCGCGACCGTACCGCTGATCGGCCCGCTGGCCCGCGCCCGCCTCGTCGCCCTCGCCCGCGGGGCCGGGGCGTCCGAGGACACGGTGGGCGCGGCGCTCTCCTTCGAGAGCACCCTCGACGAGATCTCGTTCGTCCTCGGCCCCGCCCTGGTCGGTGTCGCCTCGGTCCTCGCGCACCCGGCGTACGCCCTGGGCGCGGCGGCGGTGCTGGTGGCGGTGTGCGGCACCGGCTTCGCCCTGCACCCGACGGCCGCGGCGACCCGCCCGGCCGCCGGCGGCCACCGGGCCGCCACGCGCGCGCGTGGCGGACGGCCGCCCGTCCTACGCGCGCGTGCCGGGCGGAGGGCCGACGCACGCGCGCGTGCCGGCCGCGGCGAGGACACCGGCCGTCGTCCGCGCATGCCGCGCGCCGTGCACGCGCTGCGGGCGGCGCTGGCCCTTCAGGGGGCGATGTTCGGCGCCTGCCAGGCGGGCATCACCGCGCTGACCGGGCGGCTGGGCCACGAGGACCAGGCCGGTCTGGTGTACGCCGCCATGGGGGTGATGAGCGCGGTCGCCGGGCTGTCCATGGCGGCGTTGCCCGCGCGCTTCGGGCTGCGGGCCAGATGGCGGACGGCCACGGCGGCGGCGTTCGCGCTGTCCCTGCCGCTCCTGGTCACCCATGGCCTGGCCGCGCTGTACACCGTGGTGACCGTGCTCGGGGTGGCCTACGCCCCGCATCTGATCACGGTGTTCGCGCTGACCGAGCGCGCGGTGCCGCCCGCCCGGCTCGCCGAGGCGATGGCGTACGCGACGAGCGCGATCGTCGCCGGGCAGGCCGTCGCCGTCGCCGTCTGCGGCCGGCTGGCCGGTGCCCACGGGCCCGGCGCCGCCTTCGCCGTGGCGAGCACGGCGGCCGCGCTCGCCGCGGTGCTCGCGCTGGCGGCGCGGCCGGTGCCCCGCGCGCCCGCCTCGCCGGACATCCTCCTCGCGCGCGTGGGCGCCGACGACCGCGCCCGGGGGACTACGCCGGGCGTTGCAGGACGACCAGGCTCCGGTCCGTGAGGGTGAGCCGGTCGCCCGCCTGCGCGCCGCGGCCGGTGCCGGGCGGGACCGGGACGGAGCGGGCGGTGTCCACGACCACCCGCCACTGGCGCCCGTGGTCGACCGGCACGACGAAGTCCAGGGGCCGGGCCGCCGCGTTGAACATCAGCAGGAACGAGTCGTCGGTGATCCGCTCGCCGCGCTGGCCCGGCTCGGAGATCGCGTTGCCGTTGAGGAACACGGTCAGCGCGGAGGCCGACGCGGAGTCCCAGTCCCGCTGGGTCATCTCCTTGCCCTCCGGGGTGAACCAGGCGATGTCCGAGAGCTCGTCGTGGGTGCCCTCCACCGGCCGCCCGTGGAAGAAGCGGCGCCGCCGGAAGACCGGGTGCTCCTTGCGCAGCCGGGCCATCGCCCGGACGAACTCCAGCAGCTCGCCGTCCGGCTCGCCGGGCTCCGGCCAGCGCACCCAGGCCAGTTCGTTGTCCTGGCAGTAGGCGTTGTTGTTGCCCCGCTGGGTGCGGGCGAACTCGTCGCCGTGGCTGATCATCGGCACGCCCTGGGACAGCATCAGCGTGGAGAGGAAGTTGCGCATCTGCCGGGCCCGCAGCTCCCGCACCTCCGGGTCGTCGGTGGGGCCCTCGGTCCCGCAGTTCCAGGACCGGTTGTGGCTCTCGCCGTCCCGGTTGTCCTCGCCGTTGGCCGCGTTGTGCTTGTCGTTGTAGGCCACCAGGTCGTGCAGGGTGAAGCCGTCGTGGCAGGTGACGAAGTTGATCGAGGCCAACGGGCGGCGGCCGTCGTCCTGGTAGAGGTCGGAGGAGCCGGTCAGCCGGGAGGCGAACTCCGCCAGCGCCCGCGGCTCGCCGCGCCACAGGTCCCGTACGGTGTCGCGGTACTTGCCGTTCCACTCGGTCCACAGCGGCGGGAAGTTGCCCACCTGGTAGCCGCCCTCGCCCACGTCCCAGGGCTCGGCGATCAGCTTCACCTGGGAGACCACCGGGTCCTGCTGCACCAGGTCGAAGAACGACGACAGCCGGTCCACCTCGTGGAACTGCCGCGCCAGGGTGGCCGCCAGGTCGAAGCGGAAGCCGTCCACATGCATCTCGGTGACCCAGTAGCGCAGCGAGTCCATGATCAGCTGGAGCACGTGCGGGGACCGCATCAGCAGGGAGTTCCCGGTGCCGGTGGTGTCCGTGTAGTGGCGCGGGTCGTCCGCGAGGCGGTAGTAGCGCGGGTTGTCGAGGCCCTTGAAGGACAGGGTCGGGCCCAGGTGGTTGCCCTCCGCGGTGTGGTTGTAGACCACGTCGAGGATGACCTCGATCCCGGCCTCGTGCAGCGCCCTGACCGCCGACTTGAACTCCAGGACCTGCTGCCCGCGGTCGCCCCAGGAGGTGTACGCGTTGTGCGGGGCGAAGAAGCCGATGGTGTTGTAGCCCCAGTAGTTGTTCAGGCCCATGTCCACCAGACGGTGGTCGTTGACGAACTGGTGTACGGGCATCAGCTCCAGGGCCGTCACCCCCAGCTCCGTCAGGTGTTCGATGACCGCCGGGTGGGCCAGTGCCGCGTAGGTGCCGCGCAGCTCCTCGGGCAGCCCCGGGTGGCGCATGGTGAGGCCCTTGACGTGCGCCTCGTAGATCACCGTCTCGTGGTAGCCGCGGCGCGGCGGACGGTCGTCGCCCCAGTCGAAGTACGGGTTCACCACCACCGACGTCATGGTGTGCGGGGCGGAATCCAGGTCGTTGCGGCGGCCGGGGTCGCCGAAGTGGTAGCCGTAGACCTCCTCGCCCCACCGGACCGAGCCGCTGATCGCACGCGCGTACGGATCCAGCAGCAGCTTCGCCGAGTTGCAGCGCAGCCCGCGCTCCGGGGCGTACGGACCGTGCGCGCGGAACCCGTACCGCTGGCCGGGCATCACGCCCGGCAGGTACGCGTGCCGGACGAACGCGTCGCTCTCCCGCAGCTCCACCGCCGTCTCCGAGCCGTCGTCGTGCAGCAGACACAGCTCCACTCGGTCCGCGGCCTCCGTGAAGACCGCGAAGTTGGTGCCGGCGCCGTCGTACGTGGCGCCGAGCGGATACGCCTCTCCAGGCCAGACCTGCATGGACACGACCCTCTGTGGTGTGCGGCGCCCCGGGTGGCGCCCCTGGCCCGAGTGTCCCCGAAAGTGCGCCCGCCACCTATGACTTCGCCACGGGTGCGTCGTCCCGCCGCGTTCTGTCCGAAGCTGTTCGAAAACCCCGGCGCCCGGTCCGCCGGCCGCGTCAACCCCGTGAATCCGCTCACTGTGCCGACCGCCGCGGCCGGAACACGTGAGTGAGCGGGGGAAGTTGGGAAAGGAGCTGTCCATCCGGCTGCACCCGGTACCGCTCCCGGAGTACCCTTCCTTGATCGTTGGGACGGGGATGCTCGGGGGAGCGGAAGGCGGTGCACGGGTGGGCTCGGGAGGCCTGGAGCTTCCCCCTGGTGACGAGGGTCACGAGGGGAACTCCGCAGACGTCCCGCCCGGCGCGGTGTCCCTGGCCCGGCCGATGGACGCGGGTGCCATCGGCCCGGAGCTGGACTGGGACGCGGACGCCTGGCGCGAGGTGCGCACCCGCGCCCAGCGGGCCGGCCGGGCCTACATCTGGCTGAACCTCGTCGAACAGCGGCTGCGCTCGGTCGTCTCGGCCGTGCTGCGGCCCGTCTACGAGCCCGTCCACGGCGACGACTGGGTGGTCGCCGCCGCCGGACCGGCCGGGCAGGAGTGGGTGCAGCGCGCCGTCGCGGTCCGGGAGGTCAGCCGCCGCAAGGGCTATCTGCTCGACCCGGCCGACGACAATGTCATCAGCTTCCTCACCCTGCCCCAGCTGCGCGAGCTGATGGTGCAGCACTGGCCCTGCTTCGAGCCGTACCTCGACGAGCGCCGGGACGTCGAACTCGCCCTGGACGAGCTGGAGGTCACCCGCAACGTCGTCTCGCGCAACCGCGCCCTGTCCAAGGCCGTGCTCAGCCAGGCCGAGCGCGCCTCCGCGCGGCTGCTGGAGATCCTCGGCACCGGCGGCGACGTGCCCTCGGCCCGGCGGCTGCCGGTGGACGCCGTGGAGGACCTGGTCGGCGACCGGTACGCGGACGTGGTCGCCGTGCACCCGGACCGGGTGCGGCTGCTGCGGCAGTTCCCGGCCGAGGACATCTTCGGCGGCGCCCGCCGCCTGGACGCCATCGGCATCGGCCTGAACCTGCTGGTGCAGAACTTCTCCGGCCGCCGCCTGGTGCGGCTGGCCGAGTCCGGCTGCCGGGTGCGGCTGCTGTTCCTGAACCCGGCCTCCAGCGCGGTCAAGCGGCGCGAGCGGGAACTGGGCCTCAAGCGCGGCGAGCTGAGCCGGTCGGTGGAGATGGGCATCCTGCACATGCGCCGGGTGCGCTCCCGGCTGCGTGATCCGGACGCCTTCGAGATCCAGGTCTACGACGAGACACCGCGCCTGACGGCCTACCTGGTGGACGGCGACGGATCCGACGGCGTCGCGGTCGTCCAGTCGCACCTGCGGCGCAGCCGGGGCATGGAGGCGCCGGTGTTCGTGCTGCGCAACGGGAACAAGCACGGGAACAGGACGGTCAAGCCGGACGAGGTGGGCGAGGTGGGCGAAGGCGGACTCTTCTCCACCTACCGCGAGGAGTTCGAACTGATGTGGACCGATTCGCGCCCAGTGTCCTGAATCATCCCGCCGGTAAGCGGAACGCGCTCCTCGCGTTGTCAGTGGCCCGTGCGAAGGTGGGGACCACTGGGGGAAGCACCACCGAGAAGGGGGGCCGCCATGGGCTGGCACCAGGAGCTGCTGATCGGCTTCGACCTGGAGACGACCGGGACGGATCCGCACGAGGCGCGCATCGTCACGGCGGCCGTGATCGAGGTCAGAGGAGGAGAGCCGCTCGGCCACCGGCAGTGGCTGGCCGACCCGGGGGTCCCGATCCCCGAGGAAGCGGTCGCCGTGCACGGCATCAGCAATGAGCGGGCCGCCGCCGAGGGCGCCCCGGCCGACCGGGTCGCCGACGCGGTGGCGGAGGCGCTGACCGGGTACTGGAAGACGGGCGTGCCCGTCGTGGCGTACAACGCGGCCTTCGACCTGACCCTGCTCGCCGCCGAACTGCGGCGCCACGGGCTGCCGTCGCTCGGCGACCGCCTGGGCGGGGCCGAGCCGGGCCCGGTCGTCGACCCGTACACCATCGACCGCTCGGTCGACCGCTACCGACGCGGCAAGCGCACCCTCCAGGCCGTCTGCACGGAGTACGGCGTGGTCCTCGGCTCCGCGCACGACGCCTCGGCGGACGCGCTCGCGGCGGCCCGGCTGGCCGGGGCGATAGCCGGCCGCCACCCGAAGGTCGCGGCCCTCGGCCCGGCGGAGCTGCACCGCCGTCAGATCGAGTGGTACGCGGCCTGGGCGGCGGACTTCCAGAGCTTCCTGCGCCGCAAGGGCGACGCGGGAGCGGTGGTCGACGGGACCTGGCCGCTGCGGCAGCCCGCGGGCGAGACCGTCTGACGGCCTCCGGGGCGACAAGAACGGCGCGCGGAGGGGCGGGGCGCGCCGGGGCGGCTCAGAAGGGGTACCAGCGCACCGACTCGTCCCCGTCCCGCAGCGACGCCACCCGGCGTTCGAACTCGGCCAGCGCCCTGGGGTTGCTCGGCGCGTGCTGGGCGACCCAGGCGCAACTGGCCGTCTCCCGCGCCCCGCGCAGCACCGTGCACCCCGCCCACTCCCGTACGTCCCAGCCGTAGCCCGAGGTGAAGGAGTCGTAGGCGGCGGCGGGCAGCCCGTAGCGGTCCCGGGACAGCGCCAGCACCACCAGGTCGTGCTCGCGCAGGTCGAAGGAGAAGGTCTCCAGGTCGACCAGGACCGGTCCGTCCGGGCCGATGTGCACATTGCGGGGCAGCGCGTCGCCGTGGATCGGGCCGGGCGGCAGCTGCGGGGCGAGCGCGGCGGCGGCCGGGGCGAAACCGTCGCGACGCTCGCGCAGATACGCCGCGTCCGCCGGGTCGATCGCGTCGCCCGCGAGCCGCAGCCAGCGCTCCACCCCGCCCAGCAGTTCGCGCGGCGGCAGCGGGAAGTCCGGGGCGGGCAGGGCGTGGACGGCCCGGAGCAGGGGAGCGAGGTCACCCGGCTCGGCCGGACGCACCGGATCCGGGAGCCGGTGCCACACGGTCACCGGATGACCCTCGACGAGCCGCGCCCGCGGGTCGGCCGCCCGGACCGCGGGCACCCCGGCCCCGGCCAGCCACTCGGCCACCGCCAGCTCGCGGCCGGCCCGGTCGAACAGTTCGGCGTCGCGGGCCACCTTGACCACCAGGTCACCGGCGGCGAACACCGCGTTCTCGCCCAGCGCCAGCAGCCGCGCCCCGCGCGCCGCCGGGACCGGCAGCACCCCGGCCGCGACCAGCACCTCGCGCGCCCTCGCCTCGTCCATGTCGCCCGCCTCCGTGTCCGCCCGGATCCCGTTCTCCGCCGGACAGTGTCGCATTCGTACAGGTGGGAGCGTGTGCGCGGGCTCTTGACGGGGCACCGCGCCTTCACGACCATGACCGGGCCCGCCCCGGCCGACCAGGGGGTTGATCACGTGACAGCGGTGACCGAGGCACGACCGCCGGTGCGCGGGGCGCCCCGACCCGGGCGGGGCCCGCACGGGCCCGGTGCCTGGTTCCTGGTGCTGCCCGCGCTCGTGCCCATCCTGGTCCTGAGCGTCGGTCCGCTGCTGCACGGCGTGCTGCTCGCCTTCACCGACGCCCAGTCCGGCCGCACCGAGCCCACCCGGTGGACCGGCACCCTCAACTTCCAGGACCTGGCGCACGACCGGCTGTTCCGGGAGTCGTTCCGGATCGGACTGGCGTGGGCGCTCACGGTCACGGCGGCGCAGTTCCTGCTCGCGCTCGGTCTCGCCCTCCTGCTCGACCAGGACCTGCGGCTGCGCTGGGCGGCCCGCGCCCTGGCCATCGTGCCCTGGGCGATGCCCGAGGTCGTCGTCGGCATCATGTGGCGGCTCCTCTACCACCCCGACGCCGGCATCCTCGGCGAGACGCTGCGCGGCCTCGGCCTCGGCGGCGGCCACGACTGGCTCGGCGACCCGGCCACGGCGCTGCCCGCCGTCGTCGTGGCCGGTGTGTGGGCCGGGATGCCGCAGACCACCGTCGCCCTGCTCGCCGGCCTCCAGAACACCCCGCGCGAACTGCACGAGGCCGCCGCCGTGGACGGCGCCGGAGCCTGGCGCCGCTTCCGCGCGGTCACCTGGCCCGCCCTCAGACCCGTCGCCCTCGCCATCAGCGCGCTCAACCTGATCTGGAACTTCAACTCCTTCGCCCTGGTCTATGTGCTGACCAACGGCGGACCGGGCGGCCGGACCCGGCTGCCCATGCTCTTCGCCTACGAGGAGGCCTTCCGCTACGGGCAGTTCGGATACGCGGCGGCGATGGGCTGCGTCATGGTCGCCGTCGTCTCGGTGCTGCTGGCGGTCTTCCTCGCCGGCCGACTGAAGGGAGGTGACCGGACGTGACGGGCATGAGGACTTCGCCCGGCGCCCGCGCGGGACAGTACGCCGCGCTGCTCGCCTATCTCGCCTTTTTGGCCCTGCCGTTCCTGTGGCTGCTGTCCACCGCGTTCAAACCCCCGCGCGAACTGGCCGCCGCGCACCCCACCTGGATCCCGCGCCACCCCACCCTCGGCAACTTCCGGCGGGCCTTCGACGAGCAGCCGCTGCCGCACGCCGCGCTCAACTCCCTGCTGGCCGCGTTCGGCGCGGCGGTGATCGCCGTGCTGCTCGCCACCCCGATGGCCTACGTCATGGCGCGTGGCCGCGGGCGGCTGGCGCGCGCCGCCACCGGCTGGGTGGTGGTCAGCCAGGCGTTCCCCTTCGTCCTGCTGATCATCCCGCTCTTCCTCGTCCTCAAGGAGCTGCGGCTGATCGACTCCCTCGCCGGTCTGGTCCTGGTCCACGTGGTGTGGTCGCTGCCGTTCGCGCTGTGGATGCTCGCCGGATACGTCCGCGCCGTCCCGGCCGAACTGGAGGAGGCCGCGGCGGTGGACGGCGCCGGACGGCTGCGGACGCTGGTGTCGGTGACGGCGCCGCTGCTCGCGCCGGGCATCGCGGCCACCGCGCTGTTCGCCTTCGTCACCGCGTGGAACGAGTTCTTCTTCGCGCTGGTGCTGCTGAAGTCCCCCGAGAAGCAGACGCTGCCCGTCGTCCTCACCCACTTCATCGGCGCCGAGGGCGTCGCGGACCTCGGGCCGCTCGCCGCCGCGGCCTTCCTCGCCACCCTGCCCTCCCTCGTGGTCTTCGCGATCGTCCAGCGGCGGATCACGGGCGGGCTGCTCGCCGGGGCGGTGAAGAGCTGATGCGCGCCCGCGCCGCCGCGGCCGCGGCCCTGGTCCTCGCCGTGCTGCTGGCCGGCTGCACCGCCGATCCCCGCGCCGACGGCGGCCCGATCACCCTGCGCTTCCAGTCGCTGGCCTGGCAGCGGGAGTCCGTCGCGGCCACGAAGGCGCTGGTGGCGGAGTGGAACGCCGCCCATCCGGACATCCGCGTCGAGTACGTCCAGGGCAGCTGGGACAGCGTCCACGACCAGCTGCTCACCGCCTTCGAGGGCGGCGAGGCGCCCGACATCGTCCATGACGCCTCCGACGACCTCGCCGACTTCGCCCACGGCGGCTACCTCGCCGACCTGACCGGGCTGCTGCCCCGGGACCTGACGGCGGACATACCGGGGCGGAGCTGGGAGACGGCCACCTTCGGCGGCGGCGTCTACGGCGTGCCGTTCCTCCAGGAGCCCCGGGTGCTCATCGCCAACTCCCGGCTGCTGGACCGGGCCGGCGTGCGGATACCGACGCCTGCCGCGCCCTGGAGCTGGGAGGAGTTCCGGCAGGTGGCGAAGCGGCTGAGCGGCCCCGGGAGATACGGGGTGGCCTGGCCGCTGAAGGAACCCGTCTCCGCCACGCTCAACCTGTCGCTGTCCACCGGCGGGCGGCTGTTCCACCGGGACGCGGACGGCAAGGTCACCGTGCGGTTCGAGGACGCCGACCAGGTGGTGCCGCGCACCGTCCGCGCCCAGATCGGCGCCGACCGCAGCGCCTCCCCGACGACGCTGGGCAGCGGCGGCTCCGACACCCTGCCCGGCTTCTTCGCGGACCGGTACGCGATGGTGCCGCTCGGCTTCTCCTACCGTCAGCAGATCGAGCAGCAGGCGCCGAAGGGCTTCGCCTGGCGGGTGCTGCCCGCCCCGGCCGGCGCCGGCGGACCCGCCCAGGGCGTCAGCCCGCAGACGCTGTCCGTCGCGGCCGACAGCCCGCACAAGAAGGAGGCCGCCGCGTTCCTCGGCTTCCTGCTCCGCCCCGGCCACATGGTGCGCCTGGCCCTCGGCGACTGGATGCTGCCCACCGGCACCCGGGCCCTGAAGGACCCCGCCCTGCACACGGAGCGCTACGGCTGGGCGACCGGCACCGCCCTCGCCGGCGGGCTGCGCAGCGCGCCCGCGCAGTCCGTGCGGGGCTACGCGGAGTGGAAGGACAAGGTCGCGACACCGGCGTTCCAGGAGTACTACAGCGGGGCCATCGGCCTCGGTGAGCTGCGTGAACGGCTGGAACGGGACGGCAATCGCGTCCTCGCCCGCTACCAGCGCTGAAATGAGTTGTACGAGACGTCTCGTCTCGCCTAGGGTCGGGGACATGACCACTCCCGCGCACATCGCCATGTTCTCCGTCGCCGCCCACGGCCACGTGAACCCCAGCCTGGAGGTGATCCGCGAACTCGTCGCGCGGGGCCACCGGGTGACGTACGCCATCCCGCCGTCCTTCGCGGAGAAGGTCGCGGAGACCGGCGCCGAACCCAAGCTGTGGAACAGCACCCTGCCGGGGCCCGACGCCGACCCGGAAGCCTGGGGGAGCACCCTGCTGGACAACGTCGAGCCGTTCCTCGCCGACGCGATCCAGGCGCTCCCGCAGCTCCTCGACGCCTACGAGGGCGACGAACCGGACCTCGTCCTGCACGACATCACCTCCTACCCGGCCCGGGTCCTGGGCCACCGCTGGGGCGTGCCCGTCGTCTCGCTCTCCCCGAACCTCGTCGCCTGGGAGGGCTACGAGCAGGAGATCGCCGAGCCGATGTGGCGCGAGCCCCTCCAGACCGAGCGCGGCCGGGCCTACTACGCCCGCTTCGGCGCCTGGCTGGAGGAGAACGGCATCACCCTGCACCCCGACGTGTTCGCCGGGCGCCCCGCCCGTTCCCTGGTGCTCATCCCGAAGGCGCTCCAGCCGAACGCCGACCGGGTGGACGAGACGACGTACACCTTCGTCGGCGCCTGCCAGGGCGACCGGAGCGCCGAGGGCGACTGGCAGCGGCCCGCCGGCGCCGACAAGGTCGTCCTCGTCTCGCTGGGCTCGTCCTTCACCAAGCAGCCCGCCTTCTACCGCGCCTGCGTGGAGGCGTTCGGCACCCTGCCCGGCTGGCACCTGGTGCTCCAGATCGGCCGCCACGTCGACCCCGCCGAACTGGGCGAGGTACCGGACAACGTGGAGGTCCGCTCCTGGGTCCCGCAACTGGCCGTCCTCAAGCAGGCCGACCTGTTCGTCACCCACGCCGGGGCGGGCGGCAGCCAGGAGGGGCTGGCCACCGGCACCCCGATGATCGCCGTACCGCAGGCCGTCGACCAGTTCGGCAACGCCGACATGCTCCAGGCGCTCGGCGTCGCCCGGCAGCTGCCCACCGAGGAGGCCACCGCCGAGGCGCTGCGCGAGAACGCCCTCGCCCTGGTCGGCGACCCCGAGGTGGCGCGGCGGCTGGCACAGATCCGCGAGGAGATGGCCGGGGAGGGCGGCACCCGCCGGGCGGCCGACCTGATCGAGGCCGAACTCGCGGCGGTCCGCGCCGGCGCCTGACCGGCCAGACCGGGACGCGCGAGGGCCCGCCGGTTCCCCTCGGAACCGGCGGGCCCACCGCCGCACACCGGCCGCGGGTCAGCGGCTCACACGCCGACCGGCTCGCCCCGGTCCTCCGGGACCGGCCGGACCACCGGCTCGGGCGCCTCGTCGTGGGTGAGGTCGGGCATCCGGCGCAGCCACCTGGGCAGGTACCAGTTGCGCTCGCCCAGCAGGGACATCACCGCGGGCAGCAGCACACCGCGGATCACGGTGGCGTCGATCAGGACCGCGGCGGCCAGGCCCACGCCCATCTGCTTCATGGACTGCATGGACAGCGTCCCGAAGATCGCGAACACGGCGACCATGATGACGGCGGCGCTGGTGACGACCCCCGCCGTGGTGACCACACCGTGCTGGATGGCGTCCCGGGTGCCGCGCCCGCGCGCCCGCGCCTCGCGGATCCGGGAGACCACGAACACGTGGTAGTCCATCGACAGGCCGAACAGGATCACGAACAGGAACAGCGGCAGCCAGGTGACGATCGCGCCGACGCCGTGGGCACCGACCAGGGACGCGCCCCAGCCGTGCTGGAAGACGGCGACCAGGATGCCGTAGGCCGCGCCCACCGACAGCAGGTTCAGCACGATCGAGGTGACGGCGACCGTCAGCGAGCGGAACGACAGCAGCATCAGCAGGAAGGCGAAGACCACCACGAACACGAAGACCGGGACGACCGAGCCGACGAGCTGGTCGTTGAAGTCGTGGGAGCCCGCCACCTGCCCGGTGACCGGCGCCCGCACCCCCGCCACCGCGCCGAGCGTGGCCGGTCGCACCTCCTCGCGCAGCTTCTCCAGGCTCGCGCCGGCCCGGTCGTAGTCGGAGCCGCCGACCAGCGGCACCGACACCAGGGCGACGTTCCGCTCCGCGTACACCTTGACGTCCACCGGACCGCGCGAGGCGCCCGAGCCGATCGCCCGCTCCTTGAACTCCGCCAGCGCGGAGCGCACCTCGGGTGCCTGGATGTCCCGCGCCGAGACCACCACCTGCGCGGGCTGCGAGCCGCCCGGGAACGCCTCGTTGACCCGCTGGTACGTCTGCACGATGGGCAGCGAGTCACCGAACTCCTGGTCCAGCGTCAGCTGGGACGTCTTCATGCCCAGCGCCGGCGCGGCCAGCGCCAGCAGCGCGCCGAGCGCCACCGCCACCGACACCACCGGCCGGGCCAGCACCCGGCGCACCACGGCCGCCCAGAACCTGCTCTCCCGTGGCCCGTTCCCGCGCCGCCGCAGGAACGGCAGCCGGCCCTTCTCCACCCGCTCGCCCAGCAGCGACAGCAGCGCGGGCAGCACGGTGACGGAACCGACCATGGCCACCGCCACCACGATCAGCGAGGCCAGACCCATCGCCTCGAACTCGGCGAGCCCGGTGAACAGCATGCCCGCCATGGCCACGCACACCGTGACCCCGGAGACGACGATCGCCCGGCCGCTGGTGGCCGCGGCGATGCGCAGCGCGGTTCCCGCGTCGCGCCCGGCGGCCCGCTCCTCGCGCTCGCGGCGCAGATAGAACAGGCAGTAGTCGACCCCGACCGCCATACCGACCAGCAGCATCACCGAGTTGGCGGTGTCGCTCATCGGCTGGAGGTGGCTGACGAGGCCCATCAGACCCATCGTCGCCATGATCGCGGTGACGGCGAGGGCCACCGGCAGCAGCGCCGCGACCAGCGCGCCGAAGGCGATCAGCAGGATGCCCAGCGCGACCGGCACGGCCGAGTACTCGGCCTGCTTGAAGTCGTTGCCGAAGGCGTCGGAGTACTGCTTGTTCATGCTGGCGGCGCCGATCTCCTCGACCCGCAGCGAGGAGTGCGCGCGCTGCACCTTCCCGACGGCGTCCAGCACGGTCCCGACGCGCTCGCCCGCGCTCTCCGCGTCACCGCGCATGTCGAACTGCACCAGCGCGCTGCGGCCGTCCTCGGAGACCGTCCCCGTCGTGTACGGCGACTTCACCCCCGTGACCTCGCCGGTGGCCCCGACCGCCTTCACCACGTCGGCGACCGCGGCCCGGAAGGCGGCGTCGGTGGCCCTGACGGAGCCGTCCCTCGCCTGCACCAGGACGCTCTCGCCCGCCGGCTCCTTGATCCCCGCGTCCTCGATGATCTTCGCGGCGGTGTGTGTCTCGCCCTTGAGCTGGTCGCTGTCCTTGACGTCGAGCCGCCCGGCGGCCGAGCCGAGCCCCAGCGCCAGGACGACGAACAGCACCCAGATGCCCACCGCCGCCCAGCGGTGCCGGGCGCTCCAGCCGCCCGCCCGCGCGGCGAACCCCCGTACCCGTGCGTCCGGTCGTCCCATGACGGCCCCGCCCCCTCGTCTCCCCATGACGGCCCTGTCCCCTCCAGGCCCCGACGGCGGTGTTCCACGGGGCTCGTGCGCGGCGCCGGCCCCCTGCCGCCACCTCCGGGAACGACGCTAGGGGCCGCCCGCGCCCGGATCGTCGTACCGCCAGGTGAACCGCGACCGCCGCCGCTCCTCCCCCGGGTCCCCGCCCTCTCCGCACCAGGGAGGACCCCGGCCCCTTACATCTACCCGGACCTCTCGGGGCAGTTGATCAGGGTCGGGGGAGTGGGCCCAGCCCGGCCTGATCCAAACGAGAGGCCCTAGGCTGAGGCGATGACGACGTACGCGGCGCTGCTGCGCGGGATCAACGTGGGCGGCAGCCGGAAGCTCCCGATGGCCGGGCTGCGCGCCCTGATGGGCGAGCTGGGCCTCGGGGACGTCCGCACGCACCTCCAGAGCGGCCAGGCCGTCTTCACCGCGGCGGACGGCGACGAGGAGGCGCTCGCGGCCCGGCTCGGGGCGGAGGTCGAGCAGCGGTTCGGCTTCCCGGTGGACGTCCTCGTGCGCGACCACGCCTATCTGCGGGCCGTCGTCGAGGCGTGCCCCTTCCCGGCCGCCGCGCTGGAGCCCCGCCAGCTCCACGTCACCTACTTCTCCGCGGACCCCGGCCCGGCCCGCTACGAGGGCATCGACCGGGCCGCCTTCCTGCCCGAGGAGTTCCGGCTCGGCGACCGGGCCCTGTACCTCTACGCGCCCGACGGCATCGGCCGCTCCCGGCTCGCCCAGTGGCTGTCCGGGGCCGGGGTGAACAAGGGCCTGATCGCCACCAGCCGCAACTGGAACACCGTCCTCAGACTCGTGGAGCTGACCGCAGGGTGACCTCCCGCACCCCGGTGTGCGTGGTGTACGAGGTGATCACCTCCGGGACGGTGAGCCGCGCCTCCCGGGCGTACAGCTCCCGCAGTTCCTCCTCGGTGCGGGCGGCGGCGACGGTGTCGAGGAGGGCGAGGTGCGCCGCGTCGAGCGCCGAGTCGTCGGCCGCCCCCGGGCCCCACATGTCCCAGGGGAGCAGTTCGACGCCGTTCAGCGCGGCCAGGTCGCGCAGCAGGTCGGCGCCGACGAACCACAGCCCGGCGACCCCCTCCAGGCCGATCACACCGAACCGCCGCGGGTCGGCCCGCCCCGAGCGGCAGGCCCGCCAGGCGTCCGCCGCCACCAGGAACCGGTCGCGCGGCACGTCCACGGGATCGAAGTCCAGGCCCTCGTAGGTGTGGTGGAGCTGGGCGTCGGCCAGCCGCCACGTACCCTGCGGCGTGCGGAACTCGGTGACCCAGTGGTCGGCGAAGCAGCCGTCCTCGAAGTACGTGGCGAAGCCGCAGCGGATCCGGGCGGGCGTCCCGGTCGCCCGCAGCAGCGAGCAGTGCAGCAGGGCGAAGTCCCGGCAGGTGCCCACGAACCGCTGTGCGGGCGGCCGGGGTTCGGTGAGCGGAGCGGCGCCGCGCTCGGCCAGCAGGCGGAGGATGCCGGTGACGTACCGCGCCTCCGCGTCATGATGCAGCCGGTCGCGGGGGACCGTCCAGCCGAACCGCTCGCCCTCGCCCCGGTGGATGATCAGGTCCCGTACGAGCCCCGCCAGCCGGCCGGGATCGCGCGGCAGCGCCCGCACGTCGAGCCCGCCCGGATCGCTGTACGGCGTCTGCCGCAGATATCTCTGGTCCATGCCGCGACGCTCCACCCTGCCCCAGGGGCAAGGTCAACCGCGGTGCGCGGGAGCGGCGAGGGCGTCGAGGCGGGCCAGGTCGGCCGCCGTGAGCCGCACCCCGGCCGCGTCCAGGTTCTCCTCCAGATGACCGAGCGTGCCCGTGCCCGGGGTCGGGCAGAGCACGGGGGAGTGGTGCAGCAGCCAGGCCAGCGCGATCTGCCCCGGCGCGGCCCCGTGCCGGGCGGCGGTCTCCGCGCACACCGGGTGCCCGGTCAACTCCCCGTTGCCCAGCGGGAACCACGGCAGGAAGGCGATGCCGCGCGCCTCGCACAGCCGCAGCAGCGGCTCTCCGGCCCGGTCGAGCAGGTGGTAGCGGTTCTGCACCGAGACCACCTCCGTCACCTCCAGCGCGGCGGTGAGCTGGTCCGCGGTGACGGTGTCCAGACCGATGTGCCGGATCTTGCCCTCGGTCCGCAACTCGGCCAGCGCGCCCAGCTGTTCGGCCAGGGGCACCGCCGGATCCAGCCGGTGCAGCTGGTACAGGTCGATCCGCTCCCGGCGCAGCCGGCGCAGACTCGCCTCGCACATCGCGCGCAGCGCCTCCGGCCGCCCGTCCACGTGCCAGGCGTCGGGACCGGTGCGCACCACCCCGCCCTTGGTGGCCACCACCACGGCCTCCGGGTAGGGGTGCAGGGCCTCGGCCACCAACTCCTCGGCGACGTCGGGGCCGTAGTTGTCGGCGGTGTCGATCAGGGTCACCCCGCGCTCCACCGCCCGCCGCAGCACCGCCACCGCGTCCCGGGCGGCACCGCGCGGGCCCCAGTAGCCGGGGCCGGTGAGCTGCGCGGTGCCGTAGCCGAGCCGGCGCACGGGCAGCTCGCCGCCGAGGAGGAGGGAATCGAAGGGCTGCACGGAAACTCCTGGATCTCTCGACGGACCACGGCCGGCGCTGTGGGAGGCTCCTCCCATGCGCTACATCATCATCGGGGCAGGGGCGGTCGGCGGAGCGGTCGGGGGGCGGCTCGCGCAGAGCGGGCGCGAGGTGGTGCTCGTCGCGCGCGGCGCGCACCTCGCGGCACTGCGCGCGGACGGGCTGCGGCTGACGGTGCCGGAAGGCGAAACGGTCCTGCGGCTGCCCGCCGTGGACGGACCCGCGGCACTGGGCGCGCTGCGCGCCGACGACGTACTGGTCCTGGCCGTCAAGACACAGGACACCGAGGCGGCGCTCGACGCCTGGGGACCGGCGCCGGTCGAGGGCGGCGGCACGGCGGCCGAGCGGCTGCCGCTGCTGTGCGCCCAGAACGGCGTCGAGGGGCAGCGCCGCGCCCTGCGCCGCTTCCGCCGGGTGTACGGCGTCTGCATCTGGCTGCCCGCCACCCACCTGGAACCCGGCGCCGTCTCCGCCGCCGGAAGCCCCCTGACCGGCATCCTCCACCTGGGCCGGTACCCGCACGGCACCGACGACACCCTGCGGGCGATCGCCGCCGACCTGGAGGCGTCCCGGCTGGGGGCACCGGTCGTCCCGGACGTGGCCCGCTGGCAGTACGCCAAGCTCCTGAGCAACCTCGCCAACGCCATGGAGGCCGTCAGCGGCCCCCTGGAGAGCGAGGCGGCGCGAGAGCTGTACGCCAGGGTGCGCGCCGAGGGGGAGGCGGTGCTGGACGCGGCCGGGATCGCGTACGCGAGCGAGAAGGAGCAGCAGGCGGCCCGCGAGGGCCGGATGACCCTGGTGCCGCTGCCCGGTGTCCCGCGCGGCGGCGGCTCCTCGTGGCAGTCCCTCACCCGGGGCACCGGCAGCATCGAGGCGGACCACCTCAACGGCGAGATCGTCCTGCTGGGGCGGCTGCACGGCGTGCCGGTCCCGCTCAACGAACTGCTGCAACGGCTGGCCGGCGCCTTCGCCGCCGAACGCCGGGAGGCCGGGTCGCTGCCGATCGCGGAACTGGTCCGCCTCGCCGACCGGGCGGTCGAAGAGGACCAGGAAACGAGCCGCTGATTGGGCCGTGCCCCGGTACCGCCCGGCGCCTAGCGTCGTCGGTATGACGCACTCCGGTCAGCCCGACCAGCCCGACCAGCCCAGTCAGCACGACCAGCCCGACCAGCCCGACCGGTCCGGCGGGGACACCACCGCGCCCGCGCGGGTCGACTTCTTCTTCGACCCGGCCTGTCCCTTCGCCTGGATCACCTCCCGCTGGCTGCTGGAGGTCGAGCGGCAGCGCCCGCTCGACCTCCGCTTCCACGTGATGAGCCTCCACCTGCACAACACCGGCAACGACCTGCCCGACTGGTACCGCGACCTCGTCGACCGGTCGATCGGCCCGGTGCGGGTGGCCGTGGCCGCCGCCGAACGGCTCGGCGAGGGCCACGGGGACGTCGTCCTGCGCGACCTCTACACCGCGTTCGGCACCCGCATCCACGAGGGCGGCCAGGACGACTTCGACGCGGTCGTCGCCGACTCCCTCGCCGAACTCGGTCTGCCCGCCGACCTGGCGCGCGCCGCGCACGACCCGGCGTACGACGACGCCGTGCGCCGCAGCCACCGGGCGGGCACGGAACCCGGCTCCGGCGGCTATGTCGGCACGCCGACCCTCCATGTCGACGGCACGGTCTGGTTCGGACCGGTCCTGCGGGCGGTGCCGCGCGGCACCGAGGCGGCCCGGCTCTTCGACAGCTTCCGGGTCCTGGCGGCGCACCCCGACTTCTTCGAACTCAAGCGCACCCGCACGGGTTCCCTGCGCTTCGACTGACCGTCACCTCCCGGCCGGTGCACGCCGCCGATCCCCATGGAACCTTCACACCCGAGCGCACAACCACGGCCAAACATGGGGATGGACACAGTCGCGTTGCGCCCCCCTTGTCCGGTGCGCCGTGGTTTATCTGCTGGCTTGTCATGTGCCCGTCGGCATAGGAAGGTGCGGCGGCGTCGCACGGACGTCGCGGCCGGGCCTCGTCGCCGTGGGCGCGAGCGGCACGAGCGGACCGGCACCCGTGTACGGGAAGCAGCAGAGAAGGAACCAGCTCCGCCCCGGGGGGACCCATGGGACGGAGCCAGAAGGGAAACGTCTTGTCTGGTACGTCCAGAAGAAAGCTCATCCTTCACCGGGCAGCCGTCGCCACCGCGGCGCTGCTGTTCGCGGGATCCGGGATGGCGAGCGCGACCGCGGCCGACGGCGGCGGTTTCGTGCGCAACCCGGACCCGAACGCCGCGCCGTCGTCCCGGCCGGCCGCCGGGCCCGCGCTGAAGGCCACCGCCGCCGCGGCGTCCCGGCCGGTGTCGGGCAAGAACCCCTCGGCGGGGCCGGGCAAGAAGGACGCCTCCGGCGTCTGGCAGGTCAGCACCCCCAAGGTCAAGCTGAGCAACACCGTGACCAACGCCGACGGCGGCACCGCCAACCTCACCTTCGAGGTCTGGACCGCCGACTCCGCGGGCAACGCCAAGACCCAGGTGAAGATCAGCGACAACCAGTACGGCGTCCTGGTGTCCGACTTCGTCAAGTCCGGTGCCACCGCCTCCGTGAGCGTGGGGGCGGGCCGGCTGAAGCCGAACACCGACTACGTCTTCCACACCTCCGCCTACGCCAAGGAAAGCGGCCTGTACGAGACGTCGTGGTCGCCGTGGGCGCGCTTCCGCGTCAGGATGCCCGTCGACCTCGCCCTGCCGGCCCCCAACGCCTCGGCGGCGAACCCGGACCAGACCGCGCAGCCGTACACCGACACCCTGGCACCCGCCTCCCCGTGGCAGACCGCGGCCGGCGCGAGCCGCACCCCCGCCGCCGTCCTCGGGACGTCCGGAACCCACTGCACCACCTCGTCCGACGGGGTGAAGGTGTGCGCCAGCGCCGAGCCCTACGACGGCCGCAACTTCACCCTCCACCGGGCGGCCGGCGCCCGGCAGCGGGCCGCCGCGCAGGCGTCCCTGGTCAGCGGCTGCGACCCGGCCGCCCCGCGCAAGGGGCTGTGGACGACGCGCTTCGAGGAGTGCTCCTCGTTCACCATGGCGTGGGAGGCGACCCTCAACGACGCCCCCGTGGGCACCGTGAAGGCGCTGGTGGTCAACGAGCGCAAGCTGGACCCGAAGTCGGGGAACATCACCGAGCGGATCAACGTCACCGACGTGGACGTCCCGGCGACCATCCCCGCGTTCACCCTGGACGCCCCGAAGATCGACTGCGAGCCCTCCGGCAACTGCGGCGTCCAGAACGTCAGCGGCTGGACCGGCGCGGCCGCCTGGGTGCCCGGTGACCACCACAGCGTCTTTGCCGACGCCTCCTACCTCTGGGCGCCGGACCTGTCCGGGCCGAACACCAGCAAGCCGCAGGTGATGAAGCTCGGCGTCGCGGTCGCCCTCCAGGGCAACCCGAAGATCCCCGGCCAGACGGTGCAGACGACCCCCGCGGTCTTCATGGACGTCGCGGGCGGCGACCTGGAGAACGGCGGGGCTCCCGACCAGATCCGCTGCGACAACACCAAGATCGTCAGCAAGGTGCCGACGACCGGCTGCGTGTTCCACAACTACGTGCCGACCTACACCTTCAACGCGGCCAAGTACCCGCAGGCCTCGTCGCACGCCTGGCTCATCCAGCACAAGCTGTCCAACCACCCCGGCAGCAAGGCCGACAGCAAGCCGCTGTACTTCCTGCCCGACGGCGACATCAGCGGCAACCGGACGGTGATCTGCCCCACCGGGTGGGCGGCCGCCAACGGTGACACCAGCGCCCTCAACGGCGCCACGGACAAGGAGCTGAACTGCGACGAGTTCGCGTTCAACGCCACCTACAACAGCGGCGGCATGCCCTCGCTCGCGGGTGGCCTGAACCCGGTCGGCAGCGGTGACGCCTGTGTGCAGACCCTGGCGAGCAAGCAGGGCGGCACCGTGCACCTGTTCAACATCGACGGCCACACCCCGACGTGGAAGGAGGTCTGCGGGCGGTCCGCGATCTCCGGCAACGACAACAGCGGTTCGATGGCCGCCTTCGGCTCCTTCAACGCCAACCAGCGCCTGCTGGACCGGGATCCGTACTGGCTGGACACCAACGTGCGCGCGGCGTGCTCCGAGGACAGCGCGACCGCCGTGCGGTGCACCATGACCGCGAACAACCAGTAGCAGCACCACCTCACTCACTCACTCACCGGGGGCGCCGTGCCGAGCGGGCACGGCGCCCCCGCCGCGGCTCACACCGGTGAGGGCAGATGCACCGCGGGCAGCAGGCCCAGCTCGATCTCCCGGCGCGGCAGCGACAGCCCGAGCTCGTCGCCCACCGCCCCGAACAGCCGCTTCGCCAGCTCCTCCGCCTCGTCCTCCGGGTCCTCGCAGCCGGGGAAGGTGTCCCGCACCGCACCGGCCCGGCGCATGGCCGCGTCCAGCCCGGCGAACGCCCCGAGCCGGTCCTCGACCGCGACGGCGCTCTCCAGCAGGCTGTCACCGAGCCCGCCCGCACCCACCTCGCCCGCCGCGTCGACCCGGCACACCCACGGCTCCTCGTCCAGGAAGCGGTCCAGGCACACGAGTTCCTCGCCCGGTCCCAGCAGGGTGTCCTGGCCCAGCCGGTCCAGGAGGACCAGGTGCCAGGTGGACCGCTCGACCTCCAGGACGTACGACCACTCGCCGGCGCGGCCGAACATCGCCACGCTGTCGCCCAGATCCACACTCAGCCGGTCGAAGTCCTTGAACAGCGGCGGGCGTTCGGCCATGGCCCGGTCGGCACCGAGGCGCACCGCGAAGTCCACCGGGTCCGCGCCCCGCACCGCCGTGAGGCTGATGTCCGAGAGCATCCCGTCCTTGGCGACCGCACCGCTGTACCAGTGCTCACCCATCCACGCCAAGCCGTCCGCCATCGCGACCGACCCCTCTCCTCGACCTTGGCCGCCACGATAGCGACCCCCGCGAGAGGCGCCCAGGACAGGTCCTAAGCGCCCACGGCCGCCACCCTCGGCAGCCGCGCCGCGTCGTAGCGCTCCAGCAGCACCCGGGCCACCTCGGGGGCCGGGCCGAGCACCTCGGCGAGGAC
This sequence comes from Streptomyces sp. SAT1, assembly GCF_001654495.1. Lineage (GTDB taxonomy): Bacteria > Actinomycetota > Actinomycetes > Streptomycetales > Streptomycetaceae > Streptomyces > Streptomyces andamanensis. The sequence continues at coordinate 5,928,001 of NZ_CP015849.1, forward strand.
ATCGGCGCCGGCCGCGCCCCGGGCGATCCGGTCCGGGAGGAAGCCGGGCGCCAGGACGTACGGGGCGACGGCCACCCGCGCACAGCCCTGCTCCCGCAGCTCGCGCACCGCGTCCTCGGTGCGCGGCAGGCAGGCGGAGGCGAACGCAGGCCGCACGGCACACCAACCGGTGCGCCGCCACTCCCGCGCGATGTCTGCGATCACTGCGATCGCCTCCGGGTCGGAGGACCCCGCCGAGGCCAGCACGACCCCGGTCGAGGACCTGTCGGCGGGGGCGAGCCCCGCCTCGCGCAGCCGCCGTTCCAGGGCCGCCGTCAGCAGCGGCGAGGGCCCCAGCACGTCGGCCTGCCGGATCCGCAGCCGCGGCGGCGCCTGGCGCAGCACCGCCGGGATGTCCGCCTTGGCGTGGAAGGCGCGGGTCAGCAGCAGCGGCAGCGCCACCACGTCCCGTACGCCGTCGGCCGCCAGCGACTCCAGGACGGCCGGTACGGACGGCACGTTGAAGTCCAGGAATCCGGTCTCCACCCGCAGGTGCGGGCGCAGCGCCCGCACCCGGCGCACCAGGGCGTGCACGGTCGCGGCATGCCGCGGATCGCGGCTGCCGTGGGCGACGACGAGGAGGACGGGCTGCGCGGACATGGGCGTTCAGCTCTTCACGAAGAGACCGCGGCTGCGCAGCACCCACCGCTCCAGCGGACTGAAGATCAGCAGGTCGATGGCGATGCCGACGAACAGGATGAGGACGATGGCCTGGAAGACCAGCGACATGGAGCTGGCGTTGCGGCCGTTCTCCAGCAGCGCGCCCAGACCGATGCCCAGGTCGGGCGAGGAGGCGATGATCTCCGCCGCCATCAGCGAGCGCCAGGAGAAGGCCCAGCCCTGCTTCAGCCCCGCCAGATAGCCGGGCAGCGCGGCCGGCAGCACGATGTGCCACGCGCCCCGCAGCCCGGTCGCGCCCATGGTGCGGCCCGCCCGCAGGAACAGCGGCGGCACCTGGTCGATGCCGGACACCAGGCCGTTGGCGATGGAGGGCACCGCGCCGAGCAGGATCACCGCGTACATCATCGAGTTGTTCAGGCCCAGCCAGATCACCGCGGGCGGCACCCACGCCACCGACGGCAGCGACTGGAGCCCCGACAGCACCGGTCCGATGGCCGCGCGCACGAACTTCACCCGGGCCACCACCAGGCCCAGCGGGGTGCCGATGGCCAGCGCGAACAGGAAGCCCAGCAGACCGCGCGAGACGGAGGTCCAGATGAAGCCGAGCAGGGTGCCCTGGAGCCAGGCGTCCTTGAACTCGCGGCCCACGTCGGCGGGGGAGGGCAGCTTGGTCGGGTCGTCGACCACATGGAAGGTGATCAGCCCCTGCCACAGCAGCAGGACCACCACGACCGCCGTGATCGGCGGCAGGATCTTGTCGGTGAAGGTCTTCCGCAGCGGGGTACGGCCGCCCGGGGTGTCCTCCAGCGCGTCGAGTCCGGCCTCGACCCCGCCCAGGCCCTCGTCCCGGCCGGCCGGTTCGGCGTCCCGCGTCGGCGTCGTCTCAGTGCTGGCCATGGCGGCGGATCTCCCCACGCAGTACTTCGGTGATCTCCAGGGACAGTTCCGCCACGGGCGCGTCCTCGATGCGGCGCGGCTGCGGGATGTCCACCGTCCACTGGCGGGCCACCCGCCCCGGCCGCGAGGACAGCAGCACCACGCGCTGCGCGAGCCGCACCGCCTCGCGCACGTTGTGCGTCACGAACAGCACCGAGACGCCGGTCTCCTGCCAGATCCGGGTCAGTTCGTCGTGCAGGACGTCCCGGGTGATGGCGTCGAGCGCGGCGAACGGCTCGTCCATCAGCAGCAGGTTGCTCTCCTGGGCGAGCGCGCGGGCCAGCGCCACCCGCTGCCGCATCCCGCCCGACAGCTCGTGCACCCGCTTGCCGTACGCGCCCGAGAGCCGGACCAGCGCGAGCAGTTCCTCGGCGCGGCCGCGCCGGTCCTGCTTGGGCACGCCCCGCAGCCGCAGGGCCAGTTCGATGTTCTTGCCCGCGGTCAGCCACGGGAACAGGGCGTGCTCCTGGAACATCAGCGCGGGCCGCCCGTCCGTGGTGATGGACCCGGCGCTGGGCCGGTCCAGACCCGCCACCAGGTTCAGCAGGGTGGACTTGCCGCACCCCGAGGCCCCCAGGAGGGTGACGAACTCACCCGGGGCGACATCGAGACTGATGTCGTCCAGCACGAGCTGCTGCCCGCGCGGAGCCGCGAAGGACTTCGAGACATGCTCGAGGCGTGCCGCGTGTTCGACGGCCTCGGGGGCCTTGGCGAGAGTGGTCGTGGCCATGGTCGTCACCTCCTGGGAACTCGTGGGCTAGGAGTGCTGCTTGACGCCGAGATCGGCGTCGCTGACGGTGGGCTCGCCCTCGGCCTTGAGCACCTTGTTCAGGAGGGTGAGGTCGTAGATGCCGTTCAGCTCGGGCTGCTTGAGCAGGCCGGCCTTCACGGCGTGCTGCGCCTGGCTCTCCAGGGTGGCGGCCAGCGGATCATCGGTGATCTTGATGGACTGCCACGCCGGGTCGAGGATGTCGGTGGGCAGTGCCTTGCCGGAGTCGGCCGCGAGCTGCTTGTTGGCCGCCGCCTTCGCCTCGTCCGGGTTGGCGTTGATCCACTTGTTGGTGTCGACGGACGCCTTCAGGACCGCCTCGACGGCCTTGGGGTGCGCCTTCAGGAACTTCTGCGACACGATGATGTTCGTGATCACGAACTTCTTGTCCGGCCACAGCGCGGACTCGTCCAGCAGCACCTTGGCGCCCTCGGCGACCAGCTTGGAGGCGGTCGGCTCCGGCACCCAGGCGCCGTCCAGGGAACCGGCCTTGTAGGCGTCCGGGGTGACCTTGTTGTCGGTGCGGACCACCGACACGTCGCCCTTGCCGCTCTGCGCGTCGACCTTCCAGCCCTGCTCGGCGATCCAGTTGAGCAGCGCCACGTCCTGGGTGTTGCCCAGCTGCGGGGTGGCGATCTTCTTGCCCTTGACGTCCGCGACGGACTTGATCTTGTCGGGGTTCACCACCAGCTTGACGCCGCCGGAGGCCGAACCGCCGACGATGCGCAGGCTCTTGCCGTCCGACTTGGTGTAGCCGTTGATCGCGGGGGAGGGGCCGATCCAGCCGATGTCGACGGAACCGGAGTTCAGCGCCTCGATCTCGGACGGACCGGCGTTGAAGACCTGGTACTTGGCCTTGGTGGCGCCCAGCGCCTTCTGGAAGAAGCCCTTCTGCACCCCCACCAGGGCGGTCGCGTGGGTCACGTTGCCGAAGTAGCCGATCTTGACGGAGTCCAGGCCGTCGGTCTTCTGGGCGCCCGCCGCGATCTTCTGGTCGGCGGGGTCGTCCGCGGCCTTGGAGCCGTAGCTGCAGGCAGCCAGGGCGAGCAGCGGAAGCGCGGTGGCCACGGCGAGGCCGCGGCGCAAGGTGGTCGAGCGGTTGACAGGCACGGGAGGCTGTCCTCTCGGAGGCCCGGCGGTCACGGTCTCTCAGGTCGTGGCCGGGAGGTCGGCAGGTCTTCGTCTACTGCGGTGGGGGGTGAGGGCGCGCGAGCGGTGCGCGTACGTCAGCGCACACATCGCGCCACTCCGCCCTGCCCGCTGCCGAGGGCACCGCTGCCGACCCGGCCGCCCTCCTTGGCGAACAGCGAGTAGTAATCGAAGCAGTTCATCGTCAGAAGTCCCAGCCGCCCTCGTCGGCGGCGTCCTTGACGGGGTCGGGCGCGGCGAACGACTCGCCGACCATGCCCGCGGTCAGGGTGGTGCCGTCGGCGGGGTCGATCAGGATGAAGGAGCCGGTGCGGCGCGAGTCGGCGTAGGAGTCGACCGGCAGGGGCTCGGCGGTGCGGATCTTGACCCGGCCGATGTCGTTGGCGGCGAGCTGCCCCGGGTGCGGGTGCAGCGACAGGTCGTCCAGGGTGAGCCGGGACGGGATGTCCTTGACGATCGCCTTGACCGTGCGGGTGCCGTGCTTGAGCAGCACCCGGTGGCCGACGGTCAGCGGGGCGTCGGCCACATGGCAGACGGTCGCCTCGACGTCCTGGGTGGTGGCCGGCGCGTCCTGGCTCGGCACGATCAGGTCGCCGCGCGAGACGTCGATGTCGTCCTCCAGCAGCACCGTCACCGACTGCGTCGTCCAGGCCGCCTCGACCGGTTCGCCCAGCAGGTCGATGCCGGAGATCCGCGAGGTGCGCCCGGAGGGCAGCACGGTGACCTCCTCACCGACGCGGAAGGAGCCCGCGGCGATCTGCCCGGCGTACCCGCGGTAGTCGGGGTGCTCGGCGGTCTGCGGCCGGATCACGTACTGCACGGGCAGCCGGGCGTGGCAGTGCGCCAGGTCGTGGCTGACCGGGACGGTCTCCAGGTGTTCGAGGACGGTGGGTCCGCCGTACCAGTCCATGACCGCGGAGGGTTCCACCACGTTGTCCCCGGCCAGCGCGGAGATCGGGACGGCCGTGACCTCGGGGACGCCCAGCTCCGTCGCGTACGCCGTGAACTCCTTCGCGATGGCCGCGAACACCGGCTCCCGGTAGCCCACCAGGTCCATCTTGTTCACCGCCAGCACCACGTGCGGGACGCGGAGCAGGGCGGCGATGGCGGCGTGGCGGCGGGTCTGCTCGACGACGCCGTTGCGGGCGTCGACGAGGATCACCGTCAGCTCCGCGGTGGAGGCGCCGGTGACCATGTTCCGGGTGTACTGCACATGTCCGGGGGTGTCGGCCAGGATGAAGCGGCGTCGGGGGGTGGCGAAGTAGCGGTAGGCGACGTCGATGGTGATGCCCTGCTCGCGCTCGGCGCGCAGGCCGTCGGTGAGCAGGGCCAGGTCGGGTCCGTCCTGGCCGCGGCCGGCGGAGGCGCGTTCGACGGCTTCGAGCTGGTCGGTGAGGACGGACTTGGAGTCGTGCAGGAGGCGGCCGACGAGGGTGGACTTGCCGTCGTCGACGGATCCGGCGGTGGCGAAGCGCAGCAGGGTGGTGGCCGCGAGGTGTTCGGGTGTCACGGTGGTCATCTCTAGAAGTACCCCTCGCGTTTGCGGTCTTCCATCGCGGCTTCGGAGAGCTTGTCGTCGGCGCGGGTGGCGCCGCGTTCGGTCAGGCGGGAGGCGGCGATCTCGGTGATGACCTTCTCGATGGTGGTGGCGTCGGAGTCGACGGCGCCGGTGCAGGACATGTCGCCGACCGTGCGGTAGCGGACCTGGCGTTTCTCCACCCTCTCACCCTCGCGCGGGCCGCCCCACTGTCCGGCGGTCAGCCACATCCCGCCCCGCTCGAACACCTCGCGTTCGTGCGCGTAGTAGATGGCGGGCAGGTCGATGCCCTCGCGGGCGATGTACTGCCACACGTCCAGCTCGGTCCAGTTCGACAGCGGGAAGACGCGTACGTGCTCGCCCGGTGCGTGGCGCCCGTTGTAGAGGTTCCACAGCTCGGGGCGCTGGCGGCGCGGGTCCCACTGGGAGAACTCGTCGCGCAGCGAGAACACCCGTTCCTTGGCCCGTGCCTTCTCCTCGTCGCGGCGTCCCCCGCCGAACACCGCGTCGAACCGCTCGGTGCGGATGCTCTCCGTCAGCGGCAGCGTCTGCAGCGGATTGCGCGTGCCGTCGGCGCGTTCGCGGAGCACGCCCCGGTCGATGTAGTCCTGCACCGACGCCACGTACAGCCGCAGCCCGTACCGCTCCACCGTGCGGTCCCGGTAGGCCAGCACCTCGGGGAAGTTGTGACCGGTGTCCACATGCAGCAGCGCGAACGGCACCGGCGCCGGCGCGAACGCCTTCAACGCCAGATGCAGCATCAGGATCGAGTCCTTGCCCCCGGAGAACAGGATCACCGGATTCTCGAACTCCCCCGCCACCTCACGGAAGATGTGCACCGCCTCCGACTCCAACGCGTCCAGATGCGAGAGGGCGTACGGCCCGGCCGTGCCCTCCTCGGTCTCGGTGACGGTCGTCGTCATGCCAGTCCCCTTTCGCTGAGCAGCGCGTACACCGATGCCGCGGACTCCTGCACGCTCTGGTGCTGCGACTCGATCCGCAGATCGGGCGACACCGGCTCCTCGTAGGGGTCGTCGACGCCCGTCAGACCGGTCAGCTCGCCCGCCGCCTGCTTGGCGTACAGGCCCTTCACATCGCGTACGGAGCACACCTCGACCGGGGTCGCCACATGGACCTCGACGTAGGCCGTGCCGTTCTTCACGTGCCGTGTGCGCACCGCGTCCCGGCTCTCCGTGTACGGCGCGATCACCGGGACCAGCGCGAGGACGCCGTTGCGGGCGAGCAGTTCGGCGACGAAGCCGATGCGCTGCACGTTGGTGTGCCGGTCCGCGCGGCCGAAGCCGAGGCCCGCGGAGAGGAACTCGCGGATCTCGTCGCCGTCGAGGACCTCGACGCGGTGGCCCTCCTCGCGGAGCCGGGTGGCCAGCTCGTGCGCGATGGTGGTCTTGCCGGCACTCGGCAGACCCGTGAGCCAGACGGTGGCTCCGGTCGTCACGTGTGTCTCCTGTATCTCGGTCATGGTCAGCCGTGCAGTCCGCACTCGGTCTTGGCGCGGCCCGCCCAGCGGCCGGCGCGCGCGTCCTCGCCCGCCAGCAGCCGCCGGGTGCAGGGTGCGCAGCCGACGGAGCCGTAGCCGTCCATCAGCAGCGGGTTGGTGAGCACGCCGTGCTCGGTGACGTAGGCGTCCACGTCGTCCTGGGTCCAGCGGGCGATCGGGGAGATCTTGACCTTGCGCCGCTTCTCGTCCCAGCCGACCACGGGGGTGTGCGCCCGGGTCGGGGACTCGTCGCGGCGCAGCCCGGTCGCCCACGCCCGGTAGCCCGCCAGGCCCTCCTGGAGCGGGCCCACCTTGCGCAGCGCGCAGCACAGGTCGGGGTCGCGGTCGTGCAGCCTCGGACCGTACTCGGCGTCCTGCTCGGCGACCGTCTGGCGCGGGGTGAGGGTGATGACGCGCACGTCCATCACGGCCTCGACCGCGTCGCGGGTGCCGATGGTCTCCGGGAAGTGGTAGCCGGTGTCGAGGAACACCACGTCCACGCCGGGCATGGCCCGGGAGGCGAGGTGGGCGACGACCGCGTCCTCCATGGAGGAGGTCACGCAGAACCGCTCGCCGAAGGTGTCGGCGGCCCACCGGAGGATCTCCGGCGCGGAGGCGTCCTCCAGCTCGCGGCCCGCCCGCTCGGCCAGCTCCTTCAACTCCTCGTCCGTGCACTCGTCCTGAACGGCCGTCATGTGCGCTCGTCCCCTCCGTCGTCGGCACTCCCCGTGAAGCCCCGGGCCAGCAGCCCGAGGAACTTCAGCTGGAAGGCCCGGTTGCACGCCCCGCATTCCCAGGCGCCGTGGCCCTGTTCTCCGGGACGCAGGTCCTCCTCGCCGCAGTAGGGGCAGTAGAAGGGCGCGGCCCGCTCGCTCACGACAGGGCCTCTTCCGAGGCCCGTGCCGCCCAGGCCGCGAAGCGCTCGCCGTCCGCGCGCTCCGCCTGGAAGCGCTTGAGGACCCGCTCGATGTAGTCGGGCAGTTCGGCGGAGGTCACCTTCAGACCGCGGACCTTGCGGCCGAAGGACGGTTCGAGGCCGAGCGCGCCGCCCAGGTGCACCTGGTAGCCGCCGACCTGGTTGCCCTCGGCGTCGGTGACCAACTGCCCCTTGAGACCGATGTCCGCGGTCTGGATACGGGCGCAGGCGTTCGGGCAGCCGTTGAGGTTGATGGTGACCGGCTCGTCGAAGTCGGGCAGCCGGCGCTCCAGTTCGTCGATGAGGTCGCTGCCGCGCTCCTTGGTCTCCACGATGGCGAGCTTGCAGAACTCGATGCCCGTGCAGGCCATGGTGCCGCGCCGGAAGGGGGAGGGGCTGACCCGCAGGTCCAGCGCCTCAAGACCGTCGACCAGCGAGTCGACCCGGTCCTGGGGCACATCCAGGACGATCATCTTCTGCTCGACGGTGGTGGAGACCCGCCCGGAGCCGTGCTCCTCGGCCAGCGCGGCGACCTTGGTGAGCAGCGAGCCGTCCATCCGGCCCACGCGCGGGGCGAAACCGACGTAGAAGCGGCCGTCCTTCTGGCGGTGCACGCCGATGTGGTCGCGCCACTGCCGGGCGGGCATCTCGGGCGCGGGCCCGTCGATCAGCTTGCGCCCGAGGTACTCGTCCTCCAGCACCTGGCGGAACTTCTCCGCGCCCCAGTCGGCGATCAGGAACTTCAGCCGGGCCCGGTTGCGCAGCCGCCGGTAGCCGTAGTCGCGGAAGATCGAGGTGACGCCCTCCCAGACGTCGGGCACCTCGGCCTCGGGCACCCAGGCGCCCAGCCGCACCCCGAACCGGGGGTTGGTGGACAGGCCGCCGCCGACCCACAGGTCGAAGCCGGGGCCGTGCTCGGGGTGGACCACGCCGACGAAGGAGATGTCGTTGATCTCGTGCGCCACGTCGAGGAGCGGCGAGCCGGAGACGGCCGTCTTGAACTTGCGCGGCAGGTTGGAGAAGCGCGGGTCGCCGATGTAGCGGCGGACGATCTCGTCCAGGGCCGCCGTGCCGTCGATGATCTCGTCCTCGGCGACACCCGCGACCGGGGAGCCGAGCATGCCGCGCGGGCAGTCGCCGCACGCCTCGGTGGTGGACAGCCCGACCGCCTCCAGGCGCTCCCAGATGGCGGGCACGTCCTCGATGCGCACCCAGTGGAACTGGATGTTCTGCCGGTCGGTGATGTCCGCGGTGCCCCGCGCGTAGGTCTCGGCGACCTCGCCGATGGCCCGCAGCTGCTCGGTGGTGAGCCGTCCGCCCGTGATGCGGACGCGCATCATGAAGTACTCGTCCTCCAGCTCCTCGGGCTCCAGGAGGCCGGTGCGCCCGCCGTCGATCCCGGGGCGGCGCTGGGTGTACAGACCCCACCAACGGAAGCGTCCCCGCAGGTCGTTGGGGTCGATGGCGTGGAATCCGCGCTTGGAGTAGATCGTCTCAATGCGTGTCCGCACATTGAGACCGTCGTCGTCCTTCTTGAGCTGCTCGTTGCCGTTGAGCGGGGTCAGGTGCCCCGCGGCCCACTGGCCCTCGCCACGGTGGCGGCTCACCTTGCGGCGGGGCGCGACGGAGTTCTGTGAAGCGGCGGCGGCCATGGTGATACGTCCTTCGGGACAGCGGAAGATGCGGCTCTGACCTGCGTGGATGCGGGCGCATGGGCAGTCAGGCAGGCAGGCGCGTCATTGCGCTCGGGAGGGAGGAGGCTGAAGATCCGGTGGTGCTGTGCCCGTGGCCCCAGGCCACTGCGGGCGAGTCAGCTCGCCGGACAGATGGCGCTGGACATGCGGCCGTGGTCGACGTGCCGTCGGCTCACCAAGGCGGTTCCAGTTCCAGACATGACGGCAGCGTGGCACGGCGATCTGGACACAGTCCACCTTTATCCAAAGTGTGGACACCCTTGTCCCGGAGTGTGGACAAGGGCGTCGTCGGTCACAGCGGAGCCGCGGTGGGGAAAGCGGTTGTCCGGCCCGGGAACGGGCCGTGGGCGGGTGGCCCTCAGGCCGGGAACGCGCCCGGCCAGGGGCCCGGAGCGGTGAGCGCCGGCTCCTCCTCGACCTTGGTGTCGAACAGGACGAACCCGCGCCGCTGGTAGTTGTCCATCGCGTGCTCGCCGTCCTCACTGCATGTGTGCACCCACACCCGCTTGGTCGGCGCCAGCCCCGGCCAGCGGTCCGCCAGGTCCCAGGCGCGGGCGGTGCCGTACGACAGCAGGTGCCCGCCGATCCGGCGGCCCCGGAAGGCGGGGATCAGGCCGAAGTAGACGATCTCCACGACCCCGTCGTCCTGCGCCTCCAGCTCGATGTAGCCCGCCGGTGTGCCCCGGTCGTGCGCCACCCAGGTCTCGACCGCCGGACGCTCCAGGTACTCCTGCCACCGCGCGTACGTCCAGCCGAGCCGGTCCGTCCAGCGGATGTCGCCGCCCACCGACGCGTACAGGAAGCGGTTGAACTCGGGGGAGGGCACCTCGGCGCGGACGATCCGGACGTCCCCCTCGGGCGCGCTGGCCGGCAGCAGGTCGGTCGGCGCGGTCTGCTCCAGGGACCAGGTGGTCACGGCGATGTTCGTCATGCCGGCCAGGGAATCATCCGGCCGGGGCTCCTGTCGATCGCGCGGGCCGGGCCGCCCCGGTGGGTCTAGTGCAGCTCGTGTTCGAGTGCGGACAGCGGCACCGCGAACAGGGTCCGCCCGGACACCGACCACAGTTCGCCGGTCGCCGGAGCGTAGGACAGGGAGCCGACGCCGTCGCCCCAGCAGCGGTGCGTGTCGTCCGAGGTGCCGCACTCGGTCGCCTCGGCGCCCTGGGTGTCCTGCCGCCACAGCGTGCCGTGCCCGCCCCGCTTCCCGGCCGTCCGGCCCAGGTACCAGTCGGTGTGGCCGGCCAGGCCCGTGCGGTGCGACAGCACCCCGCGCACGCCCGGCGCATCCGTCTCGTACGCCTCCTCCGCCCGGACCGTCCCGGTGGCGTCGGCGGCCAGCAGCCCGGAGCGGGCCGGGTCCGCGCTGAAGGAGTAGCGCCACAGCCGGGTGCGCCGGTCGCCGTCCGTGCGGGTCGTCTCGCCCGCGACCAGGCTGTCCGGTACGGAACTGCTGTCCAGGGAGAGGCTGCTCGGGCAGGCCGGGGCGACGCCGTCCCGGCCGGATGCGCCGGATACCCGGGACGTGCCGGCCGTACCGGATGAACCGGACGAACCGGCCGCGCTCGCCGGTCGGCCGCAGGCGCCCTCGGCCGGACGGTAGGTGGCGACCGCCGGGAGCACCCAGCGGTAGCCGTGCGCCGACCAGCCGCCCGGCACCCGGCCGACGGCGTCCTCGGTGACGGTGGCGCGCTGGATGCGGCGCAGGTCGTAGACGTAGAGCGCCTGCCGGCCGTCGCCGGAGGCGGTGACCAGCAGCTTGTCCCGGTAGCGGACCATGCCCGACACACGGGAGGCGAGCGCGCGGTAGTCGCGTCCGCCGTCCACCGGGACGGCGAGCAGCGCCCAGGTGTAGGTGAGGCGGGCCGGGTCGGCGGCGTCGACGAACGCCACCTTGGCCATACGGCGGGGGTCCGCGTCGTCGCCGCGGTGCGTCCAGCCGGACAGGATCACCCGGTGCGCGCCCCACCGGCTGCCGCCGTCCGCGTCCCCGGAGGTGGCCACCGACTGCGGCCGCCATTCCCGGGTTTCCGCGTCCTCGGCGTCCTCGGTGTCCCAGCAGTACGCGCGGGCGGCCGACGGCTCGACGGGCAGGGCCCTGCGCTCCGTGCCCGTGCAGTCGTCGGCGTCGCGCAGGGTGCGGTCGGTGTCGCCGAGCACCGTGCCCGCGTCGACCGGCCGGCCCATCGCCGCGGCGAGCCGGTCCAGCGAACCGGCCGGGACGGGCTGTTCGGTCAGCCGCAGCCCGCCCAGTTCGGCGGCCGACGTGAGCGGCCTGAGCGCGCCGGGATCGTCGGTGACCGTGGCCTGCGAGGCGCTGATCAGCGTGGCGGCGGCGGTCAGGGCCAGTCCGGCACCGGCCAGCACGGCGCGCAGCGCCCTGCCCTGCCTGCGCCGGCGGTGTCGCCCGCGTTGCTTCATCCAACCCCCCTAGTCCAGGGCTCGGTTCGCCTCCGGGACGCCTGCCGACCGGGCGGGCCAACTGCGCCGCGGGTTCCCAGCGTTGAGCGAGGAGCGGATGGGGCGACCCACAGTGATGCTACGGCAGTCCGGCGCGCCGTATGGCGAAGACCCGGCAAACGGCCCCGAGATGCCGTGCCCGCACCCCTGGATCCCTTGCCCCGCCGCCCCCTTCGGGACACGGCGGACGCCGCCCGGCCCCGGCACACCGCGGGAGCGGCCGGGTACGGCAGCAGATCGCGCCGGTCGCGGGGGAGCGGCACGCGCGCCCCGGTGTTCTCACCGCACCGGTCGGGCCGGTGTTCGAGCAGTACGCCCGGACAGCGCCGCACCCGCGACATCTCGGTCCGGACGGTCACTGTGCGTGCCGGGCCGCCGGACACCTCGGCGGCCGAACCCACCGCGCCGCGCCCGGACCGGTGCACCGCGAGGAGGCACGTGAGGAGGCACGTGAGGAGGTGGAGACGGAGGCGGAGGAGGTACAGGGGGTCGGCGCGGCAGGGGTTCGGCGCGGCGCGGGCCCGGTCCCGGCCACCACCCGTACGCGCCCGGCCGCAGGTGTTCCGGCCGCCCGCTGCCCTCGCCGCGCCCCGACGCAACCTCCGCGCCTCGCCGCGCCCTCCGCGCCCCCGCGCCCCTCCGTGACCCGCCGCGCTCAGACCACCGGGCGGGCGCGTTCCACGAGCGCGGCCAGGTCCAGCGTGTGCGGGAGGGTGCCCAGCGCCGTGCCGTGGTCGCCGCCGAGGCGGGAGGCGCAGAACACGTCGGCGACCTCGGGCGGTGCGTACCGGACGAGCAGCGCGCCCTGGAGGACCAGCGCCATCCGCTCCACCACCCGCCGGGCGCGCGCCTCGATGCCGTCCAGGTCGGCCAGTTCGGTGAGCAGGTCCTTGACGGCGGCGTCGAGCCGGTGGTCGGCGCCGCGCGCCAGACCCACCTCGCGCAGAAAGGCGTCGAACGCCCGCGGCTCGCGCCGCAGCGCCCGCAGCACGTCCAGCGCCTGCACATTGCCCGCGCCCTCCCAGACCGAGTTCAGCGGCGACTCCCGCACCAGCCTGGGCAGTCCGGACTCCTCCACGTACCCGTTGCCGCCCAGGCACTCCGCGGCCTCCACCACGACCGGCGCGCACCGCTTGGTCACCCAGTACTTGGCCACCGGCACCGCGATCCGCAGCAGCGCCCGCTCCTGCTCGCCGTCGTCGTCCCGGGCCGCCGCGAGCCGCAGGGCCAGCACGGTGGCCGCCTCCGACTCCAGCGCCAGGTCGGCCAGTACGTTGCGCATCAGCGGCCGGCCGGCGAGCGGCCCGCCGAACGCCTCCCGGTACGCGCAGTGGTGCACCGCCTGCGCCACCGCCTGCCGCATCAGTCCCGCCGAGCCGAGCGCGCAGTCCAGCCGGGTCGCCGCCACCATCTCGATGATCACGGACACCCCGCGCCCCTCCTCGCCGACCCGGCGCGCCCACGTCCCGTCGAACTCGACCTCGGCGGAGGCGTTGGACCGGTTGCCCAGCTTGTCCTTCAGCCGCTGGACCAGGAACACGTTGCGCGTGCCGTCCGCCAGCACCCGGGGCACGAGGAAGCAGGTCAGCCCGCCGGGAGCCTGTGCGAGCACCAGGAAGCCGTCCGACATCGGCGCCGAGCAGAACCACTTGTGCCCGCGCAGCTCGTAGGTGCCGTCCTCGGCCAGCGGCCGGGCCCGCGTCGTACCGGCGCGCACATCGCTGCCGCCCTGCTTCTCCGTCATGGCCATCCCGAACAGGGCGCCGGCCTTCTGCACGGCCGGACGCAGCCCGCGGTCGTACACCATGGACGTCAGCCGCGGCTCCCACTCGGCGGCCAGCGCGGGGTCGGCGCGCAGCGCGGGCACCGCCGCGTGGGTCATCGACAGCGGGCAGCAGTTGCCCGCCTCGGCCTGCGTCCACACCAGGAAGGCCGCCGCCCGCCGCACCTGCCCGGCGGGCCGGGTCCAGGCGGCCGTCAGACCGGCCGAGACGCCCTTGCCGAGCAGCCGGTGCCAGGCCGGGTGGAAGTCCACCTCGTCGATCCGCCGGCCGTAGCGGTCGTGGGTGCGCAGCCGGGGCGGGTTCTCGTTCGCCTGCGCGCCCCACTCCTGGACCTGGGCCGAGCCCGCGGCCCGGCCGAGCGCCGACAGCTCGGCGCGCACCTCGTCGAGCAGACCGGGGGCGACATGCCGCCCGACCGCCTCGGACAGGGCCCGGTCGGCGGCGAAGAGGTCGTAGCCGACCAGCGGCGGCACCTGGTTGGTCACGGAATGAGTGCTGGCTGCCATGGCACGGAACCTACCCGCGCCACGACCGCCGTCACCACATCGGCGGCCCCGGACGGGCACCGGGCCCGGCGGGGCGCCGTACCGTCCCCCGCCGGTGCGGCGGCGGACCGCCGAAGATCGCGGAGCGGTCGCCGTGGATGAGGGGGACGGGCCGGGACAGGGATACCTTTGGGTCGTGCAGCCAGCCAGTGACACCCCCGACAGGCCGACCGGCCGTTTCCACCGGGCCCGCGCCCTCTACCGGAACGTCTCCAAGCGCAGGACCGCCTGGCTGCTGCTCAAGGACACCGTCAACTCGTGCATGGAGTACCGCATCCTCGGCCTCGCCGCCGAGGCCGCGTTCTTCACCCTGCTCTCCGTGCCGCCCCTGCTGCTCAGCCTGATCGCCCTGCTCTTCTACGTCGACTCCTGGACCGGCGCGCACACCATCGCCAGCCTGGAGCGCAACATCATGGACGCCTCCCGCACCGTCCTGTCCGACCAGGGCGTCAAGGAGATCACCCAGCCGATCCTGCGGGACGTGATGCAGGGCGGCCGGCCGGACGTGATCTCCATCGGGTTCGTGTTCGCGCTGTGGTCGGGCTCCCGCGCGGTGAACGTCTTCATCGACACCATCACCGTGATGTACGGCCTGGACGGGGTGCGCGGCATCGTCAGGACCCGGCTGATGGCCTTCCTGCTCTTCGTCGTCGCCCTGCTCATCGGCTCGGTCGCGCTGCCGCTGATGGTGGCGGGACCGGACGCGGTGGTACGGATCGTGCCGTGGTCGACGACCGTCGTGCAGGTCCTGTACTGGCCGGTGGTCATCGTCCTGTCGGTCGCCTTCCTGACCACGCTCTACCACGTGTCCGTCCCCGTGCGCTCCCCGTGGATCGAGGACGTGCCCGGCGCGCTGGTCGCCCTGGCCATGTGGGTGGTGTGCAGCTTCCTGCTGCGCATCTACCTCACCAGCACCGTCGAGGGCCCCACCATCTACGGATCGCTGGCCGCGCCGGTCGCCGTGCTGCTGTGGATCGGTGTGTCCGCGTTCGCCGTCCTCGTCGGGGCCGCGGTCAACGCCGCCATCGACCGGGTCTGGCCGGCCGCCGCGACCGCCGCGGCCCGCGCCGCCAACGAGCGGGTGCGCGAGGCGCAGATCGCCGAGTACGTCGCACGCGCCGCCGCCGCCCGCGAGGCGTACCGCGAATCCCTCGGCGACCCGGACGGCCTGGAGGACATGGACGACATGGACGAGACCGACGACGCCGACATGCCCTCCGAGTTCCCCGAGCGCTGGTCGCGCTTCCTGCCCCCGGAGGACGTGACCGCGCGCCTGCGCGCCCACGCCCGCAGCGCCCACGTGCGCGGCCCGCACAAGGACGACAGCGACGGCGCCCAGCCCGACAAGTGACCGCCCCGGGGCGCGGTCAGGGCTGCTTCCACACCCCGGCGGCCGCCGCCTCCCGGGCGAAGTCGGCGAAGTCGCGCGGCGCGCGCCCCAGCACCTGCCGCACCCCGTCCGACAGGTGCGCGTTGCGCCCGTCCAGCAGCGTCCCGAACAGACCGACCAGGAACTCCACCTCCTCGGCGGGCACCCCGAACCCGGCCAGCGCCTCCCCGTACGCCCGCGCCGGCACCGGCCGGTACACCAGCTCGCGCCCGGCGGCGGCGGCGACTTCCGCGACCGCCTCGCCGAACGTCAGCAGCCGCGGCCCGGACACCTCGACGATCCGCCCGGTCCAGCGGTCGCCCGAGGTCAGCGCCGTCACGACGACGTCCGCGATGTCCCGTACGTCGACGAACGGCTCGCGCACGTCACCGGCCGGGAACACCAGTTCCCCGCTCTCCCGCAGCTCCGTGAGGAGCGGGCCCTCGCTGAGGTTCTGCGCGAACCACGCGGCGCGCACCACCGTCCACCGGGCCCCCGAAGCGCGCAGCGCCTCCTCGGCGGGCAGGGCCTGCTCCTCGCCCCGCGCCGACAGCAGCACCAGCCGCTCCACCCCGAGCGCGACCGCCTCGCGGGCCAGGCTCCCCACCCGCTGTGCCGCGTCCGGCGCGCCGATGTCCGACGGATACATCAGGTACGCGGCGTCCGCGCCGCGCAGCACCGGCGCCCAGGTCGTCTCGTCGTGCCAGTCGAATCCCTGCGCCCGGCACGCCGCCCGCACCGTCAGCCCCGCCGCCGCGGCCGCCGCGGCGACCCGGCTCCCCGTACGGCCGGACGCGCCGGTGACCACCACCGTCGCCGCCCGCGCCCCGCCCGTGCCCGCCGCACGGACCGCGTCCTTCGTGCCGTGCCCGACCTCTGTACCGTCCGTGCCCTGCGTGTTCTGTGTCATGGGAGCAGTCAACTGCCCTGCCCCGCACGGGATCCATCGCCGAACCGCTCACCCGCATAAGCGCGCGTCTACGCTGTCCCCATGGACGCACTCGCCGGCCTCCTGGAGGGCCCCCGCGCGCGCGGCGCCTTCATGATCCGCGCCTGCCTCGACCCGCCGTGGGCCGTACGCGTCGAGGACGAGGCCCCGCTCACGGTGATGCTGATGATCCGCGGCCACGCCTGGATCATGCCGGACACCGGCGAGCGGGTGCGGCTGGGCCCCGGCGACCTGGCCATCGCGCGCGGCCCCGGCCCGTACACCTGCGCCGACGACCCCGGCACCGCCCCGCAGGCGCTGATCCTGCCCGGCGGCGAGTGCGCCTACCCCGACGGCCGTTCGCTGAACGGCTCCATGGACCTCGGCGTACGCACCTGGGGCGACCGCCTCGACGGCGGCACGGTGGTGCTGATCGGCACCTACCTCATGAAGGGCGAGATCAACGGCCGGCTGCTGGACGCGCTGCCCCCGCTGCTGACCCTGGCCTCGGACATGTGGACGTGCCCGCTCACCCCGGTGCTCGCCGACGAGATCGTGCGCGACGAGCCCGGCCAGGAGGTCGTCCTCGACCGGCTCCTCGACCTGCTGGTCATCGCCGCGCTGCGGACCTGGTTCGCCCGGCCCGACGCGGCGGCGCCCGCCTGGTACGGGGCGCTCGCCGACCCGGTCGTCGGCCCGGTGCTGCGGCTCGTCCAGGACGACCCGGCGCACCCCTGGACGGTCGCCGCGCTCGCCGCGAAGGCCGGGGTGTCCCGGGCGGCGCTGGCCCGCCGCTTCACCGCGCTGGTCGGGGAGCCGCCGATGGCGTACCTGACGAACTGGCGGCTCGCGCTGGCCGCCGACCGGCTGCGCGACACCGACGACACCATCGCCGCCGTCGCCCGCCTGGTCGGCTACGGCAGCGCCTTCGCGCTCTCCACGGCGTTCAAACGCGCCTACGGCGTCAGCCCGCAGGAGCACCGGACGCGGACGGCGCGCGCGGGGGCGGCGCGCGGGGGCGGGTGAGCAGGGTGTACGGCGCCCGTCCGGTGGGCCCAGTGGGCCCGGTGGCCTCGCCGGAGCCGGTGAACTCGGTGGTCCCCGTGGTCCCCGTGGTCCCGGCGGACGCTGTGGAGGCGGCGCGCGGGGCGCGTGCGGCCCCCGCTCCTGCGCCCGCTCCTGCACCTGCGCCCGCTCCTGCGCCCGCGCCCGCGTCCGTGCGCGCCGGCCGGGTGCCGGGCGGGTACGCCGAGCGGCCCGCGCGACTGCCCGGCGCGGTGCTGTGGACGAAGACACCCGGCGGGTCCGGCGCCGGGGCGGGGCTCGTCCTGCCCGACGGCTGCATGGACCTGCTGTGGAGCGAGGGCCGGCTGCTCGTCGCCGGGCCCGACACCCGGGCTCACGCCCCCGGCGGCCCGCCCGCGCACTGGACCGGGCTGCGGTTCTTCCCCGGCACCGCGCCCGGCTGGCTCGGGGTGCCCGCGCACGAACTGCGCGACCGGCGGACCGACCTGGCCGAGCTGTGGCCCGCCGCCGAGGTGCGGCGGCTGCGCGCCCGCCTGGAGGCGGCGGCGGACCCGGCCGCCGCACTGGAGGCCGCGGCCCTGGAACGCGCGGAACGCACCGGGCCGCCGGACCCGCGGCTGCGGCGCCTGGTCGCGGCGCTGGACGCGGGCCGCCCGGTCGCCGCCACCGCCGACGAACTCGGCGTGGGCGCGCGCTGGTTGCACCGCCACTCCCTGGCCGCCTTCGGCTACGGGCCCAAGACGCTGGCCCGGGTGCTGCGGCTGCAGCGCGCCCTGGCACTGGCCCGGAGCGGAGTCCCGTTCGCGCAGACGGCCCTCCGCGCGGGCTTCGCCGACCAGGCGCATCTGGCCCGGGACGTGAGGGAGTTGGCCGGGATGCCGCTGAGCGGACTTCTGGGTGGGCGCTGACAGCGCCGCGAGTGCCACTCGGCAGGCGCGGTCGCCGCGCGGGGGGTGCGGGCGCTACGCGCTGGGTGCGGGCAGGGGTGCGAACAGGTCGACGCCGTTGCCGTCCGGGTCGTGCACGACCGCGTACCGCATCCCCCAGAACGCGTCCCACGGCTTCAGCTCCCCGTGGTACCCGGCGCCGGCCAGGTCGGCGTAGAGGGCGTCCACCTCGGCGGGTGTGCCGCAGTGGAAGGCGAGCGCGCACCGGCCGCCCCCAGCCGGCGGGCGCCAGTCCGGATGGAAGGAGCGGACGGTGTCCTCGGTGTCCAGCGCGAGGGTGAGACCGCCGGGCAACTCGGCCTCGACGTGCGGCTGTTGTTCGGCGTCCTCGGGAAAGACGAGCCCGAGGCGGCGGTAGAAGGCGAGCGAGGCGGCCAGGTCCGAGGCGACCAGGCCGACCACGGCGAATCGTGGAGTCATGCCGTCACCGTAGGCGCGGCCCCGGCACCCGGTCTTGAAGGAATCGGACACCTCCGCGACGCCGCCGCCCTCCCGCCGGTCCCCGGGGCGCTCATCAACCCGGCTCCGCGACACGCCGGTCAGTGACGTTTCTCCGGTGAAGGCGTACGCCCGTCCGAGTGAGTAAAGGGCATCTCAAGTACCGCTCTCGGTGCGGTCTAGGAATCCTTATGTCTCGGCAAAGGACCGGGTGCCGCCGGCCACCGGAATCCGGCCGCTCCTGAGGGCGCGCCCCGCGCCCGACCCCCCATCAGAGGAGTCACGTTGACCTACGGCAAGAAGCTGCGCGCGCAGATCGCCGGGCCGGGTACCACCCCGCTGATCGGTGTGTACGACATGTACTCGGCGTCGATCGCCGCCGAGCACTACGACGGCATGTTCGTCTCCGGATTCGGCTTCGCCGCCTCCTACTACGGCCTGCCGGACATCGGGTTCATCGCCTGGCCGGACATGGTGGCGTTCGTCCAGCGGCTGCGGGGCGCCTTCCCCGCCCACCACCTGCTGGTGGACATCGACGACGGCTATGTCGACGCGGAGGTCGCCTGCCACGTGGTGGAGGGGCTGGAGCGCATCGGGGCGTCCGGGGTGATCCTGGAGGACCAGAAGCGGCCCCGCCGCTGCGGACACGCCGACGGCAAGCAGGTGCTGCCGCTCGACGAGTACCTCGCCAAGCTGGAGAAGGTGCTGGCCACCCGGCAGGACCTGGTCGTGGTGGCGCGGACCGACGCCACCGACGAGGCCGACATCCTGCTGCGGGCCGAGGCGCTGGCCGCGACCGAGGCGGACGTCATCCTGGTCGACGGGATCCGCTCCGTCGACTGGATCCGCCGGGTGCGCGCCGTGGTCGGCGACAAGCCGCTGCTGTTCAACCAGATCGGCGGCGGGAAGTCGCCGCGCCTGTCGCTGGGCGAGCTGTCCGAGCTGGGTGTGGACGTCGCGATCTACAGCACCCCGTGCCTGTTCGCCGCCCACCAGGCGATGGACTCCGCGCTCGCCGAACTGCGCCGCGCCGACGGCCGGTTGCCCGAGGTGGACGCGGCCGGCGGCGTGGGCGTGCAGGCCGCGACCAGCCTGCTGGAGCGCAACCTGGCGCACCGGCGTCCCGTACGCGCGGGCGCGCGGGCGGGCGTGGGCGCACCGGCGGTGGGCGCGCAGGCGGGCGCGGAAGAAGGCGTGGGCGTGTGAGCGCCCGCCCGCCCCGGCTGCGCACCGCGGCCGTCCTGGCCCTGGCCCTGGTGGCGGGTGCGGCCCCCGCCGCGGCGGCCGACAGCCTCATCACCGTCCTGGACAACTCGCACTCCGACTCCATCCTGGAGGTCGACCGCACGGCCAACCTCCAGACCGGCCGCGGCACCGCGGGCAGCGATCACGACGGCAGCGCCGTCGACGCCATCGAGGCCCTCATGGGCGTGGGCCGCGACGGGGAGGAGGACGGCGACTGAGCGACAGCGACAGCGACGACAGCGACACGGACCGCACCGGGCGCCGCCGTGCGGGGCGGCCCCGGTGACGGCCCGGGTGGGGGTCGGGGCGCCGACCCCGGCGTCGGCTCCGGCGTCGGCTCCGGTGGTGGCTCCGGTGGCGATGGGGCGCCGCGCGAGCGGCACCGAGCAGGCTGCCGTACTCCGGACAGCCCCGTTCCGGGCCCGAGCGGCGGAATACCGCGCACCGCCGTGGTGCTCTTGAGGTACCGGTGCGCGAGCGCTGACGCCCGCGCACGAGCGGGGTGCGAGCGCGCTGAAGGGCTGGTGGTCACATGGCGGCGGACCGGACGGCTCCCGTGGTGGCAACGCCGTACGGGGCGGTACGCGGACGGTACGAACACGGGGTCGCGGCCTTCCGGGGCATCCCGTACGCGGCGCCCCCCTTCGGCCCCCGGCGGTTCCGGCCGCCCGAGCCGCCCGAGCCCTGGGACGGCGTCCGCGACGCGCAGGTCTACGGCCCGACCGCGCCCAAGCCCCCGTACTCCGACGCCTTCGCCCCGTACCTGTCCGATCCGGCCGTTCCCGGCGACGACTGCCTCAACCTCAACGTGTGGACGCCCGAACCGGACCCCGGCGCCCGGCTGCCCGTGCTGGTGTGGCTGCACGGCGGGGCGCTGACCCGGGGCTCCTCGGCCGTGCCCGTCTACGAGGGCCACTCCTTCGCCCGCGACGGGGTCGTCCTCGTCTCCGTCAACTACCGGCTGGGTGTGGAGGGCTACGGACTGTTCCCGGACGCCCCCGCCAACGCCGGTCTGCGCGACCAGCTCGCCGCGCTGCGCTGGGTGCACGAGGCGATCGGCGCCTTCGGCGGCGACCCCGGCCGGATCACCCTGTGCGGCCAGTCGGCGGGCGCCATCAGCGTCGGCGCCCTGATCGCCGCCCCGCAGGCCCAGGGACTGTTCCGGCGGGCCGTGCTCCAGAGCGGTGCGCCGGAGGCGTCCGACCGGGACAGGGTGCGGCGCATGGTGCGGCGGATGGCGGCCCGGCTGAAGGTGCCCGCCACCGCCGAGGCGTTCGCCGCCGTCGACCGCGAGCTGCTGCTGCGCACCCAGGCCGAGACGGGCAGGCTCAGCAGCCCGGTCCTCGGCGGCCCCGCCTTCGGCATCGTCGTCGACGGCGACCTCGTCCCGCGCGATCCGCTGGAGGCGCTGATCGAGGGGGAGGCGGCCCGAGACGCCGACCTGCTCATGGGCTGGACCCGCGACGAGTACCGGCTGTGGCTGGTGCCGGGCGGCCTCGTCGAGCGCGTCGACCGGCTCGGCGCGGTCGCCCTGGCCGGTGCCATGGCCCGCTGCCACTGCGGACACGAGGTGGTGCGCGGCTACCGGTCGCTGCGGCCCCACGCGGGCGCCGCCGAGATCGTCGGCCAGCTGGTCACCGACCACATGCTGCGCCGCCCCCTGCACCGGCTGGCCGAGGCCCGGCCGGGCGCCGCCCACCTGTACGAGTTCGCCTGGCCGTCCCGGCTGCCCGGCCTCGGCGCCTGCCACGCCCTGGAACTGGGCTTCGTCTTCGACACCGGCGACGTCCCCGACGCGCGCCGGCTCGCGGGCGAGGGCGCCCCGCAGGAACTGGCCGACGCGATGCACGCGGCCTGGGTCCGCTTCGCCGCCGACGGCGACCCCGGCTGGGCGGCCTGGGGCCCGGACCACCCGGTCCGGGTCTTCGGCGACGGCCCCGCGCACACCGCGTACGGCCCCCGGGACGCCGAACTGGCCCTGTGGACCGCCCCGCCCGCCGCCGCGGTCCCCGACCCCCTGCCCGCGCTTCCCGCCCCGCCCCCCGCGGCCGACGGCTCCCCGGCCCGCGCCGCGGAACTCCGCGCGGTGATACGGCGCCTGCGCCGCTCGGGCGGTGTCCGCGGAACGTGAACCGCGGCCCCCCGGGCAGGGGAGGGCGGGTCACCCGGTCCCCAGAGAGCGGGCGATCCGGCCGATCACCGGCGGGCCGACCCGGCAGCAGCCGCCGATCAGACGTGCGCCCGAGGCGCGCCAGCGGTGGACCAGGGCCGGGGTGAAGGTGGAGCGCCCGGTCCAGGAGCGGGCCGTGGCGTCCCAGCTCTCCCCGCTGTTGGGGTAGGCCACCACCGGCTTGCCGGTGACCCGCGCGGCCACCGCGACGGCGTCCGCCACGTCCTCGGGCGCACAGCAGTTCACCCCGGCCGCGATCACCTCGTCCGCGTCGGCGACCGCGCCGAACGCCTCCTCCAGGGGCTGCCCGGCCCGGGTGCGCGGGCCGTCCACCGTGTACGACAGCCAGGCCGGCACCCCGAGGCCCCGCACGGCCCGCAGCAGGGCCACCGCCTCGTCGGTGTCCGGGACCGTCTCCAGGGCGAGCACGTCGGGCCGGGCGGCGGCCAGCGCCTCCAGCCGGGGCCGGTGGAAGCGCTCCAGCTCGGCGACGCTGAGCCCGTAGCGCCCCCGGTACTCCGAACCGTCCGCGAGCATCGCCCCGTAGGGACCCGCCGACGCGGCCACCCAGAGCGGGCGCGCCACCCCGCGCGCCCGCGCCCGCGCCACCGCGTCCCGCGCCAGAGCGACACCGGACGCCATGAGCGCGCCGGCCCGCTCCCGGCCGAACCCGCGCCGCGCCAGCCCCTCGAAGGTGGCCTGGTAGGTGGCGGTGATCAGCACGTCCGCGCCCGCCTCCAGATAGGCGAGGTGCGCCTCGGTGACCGCCTCGGGCCGCTCCGCCAGCAGCCGGGCCGACCACAGCTCGTCCCCGAGGTCGTGCCCGGCCGCCTCCAACTGGTTGGACATCCCGCCGTCGAGCACCACCGTCCCGGCGGCCAGGGCCTCGGCGAGAGTCCCGGCGGGACCGTCCGAGGCCGCGCCGCCCGTGCCACATGTCATGCCACGACGCTAACCGAGCGCTGCCCCGACCGTCCCGCCGCCCGGATCGCCGGGACCTACGGCTACGACGACTGCGCGACCGGGGCCGTCGACACCTACCTCCTCGACGGCACGCCCCCGGCGCGCGGCACGATCTGCTCCTGACGTGTTCCGGCCGCGCCGAAAACCCGTTTCACCGGCTTCCGGGCGGCTGCCACGATGTCCCGCATGACCTCCAGGATCCGCCATGTGACCATCGACTGCTCCGACCCCTACATCCTGGCCCGCTTCTGGTCCCAGGTGCTGGACCTGCCGCTGCACGACGACGACCACCCGGGCGACCCGGAGGCGCTGATCGAGGGCGCGGGCCTGCTGTTCGTCCGCGTGCCCGACCCCAAGCGGGCCAAGAACCGCGTCCACCTCGACCTCCAGCCCCAGGACCGCACCCGCGACCAGGAGATCGAACGCCTCCTCGCCCTCGGCGCCACCCTGACCGACGACCGCCGCCGCCCGGACGGCCGGGGCTGGGCCGTCCTCACCGACCCCGAGGGCAACGAGTTCTGCGTGGAGCGCTCCGCCGCCGAGACGGCAGGCTGAGCACCGGGGGTGTTCTACGAGGACCTCAGCACGTACGCCTACCTGGACCACGACGCCTTCACGGACAGGGAGTCGGGTTTCCACGCGCTCTGGTACCGGCCGGCGTACGCCCGTCTGAACGTCGGATGGCTGGAGGCGGGCAGGCCGTACCCGACCGGAGCGGTCCCCCCGGGATTCGTGGACAAGCTGAGGGCCGTTCAGGAGATCCAGTGGATGAACGTCTGCCTGGGCGTGCACGAGTGCGACCTGTGCCCGGGGCCCGGAGCCCCGGAGGGGAACGGGGAGATCCGCGTCCCCGGTGGGCCCGGCATCGCCTACGCCGCCCCGTTCCTGATCACGCACTACGTCACCGCTCACCGCTACCGGCCGCCGCGGGTCTTCGTCGACGCCGTCCTCGCGCTCGACCTCGGGCCCTGGACCCGCGCACGATGGCCCGACGTGCCCTTCCCCTGGGTTCCGGACGACGCGGAACGCATGCTGGAGTAGGGCCGGAAAACTCCCGGAACTGCTCGAACTCCCCTGCTAAAGTGCGCCGATGCCCACGGTCAAGAAGGTTCAGATCACGTTCGACTGCGCGGAGCCCGAGCGCGTGGCCCGGTTCTGGTGCGAGGTGCTGGGGTATGTCGTGCCACCGCCGCCGGAGGGGTTCGGGAGCTGGGACGCGTACGGGCGGTCGCTGCCGCCCGAGCGGCAGGGCGCGGGGTTCGTCTGCGGTGACCCCTCGGGCGTGGGGCCGCGGCTGTACTTCCAGCGCGTCCCCGAGGGCAAGGTCGTCAAGAACCGGGTGCACCTCGATGTGCGTGTCGGCACCGGGCTGGCGGGAGCGGAGCGGCTGGCCGCGCTGGAGGCCGAGTGCGAGCGGCTCGTGGCGCTGGGCGCGACCCGTGACCGTGTGCTGCTCGCCGACGAGTACGACGAGTCGTGCATCCTGATGCGGGACATCGAGGGCAACGAGTTCTGCCTCGACTGAGCGCCCCGGCGGGGCGGCCGGCCGGGGTCACAGGGTGCGGCGCATGCAGAGCCGCGGCCACCGGTCCAGGCCGAGGGCGGCCTCGTGGGCGCGGATCTCGCGCAGCCCGGGGGTGAGCGCGCTGTCGGCCAGGGGCGCGAAGCCGCAGCGCGCGTAGTAGGGGGCGTTCCACGGCACCTCGGCGAAGGTGGTGAGGGTGAGGGCGGTCGCGCCCTCGGCCCTGGCACGGTCCGCCAGGTGCTCCAGCAGCGACCGGCCGATGCCGCGGCGGGCGTGCGCCGGGTGCACCGAGACCTGTTCGACGTGCAGGGCGCCGTCCACGCGGTCGGCGATCAGATAGGCGACCGGGGCGTCGGCTTCGTCGGTCGCCACCCAGGCGAGACCGGCCTCCTGGTGGCGGGCCAGCTCGTCGAGCGCGGGCGGCTCGTCCGCCGCGATCTCCGGCATGCCGACGTCCGCGAAGCACAGCCCCGCGGCCCTCTCGATGTCCTGGAGCAGGGGCAGTTCGGCGGTGCGTACGGCTCGGATGCGCATGGACGTATTGTCCATGGTCGTCCCCGGCGGGCCGGACAGGGGGCGCGCGGCACCTCAGCCGCGCCCGGCCTCCGGGCGGGCCGGGGCCCGGTCGAACACGGCGGTGAGCCGGTCCGCGAAGTCCTCCGGGTGTTCGAGCGCGCCGAGATGGCCGCCGGGGAACGCGGCGAGGCCCGCGCCCAGCCGCTCGGCGAGGGCCGTCGCGGTGCGGTGCAGCAGCAGGCCGCGGGAGGTCTCGCCTGCGGCCAGGGTGAGGGACGCGCCCGCGCCGGGGCCCCGTACGGGAAGACCGTGGGCCGTGAAGGGCACCAGGACATGGGCCAGGAAGATCGCCATGGGGGAGGCGAGTTCCTCCTCGCGGGTCAGGGGTTGGGGGGCGGCGGCGGGCGCGGGGCCGGGGGCGGGATCGGGGGCGCGTTCCTCCAGGACGGCGGTCAGCAGGGACGCGGCGGCCGCCGGACCGGCCGTGCGGTGGACGGCGCGGACCTCGCGGAAGCGGGCCCGCAGCGCCGCCCCGTCCGGCAGTGCCGCCACGCAGGGCGGCTCGTGCGCGACGACGTGCCGCAGCCGCTCCGGGTGCCGGGCCCACAGGTCGAGGGCCACGACACCGCCCGCGCTCGTGCCGAAGACGTACGCGGGCTCGCCGCCGGGCGACACCTCGTCCAGCACCCGGAGGGCGCTCTCGCTCCAGTCCCCGGGCCGCTGGTCGGCGACGGGCAGCCCGAGGCGGCCGTGGGCGAGGCCGAGCGGGTCGTGGGTGACGACGGTGAAGCGCCGGGCCAGGCGGGCCGTCAGCGCGTCGAGCCCCATCGGGTGCCCGGCCCCGCCCGGCAGGACGAGCAGGACGGGGCCGCCGCCCCGGACGTCGTGGTACGCGCGGGTGCCGTCGGTGTCAGTCATGTCGCGGATGCTCCCTGGGCCAGTGGGTGAGGGCGGTGTGCAGAGCGTCGACGGCCTTGTCCCAGGACGCGTCCACGTCCCGGGCCGCGTTGAAGCCGCCCGCGGCCTCCAGCGCGCAGAAGCCGTCGAAGGTGCTGCGCAGCAGGCGCACCGCGTCGGTGAGGTCGGGTTCCTCCAGGCCGTAGGCGCGCAGCATCCCGTAGGTGATCTCGGTGGTGCGCCGCATGGCGGAGAGGTCGGTGACGAGCGCCGGGTCGATCCGCAGCCGGGTGGCCGCGTACCGGCCGGGGTGCCGGTGCGCGTACTCCCGGTAGGCACCGGCGAACGCGGCCAGCGCGTCCCTGCCGGCCCGGCCCGCCACGGCCGCGGCGATGGCCTCGATCATCTCGCCGCCGGCCAGCAGGGCCAGCCGGGTGCGGAGGTCCTGGAGGTTCTTCACATGCGAGTACAGACTGGCGTCCTTGACGTCGAAGCGCCGGGCCAGCGCGGACAGGCTGACGCCGTCGAGCCCGGCCTCGTCGGCGAGTTCGGCCGCCGCCGCGACGACGCGGTCGGCGGTGAGTCCGGCTCGGGCCATACGGTTCCGTCCCCTCGGGCTGTCCCAGCGACACCTGTTGCCTAGAGGCTCTAGGATGCAGCCTTGGGTTACCAGGAATCAAGGGACGGCCGCGCGTCTCAGCCGTTGAGCAGATCGCGGACGAAGGCGTTGGTGAACTTCCCGGCGGGATCCAGTTCGCGGGCCAGCGCCCGGAAGTCCGCCAGCCGCGGACAGCGCTCGCGCAGCGCGGCGGCCGGCAGGGTGAACACCTTGCCCCAGTGCGGACGCGGGCCGAACGGCTCCAGCGCCGCCTCCAGGCGCCGTACGGCCGGGAGCACCGCCGCGGTGTCCTCGACCCAGGTGAAGTGCAGCGCCACCGAGTCCCGTCCGTGGCTCGGGCTCAGCCACTGCCCGTCGGCGGCGACGGTGCGCACCTCGCAGGTTTGGAGCACCGGCGCCACCGCGTCCCGGACCGCCTCGACGGCGTGCAGGGCCGCCAGGGCGTCGCCGCGCGGCAGCAGGTACTCCGACTGGAGTTCGGCGCCGCTGCTCGGGGTGAACTCCGCCCGGAAGTGCGGCAGCCGCTCGTGCCAGGGGCCCGGCACGCCGTGCTGCGCGGTGCAGTTGTCCGCCGGCATCCCGGGCACCGGGTGCAGCGCGGCCTTCGCGGGCACCGCCCACGGGAAGTCCGCGAGGGGCTGGTCGGTGCGCCGCTTGAGCCACACCTGCCGGAACCCCGCGTCCCGCCAGTCGGTGAAGAGGCTGACGCTGTACGCGGCACCGGCCACCGCCTCGAAGTTCAGCCCCTCCAGGGGGAGTTCGGTGAACACGTGCTGCTCCACGGCGTAGGCCGGCTCCAAATCGAGGACCAGCGCGGTGACGACGCCGAGCGCCCCGAGGGAGGTGACGGCCCCGCCGAACCGGGCGTCGCCCCGCCCGATCCGTACCGTGGAGCCGTCCGCCGTGACGAGTTCCACCTCGCGGACGGCGGCGGCCAGCGGTCCGTTGGCCACGCCGGAGCCGTGCGTGCCGGTCGCCACCGAACCGGCCACGGAGATGTGCGGCAGCGAGGCCATGTTGGCCAGCGCGAGGCCGTGCCCGTGGACCCGGCGGGCCAGCTGCGCGTACCGCACCCCGCCGCCGACCCGGACCGTGCGGGCCGCGGTGTCCACCTCCACCTCGGGCGGCAGCGCCGCGAGCGAGAGGAGCACGCCGTCGGCGCCCGGGTCGGCGATCGTGTTGAAGGAGTGCCCGCTGCCCAGGGCGCGCACCTTCGCGCTCCCGGCGACCAGCGCCCGCAGGGCGTCGGCCGACCCGGGGCGGTGCACCCGCCCGGTGCTGTAGGTGATGTTGCCCGCCCAGTTGGTCACGGTCCCGGCCATCGTCCCGCCCCTCCCGCCATATTTGTCAACCGAGCATACTAATTGGCGGGCGGGGTACCGGGCGAGCTGCCCGGCGAGGTGCCGGACGGAGCGCGCCGTGCGCCGGCGGGGGACCCGGCACCGCCCGCCCGCACGCGGGGGCATACCGTGAGGAGTCGTACGTCGGAGCTGGGAGGAGAGACGGGATGGGCAGCCGTACCGCGCTGGTCGAGGATCTGATGGAGCGCTTCCCGCACGTGCCGCGCGAAGCGGTCTTCAAGGAGGACCTGCTGCGAGGCGGTGTGGCCTTCGACCCCTCCGCGCTCAGCGACAACGAGAGCGGGGAGGTGAAACCGAAGTCGTACTTCATCTTCTCCTTCGACCACGGCACCCTGCCCGAGCTGGGCGAGGCCGCGCTGCGCCGCCCGCCCGAGGAGATCATCCTCACCGGCGGCCCGTACGGCCTGCGGCGCACCGTCGTCTCCGTACGGGTGAATCCCGCCTCGCCCTACCGGGTGGCCGCCGACGAGGAGGGCCTGCTCGGGCTCTACCTCGACGGGAAGCGGATCGCCGACGTCGGTGTGCCGCCCATGCCGGAGTACTACCGGCACACCCTCTCCAACGGGAAGTCCGTGATGGAGGTGGCGCCCACCATCCAGTGGGGCTACCTGATCTACCTCACCGTCTTCCGGGTCTGCCAGTACTTCGGCGCCAAGGAGGAGTGCCAGTACTGCGACATCAACCACAACTGGCGCCAGCACAAGGCGGCCGGCCGGCCCTACACCGGCGTCAAGGACGTGGAGGAGGTCCTGGAGGCGCTGGAGATCATCGACCGGTACGACACCCAGAAGGCGTCCACCGCCTACACCCTCACCGGCGGCGCCATCACCAAGACCGTCGCAGGGCGCGACGAGGCCGACTTCTACGGCCACTACGCCAAGGCCATCGAGGAGCGCTTCCCCGGCCGCTGGATCGGCAAGGTCGTCGCCCAGGCGCTGCCCCGGGACGACGTGCAGCGGTTCAAGGACTACGGCGTGCAGATCTACCACCCCAACTTCGAGGTGTGGGACGAGTATCTGTTCAAGATGTACTGCCCCGGCAAGGAGCGCTACGTCGGCCGCGACGAGTGGCACAAGCGGATCCTCGACTCCGCCGACATCTTCGGTGCCCGCAACGTCATCCCCAACTTCGTGGCGGGCGTGGAGATGGCGGAGCCCTTCGGCTTCACCACCGTCGACGAGGCCATCGCGTCCACCACCGAGGGCCTGCGCTTCTTCATGTCCCACGGCATCACGCCCCGCTTCACCACCTGGTGCCCCGAGCCCACCACCCCGCTCGGCAAGGCCAACCCGCAGGGCGCGCCGCTGGAGTACCACATCCGGCTGCTGGAGGCCTACCGCGCCACCATGGACGACTTCGGCCTCTCCTCGCCCCCCGGCTACGGCCCGCCCGGACCCGGCCGGGCGGTCTTCTCCGTCAGCTCCTTCATGGACAGCCTGCCCGCGCGGGACGACGAGCGGGAGAGCACCGGGCAGGACGCGGCCGAGCCCAGCGGGGCCGGGGCCTGAACGGCGCGTCCGAAGCCCGCGCGGCGTATGTACCGGAGCGCGGCGCGACCCAGGACCGTGTACGGGAGACACACAGGAGGGTGACGCGCGGCGGGCGCCGCGGAAGGCGGGCACGGAGCGGCTGACGTGCGGGCGGGCGCCCGCACGGGCATCCGTGCGCCACGGCGGGCGGACACGCGCCTTGTCAGCCGTGCCGCGGACGTGAAAAGCTCGCGCATCCCCGCGAACCGCCCGCCGTCAGGGCCCAGGACCGGGGCCGGTCGATTCCCGCCCGTGGACGCAGGAGCCCCATGCCCGACCAGCCGAGCCCCCAGGACGCCGCCGAGGCCGCGCTGCCGGCCGAGTGCTGGGACGCGGTGCTCTCCTACGCCGGCCTGTGCACCTCCGGTTCCGCGGCGGCCGGGGAACTGGCCACCGAGTCCTTCGCGCTCGGCCTGCGCGAGGTGCGCGCCGCCGACGCCGGGGCGTTACGCGGCCGCCGTACGCCCCGGCTGCCCGCCGTACCGCTGATGCTGACCGCGGTGCGCACCACCGCGGCCGCCTGGGAGCGTGCCGGGCTCGGCGACCGGCTCGACAACGACCTGCGGCTGTGGCTCAACTCCCCGCAGGCCGCCCGCTATCCGGGCCCGCCCCGGCACCGCCCGCTGGCGCTGCGCGGGCTGCGCGACCTCCAGGAGCCGGACGCGGCGCTGCTGTGGCTGGCCGAGGTGGAGGCGCTGCCCCTGGTCGTGGTGGCACGGCGGCTCGGCCTCGACCCGGCCGGGGTGTCGGAGGGACTGGAGCAGGTGCGCGCCCTGTTCCGGGACCGCTGCCGCCGCGCCCACCTCGACTCGCCGCTGGACAGCGAGTGCCGCGGCTACGCCCGGCTGCTGGACGCGGTCACCCGCTCCGCCGCGCCCCTGAGGGTCCCCGAGGACCTCTCCCGCCACCTCGCCACCTGCGCCCGCTGCGCGGAGGCCGCCGCCTGCCTCCAGCCGCGCGCGGGCGCCCTGCCCGTCGCCCTCGCCGGGGGCGTGATCGGCTGGGGCGGCCTCGCCTATCTGGAGCGGCGCCGCCGGGCCGCCGACGTACGCCTCGGCGCGCGCCGGCCCGCGCCCGGCGCGGCGGACGCGGACCCGGGGCAGCCGGGGGCGGTGCGGGCGCGCCTGGTGCGCGGCGGGCTGCTGGCCGCCGCCGTGGTGCTGTCGGCGGTGGCCCTGACGGTGTCGCTGATGCCGTTCGACGGCGCGGCCGACGACGCGGCGCACGGCGCCACGGACCGCCGGACGGCCGCCGCCGTCACCCCGCCGCCCGCCGACCACAAGGCGGACCAGGCCCCCGGCGACGGCCCGGCCCCGGCCTCCTCGGCGTCCGCCTCCGGTCCCGGCGGGTCCCTCACCGGCACCGAGGCGCCCGTGCCCTCGGGGGACGACCCCGACCCCGAGCCCCAGGGCACCCCCTCGGCCGTCGCCGGCACGCCCGGACCGACCGGGCCCGACCCGGCGGCCTGCCGGGTCGGCTACCACGTCGTCGACCAGTGGACCGACGGTTTCGAGGCCACCGTCACCGTCACCACCGGCCGCCCGCTGGACACCTGGCGGCTCGCCTGGACCTTCGGCGACGGCCAGCGCGTCACCCGCATGTGGGACGCCACGGCCGCCCAGAGCGGCTCCCGTGTCACCGCCACCGCCGCGCGGTACAACGCCTCCGTCGCCGCGGGCTCCACCGTCACCTTCGGCTTCGTCGGCTCCCGGCACGGCGGCAACTCCGCGCCGTACGACTTCACGCTCGACGGCCAGGACTGCGCGACGGGCTGAGCGGTCCGTTGGCGCCGGAGGGGAGCGCGGGCGATCCTGGAGAGCGGACCGACCCCTGACGAGGGAGGGCGCGGCCATGCACGCTCAGCCAGGCGACCGGCTCGTCGTGGAGAGCCCGGCCACCGGTGCCACCCGGCGCGACGGCGAGATCGTCGCCCTGCACCACGAGGACGGCACGCCGCCCTACGACGTGCGCTGGTCCGACACGGGCGAGGTGACGCTGGTGTTCCCCGGCCCCGACGCGCACATCGACCACCTGTCCGGACCGGACGACGCCCCGGCGCCTCCCTCCGCGCACGGCTCCTCCGGGGCGCCGCCCGCCGAGGCGCGTCCGGGGCGCCCCGGGGACATCGGGCGCCGGCTGACGGCCGCCCGGGAGCGGTGCGGGCTCAGCGTCGAGGAGACGGCCGACCGCGCGCGGATGTCCCCGCAGTACCTCGCGTATCTGGAGGAGTACCCCTCCGACCCCAACCCGGCGACGCTGCTGCGCCTGGCCGATGTGCTGGGCACCACGCTCGACGCGCTGCGCGGCGGCGGCCAGGACCTCCCGCCCGGCCAGGGATACGCCCTGCTGCGGCCCGAACTGCGCGACCTCGGTCCCGAGGAGTGCCGTGAGCTGCTGTCCACGCACGGTGTGGGCCGGCTCGCGCTGTCCACGTCCCGGGGCCCGGCCGTCTTCCCGGTCAACTACGACGTGGTGGACGGCGACCTGGTCTTCCGCACCGCCCCCGGCTCCGCCCCCGCCGAGGCGGCGGGCGCCGAGGCGGCCTTCGAGGTCGACCACATCGACGACGCGATGAGCCGGGGGTGGAGCGTGCTCGCCGTCGGCCGCGGCGAGGCCGTCACCGATCCGGACGCGGTGCGCCGCCTGGAGGAGCGGGCCCGCTCCACGCCCTGGGCGGGCGGCCCCCGCGACCTGTGGATCAGGATTCGCCCGGAGCGGCTGACCGGCCGCCGGATCACCCCTCGGCAGGACTGAGCGGTCGCCGGATCGCCCCCTCGGCAGGACTGACCGGCCGCCGGATCACCCCCTCGGCAGGACTGACCGGCCGCCGGATCACCCCCGGCAGGGTTGAGTGGCCGCCGGATCACCCCGCCGACAGGACCGAGCGGCGGGGCGGGTCCGCGCACCGGCACGGCAAGCGGAACGCGTCCGGTGGCCGGTGCGTCACCGTACTCTCACGTGCTCGACACGGCGTCGTCACCGCTTCCGCGACGGGAAAACCTGAGTTTTCGCCAAAGGCGGCTCATCGGCCGATTCACGACGACCGCGCCGCGGAGAGCCGTCGCGCCGGTGCTGACCTCACCGTCGTCCGCGTGCGGACGGGCCGCGCCGCGGGCAGGGAGCCGGGGGAGGAGAGCCGGGGCGACGCGGGGAGCGGGGCCCCGGAAGCGATCTACCTGCCGAGTCCGCTGTTACCGGCCGGTATGCCAATGTGGCGTAATTCACTCGTCCTGAATCGACTCTCTGTCACCATCATCGCCAACGAGGCACAGGCATCCGGACTGCGGCGGGGGGCGTGGCATGGGGCTGCTCGGCGATGAGCTGGCATTCGCGCACGCCCTGACGCCCCCGGAACGCGAGAGTGTGATGGCGCTCGGCAGCCGCCGGAGCTACCCGGCCGACGGCCATCTCCTGACCGAGGGCGACCGGTCCACCCATGTGATGATCGTGATATCCGGCTGGGTGACCGTCTCCGTCTCCACCGACCGCGGCGCCACCCGGCTCATCCTCGGACTGCGCGGCCCCGGCGAACTCCTCGGCGAGATGGCCGCCCTGGACCCGCATCCGCGCAGCGCCACCGTACGCGCGCTCGGACCGGTCGAGGCCCAGGTCATACCCGGGGACGCCTTCCGCCGCTTCCTCGCCCTCCAGCCCCGCGTCAGCGGTCTGGTCATACGCCAGCTCACCTTCCGGCTCCGCAGCGCCGACCAGGAACGGTCCGCGCTCGCCTCCCTCACCGTGCTGCAACGCCTCGCCAGCCGGCTCACCGAACTCTCCTCGGCCGCGCCCTCGGGCCCCTACGCCCCCTCCTCCCGGGCGGGCCCCGCGAGCGGCATCCGCCCGGCCGGGCCCGTCGTCCACCTCGCCCAGGACGAACTGGCCGCCACGGTCGGCGCCACCCGCGAGGCCGTCGCCAAGGCCCTGCGCCTGCTGCGCACCCAGAACGTCGTGCGCACCGGCAACCGGATGGTGGAGATCCTCGACCCCGGGCTGCTCGCGCTCCTCGCGGACGGCCACCAGGAGTAGATCCCCGCCGTGTGTAAACGGCTACAGACGTCCCCCCGCCCCCAGGAGGAGGCTCCGGAGGGACGGGAGGACCGCCACCTCTTCTTCGGCAAGCGCACAGAACACCGCAGGGGGACACGGGTGAACCACGACGCCACCGGACTCACCGAGGAACACTACGAGTTGGTGATCAGTGTCGACGCCAGACGATCCGGTCAGTACGACGACGTCGACAAGCAGCGGATGCGCGCCCGCATCTACCGGGTGCTGGAGACGGCGTTCGCCCACGCCGCGGTCGCCCGGGACGCCCTGCACCTGGAGGACCGCGGCGACGGTGTCCTGGTGGCGGTGCAGGGCCGGATCGCGGCCAGCCGCATGCTCGGCCTGTGGCTCGTCGAGGTGCACGAGAAGCTGCGGGACGAGAACCGCGGTCTGCGCGTCCCGCTGGGGCTGCGGATCGGCATGCACGTCGGCCCGGTCCGCCACGACGAGCGGGGCATCAGCGGACGCGCGGTCGACCTCGCCTGCCGGCTCGCCGACTCCGCGCCCGCCCGGCGGCTGCTGGACGCCGAGGGCGCCGACCTGGTCCTGGTGACCTCCTCGTCCCTGTACGAGGACGTGGTCAGCAGCGGCGGCAAGTTCATCGAGCCCGAGCGCCACACCGCCGCCCGGCTCGGCCTCAAGGAGGGCGAGGTCACCGCCTGGTTCCACCTGCCCGGCAGACCCGCCCCGCAGCTCCCCGCCGATCCGCCCGCCGATCCGCCCGCCGAGGATCCGGCGCCCGGGAACGAGCGAACGGATGCCGTACAGAAGGTTGATGACGTCCCGTCGGAGGCATCACCCTCCGAGGCGCCCCGGACGCAGTACACCGTGCAGGGCGACATGTCCGAGCACCGCGGCAACGTCTACCACGACCGCGTGCACATCGGCCGGGTCACCGACCGCGACGCCGACCGGGGGAGGGGCTGAGCCGAGTGAGCGACGAACCGCAGGCGGACGGCCCGGCCCAGGACGCGCCGGAGCGCCCCGCACGCCGGGAGAAGCCGGACGAGAACCGCTCCCCGAAGGGTGACGAGCGGCACGGCAGGCGCGAACGGTCCCGCGACGACGGCGGGTCCGGCGCCGGCAAGCGCCCGGCGGGCAAGCAGGACGCCCCCGGCAAGGACGCCGCCGAGCACGGGGACGGCGACAAGAGCAAGGACAAGGACAAGGACGAAAGGAGCAAGGACGAAAGGAGCAAGGACAAGGACAAGGAGCAGGAGGAGCGGGAGGAGCGCGAGCGCGAACGCGAGCGCGCCGCCGGGCGGTTCAGGGAGCTCACCCGCGATCCGCTCGCCGAGGAGGAGAGCGAGGACGGCCACACCGACCTCGCCGCCGCCGCCCGCGCCCGCCGCGCGATCCAGCAACTGTTCGACGTAGGACGCGACTTCACCAGTTTCGACCGCTCCTACTTCCACAGCGCCCTCATCGGCGACGTCAACCTGATGCTGGACAGCCGCCGCGTCGGCGCGGGCATGCGCAGCGGTCCCGTACCCGACGAGGAGCTGCACCGGCTGCGTCTCGTCCATGTGGAACCCGCCGGCTACGTCCAGTTGCGCACCGCGCTGCGGGCCCGCCGCCTGCTGGTGCTCGGCGCGGCCCCCGGCACCGGCCGCACCAGCACCGCGCTCTCCCTGCTCGACGAGGTCACCATCAGCGGGCCCGGCACCACCGGG
The DNA here is from genome assembly GCF_001654495.1 of Streptomyces sp. SAT1. GTDB lineage: Bacteria > Actinomycetota > Actinomycetes > Streptomycetales > Streptomycetaceae > Streptomyces > Streptomyces andamanensis. The sequence continues at coordinate 5,963,199 of NZ_CP015849.1, forward strand.
CCGGAGACCGGGAACGGCCACCGGGTGCGCCGCGTCGACCCGGACGACGACGGGCTGCGCAAACTGGCCGACTCCCTGGGCGAGCCGAGCGCCGACCAGCACACCGAGAGCCGCGGCTATCTGCTGGAGGTGCCCCTGGACCGGCCCGGGGGCCCGCTCCCGGCCGAGATGGACCTCGATCAGCTGGCCGCCGCGCTGGCCCGCCGGGAAGCCTTCGCGGTGGTCGTGGTCACCCTCGGCTCGGCCGCGGGCCCGCTGCTCGCCGGCCGGTACGGCATGCTCTGCCCGCCCGCGCCCACCGCGGAACTCCTGCGCACCCGGCTGCGCGAACGGCTGGAGCACCATGCCGCCGCGCCGGGCGCCGACGGCCCGGAACCCGCCGAACTACTCGCCCGGAGCGAGGAGTTGTACGCCCGCGCCGACGTCAAGGACGCCCTCGGCCTGGACGACCTGCGCCCCGCCGAGGCCGAACTGCTCGCCTCGCTGCTGGCCGGGCACGTGCTCGGCGACGTCACCCGCGAGGACCTGCTGTCCGGCTGCCGCAGCCTGGCCGCCGCCCAGGCCCAGGAGTGGTTCGCCGGGGTGGACCGCGCGCTCACCGCGCCCGCACCGGCGGTGGGGACGGACGGGAAACCGGGACGGCCGGGCACCGCCGAGCTGTTCCACCCGGTGGCCTTCCGGATCGCCCTCGCCGTCCTCGGCGGCGCCCCGCACAGCGCCGTGGCCGCCGCCGCCCACCTGCTGACCTGGGAACTGTCCGTGCAGTGCGACCCGGACAACACCCCGGCCCGCCCGCTGTTCTGCGACGACCCGGACGCCGACGTCGCGCTGTCCCGGGCCGAGGTGCGCGACGGCCGGGTCGAGGTCGCCGGAGTCGACGTACCCGCCCGGCTGATCTGGTACCGGGGCTCCGCGCTGCCCGCGGCGGTCCTCACCGAACTGTGGGACCGGCACTTCCCGGCCCGCGGCCCGGTGGTGCGCTGGCTGCGCCAGCTCGCCGACGACCCGCGCCCCCAGGTGTGGATGCGCGCCGCCGTCGCCGCAGGCGAGCTGTGCGTACGGGACTTCGACCACGGCTACACCGAACTGGTCCGCCCGCTCGCCGAGGCACCCACCCCGCTGCGCCGGATCTTCGCGGCCACCACGCTCGACCAGGCCGCCCGGCACGACTCGCACCGCAAGGCCGTGCACCGGATCGTCGGCGACTGGAGCAGGCACGGCACCAAGTCGCTGCGCTGGAGTGCCGCGATGGCCCTCGGCTACGGCAACGCCGCCGAGAGCACCGACGAGACCCTGGACGCCCTGGCCCGCATCGGCATCCACGGCGACGGCGACCAGCTCGCGGTCGCGAGCTTCAACGTCGTCCGGCTGCTGACGCTGCCGGACGCGGCCCAGGTGCTCGCCCGCATGGCCGAGTGGACCCACCACAAGCGCGAGCCGTACCAGGACCTCGGCCTCGTCACCACCGTCCGGCTCGCCCTGACCACGGTCGACGAGATGCTGACGGACGCCCCCGACGCGCGGCCCGCCGGCCGCGGCGACTGGCCGCTGCCGCTCGCCCTCGCCGCCGACCGCCCCGAACTCGTCGAGCCCATGGCCGACCTGATGTGGACGGCGCAGAACACCGCGCGCTCCCAGGAGGTGGCGACGGACGCGCTGGAGTCCCTGCTGCGGTCGGCGGTGCGCAAGGACGGCACCGAGTGGACCCGGCCGGGGCTGGCGGCGCTGCTGCCCGCGCTGGCCGCCGACGAGTACGACCGGCGCCGTCTCGACTGGCTGCTGCGCCGCATGATGAACGACCCGGAGAAGCCGCTCCCCGACGCACGCGCGCGCGACCTGTGGTGGCTCGCCGTGACCCCGCCCCCGCGCCCGCGCCCCTCGGCGCGGAGCGAGGAAGGGACCCGCCCGGAGCGGACCCGCCGGGAGAGGACGCGCGAGGAGGAGAGGCATGGCTGACGACGAGAAGCGGGCCGCCGGGAACGAGGGCCCGCCCGCGGGGCCGTTCCTGCGGGAGTACGCGCCGACGGGCGGGTATCCGCCGGTCAGCGCGCAGCGGGCCTCCGTGGTCTTCTACCGCAACGGCGGCTACAGCGTGATCACCGTCGCCGGGATCCAGCACGTCGGCAAGCGCGCCCTGGCCCGGCCGTACACGGTGTGCGAGATCGCCCAGGGCACGTTCGTGAGCACCCTCGGCCTGGAACTGCCGGCGGCCGGCGGGACCAGCTTCTTCAAGGCCGAGGTGGACATCGAGTGGGAGGCCACCGACCCCCACCTGGTCGCCGTGAACGTGGTGACCGATGTCGCCAAACGGCTCACCGCGCCGGTGCTGGAACGGCTGCGCGAGGTCACCCTCGGCTACCAGGTCACCGAGGCCGACCAGGCCAACCGGGTCGTGACCCAGGAGTGCGTCGGCGGCCGGTGGAGCGACCTGGGCTCCGAACTCGGGCTGCGGGTACGGCTCTACGTCCGGCTCGGGGTGGACGACGAGGCCATCACGTACGCGCAGAAGAAGCGCGAGGTGTACGCCGACGCCGAGGTGACCCGGGTGCGCCAGGAGGAGTTCCGGCGGATGCTGCGCGGCGGCGACATGGAGCAGCTCACCTACATGCTGGCCGCCGACCCGGACGGGGCCAAGGACTTCCTGGAGAAGATCCGCCAGGAGGGCAGGCAGGACGAGAAGGACCGCCTGGACCGGCTGTACTCCATGGCCATGGCGGGCGAACTGCACGCCGCCGACGTGGAGACCCAGGTCCTCAACCTGCTCAACCAGGGCCGCGGACGTCCCCTCCAGGGCCCCATCGGCGCGGTGCCCGCCCGTCGGCAGCCGCGCTCGCTGGAGCCGGGCGGCGAGCGGCCGTTCACCCCGGACTGGGCCTCGGACGACCCGCCCCGGCGCAGGCCGCCGCGCGACCGGTCGCCGTGGGACGAGCCCGGACCCGACCGCGGATCGGACCACGGATCCGGCCGCGGGTCGGACCACGGATCCGGCCGCGGGTCGGACCACGGATCCGGCCGCGGAGGCGACCGGCCCGACCGTACGGACCGCCGCCCGGCCGACGGCTACGACGAGGATCCGCCCCCGCGGGTCCACCGGCCCGAGCCGTACGACCCGTACGAGGACGACCCGGACCGCGCACCCCGCCGCTCCCGGGACGACGGCTGGTCCTGGGCGGACGAGGACCGGTGACCGCCGACGGGGGCCCCCGAACCTCCTCCGACCCGGTCGTGCCCGTGCCGAACGGGGGTCGGCACAGCCACGACCGGGCGGAGGAGCGCATCGCCGAGCGGCTGCTCGGCACGGTCCGCGAGGACCTCGGACGCGCCGACTCGAAAGCCGCCGTCCTGCTGTCCGGGACGCTGGCCCTGCCCGCGTTCCTGGTCGGCTGGCACGGCACACCCGGCTGGCACGGCCCCGCGGACGTGTGGCTGGTGCTCGCCGGGGTGTTCTGGGCCGTCGCGGTCGGCGCGCTGGTCGGCGCGCTGCTGCCGCGCACCGGCACCGTACGCGGCGGGGACGGGGTGACGTACTTCGGCGACCTGGTGGCGCCCCGCGACCTCGCGGGACTGTCCGCCCGGGTCGCCGAGGCCGGCCGCGACCCCACCCGGTGGCTGCTCGTCCAGGCGGTGGACGTCAGCTCGATCCTGTCCGCCAAGTACCGGGCCATCCGCTGGGGAGTGGGCTCGCTCGCCCCCTCCTCGGCACTGGCACTGGTCTGGGGCCTCGTCTCGCGCTGACGCGCGCGGCGGGGCCCGCACCCCGCACCGAAGACAGACACGAACGACGAAACAGGGGACGCCGTGGGAAGAGTCACGGGAAGACGGCAGACAGGCAGGAGCCGGGTGCGCCGCGCCGCGGTCTCGGTGCTGGGCGGCACCGCGGTGCTCATGTCGCTGCTGGCACCTGCCGGCCGGGACCCGGTGCCGGCGGCGGACGCCGTCCCGGCGTTCCCGGCCGTCAACTACGCCGTGGCCGTGGACGAGTCGGCCAGCCTCGCCGCCGCCGACCTGAAGGCCGAGAAGGCCGCCGCCGCGCGCATCGCGCTCGGCGACGTCTCCTCCGACTCGCACGTCACGGTCTACGGGTTCGCCGCCGCCGAGTCCGCCGACCAGCGCGCCGTGGACCCGGTCTGCCCGCGCACAGGCCTGGACGCGGCGGGCCGCGAGAGCATCGACGCCTGCGTGGGCAAGCTGCGCGCACGCAAGAAGGACGAGGGCACCGGCACCGACTTCCCGAGCGCGATACGCCAGGGCGTGCACGACCTCACCGACGGCACCGATCCGGCCCAGCCCCGCGTGCTGTTCCTGCTCACCGACGGGAAACTGGACGTCACCGGCAGCCCCGCCTACGGCGACCCCGCCCACCGCACCGCCGAGGGCGAACGCCAGCTCAAGCAGGAACTGGCGAACGCCGCAGCCCACGGCGTGCAGGTCTGGCCGCTCGGCTTCGGCCCCGACCCGGACAAGCAGCAGCTCGACCGGATGGCCGCCGGCGGCTACCAGAAGGGCTGCGTCGCCCTGCCCTCCGCCGCGCCCAAGGCGCACAAGGTGTCCGGCGCCAAGGACATCGGCGCCACCCTGGAGGAGATCTTCGCCGCCGCCCACTGCCTGCGCCACGAACAGGGCCCCAGCAAACGCCCGCCCGCCACCCTGGAGATCGGCATCTCCCCGCTGGCGACCGTGGGCAGCATCGTCGTCGACAAGGGCGACCCCGCCGTCGAGATCACCTACTTCGACCCGCGGGGCCACAAGGTGCCCACCCACGGCACCTACGAGAACTCCGCCTTCGAACTCGCCGGCGGCTCCGGCCCGGTGGAGGCCCTCAAGGTCGTCGACCCGCTGCCCGGCACCTGGAAGGTCAAGGCCGAGGCACCCGAGGGGCACCGCTCCCTGCCCGTCGCCGTCAGCGTGCTGTGGCAGGGCGAACTGCGCGGTGCCCTGACCGCCGACCCGCCCTCGCCGCAGACCGGCGACAAGGTCACCGTCACCATGCGCCTCCAGACCCGCGAGGGCTACGAGATCAAGGACCCGCGCGACTACGCCGGCCTGCGCGTGGCCGGTGAACTGACCGGGACCGGGATCACCGCGCTGCCGCTGCGCCTGGCCGACGACGGCATCGCGCCCGACCGCACCGCGGGCGACGGCGACTTCACCGGCACCGTGCGGATACCCGCCGCCGCCCGCGGGACCCTGAAGGTGAGCGCCACCCTCACCGCCTCCGGGCTCAAGGCCGACACCCGCGACCTGGGCGTCGACGTGGCGCCCGGCACACCGCCCGTCACCGCCGCGCTCGACCTGCCCGCCGCCGACACCCACCCCGGCGCCACCGTCACCGGCACCCTCGCCGTCCACAACACCACCGCCACCGCGCACACCCTGCGCCTGACCACCGCCGACGTCCGCACCGGGCTGCTCACCCTCAGCCCCGCGCAGCTCACCCTCAAGCCCGGCGAGTCCGGCACCCGCGAGGTCAGCGTCGAGGTGGCCCCGGCGAGCGTCTTCGGCAACCGCCTCGGCGACGGACTGAGCCTCGCCGCCACCGTCCGGGTCACCGACACCACCGACGGCGACCGCGGCCTCGTGGCGTCCCCGCTGTCCCTGCGGGTGACCCCCGAGCCCGGCATCTGGGACCGGTTCTGGTGGGCGTTCGTCGGCGCGGCCGTCGCCCTCGTGGTCGCCGCCGCCCTCGTCGCCGCCTGGATCGGGCTGCGCCGCCGCCGCCGCGACCCGTACGGCCTCAGGCTGCGCCTGGTCTCCGAGGACGGCGACGTGCTGAGCGAGCACAAGGCCGGACACGGCAACAAGAAGCAATGGTACGAGTTCGCCGTCGCCGAGGCGCACCGCAGCCCCCGCCTGGAGAAGCGCGCCCACGGCCCGTACGCCGTCCGGCGCAACCCCGAGGGCGGAGCGGTCCTGCGCACCCAGGGCGGCCGGACCCCGCTGCGGGCCGGCGGCCGTGTCGCGCTCACCGACCTGCTCCACCTGGAACTGGCCGAGGACACTCCCTCGGGCGGCAGAGCGTCCCGCTCCGCCACCGTCCCCGCCCCCGACGGCGGCAGCGGCGGCAACGGCGGCGGCGCCTACGAGGACTACCTGTGACCGGCCCGCGCGCGGCGGACATCGCGGCCGCCGCGCCGCACGCCATCCACGAACGCACCGAGCACGAACCGCGGCCGGCCCGGCCGCGAGCGGGGAGGAAACCATGAAGATCTTCCAGCCGATGCTCTTCGTCGGCCTGGGCGGCACCGGCGGACTGGTCGGCGCCGAACTGGAACGCCGGCTCCGCGTCGAACTGTGCGGCCCCGACGGCATGGCGCTCAGCCGGCTCAGCGGCCACGCCCCCTTCCAACTGCCCGACTGCCTCCAGTTCGTGTACGCCGACTACAGCGAGTCGGACCTCCAGCGGCTGCCCCAGTTCAATGTCGACCCGTCGCTGCGCGCCGCCTACTCCCGCACCTCACGGGCCACCCACAACCTGCTGCCCAACTTCGACAGTTCGCCCGAGGTGACCAAGATGCTCCGGGCCAGCCTGCGCGAGGAGGTGGCCGGCTGGCTCCCGCCGATCATCGGCGAACCCGAGGTCACCCCGCTGCACAACGGTGCCGGCCAACTGCCCACCGTGGGCCGCGCCGCCCTCTTCGCGACCCTGCGCCACAGCCTCGCCCCGGTCCTCGAACCGCTGCTCCAGGCGATCGACGCCATGGCCAAGGCGGCGGGCGACCTCAGCGAACTGGGCGGCGGCAAGGTCAACGGCTGCGATGTCTTCGTCGCCTTCTCGGTGGCCGGCGGCACCGGCGCCGGGATCTTCCTCGACTACCTCCACCTCATCAACTACGCCTTCCAGCTACGCCGCTTCGACGGTGTGAAGATCTACCCGCTCGTGGTGATGCCGTCCTCGTTCTCCGCCGCCACCGGCGGCGGCCGCGAGGCCGAACTCAACGCCGCCCGTGCCCTGGTCGACCTGTTCCGCCTGGTGGACCAGCAGAACGCGCCGAGCGAACGCGCCGAGATCGGCGACCTCGACCACGAGGCCAAGTTCGGCATCCGCTACCCGGGCACCACACCGATCCGGCTGCGCACCGGCATCCTGCCCACCGCGTTCCTCTTCAGCCCCACCGCCGGGATCCGCGCCGACGACCTGCGCCGCTCCATCGTCTCCCTGGTGATGTCGCTGATCGGCACCGAACTGGGCGACGGCCGCAGCACCCAGGGCCGCAAGATGGCCACCGACGACGACTACCAGACCTTCGCCGCCAGCTTCATCAACCGCGGCGTGGCCCGCAGTTCCGTCTCACCCACCGGCATCGGCAGGCGGGGCGTCTCCACCAGCCTGGTCGCCGCCATGACCGCCCCCATGGACCAGCTCGCCGACCTCGTGGCCGGACGCATGCTGCGCGAGGCCGTCACGAACCTGGTGGAACGGCCGCGCGTCGAACTGCGCGAGGGCGCCGCCCCGATGATCCGCCGGCTCTTCGCGGACTCCCACCTCGAAGAGCTGTGGGAACGGCGGCAGTTGCCCGTGCCCGAACCCGAACCGCTGCCCCGCGGCGGCCGGAACATAGAACAGGCCCTCGGCCAGCGCGTCGCCGACATGCAGGCCCTGCTGTCCGACCTGCGCGCCGAGGCCGGCCGGCAGGCAGCCGTGATGGCCGACCGCTTCTCCCCGCGCCCCGCCATCGACAAGCTCCTCCAGAGCGCCGACCCGTTCCTCGTCGAACGCGTCGTGCGGGGCGTGCCGGACAGCGACGAGCAGATCACCCGGCTCGGCTTCCTCGGCATGCTGGACAACCGCGCCCGCGCCCCGCAGCGCCCGCCGGGCGTCACCGAGCAGCCGCCCAAGATCCCGCGCATCAAGGGCCAGTTGGGCGGACTCGCGCCCGCGCGCTGGGGCGACGACGACGTACAGGCCGCCCTCCAGGAGCAGAACACCTGGTACCAGTGGCGCTGCCGCTCGATCTGGCACGAGGCCTGGCGTGACCAGCAGCAGCACTGGCAGCCCCAGGCCGACGTGGCGGGCGTCGACCTCGACCGCCTCGTCCGGGCCTTCCGCCGCCACAGCGACCAGGAGCCCAAGGCGGCCCAGCAGAAGGCCCGCGAACTCTACGACGACCGCACCGGCATCTCCTACCTGCTGCCGCCGCAGCGCAACCTCAACCACTTCTACGACGACGTGGTCGACCGGCTGCTGCGCCGCGAGGGACTGCGCGATCAGGACCACGTCTCCACGCTGCTGCTCAAACTGATCGACGGCGACACCTGGCGCCAGGTGCACACCGTCAGCCGCCGCGACCCGGAGGGCGCCGTCGCCCGGATCAAGAGCCAGCTGGAGGGCCGCGTCACCCGGCTGTTCGCCGAGAGCGGCACCCATCTGGAGGAGCGTCCGCTGCTCCCGGCCATGGGCACCCTGCTGGCCGCGGCGGCGGGCGACACCGACGCCCGCGACCAGGTCAGCAAGGACGCGCTCGACATGTTCGGCCGCAAGCTGGCCGGGCTGCTGCCGGTGGGCTTCGCCCCGGAGGGCACCGGACCGCTGCGGGTCCTGGTCACCCACCCCCGGGTGACGGCCGTGGACGAGGTGCAGGAGTTCCTCGGCAAGACGCTGCGGCTGCCCTCGGACGCCAAGAACTCCGTGGAGTACCGGGGCGTGGAGAGCGACTCCGTCACCGTCGTCCTCTTCCGCAGCGAGATGAGCCTCACCCAGGTGCCCGAGGCCCGCAAGGTGCTGCGCCAGTGGGCCCGTGCCAAGGAGAACGAGCAGGCACAGGACGTCCTGCGGTGGCGCCAGCGGCTCGGCTTCCGCGACACCTGGATGGTCAGCGCCGAGGAGGACCGGCGTACCATCCTGCACCGGCTGCTGTGCTGCCTGTGGAACGGCCAGGTCGACGTGCTGGACGGGGAACCGGCCTCGCCGCAGCGGGTCAGGCTGCGCCTGTTTCCCGAGAAGGCCCCGGACGTGCCCGGCGTCCGGCTGCGCCTCGGCGACTTCCCCGGCGGCGTGTCGAGCTGGGCGGAACTGCTGCGCTCCTACGAGCGCTGGACCGTCCTCGACGACGAGTCGACCGTGGAGGACTACTGCCGCGAGCTGATGGGTGCCCAGCCGCTCGGCCTGGCCCGCACGGGCAGCGAACCCCACCCTCTCTTCGTCGAACTGGTCGAGAAGATCGCCCCGCGCCAGCTGGAGCTGCTGGCGGACCGCCGTGAGCGCGGCGGCGAACGCGTCGAGGGCTGGGTGCGGCCGCTCTGGGAGTTCTGGGCGGAGACCCTCCCGGCCGCCCTGGACAAGGAGTTCGGCGACCAGCGCGCCGTCCAGCCGACCCTGCGCACCCTGCTGGAGCACGTACGCGGCGGGCTGCCCGCCCGGCCCCGCCAGGACCGGGACGCCCTCCCCGCGCCGCGCCGCGCGGTGCCCGAGGACGACGACTTCGGCACGGCACCCGTCACCCGGCGCGCCGAGCGTGAGGAAGCCGTCCGGGACACCTGGGACACCCGGGACACCCGGGACGTGTGGGCCGAACCGGCCGACGACTACGGCACAGCGGCCCGCGACGGTGTCGGCCCTCGCGCCGCACACCGCGACCCGGCGCCGGTCCGTGAGGACCGTTACGAGGGCGACCGGTACGAGGGTGACCGCTCCGGCTCCGACCGGCGCCGCGGGGCCCGTCCCGGCACGGACCGGGACGAGGAGGAGCGGTACGGCGACGGACACGCGGACCGCTACCGCGAGGAGCGGGCCGAGCGCGAGGAGCGGGCCGGACGCGGCGAACGGGGTGAGGGGCGGCGGGACGACCGCGACCGCGCCCGCGGCGCGTACGGCACGCCCGGCGCGTACGAACGGCGCGGCAACGAGTACGAACCGCGGCGCAGCGAGTACGAACCGCCCGAGAGCGGCGACCGCGGCCGGAGCGGCGACCGCCCCTCCTTCGACTTCGACAAGCCCGGGACCGGCAGCACCCGCCGCCCCGCCGAGGACGCCCCTCGCGCCGACGACCGCCGTACGGACGAGTACCGCACGGACGGGTACCGAGCGGACGAGTACCGGGCGGACGAGCACCGTACGGACGACCGCCGCCGGGACCGGGACGCGGGGGACCGCGACGAGCCCGGTGACGAGGACGTCCGTCTCCGCCGGGCGCCGTGGGACGAACCCGCCGACCCGCGGGCGTCCTACGCCGACGCCGCCGACGACGACCGGTCCCGCGACCGCGACCGGCCCAGCCCCTGGGACGGTGACGCCCAGTGAGCACTCCCGACAGCTCAGGCGTCCCCGAGGACCCGTGCGAGATCATCCACCTGGACCTGCGCGCCGGGGCCGCCGAACTGGACAACGCGGCGGCGCTGCGGGCCCGGGTCGCCCGGCAGCTGGGCCGCGCCGGGCTGCCGGAACCCGACAGCCCCAGGTTCCTGGTGATCGACACCCCGGCCGGACTCACCGACCACCAGAAGCAGTACAAACTGCTCGTCGGCTACCCGGCCGTGGGCTCGGTCAGCCTGCTGGTGCTGCTGGTGGGCAGCGCCCCGGGCTCGTACGCCCGTGACGACGAGGCGTTCCAGCCCGACCGGCGGCTGCGCCGGCCGGCCGCGCTGCGCTCCTCGAACACCGGCCTGCTCTGGGCCGGTGACCTGCGCTCGGCCCGCACCGCGCTGGAACACCCCGCGCCGGACGACCCGGAGGCCCTGGCGGTCCTGGTGGACGTGCTGTCGGTGCGGAGCCTGTACGACGAGGTGCTGGAGAAGACCTGCTCGCTGCCCGAGGCCGCCGCGGCGCCCGGCGTACGGCTGCTGGAGCAGGACCTGCCGCCGGAGGTGCGCGACCGGGCCTGGCGCGCCGCGCTCACCCGGTTCGCGGGCGAGGACACCGAACTGCCCACCGACGTCATGGCGACCGCCTCCTCCGGCGTCGACCTGCCCGTGGCGCTGCGTGACCTGGTCACGGCCCGGGGCGGCCGGGACCAGCCGCACCGGATCCGCGGCGGGGTCGCGGACGAGGCGTACCGCGCCTGCGCGGACGACCTCGACCACGCCGAGGAGGCCCTGGCCGGGCTGGGGAGCGTCCCCGGGCTGCTGCGGCCCGCGCGCCGCGCCTCCTTCGAGACGGACGTCGAACAGGCGCGCCAGGCCCTCGGCGAGTACCGCGAGCTGGTGGACACTGCCCTGCGCAGCGGCGGCGGGTCGGCGCGGTCCACCGCCGACTCCACCGCCCGCTTCGCCGCCCTCGGCCTGGGGGTGCCGGCCGCGCGGGGCGCCGCCGAGCCGGCCCACCAGGCGCGCCTGGCCATCGGCGCGGGCCTGAAGGACTTCGCGGTCAGACTGCTGGAGCAGGGCTTCTCCCTGCGCGCGGTGGCGCAGCGCTTCACCGGCCTCGCCGGACGCGTGGAGCCGCTGCCGGGTTCGGCGCTGCTGCCGAAGCTCGCCGCCCTCCCGCAGCCGCCGGGCCGGCCCCCCGGCGACCCGTCCGGGGCCGCCGCTGCGGTCCCCGGACCGCCCCTGGCCGGCCTCGCCGCCGCCGGGGCCGGAGTGCTCGGCGCCCTGTGGTGCTGGCCGTTCCTCCCGCTGGCGCTGGTCGTTCCGGCGCTGTTCGCCGCCGTGGCGGCGCTCGGCGCGTCCCGGCTGCGGGGCTCGGGCCGGCGCGGCCGCTGGGCCGTGGCGCCCCGGGTCGCGGCGCTGGGCGGCGCGGTGGCCGCCGCGGGCGCGGCGTACGCGACCGAGCCGCCGGTGTGGCTGGGCACCATCGGGCTGCTGCTGGGGCTCGCCCTCTCGGCGGAGACGGCGCGCAGGCTCTGGCGGACGGCGGCCGACGCCTGGGGCCCCGGCCGGGTGACCGCCGTACTGCGGCGCTCCCTGGACAGCCTCGACGCGCTGCTCGCGGAGGCGGTCCATGAGCACTGGGCCGTCGAGGAGCGCCTGTACTGCGCGGACGCGGCCCGGTCCGTGGCCGGGGTGCTGCGGGCGACGGCCGCCGCCGCCGAGACCGAGGCCGTGGCACGGCCCGACGAGCGGCGCGCCCCGGACGGCGGCGCCCCGCACGTCACCGGCGACGTGGACGCCGAGGGCGGCTGGATCGACGAGCCCTCCACGCTGAAGGACACCGGCGGGTACGACGACGAGGAAGCCGACTGGACGCGCATGTACGCCGCCGGGAGCGACCCCTTCGACGACCCCGAGGGGGAACCGGCGGCGGACGGCTCATGGGGCGCGGGCCCGGCGGGCGGCCGGGCCGGGGAGACGAGAGCCCCGCAGGACACGGAATCGGCGCCGCGCTGGCTGGACCGGGAGAACGGCGAGGGCGGCCCGGACCTGGTCACCACCCTGGCCGGGGACCTGACGGACGCGGCCCTTGAGGCGCTGGCCCCCTACTGGGGCTCGGTCACGCACGACCAGGGCGGCACCTCCGCCGTCGGCCGCACCGAGGAACGCGTCCGGCTGCTGCTGTCCGCGGCCCGGCACCACCTCAGCCGCAACGGCGTCCTGGCCGCGCCGCCGTTCGCCGCGCCGCGCCGGGTCCGCCCCGGTTCGGCCGGGCTGCTCGGCACCGACCCGTACCGGCCCGCGCGGCTGGTCGGCGCGGAGGCGGACCGGCAGGCCGTGGTCCAGCTCTCCTCGCCCGAGCAGGGCGCTCTGCTCGACCGGAACCCGGGGGCGGGGGTGTGGATCAGGTTCGCGCCGCGGGCGGTGCGCGCCGAGATCGAGCGGGCCTGGGAGGCGGACGGCTCCGGCCAGCCCGCGGACGTGCTGTGGACGTCGTCGGGACGGTACGCCGGCCTGGTCCGGCTGACCCCGCTGCGGCCGGAGGTGGTGGACAGCGTCCGCCCCCAGCACGGCACGCCCGAACCGTACGGGACACGGCCGACGTACGAGACAGGGCCGACGTACGAGGCGGGGCCGTCATATGAGGCGGGGCCGTCGTACGAGACGCGGCCGTCGTACGAGCACGACGGCGGCCAGTACGGCACCGGCGGGTACGGCGGCGAGTACGGGACCGGCGAATACGGGACCGGCGAATACGGGACCGGCGAGTACGGCACCGGCGAGTACGGCACCGACGGGCACGGGTACGAAGGAGAGGGCCGCCGGTGACGAGCACCACACATCCCACCGGACCGGGACGGGGCGGTCCGCCGCCCGTGAAGCTCGCGTTCACCACCCCCGAGGGCCGGCGCCGCAGCGCTCCCGCCCGCTTCGGCCCCGAGGCCCGCCGGGACCGGCTGGAGCCCCCGCTGATCCGCAACTGCATCCTGGACGACAAGGCGGAGCGGTGCGTCCAGGTGCGCCTGGCCGCCCCCGGCGCCGCCGACCCGGCCACCCGCACCCTGCTGGAGAACGAGACCGGCACCGCGCTGCACCTGCACCGCGCGTTCGCCGGCACCGGCTGCGAATCGCTGTTCCCGCAGGTCGTCGGGTACGAACTGGACACGGCGGAGCCCTTCCTGCTGTACGCGCCGCCGCGCGGGAAACGGGTGGCGCTGACCCAGGTGATCCCCGCGAGCGAGCAGCAGGACTTCACCAGGGCCCTGCTGCGGGCCCTGTTCCTGCTGGACGAGCAGGGCCTGGTGCCGCGCGGGATCTCCCCGGAGACGGTCCTGTGGAACGGCCGCGGACTCCAGCTCTGGGGGCTGGACGCGGTCGACCGTGCGGGGCGGCAGCGCACCCCGTGGGGCGTGCCCCCGTACGCCTCGCCCGAACAACGCCTCGGCGAGGGCACCGTGGACTCGCGGGACGCGGTGTGGAGCGCGGCGCAACTGCTCTACCGGCTGGTGACCGGGCGGGCGGGACCGGCCGAGGGGCCGCCCGCCGACCTCGGCGAACACCGGGTGCTCGACCGGACGTTCCGCGCGGCCTTCGACCCGCGCACGGCCGGCCGGCCGACGCCCGCCCGGCTGCTCGACGTGTTGCAGCCCGGGGAGACCGCCCGCCTCCGGCTCCTCGTGCCCGCCGACGAGACGCGCCCGCACCGGGAGGCGTTCGAGGAGGCGCTGCGCCTCAAGCGGCAGGTCCCGCTCGCCCGCCCCGGCGAGGAGAGCGGCCCGGACGCCGGGCACGGCACCGGCGAAGTCCTGTGCCCCTACTGCCTCCAGACCATCCAGCTCGACCTGAGCAAACTGTTCGTGGCCGACAACAAGATGCAGTACCGCAAGCCGCTGGACGTCTCCGGCATCACCAACCCGGTCGTCCGCGACGACGTCATGCGCGGCGCGGTCCAGAAGTGCACGGCCGACCCGGACTTCCCCGAACACGTCATCCCCGTCCCGTACCTGATGAACGGCCGGCCGCTGACCGTCGCGATGGTCGGGCAGTCCTCGACCGGCAAGAGCCATCTGCTCACCCAGATGATCGCCGCGATCACCGACGGCGGCCTGGAGCCGTTCGGCCTGACCTGGCAGTCGGTCAACCCGGAACAGCACGCCCGCTTCGTCCGCGAACGCGTGCAGCCGCTGCGCAACGGCAATGTGCTGGACCACACCGCAGCCCTCGGCCTGGACGACTTCGCCCGCTTCGTGGAGTCCCTGCTGATCACCGACGCCCGCGGCCAGGTGCGTCCCGTCGCCTTCTTCGACCTCGGCGGCGAGGACCTGGTGCGGACCGACTCGGCCCTGCGGTTCCTGCTCGGCGTCGACGCCCTGGTCTTCGTCGTGGACCCGGCGCTGGCGCTGCCGCTGCCCACGCTGGACCACGCCAGGCAGCGCTGGGGGGTGGAGGTGAACCGCGACGGCGACCTCGCCTTCGGCACCGTCCTGGACCGGCTGCCGAAGAACGGCCCGTACCTCGACGTCCCGGCCGCCATGGTGCTCGGCAAGGCCGACCTGCTGCGGTTCCAGCCGCCCGTCGACCGCTGGCTGAGCCGCCCGCCCGCCACCGCTCTCGATCCCGCGCTGGTGCGGGCGGAGAGCCGGGACGTGCACAGCCTGCTGCGCCGGTACGCGGGCCAGGCGTGGCTGCGGCCCTTCGACACGATGCGCCGCTGCACCCTGCACATCGCCTCCGCCACCGGCGGCCAGGAGGACCGCGGCCGCTACCCGGCGGGCACCGGGCCCCGGCGGGTGCTGGAACCGCTGCTGGCGCTGCTGGCGATGCACGGGCTGATCGAGGTGCCCGGGGGCGCGGAGGCGCTCGCGGTGGGGGAGACACCCGGGTTCGAGACCGTACCCGGGCAGCGGCGAAGAGCACGATCCGCGGGAGCCGGAGGACCGGCCGGAGGGGACGATCAGTGAGCGACTTCCAGGACCGGGACCCGGTGCACCAGGTCGTCTTCCGCTGGGACGGCAACCACGGACGCCAGGGCACCGGCATGAACGCCGTCGCCCATTCCTGCACGCCCGAGCGGGCCGCCGAGCTGGGCCGCGAACTGGGCCCGCTGCTGTGGATGTCCGGCGCGGCGGCCCGCCCGAGCGTCGTCCGCACCGTGTCCAGCGACGAGCACGTCATGCTCGTCCAGCGCTGGCCCACCACCGACCCGGGCGGCCGGCCCAGCACGGTCAGCCATGTCCTGGTCGGTCCGCCCGGCACCCTCAAGACCCGCCAGTGCCTGGGCCTCGCCCACGGCGGCTGGAGCACCCGGGAACAGGCCGAGCGGGCCTCGGGACACAAGTCGGTGGTCGACGCCGCCGAGCTCAACGACCTGGCCATTGCCCGGCTGCCCGACATGCTGGGCGGGCTGCCCGAGGTCAGACACGCGCTCACCCAGATCACGGCGGAGCTGCTGCGCGATCCCACCCAGCGGGTCTCGCTGCTCCTGGAGGAGCGCACGCCCATCGCCTGGCCGGACCGGGCCGCCGTGCCGCTGGTCTACCTCGGCCTGTTCCTGCTCTTCGGCTCCTGGCTCGGCCACGAGTGGACGTTCGCCACGTACGACACCACGGACACCCACCCGCTGCGGCTGACCGCCGTACCGCGCTGGGAAACCGACACCGGCGGCTCGGGCCCGCTGGCCCGGGTCATGGGCCGCAGGCCGGAGGACCTCCACTTCGGCCGCGAGGCCGCCCAACTGGTCAAGTACCTCCTCGACCACCCGGACGGCCTCCCGGGCGTCCCCCACCTGGTCGACGACCTCCCCGACGGGCGCTCCCTGGACTGGCCCCTTCGCAGAGCCCACCTCCGGGACATCCTGGACTCCCGGCCCGTGGCCCCCCGCCCCGCGACCCGGTCCAGCCTTCTCGGCGGCGAACGCCCCGAGGAGACCGACCGGCCCCGCCGGGCTGAATGGCCCGAAGGCTTCGAGCGCCCGGAGCATCCAGAGCACCCAAGGCACCCAGAGCACCCGGAGCGCCCGGAGCGCTCCGACCGGCCCGTTGCTCCCGCACGGCTCGACCCACGCGAACGGGACGCCCCGACCGAAGGGAACGCCCGGGACGCCGGGGACGACAGAGACGCGAGGGGCGCGAGGGGCGACAGGGGCGTCTGGGCCGGCGGGACTGAACGGGATCCCCGGGACGGCACGGTCGGCGAGGCCGACCGGCCCGCCCCGGTCCTCCCGGCCACTCCGACCGCCCCGGCCGGTCCGGCTGCCGGGCCGGACCGGTTCGGCCGGTCCGGGCCGTCCGCTCCGGCCGCCCGGACCGGGCAACCTGCCCCGGCCGACCGGTCCGGCCGGCCGGCCGGGCCCGACCACCCTGACCGGCCCCGGCCCGACCACCCCGAGCGCCCGGACCACCTCGACCCGTCCGGTCACCTTGGTCACCCCGGTCACCCCGGCCGACCCGACCGCACCGGCTGGGTCGGTGGGTGCGCGCCCGCGGTGCTGCCGGGGCAAGCCGGGCCAGGACCGGCCGGGTCCGGGGCCGCCGGGCACCCGGGATCCGCACCGCCGCCACCGTCGTCGCCCCCGTCACCCCCGCCCCCCACCCGTCCGCCCGGACAGACGGCGCCCGGACACCTTGAGGTCCACCCCCCGGCCCCGTACCACCCGACGTACCCTCCGGGCCCCGCACCCGCACCGGCATCCGCCGCCCCCCGGACGCCCGTGCCCGGGGACGGTCCGACGCCGGGCGGAACGGGCGTCCCGGCCGCCGCGGGGGCGTCCGACCTCAGCCGGGCGCTGCGCGACCGCCGGCCCGGTGACCGTCAATGGCGCAGGACCCTGGCGTCTGCCCTGAGCGAGCAGCCCGACGAGTTCCTGCTGGCCGAACTGCGCTCCGAGCAGCTTCCACAGAGTTCCCTGGGGCTGCTGCTGACCGAGCTGGGCAAGCCCGAGCGCTGGAACGAGCGCAGCGAGGAGATGCACCACGAACTGTGCGCGGAGGCGCTGCGCAAGGGCCTGTACTTCGGACCGCGGGGCCCGGGGGCCGACGACATCTCCCTGGTGGAGATGACCGAGCGGGCGGTGGAGGTGTTCCACTGGGCCGTCGCCCCGTGGGCCAGGGATGTGCGCTACTTCCAGGATCTGCGGGAGCTGCTGCACAAGATGGACCACGCCCGGGAGGGCGCCTCGGGCAACTGGCTCAGGGGCGCGTTCCTCAAGCCGGGGCGCCATCCGGTGCCCGACCTGCCGCCCGGCCTGTGGCAGCAGGTCCTGGAGGACGTGATCAAGCGTGGCGGTCCCGCCGGTACGGAAGCGGGGCACCCGGAGGAGCGCGTCGGAGGAGCGGCGTCCCCGTCGCGGCCGGCCAGTTGGGTGCTGTGGGCCATCGCGGGCACATTCGCGGCGTTCATCGGGCTGGTGATCCTGCTGGCTGTCGGCTGAGGGAAATTCCGTGGCGCGGGGGAGGAGCGAGTCCCTAGGGTGAGGGACGCTACGGGCGGTGGCCATCGGCTGCCGCCGCCCCCGTCGACCGGATCCGACCAGGAGGTGTGACCCATGGCTGTCTCCGTGATGGGCGCTGCCCGCAACCACCAGAGCATCCACTGCATCTCCGCGGTCTCCGGCTGACCTCTTCTCCCAGCGCGCATCTGCGCGAGCCCGGGGCCGCCCTGTGAAGGGTTCCCCTTGTCTCTCCATGCTTCGTCTTCTTCTGCTTCTTCTTCTGCCAGTTCTTCCTCCTCCGCTCCCTCCTCCGCCGGTGAGGCGGCGCTCGTCCGGTACGGCTGGGACGAGGGCTGGGCGGCGGAGTTCGGCCCGTACGGTGAGCAGGGGCTGCTCGCCGGGCGGGTGGTGCGGGTCGACCGCGGGCAGTGCGACGTCGTCACCGCGGGCGGTGTGCTGCGCGCGGACACCGCGTTCGTGACGCCGCACGATCCGATGCGGGTGGTGTGCACCGGTGACTGGGTCGCCGTCGAACCCGGCGGCAACCCGCGCTACGTCCGTACGTACCTGCCGCGCCGGACCGCCTTCCTGCGCTCCACCTCCTCCAAGCGGTCCGAGGGGCAGATCCTCGCCGCCAACGTGGACCACGCGATCGTCGCCGTGTCGCTGGCCGTCGAGGTGGACCTCGGCCGGATCGAGCGGTTCCTCGCGCTGGCCTGGGAGTCGGGCGCGCAGCCGCTGGTCGTGCTGACCAAGGCGGATCTGGTGCCCGACCCGGTGGCGCTGTCGTACCTCGTCCAGGACGTGGAGACGGCGGCGCCCGGGGTGCCGGTGCTCGCGGTCAGCTCGATGGCGGGGGAGGGGCTCGACGCGCTCCTCGCCGCCGTCTCCGGGGGCACGTCCGTGCTGCTGGGGCAGTCCGGTGCGGGCAAGTCGACCCTCGCCAACGCGCTGCTGGGCGAGGAGGTGATGGAGGTGCGGGCCGCCCGGGACGTCGACGGCAAGGGCCGGCACACCACCACCACCCGCAATCTGCTCGCCCTGCCCGGCGGCGGCGTACTGATCGACACGCCGGGGCTGCGCGGGGTCGGCCTGTGGGACGCCGAGAGCGGTGTCGGACAGGTGTTCGCCGAGATCGAGGAGCTGGCCGGGGGGTGCCGGTTCCAGGACTGCGCCCATCTCAGCGAGCCGGGCTGCGCGGTGCTGGCCGCCATCGACTCGGGCGAGCTGCCCGAGCGGCGGCTGGAGAGCTACCGCAAGCTGATGCGCGAGAACCAGCGCATCGTCGCCAAGACCGACGCGCGGCTGCGGGCGGAGATCCGCCGCGACTGGAAGCGCAAGGGGGCGGAGGGCCGGGCCGCCATGGAGGCGAAGCGGGGGCGCTGGGGATAGCGGGGCCGCGGCGGAGCCTGGCAGCGGCCTCGAAGCCCGTGTCCGATTCCCGCCAGCCGAGGACGGCAGGGGGGCGGACACTGGACGGTGTGATGGACGAAGACACCAGGTACGAGGCGGTCCGCAGCCGGGACGGCCGGTTCGACGGAGAGTTCTTCTTCGCCGTCGAGACGACCGGGATCTACTGCCGTCCCAGCTGCCCGGCCGTGACCCCGAAACAACGCAATGTGCGCTACTACGCCACGGCCGCCGCCGCCCAGGGCGCGGGCTTCCGCGCCTGCCGGCGGTGCCGGCCGGACGCGGTGCCCGGCTCGGCCGCGTGGAACGTGCGGGCCGACGTGGTCGGCCGGGCCATGCGGCTGATCGGCGACGGCGTGATCGACCGCGAGGGCGTGGGCGGGCTCGCCGCCCGGCTCGGTTACAGCGCACGGCAGGTGCAGCGCCAGCTCACCGCCGAGGTGGGCGCCGGGCCGGTCGCCCTCGCCCGCGCGCAGCGCGCGCACACCGCCCGGGTGCTGCTCCAGACCACCGGTCTGCCGGTGACCGAGATCGCCTTCGCGGCCGGGTTCGCCAGCGTGCGGCAGTTCAACGACACGATCCGGGAGGTCTACGCCGCGACCCCGAGCGAGCTGCGGGCCGCCGCGCCCCGCACCAGGCACCGGCGGGCGGCCACGCCCACCGCCGGGATACCGCTGCGGCTCGCCCACCGCGGCCCCTACCAGGCCGGACCCGTCTTCGACCTGCTGAGCCGCGAGGCCGTGCCCGGCGTCGAGGAGGTGAGCGGCCGGCCGGGCGCGCGTACGTACCGGCGGACCCTGCGGCTGCCCCACGGCACCGGGATCGTCGCCGCCGACGAGCGCCCCGGCGGACCGCGCACCGCCTCCTGCGCCCACCCGGGCGGCTGGCTGGAGGCCCGGCTGCACCTGACCGACCCGCGCGACCTGACGACGGCCGTGCAGCGGCTGCGGCGGCTGTTCGACCTCGACGCCGATCCGTACGCCGTCGACGAACGGCTCGGCGCCGACCCCCGGCTGGCGCCGCTGGTCGCGGCCAGGCCGGGACTGCGGTCGCCGGGTTCCGCCGACCCCGACGAGACGGCGCTGCGGGCGCTGACGGGACCGGAGGCGGCCGGGGAACTGGTGCGGCGCCACGGCAAGGCGCTCGACGCGCCCTGCGGCACGCTGACCCATCTGTTCCCGGAACCCGCCGCGCTCGCGGGCGCCGAGCCCGGCGGTACCCTCGGCGCGCTGGCCGCCGCCCTCGCCGACGGCGCGGTACGGCTGGACCCCGGCGCCGACCGGGACGAGGCGCACCGGGCGCTGCTCGCGGTGCCCGGCCTGGACGCCGCCACGGCCGCCGCCGTCCGCACCCGCGCCCTCGGCGACCCCGACGTGGCCCCGCCCGGCGTGCCGGTCCCCGACCACTGGCGCCCCTGGCGCTCGTACGCACTCCTCCACCTGCGGGTGGCAGACGACTTGGAGACACCGTGACCACCGTGACCAGCATGGAGACCGTCATCGAGACCCCCGGCGCCCCCCTCGCCGAGGCGGGAGCGACCTACTGGACGCGCTGCGACAGCCCGCTCGGACAACTGCTCCTGACCGCCGACGGGGACGGTGTCCTCACCTCCCTGTCCGTGCCCGGCCAGAAGGGCGGACGCACCGTGCGGGACGACTGGCGGCACGACACCGGCCCGTTCCGGGCGGCCGAGGAGCAGTTGCGGGCCTACTTCGCCGGTGAACTCAGGGAGTTCGCCCTGCCGCTGCGCAGCGAGGGCAGCGCGTTCCGGGAGCGGGTGTGGGCCGCGCTGGACGCCGTCCCGTACGGCACGACCACGACGTACGGCGAGATCGCCGCGCGGATCGGGGCCTCCCGGGCGGCCGTGCGCGCCGTCGGCGGCGCCATCGGCGCCAACCCACTGCTCGTGGTGCGCCCCTGCCACCGGGTGATCGGCGCCAACGGCACGCTCACCGGGTACGCCGGCGGGCTGGACCGCAAGGTGCGGCTGCTCGCGCTGGAGGGCGTACCGCTGCCGTAGGACGTACCGCTGCCGTAGGGCGTACCGCCGCCGTGGGCCGGGCCCCTGGGGTCAGCCGTCCCGGCCGTCGTCCAGCCCCCAGCTGTGGATCCACCGCGGATGGACGCGGATCACCTCCTCGCTGAACCGCGGACCCAGGGTGTGCGTTCCGGTGAGGAGTTCGGCCTCGCCGCGGATGTCCACGCCGCGCACCTTCCAGGGGTCGAGGCTGACGATGTCGTCGACGACCAGGGCGACCTTGGGGTTCTGCCGCAGATTGCGCCACTTCTTCGTCCGGCCCATCGCCTGGCCGCCGATCAGGATGGTGCCGTCGTCCTGCGGGAAGAAGCCGACGGGGTTGGCCTGCGGCTGGCCGCGCGGATCGACGGTGGCCAGCCGCCCCAGCCGCTGGGTCCTCAGATAGGCGCGCTCCGCCTCGGTGAATTCGGTCATGACAGCAGCCAAGCACCTCGGAAGCGGCCGGCGCACCGCGCCCTCCCCGGGGCACGCCGCGAACGGGCGGCCCGGCCCGGCCCACCTGCCGGGCGGGCCGCCCGGCGGGTCACACGTCGTGCGGCTCCCGGGCCACCCAGCCGCGTTCGTAGGCGTGCCAGCCCAGTTGCAGCCGGGTGCTCACACCGGTCAGCTCCATCAGCCGCTTCACCCGCCGCTGCACCGTCCGCAGGCCCAGGTCGAGCTGTTTGGCGACGCTCGCGTCGGTCAGCCCCGCCAGGAGCAGGGAGAGCACCTGGAGGTCGGTGGCGTCCGGGGCGTGCGGGCCCTGCTCGACGACACCGGACGCGCCGAGGCGCAGCGGCAGCGCGCCCCGCCACACCGACTCGAACAGCCCCGACAGCAGCTCCAGCAGACCGCTGGAGTGCACGACGAGCGCGGCGGGCTCCGCCATGCGGGAGGTGAGCGGCACCATGGCCAGCGCCCGGTCCGCGACGACCAGTTTGGTCGGCACCTCGTCGACGACCCGCACCCGTTCGTCGCGGCCCAGCGCGGCGGTCAGCTCCGTGATGCCGTGCGGCAGGTCGAGCACCGCGCGCTCGACCACCACCCGGTAGCGCACACCGCGGCCCGCCGCCTGCTCCTCGGCGTCGTTCTCCATCCCGGAGACCACCATCGGATTGCCGGTGACCAGGGCGCACACCTCGTCGGCCGCGCCCAGTTGCAACTGGAGGAAGCGCTGGGCGACCGCGGAGGCGCCGGTGACCACCTCGATCAGATCGTGCACCGACGGCTCGGCCGCCGCCGCGCGGTACTCCTCGGCGAGCAGCGCGGCGGCCAGCTCCGCCTTCTCCAGCTCGTGCCGCTGCTGGGTGAGCAGCGCGCCGAGCGCCACCCCGGGCGGGGCGGCGACCCAGCGGCCCGGCCGGGCCGAGGACTGGGCCGCGAGCCCGTGCCGCTCCAGCCGGCGCAGGGCGCGCTCGGTGTCGTGCTCGCCGAGCATCAGCCGCCGGGCGAGGTCGGGCACGTCGGCGGCGCCCACGGCCACCAGCGCCCGGTACGCCGACTCGTGCCTCTCGTCCAGCCCTATCGCTGCCAGCATCAGCTGCGGTTCCTCCTCTTCAGGCTCTTCGGGTCCTGTCGCCGGTCGCCCGCCGTCGGCCGGCGGCGTGCCGCGGTGGCGGGAAACAGCCACGGCGCAAACCCGCCGCCCAACATCATCGCCGTAGCCCTGGTCATCCTGACAAGGTGGCACCACCGAGGAGCCGGTGACGGCGGCTCGTCAGCCGGCCTCGCCGGGGTGGCCCACGCGGGTGGCCTGCGGGGACACGGCCGGCCACTCCGGCGCACGCCTCAGCGCGCACACCGGCGCGCGGCTCGCCGTACGACTCGGTCCGGCAGTCGCGACCGGCGGCCGCGGACCTCTTGGACGGCCGGGTTCCGGCCGTCCGGAACCTGACCCTGACCCGGGTCCACCAGACGTCGCCGGGCGGTTCTCCCGTGGGGGGTGGGACCGCCCGGCGGCACTTTCCGTACGTGAGTTCGGTACGTAGCCCGGCAGGCCGTTCCGGTCGTCCGCCGGGGCCGGATTTTCCCGATGCCCCGTTTTCCTCCGGCCCGCGCGGTGAACAATCGGGGGCATGAGCCAGCAGGGGGGAAGGCCCACCGGTCATGAGGACGACTGGTGGCGGCAGTTGTACGACGACTCCACCGAGGACACGGGTCCCACGGCCGCGGCCGATTCCCTGGACGACCGTTTCGCCTCGGCGTCCGGGGCGCTGGACCGGGCCGCGGGCCCGGCCGCAGTTCCTGCGGGGGAGGGGGACCGGCCCGACCCCCCGGACCTGGATCTGGGCCCGTACCCCTGTCCGGCCCTGGCCCTGGACCTCGACCGGGACGTGGGCCAGGACCAGGACCAGGACCAGGGCCTGGGACAGGGCAACGGCCTGGACAGAGGCCGGGAGCAGGAGCAGGACCAGAACTCCGGCCGAGGCCAGGATCCCGTTCCGGACCCGCACCTGGACCCGGACCCGCACCTGGACCCGGCGCCGGGCCTGGACCCGGCATCGGACCTGGACCCGGCACGGGCACCGGCACTGGACCCGGAACCAGACCTGTACCCGGACCTGCTCACGGACGGCCCGCCGACCATGCGGCTGACGGCATCCGGCGCTGGAACGGCATCCGGCACCGGAGCCCCCACCGGACCCCCGGCGGCAGCCCCGCGCCCCGCTGCGGCTCCCGACGGACCGGCTCCGGACGGACCGGCTCCGGACGGACCGGCTCCGGACGGGCCGGGTCTCGACGGGCCGGCTCCCGGCGGGCCGGGTCCCGGACCGGCCTCCTGGTGGCAGCGGGCCCCCTGGGAGGCCCCACCGGCCGCGCCCCCGCCGACCGGGCCCGACGGCCCCGACGGCCCGCCGGGCCCCGCCTCGCTCGTCGTCGCCCACGTGGGGTCCGGGCCGCCGACGTACGACGCCGAGCCCACCGCGCTCCCGGCCGCCGACCCCGATGCGCTCGACGATCTGGTCCCGGACACCGTGGTGGACGGCGCCCGGTACGGCGCCTGCACGCTGCGTGCCGTCTCGGTCCGCGGCGATTCGCCGCGCTACCGGGGCGAGCCGCGCCGGGACGCGCTGCTCACCGCGCGCTTCGGCGCGGGCGAGCAGGCGCTGATCCTCGTCGCGATGGCCACCGGCGTGCGCGCGAGACCGGGCGCGCACCGCGCGGCGGCCGAGGTGTGCCGGTGGATCGCGCGGGCGGTCGGCCGCAGTCACGTCCGGCTGGCCGAGGACATCCGGGCGGCCCGGCGCGGTGAGCTGAAGTCAGGTCTCCAGCGGCTCACCGACCGCAGCCTGGGCAGACTCCGCGCCAGCGCCGTGGAACAGGGCCTGGCCCCGGAGGAGTACGCGGCCACGCTGCGCTGTCTGCTGCTGCCCGCCGACCCGCACTGCCGGACGCGGGTCTTCTTCGGGGTGGGCGAGGGCGGCCTCTTCCGGCTGCGGGACGGTGCCTGGCAGGACATCGAACCCCGTGTCACCGACGAACCGGACCCGTCCGGACAGCCGGGCCCCCACCAGCGGCCGCAGCCTCCCCACCCGCCGCAGCCACCCGAGTCGCTGGGTCCGCCCGAGCCGTCCGGACCGGCCGCCGCGCCCACCGACCCGTTCACCCTGGATCTCGGCGCCCCGGCCCCGCAGGACCCGCGGTCCGCGCACGCGGAGGAGTCCCGGCCGCCCCACGCGGAGCCCTTCCGCTTCCGTGCCGGGGTAGCCCGGCCGGGTGACACCCTCCTGATGTGCACCGGCGGCCTCGCCGAGCCGCTGCGCGGCGAGGCCGAACTGGGCGTGTATCTCGCCCGGCGGTGGGCCGGTTCCGCCGTGCCGGGTCTCGCCGCGTTCCTCGCGGACGCCCAGGTGCGGGTGAAGGGCTACGCGGACGACCGCAGCGCCGCCGCCATCTGGGAGGCGTGAGCGACGGGGCTGTGAATTCATGGACCCAGGAGTCCGCAGTGGTCGGCGGCAGTCGGCCAAAGACCGAAGGGTACCGGGAGCATGGCCAAGCAGAACGTCGCAGAGCAGTTCGTCGACATCCTCGTCCGTGCCGGTGTCAAACGCCTGTACGGCGTCGTCGGGGACAGCCTCAACCCGGTCGTCGACGCGGTCCGGCGCAACTCCGCCATCGACTGGATCCACGTACGCCACGAGGAGACCGCCGCGTTCGCGGCCGGTGCCGAGGCACAGATCACCGGGAAGCTGACGGCCTGTGCCGGCTCCTGCGGCCCCGGCAACCTGCACCTCATCAACGGCCTGTACGACGCCCACCGCTCCATGGCCCCGGTGCTCGCCCTCGCCTCGCACATCCCGTCCAGCGAGATCGGCCTCGGCTACTTCCAGGAGACGCATCCCGACCGGTTGTTCCAGGAGTGCAGCCACTACAGCGAGCTGATCTCCAGCGCCAAGCAGATGCCCCGGCTGCTGGACACCGCCATCCAGCACGCGGTGGGCCGCAGCGGGGTCAGCGTCGTCACGCTGCCCGGCGACATCGCGGCCGAGCCGGCGCCCGACAAGGCCGCCGAGACCGCCATCGTGACCTCGCGGCCCACCGTCCGGCCCGGCGACGCGGAGATCGACCGGCTGGTCCGGATGATCGACGCGGCCGGCAAGGTCACCCTGTTCTGCGGCAGCGGCACGGCGGGCGCGCACGCCGAGGTGATGGAGTTCGCCGGGAAGGTCAAGTCACCGGTGGGGCACGCGCTGCGCGGCAAGGAGTGGATCCAGTACGACAATCCGTACGACGTCGGGATGAGCGGGCTGCTCGGCTACGGCGCCGCCTACGAGGCCACCCACGAGTGCGACCTGCTGATCCTGCTCGGCACGGACTTCCCGTACAACGCGTTCCTGCCCGACGACGTGCAGATCGCACAGGTCGACGTGCGGCCCGAGGTGCTGGGCCGGCGGTCCAAGCTCGACCTGGCCGTGTGGGGCGATGTGAGGGAGACGCTGCGCTGTCTGATCCCCCGGGTGCGGGAGAAGACGAACCGGCGGTTCCTGGACCGGATGCTCAAGAAGCACACGGACGCGCTGGAGGGGGTCGTCAAGGCGTACACGCGCAAGGTCGACAAGCACGTCCCGATCCATCCCGAGTACGTGGCCGCCGTACTGGACGACCTCGCCGCCGACGACGCCGTGTTCACCATCGACACCGGCATGTGCAACGTGTGGGGCGCCCGCTATCTCTCGCCCAACGGGCGCCGCCGGATCATCGGTTCCTTCTCGCACGGGTCCATGGCGAACGCGCTGCCGATGGCGATCGGCGCCCAGTTCACCGACCGGAACCGGCAGGTGGTCTCACTGTCCGGGGACGGCGGCTTCGCCATGCTGATGGGCGACTTCCTGACCCTGGTCCAGTACGACCTGCCGGTGAAGGTGGTGCTGTTCAACAACTCCTCGCTCGGCATGGTGGAGCTGGAGATGCTGGTCGCGGGCCTGCCCTCGTACGGCACCACCAACAAGAACCCGGACTTCGCCGCCGTCGCCCGTGCCTGCGGCGCGCACGGTGTCCGGGTGGAGAAACCCAAGGAGCTGGCGGGCGCCCTGAAGGACGCGTTCAAACACAAGGGTCCCGCGCTGGTGGACGTCGTCACCGACCCCAACGCCCTGTCCATCCCGCCGAAGATCAGCGCCGAGATGGTGTCCGGCTTCGCCCTGTCGGCGTCCAAGATCGTGCTCGACGGCGGGGTGGGGCGGATGCTCCAGATGGCCCGGTCGAACCTGCGCAACGTGCCGCGGCCCTGAGGGCGCCCCCGTGGAGAGCGTCGTACTCCGGCCAAGTTCCGGCCGCGGCGCGCCCGCCCGGCTGTCGTACACCTGAGCGACCATGAGTGTCCGTACAGGCCCGTACAGGCCCGTACGGGCCCATGCGTGGCCGGAATCGGCCGGGTGCGGGCGGCGGCGGCCCGGCCCGGGAACCGCGGGCCGGGCGGCCGGGTATCCCGGGCGCGTCCGGTGGGGCACCGGCCCTGCCCGGGGCCCACGGCAGGGCGGTCCGCGACGCCCCCGTGGGGCGCTGCCGGGAGTGCCCGGACATGGCCGAACACACGGTCGTTGACGATTCGACATGACTGCCCCGGACCTCACGGGGCATGGATCCCCGTGAACGTGTTCGAGCTGGAGGGGAACCGACATCGGCACGCGGGCGGGGGAGATGACGAGTCAGGCACGAGGGGGCGGGCCCATGACGGCGGGGGCCTCCCCGGTGAGGACGGCGGGGGACGAGGAATTCGGAGAGGCGGACCGGGCGGCGGACCGGGCGGCGGCGTCGCAGCTGAGACGCCGGCTGGGCCGCGCGGATCTGCGGGCGGTGCCCGAGGCCAGGCGGGCGCTGCGGGAGCTGCTGCACCGCTGGGGGCCGCCGGAGCGGTCGGAGGTCGCCGAGCTGCTCACCAGCGAACTGGTGACCAACGCGTTGGTGCACACCGACGACGACGCGATCCTGACGGCCACCGTCTCCCCGGACGGACTGCGCGTGGAGGTACGGGACTTCGTGGCCAGGGGACCGCGGCCGCGGGTGCCGGTCGCCGCCGAGGACACCAACGGCAGGGGACTCGTGCTGGTCGAGTCCCTCGCGGACGACTGGGGCGTGTGCCCGCACGAGATCGGCAAGTCCGTCTGGTTCGAGCTGGGCGGGCGGGCCGCCTGACCCGGGACGGAAGCCGGGCGCCGGACGACGGACGGCGGGGCGGCGCGGGCCCGGACAACGGGGAGGGGGCCCGGACCTCGCGGTCCGCGCCCCCTTCCCCCACGGTCACTCGGTGACCGTACGACCCTCAGCCGAACTGCTGCTCCAGGTCCTTGAGCTTGCGCTCCAGCGAGTCCAGACGCGGCAGCGCCTGTGTGTCGTCCTCCGCGGTGAGGTCGACGGTGATGGCGTCACCGCCCTTGCGGACGGGCTGGAGCGAGGGCCTGGCGCGCACCGGAAGCGGTTCCGCCGCTATGGCAGGCTCCGTGGCGGCCTGGGAGGAGCCGCGCTCCAGGGCCTGTGCCTCGCCCTGCCGGCCGCCCCGGCCGGGAAAGCCGCGGTGGCCCCGGCTGATCGCCTTGAGCTGGGCGCGCTCCACCCGGTCGTGCTCGCGCCGCAGCCGCCGGTTCTCCTCCTTCTGCCGGGCGTCCTCGCGGACCTCCTCGACCGCCTCGTCCAGGCTGCGCACGTTCTCCAGGAGCATCAGCGACCAGGCGCGGTAGGTCTCCCGGGGGGCCCGCAGCCAGCGGACGATACGGATCTGCGGCAGCGGCCGCGGGACCAGGCCCTGCTCGCGCAGTGCGGCCCGGCGGGTCTGCTTCAGCGCGCGGTCGAAGAGGACCGCCGCGGACAGCGACATGCCGGCGAAGAACTGGGGCGCGCCCGCGTGGTCGACGCCCCGGGGCGCGTGCACCCAGTTGAACCAGGCGGCGGCAGCGGCGAAGAGCCACACCAGCAGGCGGGAGCCGAGCGCCGCGTCACCGTGGCTGGCCTCGCGCACCGCGAGCACGGAGCAGAACATCGCGGCGCCGTCCAGGCCGAACGGCACCAGGTACTGCCAGCCTTCGGTCAGGCCGAGGTTCTGCTCGCCGAAGCCGACCAGGCCGTGGAAGGAGAGGGCCGCGGCGACCGCCGCGCAGCAGAACAGCAGGACGTAGGAGGCGGTGCCGTAGACGGCCTCCTTGCGCCTGCGGCGCTCCTCGCTGCGCTCCCACGAGTCGTCCGTGCTCGTCTTCCCTTCGGACCGCTTGCCGCGCGCGAGCACCGCCACCGCCGCCAGCACGCCCAGGAGCAGTACGGCGCCCGGAAGCAGCCAGTTCAGCGATATGTCGGTCAGTCTCATCTGGGGTCCCTTGCATGGGGATAGGGCGTAACGCCCGCCATAGTGTCCCAATCCCACCGGCCCTCAGGGGGTTTCGGGGCAAGAGACCGCCAAGGGGGTGCAAGGGGCTGCCCGAGGACGGCGTTCTGCTCGAACTGCCGCATGAGGGGCGGGAGTTGAGTTCGAATAAGACTACCCGTACGGATGGTTCCGCGGAAAGTTCCCGTGCCGGGTGGGGAAATCGTGAATCTCCCGTGACCGCGGTGCCCGCAAGGGTGCCCTGTTCGCGGATGATCTTACGGGACGCACGGCTGTGCTCCGTACCGCCTGACGGGCGGTCAGGAGGCTCAAGCGGCCGCGGCGGCGGTGAGTTTGGGGGCCCTGGTCGTGCCGCAGGTGCGCGGGCAGCCGGCGCAGATCTCCTCGGGGCGCACGGTGTAGAACATGCAGCAGCTGACCCGGTCCCGGGCGGGCGAGGCCGTGTCGCTGGGCCCGGCCGGCTCGCGGAAGGCCGTCGAGCCGACGAAGGGGCGGGTGGTGCCGGGCAGCAGCAGCTCCAGCTCCCGCCGGGCCCGCTCCTGCTCGCCGAGCAGCTGGGCGACGTAGTGCAGGCCCTCGACGACCTCGTCGGTCGCCATGCCCCACATGGCCCGGCCGCGCCGCCGCATGCGCGGTCCGAACCCGGCGAGCAGCGGTTCCAGGTGCTCGGCGACGGCCGCCCGCACCTCGGCCCGCAGGGCGTCCTCGTCGGGCACCACGCGGGCGCCTGGCAGGGCTGCCGCCGGGTCGTCCGGCAGGCAGGCGAAGGAGCCGGGGCGTACGGCCATGCGGCCGGCGGAGCGGTCGTACCAGACGCGCTCCGGGGGCAGGTACGGCACGCGGCGGTGCAGGAACCACGGGATCGTGAACAGCAGGCAGGCCGGCCAGGCGTACCGGTGCAGTCCGAAGCTCGCCACCACGTCCGGGCGGGCCGGGGTGCCGTAGTCCCGCAGGACCTGTGCGTCGTCCCAGGCCAGATACGCGTCCAGGGCGTCGCCGCCCGCCGCGAGGGCCGCGGCCGACACCCAGGCGCCCCCGGCGGGGGCCTCGTCCGCCGGGCCGGTCTCCGTCACCGTGAAGGACGGGAGGGCCTCGGTGAGGCGGGCGTAGGCGTCCGCCACGGCCGAAGGGTGCACAGGCATGCGGGACCGCCGATCAGCGTTCGAAGGGCTGCTGGGTGAGAGGTAAGCCTTACCTTACTCAACTTCTCCGGAATGTGAACCCTCGGCCCCTTGCGCCTAAGGTGCCTTGACGGACGAGTGACAACTCGTCGTCCTGAATCGCGTCATATGGCCTCATGCCAGGGCGGAACAGACGAGCGGACCCGGAGGAGGACCGTGGAGCAGGGCATACCGGCCCCCGCCGGGGCGGGAATCTCGCGCACGGTACCGGCGGTACCGGCGCCACGGGAGGTGCGGCGCGCCTCCGTGCGCGGACAGGTCCTCGACGCGCTGCGCACGGCCCTGGTGACGGGGGAGCTGCGGCCCGGCGAGCTGTACTCGGCGCCCGCGCTCGGCGAACGGCTCGGGGTGTCGGCGACCCCGGTGCGCGAGGCGATGCAGCAGCTCACACTGGAGGGCGCCGTCGAGGTGGTGCCCAACCGCGGCTTCCGCGTGGTGGAGCGCGACGCCCGCGAGGCCGCCGAGCTGGCCGAGGTACGGGCCCTGGTCGAGGTGCCCGTGCTGCTCCGGCTGGCCCGCACCGTGCCCGCCGGACGCTGGGCCGGGCTGCGCCCGCTGGCCGAGGCCACCGTCCGGGCCGCGTCCTCGGGCAGCCCGGCCGCCTACGCCGAGGCCGACCACGCCTTCCACGGCGCCGTACTGGCCCTGTCCGGCAACGAACAGCTCGTCCGCGTCGCCGGCGACCTGCACCGGCGGGCCCAGTGGCCGCCGCCCGGCGCCCTCGCGCGCGCCGCCCGCGCCGGTCTGGTCGCCGACGCCGCCGAGCACGGCGCCCTCCTGGACGCCCTGATCGCCCGCGACGGCGCCGCGGTCCGCGCCCTGGTGGACGCCCACTTCGCCACCCCCGGCTGACCGGCGCGGACCGGGCGCCCGCGCTCGCCGGGCGGTCCCGCGCTCGCCGGGCGGTCCCGTGCCCGCCGGATGGTCCCGCGTTCGCTGGATGGTCCCGTGCTCCCCGGATGGGCCCGCGCCCGCCGGATCGGGCCGTGGCCCCGGGGGATCAGGCCGTGGCCGCGCCCGGTGGTGGGGCGAGCTGCCGGGACAGCCAGGTGGGCACGCCGCCCAGCAGGCGGAACAGCCGGCGGGCCTCCTCGCGCAGCCGGGACGCCTCGGGCTCCTCCTCGGTGTCGGCCAGGGAGACCAGGGCGGGGGCGGTGCCGACCAGGTAGCCCAGTTCCTCGCGGATCCGCAGGGACTCGGCGAACCCGTGCCGGGCCTCGGCCAACTCGCCCTCGCGCAGGGCGAGTCCGGCCAGATGGCGCCAGGTGAAGGAGAGCAGCAGCGGGTCGGGCCGGGCGGTGGCGCCCGCGTGGGCGCGGCGGTAGGCGGCGCGCGCGGCCTGCGCGGAGCGGGTCAGGTTCTCCGCGATCAGCCCGCGCCGGAAGTCCAGCAGCGCCCGCCCCGCCCCGCCCGGCTCGATCAGCGCGGCGGCCCGGCCGAGCGCCGAGCGCGCCTCGTCGGCCCGGTCCCGTACGCCGTGCAGCGTCGCGGAGTAGGCCAAGTACCCGCGTTCACAAGCGGCGGCGCCGCGCTCCTCGTCGGAGTGGGCCAGCGCCTCCGCGGTGCGCAGCGCGTCCTCGGCCTCCTCCCAGCCCGCCTCGGTGTACAGGCAGCGCTCCACCAGCAGCACGGTGCGCTGGAGCGCTGCGGCGGCGGTGCCCACCGGCAGCAGCGCGGCCGCGTCGGCCCAGCACGCGCGTGAGCGCAGCCGCCATACCGCGGTCTGGAGTGGATCGTCACCAGCGGTCGTTCCGTTACCAGACATGGCGGTATGCGCCACGTTGCCCTCCCCGAGCACGCCTTCGAGCCTTGAGTGGTGGCCGCATCTCAGCATGGATCCGGCGGCCCGGCCAAGGGGGCGGGTGAAGGATTTCACAAAGTCGTGGGACGGTGGCCGGTACGCGCCACCGGCGGCGGCCCGCGCGCCGGCCTCAGCTCATGCGCAGGGCCAGGAAGAAGTCCAGCTTGTCCTCCAGGCGCGACAGGTCACGGCCCGTCAACTGCTCGATCCGCCCGACCCGGTAGCGCAGCGTGTTGACGTGCAGGTGGAGCCGGGTCGCGCAGCGCGTCCAGGAGCCGTCGCAGTCGAGGAACGCCTCCAGGGTCGGGATCAGCTCCGCGCGGTGCCTGCGGTCGTAGTCGCGCAGCGGGTCCAGCAGCCGCGCGGTGAAGGCGCGGCGCACGTCGTCCGGGACGAACGGCAGCAGCAGCACGTGCGAGGCCAGCTCCTGGTGCCCGGCCGCGCAGACCCGGCCGGGGCGGGCCGCCGCGACCCGGCGGGCGTGCCGGGCCTCCTCCAGGGCGCCGCGCAGCCCCTCGGCGGAGTGCACGGCCGCGCTGACGCCGAGGGTGAGCCGCCCGTCGTCGTCCAGACCGGCGGCCAGCGGGTCCCGTACGGAGCGCAGCAGCGCGTCGGCGAGGATCCCGGCCCCCGGGCCTTCCTGCTCGGCGGGGACGGCGGGGAGCGGCACCAGGGCGATGGCCTCGCCGCCGCTGTGCGCGACGGCTATCCGGTCGGACGGCTCGGGGCCGGTGCTGAGCGGGTCGACCAGGATCTCCTCCAGCAGGGACTGGGCGATGGGGCCGCTCTCCTCGCCGCGGCCGTCCCACTCGACGCGGGCCACCACGACCTGCCAGTGCGGGGCCGAGCCGAGGCCGGGCAGCAGCACCGGCGCGGCCACCCGCAGCCGCGCGGCGAT
Organism: Streptomyces sp. SAT1; assembly: GCF_001654495.1. Classification (GTDB taxonomy): domain Bacteria; phylum Actinomycetota; class Actinomycetes; order Streptomycetales; family Streptomycetaceae; genus Streptomyces; species Streptomyces andamanensis. The sequence goes on from NZ_CP015849.1 coordinate 5,995,993, forward strand.
CTCGGCGGGCGGCGCGCCGCTCTGCACCAGCTCGAGCACTTCCTGCGCGAGCCGTCGGCGCACCGTGCGCGCCGCGTCCCGCCGGTCCCGCTCGACCGCGATCAGCTGGGTGACGCCCTGGAGGAGGTCGAGCCGCTCCTCGGCCCAGTCGCCGGCGTCCGCCTCGACGGCCAGCAGCCAGTCCGACAGCACCGTCTCGCGCACGTCCCGTCCGGCCTGCGGGGCGCGCCCGCCGCCGCGGATGGGGAACAGCGAGTACGTCGTGCCCTCCAGCGTGACCCGGTGCGGTCCGCGCCGTCCGGTGCGGGCGGCCGCCAGCTGCCCGGCGGCCAGCGTCCGGCAGGTCTGCGGGGGCAGCGCGGGCCCGCCGACCTTGGGGCCGGCGATCAGCCGTCCGGCGGGGGAGAGCAGCCAGGCCCGCAGGTCCAGGTCGGAGCCGAGCAGGTCGAGGACCACGTCCGGGCCGCCGCCCGCCGGTCCCGCGGTCATCATCCGGCGGTGCCGGTCCACCACGGCCGCGAGATCGCCCGCGCGCTCGCCGGAGACCTGCCGCACCACGTGCTCGGTGATCGTCGCGAACGCCACCGACTCGTGCACCGCGAACAGCGGCAGCCGGTGCCGGGCGCAGGCCAGCACCAGGTCCTCGGGCACCTCGCCCAGCTCGGCCTCGCCCGCGGCCAGCGCGGCGACCTGGGCCTGCACCAGGGTGCGGACGAACGGCTCGGCGTCGGCGGCGTCCCGGCGCCAGGCCAGGCCCGTCAGCACCAGCTCGCCGCCGGAGAGGTAGCGGCTCGGATCGCGCAGGTCGGTGGTCATCACACCGCGGACGGTGCGGTCCAGCTCCTCCTCGCCGCCGAGCAGTTTCAGGCCCAGCGCGTCGGTGTCCAGCAGTGCGCGCAGCCGCATGTCTCGTCGCCGCCGTTCTCTTGTCTCGAAATCTATGATGGATCTTGTGGGCGAGGGGTCCGCCCGATGGCCGGCCGGCGACTCGGCCGCTGGTGGGGCCCCGCCGGGCCGTGACCTCTGTTTCCCGGGGGAAACGAAGATGCGGGTGACGGCCTTCGTTCATACGAATCTACAAGATGCATCCTGCGGCCAGCCAAACCCTTCATGGTTTCGGTGACTGACCCCGCCGGAGTACTCGGTTGTGTACTGACTCCACTCCACGTGAACAGCACATGAACGAGCCTGGCCCGCCGCACACGGATTGGCTCAATCTGTACGACCTTCCGAGACGAAGAAGAGAGCCGGTCATGGACTTCCTTCGCCCCGCCAGCTGGGAGGAGGCGCTCGCCGCGAAGGCCGAGCACCCCACCGCTGTACCGATCGCGGGCGGCACCGACGTGATGGTCGAGATCAACTTCGACCACCGCCGGCCCGAGTGCCTCCTCGACCTCAACCGCATCGGAGACCTCTACGAGTGGGAGGTCGGCGAGGACAGCGTGCGGCTGGGGGCCTCGGTGCCCTACACCAGCATCATGGACAGTCTCCGTGCCGAGCTGCCCGGCCTGGCGCTCGCCTCGCACACGGTGGCCTCCCCGCAGATCCGCAACCGCGGCGGCGTCGGCGGCAACCTCGGCACGGCCTCTCCCGCCGGTGACGCCCACCCCGCCCTGCTCGCCGCGGGCGCCGAGGTCGAGGCCGAGTCGGTGCGCGGCACCCGCCGCATCCCGATCGACGAGTTCTACACCGGCGTCAAGCGCAACGCCCTCGCGCCGGACGAGCTGATCCGCGCGGTGCACATCAAGAAGGCGGACGGCCCGCAGCAGTACTCCAAGGTCGGCACCCGCAACGCCATGGTCATCGCGGTCTGCGCCTTCGGCATCGCCCTGCACCCCGGGACCCGCACCGTCCGCACCGGCATCGGCTCGGCCGCCCCCACCCCGGTGCGGGCCGCCGCCGCCGAGGAGTTCCTGGCCGCGGCCCTGGAGGAGGGCGGCTTCTGGGACAACGGGAAGATCATCACTCCGTCGGTGGCCAAGCAGTTCGCCGAGCTGTGCGCCGCCGCCTGCAACCCGATCGACGACGTCCGGGGCACCGCGAGCTACCGCCGCCACGCGGTCGGCGTGATGGCCCGCCGGACACTCACCTGGACCTGGGAGTCGTACCGCGGCACCCGCCGCGCCACCGAGGGAGCTGCGTGATGCGCGTCAACTTCACCGTCAACGGACGCCCGCAGGAGGCCGACGACGTCTGGGAGGGCGAGTCGCTGCTCTACGTGCTGCGCGAGCGCCTGGGCCTGCCCGGCTCCAAGAACGCCTGCGAACAGGGCGAGTGCGGCTCGTGCACGGTGCGCCTGGACGGCGTGCCGGTGTGCTCCTGCCTGGTCGCGGCCGGACAGGTGCAGGGCCGCGAGGTCGTGACCGTCGAGGGCCTGGCGGACTTCGCCCGGCAGCGCGCCGAGGGCGCCGGCTGCGCGAGCGGCGCCTGCGGCACCTCGCTGGACGAGGCCAAGGGCTGGCGCGCCCAGGGCAACGACTCGCAGACCGGCGAGGGCACCGAACTGTCCCCGGTGCAGCAGGCGTTCATCGACGCGGGCGCCGTCCAGTGCGGCTTCTGCACGCCCGGCCTGCTGGTCGCCGCCGACGAGATGCTCGAACGCAACGCCAACCCGACCGACGCGGACATCCGCGAGGCGCTGTCGGGCAACCTGTGCCGCTGCACGGGCTACGAGAAGATCATGGACGCGGTGCGCCTGGCGGCCGCCCGCCAGTCCGAGGGGGTCTGACATGACCACGGCCAACGGTGCTCCCACCAAACTCACCCAGGGCTACCGCACCAAGGGCGGTGTCGGCGAGTCCACGCTCCGGCCCGACGGCATCCTCAAGGTCACCGGCGAGTTCGCGTACTCGTCCGACATGTGGCACGAGGACATGCTCTGGGGCCAGATCCTGCGCTCCACCGTCGCGCACGCCGAGATCGTCTCCATCGACGTCTCCGAGGCGCTCGCCCTGGCCGGCGTGTACGCCGTGCTGACCTACGACGACCTGCCCGCCGAGACGAAGCACTACGGCCTGGAGATCCAGGACACCCCGGTGCTCGCCCACGGCAAGGTGCGCCACCACGGCGAACCGGTCGCCATCGTGGCCGCCGACCACCCCGAGACCGCGCGGCGCGCCGCCGCCAAGATCAAGGTGGAGTACAAGGAACTGCCCGTCATCACCGACGAGGCCACCGCGACCGCCCCGGACGCCGTCCTCGTCCACGAGACGCGCGACGACCTCCCCCTAGGACCTCCGGCAGGCTCCGGTCCAGGGGGTGCCCCCATCATCGGCCACGTCCCGCACCCCAACATCGTGCACCGCCAGCCGATCGTGCGCGGCAATGCCGACGAGGCCGCGAAGAAGGCCGACTTCATCGTCGAGGGCGACTACTACTTCGGCATGCAGGACCAGGCGTTCCTCGGCCCGGAGTCGGGCCTCGCCGTGCCCGAGGAGGACGGCGGCGTCCACCTCTACGTCGCCACCCAGTGGCTCCACTCCGACCTGCGCCAGATCGCGCCCGTCCTCGGCCTGCCCGAGGACAAGGTCCGCATGACCCTGGCCGGCGTCGGCGGCGCCTTCGGCGGGCGCGAGGACCTGTCGATGCAGATCCACGCCTGTCTGCTGGCGCTGCGCACCGGCAAGCCCGTCAAGATCGTCTACAACCGGTTCGAGTCCTTCTTCGGGCACGTCCACCGCCACCCGGCCCGGCTGCACTACGAGCACGGCGCCACCAAGGACGGCAAGCTCACCCACATGAAGTGCCGGATCGTGCTGGACGGCGGCGCCTACGCCTCCGCCTCCCCGGCGGTCGTCGGCAACGCCTCCTCGCTGTCGGCGGGACCGTACGTCATCGACGACGTGGACATCGAGGCCATCGCCCTCTACACCAACAACCCGCCCTGCGGCGCCATGCGCGGCTTCGGCGCGGTCCAGGCGTGCTTCGCCTACGAGGCGCAGATGGACAAGCTCGCCGACAAGGTGGGCATGGACCGGGTGGAGTTCCGCCGGCTCAACGCCATGGAGCAGGGGACGATCATGCCGACCGGGCAGCCGGTCGACTCCCCGGCCCCGGTCGCCGAACTGCTGCGCCGCGTCAAGGCGATGCCGCTGCCGCCCGAGCGGCAGTGGGAGTCCAGCGAGGGCGCCGACGTGCGCCAGCTGCCCGGCGGACTGTCCAACACCACGCACGGCGAGGGCGTCGTCCGCGGTGTCGGCTACGCGGTCGGCATCAAGAACGTCGGCTTCTCCGAGGGCTTCGACGACTACTCCACCGCCAAGGTGCGCATGGAGGTGGTGGGCGGCGAGGCCGTCGCCACCGTGCACACGGCCATGGCGGAGGTCGGCCAGGGCGGCGTCACCGTGCACGCCCAGATCGCCCGCACCGAGCTGGGCGTCACCCAGGTGACCATCCACCCGGCCGACACCCAGGTCGGCTCGGCGGGTTCCACCTCGGCCTCCCGGCAGACGTACGTCACCGGCGGCGCCGTCAAGAACTCCTGCGAGCTGGTGCGCGAACGGGTCCTGGAGATCGGCCGGCGCAAGTTCGGCTCCTACCACCCCGCCTGGGCCACCGCCGAACTCCTGCTGGAGGGCGGCAAGGTGGTCACCGACGGCGGCGAGGTCCTCGCCGACCTGGCCGACGTCCTGGAGGACGAGGCCGTGGAGATCGAGGCGGAGTGGCGCCACCGGCCCACCGAGGCGTTCGACCTGCGCACCGGCCAGGGCAACGGCCATGTGCAGTACTCCTTCGCCGCGCACCGCGCCGTCGTCGAGGTCGACACCGAACTCGGCCTGGTCAAGGTCGTCGAACTGGCCTGCGCGCAGGACGTCGGCAAGGCGCTCAACCCGCTCTCCGTCATCGGGCAGATCCAGGGCGGCACCACCCAGGGCCTGGGCATCGCCATCATGGAGGAGATCATCGTCGACCCCAAGACGGCGAAGGTCCGCAATCCCTCCTTCACGGACTACCTGCTCCCCACCATCCTCGACACCCCGACCATCCCGGTCGACGTGCTCGAACTCGCCGACGAGCACGCCCCGTACGGGCTGCGCGGCATCGGCGAGGCTCCCACCCTGTCGTCCACCCCGGCCGTCCTCGCGGCGATCCGGAACGCGACCGGTCTCGAACTCCCCCGCACCCCCGTCCGGCCCGAGCACCTGACCGGCCGGGCGTAGGACTCCGGAACGGAGCGGCCGGGCCCACGGGTTCCGGCCGGCCCGGACCGGAGAACCGGCAGACCCTCCGGGCGGCGCACCGGAACGTCACACTTCCGCGCCGCCCGGAGCACTCCCCCCGCACCCCTTCGAGTTCCGCTCCGCTCGCGGCCCTTGAAGTACCAGCACCAGTTCGTCTCGGGCCGTCCCCCGGGCCGTCCATTCCCAAATCCCGTGCCCAGGAAGGGCTTTCACGGGTGCACCTATGAACCTTGGGAGTTGGCCCCATGACCCAGCAGTCTGTGGAGCCGAGGACCGCCGCCGAAGACGCGGGCGCGGGCAGCCGCGTCCCGGCGGGACGGTCCTGGCTCGACCGGTACTTCCACATCACCCGGCGGGGTTCCACGATCGCGCGTGAAGTGCGCGGCGGCGTCACCACCTTCATGGCGATGGCGTACATCCTGCTGCTCAACCCCGTCATCCTCTCCGGCAAGGACGTCGCCGGGGACACCCTGGGCCAGAAGGCCCTGATCACCGCGACGGCGCTCGGCGCGGCGTTCACCACGCTGCTCATGGGCTTCGTCGGCAAGGTGCCGCTCGCCCTGGCCGCCGGACTCTCGGTGTCCGGGGTGATCTCCACCCAGGTGGCGCCGAACATGACCTGGCCGCAGGCCATGGGCATGTGCGTGGCCTACGGCGTGGTCATCATGCTGCTGGTCGTCACCGGCCTGCGCGAGATGATCATGAACGCGATCCCGCTGCCGCTCAAGCACGGCATCACCATGGGCATCGGCCTGTTCATCGCCTTCATCGGACTGGTGAAGGCCGGATTCGTCGGCCGCAACCCGTCGCCCGGCGGCGGCCCCGTCGTCCTCGGACCCGGCGGTGAGCTGTCCGGCTGGCCGGTGCTGCTCTTCGCCGCCACCCTGCTGCTGATCTTCGCGCTCCAGGCCCGCAACATCCCCGGCGCCATCCTCATCGGCATCGTGGGCGGCACCGCCGTGGCGGCGGTCCTGAACGCGACCGGCGCCATCGACGCCAAGCAGTGGGTGAACGGCGCCCCCGAACTCCACGGCAGCCCCGTGTCCATGCCCGACTTCTCGCTCTTCGGGCACGTGTCCTTCAGCGGCTGGGGCGACGTCGGCGTCATGACGGTCACCGTGATCGTCTTCACGCTGGTCCTGGCCGGCTTCTTCGACGCGATGGCCACCATCATCGGCGTCGGCACCGAGGCGAACCTCGCCGACGACAAGGGCCGCATGCCCGGCCTGTCCAAGGCGCTGTTCATCGACGGCGCCGGCGGTGTGGTCGGCGGTGTCGCGGGCGGCTCGGGACAGTCCGTCTTCGTCGAGTCCGCCACCGGCGTGGGGGAGGGCGCCCGCACGGGCTTCTCCTCCGTGATCACCGGCCTCTTCTTCGCGGCCTGCCTCTTCTTCACCCCGATCACCGCGATCGTCCCCTCCGAGGTCGCCTCCGCCGCCCTCGTCGTCATCGGCGCGATGATGATGATGAACGCCCGGCACGTCGACTGGGGCGACCGCGCCACCGCGATCCCGGTCTTCCTGACCGTGGTCATCATGCCGTTCACGTACTCCATCACGCCCGGCGTCGCCGCCGGTGTGGTCTCGTACACGGTCATCAAGGTCGCCCAGGGCAAGGCCCGGGAGATCGGGGCCTTCATGTGGGTCCTGACGGCGGTCTTCCTCGTGTACTTCGCCCTCAACCCGATCGAGGGCTGGCTCGGCGTCCACTGACCGAGCCCCGCGCCCTCCACCCGACCGCTGTAAGGAGAACGACAGATGCTGGACATCGCCGAGGAGCTGGACCGGTGGGTCGAGCAGGGCCGTGACTTCGCCGTCGCCACCGTGGTGGCCGTCGGCGGCAGCGCCCCGCGCCAGCCCGGCGCCGCCCTCGCGGTGGACGCCGACGGCACCGCGATCGGCTCGGTCTCCGGCGGCTGTGTGGAGGGCGCGGTCTACGAGCTGTGCCGACAGGCCCTCCAGGACGGCGAGAGCGTCCTGGAGCGGTTCGGCTACAGCGACGAGGACGCCTTCGCCGTCGGGCTGACCTGCGGCGGAGTCATCGACATCCTGGTCACACCGGTACGGGCCGGCGACCCGGTCCGTCCGGTGCTCGCCGCCGCGCTGACCGCCGCCGCCCGGGGCCGGGCGGCTGCCCTCGCCCGGGTCGTGTCCGGACCGGCCGAACTGACGGGCCGCGCCCTGCTGGTGCACCCGGACGGCACCCACGAGGGCGGCTTCGGCGGCCACCCCGAACTGGACCGCACGGCCGCCGCCGAGACGGCCGCCCTGCTCGACGCCGGCCGCACCGGCACCGTGGAGATCGGCGAACGGGGATCGCGCTGCGGCTCCCCGCTCACCCTCCTCGTCGAGTCCTCCGTACCGCCGCCCCGCATGATCGTCTTCGGCGCCATCGACTTCGCCTCCGCGCTGGTGCGGATCGGCCGCTTCCTCGGCTACCGCGTCACCGTCTGCGACGCCCGCCCCGTCTTCGCCACCCGCGCCCGCTTCCCGGAGGCCGACGAGATCGTCGTCGAGTGGCCCCACCGCTACCTGGCGGACACCCAGGTCGACGGCCGTACCGTGCTGTGCGTCCTCACCCACGACGCCAAGTTCGACGTACCCCTGCTGGAACTCGCCCTGCGGCTGCCGGTCGCCTACGTCGGCGCCATGGGCTCCCGGCGCACCCACCTGGACCGCAACGCGCGCCTGCGCGAGGTCGGCGTGAGCGAACTGGAACTCGCCCGCCTCAGGTCCCCCATCGGCCTCGACCTGGGCGCCCGCACCCCCGAGGAGACCGCGCTGTCCATCGCCGCCGAGATCGTGGCCGCCCGCCGCGGCGGCAGCGGCGTCTCCCTGACCGGCGCGCGCACCCCCATCCACCACGACCCGGCGACCCGGCCGGCGGCCCGCATCGGCTCGGTCGCCTAGGGGCTGCCCGGCCGGGCCGGGGCCGGGCACGCTCCCGGCGGCGGGACCTCAGCGATGGGCCAGCCAGGCGATGCCGGAACCGGTCGCCGCCGTCAGCAGCGTGAGCAGCCACGGCGGGAACCGCTGGACGGTCACATGCAGCCCGCCGCAGCGGAGTTCGAATTGCGGCGCGCTCTTGCGGCGCTCCTGGACCTGAGTCATGACACCAGTGCAGCACACCGGGCCGGGCCTGGAACGCGGCCGATCCGGTGGCGTCCGGCGACCGCTCCCGCAGGGCGCGGCGGCATACCTCTCTTCCGCGCGCGAGAGTGACGGGAGTCAGAACTCTCACCTCACTTCCCCGTACCGGTTCCGGTCAGAAAACTGGCCGGATACCGGCGGATCGCGGGCGTGCGCCACCCGGCGCGGTCCGGTGCCGTCCGGCGCTGTCCGGCGCTGTCCGGTCAGGAGGAACCGGCGTCCGCGCCCCCGCGCCGCCATGTCGGGCGGAAGCAGAGGATCTCCGCGGTGGCCGCGCCGCTGGTGACGAAGGGGTCCGCGGCGACGGCGGCCTCGACCGCCTCGCGCGGGCCCTCGGCCAGGACCACCCCGCCCCGGCGCGGCTCCAGCGGCCCGGCGACCTGGGCCAGGCCCTGTGCGAACACCCCCTCGGGGTGGGTGTAGTGGGCCTCCTTGAGGGAGTCGACGGTCTCCAGCGGGGCCTGGTAACGGAACACGATGACGTACATGGCTCCACTCAAGGGCACGCGGACCGCCCCGCACCAGGACCGGTCACCCGGGCAGCCATAGGCTAGAGCCTATGGATGAGCCGGAGGAGATCCCCGAACTGGAGCTGCGCCCGCTGCGGTACTTCGCCGCCGTCGCCGAGGCGGGCACCGTCACGGAGGCCGCGCGGCGGCTGCGGATCGCCCAGCCCAGCCTGAGCCAGCAGATCAAGCAGCTCGAACGGCGCGTGGGCGCACCGCTGTTCCGGCGGCTGCCCCGGGGCATGGAGCTCACCGAGGCGGGCCGGCTGCTGCTGGCCGGGGTCCGCCGGGCGCTGGACGCGCTGGGCTCCTCGGTCGCCGCGGCCCGCGCCGTCCCGGTGACCGCGGCGCTCGGCGTCTGCCGGGGCGTACCGGGGGAGGTGCTGCGCCGCGCCGAGCGGATCCTGACCGGTGCCCGGCCGCTGCGGCTGGTCCACGAACAGGCCGACTCCGCCCGCCAAGGCGAACTGCTGCGCACCGGAGCCCTGGCCTACGGCATCCTGCGCGCACCGGTGGACGACACGGCGGGCCTCCAGCTGCGCACCCTCGCCGACGAGCCCCTCGGCGTGCTGCTGGGCCACCGCCATCCGCTGGCCGGACACACCGAGCTGACCTGGGACGACCTGGCGGGGCAACGGCTGCTGTGGTTCCCCGGGCGGCGGGCCCCGGGCTATGCCTCGGCCGTCCGTGAACGGCTCGCGCGGCACGGCTGGCACCCCGGTGTCCTCGTCGAGGACACCGGCAGCCACGGTCTGTTCCGGCACGCGCTGCTCGGCCACGACGACGTGGTCGCCCTGCGCACCCGCGCCGGTTCCGCCACCGACACCGACCTCGTCTGGCGCCCGGTCGGCCCCGAACCGCCCCGGGAGCGGCTGCTCCTGGCGACCGCCGCCCGCGGACCGTGGGCGCCGCTGCCGGAGCGGGCGGAAGCGGTGGACGGGCGGCCCTAGCGCCCGGACGACCGGCGGGTTCAGGGACGGCGCAGCAGCCTGTCCACCGCCCGGCCGAACATCGCCCGCGCCGCGCGGTCCAGCAGCGGATCGAAGAGGGCGGGCAGGAACCGCACCCGCAGCTCCTCCCGCCAGCGCACCCGCGTACGGCCGCCGGAGTCCTGCCGCACCTCGATCTCCGCCCGGCCGAGGATCACCCGGCCCCGCTTCTCCAGCCGGCACAGGCCCGGCTCACCACCGGCGGGCGGGCGCCAGAGGGTGACCTCCATGGGGTCGTCGAAGCCCAGCGGGCCGAGGCCGGTCCGGGCCACGAAGCGGGTGCCCTCGCCGGTGGGCGCCGGGGTGAGCACGGTGACGCGGGTCAGCGGGACCGCGCCGCCGTGCCGCGGCCACTCGGTGAGCCGCCGCCAGGTCTCGTCCGGGGCCAGCGACGGCGTGCGTTCCAGGCAGAAGGTGACCACGGCACGATCGTAGACAGCCGCGGCCCCGCGGCCACCCGACCGCGGCCGGGCCACCCGGGGCGGCCGTATGCTGCGCCCATGCTGACACTGGAGCGGCTGCGCCCCGACCACGCCGACGCGCTCCTCGCCTTCGAGCGGGAGAACCGGCGCTGGTTCACCCGGACGATCTCGGACCGCGGGGACGCGTACTTCGCCGGGTTCGCCGGTGTGCACCGGGCCCGGCTCGCCGAACAGGACGCCGGGGTCTGCCACTTCCATCTGGTCCTGGACATCGAGGGCACGATCCTCGGCCGGGTGAACCTCGTCGACGTCGCCGACGGCCGTGCCGAACTGGGCTACCGCGTCGGCGAGCGGGCCGCCGGACGGGGTGTCGCGACGGCGGCCGTACGGGAGGTGTGCCGGCTGGCCGCCACCGCGTACGGGCTGCGGGAACTGACCGCGGTCACCACGCTGGACAACCCGGCGTCCAGGACCGTGCTCGCCCGCAACGGCTTCGCCGAGACGGGCGAGGTGAGCATCACCGGACGGCCGGGGCTGCGGTTCCTGCGCGTGCTCGACGCCCGCGACGCGCCCTGGCCCGATCCGGACGAAGGACGCTAGGGCCTGTCGTCACATTCCCGTCGTCCGCCCGGAGGGCGGGCTTCGCGGCGTCAGGTGCGTGCTCTCGGCGTGGCGGGTCCTGACCCGCGTACTGGACGTACTCGGGTCTGGGCCCGGTGCGGCGAGTGGGGGTCCCCCCCTGCTCGAAGAGCTTGGGGGAGCGTGCATGGCGTCGCGGGGCAGGCGGGAATGTGACGACAGGCCCTAAGGGCGGTACACCTTGCCCGGCACCGGCTTGCCCGGGGCCAGGAGCTGGGGCACGGTGACGAACACGTACCCGCGCTCCTTCAGCGCGTCGATGATGCCGGGGACGGCGGGCACCGTGCCCTTGTAGATGTCGTGCAGCAGGATGATCCCGTCACGGGAGGACTGGTCGAGGACCCGCTTCTTGATCAGCTCGGAGTCGGTCGTCGTGTAGTCCTTCGCGGTCACGCTCCACAGGACCTCCGACATGCCCATCTCCTTGGAGATCCGCTGCACGGTGTCGTTGGTCCGGCCCTGCGGCGGGCGCATCAGGGTGGGCTTGTGCCCGATGAGGCGTTCGATCGCGTCGTTGGGCCGCTTCAGCTCGTCGCGTATCTTCGCCTCGGATATCTCGGTGAGGATCTCGTGGTCCCAGGTGTGGCTGGCCACCTCGTGGCCCTCGGCCGCCATCCGCTTGACCAGTTCCGGGTACGTGTCGATGTGCCGCGCCCCGAGCAGGAAGAAGGTGGCGGGCACCTTCTTCTCCTTCAGGATGTCGAGCAGCCGCGCGGAGTTCTCGCTCGGACCGGCGTCGAAGGTCAGCGCGATGCACTTGGCCTGGCGGCAGTCCACCGAGCCGAACCGGCCCGGCGCGCCGTCCGCCGCCTGGGTCCTGGCCGTGCTCGGACTGGTCGCGTCCACTGTGGTGCAGCCGCTCAGCGCGAGCGTCAGGCCGGCCGCGGCGGCGAGTGCGGCGATCACGCGGGACCTCGTCCCCGTTTTCCCGGTTCTCCCGTTCGTGCAGGTCTTCTTGGTCAAGGAAGGCATGCCGGGGACTCTACAGAGACGCTATAGACGCAGTGTATAGCGGGGTCGAATAGCTGAACGTCGTACATGTGATCTGCCGGGAACGTGGCGATGTGTGCCGTTCCGTCACCGGGTTACTCAAGCCGACACATGACGCCGGCGCATGGGCGGCGGCGAGAAGTGAGAGGCGAGAGGGAGGAGAGCCCTGTGAGCGGACGCATCTGGCGCCGGGCCCTGGTGACCGGCGGGGCCGGTTTCGTCGGATCCCATCTGTGCGCGCGGCTGCTCGACGCCGGCACCGGCGTCGTCTGCCTGGACAACCTGGCCACCGGCAGCCTCGCCAACGTGGCCGAGCTGGAACGGCGCCCCGGCTTCCGCTTCGTGCGCGCCGACGCCACCGACCCCGGCGCCCTGCGCGCGCTGCCCGGCACCTTCGACCTGGTCCTGCACTTCGCCTGCCCGGCCTCGCCCGCCGACTATCTGCGGCTGCCCCTGGAGACCCTGGACGTCGGCAGCACCGGCACCCGCAACGCCCTGGAACGCGCCCGCGCCGACGGCGCCCGCTTCCTGCTCGCCTCCACCTCCGAGGTCTACGGGGACCCGCTGGAGCACCCGCAGCGCGAGACCTACTGGGGCAACGTCAACCCGGTCGGCCCGCGCAGCGTCTACGACGAGTCCAAGCGCTTCGCCGAGGCGCTGGTCACCGCGGACCGCCAGGTCCACGGCACCGACGCCGCCATCGTGCGCATCTTCAACACCTACGGCCCCCGGATGCGCACCGGCGACGGCCGCGCCGTGCCCACCTTCATCGCCCAGGCCCTGGACGGCGCCCCCCTCACCGTGGCGGGCGACGGCGGCCAGACCCGGTCGCTGTGCTACGTCGACGACACCGTCCGCGGCGTCCTCGCCCTGGCCGCGGCCGACGAGACCGGCCCGGTCAACATCGGCGGCGCCGACGAGATCACCGTGCTGGAGCTGGCCCGCCGGATCGTGGAGCTGACCGGCTCCGCCTCCCGCATCAGGTTCGTCGACCGGCCCGTGGACGACCCCGGCCGCCGCCGCCCCGACACCCGGCTCGCCCGGGAACGGCTCGGCTGGCGGCCCCGCGTGCCCTGGGCCGAGGGCCTGGAACGCACCATCGGCTGGTTCGCGCAGTCGGTCGCGGCCTGAACCCGCCCCCGGCGGCCCGCTCACGCAGCGTGAGCGGAGCCGTACGGTGCCGAGTCGTCTTCAGGTGTTTGAGACAGCTGAGGCGCGGCACTCAGAAGCCCGGAATGTTCAAGAAGTTCCAGTAGGTCCGACCGGCCCCGCAGGACCCCGCCGCAACGGGACGGAGCCCACCCCATGCGCATCCTTGGAATCAACGCCCTGTTCCACGACCCCGCCGCCGCCCTCGTCGTCGACGGCGAGACGGTCGCGGCCGGCGAGGAGGAGCGCTTCAGCCGCCGCAAGCACGGCAAGCGCCCGGTGCCGTTCTCCGCCTGGGAACTGCCGGAACTCTCCGCCCGCTGGTGCCTGGAGCACGCGGGACTGCGCCCCGCCGAGCTGGACGCCGTCACCTACTCCTACGACCCGGCCCTGGCCCGCCCCGCCGCCGAACTCGGTCTCTTCGACCCGTGGGACCCGCTGCGCCAGGAGTACGCCCGCCGCGCCCCCGAGTTCCTCGCCGAGGCCCTGCCCGGTTTGGACCCGGCCAAGGTCGTCTTCGTACCGCACCACATCGCGCACGCCGCCTCCGCCGGGCCCGCCTCCCCGCACCCCGACAGCGCCGTCCTCGTCCTGGACGGCCGCGGCGAGGCCGCCTCCCACCTGGCGGGCCGCTTCCACGACGGCAAGCTCGACACCCTCGCCGCCCAGGCGCTGCCCCACTCCCTCGGCCTGCTCTACGAGGAGCTGACCGCCCACCTCGGCTTCCTGCGCAGCAGCGACGAGTACAAGGTCATGGCGCTCGCCTCCTACGGCAGGCCCCGCTTCCTGCCCCGGCTGCGCACCCACGTCCACGCCACCGGCGACGGCGGCTTCCGCGCCCACGGCGTCGACTGGGCGGACCTCGCCCCGCCGCGCGGCAAGGACGAACCCTGGACCCAGGACCACGCCGACCTCGCCGCCAGTGGCCAGGCCGCCCTGGAGGAGGTCCTGCTGGAACTCGTCCACTGGCTGCACCGCGAGGCCGGGGGCGACGCCCTCGCCCTGGCCGGCGGCGTCGCCCTCAACTGCGTCGCCAACTCGAAGATCGCCGCGCGGGGCCCGTACCGGCACGTGTGGGCGCAGCCCGCCGCCGGTGACGCCGGCACCGCGCTCGGCGGCGCCCTCTACCTGGCCGCGAGCGAGGGCGCCGTCCCCGCGCCCATGCCCGGCGCCGCCCTCGGCCGCGGCTGGAACGACGAGGAACTGCGCCACCGGCTGGAGGAGGCCGGTGTGCCCTACGAACGGCCCGACGACATCGCCGAGACGGTCGCGGAGGAACTGGCCCGCGACGGCGTCGTCGCCTGGTTCCAGGGCCGCAGCGAGTACGGGCCGCGCGCCCTCGGCCACCGCTCCCTGCTCGCCCACCCCGGCCGGTCCGACAACCTGGAGCGGCTCAACCGGGTCAAGGGCCGCGAGGAGTTCCGCCCGGTCGCCCCCATGGTGCTGGCCGACCGCGCCCACGAGCTGTTCGAGGGGCCGCTGCCCAGCCCGTACATGCTCTTCGTGCACGACGTCCACCGCGACTGGCGCGAGCGGATCCCCGCCGTCGTGCACGTCGACGGCACCGCCCGCATCCAGACCGTCGACGAGCGCGACGAACCCCTCGTCGCCCGGATGCTGCGCGGCTTCGAACGGCGCACCGGGCTGCCCGTCGTCGTCAACACCAGCCTCAACACCGCGGGCCGCCCCATGGTCGACGACCCGCGCGACGCCCTGGAGTGCTTCGGCTCCGCCCCCGTCGACCTGCTGGCGCTCGGCCCGTACGCGGTGCGCAGGGCGAGGGCGTACGCATGAACGGCACCCTCACGCACCCCGCCTACGCCGTGGTGGTCCCCACGCTCGCCCGGGACACCCTCGCCGACTGCCTGGCCGCGCTCGCCGCCGCGCACGGGCCCCGGCCCGACGAGATCGTCCTCGTCGACGACCGCGGCGAGCCCGAACCGGGCGCGCTGGAGCACGCGTTGGCCGTGCTGGGCGACCTGCGCCCGCGCACCACCGTGCTCACCAGCGGCGGACGCGGACCCGCCGCCGCCCGCAACACCGGGCTGCGCGCCGTCACCGCGCCCTGGGTCGCCTTCCTCGACGACGACGTCCAGGTCGGCCCGCACTGGTGCGACCAGCTCAGCGAGGACCTGGCCGAGGCGGACGAGGACACCGCCGCCGTCCAGGGCGTCATCGCGGTGCCGCTGCCCGGCGAGCGGCGCCCCACCGACTGGGAGCGCGGCACCGCCGGACTGGCCGGGGCCCGCTGGATCACCGCCGACATGGCGTACCGCACCGACGCGCTGGCGCAGGTCGGCGGGTTCGACGAACGCTTCCGGCGCGCCTTCCGCGAGGACGCCGACCTCGCGCTGCGCGTCCTCGACGCCGGGTGGCGCATCCGGCAGGGCCGCCGCACCACCCGCCACCCCGTACGCCCCGCCGACCGCTGGGTGTCCCTGCGTGCCCAGCGCGGCAACGCCGACGACGCGCTGATGCTGCGGCTGCACGGCCCCGGCTGGTGGCAGCGGGCGGTGGCCCCGCGCGGGCGCATCCGCGGCCACCTCGCCGTGACCGCCGCGGGCGTCGCCGCCTGCGCGCTCGCCGCGGCCGGGCGGCCCCGGCCCGCCGCGCTCGCCGCGCTCGGCTGGGCGGCCGGCACCGCCGAGTTCGCCCGCTCCCGGATCCTGCCCGGTCCGCGCACCCGCGACGAGGTCACCACCATGGCCGTCACCAGCGTCCTCATCCCGCCCGCCGCCACCTGGCACTGGCTCAGCGGACGCTGGCGCCACCGCGCCGCCCCCGCCTGGCGGGAGGTGGCCCCGTGAACCCGGTCCGCGCCGTCCTGTTCGACCGCGACGGCACCCTCGTCGAGGACGTCCCCTACAACGGCGACCCCGACCGGGTCCGGCCCGTCGAGGGCGCGCGCGAGGCCGTGCGGCTGCTGCGCGCGCACGGTGTCGCCACTGGCGTCGTCACCAACCAGTCGGGCGTGGCCCGCGGCCTGATCTCGGTCGCCGACGTCCGCCGCGTCCACGCGCGCGTCGACGCGCTGCTCGGCCCCTTCGACGTGTGGGCCGTCTGCCCGCACGGCCCCGGCGACGGCTGCCGCTGCCGCAAGCCGCAGCCGGGCCTGATCCTGTGGGCGGCGGGGCGGCTGTGCGTGCCGCCCGGCGACACCGTCGTCATCGGCGACATCGGCTCCGACATGGAGGCGGCCCGTCGCGCCGGGGCCCGCGGCATCCTCGTCCCCACCCCGGTCACCCGCCCCCAGGAGACCGCCGTCGCCCCCCGCACGGCCCCGGACCTGCTGACGGCGGTCCGCACGGCCCTGACCGACCCCTGGTCCGGCACCGGCGGCGCCGCACCCCGCGCCGCCGCGGCGCCCGCCGTCCCGGCCGCCGCCGGACGGACCGGTGCGGGCGGGTCCGGTGGCCCGACCGGCGCGGGCGCGCCCGGCGGACGGAGGCGGCGATGAAGGCACTCGTCAGCCGCCTCGACAGCTTCGGCGACGTACTGCTCGCCGGGCCCGCCGTGCGGGCCGTCGCGGCGCGCGCCGAGCGGGTCACCCTGCTGTGCGGGCCGCGCGGGGAACCGGCCGCGCGGATGCTGCCCGGCGTCGACGACATCCTGGTCTGGGACGCGCCCTGGGCCGGGTTCGAGCCGCCGCCCGTCGACCGGCCGGAGATCGAGAAGCTGCTCGACGCCGTCGACGCCGACACCGCGCTCGTCCTCACCTCCTTCCACCAGTCCCCGCTGCCCACCGCACTGCTGCTGCGGCTGGCCGGGGTCGGGTTCGTCGCCGCGGACAGCGTGGACCACCCCGGCTCCCTGCTGGACGTACGCCACCAGCGCGCCCCGCACGCCCACGAGGCCGAGGCCGCCCTCGACCTCGCCGAGGCCGCCGGGTTCCCGCGCGCCGACGACGGACGGCTGCGCGTGCTGCCCCCGCCGGACACGGCGCACCTCACCGGAGAAGAGCCGTACGTCGTCCTGCACCCGGGGGCGAGCGTGCCCGCCCGTGCCTGGAGCACCCGGCGCTGCGCCCAGGCCGTACGCGAACTGGCCGCGGCCGGGCACCGGGTGGTCGTCACCGGGGGAGCGGGCGAGCGGGAGCTGACCGCCGAGGCCGCGGGCACGCACGGCCTGGACCTGGGCGGCCGGACCCGGGCGCCCGAACTCGCCGGGGTCCTCGCGGGCGCCCGCGCCGTCGTCACCGGCAACACCGGCCCCGCCCACCTCGCCGCCGCCGTCGGCACCCCCGTCGTCTCCCTGTTCGCGCCGGTCGTGCCCGCCGAGCGCTGGCGCCCCTACGGCGTCCCGTACGTCCTGCTCGGCGACCAGAGCGCCCCGTGCGCCGACAGCCGCGCCCGCACCTGCCCGGTGCCCGGACACCCCTGCCTGGAATCGGTGACCGCCACCGACGTGCTCGCCGCCGTGGAGAAGGTGATGCAGCCGTGAGGATCCTCATCTGGCACGTGCACGGTTCCTGGACCACCGCGTTCGTCCAGGGCCCGCACACCTACGTCGTGCCCGTCACCCCCGGCCGCGGACCCGACGGCCTCGGCCGCGCCCGCACCTTCGACTGGCCGGACTCGGTGCTCGAACTCCCCCCGGAACAGCTCCCGGACGCCGGGATCGACCTCGTGGTGCTGCAACGCCCGCACGAGTACGAGCTGGTACGGCGGTGGCTCGGCCGCACCCCGCCCATGGTGTACCTGGAGCACAACGCCCCCCACGGGAACGTGCCCGACACCCGGCACCCCGTCGCCGACCTGCCCCCGGGCATCCCGCTCGTCCACGTCACCCACTTCAACCGGCTGATGTGGGACGCCGGAGCGGCCGACACCGCCGTCGTCGAGCACGGCATCGTCGACCCCGGCCCGCTGTGGACCGGCGAGGTGCCGCACGCGGCCGTCGTCGTCAACGAGCCGGTCCGGCGCGGCCGCACCACCGGCACCGACCTGCTGCCCGCGTTCGCGCGGGCCGCCCCGCTGGACGTCTTCGGCATGGGCACCGACACGATCGCCGCCCACCTGGGCCTGCCGCCCGGCCGGTGCCGCGGCCACGAACTCGTCCAGCGCGAGCTGCACCGGGAGATGGCCCGGCGCCGCCTCTACCTCCACCCGGTCCGCTGGACCTCCCTCGGCCTGTCCCTGCTGGAGGCGATGCACCTGGGCATGCCCGTGGTCGCCCTCGCCACCACCGAGGTCACCGAGGCGGTTCCGCCCGGCGCCGGAGTGGTGTCCAACCGGATCGACGTACTGACCGACGCCGTACGGGACTTCGTCGCCGACCCGCTGTACGCCCGTACGGCCGGGGAGGCGGCACGCGCCGCCGCGCTCGCCCGCTACGGACTGACCCGCTTCCTGGACGACTGGGAGCGGCTGCTGAAGGAGGTCACCCGATGAGGATCGCCATGGTGTCCGAGCACGCCAGCCCGCTGGCCGCGCTCGGCGGGGTCGACGCCGGTGGCCAGAACGTGTACGTCGCCCGGCTCACCGAGGAGTTGGCACGCCGCGGCCACGACGTCACCGTCTACACCCGGCGCGACGACCCGCACCTGCCCGAGCGGGTGCCGCTGCCCGGCGGCGCCGTCGTCGAGCACATAGCGGCCGGACCGCCCGAAGTCCTGCCCAAGGACGACCTGTTCGCGCACATGCCGTCCTTCGGCGCCCAACTGGCCCGCGCCTGGCGCAAGGGCCGGCCCGACGTGGTGCACGCGCACTTCTGGATGTCCGGCATGGCGTCCCTGCTCGGCGCGGGCCCGCACGGCGTCCCCGTCGTCCAGACCTTCCACGCCCTCGGCACCGTCAAGCGCCGCCACCAGGGCAGCGAGGACACCAGCCCGCCCGAACGCATCGGTGTGGAACGGCAGATCGGCCGCACCTGCGACCGTGTCCTGGCCACCTGCTCCGACGAGGTGCACGAACTCGCGGGCCTGGGCGTCTCCCCGAGCCGGGTCTCCGTCGTCCCCTGCGGCGTCGACTCCGCCCACTTCCACCCCGACGCGGACACCGCGACCGCGCCCGAGCGCAGCCACCGGCACCGGCTGCTGTCCTGCGGCCGACTGGTCCGCCGCAAGGGCTACGACCAGGCGATCCGTGCCCTCACCAGGATCCCCGGCGCCGAACTGCTCATCGCCGGGGGCCCGCCCCACGCGGGTGTCGGCACCGACCCCGAGGCCCGGCGGCTGCTCGACCTCGCCCGGCGCGAGGGGGTCGGCGACCGGGTGCGGCTGCTCGGCGCCGTCGACCCGGCCCTGATGCCCGCCCTGATGCGCAGCGCCGACCTGGTGCTGTGCACCCCGACCTACGAGCCGTTCGGGATCGTGCCGCTGGAGGCGATGGCGTGCGCCGTTCCCGTCGTCGCCAACGACGTCGGCGGCCACCGCGACTCGGTCGCCGACCGGCGCACCGGCCGCCTCGTCCCCGAGGGCGACACCCCGGCGCTCGCCGCCGCCGTACGCGACCTGCTCGGCAGCGACCGCACCCGCCGCCGCTACGGGACGGCCGGCCGCGATCGCGTGCTGACCCTGTTCACCTGGGGGCGCGTCGCCGACGGCGCCGAACAGGTCTACCGGCAGGTCACCGCGGGCCGCGCGGTCAGGTCGGAGGTGGCCTGACACGGCACCGTCCGCCGGGCCGCCGGCCCCCACAGAGCCTCCCTGCCCCACCGCACCCCCACCGCACCCGCGGAGGTGACGCCATGAGCACACAGACCCCGGCCGTCGTCGGCCACTGCGACGAACTCCTCACCGCCCTGGGCCGGTTCCGCGGCCACGCGCACATCACCCAGCGCTGGGGCGAACGCCTCGCCGCCGTCCTCGGCGGCGGCGGACGGCTGCTCGCCGCGGGCAACGGCGGCAGCGCCGCCCAGGCCCAGCACCTCACCGCCGAACTCGTCGGCCGCTACCGCGACGACCGCCCCGCCTACTCGGCGATCGCCCTGCACGCCGACACCTCCAGCACCACCGCCATCGCCAACGACTACGGCGTCGACGAGGTGTTCGCCCGCCAGGTGCGCGCCCACGGCAGGCCCGGCGACGTACTGATGCTGCTGTCCACCAGCGGCGCCAGCGCCAACCTGCTCTCGGCGGCCGACGCGGGACGCGCGGCCGGACTGCGGGTGTGGGCGCTGACCGGCCCGGCACCCAACCCGCTCAGCGCCGGCAGCGACGAGGCGCTGTGCGCCGACGGCCCCTCCACGGCCACCGTGCAGGAACTCCACCTGGTCGCCGTGCACATGCTCTGCGCGGCCTTCGACGGCGCCCTCGAACAGGACGCCCTCCAGCGGGGCGGGAGGTGACATGACGGGCAAGGCACCCCTGGTCGTGGTCGGCGACGCCCTGCTGGACCGCGACCTCACCGGACACGCCGACCGGCTCGCACCCGACGCGCCCGTCCCCGTCGTCGCCGACTGCGCGGAACGGCTGCGGCCGGGCGGCGCCGCGCTCACGGCCTACCTCGCCGCCCGCGACGGCCGCGACGTCACCCTGGTCACCGGCCTGGACGACGGCCCGGCCGCGCGCGAACTGCGCCGCCTGCTGGAACCCTGGCTCACCCTCGTGCCGCTCCCGATGAGCGGCGAGATCTCCGAGAAGACCCGCGTCCTGGCCCAGGGCCGCCCCGTGGTCCGCCTCGACCACGGCTCCGGCCGCGCCCGGCGCGCCACCGAAGAGGCGCGGGCGGCGCTCGCCGGGGCGGCGGCCGTCCTCGTCTCCGACTACGGACGTGGCGCCGCGGACGCCCTGCGCGCCGAACTCGGGCGCCGGCCCCCCGTCCTGTGGGACCCGCACCCGCGCGGCGGCCCGCCGGTACCGGGCACCCGCCTGGCCACCCCGGCCCGCGCGGAGGCCCACGGCTTCGCCACGGCGCTGCGCCCGGCGGACGCGGAAGCGGACCGCGCCCCGGCCTCCGTTTCCGGGGACGGCGCCGGGTCCGGCGGCGCGGGCAGCGCCCTGCGCACCGTCGCCCACGAGGCCGCCGCGCTGGTACGGCACTGGCGCGTCGCCGCCGTCACGGTGACCCTCGGCGACCGCGGCGCCCTGCTCTCCTACGGCGAGCACCCGCTGCTGGTACCGGCCACCGTCGCCCACCACGGAGACCCGTGCGGCGCCGGGGACCGCTTCGCCGCCACCGCGGCCGGACTCCTCGCGGACGGCGCGCTCGTGGAGGAGGCCGTCGAGGGCGCCGTCACCGCGGCGAGCGCGTTCGTCGGCGCGGGCGGGGCGGGCGGACTGCTGGACGCTTCGCGCGCCGCGCAGGCCCCGGCCGCCCCGCCGCGCCGGGACGACCCCGCCGAGCTGATCGCCCGGGTCCGGGCCGTCGGCGGCACCGTCGTCGCCGCGGGCGGCTGCTTCGACCTGCTGCACGCCGGACACGTCGGCCTGCTCCAGGCCGCCCGGCGCATCGGCGACTGCCTCGTCGTCTGCGTCAACTCCGACTCCTCCGTACGGCGCCGCAAGGGCGAGGGCCGCCCCGTCAACCCGCTCGCCGACCGCCTGCGCGTCCTGCGCGCCCTGGCCTGCGTGGACGCCGTCGCCGTCTTCGACGAGGAAACCCCCGAACGCCTCCTCGCCGCCCTCCGTCCCGACGTCTGGGTCAAGGGCGGCGACTACGCGGGCGCCGAACTCCCCGAGGCCGCCCTCCTCCAGGAGTGGGGCGGCCAGGCCGTCCTGCTCCCGTACCTGGACGGCCACTCCTCCACGGCACTGCTGGCACGGGCGGCGGAGGGAGCACGGTGAGGGGCGCGGCCCGGCACGGGGACGGCACGCCGCGGTCCGCGGTTGCGCCGCGGTCGGCCGGTGCGGCGGGGCTCGCCGGTCCGGCGGGGGCCGCCCAGGTGCCGCGGTCCGGCGGCGCCGGGCCGGACACCGCCCTGCGGGGCGCGTCGCCGGGACCCCGGACCACCCGTATCGGGCGTCACGGCCCACCGCGCGGAGCCACCGTGTCCCGTGCCGCCGCCGATCCGCCGGCGGCGGGTGCGCGAAGCGCGGTCTCCGCGGCCGAGGGGCCTCCTCTGAGCACCGTTCCCGCAGGCACCTCCCTCGCACCCCAGGAGTCCGGAGCCCGGCGCGTCGGCGCGTGCTCCTCACCTCGTACGGCCGACCGCGGCACCGCCCCCATGGTCCCCGCCACCCCCACCGCCCCGGACACCGCGCCCTCGCCCGCGCCCCGCACCTCCTCCCAGCCGCCCCGCCCTCCCCGCCTGCTCGTCCTACGCGCCCTCGGGGTCGGGGATCTGCTGGCGGGTGTACCGGCGCTGCGTGCCCTGCGGCGGGGGTTCCCGGGGTACGAGATCGTGCTCGCCGCGCCGCGGGAGCTGGCGCCGCTCGTCGCGGCGACGGGCGCCGTCGACCGGCTGCTGCCCGCCTCGGCGCCCGGCCGCGCCGTACCCGGTGAGCTGGCCTGGGCCGGGCCGCCCCCGGACGTCGCCGTCGACCTGCACGGCAACGGGCCGCCCAGCCACCGCCTGCTCGCCGCGCTCCGCCCCGCGCGGCTGTTCGCGTTCGCGCACCCCTGGACCCCGGGCATCGAGGGCCCGAACTGGTTCGCCGAGGAGCACGAACGGGACCGCTGGTGCCGGCTGCTGCGCTGGTACGGCGTCGACGCCGACCCCGCCGACCTGCGGCTGCCCCGCCCGGCGGAGCCCTCCCCGGCCCCGGGCGCGCTCGTCGTGCACCCCGGTGCGGGGTCTCCCGCGCGCCGCTGGCCGCCCGAACGGTTCGCGGCCGTCGCCGCCGCGGCCCGCGCCCGCGGCCACCGCGTCGTCGTCACCGGCGGACCGGACGAGTCCGGCCTGGCAGCGGCCGTGGCCGCGCGGGCGGGGCTGCCCGGCACCGACGTGTTCGCCGGCGGCCTGCCGCTGGGCCGGCTCTCGGCTCTCGTCGCCGCCGCCCGCGCCGTCCTCAGCGGCGACACCGGCATCGCGCACCTCGCCGTCGCCCACGCCACCCCGTCGGTGACCTTGTGCGGCCCGGTCCCGCCCAGCCGCTGGGGCCCGCCGCCGGGCGACCCCCGCCACCGCGCCCTCTGGCACGGCCCGGAGGGCGACCCGCACGGAAGCGACCCCGACCCGGCGCTGCTGAGGATCAGCCCCGACGAAGCCCTGGACGCCCTCGACGCGCTCCCCGGACCGGCGCGCTGACCGAGGACACCCGCAGGACGACCGAAGGACGACCCGGACATGGAACACGCACCCGTCGGCGTGGTCATCGCCACCCGCAACCGCTCGGCCGGCCTCGCCGTGACCCTGCGCCACCTGCTCGACCTGCCCGAACACCCCGAGATCGTGGTCGCCGACAACGCCTCCACCGACGACACCCGCGCCCGCCTGGCCCGCGACTTCCCACAGGTCCGCGTCCTGGCCCTGCCGTCCAACCGGGGCGCCTGCGCCCGCACCCACGGCGTCCGCGCCCTGCACACGCCCTACGTGGCCTTCAGCGACGACGACTCCTGGTGGGAACCGGGCGCGCTCGCCGAGGCCGTACGCCTGCTGGAGCGCCATTCCCGGCTCGGCCTGCTCGCCGCCCGCACCCTCGTCGGTCCCGAGGACGAACCCGACCCGCTGGACAAGGTGCTCGCCGACTCGCCGCTCGGCCGTGCCACCGACCTGCCCGGCACCCAGGTGCTCGGCTTCCTCGCCTGCGCCGCCGTCACCCGCCGCACCGCCTACCTCGACGCGGGCGGCTTCCACCCGCTGCTGTTCTTCGGCGGCGAGGAGACCCTGCTCGCCTACGACCTCGCCGCCCGCGGCTGGGGCGTCACCCACTGCCCCGAGGTGGTCGCCCACCACCACCCGGCGTCCGGCCCGCGCACCGGCCGCGGGGCCCTGGTACGCCGCAACGAACTCCTCACCGCCTGGCTGCGCCGCCCGCTGCCGCACGCCCTCGCCCGCACCCGCGCCCTGGCCGCCGACGCCCGCCACGACCCGGACGCCCGCCGCGCCCTGCGCGAGGCGCTGCACCGCCTGCCCCGCGCCCTGCGCGCCCGGCACCCCCTTCCCCCGTACGTCGAACGCGCCGTACGGGAACTGGACCAGGACCGGGGAGGCACCCCGTGACCGACCCGCGCACCACCGTCGTGGTCATCACCCACAACCGCCGCGACGAACTCCTGCGCACCCTGGACCGCCTCGCCGAACTCCCCGAGCGGCCCGCGGTGATCGTCACCGACAACGGCTCCACCGACGGCACCTCCGCCGCCGTGGCCCGCCACCATCCGCGCGTCCTGCTGCTGCGCCCCGGCCGCAACCTCGGCGCGGTGGGCCGCAACCTGGCCGTGCGCCGGGTCCGCACCCCCTACGTGGCCTTCTGCGACGACGACTCCTGGTGGGCGCCCGGCGCGCTGGCCGGCGCCGCCGACCTGCTCGACCGGCACGCCGCGCTCGGCGCGGTCACCGCCCGCATCGTCGTCGAGCCGGACGGCACCGAGGACCCGATCGTCGAGGAACTGCGCAACTCGCCCGTGCCCGGCCCCCGCTGGCTGCCCGGCCCGGCGCTGGGCTCCTTCCTCGCGGCGGCGACCGTCCTGCGCACCGACGCGTTCCGCCGGGCCGGCGGCTTCCACCCGCGGCTGTGGCTCGGCGGCGAGGAGGAACTGCTGGCCGCCGACCTGGCGGCGGACGGCTGGTGGCTGACGTACGCCGAGAAGCTGACGATCCATCACCAGCCCTCCGAGGTACGGGACCCCACGCGCCGCCGCCGGGACGGCATCCGCAACACCCTGTGGTTCACCTGGCTGCGCCGCCCGCTCGGTCCCGCGCTGCGCCGTACCGCCCATCTGGCGCGCACGGTGCCGCGCGACACCGCGTCGCTGCGTGCCTTCGCCGAGGCGGCCGGTGCCCTGCCGTGGGTGCTGCGCGAGCGGCGGGTGCTGCCGCCGCAGGTGGAGGACGGGCTGCGCCTCCTGGAGGAGAGCCAGCGCCGGTCGAAGGCCCGCCGCTACACCGGCTGACCGCGCACCGGAGCGCGGCCGGGGCGCGGTCGGCCGGGCGCCGCCCGCGCACCGGGTGACAATGGAGCCGTGAACACGGCAGCCGACCCCCGCGAACTCGGGGCCTTCCTCAAGGCCCGCCGGGCCGTGCCGGCCCGCGCGCTGCGCCTGGACGAGGACCAGGAGACGTACCTGTACAAGCCGGCGGGCAAGACCGACGCCCGCCTGGACCGGCGGCGCCCTGCCCAGCGCGTACGGCCCGCGTTGCGGCGCCTGCTCGCCCAGCTCCCCGGTGCCCCGGCGATCGTCCTGGGCAGGCATCTGGACGTCCTGGCCTGGAACGCGGCGGCGGTGGCCCTCTACACCGACTTCGCGGAGATACCGCGGGACCAGCGCAACTATGTGCGCCTGATGTTCACCGACCCGGTGGTGCGCGGGATGCACCGCGAGTGGCGGCACGACGCGCACGACACCGTCGCCGCCCTGCGCATGGGCGGCGCGGCCGGCCCCGACGACCCCGGCCTCGGGCGGCTCGTCGCCGAACTCTCCGCCGCGGACCCCGACTTCCGCGCCTGGTGGACCGAACGCCGCGTCACCACCTCCAGCCACGGCACCAAGCAGTACCGGCACCCCGTGGCCGGGGACCTCACGCTCGACTGCGACACCTGGAACAGCCCGGACGACTCGGGCCAGCGCCTGATGGTGCTCACCGCGGAGCCCGGCAGCCCGTCCCACGAGGCACTGCGCCTGCTGACGACCGGGGCGAGGGCCACCGCGTCCTGAGATCGCCCGGCCGGACCTGCCGGGCGCGGCGCGGGACGTATCCGGCGCGGGACGTATCGGGTGCGGGACGTATCGGGTGCGGGACGAATCCGGTGCGGCGCCGGTCAGCGTATCCGCGCCCGATGGCACCACAGGCGCAGGGCCGCGAACAGCGCGGCCGGCCACACCGCGGCGAACGCCCAGATCACCCCCGGCTCGCCGGTGGCGACCCCGGCCGCGAGGAGGGCCACGGCCACCGCGAGCAGCGCGATCACGGTCACGGGCCGCGGCGCGTAGGCCGCCACCCGGGCCGGGTCGGGGCCACGGCGCCGGTGCGTGGCGCTCAGCCGCCGGGCCAGTCTGCGGTCACGGCTCAGAGCGCGTTCTATCTCGTCCAGGATCCGCTGCTCGTGATCGGGAAGTCGGTATGTCGACACTGTTGCTCCTACGGGGACCGAGCTGCCTGCCGCGTCCCGTTCCGGGTGCCCGCGCGGTCCTGCGGCTAACCGTGACGGGCCCGCCGCGGGCCCCGCTCCCGCGCCCCCAGCAGCGCGGGCAGCTCCTCGGCCCCGTCCGGGCCCGCGCCCGCCGCGAACTCGTCCCGCGCCTGCCGCGCTGCCACCCGCCCCGACGTCAGGCACCAGCCCCACCAGCGCTCCAGCTCCACCGCGCCGGCCGACTCCAGGCGCTCGGCCGCCACCAGCGCCGGCCAGCCGCAGGCCCGCGCCTGGGCGCTCACCTTCGCACCCCCGGCGACCGGGTCCACCGCCAGCGCCGGTGTACCCGCGCGCAGCGCGAGCACCAGCCCGTGCAGCCGGTCGGTGACGACGAGGTCGAGGCGCCGCAGCACGGACTCCAGCTGCGCGGGGGTGGCGCACAGCCGCCAGTCGTGCGCGTCGAGCCGGGTCTCCAGTTCCAGGCGCGCGCAGTCCTTGCCGTGCAGCCAGCCCGTCACCGCCGCGGCGACCGCGCCGTGCCGCCGGGCCGCGCCGTACTCGTGCTGCCCGTGCGTGAGGATCACCCCGACCACCGGCCGGGCCGGGAGCGCGGGCGCCGAGGCCGCCAGGTCCGGTAGGGGCCCGGCGCCCGGGGCGTCCCGGGCCAGCACCCGGTGGAAGCCGGTGACGGCCTCGCTGCCGGGGTCGGGCACCGAGGTGCCCACGGCGATCCGCACACAGTGCGCGAACCGCCGGTGCAGCCGGGCCACCTGCGGCCCGTGCAGCGGACCGCACACGAACACCAGATGTCCGTAGCGCGCGGGCGACAGATCGGCCAGGTGCAGCGCGCCCGGCCGGAATCCGGGGCTCCAGGCGACGTCGTAGGCCACGCCCGCCCGGCGCAGCACGTCCTCCACGCGGCGCAGCGCGAGCACGTCCCCGGCGGTCGCCTCCCCGTCCGGGAAGCTGAACCAGCCGGTGAGCAGCGTGCGCGAGCCGTGCTGTTCCCGGTCCCGGCGTTCCTGGCGCTGTCGTTCCTGGCGCTGTCGTTCTTGGTGCACAGTGCGCCCCGGGTGCCCGCCCGGCCCGGCGCCATGCACGCACCGGCGACCGGGGGGAGAGAGCGGGGGAGCAGGGGAGCGGGGGGGAGCTAAGCGTCCTGCTCGTCCTCCGCGCCGAGGTCCAGCTCCACGTCGACGACGCCGTCCTCCTGGAACAGCTCGGACGCCAGCAGCCCGGTGTCGGCGGTGCCCTCCAGGCGCAGCAGCACCCGGGCGGCGGCGTCGGTGCGGCCGGGCAGCCGGTCGGCCTTGAACTCCAGGATGCGAAAGCCCCGGCCGGTGCACCGCTCCATCAGCCGCGGCAGCAGCGCCCGGCCCGTCAGATACGTCAGCCGCACCTCCACCGTGCCGGGCACGCCGCGGCGGGTGAGCCGGCCGGAGAGCCGGGGATAGCCGCGCACCACCAGGAAGTGCAGCACCGTCGTGGCCAGCGCCAGGATCGGCAGACCGCCCCCGCAGGCCATGCCCACGGCACAGGTCAGCCAGATGGTGGCGGCGGTCGTCAGCCCGCGCACCGCGTCCCGCCGTACGAAGATCAGGCCGCCACCGATGAAGCCGATGCCGGAGACGATCTGGGCCGCCACCCGGGACGGGTCGAAGGACACGTGGTCCAGGCCCAGCACATTGGTGAACCCGTGCTGCGACACCTCCATCATCAGCGCGCTGGCGACCCCGACCAGGGTGTGGGTGCGCAGCCCCGCGCTCTTCTGGTGCGCCTCCCGCTCCCAGCCGATCAGGCTCGACAGCAGCAGCGCGAGCCCCAGCTCGGCGAGCTGGCGCAGTCCCTGTCCATTGGCCACGTCCCACAGCGGAACCGCGAGCCCCGGCATGCGTCTCCCTTCGTCGCCCTCACCTCGGCGTACGGACCTCATTGTCCGCCCCGTACGGCTCCGAGGGGGTACCCGGAGGCGGGACGCGCTCACCCGGCGGTGAAGGAGGCCCCGACGTGCCACGTCTGGACGCGCGAGAGGCCCGGCGGCGGTTCGCGGCCGCACGGGTGGCGCACCTGGCCACGGTCGGCCCGGACGGCCGCCCGCACCTGGTGCCGGTGGTGTTCGCCGTGCGCGGCGACACGATCGTGACGGCGGTCGACCACAAGCCGAAGACCACCACCGCCCTGCGACGCCTGCGCAACATCGCCGCCCACCCGGCCGTGTGCCTGCTCGCCGACGCCTACGACGAGGACTGGACCCGGCTGTGGTGGGCCCGCGCCGACGGCCACGCCCGCATCCTGCCACCGGACAAACCCGACGCCACGTCAGTCCCGCGCCTGGGCGCGCTGGAACTCCTGCGGCACACCTACCCGCAGTACGCGGCCCAGCCACCGGACGGCGCGGTCGTCGAGATCACCGTCCGGCGCTGGACGGGCTGGACGGGCTGGACGGGCCGGACACTCTGAACACCGCCGCCGGCCGCCGGGCCGCCGTCCGGACCCGGTCCGCTGCCCGGACCGAGGACGCGCGGCTGGAGGTGGTCGGCCGGGACGGCAGCGCGGTCGGTGAGTACGTCATCGGCCGGGCGTCGCCCGTGCCGCCGGACCCCTCCTCCGGCGCCGGTGAACGACCCGGCGCCGACTGGGACTTCCTCGGCCACACCTGCGAGTACCCCGACGCGGGCCGGATCTGGCCGCTGTGGGCCGAGGGCGGTCCGGCCGGACCCGGCGAGTGGGCCCGCAGGCCGGCCCGGACGCACGGAAGCTGGCTGCACGTGGTGCAGACGGCCTGGTTCACCTCCGGCCGCCGCGCCACGCGGTACGGCACCACCGAGACGGCCGTGCTCGACGGCTCTGCCCTCAGCACCAAGGAATCCTTCTACTGCGCCCTCGGAGAAGCGGTCAACGGGCCGGGCGGCTACTTCGGTTCCAACCTCGACGCGCTCCACGACTGCCTGCGCTCCCTGCGCCGGAACAGCGACCGCCCCCTGCGCGTGCGCTGGCACGACCTCGCCGCCTCCCGCGCCGCACTGGGAGACGCGTACACGGACGCTCGCGCGACTTTCACCCGCCAACTGCCGCCGCGCCGCTCGCCGTTGCCCGCCGAAGCCGCCGTCGGCCAGCTCGTCGGGCTCCAGACGCAGAACGTCCGGCCGCCGTATTACGCGCCGGCCGCCCGCCTGGACGGCTTCGTGCCGCATCTGGCCGGGCTGATGGTCGACCGGGCCGTGGCCCGCATCGTCACCCCGCGGTCGACCCTGGACATCCACACCGCCGCCGACTGCCTGGCCCTTCGCGCCCTCGTGCAGAGCGCCCGCACCCGCGAACCGGCCCAGTTCCACGAGGGACTCACCGGCGTCGACCTCGCCCGGCTCGCCCACCCCGCGCGGGCTGTGGGGCCGTGGCGGCCAGGTCGCCCTGACCACCGCCGAGCACCGGTTCGGCGACGGTCACGGCACCGAACTCCTCGTCGTCGAGCCGTCCGGCGAACCGACCCGCGCCCAGCGTCAGGCCGGGGCGGAGGAGGGCGGCGAGCGGCTGCACGCCGGCCGCCCCCGGGGGAGGCGTACGACGTCCGGTTCCGTGCCGCCGTCCGGACGTGATGCGAGGCCGGGCCGCGGGTGCCGGGCGTTGGAGAGGGGGCGCTGCGGGCCGCTCGTGGAGGCCCGCAGCGCCCCCTGGTCGCACCCCGGGGACACCGCCCCGGGAGACCTCAGGAGCCGAGCTGCGCCGTGACCAGGTCCGAGAACGTGGCCAGCCGGGTGTAGACACCCGGCCGGCCCGCCTGGGCGCAGCCGTCGCCCCATGAAGTGATCCCTGCCAGGACGCCCCCGACTAGCAGGGGACCGCCGCTGTCGCCCTGGCAGGTGTCTGTGCCGCCGGAGTCGTACCCGGCGCAAACCATGTCGCTCGCGACGAAGTCGGAGCCGTAGGCGTCCGCGCACCCGGTGTCGGACATCACCGGGACGGTCGCCGTCCGCAACTGCTCGGAGGCACCGCCGCCTTCGGCGGTCGTGCCCCAGCCCAGCACCCGTCCGGTGCTGCCGGCCGCGTACACCGAGGTGTCCGCGGCGGAGACGTACGGCGCCGGGGTGTACGGCATCGCCGCCGCCAGCGTCAGCACGGCCACGTCGGAACCGCTCGCGGCGTCCGTGAAGTCCGGGTCGACCCAGATGCCGCTGACCTTGCCGACCCTGCCGTCGCTGCCGTGCAGGTTCGTGCGGCCCCCGACCACCCGCACCCCGCCCGCGCTCTCCCCGGCCACGCAGTGCGCCGCGGTGACCACCTTCCTGGCCGCCACCAGCGTGCCTCCGCAGAACTGCTTGCCGGCCGCGTCCGTGACCTGCATGACGAAGGGGTACGCCGAGGTCGTGGTCGGTGTGCCGCCGACGACGGACTCCGGTACGGCGGCGGCCGCTCCGGGCGCGGTGAGCAGCGCGGTGGCGACGCCGGCCGACAGCGCGGCGGCGGTGCGTCCCAGTCGCCTGGGTCGGGCGCGGGTGAGGCCGAACATGCGTCTCCTCGTGGGCTGGCCGGTGGGGGGTCGCACAGGTGCGGGGGACCGAGCGGGCCGAGGGACCCGGTCCGGACTCCCGCGGGTCCGGGCGAGCGGCACGTCCTTCACGCTAGGGCCCGTCCCGCCCGGCCCCAATGAGGGAACCCCCTAGCCCGCCCGCACAGGGAAAACCCTCGATGTCCCCGCCCCGCGGGCCGGCCCGGCGCGGACGCCCGCGCGCGCCGGGGGCGTCCGGGCGGTCCGCCCCGCACTGGTGACTGCGGTCACCCGCACTGTGTTCCACCCGGTCAGTCAACCCGGGCGGCGCTCACTTCGCGCGCCGGCCTGCCGCCAAACGGACGATGTCGACGCGCGAACGGATGCCGAGCTTGCGGTAGACCCGGGTCAGCGTCGCCTCCACCGTCTTGACGCTGATGAACAGCCGCCCGGCGATCTCCCGGTTGGTCGCGCCCTCCATGACGAGGGAGGCGACCTGACGCTCCATCGAGGCCAGCCCGTCCAGCACCGGCGGCACCGCCTCGGGCTCCGGCCGGGCCGGGCGGGCGGAGGCGGCGGCGTCCACCCGGCGCAGCCACGGCCGGGCGCGGCAGCGCCGGAACAGGCGCGCCGCCTCGTCGTACGCGGCGGGGCCCGGGGCCGCGGCGTCCGGTGCGCGGGCGGCGCCGGGAGCGCGCGGGACGGTGTGCAGCCCGGCGAGCGCGAAGGCGGCCCGCGCCTCCTCCAGGCCGTTGCCCAGCTTGGCCAGCCGGTCCTGCGCGGACGTCAGCCGGGCCACGGCCGCCTCGCTCTCGCCGTGGGCCGCGCGGACCAGCGCCTCCGCCCGGTCCAGGACGGCGAGCACGCTCTCGCGGCCCAGCCGCAGCGCGTGGGCGCGGGCCGTGTCGATGACCTGCTGGGCCTCCTCCGGCTCGCCGGCGAGCACCAGCGCCTCCGCCAGGTCGCCGTGCCAGCGGCCCCTTGCCGGGTCGGTGATGCCGAGGCCCTGCTCCAGCTCCCGCACCCGGCGCAGCGTCGCCGCGCACGCCCGCGCGTCGCCCGCGACGAACTGGGCGTAACCGAGGGCCGCCAGCGCGCGCGAGAGGTACATCTGGTCGCCGTCCTCCTCGGCGAGCCTGACCGCGTCCCGGGCCAGGCCCAGCGCCCGTTCGGTGTCCCCGCCGGACGCCTCGGCGAAGCAGGCCAGCATGGCGGAGGCGCCCTCGCCGATCCCGGTGTCCCGGGCCAGCCGCAGGCTCTCGCGGGCCAGGTCCAGGGCGCGCCCGCAGTGCCCGGCGCGCAGTTCGGTCTCGGCGAGCAGCCGCAGGTAGTGCACCTCGCTCTCCACCATGCCGCGCCGCCGCACCTCGCCGAGCAGCGCGGTGATGGTGGCCCGCGCCTCGGTGAGCCGGTCGCTCATCAGCAGCCAGCGGTAGCGGGCGGAGCCGACGCCGTTGTGGTGGCAGGCCACATAGGGGTCCTGGGGCTCCTGGGTGGCGCGGGCGATGGTCTCCGCGGCGTCGGGATGGCCCATCAGGGTCTCGGTGGACGCCTGGAAGGCCAGCGCCATCAGTTCCGTGCGCCGGTCCCGGCCGCGCGCGGCCAGTTCGGCCGCGTGCGCGGCCTCCTGGCGGGCCTCGGCGAAGTCGCCCTCGACGACCAGGGCCCGCCAGGCGAGCTGGTAGTGGACCTGGGCGAGCAGCCCGGGGTCGTCGCCGGCGTCGGCGAGCGCCTGCGGGAAGACCGCGTCCACGTCCCCGAGGGCCTGCCCGGCGGCCTCGACCACCACCATCCACGCCCGCACCCGCTGGGCGGGCACGGCGGCCCGGGTCAGCACCTCCCGGGCGATGTCCCGGGCGAGGTCCACCTCGCCGGCCGTGATGGCGTCCTCGGCGGCCCCCAACCGCCGTTCGTCGGGGCCAGGTTCACCGTCGGCCGGGGTGTGCCGGGCGGCGAGCAGCCCGAGCGAGGCGGCCACCGAGGGGGCGCCGCGGTCGCGGGCCAGCGCGGCGGCCTCGGCCAGCCGGGCGGCCACGTCCGGGTCGGTGCCGGTGGTGGCCAGGGCCAGATGGCGGGCGCGTTCGATCGGGTCGGAGGCCGCGGTGGACAGCGCCGCGTGCACGGCCCGCCGCTCCTGCGCGGGCGCCTCGGCGTACAGCGCGGCGGAGATCAGCGGATGCGCGAACCGTACGGCGGGGCCCTCCGGTTCGGTGGCCAGCAGCCCGAGCCCGGCGGCCTGGGCGCACTCGGCCTCGGCGTTCTCCCGGCCGGCCGCGTGCAGCAGCGCCGGGGTGGGCCGGGCGCCGGCGCTGGCCACCAGGAGGGTGCGGCGGGCCTCCTCGGACAGCATCTCCAGCCGGCTGAGCACCAGGGCGCGCAGCGAGGTCGGCACCGGCAGCGGCTCGCCGGGCCGGGGTGAGGCCGGGCTCTCGGCGAGCGCCCGGCCCAGCTCCAGCGCGAACAGCGGGTTGCCGCCGCTCGTGCGGTGGATCTCACGGACGGTGGAGCGGGGCAGTCCGGTGTAGCCGCGGTGGTCGAGCAGCGCGGAGACCTGGGCGCGGGAGAGCGGGCCCAGCCGCACGGAGAGCGTGTCGGGCGGGCAGGCGCGCAGCTGGCGGGCGTAGTCCTGGTCCTCGGTGCGCACCGCGCACAGCATGCGTACGGGGGTGCCGCCCAGCCGGCGGGCGGCGAACCCGAGAAGTTCCGCGCTGGCCGGATCCAGCCACTGGAGGTCGTCGGCGACGATCAGGACCGGGCCGCGCGCGGCGAGCGCGCGCAGGGTGGAGAGCACGGCCAGGCGCAGCGCGAGCCCGTCGCGCTGGAGGGTGGACTCGCCGCGTCCGGTGAGCGCCGACTCCAGTGCGGTGCGCTGGGCCGCGGGCAGTTCCCCGGCCACCTCCGGAAGGACCAGACCAAAGAGATCGGCCAGGGCCAGGAACGGCAGATGGGATTCGGACTCGGTGGCGGAGCAGCGCAGAACGGTGCGGGCCGCGGCGGAGTATTCCGCCGCCAATGCCCGCAGCACCGTCGACTTTCCTATTCCGGCCGGTCCGTGCAGCAGCACACTCCCGCCGCGTCCGAGCTGCTCACGGGCGGCGGCGGACGGTTCGGCCCGGCCGATGACCAGGTCGGAGCGGCAGCCCGCAGGGTCCTTGGAGTCCCGTCGCACGGTCACCGCTCCCCTCGTGTCGTGTCCGGGCCAAATTCTAGGCATCGAGCCGGTGAATTCCGGACTGCCGGGGTGGTGAGGGAAATAACAGCGGCGGTGGCACGGCGTAATTCGGGGCCGTGCCGATGGAATACGCTTGCCCTCCGCACGGTCCCTCGACCGTACCGCGACCATCTGACCGACGGTACTCCCGGTGCCGCGCATTTCCGCCCGCCGCGGCGCTCGCGGGCCACCGCTCTCCGCCCGCCGCGGCGCCCGCGGGCTACGGCAGCACCCCCGCCCGGCGGGCCGCGGCGACCGCCTCGCCACGGGTGTGCGCGCCCAGTTTGCGCATGGCCGAGCGGAGATAGCCCTTCACCGTCTCGGCGCCCAGGCCCAGCCGGGCGGCGGCGCCGGCGTTGGTCGCGCCGGCGGCCACGCAGGCGAGCACGTCGACCTCCCGGGGCGCCAGCCGCACCCCGGACTCCGGCTCCTCCGCCACGGTCAGCAGCCCGCACGCCGCCAGCAGTTCGGCGCGCAGGGCGGGGTCGCCGATCCGCGGGGCCAGGGCGCGCAGCGCCGCGTGCGCCTCGCGGACCTGCTCCCAGACGGCCCCGCTCTCCCCGGTCCCGGTCCCGGCCCCCGGCTCCGGCGCGGCGGCGGCCAGCAGGCCCTGCGCCTCCTCGCGCACCACCAGCGCCTGTTCCACGTCCCGGGCCGCCGCCACCGCCGCGCTCAGCGTGCGGTCGCCCAGCGGATGGGCCGTGCGCAGGGCGCCGTACAGCACGCCCCGCACCCGGCGCCGCACCACCACCGGCACCGCCAGGATCGACCGCAGGCCCTCGGCGGCCACCGGCCCGTCGTACTCGTGGCTGATCTGCCGGGACAGCGAGTAGTCCGTCACCGCGCACGGGCGGGCCAGCGCCACCGCCCGCCCGCCGAGACCGTTGCCCGAGACCACCGCGAGCGCGCTGAGCGCGAGCGTCGAGGTCCCCGTCAGCTCGCTGATGCGCACCCGTGGCCGGCCCGGCTCGACCAGGCCGCCGAAGGCGACCGGAAGGCCCGTCGCATGCCGCAGCCGTACCAGCGCACCCCGGATCTCCGCCGCCCCGGACCCGTCCGCCGTCACCCGCTCGCCCCTTCGTCACGGTCCCGCGCCCACCACACCCCCGTTCGGGGGTAGTGAGACCTGCATCACGGATTACACGATGGAGCCGAGCCGCACGGCAATGGTCCGGATGCTGGACCGCACATGGAGGACAGATGACGACGGCGACGGAGACCTTCCGCGGGGCACGGGACTTCCTGCTGGCGCACCGTGAGGACTACACCACGGCCTGCGCCGGCTTCGAGTGGCCCCGGCCCCAGCAGTTCAACTGGGCGCTGGACTGGTTCGACGTCATCGCCGAGGGCAACGACCGCACCGCCCTGCACATCGCCGAGGAGGACGGCACCGAGGTCCGGCTCTCCTTCGCCGAGCTGTCCGAGCGCTCCGACCGGGTCGCGAACCGGCTGCGCGCGCGGGGCGTGGGCGCCGAGGACCGGATCCTGGTGATGCTGGGCAACCAGGCCGAGCTGTGGGAGACCGCGCTCGCCGCGATGAAGCTGCGCGCGGTCGTCATCCCGGCCACCCCGCTGCTCGGCCCCGCCGACCTGCGCGACCGCGTCGAGCGCGGCCGGGTCCGGCATGTGATCGCGCGCGCCGAGGACACCGCCAAGTTCGCCGAGGTGCCCGGCGCCTACACCCGGATCGCGGTCGGCGGGCTGCCCGAGGAGGGCTGGGAGCCGTACGAGGACGCGTACGCGTCACCGGCCGGGTTCCTGCCGGACGGCCCGACCCTCGCCGACGACCCGCTGATGCTCTACTTCACCTCGGGCACCACCGCCCGCCCCAAGCTGGTCGAGCACACCCACACCTCGTACCCGATCGGGCATCTGGCGACCATGTACTGGATCGGCCTGAAACCCGGCGACGTGCATCTGAACATCTCCTCGCCCGGCTGGGCCAAGCACGCCTGGTCCAACCTGTTCGCGCCGTGGAACGCCGAGGCGACCGTCTTCATCCACAACTACACGCGCTTCGACGCGGGCCGGCTGATGTCCGAGATGGACCGCGTCGGCGTCACCACCTTCTGCGCCCCGCCGACCGTGTGGCGCATGCTGATCCAGGCCGACCTGGGCCGTCTCGCCACCCCGCCGCGCGAGGTCGCCGCGGCCGGCGAACCGCTCAACCCGGAGGTCATCGAGCAGGTCAGGCGGGCCTGGGGCGTCACCGTCCGGGACGGGTTCGGGCAGACCGAGACGGCCGTGCAGGTCTCCAACAGCCCCGGCCAGGTGCTGAAGACGGGTTCCATGGGGCGGCCCAGCCCCGGTTTCCGCGTCGAACTGCTCGACCCGGTCTCCGGGGCGCCCGGCGCCGCCGAGGGCGAGATCGCGCTCGACCTGTCCGCCCGCCCGGTCGGCCTGATGGCCGGCTACCACGGCGACGCCGACCTCACCGCCGCGTCCATGGCCGGCGGCTACTACCGCACCGGGGACGTGGCCTCCCGCGACGCGGACGGCTATCTGACCTACATCGGCCGCTCCGACGACGTCTTCAAGGCGTCCGACTACAAGATCAGCCCGTTCGAGCTGGAGAGCGCCCTGCTGGAGCACGAGGCGGTGGCGGAGGCGGCCGTGGTGCCCGCCCCCGACGAGGTGCGCCTGGCCGTGCCCAAGGCGTACGTGGTGCTGGCCGAGGGCTGGGAGCCGGGCCCGGACACCGCCAGGGTGCTCTTCGAGCACTCCCGCAAGGTCCTCGCCCCCTACAAGCGGCTGCGCCGCCTGGAGTTCGGGGACCTGCCCAAGACGGTCTCCGGCAAGATCCGCCGGATCGAACTGCGCGAGGCCACGGCCCAGGGCTCCGACCACGAGTACCGCGAGGAGGACTTCCGGTGACTTCCGCACTGTCGTACAGCCACGGGACCGGCGGCACGGCCCTGCTCGGCGACACCATCGGCGAGAACCTGGACCGGGCCGTCGCCGCCTGGCCCGAGCGGGAGGCCCTGGTCGACGTCCCCTCCGGGCGGCGCTGGACCTACGCCGAGTTCGCCGCCGACGTCGACCGGCTGGCGCTCGCGCTGCTGGCCACCGGTGTCGCCAAGGGCGACCGGGTGGGCATCTGGGCCGTCAACTGCGCCGAGTGGATGCTCGTCCAGTACGCCACCGCCCGGATCGGCGCCGTCATGGTCAACATCAACCCGGCCTACCGCACCCACGAGGTCGAGTACGTCCTGAAGCAGGCGGGCGTCTCCCTGCTCTTCGCCTCGCTGCGGTACAAGAGCAGCGACTACCGGGCGATGGTCGAGGAAGTGCGCGGCTCCTGCCCCCGGCTGACCCGTACCGTCTACATCGGCGACCCGTCCTGGGACGAGCTGATCGCCCGCGGCACAACCGAGCACGCGGACGAACTCGACGAGCGCGCGGCCGAGTTGTCCTGCGACGACCCCATCAACATCCAGTACACCTCGGGCACCACCGGCTTCCCCAAGGGCGCCACCCTCTCCCACCACAACATCCTCAACAACGGCTACTTCGTGGGGGAGCTGGTCAACTACAGCGAGCGGGACCGGATCTGCGTCCCGGTGCCCTTCTACCACTGCTTCGGCATGGTGATGGGCAACCTGGCGGCCACCTCGCACGGCGCGTGCATCGTCGTCCCCGCCCCGTCCTTCGACGCGGAGGCCACCCTGGAGGCGGTCCAGCGCGAGCGCTGCACCTCGCTCTACGGCGTCCCGACCATGTTCATCGCCGAGCTGAACCTCCCCGGCTTCGCCTCCTTCGACCTGTCCACCCTGCGCACCGGCATCATGGCGGGCTCCCCCTGCCCGGTGGAGGTGATGAAGCGGGTGGTCGCCGAGATGCACATGGCCGAGGTGTCCATCTGCTACGGCATGACCGAGACCTCCCCGGTGTCCCTGCAGACCCGCGCCGACGACGACCTCGAACACCGCACCGCCACCGTCGGCCGGGTGCTGCCGCACCTGGAGGTCAAGGTCGTCGACCCGTCCGGGGCCACCGTGCCGCGCGGCACGGCCGGCGAGCTGTGCACCCGCGGCTACAGCGTGATGCTCGGCTACTGGGAGGACCCGGTGCGCACCGACGAGGTCGTCGACCCCGGCCGCTGGATGCACACCGGCGACCTCGCCGTGATGCGCGAGGACGGCTATGTGGAGATCGTCGGCCGCATCAAGGACATGATCATCCGCGGCGGCGAGAACATCTACCCGCGCGAGATCGAGGAGTTCCTGTACGGCCACCCGAAGATCCGCGACGTCCAGGTCGTCGGCGTACCGCACGAGGAGTACGGCGAGGAGGTCCTGGCCTGTGTGATCCCGCTCGACGCGGCCGACCCGCCGACCCTGGAGGAGGTGCGGTCCTTCTGCCGGGGCCGGCTCGCGCACTACAAGGTGCCCAGCCGGCTGAGCGTCCTGGAGTCCTTCCCGATGACGGTGTCCGGCAAGGTGCGCAAGGTCGAACTGCGCGCCGACCACGGCGGTGCCGCCACCACCGCCGCGGCCGGCGCCGTCATCGCGGCAGCACCGCCGGAGAACTCGCGTCTCGGATGAGCAGCCGCGGCGCCCCGCTCCCGTCGGCCGGGACGGACCACACGTCCCAGCCGCCGCCGTGGCGGGGCAGCCCGTACATCACGGTGTGCCCGTCCAGCCAGGCCGCCTGGTCGTCCACGCTGCGCGCCTCGGCCAGCGGTGTCTCCCGCATGGTCGCCAGGTCCAGCGAGTACAGCCGCCACGGCCGCCCGCTGCCCGCGCTGACCCGCTTCTTGAACACCAGACGCGTCCCGTCCGGCGACAGCGACGGGCACTCGGCGTTCTGCCGCAGGGTGCGCGCCGTCCACGCGCGGTAGTCGCCGCGGACCAGATAGGTGCGGCCCGCGGTGCGCACCGTGGCGTAGAAGGTGTTGTCGTCGGACGCGAACGTCACGCCCCAGTAGTTGACGTCGGCGGCCTCGTAGGGACGGCCGTCCAGGGTGAGCGGGATCCGCTCGATGTTCCCGGTCAGCCTGCCGGTCCGGGTGTCCAGGATGCCGGTGCGGGTGGAGAAGTCGTCGCGCAGATAGGAGTCACCGCGCACGAACATCGTCCACGACAGCATCCGGCCGTCCCCGGAGACCCGGGCCCGGTTGGGGAAGCCCTCGGTGCGCACCCGGCGGACTCGGTTCAGCTCGCGGTCCAGCACCGTGACATAGGTGCCCGGCACCGGGCCGGTGCGCTGGAGGCACACCCCGGTGCCCCGGGCCGCGTAGACCCGGTCGCAGCGGGTGCCGCCGACCGTGCGGGCGGCACCGGGCCGGTCCAGCGGTACGGTCGCCACCTTGCCGAACCCGGACCCCGGGGCGGTGTCGCGGAACAGGATCCGCCCCCGCGCGTCCAGCCGGACGGTCCCGCTCCCGGTGTCCGCCTTCGTACCGCCGCGTACGTGCCACACATATCCGGTGCTGGCGCCCACCACCAGCAGGACGGCCGCGACGACCGTCAACAGCCTTGCCCTGCCGCTCACTCGGCGTTCCCCTCGCTGTTCTCCCGGCCCCTGGCCGCGGCCTCGGTGCCGGTGCCGGTGCCGGTGGCCTCGGTGTTCCCGGCCGCCCTGTCCGTCCCGGCCGCCCCGTCAAGACCTCGCCGCTCGGTGCGCCAGGGCAGGATCCACACCGCGAGCGCGCTCGCCACGGCCAGGGCGACCAGCGCCGCGGCCAGCGCGGTGCGCAGTCCCCACAGCGACCAGCAGGCCCCGAACAGCACCGAGGCGGCCAGCGCGGCCACCGACTGGGCGGTCTGGATCAGGGACAGGCCGCCCGCCCGCAGCCGCTCGGGCACCATCGGGCCGACCGCGGCCATCAGCACCCCGTCCGTCGAGGCGTAGAACACGCCGTGCAGGGCCAGCACCGCGACGATCGGCGCGATCCCGCCCCACGGCAGGAACAGCAGCAGACAGCCCGCCAGCAGCGCGACATGACCGGCCGCGAACACCCGCAGCCGGCCCACCCGGTCGGCCAGCCGGCCCATGGGCACCGCGAGCAGCAGATAGCCGCCCGCCGTGCCGAGCGGCAGCAGCGGGAAGTACTGCTCGGGCACGCCCAGCCGCTCCTGGAGGAGCAGATAGACGAACGAGTCGCCGATGACCACCGCGGACAGGAGCACCGCGGCCAGGCCCACCCGCAGATAGGCGCGATGGCGCAGCAGCGCCAGCACATCGCGCAGGCCCGCCCGTTCGGCGGGAGCTCCGGCGGATGCCGGGGTGCGCCGCTCGCGGACCAGCAGGACCAGCATCAGCACACCGAGCGCGGCGATGCCGAAGCTCACCACGAACACGGTGTCGTAGCGGCCGGGCGTGGCCAGCAGCAGCGCGAAGGCCACCAGCGGACCGAGGAAGGCGCCCACGGTGTCCAGCGCCCGGTGCACGCCGAAGGAGCGGCCCAGGGCCTGCGGGGTGCTGCTCAGCGAGATCAGCGCGTCGCGCGGGCCGGTGCGCAGGCCCTTGCCGGTGCGGTCGGCGGCGATCACGGCACCGAGCACCGGCACCGAGGAACCCGCCGCCAGCAGGCCCAGTTTGCACACCGCGGAGAGCGCGTAGCCGCCGCCCGCGACCAGTTTGCGGCGCTGCCAGCGGTCGGCCGCGTGCCCGCCGGCCACCCGCACCAGCGCGGTCACCCCGACGTACATGCCGTTGAGCGCGCCGAACTGGAGGGGGCTGAGGCCCAGGGTGAAGATGACGTACATGGGCAGCACCGCGGTGATCATCTCGGAGGAGATGTCGGTGACCAGGCTGACCGAGCCGAGCGCGAGCACATTGGGGGAGACCCGGGCGGTGGCGCGGGTCCGGGCCGCGGCCTTCGGCGGGGCCCCCGGTTCCGCCGGTGCTCCCGGTCCGGCCGGTCCTTCCGGACCTGCGGCGGTGGTGGCGGTGGTCGTGTCGGGGTCGGTGCCGGTTCGGGGGGAGCGGGGGGTCGCGGTCGCCCGGCTCGATGAGATGTACATGGCTGACGTGTCCTCTCGTGCCTGTCCCGTCGTGGGGGGTGTCGCCCGGACAGGGGCCCGCCGGCGCGGCGGCCGGCGGGCCCGGGGCGTGCGGTCGGGTCAGCCGTCGATCTCGTACGGGTCGCCGTAGACCTTCCACTTCAGCGGCGGGTTCAGCCGGAGGTTGCCGGCCTTGAGGAAGACACGCTGCTCGGTGTCGACCCTGCTGGTGTCGCTGTGCGCCTCCTCGGTCTTCATCGCGGCCACCCGCGCGTCCAGGAACGCGTTCAGGTACGCCGTCTCGTCACCGCCCTGGGACGGCGGCTTGGCGTGCCGCAGCGCGGTCGCCCGGATGCCGCCGAAGCTGGTCGCGTCGTCGCCGGGACCGTGCATCACGATCGCGTCGTAGTACGCGAACTGGCCCAGCGCCTGGAGCCCGTCGGCCTTGGCCTGCCGGACGGCCGGGTCGAAGTAGACCCGGTCGCGCTCGTCGTCCTGCGCCTGCCGGAACACGGCGTCCTTGGCCGCGGTGTGCCAGGCCGAGACGAACGCCGAGCCCAGACCGGAGTGCGAGTCGCTGCCGTTGACCTTGCGCAGCGCGGGCAGGTACTTCGCCAGCGCGTTGTCCGGCTTCAGGTCGGTGTAGTGCTCGACCAGGTCGAGCATGTCGCCGGTGCCCGAGCAGAAGCCGACGATGCCCCCGGTGTAGCCGCGGCCGTCGTCGATGTCCTCGATGTAGGTGTACTGGGCCTTCCAGTCCAGGGAGGAGTTCTCCGCG
Organism: Streptomyces sp. SAT1; assembly: GCF_001654495.1. Taxonomy (GTDB): domain Bacteria; phylum Actinomycetota; class Actinomycetes; order Streptomycetales; family Streptomycetaceae; genus Streptomyces; species Streptomyces andamanensis. The sequence continues at coordinate 6,037,553 of NZ_CP015849.1, forward strand.
CTGGAGACCAGCTCCATCGCGATCTCCTTCTTGGCCGGGTCGGTCAGGTCGGCCCCGGACTCCACCGGCGGCGTGGTGGAGGAGCCCGCCTTGCCGTACACCTCGAAGCCGTACAGCGAATACCCGTACGACGTACCGCGCTTGGTGCCGTTCACGCGCACGTACCGGCCGTTCCCGCTGACCGTGAGGTCGTCGGTGCCGCCGTCGCCGCTGGTCGTGGAGTACACCGTCGACCAGGAGGAGCCGTCCTTCGAGGTCTGCACCGTGTACGCCTTGGCGTAGGCGTCCTCCCAGGTGAGCTTCACCCGGTTGATGTCGGTGTCCGCGCCCAGGTCCACCTGGATCCACTGCGGGTCCGAACCCTCCTTGCTGGCCCAGCGGGTGGCCGGATCACCGTCCACCGCCTTGGCGCCCGAGTAGGAGGTGCTCTCGGTGGAGGAGGTCTTGGTGGGCCGGTTCAGCGCCAGGTCGTCCGAGGAGCCGGGCGGGGTGCTGCCGCCGCCGTCCCAGATGTCGGTGAGCGGCTGGCGCGAGGCCGCCTCGCCCAGCGCGGGCAGCCCGTGCATGTCCTCCAGGGTGCGCAGCAGCGAGTAGAGGTCGCCGCGGCTCTTGCCCTTGTAGCCCTGCTTGACATGGGCGCCGACCACCAGCGTCGGGATGTGGTTGACGTCGTCGTCGCTGTCGTCCTCGTCCCAGGTCAGCACCAGCGCGCTGTTGTGTGTCCTGGCCCACTGGACATACCCGTCCAGGTTCTTGCGCAGCCAGTCGTCGCCCTCGCGCACGGTGCCGTCGTGCATGTCGTTGGTGAGGTTCGGCGTCACGAACGAGACGTCGGGCAGCTTGCTGTAGTCCGAGGGGAAGCGGCTCATGCGCAGGTTGGAGGAGGCCGGGACGTTCTTGAAGTCGACCCAGCCGTTGTGCTTGCGCGCGTAGCCGCTGTCGCCGTCGTCACCGCAGTCCTTCGACCCGTCGGACGGCAGGTCCTCGGAGTAGCCCACGAACGTCTTGCCGTGGGTGAGGAGTTGGTTGCCGAGGTTGTCGGAGGAGTAGTCGTGCGGGCAGTCGTCGTCCTTGATGCCGTGCGTGGAACCCGAGAAGAGCGCCACGTAGTTGCCCTGGCTGGGGTGGACGACGCCGTGGAAGTCGGAGAACGAAGCGCCCTGCTTGGCCAGGGAGTTGATGTACGGCGCCTGGGAGCTGCCGATCACGTCCTCGTAGAACTTGTTCTCCTCCATGACCACCACGACGTGGTCGAGCTTGGGGACACCGCTCGCGGTGAACGTCGCGGGCACGGCGGCGGACGCTGCGGACGGTTCGGCCTGCGCGCTGGGGGCGCCGGCCGCGGCGGTCAGGCCGAGCAGGGCCAGCGCCATGCTCGTGCCGGCCGCGACGGCGGTGCGCCGGGCACGGCGGCCGGGGCGCACGGGCGGCCTCAGGGGTGGGGTAGGCGTCATGCTGATCTCCTTGAGGAGGGGCGAGGGGCCCCCGGACAACAGAGGTGAGCAGCGCCTGGGCGACTTGCGGCAGGCCGGGGTCCGGTGCGGCGCGGTGTGGGGGTGCGTCGCGGGACGTGCGCGTGCAGCAACAGGCAAGGAAAGCGGCATGGGACCGCGGACGGCCGGGGCACCACTGTCCGCACGGGTGCGGACGGGTGAGCGCGTCGGGTTCGGAACGTCCGCGCCAGGCCGCCGACGGAATAGGTACGCCCTGTGGCGCGCGCCTGTCAACGGTCCCGGCGGATCCCGTGGGCATCCGGTCGTATCCCTTGACGGGGCGGGTCCGGTTTCAGTATCCCTCTTCTGTTAGGAAAGTTTCCTGACACCCGGAACCCTCCGGGCCCGACCGTGGATCCCGCCGTGTGGGGGCGGGAGAACGGGCAGGCCGGGCGCGTGGCGACCGTCGCCCCGGCCTGCCCCGCACCACGACGCACCGCACCGCGCCGCCCTGTTCCGCGCCGTCCTCGCCTCCTCCCGCCTCCCCTCCCTCTTCCCTCCTCCCCCCTCCTCTCTTCTTCTCTTCCCCTCTCCTCTTCTTCTCTTCTCTTCGCGCGCGTCCGCGCGCCTCGGCCCCGCCGGGCAGCCGCCCGGCGGGCGCTCACGCCTGCCCTGCCGCGGCCGGTCCGCTCCCTCCTCCCTTGACGCCTCTCGGGCGCCCGCTTACATTGCTTCCAGATCGTAGAAACTACTTTCCGCTATACGGAAGTACGGAAGAAGCTCACCGCGGGGCGCGACGGAGTGCGAATCCGGCAGCCGAGACAGCAGAAGACAGCCGAAGCAGGAGTACTCGATGGCTCGAATGACCGCTGCCCGCGCGGCAGTTGAGATCCTCAAGCGCGAGGGCGTCACGGACGCGTTCGGTGTGCCGGGCGCGGCGATCAACCCCTTCTACGCGGCGCTCAAGGCCTCCGGAGGCATCGGCCACACCCTCGCCCGCCATGTCGAGGGCGCCTCGCACATGGCCGAGGGCTACACCCGCACCCACCCGGGCAACATCGGCGTCTGCATCGGCACCTCGGGACCGGCCGGCACCGACATGATCACCGGCCTCTACTCGGCCATCGGGGACTCCATCCCGATCCTGTGCATCACGGGCCAGGCCCCGACCGCGGTGATCCACAAGGAGGACTTCCAGGCCGTCGACATCGCCTCCATCGCCAAGCCGGTGACCAAGATGGCCGTCACCGTCCTGGAGGCCGCCCAGGTCCCGGGCGTCTTCCAGCAGGCGTTCCACCTGATGCGCTCCGGCCGCCCCGGCCCGGTCCTCATCGACCTGCCGATCGACGTCCAGCTCACCGAGATCGAGTTCGACCCGGACACCTACGAGCCGCTGCCCGTCTACAAGCCGGCCGCCAGCCGCGCCCAGATCGAGAAGGCGATCGGCATGCTGACCGCCTCCGAACGGCCGCTGATCGTGGCCGGCGGCGGAATCATCAACGCCGACGCCGCCGACCTCCTGGTCGAGTTCGCCGAGCTGACCGGCACCCCGGTCGTGCCGACCCTGATGGGCTGGGGCATCCTCCCCGACGACCACGAGCTGAACGCCGGCATGGTCGGCCTCCAGACCTCGCACCGCTACGGCAACTCGACCTTCCTGGAGTCCGACTTCGTCCTCGGCATCGGCAACCGCTGGGCCAACCGCCACACCGGCAAGCTCGACGTCTACACCGCCGGGCGCACCTTCGTCCACGTCGACGTCGAACCGACCCAGATCGGCAAGATCTTCGCCCCGGACTACGGCATCGCCTCCGACGCCAAGGCCGCGCTGAAGCTGTTCGTCGAGGTGGCCCGGGAGCTGAAGGCGGCCGGCAGGCTGCCCGACCGCTCCGCCTGGGCCGCCGCCGCGCAGGAGCGCAAGGCCACCCTCCAGCGCCGTACGCACTTCGACGACATCCCGATCAAGCCGCAGCGCGTCTACGAGGAGATGAACAAGGCCTTCGGCCCGGAGACGCGCTACGTCTCCACCATCGGCCTCTCCCAGATCGCCGGCGCCCAGATGCTGCACGTCTACCGGCCGCGGCACTGGATCAACTGCGGTCAGGCCGGACCGCTCGGCTGGACCGTCCCGGCCGCCCTCGGCGTCGCCAAGGCCGACCCGGAGTCCCCGGTCGTGGCCCTCTCCGGCGACTACGACTTCCAGTTCATGCTGGAGGAACTGGCCGTGGGCGCGCAGCACAAGATCCCCTACATCCACGTCCTGGTGAACAACTCCTACCTGGGCCTGATCCGGCAGGCGCAGCGGGCGTTCGACATCGACTTCCAGGTCAAGCTGGAGTTCGAGAACATCAACGCTCCCGAGCTGGGCGTCTACGGCGTCGACCACGTCCGGGTCGCCGAGGGCCTGGGCTGCAAGGCGATCCGGGTCACCGACCCGAACGAACTGGGCGCCGCTTTCGAGGAGGCCAAGAAGCTCGCCGCCGAGCACCGGGTGCCGGTCGTCGTCGAGGCGATCCTGGAGCGCGTCACCAACATCTCCATGTCGGGCACCAACGACATCAGCAACGTCGTGGAGTTCGAGGAACTGGCCACCGAGCCGCAGCACGCGCCCACGGCCCTCAAGCCGCTGAAGGTCTGAGCACGGCCCTCAAGCCACTGAGGGTCTGAGCACGCCGTCGAGCCGCTGAAGGTCTGAGCACGGCCGTCGAGCCGGGCGACGTCCGGGCGGTGCCGAAGGGTCCGCGTGAGACGGCGACGGCCCGCCGCGCCCGTGCGGGGCGGCGGGCCGTCGGTCGTACCCGGCCGGGCCGGTCAGTAGGGCTTGACCAGGACGTGCGCGGCGCCCGGGACGCCCACCTTCAGCAGCTCGTCCTCCTCGGGCGTCGTCGCGGCGCCCATCTCCTGCTTGAGCACCGCGCGCGAGAGCGCCTGCACCCACATGGCCCGGGGCCGGCGCCGCTCCTCCCACGCCTTGAGCGCGCCGGGCACATCGGCCTGGGCGTCCAGCGCGTGGGCCAGCACCACCGCGTCCTCGACCGCCATGGCCGCGCCCTGGGCCAGGTGCGGGGTGCTCGCGTGCGCCGCGTCACCGGCCAGCACGACCCGGCCCACGTGCCACGCCTCCTCGACCGTCACCTGGGAGATGCGGGAGTAGACCACACCGGCGGGGTCGGTGACCGAGGCGAGCGCCTGGGCCACGGGGCCCGAGAAGGCGGCCAGCCGCTCCCGCAACTGCTCCAGGGCGCGCTCCGGGTCCGGCCGGAAGTCCTCGGCCTCGGCGAACACCGCGCCCAGGTACATCAGTTCGTCCGTGATCGGGGTGAGCAGCGCCTTCGCCTCCTGCCCGGCGACCCCCATCACCACACCCCGCACCTCGGGCAGCCGCGGCACGGTCACCCGCCAGTTGGCGAACCCCGTGTACTGCGGGGTGTACCGGTCGCCGTACAGCCGGGAGCGCAGCGGCGAGCCGATGCCGTCGAAACCGACCACCAGGTCCCAGCGGCCCGAGGAGCCGTCCGACAGGGTGACGTCGACGCCCGCGCCGTCGTCGGTGAGTTCGGTGATGGTGGCCGAGAAGCGGATCGTGGCGCCGGCCGCCGTCGCCGCGGCGCCGAGCACCCGGGCCAGTGCCGGGCGCGGGATGCCGTTGTTGGACGGGGTGTCGCCCATGCGCGGCTGCGGTATCTCGGCCAGGGTGGTGCCCGTCGGGTCGGCGATGGTGAGCACCTCCCACTCGAAGCCGGCCCGCAGGCAGTCGTCGAGCACCCCGATCTCGTCCATGGCGTGCAGCGCGTTGGACGGCTGGATGATGCCGACCCCGAGCGCGTCCAGTTCGTGCCGGGCCTCGACCACCTCCACGGTGTGACCGCGCCGGGCCAGCGCCGTGGCCAGAGTGAGTCCGCCGATGCCACCACCGTGGATCAGCACGTGCAGGGGTGTCGTCATCTCGGGTGTCTCCAGAACGAGGAAGAGGGAAAGAGAAGAAGAGGGGAGCGACGAGGGGAACAGGGGGAACAGAAGGAACGGGAGGGGCGGCTCAGCCGGCCGGGACCGGCAGGCTCATCAGGTGGTCGACCAGGGCGAGCAGCGTCTCCTTGGCGAACTCGCGCTGCCTGACGTCGCCGATCAGCAGCGGGACCTGCGGATCGAGGTCGAGCGCCGTCCTGATCTCCACCGCCGTACGGGTGTTGTGGCCGTGGAAGCAGTTGATGGTGACCACGAACGGAATGCCCCGGCTCTCGAAGAAGTCGATCGAGGCGAAGCTGGTCTCCAGACGCCGGGTGTCCGCGATGACGACACCGCCGAGGGCGCCGTTGACGAGGTCGTTCCACATGAACCAGAAGCGTTCCTGGCCCGGGGTGCCGAAGAGGTAGACGACGACCTCGTCGCTGATCGTGATGCGTCCGAAGTCCAGGGCGACGGTCGTCGTCTCCTTCTCGCGGATGCCCGCGAGGTCGTCGACGCCGACGCTGGCCTGCGTCATGTACTCCTCGGTGCGCAGCGGAGTGACCTCGCTGACCGCGCCCACCAGGGTGGTCTTGCCGACGCCGAACCCGCCGGCGACAAGGATCTTGACGGCGGCGGGGTCCGCCTGTCTGTTGCTCATGGTGTTCTACAGTCTCCGAAGTCCGTCACGGACGGCGGCCAGCAGCCGCCGGTCTGCGCCGCCCGCCGCCCACGCCACCGAGATCGGCGCGCGGGCGCCCAGCAGGCCCTGGCTGACCAGGTCGCCCACCAGGATCTTGGTCACCGACACGGGCAGATCGAGCCCGGCGGCGACCTCCGCCACGGCGACGGGGCGGCGGCAGCGGGCGAGGATGAGCCGGTGCTCCGGCTGGAGCCTGCCCGGACGCAGCGGGGCGCCCCGCTCGTCGAGGGGTTCGTCCAGCGTGCTGAGCACCGTGATCAGGGTCAGGTCGTCGCGTTCGGGAGCGGTCCGGCCGCGGGTGATGGTGTAGGGGCGCACCATGCTCTCCTCGGCGTCGTCCCCCGTGTCCTCGTGCTCCCAGTGCGTGTTCACGGGCGCGGTCCGGTCCCGAAGGCGTCGAACTCCCCGCGGACCGCGGTCCCCAGCTTCTGCCCGACCTGCTGGACGAGGTTGTGCATGGCCAGCGACATCACCTCGGCGTCGACGTCCTGGGAGGCGACCACCGCCAGGTGCGTGCCCTGGCCGGCGGAGATGATGAACAGCCACAGGTCGGACAGTTCGACGATCACCTGGTGCACCGCACCGCCGCGGAAGAGCTGGCCGACGCCGCGGGCCAGGCTCTGCTGACCGGTGCAGATGGCGGCCAGTCGCTCCGCGTCCGACCGGCCGATGCTCCGCGAGTGGCTGACGACCAGGCCGTCGTCGGAGAGCAGGACCGCGTTCCTGGTCTCGGCGACCGAGTCGACCAGGCCGTCGAGCAGCCAGTCGAGGTCCTGGTGGGTTGCGGTGGTACGTGTCATGATCCGTCCTCATCTCTCGTGGGGTGGCCGGGCGTGCCGGGCGCGGGGGCCGGCGGCTCGGCGTTCGCCCGCGCCGCGCGCGAGCGGCGCTGGAAGGCGCCGATCGTGGCTCCGGCACGGCGCGGTACGGGCCGGAGCATCGGGTCGTCCTGCCAGCGCGGCGGCTGTGCCGCGTCGTTCTGGGCGCCGGGGTCCAGCCGGAGTTCGTCGACCAGGCTGGCCTGCCGGACGCGGCGCGGCAGCGGCGGCTCGGCACCGGGGGCCGGCGGCAGCGGCGCGCTGGTGCCCGTGTGGGAGGGCAGCGGTGTCACGTACCGCACCGGGTGCCCCGGCTCCTCGGCCGGTGCGGCCGGTGCGGGCGGCGTGGTGTGCGCCGGCTGCTCCGGCACGGGGTACGGGTTCGCCCCCTGCTGGTACGGAGCCGGGCCGGCGTACCGGCCCTGGTCGCCGTACGCACCCTGATCGCCGTACGTCTGTGCGTTGCCGTACGCGCTCTGGTCGCCGTACCCGCCCGCGTCCGGTCCGGGGTGCGGGTGGGCGCCGAAGGCGTCCGGGGCCGCGGGCAGGTGCGCAGCCCGGCCGTACGGGACCCGGCCGCCCTCCGGAGCCGGGAGCGGGGCCGGGATCTCGTGCCGCGCGTGGTCCGTGGCGCCGGGGAAGGGCGCGTCCGGCGGGGTGAAGAGGTCGGAGGGCCCGGTGGGAGGCTGCCCCGCGCCGGGGTACGGGGCTTCCCGGCCCGGACCGGCGTAGACGTCGTCCCGGCCGTGGGCGGTACCGGCACCGGCGTAGGCGTCGTCGTCCCGGACGGGAGCGGCGTACGCCGGTTCGGCCGGCTCACCCGGTGCGGGCGCCGCCGCGGTGTGCGGGACGAGCGGGGTGACGGCGGCCAGGGCCTGGCCCTGGCGCCGCGAGGGCAGCGGGTCCTGGGGGCCGGCCGTCGCCGTCGCCGCCGCGGGCACCGGCTCCGGGGCGGGTACGCCCACCGGGCCGCGCGGCGCCGGTTCGGCGACGGTCAGCTCGCCCGGGACCAGGACGACGACGCGGGTGCCGCCATAGGCGGAGGAACGGAACTCCACACCGAGGCCGTACTGGGCCGCGAGCCGGGCGACCACGTGCAGGCCGAGCCGGATGTCCTCGGCGTGGGCCAGGATGTCGAGCCGGGGCGGACGGAGCATCAGGGCGTTGGCCTCGGCCAGTTGCTCCTCGTCCATGCCCAGGCCGCGGTCCTCGACCTCGATGGCGAGGCCGCGGCTGACCGTCGCCGCCCGCACCTCGACGGGGCTCGGCGGACGGGAGAAGGCGAGGGCGTTCTCGATCAGTTCCGCCAGCACGTGCGAGACGGGTCCCACCGCGCGGGCCGCCAGCCACGGGCTGCCGTCGAGATCGAGGACGACCCGCTGGTAGTCCTGCACCTCGCCCTGGGCCGAGCGCATCACGTCGAGCAGGGCGACCGGCTTGCGCCAGCGCCGGTGCGGCGTACCGCCGGAGAGGATGACGAGGTTCTCCTCGTAGCGCCGCAGCCGGGCGGTGAGGTGGTCCAGGTCGAAGAGGCCGTCCAGCACCTCGGAGTCCTCGTGCCTGCGCTCCATCTCGTCCAGCTTCTTCAGCTGCTGTCCGATGAGCTGTTGGGTGCGGCGGGCGATGCGCTGGAGCAGTCGCTCGAAACCGCGGTGCTGGTCCGCCTGGTTGACCGCGGCCTGGAGGGCGCTGGTGCGCGCGAGGTTGAGCGCCTGCCCGAGCCGGGTCAGTTCGTCGGCCGCGCCGTCCTCGGCCTGCGGCCGGATGGCCCGTGCCTCGGTCTCGACGTCGATCTCCTCGCCCCGGCCCAGCCGTTCCACGACCTCGGGGAGCGCCTTCTCCAGCGCCTCGGCCTGTTCCTGGAGGCGGCGGATGCGCAGCCGCAGGCTGCGGGTCAGGCGCCAGGTGGTGAGGATGACGGCGACCACGGCGGCCAGGCCGATCAGCGAGGTCAGCACCAGGCGGCGCAGCAGGGAGAGCACGCTGTCCTTGCCCTCGGCGACGACCTGGTCGGTGCGCTCCTCGATGACCCCTTCGAGCTGGGGTTTGAGGGCGTCCATCGCGAGCCGCCAGGGCTTCTGCCGGTCGGCGGGCAGCCGGACGTTCCCCGACGCGTCGGGCGCCGCGGGGTGCAGCAGGGTCTGCTCGACGCGGGTCTTGCTCTGCCAGGCGGCCCCGGAGGTCATCTTCTGCCAGACCGCCACCAGGTCGGCGGGCAGATAGGGGGTGAGCTTCGCGTTCTGGAGGAACGACTGGTCCAGGACGGCCTGTTGCACCTGCTGGTAGTCCGTGGCGCTCAGCCTGCCCCGGCTCCAGCCGCGGGCCAGCAGCGCGTCGGAGCGGGAGACCATCTCCTTGGTCCAGAAGAGGTCGACGAGCGGCTGCGAGGCGGTGGTGATCCGGCCGTTGTCGACATGGCTCAGCGCCGTGAACAGCTTGAGGTCCACGGAGATCAGGTCCGTGTAGTAGCGGTACACCGCCTCCTGCTGGTCGGCGTCGCCGTCGTCGACGAGGGACCGCTGCGCGGACAGCTTCCCGATCGCCTGCCGGGCGTCGGCGACGGCGTCCCGCACCTCGGCGGGGGCGTCGCCCACGGCCGAGTCGTCGGAGAGCGACAGGAACGTCGCCACCGCGCCGTCGGTCGAGTGCCGTTGCCGGGTGAGCGCCTCGGCGGCGCCGGCCTGCCCGGCCAGCCGCTCGGCGCTGAGTCGCCGTTCCTCCTGGAGGTTGTAGTACACGGCGTTGGAGGGCTGGCCGGCTTTCTCCGCCAGCCGCCCCTGGGCCGCCTGGCGCTGGAAGTCGAAGAAGGTCTGGCCGCTGGTGACCGCCCAGAGGGCGGCCAGGGCGACACCTGGGACGAAGGCGAGGATGAGCAGAGCGGTCCGCAGGGAGAGGGACTTCGAGCTCGTCCGCCGTGACGCGCGCGTGCGCAGGGCGATGCTCCTTGACGAGGGCCGGCCTGACGGCCGGTCATTTCTGATCCGTGCTACGACGCGTGCATATTAGTCACACTATGGAGACGAATCGGAGATCACCCTGCTCGATCAACATACGTTGTCCACACGTTCACCGTGAAATCGGGCGCCGGACAACGGGGTCGGGGGCCCGCCGCCCCCGTGTCGGCGGGCCCCGTCTCCTGAGTGAGTGCCCCGGTCGGGGGGTGTCCGAAGCCTGTCCGGGCCCGGTTCAGAGCTTGATTTGAGCATGCCGTAGTCGGCCTACGTCCCCTGCCGTACGCGCGCCGGGTCAGCCCTCCGGGTGCTCTTCCATGCCGGGCCACTCGTCGGGGCCGCCGCCCTGCCACTCGATGAGGTCGCTCTCCTCGACCTCGATGCGGTCCAGGTCTGCCAGCCGGAGGATCTCGATGACGTCGTCCAGGTGGGAGGCGAGCCCGAGGGTCACGTCGTCCTCGGTGACCCGGCGGGAGCCGTCCAGCGCGGGGGAGTGCACCACGATGTGCGGATGCTGCGTGGGGTGTGCCATGCCCCCAGGCTCCCGCCGGACGGGCCGGTCCGCACCCCGGGGCCCCGGGACGGACGACGCCGGGCCGGGCGGCACCGGATGCGGGACCGTCCGCATCCGGCACCGCCCGGCCCGGTGAGCTCTCCGGCGGTGGAACCCGCCCGGCGGCGCGAGACTGGGCGCGACAGGACATTCGCGCCGCCGGACGGAGTCGGGACCGCCTCGCGCGGGCGCGGGGCGGAAGAATATGAAGAACATGGAGAGAAGAGGAAGAAGAGAGAAAGAAAAAGAGGGGGAGGGGGGAGGGGCTGGGACCGCGGCGGGCGCGACGGCTCCGGAAGCGCTTCCCTCTGGTCGAGAAGACGGTTCCGGTGCCTTCACCACCGCACTGGCTCGCATCTCCCGTGCGTCCCCGGCCTCGCTGGAAGCCGGGCCACGGGGATTCCGCCGCGGTCCTCGCCCTGACCGCGGGGCGCCGGGCGGCCACCCCTCATCCGGGTCGCCCGGCGCCCGCGCGGGGCGTACGCGTCCGGCTCCCGACCTCCCCGTCGGACAGCCGGACGCGGCTGGTGGGTCAGTCCTCGCGCTGGGCGCGGACCGCCTCCTCCACGCGCTTGCCGTACTCGGGGTCGGCGGCGTGGAAGTGTGCGAGGTTCTTCTCGACGACGTCCTGGCGGGAGACCTGCGAGAGACCGCCCGCGATGTTCGCGACCAGGCGCTCCTTCTCGGCCTCGGACATCAGCCGGTACAGCTCGCCCGCCTGCACGAAGTCGTCGTCCTTGGTGTGCGCCGGCGCCTCGTGGGTGCCGGTGTGGCCGCTGACGGCCAGCGGCGCGGCGAGCGGCCGGCCGGTCTCGACCGGGCCGTCGTAGGAGTTCGGCTCGTAGTTCTTGGCGTGCCGGCCCTGGGAGTTGGCCGCCATCAGACCGTCCCGGCCGTAGTTGGCGGCGCCGCCGGGCACGGCCCTGGGGGCGTTCACCGCGAGCTGGGTGTGGTTGACGCCCAGGCGGTAGCGGTGCGCGTCGGCGTAGGCGAACAGCCGGCCCTGGAGCATCTTGTCCGGGGACGGGCCGATGCCGGGCACGAAGTTGTTCGGGGAGAACGCGGCCTGCTCGACCTCGGCGAACACATTGTCGGGGTTGCGGTCCAGGACCAGGCGGCCCACCCGCTGGAGCGGGTAGTCCCGGTGCGGCCACACCTTGGTCAGGTCGAACGGGTTGAAGCGGTAGCCGTCCGCCTGAGCCGCGGGCATGAGCTGGACGTACAGCGTCCAGGACGGGTGCACCCCGCGCTCGATGGCCTGGAGCAGGTCGGTCTGGTGGGAGCTGCCGTCCTTGCCGGCGAGTTCCTGGGCCTGCTCGGCGGTCAGGCAGCGGATGCCCTGGTCCGTCTTGAAGTGGTACTTGACGAAGAACGCCTCGCCCTCGGCGTTCGTCCACTGGTAGGTGTGCGAGCCGTAGCCGTTCATGTGGCGGTACGACGCCGGGATGCCGCGGTCGCCCATCAGCCAGGTCACCTGGTGCGTGGCCTCGGGGGCGTGCGCCCAGAAGTCCCAGACGTTGTCCGGCTCCTGGCGGCCGGTGAACGGGTCGCGCTTCTGCGAGTGGATGAAGTCGGGGAACTTGATCGGGTCCTTGATGAAGAACACCGGGGTGTTGTTGCCGACGAGGTCGTAGTTGCCCTCCTCGGTGTAGAACTTCAGCGCGAAGCCGCGCGGGTCGCGCACCGCGTCCGCGCCGCCGAGGCTGTCGGCCACCGTGGAGAAGCGCGCGAACACCTCGGTGCGCTTGCCGATCGTGTCCAGGAAGGCGGCGTGGGTGAACCCGGTGACGTCGTCGGTCACCTCGAAGTGGCCGTAGGCGCCCGAGCCGCGGGCGTGCACCACGCGCTCCGGGATGCGCTCGCGGTTGAAGCGCGCCAGCTTCTCCAGAAGGTGCTGGTCCTGGAGGAGGAGCGGGCCGCCGATGCCGGCGGAGGCGGAGTTCTGGTTGTCGGCGACCGGGGCGCCGGACTCGGTCGTGAGCACGCGCTGCGACATCGTGGACCTTCCATGCGAGGGGCAGCGGAAACTTGTTTCCGCTTCGTGGAGCCTAGATTTGGGCGTTCGGGACGTCAACAGTTTGTTGAATTCCCGCGCGCGGGGCTGCTGCCGGAGGCTGACCGGGTGGACGCCGCCGCCTGGGCGCGACAGGACAGGTGTCGGCGGCGGCGTCCCCCGGAGCTGTGGGACCGGCCTGCGGGGGCGCCGGTCAGACCCGGGCGCCGGACAGGCGCTCCACGGCCCGCAGCAGGGCCGAGTGGTCCAGACCGCCGTCGCCCTGGGCGCGCAGCGACGCGACCAGCTGGGCGACCACGGCGCCGACCGGCAGGGCCGCGCCGACGCTGCGGGCGGCGTCGGTGACGATGCCCATGTCCTTGTGGTGCAGGTCGATGCGGAAGCCCGGCTTGAAGTCCCGGTCGAGGAAGTTGTCCTTCTTGCGGGTCAGCACGGTGGAGCCGGCCAGCCCGCCGTTCAGCACGTCCAGGGCCGCCGCGAGGTCCACGCCGGACTTCTCCAGGAAGACCACGGCCTCGGCGCACGCCTGGATGTTCACCGCGACGATCAGCTGGTTGGCCGCCTTCACGGTCTGGCCCGAGCCGTGCGGACCGCACAGCACGATGGTCCGGCCCAGGGCGTCGAAGAGCGGCTTGGCCTCGTCGAAGTCGGCCTGACCGCCGCCGACCATGATGGACAGCACCGCCTCGATCGCGCCCGCCTCACCGCCGGAGACGGGGGCGTCCAGCACGCGGATGCCCTTGTCCTGCGCGGCCTTCGCCAGGTCGATCGAGGTCTGCGGGGTGATCGAGGACATGTCGATCAGGAGCGCGCCGGAGCGCGCGTTCTCCAGGATGCCGTCCGGGCCGTAGGCGATGGCCTCGACCTGCGGGGAGGCGGGCACCATCGTGATGATCACGTCGGCGTCCGCGACCGCCTCGGCGATCGAACCGGCCGCGGTGCCGCCGGCGGCGGTCAGCCGGTCCAGCTTCTCCTGCTCCAGGGTGAAGCCGGTGACCTGGTAGCCCGCCTTGATCAGGTTCTCGGACATGGGGGAGCCCATGATGCCGAGGCCGATCCAGGAAACCTTGGGAAGAGTGCTCATGACGGGGGTGCCTCTCTGAAAAGCTCTGGTGTCTTGGAGGGTCAGCGGGCCGCGCGGGCGCCGGCGGGCAGCCAGTCGAAGGTCTCGGCGCTCGGCCGGTCGCCGGGCTTGTACTCCAGGCCGACCCACCCGTCGTAACCGGCCTTGGCGAGCCGGTCGAGCAGGTCCTCCAGGGGCAGCGAGCCGGTGCCGGGGGCGCCGCGCCCGGGGTTGTCGGCGATCTGCACATGCCCGGTCCTCGCGGCGTACCGGTCGATCACCGCGGGCAGGTCCTCGCCGTTCATCGACAGGTGGTACAGGTCCATCAGGAAGCGGGCGTTGCCCAGGCCGGTCGCGGCGTTCACCCGGTCCACGACCTCGACGGCGGCGGGCGCGCTCACCAGCGGGCACAGCGGCGACTCGGGCTTGTTCAGGGCCTCGATCAGGACGGTCGCGCCGATCCGGTCGGCGGCGCGGGCCGCCAGGACCAGGTTCTCCAGGGCGAGCGCGTCCTGCTCGGCCGGGTCCACGCCCTCGACCCGGTTGCCGTACAGCGCGTTGAGCGCCGTGCAGCCCAGCGAGCGGGCGAGTTCCACGGCCACGTCGATGTTGGCGCGGAACCGCTCCGACTCCTCGCCGGGGATCGACAGGGCGCCGCGGTCGGGGCCGGGGAGCCTGCCGGCGTAGAAGTTCAGGCCGGTGAGCCGGACGCCCGCGTCCTCGATCGCCTTCCTGAGGGCGTCCAGCTCGGACTGCTCGGGGGTGGGGGTGTCGATCCAGGGCCACCACAGCTCGACCGCGGTGAAGCCGGCCGCGGCGGCGGCCGCGGGGCGCTCCAGGAGCGGGAGTTCCGTGAAGAGGATCGACAGGTTGACGTTGAAGCGCTGGTCTGCGAATCCCATCGGGGCCGCGCTCCCTTCCGTGTCGTTATTCCGTATGACGGAAGTTCGTTTCTGCTTAATGGAAGACTGCCGTCGGGTGTCGCGGCTTGTCAAGAGGGCGCCGGCGGCGGACGGTCCCCGGATCGCCCGGACCCGCCCGGAAACCGGCCTTGCGCGTTAGGTTGAGCGCGTGCGATTGAGAGTGGAGTTCACGACCGAACCCTTCGACCTGGACCAGGCCCCCGCGCACGCGGTGGTGGCCCGCGAGGTCGTGGAGGGCGCCGCGCTGGACGCCGTGGACGTCGGCCCCTTCGGCAACACCGCGGAAGGCGGCGCCGACGCCGTGCTGAGCGCCGTGGACACCCTGCTGCGCAGGAGCCTCGCGGCGGGCGCCACCCGGATCTCGCTCCAGGTCAACGTGATCGGGGAGGGCGATAGGTGACCGGTCAGGAGCCGTTCATCGCGGCCGTGAAACCGCTGATCGACGCGATCGGCGGCGAGCTGCTCCCGCCGGAGCAGGCCGGACCCGACGACGTCGTGCTCGCCTGGGAGGGGGTGGACGCCGTCGGTGTGCGCCTGCCCCAGCTGGCCGACTCCCTCGACCACATCCTGGCCGCCATGGAGCGCCGCGAGGGTGTGCCGCTCGCCGACCTGGACCGCAGGTCCAAGCAGGAGATCGTACGGGTTCTGGAGGCGCGCGGCGCCTTCTCCGTGCGGCACGGGGTGGAGACCGTGGCGAGCGCGCTCGGGGTCAGCCGCTTCACCGTCTACAACTACCTCAACCGGGACAAGGAGGGCTGAGCCGCCCCGACCGGGAGGAGTGCAGCGGGGCCTCTCCGGGCTTTGCGCGGAATTTTCAACAAACTGTTGACGCAGTGTTTCGGAGAGCGTTAGCTATCCGCAGCCCGTTCAGCACACAGGCCGTTCGCGGCCACGGAGGCTCCCGTGACTACGACTTCCACGCCGTCGGGCCTCGCCCGCTTCAACACTCTCCCGGATGCCGCGGCCCGCGCCGCGCTCCTGGAGGCGTGCGCCTCCACGGCATGGGCCGAGCGGCTGCTCGCCGCCCGCCCCCACGCCAGTGCCGAGGACCTGTACACCGCCAGTGACGCCGCCATGGCCGAGCTGACGGCGGCGGACCTCGCACAGGCCATGTCCGGCCACCCGCCGATCGGCCGCCCCAAGCCCGGCGACCCGACCTCGGCCCGCGAACAGAGCGGTATGGCCGGCGCCTCCGAGGCCCTCAAGGAGGAGATGCTCGAACTGAACCTGGCCTACCAGGAGAAGTTCGGCCATGTGTTCCTCATCTGCGCCACCGGCCGGACCGGTGAGCAGATGCGGGACGCGGTGAAGGAGCGGATCGGCAACGCGCCGGAGCAGGAACGGGAGATCGTCCGCACCGAGCTGGGGAAGATCAACCGCATCCGGCTCGCGCGCCTGCTCGAAGACGCCTGAGCACCTGCTCGAAGACGCCCGAAGAGGAAACCATGAGCACCGAGACCACCGCCTCCGTGTCCACCCACATCCTGGACACCAGCGTCGGCCGCCCCGCCGGGGGCGTCGCCGTCCAGCTCTCCGCCCGCTCGGGCCGGGACGCGGACTGGCAGACGCTCGGCGGCTCCGCGACCGACGCGGACGGGCGGTGCAAGGACCTGCCGGCCCTGCCGGAGGGGACCACACACGTGCGGCTCGGCTTCGACACCGAGACGTACTTCGCCAAGAAACAAGCCGCGGCCCAGCAGGACGCCCCCGCGCTCCGGGACAGCGAGAACGGCCGGCCGGTGTTCTTCCCCGAGGTGACCATCGCCTTCGCGGTGGTGCCCGGGGAGCACTACCACGTTCCGCTGCTGCTCAACCCGTTCGGCTACTCCGTTTACCGAGGGAGCTGACCGACACATGACCCGTTTCGTCCTGGGACAGAACCAGTACGGCAAGGCAGAGAACCGCGTCGTCAAGATCACGCGGGACGGCGACACGCACCACATCAAGGACCTGAACGTCTCCGTCGCCCTCTCCGGCGACATGGAGGAGGTCCACCGCAGCGGTTCCAATGCGAACGTCCTGCCGACCGACACCACCAAGAACACGGTGTTCGCCTTCGCCAAGGAGCACGGGATCCAGAGCGCCGAGGACCTCGGCGTCAAGCTCGCCCGCCACTTCGTGGACCACAACGAGCCCATCCACCGGGCCCGCATCCGCATCGAGGAGTACTCCTGGGAGCGGATCGAGACCTCCAAGGGCGGCGCCCGCTTCGTCGGCGCCGACGAGATCGCCCACTCCTTCGTCCGCAAGGGCCAGGAGACCCGCGTCGCGCAGATCACCTACGACGGCCACGGCATCCAGGTGCTCTCCGGGTTCAAGGACCTCACCGTCCTGAACTCGACCAACTCCGAGTTCTTCGGCTTCCTGAAGGACAAGTACACCACCCTGCCCGAGGACCACGACCGCATCCTCGCCACCACCGTCGCCACCTGGTGGCGGCACAACTGGGACGGCGTCGACTCGCACGCCCCCGACTGGGACCGCTCCTACGGCGGAGTGCGCAAGCACGCCCTCCAGGCGTTCGCCGAGACCTACTCGTACTCCCTCCAGCAGACCCTGTTCGAGATGGGCGTACGGGTGCTGAACTCCCGTGACGAGGTCGACGAGATCCGCTTCTCGATGCCCAACAAGCACCACTTCCGTTCGGACCTCTCGCCGTTCGGGATCGACAACGAGGCCAAGGACGGCGCCGTCTACTACGCCGCCGACCGCCCCTACGGCCTGATCGAGGCCACCATCCTGCGCGACGGAGCCGAGCAACTCATCCCGGTCGACATGACCAACCTCTGACGCGGGACGCGTGCCGCCGGCCCGGCCCCACCGGGCCGGCGGCACGCCACACCGGAGGGAACACCATGGCACAGCCTGCAACGGAGCCGGCGAAAGGCTCCTGTTCCACCCCGCCGGTGCACACCGAGGACGCCGTCACGTCCGTGCACCCGGTGGACGAGAAGCTCCACCCCTCGCGGCTCGTCCCCGCCGCGCTCCAGCACATCGCCGCGATGTACGCGGGCGTTGTCACTCCTCCGCTCATCATCGGCCAGGCCTGCGGGCTCGACATCGCGGCCCGCACCCGGCTGATCGCCGCCTCCCTGCTCATCGCCGGTGTGGCCACCGTTCTCCAGACCATCGGCGTCAAGGGTGTGGTCGGCAACCGCCTGCCCTTCGTCAACGCCGCCTCCTCCGCGGGCATCGCCCCCATCCTCGCGATCGCCGAGACCAACTCACCGGGCCGCCAACTCCCGGCCATCTACGGCGCGGTGATGGTCGCCGGCGTCTTCTGCCTGGCCGTCGGGCCGTTCTTCGGGCGCCTGCTGCGCTACTTCCCGCCGCTGGTCACCGGTGTGGTGATCACCCTCATCGGGGTCACCCTGATGCCCGTGCCGGTCGGCTGGGCCCAGGGCGGCGACAAGACCGCCGCCGACTTCGGCTCCATGAGGAACCTCGCGCTGGCCGCCTTCACGCTGGTCGTCATCCTGCTGATCCAGCGCTTCGGCCGCGGCTTCGTCAAGCAAGTCGCTCTGCTCTTCGGCCTGTTGATCGGCACGCTGGCCGCCATGCCCTTCGGGATGGCCGACTTCAGCGGCATCCGCTCCGCACCCGTCGCCGCGCTGCCCACCCCCTTCGCCTTCGGCGCCCCCGTCTTCGAGCCCGCCGCGATCCTCTCCCTGTGCATCGTGATGCTGGTGCTGATGACCGAGTCCAGCGCCGGGATGCTCGCCCTCGGCGAGATCTGCGACCGCCGCGCCGACGCCCGCACCATCACCCGCGGACTGCGCACCGACGGCATCGCCACCCTGCTCGGCCCCGTCTTCGGCGGCTTCCCCACCTCGGCCTTCGCCCAGAACGTCGGCGTCGTCTCGCTGACGCGGGTGCGCAGCCGCTACGTCGTCGCCACCGCCGGTGCCGCCCTGCTCGTCCTCGGCGCCTTCCCCGTGCTCGGCGCGGTGGTCTCCCTGGTGCCCATGCCGGTGCTGGGCGGCGCGGGCATCGTCCTGTTCGGCTCCATCGCGGTCAGCGGCATCCGTACGCTCTCCGAGGCCGGACTCGACGACAGCTCCAACATCATCCTGGTCGCCGTCGCCCTGGGCGCCGGCATCATCCCACTGGCCGCGCCCACCTTCTACGCCGAGTTCCCGGCCTGGGCGCAGACCGTCCTGGGCTCCGGGATCAGCGCCGGCGCACTCGTCGCCGTCCTGCTCAACCTCTTCTTCCACCATCTCGGCACCCGGAGCCGCACGGCCCCGGCACTCAAATCCTCCTAGGGTCCTGCCGTGCCCTCCCCGTGGGCCATCCCCGTCCACGGGCCGCCACCGAAAGACAAGGAAAGCGCCATGGCACCATCGGCAGCCCAGCGCATCGTCATCGAGAACGCCGCCATCGCGACCGTCGACGCGAACGACACCGAGTACGCCTCCGGACACCTCGTCATCGCCGGGAACAGGATCGAGTCCGTCGGCGCCGGACCGGCCCCCGCCGGCCTGGCGGACGTGACACGGCGCATCGACGCCGGCGGCCACCTCGTCACCCCCGGCCTGGTCAACACCCACCACCACTTCTACCAGTGGATCACCCGGGGCCTGGCCACCGACCACAACCTGTTCAACTGGCTCGTCGCGCTCTACCCCACCTGGGCCCGCATCGACGAGGAGATGGTGTACGCGGCGGCGCAGGGGTCGCTCGCCATGATGGCCCGCGGCGGAGTGACCACCGCCATGGACCACCACTACGTCTTCCCGCGGGGCTCCGGCGACCTGTCCGGCGCGATCATCCGGGCCGCCTCCGAGATGGGCGTCCGGTTCACGCTGGCCCGCGGCTCGATGGACCGCAGCGAGAAGGACGGCGGGCTGCCGCCCGACTTCGCCGTGGAGACGCTGGAGGGCGCCCTCGCCGCCACCGAGGAGACCGTCAAGAAGCACCATGACGCCTCCTTCGACGCCATGACCCAGGTGGCCGTCGCCCCCTGCTCGCCCTTCTCCGTCTCCACCGAACTGATGCGCCAGGGCGCCGAACTCGCCCGGCGGCTCGGGGTGCGCCTGCACACCCACGGCTCGGAGACCGTGGAGGAGGAGAAGTTCTGCCACGAGCTGTTCGGCATGGGCCCCACCGACTACTTCGAGTCGACGGGCTGGCTCGGCGAGGACGTGTGGATGGCGCACTGCGTCCACATGACCGACTCCGACATCGCCGCCTTCGGCCGCACGAAGACCGGTGTGGCGCACTGCCCGTCCTCCAACGCCCGCCTCGCGGCCGGCATCGCCCGGGTCCCGGACATGCTCGCCGCGGGCGTCCCGGTCGGCCTCGGCGTCGACGGCACCGCCTCCAACGAGTCCGGTGAACTCCACACCGAACTGCGCAACGCCCTGCTGATCAACCGTCTCGGCGCGCACCGCGAGGCGGCCCTGAACGCCCGGCAGGCGCTGCGCCTGGGCACCTACGGCGGCGCCCAGGTCCTGGGCCGGGCCGGGCAGACCGGCTCCCTGGAGGCCGGCAAGCTCGCCGACCTCGTGCTGTGGAAGCTGGACACCCTGGCCCACGCCTCCATCGCGGACCCGGTGACCGCTCTGGTCTTCGGCGCCGCCGCCCCGGTCACCGCCTCCTTCGTCAACGGCCGGCAGATCGTCGAGAACGGCCGCCTGCTCCACGCCGACGAGGACGCCATCGCGCACGCCACCCGCGAAGAGGCCCGCCGTCTGGCGCGGATCGCCGCACAGCACTGACCCGGTCCCGGCCGGCCGCACAGCACGAAGCGGCCCCGCCGGACGAAGAACTCCGGCCAGGAGGGACGGCTCCCGGCCGGTGGCCGCGGACCCGAGCGGGGTCTGCGGCGGCCGCCCCCGGGGCGCGCGTGCACACGCGCGCCCCGGGCCGGTCACCGTCACCCGGAGCGGCCCGTCCGCCGGCCGCTCCCTCCCCAGCTCCCTCCCCAGCTCTCTCCCCAGCTCTCGGTCCCGCTCGTGAGCTCCCGGTCCCGCTCGCGCGGGAGGCCCCCCACGCCCACGCATCACCTCCTTGACACCCACGTCGGAGCCGACGTGACAACCGACCGGAGGAACCGCCGTGCCCGCACCGACCGCCGACGCGCCGGACGCGCCAGCCAGGACACCCGTCCACCCAGTCGACGAGAAGCTCCCCGCCCTGAAGATGGCGACCAGCGGCCTCCAGCACGTGGCCGCCATGTACGCGGGGGTCGTCGCCCCGCCCCTGATCGTCGGCGCGGCCATCGGCCTGAGCGCCCGTGACCTCACCTTCCTCACCGGCGCCTGCCTGTTCACCGCGGGCCTCGCCACCTTCCTCCAGACGCTCGGCATCTGGAAGATCGGCGCCCGGCTGCCCTTCGTCAACGGCGTCACCTTCGCCGGTGTCGCCCCGATGACCGCGATCGTCGCCTCCACCAAGGACAAGTCCGACGCGCTGCCGGTCATCTTCGGCGCGGTCATCGTCGCCGGACTCCTCGGGTTCCTCTGCGCCCCGCTGTTCTGCAAGGCCATCCGCTTCTTCCCGCCGGTCGTCACCGGCAGCGTGATCACCCTCATCGGTGTCTCCCTGCTGCCGGTCGCCTTCGGCTGGGCCCAGGGCCCCAACCCGGCCGCGCACGACTACGGCTCGGCCACCAATCTGACCCTGGCCGGCATCACCCTTCTGCTGGTCCTGCTGCTGCGCCGCTTCACCCGCGGCTTCGTCAAGCAGATCGCCGTCCTGATCGGCCTGGTCCTGGGCACCCTGGTCGCCATCCCGTTCGGCGCCACCGACTTCGGCCCGGTCGCCGACGCCGACGTGGTCGGCTTCCCGACGCCCTTCCACTTCGGCGCCCCGCAGTTCCAGGTCGCCGCGATCCTGTCGATGTGCGTCGTCATGGTGGTCTGCATGACCGAGTCCACCGCCGACATGCTCGCCCTCGGCGAGATCGTCGAACGCCCCGCGGACGAGCGGACCATCGCTGCGGGCCTGCGCGCCGACACCCTCGGCTCCGCCCTCAGCCCCCTGTTCAACGGCTTCATGTGCAGCGCCTTCGCCCAGAACATCGGCCTGGTCGCGATGACCCGCATCCGCAGCCGCTACGTGGTCGCCGCGGGCGGCGGCTTCCTGGTGCTGATGGGCCTGTGCCCGGCCGCCGCCTCCCTCATCGCCGTCGTACCGCGGCCGGTGCTGGGCGGCGCGGGCGTGGTGCTGTTCGGCTCGGTGGCCGCCAGCGGTATCCAGACGCTGGTCAGGGCGGGCCTGGACAAGGACAACAACGTCCTGATCGTCGCCGTCTCGCTCGCCGCCGGCATCATCCCGATCACCGCGCCGGAGTTCTACCACGCCTTCCCCGAGACCGCCCGGATCGTCCTGGACTCGGGCATCTCCACCGGCTGCGTCGTGGCCGTCGCGCTGAACCTGCTCTTCAACCACATCGGCAAGGGCCAGGACGCGGAGGACGTCACCCACCCGATGGAGAGCGGCACGGAGATCGCGGAGGCCGCCCAGCCGGCCCCCACGCACTGACCGCGCCCGCCCGCGGGGGTGCGGCACCGCCCGGTGCCGCACCCCCGCGGGCGGCACCGCGCGGCGGTCTCACAGGCCCAGCAGCACCGGATCCTCCGCGAGGTCCCGGAACCGGTCCCGGGGAGCGGCCACCAGTCTGCGCGCCTTGAGGTCCAGCAGCCCGCCGACCGCGGTGATCTCCGCGGCCACCGTGCCGTCGGCCTTGCGGACGGTCTGCCGTATCCGGAACGTCTTGCCCTCGCCCCACTCGAACACACAGCTCACCACGGCCTCGTCACCGGCGAGCAGCTCCCGCCGGAAACCGATGGTCGTCTCCAGCGCCACCGGTCCCACGCCCGTGGCGATCAGGTCGCTCTGGCTGATGCCGGCCGCCTGGAGCAGCGACCAGCGTGCGTGCTCCGCGTAGTTGAGGTACACGGCCTGGTTGAGATGCCCCTGCACATCGGTCTCGTAGCCCCGGACGGTCACCGGGACGGAAAACGGCTCGCTCACTGCATCCCCTTCTCGCACGTCACGCCGGTGACGTCTGTCCTCGTACGACCGCCCCGATCCTGGCACGCCCCTCACACCCGGCGCGGGGAGGCCAGCAGGTAGCGCACCCGGGTCCGCGGCTCCGTGCACACGCCGGGCTGCCAGCCCGCCCGCTCCAGCGCCGCCGCGCAGGCCGCCAGCGGCTCCGCGTCCGGCGCGTACACCGCGACCGCCTCGGGCTGCGGGGTCGCCCGCACCCGGTAACCGTCGGCCGCCGCTCCCGCCGGACGGAGCCCGGCCGCCTCCAGGGCCAGCGCGGCGGCCCGCACCAGATGCGCCCGCTCCCAGCCGCACGGCCGCTCCACCGCGCCGTCCGGGTTGGTCATCCGGCGTAGCTCCAGCAGCCCCTGCCAGGCACTGTGCACCTCACGCGCCCGCGCGGCCCCGTCGGAGGCCCCCGCCGTCCCCGCCGCTTCCTCGTCCTCCTCGCCGCCGACCCGGGCGGCGAACACACCGGCGGGCGGCGGGGTGTCCGCCGGGGGACCGGAGGCAGCCGGTGGGGGAGCGGAGGCAGCCGGTGCGGGCCCCGTCTCGCGTATCCGGTGGCCCGCCGGGGTCAGGAAGTGGTCGTGCGGCGGGCGCGGGTGCCGGAAGGCCAGCCCGCGCGCCACCAGGGCCGCGAGCTGCGCCTCGGTGCCCCGCAGCCGCCCGGTCACCGGATCGGCGGCGTCGACGACCCGGCGCTGCGCGGCGGTCGGCGGTCGTGTCACGGCGTGCTCCCTCCCCGGGGCCCGGCATGGGCGAGCGGACCGGGAAGGAGTCCCCGGCCCGATCAGAAGGCTACGGCGCGGGTCTGACAACGCGCCGTGGCCTTCTGAACGGACCCTCAGTGCGATGATCCGGCCGGTGCGGGCGGCCGGATGTTCCAGCCCGCGACCACCGGCCGGTCGTGTTCCGTGCCCAGCCGGCACACCGTGCCGGTGGCGAGCTGGAACAGCGCGCCCGAGGCCGGGGGCAGACCCAGCCGCCGGGCCGTCAGCACCCGCAGGAAGTGCCCGTGCGCGACGAGCAGCACGACGCCCTCGGTGTTCGCGAACGCGGCGTCCACCTTGGCCAGCATCCGGTCGGCGCGCTCCCCGACCTGCTCCACCGTCTCGCCGGGGTGCTCCGGCGGGCCCGGCGCGACCCCGTCGGTGAACAGGAACCAGCCGGGCCGGGTCCGCTGGATCTCGGGCGTCGTCACCCCCTCGTAGCCCCCGTAGTCCCACTCCCGCAGGTCGGCGTCGACGCGGGCGTCCGGCACACCGATCAGCTCGGCCGTCTCCCGGGCCCGCTGGAGCGGGCTGACGAACGCGGCGCCGATGCGGTGCGACCGGATCAGCGGCACCAGCCGGCGCGCCTCCTCCCGCCCGTGCTCGGTGAGCGGCACGTCCGTACGGCCGGTGTGCCGCCCGGAGCGCGACCACGCGGTCTCCCCGTGCCGGACGAGAAAGAGGTCACCCATGCCGGCCGTCCCTTCCCTGTCGCCGCGTCGCCGCCGACGACACCCTGACACGGCCCGGGGAGGTCCGCAGCCGGAGTGCGCCGTACGGCCGGTACGGGGCCGTTCACCGCGGTGCCGGCCAGGGGTCCACCTGTCCCCCGTACAGGTGGACCCCGACGGCCCGAGCCGTACGGGGCCGGCGCCGCACGGGGAAGCATGCCAAGGAGCCGCTCCGCCGAGTTGACACAGAGTCGACTCTTGTTGCCATCGCGTCCACACAAGAGCCGATACGGCCACCTCCCGCGCCACGGGACCCGCGGATTCGAGCCGATACGCTTGTTCACCTGTGAAGTACTTCTTCCCTCGCGGCCGCCAGGAGGAGGGGAGGGGCGATGGGAGAACGAGATGCCGGTGACACCCGAGACGGCCGGGAGCGACGTCCTGGACGGGGTCGAGTGCTTCGAGCACTGGCGGGAGGTGATGGGGCGGTCACGGGCCGCCGAGATGACCAGCGACCATGTCACCACCTTCAGCGCGACCGTGCGGCAGGCGCAGCTCGGGCCCGTGGCCGTCCTGAGGACGGCGTTCCCCTCGATACGGGTCAGGCGGACCGAGCGGATGATCCGCCGGTGCGACGACGAGCTCTACCACCTGACGATGCTGACGGCCGGCCACGGAACCGTGGCCTCGGTCGGCCCGGGAGGGACACAGCGGCTCACGCCGGGCCACTTCCACCTGGTGACCAGCTCACAGCCCTACGATTCCTGGTTCGCCGGCACCCCCGGCGCCGGAGGGGCGCCACCGCGCGCCGAGGGGATCGGCATCGACCTCCCGGCGTCGTCCCTGCCCATCCCGCCGCACCGGGTCCGCCACCTGCTCGGCCGGGTGCTGTCGGGACAGCAGGGCACGGGCGCGGTACTGGCGGCGTTCCTGCTCACCCTGGACCGCCAACTGCCCGCGCTCCGGCCCGCCGAGGCGACCCGGCTCGGCGCCGTGGCGGTCGACCTGCTGTCCGCCTGCCTGGCGCGGGAGCTGGACGCCGAGGACGCGCTGCCGGAGGAGACGCGGCACCGGGCCATGCTCCACGATGTGCGCGCCTTCGTCCGGCGGCACCTGCACGACCCCGGCCTGACCCCGTCGAAGGTCGCCGCGGCGCACCACGTCTCCGTCAGCTATCTGCACCGGCTCTTCACCCGCGGCTCGCAGGGCACGACCCTCGCCGCGTACATCCGCCGGCAGCGGCTGGCGAAGGCGTACCGCGATCTCGTCGACCCGGCCCTGAGCGCCCTGCCGATCCACGCCGTCGCCGCGCGGTGCGGAATGCCCCACCCCTCCGCCTTCACCCGCGCGTTCAAGGCGGCCTACGGGATCTCGCCGAGCGATCACCGGCACTACTGCCGGTAGCCGTCGAGGAACCGCCCGATCCTGCTGATCGCCGTCTCCAGCACATCCGCGTGAGGGAGCGTCAGGATGCGGAAGTGGTCGGGCGTGGGCCAGTTGAAGCCGGTGCCCTGCACGATCTGGATCTTCTCGCGGAGCAGCAGGTCCAGGACGAACCTCTCGTCGTCGTGGATCTTGTGGACCGTTGGGTCGAGCCGGGCGAACGCGTACAGGGCGCCCCGGGGCTTGACACAGGAGACGCCCGGGATCTCGTTGAGCTTCTCCCAGGCGATGTTCCGCTGCTCGTGCAGCCTGCCGCCGGGCACGGTCAGCTCGCCGATGGACTGGCGGCCGCCGAGCGCGGCCTGGATGGCGTACTGCGCGGGCGCGTTGGGGCACAGGCGCATGGAGGCCAGCATGGTCAGGCCCTCCAGATAGTCCTTGGCGTGCTGCCGGGGTCCGGTCACGACCAGCCAGCCGGAGCGGAACCCGGCCACGCGGTACGTCTTCGACAGGCCGCAGAAGGTCAGGACCACCAGGTCGGGCGCGAGCGCGGCCGTCGAGTGGTGCACGGCGTCGTCGTAGAGGATCTGGTCGTAGATCTCGTCGGCGAACACCATCAGGCCGTGCCTGCGGGCGAGGTCGAGGATGCCCTCCAGGATCTCCTTCGGATAGACCGCGCCCGTCGGGTTGTTGGGGTTGATGATCACGACGGCCCTGGTCCGGTCGGTGATCTTCGACGCCATGTCGTCCAGGTCCGGGTACCAGTCGGCCCGCTCGTCGCACAGGTAGTGGACCGCCTTGCCGCCGGCCAGGGTGGTCACGGCCGTCCACAGCGGGTAGTCCGGGGCGGGGACCAGCACCTCGTCGCCGTCCTCCAGCAGCGCCTGTACGGCCATGGAGACCAGCTCCGAGACGCCGTTGCCGAGGAAGACGTCGTCGACGCCGACCTCCAGGCCGCGTGCCTGGTAGCGCTGGGCGACCGCGCGGCGGGCGGAGAGGACCCCGCGCGAGTCGGTGTAGCCGTGCGCCCGCGGGAGCATCCGGATCATGTCCTGGACGATCTCCTCGGGCGCCTCGAAACCGAAGAGCGCCGGGTTGCCGGTGTTCAGGCGCAGCACGCTGTGGCCCGCCTCCTCCAGCGCGTTGGCGTGCTCGATCACCGGGCCGCGGATCTCGTAACAGACCTCGTTGAGCTTGCTCGACTGCCGGAACTCCATGCGCCCCTCCGGTTCGTGTTGTTGCTTGGTTTTACCAAGTGCGAGCTTGGAAAGTCCAACAACATGTCTAGACTGCGTCGCATGTCACCTCGCCGAAGCTACGACCAGTACTGCTCCGCGGCCCGCGCGCTCGACGCGGTCGGCGACCGCTGGACCCTGCTGATCGTCCGGGAACTGCTCGCCGGTCCCCGCCGCTACACGGACCTGCACGCCGATCTGCCCGGGGTGAGCACCGACGTCCTCGCCTCCCGGCTGAAGGACATGGAGCGCGACGGGCTGACGAGCAGGCGCCGGCTGCCGCCGCCCGGGGCCGCCCATGTCTACGAACTCACCGCGCGCGGGCGTGCGTTGCTGCCCGTGCTGCGGACGCTGGGGGAGTGGGGGCGGGCCGAGCTGGGCGAGCCGCGCCCCACCGACGCGGTGCGCGCGCACTGGTTCGCGCTGCCCCTGCTGGGCGCGCTGGCGGGCGACGGCATCGTCGAAGTACGCCTGGAGAAGGGCGTCTTCCACCTGCACCCGCGGGAGGAGGCGGGGGCCGTGTACGGCGACGGGCCCGCCCCCCGGGAGCCCGACGCCCGCCTGTCCCTCGACTCCGCCACCTGCGCGGAGATCGCGCGCGGGGAGCTGGACCTCGCGGACGCGGTGCGCGCGGGCCGGGTGACCGTCACCGGGGACGGCCCGCTCGCCAAGTCCCTGCGAGAGGCGTGACGCACCTGCGGGAGGCACGGCGAAGGCCCGCCCCGCCGACGCGGAACGGGCCTCCTGGATCAGTGGTGTGACGTACCGTCAGGCACCGGGCGGCAGCCGTGACGGCCGTCCGGAACCCCGCGTCAGCGCGTAGCCGCCGATGCCCGCGAGCGCGGCCAGCACGGCACCGATCCCGGACCACACCCACCGGTCGGACCACCAGCCCGACGACCAGCCGCCGTCCGGCTCGATGCTCGACAGCACCGCCGTCTTCTTCTTGCCGTCGCCGCTGTCACCGCCGTCGTGCTGCGAGGTGACCGCGATCCCGGGGACCAGTGGCTGGGACAGTGAGCCGTCCACGGCCGCGGGGCCGCCGATGTGCTTGGACTCGGCCCGGACCTCGGCGCTCACCGGCAGGCCCAGGTCCGACGCCTGGAGGCCGACCACGGTGAGCCGGATGTAGTACGTGCCGGGCAGCGGGTCGTTGGCCCACGGCTCCGACCAGGCGCGGACCGTGCGCAGGACGCAGGCCAGCTCCACCGAGGCGGTGCCCGCCGCGGCGGTGCGGGTCTGGGCGCCGTACTGGCACGACTGGCGGCGGCGCAGCCCGTCGTAGACGTCGACCTGCCAGGTCTGCGTGGTGTGCTGCTCGGGCAGCTTCACCGTCGCGTGCACGGTGGGGCGCTGACCGGCGTCCGCGGGGAACGACCAGTACAGGTAGTCGCCGGTGGAGGCGCTCGCGGTCGCCCGCTGCCCCTGCTCGATCTCCGTCGCCGTACGGAAGGAGGTGCCCGCCTGGGAGGGGGCCTTGCTGTCGCCGGACGGGCTCGCCGAGGGCGAGGAGTCGGCCACCGCGGGGGCCGCCGCAAGCCCCAGGGCGAGCAGCGCGGCGCCGAACGCACGTGTGAGACGCATCAGTTGGTCCTCCAGATCGCCACGCGCCAGCGCGAGAGCCAGCCCCAGATCACTCCGGCGAGGAAGCCGGTCAGCACCAGGAGGCCGAGCAGCCACCAGCCGCGGCCGAGTCCGAACGCCGCCACGTCGCCCGACGGGTCGGGGGCGCCCACCACGTCCACGGTCAGCTCCAGCGGCAGACCTGGCGTGGTCTTCACCCCGGCGGTCGGCGCGAAGGAGTTGGTGACCTGGAGGCACACCGTCTCCGCCGGGGCGTTGTCGTCGTCGCTCTTCGGCTTCGGATAGCGCAGGCCCGTGGAGACCACGTCGGTGCGGCCGGTGCCGGCCGCCTCCCCGCGCACGATCTCCCGCCCGTGCACGGTCACCGCCCGCAGCAGCATCCCGTAGTCGGGGCGCACGGCGCGGTCGTCCGCGACGCTGACCGAGGCCCGAAGCTCCTGGCCGGGCTTGACGTCCACGCGGTACCAGCGCTGCTGCCCGAACTCCTCGCGGTCGGTGTACAGGCCCGACTTGAGCGCGGGCGCCCTGGTGCAGTCGGCGGCGCCCTGGGTGGCGACCGGCGTCACCACCGGGTCGGCGGCGCGGTCCACCAACTGACCGACCCGGTCGGACAGTTCCTCCTTGTGCCGGACGGAGGTGTAGGTGCCGCCGGTCGCGTCGGCGATGCAGCTGAGCTGGTCACGGGTCTTGGCGTCCGGCACCAGGCCCAGGGTGTCGATGGTCAGGCCGATGCCCTTGGCGGCTATCTCGCGGGCCACCTCGCACGGGTCCAGCGGCTGGCAGGTGTCCTCGCCGTCGCTGATCAGCACGATACGGCGGGCGCCGTCGCCGCCCTCCAGATCGGTCGCCGCCTTCAGCAGCGCGGGCCCGATCGGGGTCCAGCCGGTCGGCGCCAGGGTGGCCACCGCCGCCTTCGCCTCGGTGCGGTTCAGCGGGCCGACCGGGTAGAGCTGCGCGGTGTCCTTGCAGCCCGTCTTGCGGTCGTCGCCGCGGTAGTTGGCGCCGAGGGTGCGGATGCCGAGCCGGACCTCCTCGGGGGTCGCGTCCAGCACCTCGTTGAAGGCCTGCTTGGCCGCGGCCATCCGCGTCCCGCCGTCGATGTCCCGTGCGCGCATGGAGCCGCTGACGTCCAGGACGAGTTCGACCTTCGGCGCTGCCCGGCCGTCCGGTTCGTCGGCGACCGCGCCGGCGGGAAAGGCGATCCCGGCCGTCAGGGCGGCGAGCAGAGCACAGACTCCTGCCGCCAGCCGTTGTCTTGTGATCATCGGCGGATCCTATTGACCCGACGGTGGTTGCTCCAAAACGAGCGGCGGCGGCCTACTCCGTCCCCGGCCCCGGCTCCTTGCCGAACAGACCCGCCAGCCGCGCCCGGTAGAGCACCGCGACCGTGAACCCGTCGGTGATCCGCCCGTCCGCCACCATCGCCTCGGCCTCGGCCCACGGCACCGCGCGGATCCGGCCGATCGCCTCGCCCCGCTCCGGGTCGCCGAAGCCGTCCACCCGGGCGGCGTACAGCTCGACGCGGTGGGCCAGCAGCCCGGTGTCCGGATGGAGTCCGCCGAGCGGGACCACCGCCGTGGGCACCGCCGCGATCTCCTCCCGGAGCTCCCGCGTGACGTTCTCCTCGCCACCGGCCCCCGGGTCCCCGAAACCGCGCACCACCTCCCAGTGCCGGGTCCGCGTGGCGTGCCGGAAGTGCTCGATCAGCACGACATCGCTCTCCGGGCCGAGCAGCGGCAGGACCACCACGCCCGGGGAGGCGTCCGGCGGCGGCAGCAGCCGGTCGTACAGGCCCAGCCGCCCGTCCGGGAAACGCACCGGGTCGCGCAGGTACCACAGATGGCGGTTGGCCGACACCACGCCCGCGGGAACCGGCCGCAGCAGCACCGCGAGCCGGGCCCGCAGGGCCCCCAGGAAGCCCCTTGCCGGCTGCCGTCCGGCCGCCGTGACCTGGCGCCGGGCCCGGCGGACCAGGGCGGGGTCCGTGAGGATGCCGATGCCCCCCGGTTCGTCGCGGAACCACCGCGGAACGGCCCGCCGCAGGGCCTCGTACCGGTTCATGGGATGCTCCGCGGGCAGTGCAAGGGCTGACTCCGGCTTTCTCAGTACTCGGGCAGGTCTTCGTTGTCCTGGGTGGTGGCGGACGCCGTGCCGGTCGGGGCGGAGCCCGACGCGTCCCGGTAGCCGGGCAGGCGCCGCACCAGATCGTGGAACTGGGCCCATTCTCGTTCACTCGCCAGCCGCACGGAGGCGATCTCGCGGGCGAACCTCTGTTCCTGCCGCCCGGCGATCCGGTTGCGCAGCACCAGCTGCACCGACCCCGTCAGCGATCCGCTGACCGTGAGCGGCAGGACCGAACCCGCCACCTCCCACAGGTCGTTGCCGCTGACGGCGGTGAACACGGCCGCCCCCACGGTGACGACGACCTCCACGACCGGCCGCCACGGGGCGGGCCTGGCCCGCTCGCGTTCCCTGGCCAGCCTGAGGATCTCCGAGTTGAGCCCGACGTAGCGGTCGAAGACCTGCCCCACCCGCTCGTCGAAGGTGTCGGGAGCGGCGGTGAGCGCGCCGAACGCCCGCACGTACTCGTTCCACACGGAGGTCTGCCGCAGCCGCCAGATGTCCTGGAGGGTGAGCGCGTTGACCGCGGCGGGCGTCAGCCGGTCCTGGACCGCGGCGAAGGCGTGCCGCCGCAGGAATGTCAGCAGATGCTCGGGGTCCTCGACGAAACCGGTGGCGGCCCGCGCCTCCCGGGCCTCCTGGAGCACCACGCGCCGCAGGCTGTCGCCGGGCGTGAGCGGGTAACGGCCCAGCGCGTCGGCCAGGTTGACGTTGTAGACGAGGTCCAGGAGCTGCTTGATCTGCGCCGCGAAGGGCTTGCTCCGGTCGTACCTGCCCTCGGCGACATTGGTCCCGGGGACCGTCACGAACTCCTCGTACAGGGCGTTGCGCACCACGGGCCGCCGGCTGACCCTGAGGTCGTTGCTGAAGGAGACCACCTCGCCGAGCCGTCGCCCGAACCGGTCCGCGTCCTCGCGGGCCACTCCCGTCTGGGCGGCCAGGACGTCGATGTCCTTGGCGGTCAGGCCCTGCACCTTCTCCGCGAACGGCTGGAACAGCCGCAGGCGGGTGCTCTCCCGGTTCTCGTGGTCGTCCGCCGAGTCGTCCCAGGACATGCGCACACAGCGCACCCGGTCCGTGGCGGGCAGCCCCTCCAGGGTCTCCTGCCAGGCCGTGAACCCGTCGCGCCGCACATGCAGACGGTCCGGCGGCTCCTCGGCCGGATGCCGCTCACCGAGCAGGAAGGGCACGATGGCCCCCGAGGCGAGCAGCCGCTGGTGCGCCGTGCGGGACTCGCCCTGCTCCACGAGGTCGCAGTTGATCGCGTCGTTGTTGTAGAAGTACGCGCGGTTGATCACGACCTGGCCGACGTTGATGAGGCTGCGGAAGTACTCGGCCCGCACCTCCTGGCGGCGCAGCCGGCCGACCTGGTCGAGGGACTCGCCCCGCTCGATCATCTGCCGTGTGAGCTGCGCCGGGACCCATTGGTTGTCCAGCGACTGCGCGATCACCGCCCCCGGGTCGAGCTGTTCGGGACGGATCGGCTTCATCAGACCGTCACTGCTGTCGACGTCAGTCATCTTCCGCTCTCGGGGCCGTGGGTGTCCGACGAACGCCCCAGAGCTACACCGCCGCGGCCCGATGAGAACCACAACGCCGTTGTTTGGCCGAAAAGTTGTCTCATAGCCGGACGGAAGGTCACGATCCGGTCGCGCCGGGCCGGGGCAGCCGGGTCCAGATGTCGCCGCTGCGGCCGGGGGAGAGCCGCATCAGCGTCAACGCCTTGACGGGCAGCGGCTCCTCGCGCAGGGCGCGGACGTCCGCCGTGCGGGGCAGGTTGGGCAGGGCCGCCTCCAGGGCCGCGCCCAGCGCCGGACCGGAGCCCGCCGCACCGGCCAGGGCGCCCGCCACCAGCGAGCCGAACAGCTTGCGGCGCAGCGCGGCCGGATCGTCGGTGAGGTTGCGCTCGGGCAGCGCCGGGACCGCGATGCCGTGCCGGGCCAGCCGGGCGGGGCTGACGCGGATGTCGGCCAGGTCGCGGTAGACCAGGCGCACCGGCGCGCCGGAGGCGGAGAGCACGACCAGCAGGTTCTGCCCGTGCGCCTCCAGCGCCACGCCCAGCTCCAGCAGGCCGAGACCGGCGGTGAGCGCGAGCCGGGTGAAGCCGGCCAGCCAGGCGGGGGAGCCCGGCAGCCCGGTGCCCGGCAGGGCCGCCACCGGCAGGACGCGCTCGCCGGGACGGACGTACTCCTGCGGCGACTCGCGCCACAGGGCCGCCAGGTCGGGGGAGTGCGCGGTGGCCGCGCCGAGGGTGCGGGTGAGGTGCAGCAGACCGCCGGTGCGGGCCGCCAGGTCCTGCGCGAACGCCGACAGGACCGCCGACGCGGTCACCGAACCGACCGAGATGTCCCGCACCGATGACGTCAGCCGCGCCGACAGCGCCGTCTTGACGTGCGGGCCGTCCGGCAGGGCCAGGGTGCGCAGCGACATCAGCGGATGCGCGGCGAGCCGGTCGCCCTCGCCGGGCCGCTTGAGCACATGCTCCGCCTGCCACGGGTGCACCGGCATCAACAGGCGCCCGCCGTCCCGCAGTTCCCGCGGCCACTCCCCGGTCACCAGGCACTCCCGGGCGGCGACCGGCAGCAGCCGCAGCTCCACCACAGGCCGGTGCTCCGGGCCGTACGCCAGCTGCTCGGCCACCGAGAAACCGGGCCGGGACCGGCAGTTGGGGTGGAAGGGATGGCCGTCGGCCACCCGCTGCTCCCACTCCCAGTCCCGGCCGGGCCACTCCTCCGGCGGGAGCGGCCCCCCGGCGGGCGACGGCCGGTCCGCGCGGGACAGCGCCAACGACGCCGCGCTGTGCGCGAGTTCGGCGGCCAGCGCGCCGCCGTGCGGCACCGCGAGGGCGGTCGTCAGCCGCGCCGGATCGTCGTGGACCTCGCCGTCGAGGCGCACGGCGGTGACGTACGCGTCCGTCGCGTACGGGTCGGCCGGCGGCCCCTCCAGCACCCGGCCGTCGGACAGCCGCAGCACCAGGGCGTCCCGCACCCGCTCCCGGCCGCCGATCCACGGCAGCGGCTCGTGCGCCAGCGCCCGCCACAGCCGGGTGAGCACGGCAGCCCGCGCGCCGGCCAGTTCGCGCGCGTACCGTGGGACGAGGCCGGGACGCACCACGGCCAGTTCCTCGCCGATCTCGGCCTCTGCGGTCGGGAGACGGTGCACGGTCGGGCTCCTCGGGTACGGATCGGACGCGCGGGCGCCACGGTAGCGCGCGGGCAGACATACTGATCACCTTCGCACCGTGTGGACGTATGGAACGAATGGAACGCATGGAGCTGACGCCCCCCACCGACGGCACCGGCGCGTCCGCCGCCGCCGACAACGGCGCGCGCGCCGACGCCCACGCCGTCGCGCCCCTGCTGAACTGCCTGATCCGCGAGGTGGCACACCCCTGCCCGGAGCCCGGGAACGGACAGCCCGAGCAGGCCGGACGGCGCGGACCGGCCGGGCACGCCCTCTACCGGCTGCCGGGCACCGGGCGGCTGCTGCGGGTGCGCGCCGGGCGGCGCCCCGCCGCGCCCGAGGTGGCCGCCGACGGCCGCTGGCAGCGGCTCGGCCACACCGAACTGGTCAAACTGGTCGCCGACGAACTGCGCCGCCACACCGGCGTCACCAACGACGAACTGTCCGCCGAGATGATCGACAGCCGGGAGGCGGTGGCGGCACTGCTCGCCGCCCGGGAGCGGACCGCGCCGCCCGGGGACCTCTACACCCGCTCCGAGCAGTCCCTCGTCACCGGGCACCCCTGCCACCCGGCGCCCAAGGCGCGCGGCGGCGGCCCGGTCACCTCCTGGCTGCCGTACGCGCCCGAGGCGTACGCCCGTTTCCCGCTGGTGCTGCTCGGGCTGCGCGAGGACCAGGTCGTGGAGGAGGGCGACACCTCGGCGCTGGACGCCCTCGGCCAGGTCCCGCCCGGTTACCGGCTGCTGCCCGCCCACCCCTGGCAGCTCGACCTGGCGGCCGAGGCCCTGGCCGGGGCGTTCGCCGACGGACGGCTGCTGCGGCTGGGCACGACCGGCTTCGACGTGCGGCCCACCGCCGCGATCCGCACCGTCCACGTGCCGGAGGCCGACCTGTTCCTGAAGTTCAGCCTGGACGTGCGCATCACCAACGACGTTCGGCGGCTGTGGCGGCACGACCTGCTGACACTGCGCCGCACCGACACAGCGGTCACCGCCGCCTTCGCCCGGCTCGGCGGACCGGCCGCCTGGCTGAGCGACCGCGGACACCGCACCGCCGCCTTCGCCTTCGAGGAACTCGCGGTCGTCGTCCGCGACGGACTGCGGCGGCATCTGCTGCCCGGTGCGACCCCGCTGCTCGCCGCCGCCCTGACCGAGGAGTTCGCCGGCAATCCGCTGGACGGCCCGCTGGATCCGGCGGTGTGGTGGGCGGCGTATCTGCGCCAGGTCGTGCCCCCGGCCCTCACCGCCTTCGCGCGGCACGGAGTGGTGCTGGAGGCGCACCTGCAGAACTCGCTGGTCGCCCTGGACGGCGCCGGGCTGCCCGTGCAGGCGCTGTTCCGGGACGCGGAGGGCGTCAAGCTGCTGTCCGAGGTGGACCGGGCGGCCGGCTGGGAGCGGCTGGTGTACTGCCTGGTCGTCAACCACCTCGCCGAGATCGCCGCCGCCCTGGCCGAACGCCGTCCGGGCTTCGACCCGTGGCCCGCCGTCCGGCAGGAACTGTCCCGGCACGCCCTGCCCGAGGTGCCCGCCCTGCTGACCGCGCCGACCCTGCCGGGCAAGACCAACCTGCTGCTGCGCTGGACGGGCGCGGACGGCGCCGACGCCCGGTACCGCCCGCTGCCCAACCCGCTGGTCGGCGGATAGGCACCCGGCAGGCCCCGTCCCGGCGGCTCACCCGGTCGGAGGCGGGGGCGGGGCCGCCGGCGGCCAGGGCGGGCGGCAGTACCGCGCGCCGCCGTCGGCCGGCAGCTCCCGCTCGTAGTCGCAACTGGCCACGGCGCGCACCTCCAGCGTCCAGAAGGCGGTCAGGAGCCGCGAGACCGCGTCGATCACCTCGGCGGCCGGGGGGTCGTCGACCGGCTCGCAGACCAGGACGGAGGGCCAGCCGATGAAGTCGTCGTCGGGCAGGCCGTCCCCCGCGTGGTCGTTGCGCCCCCAGTCGGCCCGCACCGACGGCAGATGCAGGGTCCTGTCCCGGCGCACCGCGCCCGGGACCGCGCGGGCCACCCGCTCCCACAGCTCGTCCCGGTAGGGCACCGCCACGAAGACCGCGCAGTCGAGGTCGCGTTCCGGATCGCCGGGATCCGGGAACCGGTCCGCCGTCACGCGGTCTCCCCGTCGCCGCGCACGCCCGGCGCCTGGGCCCGCGTGAAGCCGTGGCTGCGCTCGACCTTCGCCACGTGCAGCGTGTAGGTCTCGTACCACTGGGCCCGCCCGCGCTTCTGCGCCGCGCGGTGCTCGGCGTCGCCCCGCCACCGCGCGAGGGCTTCCGCGTCGCGGAAGTAGCCGACCGTGATGCCCAGCCCGCCGGGGGTCTGCGCATGGTCCATCCCCAGGTACCCCGGGACCTCCTTCACCAGCTCTTCCATACGGTCGTCGGTCTCGCGGTAGCCGTCCTGGTCCGGGGTCCGCACCGTGGTGAAGACAGCGACGTAGTAAGGGGGTTCGAAAGCCGGGACGGGCACGGCGGGCGCTGTCCGATCACTGGTCATGGCGCCACCGTAAGGCGGGACACGTCCGGAGATCCAGTGTCCGTCGCCGGGGCGGGCACGCCGGACCGGAGACGGCGCCGGCCCTGCTGGAACCGGTCCGCGTGGGCCGGCGTCCTTCCGTGGGTCCGCGGGATCTACTTCTTCGAAGGACGCGTCCATGACCGGTACGGCCGCCCGCTACCTCTATCTCGCGCGTCACGGCGAGGCGTCGCCGGACGAGAGCGAACTGACGGACACGGGCCGCCGCCAGGCCGCCCTGCTGGGCCAGCGGCTCCGCGGGATCCCGCTGGCTGCGATCCACCACGGACCCCTCGCCCGTGCCGAACAGACCGCCCGGCTGGCCGGTGAGCAGCTCGACGGAGTTCCCTGCCACCGTTCCGAAGCGGCGGGCGACTACGTCCCCTACCTGCCGACGCGGGCGGAACTGCCGCCGGAGGCCGCCGATGACTGGGGCGAGTTCCTGGACCGGTTCACGGCCGAGGAGCGCGAACAGGGTCCCGGGCTGGCGGCGAAGGCACTCGCGGAGTTCACCGGGCCCGTCGTCGGAGACGAACCGCGCCACGAACTCGTCGTCACGCACAACTTCCTCGTCGGCTGGCTCGTCCGGGCCGCCTTCGAGGCGCCGAAGTGGCGATGGCTGGGCATCAACCATGCCCACGCGGCCCTGACCGTCATCCGCTACACACCCGAGCGGCCCCCGGCGGTTCTCCTCTTCAACGACACCGGCCATCTCCCCGCCGGGCTGCGCTGGACCGGTTTCCCGCCGGAACTCCACGTCTGAGGCCCGTGGCCGACGGTGGGCCGCCGGAGGAGACGGCCGACGACGATCGGGGCGGGCACCCTGCCCGGTGGATCCGGTGCCCTTCGACGGGAGTGCTCCGCCTCGGCCCCGTTCCGTTGAGGGCGTACGCCTTCCGCGTCATCCCGGGCTTCGGCGACAGCTGTCCCGATGTGTCAGGGCCGGTGAGTGTTGTCGCCGAGCCAGGCCAGGACCTGGCCGGCATGCCTGTCCGGAGGGAAGATCGGGTAGAAGACGTGCTCGATCACGCTGTCCTCGATGATCAGGGTGAGCCGCCTGTAGAGCGTCTGCCCGCCGGTGGTGAACGTGGGGAGGTCCAGTGCCCGAGCCAGGCTCCGTGCGGGGTCGGACAGCATCCGGAAGGGCAGGCGGAGCCGCTCGATGACCTCGCGCTGGTAGTCGCCGTCCTGACCGGAGAGGCCGTACACCCGGGCGGCGCCGGCTGCGAGCAGGTCCTGGTGGTGGTCACGGAAGCCGCACGCCTCGGCGGTGCAGCCACGGGCGCCGGGGATGGAGTTCCAGCCCTCGGGCAGATCGGTGCCGGGGCGGCCCGTGAGCGGGTAGACGTAGAGCACCGTGCGGCCCGCGCCCAGCGCGTCGAGGCTGACGGTGGCGCCGTCGGTGGCACGGAGTTCCAGCCGCGGCATCCGCGCCCCGCGCAGGTGGTCGGCGGCCCCGTCGTCCTCGGGAACGGGCAGGCCGGCGGGCAGGCGCGTGTAATCGGTCATCGGTTCCTCTCCTTCGGTCGGTGACAGGCGGCTGTTGCGGTGGGCGGCCCGGTGCAGGTGCGTCACCAGCGCCGCCCGGCGGGCGGTGAGGCCCTCGATCCGCCGCGTGAGCTCGTCGATGGCGTCCCGGTACCCGGCCAGCGCGGCCGGGCAGTCGTCCGCGTGCCGGTGCCCCAGGGCCAGGCACTCCAGGAACGGCCGTGTCGCCTCGACGGGGATGCCGAGGAGACTCAGCGCCCGGATCTCTCGCGCGAGCCGTACGTCGTGCTCGCCGTAGTCCCGATAGCCGTTGGCCAGCCGCACCGGCGCGAGCAGCCCCAGCGATTCGTAGTAGCGCACCGCCTTGGTCGTCACACCCGCCCGCCGGGCCAGTTCTCCGATCCGCATGCCTCTCACCTCGAAGAACGCTAAACCTTGCCCTTGAGGGTAAGGTCAAGCGCCCGCGCCCGAGGCGTCCTCCCCGGCTGTTACGCTCGGTCACTATGCGCACCGCACGCCGCAGACCGGGGACGAGGGGTGTACCGCCATGCTGACCGAGGTCACCGCCACCCGCTATCTCGCGCCGCTGCGCTCGGGTGGTTCGGTGCCGGGGATCGTCGAGGCCGACGACCTCGGGACGTACGTCGTCAAGTTCACCGGCTCCGCGCAGGGGCGCAAGGCGCTGGTCGCCGAGGTGATCGTCGGGGAACTGGCGCGTGCGCTCGGGCTGCGGTTCCCGGAGCTGGTGCTGGTGCACTTCGATCCGGCCATCGCCGCGCACGAGCCGTACCAGGAGGTGCGGGAGCTGCACGGGGCGAGCGCGGGGGTCAACCTGGGGATGGACTATCTGCCGGGGGCGCGGGACTTCACCCCGGAGGTGGCGCGGACGTTCCCGGTGGATCCGCTGGAGGCGGGGCGGATCGTCTGGCTGGACGCGCTGACCGCGAACGTCGACCGGACGGTCCACAGCTCCAATCTGATGGTCTGGCCGACCCTCGGGGTCGCGCCGCCGCGCCTGTGGCTCATCGATCACGGCGCCGCGCTGGTCTTCCACCACCGCTGGGACCTGACGGCACCGGGCAAGGCGTACGACTTCCGGCACCACGCGCTCGGCCGGTACGCGCCCGATGTGCGCGCGGCCGACGCCGAGCTGGCCCCGCGGGTGACCGAGGAGCTGCTGCGCGAGGTCGTCGCCCAGGTGCCGGACGGCTGGCTGCGGGACGAGCCGGGGTTCCGCGCGCCCGAGGAGGTGCGCGAGACCTACGTCCGGCATCTGCACGCGCGCGTGCGGGCCTCCGCGTCCTGGCTGCCCACGGACTTCCCCGGGCACGACGAGCTGGCCGCCGAGGAGGCCCGGCGCGCGGCGCGCGCGCAGCGGGGGCGGCCGGACTGGCTCAAGCGGGTCCCTGACCTGCACGGCAAGCCGGCCGCGGAGCGAGACTGGTCCGTGCACCTGGGGCGCGAGGACTGAGGAGAGGGCCGATGCGAGGCGAACGGCCGTACGGCCCGGCGGGGGGTATCGCCTCCGGGCCGTACGGCCGTGACGCCGCCGCCGGTCAGCCCTTGAGCTGCTGGTAGGCGGGCAGGGTCAGGAAGTCCGCGTAGTCCTCGTCGAGGGAGACCTGGAGCAGCAGGTCGTGGGCCTGCTTCCAGTGACCGGCGGCGAAGGCGTCGTCGCCGATCTCCGCGCGGATGTTCTCCAACTCCTCGGCGGCGACCTTGCGGGCCAGCTCGGGCGTGGCCTTCTCGCCGTTCTCGAACTCGACGCCCGCGTTGATCCACTGCCAGATCTGCGAGCGGGAGATCTCGGCGGTGGCCGCGTCCTCCATCAGGTTGAAGATGGCCACCGCGCCGAGGCCGCGCAGCCACGCCTCGATGTAACGGATGCCCACCTGCACGGCGTTGACCAGGCCCGGGTAGGTCGGCTTGGCGTCGAGCGAGTCGACCGCGATCAGGTCGGCCGCCTCGACGTGCACGTCCTCGCGCAGCCGGTCCTTCTGGTTCGGCCGGTCGCCGAGCACCTTGTCGAAGGACTCCATGGCGATCGGCACCAGGTCGGGGTGGGCGACCCAGGAGCCGTCGAAGCCGTCGCCGGCCTCGCGGTCCTTGTCGGCGCGGACCTTCTCGAAGGCGACCTTGTTGACCTCGGGGTCCTTGCGGGACGGGATGAACGCCGCCATGCCGCCGATGGCGTGCGCACCGCGCTTGTGGCAGGTGCGCACCAGCAGTTCGGTGTACGCGCGCATGAACGGGGCGGTCATCGTCACCGCGTTGCGGTCGGGCAGGACGAACTTCTCGCCGCCGTCACGGAAGTTCTTGACGATGGAGAACAGGTAGTCCCAGCGGCCGGCGTTCAACCCGGAGGCGTGGTCGCGCAGTTCGTAGAGGATCTCCTCCATCTCGTACGCGGCCGTGATCGTCTCGATCAGCACGGTGGCGCGCACGGTGCCCTGCGGGATGCCGAGCGCGTCCTGGGCGAAGACGAAGATCTCGTTCCAGAGGCGGGCCTCCAGGTGCGACTCCGTCTTGGGCAGGTAGAAGTACGGGCCCTTGCCGAGGTCGATCAGGCGCCGCGCGTTGTGGAAGAAGTACAGGCCGAAGTCGACGAGGGCGCCGGGGACCGGCCTGCCGTCGGCGTCGACGAGGTGGCGCTCGTCCAGGTGCCAGCCGCGCGGGCGGGTGACGACGGTGGCGAGTTCGCCGGCCGGGCGCAGCGCGTACGACTTGCCGGACCGCGGGTCGGTGAAGTCGATGCTGCGGGTGTAGGCGTCGATCAGATTGAGCTGGCCGAGGACGACGTTCTCCCAGGTGGGGGCGGAGGCGTCCTCGAAGTCGGCGAGCCAGACCCTGGCGCCCGAGTTGAGGGCGTTGATGGTCATCTTCCGGTCGGTGGGACCGGTGATCTCGACCCGGCGGTCGTCCAGGGCCGCGGGGGCGGGGGCGACCTTCCAGGAGTCGTCCGCGCGGATCGCGGCCGTCTCCGGGAGGAAGTCGAGGGTGGAGGTGCGGGCGATCTCGGCGCGGCGCTCGGCGCGGCGGGCGAGCAGTTCGTCGCGGCGCGGCGTGAACCGCCGGTGCAGCTCCGCCACGAAGGCGAGCGCCGCGTCGGAGAGGACCTCCTCCTGCCGGGGCAGGGGCTCGGCGTCGACGATGGCCAGCGGGGACGGCGCTGGTGCGGACATGAGCTGTCACTTCCTTCAGCGGTGGCACCGGGTGCCAAGGAGTACGAATGGGGCGATTCGCACCCGCTGTGCGGTCGGGTGCTTCTGATCAGTGGATAGTAGTTTCCTTATCGTGGAACTTCAATGGTTTGTTGATGTCGAGATTCTCCGAGTCGAGGGAAGCTGGCGCTCGGTGCCAGCCCGTTCACTCCAGGTGCGCCAGGTCCGCTTCCGTGTCGATGTCGTAGGGCTGCGCCACGTCCGCGCACTCGATCAGGACCATCCGCCCGGCGTGCTCCTTCAGATAGCCGCGTGCCCCCCGGTCGCCGGTGGCACTCGCCGCGATCCCCGCCCAGTGCGCGGCGCCGAAGAGGACCGGATGCCCGCGCACCCCGTCGTACGCCGCCGAGACCAGCGACGTCTCGTCCCGGAACGCCGCCCGCACCCGGGCCGCCGCCACGGCTCCGATCCCGGGCTGGTCCACGAGCGAGACCAGCGCCGCCCGCGCCCCCGAACCCGCGAGCGAATCCAGTCCGGCCCGCAGCGAGGAGCCCATGCCCTGCTCCCAGTCCGCGTTGTCCACGAGCACACAGCCCTCCAGCCGGGCCCGCCGCCGCACCTCGTCCGCCCGCGCGCCCAGCACCACGTGCACCCGCGCGCAGCCCGCCGCGCGCAGCACCCCGACCGCGTGCTCCACCAGCGGCCGGCCCCGGTGGGTGAGCAGTGCCTTGGGCCGGCCGCCGAGCCGCCGGCCGCCGCCGGCCGCCAGGACGAGACCGGCCACCTCGTCATCCGTACGTGTCATACGTCCTGCATACCTGACGGCCCGTCGAACGCGCCGGGCGAGCGAGGCTGAATTTCGGTCCGCACGCTGGCGCACCCCGTTCCGGTGGCGTTTACTGACCCGGGTCCGGGGACTGCGCGCGGCGACGTGCGAGGGGGAGGGCTGTGTTGCGGAGCTTGGAACAGCGGCCGGTGACCGGCGGCAAAGAGGATCCGAGGGTGGTGGGGCTGCGCGCCGCCGTATCCCGTCTGCGTCGTGAACTCGCCGCGCATCCGGGGGAGTTCCCCGACCGCGCGATAGCCGAGGACGAGCTCGCGGCACTCGCCGCGCTCTCGGCGGCGACCGCTCCGGGCATCCCCGAGATTCCCCGGCTGCGCCGCTCCCTGCTGCTGATCGCCGGCTCGATCGGCTCCGTCAGCGCCCTGCGCCCCGGCCTGGCCGAGGTGCGCGCCGCGGTGGACCTGTTCGGACCGCCGCCGCTGCGCTGAGGTACGCGCCCGGGGCGCGCGCCGCACATCGAGGGCTCGCGCGCCGCGTACGCCTGCGGGGCACGTACGCCCGCGCGCCGCGTACGCCTGCGGGTCACCTACGCCTGCGGGCCACGCACGCCTCCGCGCCGCGTACGCCTCCCGGGCGTGTGCGCCGAGGGCCGCCGTCGGGGCCCTCCATCCCCGGGCCCCCGGGGCCCGTGCCTCAGGGCCTGCGCCGCCGTACGAGCCCCTGCTCGGTGGCCGCCGCCACGGCCGCCGTACGGGAGTCGACGCCCAGCTTGGCGTAGACGTGCACCAGATGGGACTTCACCGTGGCCTGGCTCAGGAACAGGCGCTTGCTGATCTCCAGGTTGGACAGGCCGTCGCGGACCAGTTCCAGGACCTCCAGCTCTCGGCGGCTGAGCGCGGCGGCCGGTGTGCGCATCCGGTCCATCAGCCGGTGGGCGACCGCCGGGGCCAGCGCCGAACGCCCGGAGGCGGCGGTGCGCACCGCCGCGGCCAGCTCCTGCGGCGGCGCGTCCTTCAGCAGATAGCCCGCCGCCCCGGCCTCCACCGCCGCCAGGATGTCCGCGTCGGTGTCGTACGTGGTGAGCACCAGGACGCGCGGGGCGCCGGGCCGGGCGGTGATCGCCGCCGTGGCCTCCGCGCCGTGCATCCCCCGCGGGCCGAACTGGAGATCCATCAGCACCACGTCGACCCCGCCCTCGGCGGCCAGCTCCACCGCGCGCTCCGCCGTCGGCGCCTCCGCGACGATCTCGAAGTCGGGCTCGGCGGACAGCACCGCCTTGAGACCGGCGCGGACCACCGGGTGGTCGTCCGCGAGCAGCAGCCGCACGCTCACGCGCCGCCTCCCGTGTCCCGGGCCACCGGCCAGGGCAGGGTGACCGCCACCGCCGTGCCCTGGCCCGGCGCGGACTCCACCGCGAACGTGCCGCCCAGCGCCTCGGCGCGCGAGCGCATCGCGGGCAGCCCGAATCCGCCGTCCGCTCCGGCGCGCGGGGACTCCGTCCGGCGCCCGCCCGCGGCCCCCGCGCCCGCAGCCCCCGCGCCCGCGGCTCCCGCGCCCGCCGGCACCGCGTCCGGCACGAAACCCGTCCCGTCGTCGACGACGTCCAGCGCCACCGCCGTGTCCATGAAGCTCAGCGTGACCTCCGCACGGGCGGCGCGGGCGTGCCGCAGGGTGTTGCCGAGCGCCGACTGTGCGATCCGCAGCAGCGCCACCTCGTACGGAGTGGGCAGCGCCGCCGGGCTGCCGCTCACCGAGAAGCGGACCGCGGGCGGGCCCACCGCGCGCGAGCAGAGCCGTTCCAGCGCGCCGGTGAGTGAGCCGTGCTCCAGGTCGGGCGGGGTCAGGGCGCGGACGAAACGGCGGGCCTCGGCGAGATTGTCCTGCGCGGCACCGCGGGCCTGCTCGATGTGCGCGGCGGCCGGCGAACCGGCGGGCACCTCGCGCTGGGCGGCGCGCAGCAGCAACTGGATGCTGGACAGGCCCTGGGCGAGCGTGTCGTGGATCTCCCGGGCCAGCCGCTCCCGCTCGGCGAGCGTGCCCGCGGCCCGTTCGGCGGCGGCCAGGTCCGCGCGGGTGGCCACCAGCTCCTCGATCAGCTCGCGGCGCCGCTCGCTCTCCCGGTACAGGGCCTCGTAGCCGAGGACCGTGGCCACGGCGACCGCCGCGCCGAGCAGCGGGCCGATGAACACCCCCGCGTTGATCCGCTCCGCGTGTCCGGCGAACCCGGCGATGGCCGCCGCCGCGGTCGCCGCGACCGCGGGCAGGCCCCAGCGCACCGGCAGCAGATGCAGCAGCAGAAAGTACAGCGGGAACGCCGCCCACACGGCCTGGGGGGAGTACGCCAGCAGGACCAGCCAGGCCGCGCCGAGCGCCGCGAGCCACACCGCCGACCGGCGCCGGGAGCGCAGCACGGCGGGCTGGAGCACACCGAAGGCGAACACCGCGCCCGTGCCGAGCGCCGCCGCCACCGTGCCGGGTCCCGTCGCATGGGCCGCGGCGAGCCCGAGCAGCCCCGCGAACAGGGCGTACAGGCACAGGCGCAGGATGACGGCGACGGGGGAGCGGGGGCGGAGGTCCATGGCCCGTCCAGCGTAAGCGGGCCGGGCGCCGCGCCGGTCAACCGAAAGGTGGAAAGACGACTGCTCCCTTCGGACCGGCACGAGCGTGCCCCGGGGCGATGCCCGGCGAGGGGTGCGCGGCCGAGGCTTGGGCACATGTTCGTCGCATGGAGAGACCTCCGGTTCGCCAAGGGGCGGTTCGCCCTGATGGGAGCCGTGGTCGCACTGATCACCCTGCTCGTGGGGCTGCTGTCCGGGCTGACCGCCGGGCTCGCCGAGGAGAACACCTCGGCGGTGAAGGGGCTGCCCGCCGACCATCTCGCCTTCGCCGCGCCGCCGGCCGGGCAGTCGGTGTCGTTCACCGGCTCGTCGCTCGCCCCCGAGGCCGTGGACCGGTGGTCCCGGCGGGTGCCGTACGCCGAACCGGTCGCGATCCGCACCGTCGACGCCACCGCCGAGGCGGGCACGGGCGCGGGCACCGGCGTGGGCGGGCGCAGGGCGGCGCTGGCGGTGTTCGCCGTACGCCCCGCCTCCGGGCTCGCCCCGTCCGGCGTCGCGCCCGGACACGCGGTGCTGTCGACCGGGGCGGCCGCCGCGCTGGGCGCCGGTGCCGGGGACCGGATCCGGCTCGGCGAGCGGTCCTGGACGGTGGCGGCCGTCTCCGGGCGCTCCTCCTACAGCCATGTGCCCGTGGTGTGGACGGCGTGGGACGGCGGCCGGGCGACCGTGATCGCGCTGCGCGCGCACGGCGCCGAC
Organism: Streptomyces sp. SAT1; assembly: GCF_001654495.1. Lineage (GTDB taxonomy): Bacteria > Actinomycetota > Actinomycetes > Streptomycetales > Streptomycetaceae > Streptomyces > Streptomyces andamanensis. Next base: position 6,082,160 of record NZ_CP015849.1, read on the forward strand.
CTGGCCGCCGGGGACCGCGCCGCCGGCACCCGCACGCTCACCAGGGACGACGCCCTGACGGCCATCGGCTCCTACCAGGCGGAGAACGGCTCCCTGCAACTGATGCGCGGCTTCCTCTTCGTCATCTCCGCGCTGGTCGTCGGGGCCTTCTTCACGGTGTGGACGATCCAGCGCTCGCCTGACATCGCCGTACTCAAGGCGCTCGGCGCCTCCACCCGCCATCTGCTGGGCGACGCCCTGGGGCAGGCGGTGGTCCTGCTGGCCGCGGGCACCGCGCTGGGCACCGGGCTGGCCTGCCTGGCGGGCGCGCTGGTGCGCGGTGGGACGGTGCCCTTCGTGCTCGACCTGCCCACCGTCCTGGTGCCCGCCGCGGTGATGACCGCCCTCGGTGCGCTGGGCGCGGGACTGTCCGTGCGGCGGATCACCGCCGTCGATCCGCTGACCGCGCTGGGAGGCGTGCGATGAGCCTGCTGCTGGACGACGTGACCCTGACCTACCCCGACGGCGACGGCCGGCTGACCGCGCTGGACCGGGTGAGCCTGGAGGTGCCCGCGGGCACGGTCACGGCCGTGGCCGGGCCCTCCGGATCGGGCAAGTCGAGCCTGCTCGCGGTCGCGGCCACGCTCATCACCCCGGACAGCGGAAGCGTGCGGGTGGCGGGCGTGCCCACCGGGCTGCTGAGCGCCGCCGAGCGGGCCGCACTGCGCCGCCGCGACATCGGGATCGTCTTCCAGCAGCCGAACCTGCTGCCGTCCTTGACGGCGCTGGAGCAGCTGGAGCTGATGGCCCGCCTGGACGGCCGCCGGGCGGCGGGCTCCCGCGCCCGGGACCTGCTGGCCGCGGTCGGCCTCGCCGATCAGGCGCACCGCCGCCCGCACCAGCTCTCCGGCGGCCAGCGGCAGCGGGTGAACATCGCCCGCGCGCTGATGAACGAGCCCTCGGTGCTGCTCGTCGACGAACCCACCAGCGCCCTGGACCAGGAACGCGGCGCGGCCGTCCTCGGCCTGCTGACCCGTCTCACCCGCGACCGGGGCACCGCCACGGTCCTGGTCACCCACGACCGCGCCCACCTCGACGCCGTGGACGCGGTACGGGAGATGCGGGACGGACGGCTCACCGCGGCGGCGGCGACCACCGCCTGAGGGCGTCGGCCCCCGGCGTGGGCGCGGCGGTCCTGGCCGGGTGGCTCAGGCCGCCGGACCGGCGCTGGTCAGTGCCTGGGACAGCTCCGCCGCCACCTGCTGGAGCACCGGGACGATGCGCTCGGTCGCGGCCTCCGTGACCCGGCCGGCCGGGCCCGAGATGGAGATCGCGGCGGCGGTGGGGGAGTCGGGCACGGTGACCGCGAGGCAGCGGACTCCTATCTCCTGCTCGTTGTCGTCCATGGCGTACCCCAGCTCGCGCACGTCCGCCAGGGCCGCGAGGAAGCCCTCGGGGGTGGTGATCGTCTTCTCGGTGGTGGCGGGCATGCCGGTCCGGGCGAGCAGGGCGCGCACCTCGTGGTCCGGGGTGTGCGCCAGCAGTGCCTTGCCCACGCCCGTCGAGTGCGGCAGCACCCGCCGGCCCACCTCGGTGAACATCCGCATCGAGTGCTTGGAGGGCACCTGCGCCACGTACACGATCTCGTCGCCGTCGAGCAGTGCCATGTTCGCCGTCTCGCCGGTCTCGTCGACCAGCCGGGCGAGGTAGGGGCGGGCCCAGGTGCCCAGCAGCCGCGAGGCCGACTCGCCCAGGCGGATCAGCCGGGGGCCGAGCGCGTACCGCCGGTTCGGCTGCTGGCGGACGTAGCCGCAGGCCACGAGCGTGCGCATCAGGCGGTGGATGGTCGGCAGGGGCAGGCCGCTGGCCGCGGACAGCTCGCTGAGGCCCACCTCGCCGCCCGCGTCCGCCATCCGCTCGAGCAGATCGAAGGCGCGCTCGAGGGACTGGACCCCACCGCTCGCGGAGGACTTGGCGGAGTCGGTGGTGCTGGCGCTGGACGTCGGCACGGCGCGTTCCTTTCGGGGCGGGCAGGAAGGGCCAAAGCCTACCCGGGGGCCGGTTGACTCCCTGCCTGTACGGAACTACGTTCTGTCTGTTGGAATTCTAATTCCGCTTTGTGGAAACGTCCAGAGTGCACGCGCCGGCCGGCTGTCCAGCAGTGTGCCTCTTGACGGGGTGAGGGCGGGAGTGAAGACTCCTTCAACAGAACGTTGAAGTCCGTTACATGGGTGTAAATGGGCGTATTTCACCTGCCTATCCCTGTACCCGTGCGTCTGTAGTCACGTTTGTCGTCACGTTTGTCGTCACGTCTGTGTTCTCACGTGTCCACGGCTCCGCGCGTCCGCGGACCGGCGGCGCCGCGCGACCCGCCCCCCGGGCCCGCGGCGGCGGCGAAGAGCCGGCAAAGAGACGAGAAGAGACGAGAAGAGAGGGGTCCCGGTGTCCGACGCCGAACTGGTGCTGCGCTCGACACGAGTCATTACGCCCGAGGGGACGCGCGCCGCGTCCGTCGCGGTCACCGGCGGCACGATCACGGCCGTCCTGCCCCATGACGCCGAGGTCCCCGCCGGTGCCCGTCTGGAGGACCTCGGCGACGACGTGCTGCTGCCCGGTCTGGTCGACACCCACGTCCATGTGAACGACCCCGGACGCACCGAGTGGGAGGGCTTCTGGACCGCCACCCGCGCCGCGGCGGCCGGCGGCATCACCACCCTGATCGACATGCCCCTCAACTCCCTGCCGCCCACCACCACCGTGGACAACCTGCGGATCAAGCAGGACGTGGCCCGCGACAAGGCGCACATCGACGTCGGCTTCTGGGGCGGCGCCCTGCCCGGCAACGTCAAGGACCTGCGCCCGCTGCACGACGCCGGAGTCTTCGGCTTCAAGGCGTTCCTCTCGCCCTCCGGCGTGGACGAGTTCCCGCACCTGACCCGGGAGGCGCTGGCCACCTCGCTCGCCGAGACGGCCGGCTTCGGCGGTCTGCTGATCGTGCACGCCGAGGACCCGCACCACCTGGACGCCGCCCCGCAGCACGGCGGCCCCCGGTACACCGACTTCCTCGCCTCCCGGCCGCGCGACGCCGAGGACACCGCCATCGCCACCCTGATCGCCGAGGCGAAGCGGCTGGACGCGCGCGTGCACGTGCTGCACCTCTCCTCCAGCGACGCGCTGCCGCTGATCGCCGAGGCCAGGGCCGAGGGTGTACGGATCACCGTCGAGACCTGCCCGCACTACCTGACCCTGACCGCGGAGGAAGTGCCGGACGGCGCCAGCGAGTTCAAGTGCTGCCCGCCGATCCGCGAGGCCGCCAACCAGGACCTGCTCTGGCAGGCGCTGGCCGACGGCACCATCGACTGCGTCGTCACCGACCACTCGCCCTCCACCGCCGACCTGAAGACCGGCGACTTCGCGACCGCCTGGGGCGGCATCTCCTCCCTCCAGCTCAGCCTGGCCGCCGTCTGGACCGAGGCGCGCGAGCGCGGGTACGGCCTGGAGGACGTCGTACGCTGGATGTCCGCCCGCACCGCCGCCCTCGTCGGTCTCGACCGCAAGGGCGCCATCGAGCCCGGCCGGGACGCCGACTTCGCCGTGCTCGCCCCCGAGGAGACCTTCACCGTCGACCCGGCGGCACTCCAGCACCGCAACCGCGTCACCGCCTACGCGGGCCGCACGCTGCACGGCGTGGTCAGGTCCACCTGGCTGCGCGGTGAACGCATCGTCGCGGACGGCGAGTTCACCGAGCCGAAGGGCCGGCTGCTGACCAGGCCCCACTGAGCCACCTCCCGTACGCGCGGACGCGTGACCCGTTCCCGCACCCGCGCCCCCACCGCACCGGCCGACTCCCGAAAGGAAGCACTGATCACCGTGACGGCGACTCCTCGTTTCACCGGCGACGCGAACCCCTACGGAGGCGGTGACCCGTACGCGGACTACCGCACCGCCGACTTCCCCTTCACCCAGTACGCCAACCTCGCCGACCGCCGGCTCGGCGCCGGTGTCGTCGCCGCCAACGACGAGTTCTTCGCCCAGCGAGAGAACCTGCTGGTGCCCGAGCGCGCCGAGTTCGACCCGGAGCACTTCGGGCACAAGGGCAAGGTCATGGACGGCTGGGAGACCCGCCGCCGCCGCGGTGTGTCCGCCGAGCACCCCTGGCCCACCGAGGACGACCACGACTGGGCGCTGGTCCGCCTCGGCGCGCCCGGCGTCGTGCGCGGTGTCGTCGTCGACACCGCCCACTTCCGCGGCAACTACCCGCAGGCCGTGTCGGTCGAGGGCACCTGCGTGGCGGGCTCGCCCTCCCCGGCGGAACTCCTCGCCGACGACGTCAAGTGGACGACCCTCGTCCCGCGCACCCCGATCGGCGGCCACGCGGCCAACGGCTTCGAGGTCGGCGTCGAGCAGCGCTTCACGCACCTGCGCGTCAACCAGCACCCGGACGGCGGCATCGCGCGGCTGCGCGTGTACGGCGAGGTCGTCCCCGACCCGGCGTGGCTGGCGGCGCTCGGCACCCTCGACGTGGTCGCCCTGGAGAACGGCGGCCGGGTCGAGGACGCCTCCAACCTCTTCTACTCGCCCGCCACCAACACCATCCAGCCGGGCCGCTCCCGCAAGATGGACGACGGCTGGGAGACCCGGCGCCGCCGCGACCAGGGCAACGACTGGATCCGCTACCGGCTGGTCGCCCGGTCCGAGATCCGCGCCCTGGAGATCGACACCGCCTACCTCAAGGGCAACAGCGCGGGCTGGGCCTCGGTGTCCGTCAAGGACGGCGAGGACGGCGAGTGGCGCGAGGTGCTGCCGCGCACCCGCTGCCAGCCCGACACCAACCACCGCTTCGTCCTGCCCGAGCCCGTCGTCGGCACGCACGCGCGCGTGGACATCTTCCCGGACGGCGGCATCTCCCGGCTGCGCCTGTTCGGTGCGCTGACCGAGGACGGCGCCGCGGGCCTGGCCGCCCGCCACCAGGAGCTGGGCGGCTGACCCGCCCCGCTCCGGCCCGCGGCGGCGGGGCGCACCGGCCCGACAGCACCGGTGCGCCCCGCCGCCCGAGGGGGCCTCGGCTCACGCGGCGTGCCCGCCGTCCACCGCGAACTCCGCGCCGGTGACATAGGCCGCGTCGGCTCCCGCGAGGAACGCGACCATGGACGCCACCTCGTCGGCGGTGCCGAAGCGGCCCAGCGCCGTCATGGCCGCCTGGCCGGGGGCGAGCGGCCCGTCGGCCGGGTTCATGTCGGTGTCGATCGGACCCGGGTGGACGAGGTTCGCGGTGATCGCGCGCGGTCCCAACTCCCGGGCGAACGCCTTGGTCAGACCGATAAGGGCGGACTTGCCGGTCGCGTAGAGGGTGCCGCCGGGCCCCGGCACGCGCTGGGTCATGCAGGTGCCGATGGTGATGATCCGGCCGCCGTCCGCCATCCGTACGGCGGCGGCGCGGCAGGCCAGGAAGACGGCACGCACGTTCACCGCGAGCACCCGGTCCACATCGGCGAGCGAGAGGCTCTCCACCGGGCCCAGCACGCCCACGCCCGCGTTGTTCACCAGCACGTCGAGGGTGCCCAGTGCGTCGGCCGCGCGGTCGACCACGGCCGACGCCTGCGCCGGGTCGGCCGCGTCCGCGCGCAGCGCCACCGCCCGCCGTCCGAGTCCCCGTACGGTCCGGACCACCTCGTCCGCCGCGTCCTTGCCGTTCACATAGGTGAGCGCCACATCGGCGCCCGCGCGGGCCAGCCGCACCGCCGTCGCCGCGCCGATGCCACGGCTGCCGCCGGTCACGAGCGCCACCCTGCCGTCGAGGGGCCACCGCGAAGCCTCGGTAGCAGAAGCTCTTGAAGCCGGGGAAGCCGTCGCGGCCGCAGAAGCAGCAGAAGCAGTGGGCGTGGTCGCAGAACCAGCAGGAGAAGCAGAAGCTGTCGAAGTCATGCCCCCATCCCAGCCGCCGGACCGCCCCGGCGCTGGCGGCCTTCGGACGCCGACGTGCCGGGTGAAAGGCACCCCGGAAGGCTACGGAAGGCGCCCGGAAGGCAACGGAAGGACCCCGCAAGGGCGGCTCGCATGAACGTCCCGGGAACACCTGACCGCCTTCGGCCGACGTCCGGTGAATTCACCGGACGTGCCGGGAAGCTCCACAGTCTTGTCATTGACATGCCACTGTCTACGCGCGTCATCATGAGGCATGAGATTCCCCCCACGCATGACCCGCATCGGCGCCGCAGGCGCCCTCCTGTCCGCCCTCCTCGTGGGCGGCACCGTCTCCGCCGCCGCCCCGGCCGGCGCCGCCACGGCCTCGGTCGGCAGCATCTGCTACGGCGAGCTGCCCTCCCAGGCGCACCACACGCTCGACCTGATCGACCAGGGCGGGCCCTTCCCCTACGACCAGGACGGCGTCGTCTTCCAGAACCGCGAAGGCGTCCTGCCCAGCCGGTCCAGCGGCTACTACCACGAGTACACCGTCGTCACCCCCGGTTCCCCCACCCGCGGCGCGCGACGGATCGTCACCGGTGAGAAGAACCAGGAGGACTACTACACCGCCGACCACTACGCGACGTTCGACCTGGTCGACTTCGGCTGCTGAGCACGGCCCGCACGGCCGCCGCCGCAGAGCCGCGGTGCCTCACCGCCCGCGGCCCTCGGCGGCGGCGAACAGGGCGCAGCCCAGCACGATCAGCACGAAGCTCGCGAACACCTCGTAGCCATGGAGAAAGGACAGGCGCTGCACCATGCCCACGTGCCAGTGGGTGAAATCCTGCACGAAACCCAGTACGCCCTGCGCCACGGCGACGAACCCGGCGACCTCCAGAACCTTCTTCATGGAAGCGAGCCTCCCCCCGCCGGACCCCCGCGCGCATCGGCCGCGGGGCGCGGTCCGGCCGCCGGAGGTCTACATTGTCGCCGGGCCGGTGAGCCGGAAGTCTCCTGCGTCGCGACTTTGGTCGCACAACCGCTCCGGACCCGTGAAGCGGGCCACCCGCGTTGCGTAGATTTGTCGACTGTGAAGACTGACACGACGCTCCAGGAGCCGGTGGCGTTCGCCGGACGGCGGTGGTGGCTGCCGTCCGCCGTGGCCGACGAACTCGACCCCGGTAGCAGCGGCGGCGGCCGGCCCCGGCGCACGGCGCGCGACTGGATCGTCGACTTCCTCTGCTTCTTCCTGGCCGTCCTCCTCGGGCTCGCCGCCGCGAGCTCGCTCGACGCGGAGCACCTGCCGCGCGCCTTCTCCCTCGCCGACCAGGTGGTCGGGGCGCTGGCCTGCGCCGCGCTCTGGCTGCGCCGCCGGTGGCCCTTCGCGCTGGCGGTCGCCATGGTCCCCGTCGGCCTGGTCTCGAACACCGCGGGCGGCGCCGGTCTGCTCGCCCTGTTCACACTCACCGTGCACCGCCCCCTCCGGTACGGGGCCTGGGTCGGCGGCGCACAGCTCGCGCTGCTCCCGCTCTACTACTGGCTGCGCCCCGACCCCGACCTGTCCTACCCGGCCGTCCTCGCCTTCGCCGTGCTGCTGACCTTGTCGGTCATGGGCTGGGGCATGTTCGTGCGGTCCAAGCGGCAGCTCATGCTGAGCCTGCGGGACCGGGCGCGGCGCGCCGAGACGGAGGCGCGGCTGCGCGCCGAGCAGGCGCAGCGGCTCGCCCGCGAGGCCATCGCCCGGGAGATGCACGACGTCCTCGCGCACCGGCTGACCCTGCTGAGCGTGCACGCGGGCGCCCTGGAGTTCCGGCCCGACGCGCCTCGCGAGGAGGTCGCGCGGGCCGCCGGGGTCATCCGGGAGAGCGCGCACGAGGCCCTCCAGGACCTGCGGGAGATCATCGGCGTACTGCGCGCGGGCGACTCCGACGACGCGGGCCGCCCGCAGCCCACCCTCGCGGCGCTGGACGCGCTGGTGGCCGAGTCGCGGGAGGCCGGCATGAAGGTGGTGCTGACCGGACAGGTCACCGACCCGGCCGCCGTGCCCGCCTCCGTGGGCCGCACCGCCTACCGCATCGCGCAGGAGGCGCTGACCAACGCCCGCAAGCACGCCCCCGGCGCACAGGTCGCGGTGACCGTCACCGGCGCACCCGGCCGGGACCTCGCCGTGCACGTGCGCAATCCGCCGCCCGAGGGGGAGGTCCCGCACGTCCCCGGTTCGGGCCAGGGGCTGATCGGTCTGACCGAGCGGGCCGCGCTGGCCGGCGGCACCCTGCGCCACGGGCCGACCCCGGAGGGCGGATTCGAGGTCAGGGCGCTCCTGCCGTGGCCGGCGTGACGGCGCTCGCCCGGCGGCCGGGGCGGCGGGGGACCGACCGGGCCGCCGGCGGCCGTCCGGTGCGGGGCGGCGAGCCGGTGTGGTCACCGCGCGGGCGTTTTGATTGGCTTGGCCCATGACCGCGATCCGAGTGCTCCTCGTCGACGACGACCCGCTGGTGAGAGCCGGTCTGTCCTTCATGATGGGAGGCGCGGACGACATCGAGATCGTCGGCGAGGCGGCCGACGGGCACGAGGTGGAGGCACTGGTCGAGCGCTCCCGGCCGGACGTCGTCCTGATGGACGTCCGCATGCCGGGCATGGACGGGCTGACCGCGACGGAGCGCCTGCGCTCCCGGCCCAAGGCACCGCAGGTCGTGGTCCTGACCACCTTCCACGCCGACGACCAGGTGCTGCGCGCGCTGCGTGCGGGCGCCGCCGGGTTCGTCCTCAAGGACACCCCGCCGGCCGAGATCGTCGCCGCGGTGCGCCGGGTGGCGGCCGGTGACCCGGTGCTCTCGCCCACGGTCACCCGCCAGCTCATCCGGCACGCCGCCGGCGGTGCGGGCGGCGCGGGCGAGGACCGGCGCACCCGCGCGCGTGAGCGCCTCACCGCGCTCAACGCGCGCGAGCGCGAGGTGGCCGTCCGGGTCGGACAGGGCCTGGCCAACGCCCGGATAGCGAGCGAGCTCTACATGAGCGTCGCCACCGTCAAGACACATGTCTCCCGCATCCTCGCCAAGCTCTCCCTCAACAACCGGGTGCAGATCGCCCTGCTGGCCCACGACGCGGGACTCCTCGACGAGGAAGCGGGCTGAGGGGCGTCCCGAAGAGGGCGCGCGGCGGGGGCACTTCGCCCCGCCGCCCCGCGTTGTACGGGACACGGGGCGGTGCCGGACGGTGCGCGCGCCCCGGAGGGGAGCGAGCATGGCGGACGTGATCGATCTGGCGGAGTACGGCGAGGGGTTCCGCACGGACCCCCACACCGTCTACGCCGAACTGCGCGCACTCGGCCCGGTCCACCGGGTGCGGCTGCCACCACCGGAGCGCTACGACACCTGGCTCGTCGTCGGCCACGAGGAGGCCCGCGCCGCCCTCGCCGACCCGCGGCTCGCCAAGGACGTCGCCGGACTCGACATCCGGCCGGTCGAGGAGGAGGCGATCGGCCGGCATCTGCTGATCGCCGACCCGCCGCACCACACCCGGCTGCGGTCCCTGGTCACCCGCGCGTTCACCGCACGGCGCATCGAGGCGATGCGGCCCCGGATCCAGGCGATCACCGACGAGCTGCTGGACGCGATGCTGCCGCTGGGACGGGCGGATCTGGTGGAGGCGTTCTCCTACCCGCTGCCGATCACGGTCATCTGCGAGCTGCTCGGGGTGCCGGAGATGGACCGGACCGCGTTCCGGGACATGTCGAACGAGTTCGTGGCGCCCACCAGCGAGGAGGGCTTCCTCGGCTCCGTGGAGCGGCTCGGCGCCTACCTCACCGAGCTGATCGAGGACAAGCGGGTCGCGGGCCCCGCCGACGACCTGCTGAGCGCGCTGATCCGCACCACGGCGGAGGACGGCGACCGGCTCTCCCCCGGGGAGCTGCGCGGCATGGCCTTCCTGCTGCTCATCGCGGGCCACGAGACCACGGTCAACCTCATCACCAACACCGTGCACACCCTGCTCAGGCACCCCGCGCAGCTCGCCGAGGTGCGCGCCGACCCCGCGCTCGTGGACGCCGCCGTGGAGGAGACCCTGCGCTACGAGGGCCCGGTGGAGAACGCCACCTTCCGCTACGCGGCCCGGCCGCTGGAGATCGGCGGCACCGCCATCGCGCAGGGCGACCCGGTGCTGATCGGACTCGCGGCGGCCGGCCGGGACGGCGCCCGCTATCCGGCGGCGGACCGCTTCGACCCGCACCGCGACACCCGCGGCCACCTCGCCTTCGGCCACGGCATCCACTACTGCCTGGGCGCCCCGCTGGCCCGCCTGGAGGCCCGCACCGCCCTGCACACACTCCTGCGCCGCGCCCCCGCCCTCGCCCTGGACGGCCCGCCGGGCGAATGGCTCCCGGGCATGCTGATCCGCGGTACCAGGAGCCTGCCGGTCCGCTGGTAGCCACGGCGGACCGGGCCACCGGCCGGTCGGCCGCGGCCCGCTCAGCCGCCCGCCGTGCCGTCCGGGATCTCCGCCAGCCGCACCGGCCGGTGCTCGCGGCGGGACCGCTCGCACGCCTCGGCGATCCGGAGCGCCTGGAGGGCCTCGTGGCCGTCGCAGGGGTTGGGGCGCTGGCCGAGCAGGACGTCGACGAAGGCGTTCAGCTCGGCCTCGTAGGCGGGGCCGAAGCGCTCCAGGAACCCGGTCCACGGCTTGTCCGCGGCCGGCGGCCCGGTCGGTTCGGTGGACGCGATCGGCGTACGGTCGTCGAGGCCGACGACGATCTGGTCGCGTTCCCCGGCCAGCTCCATACGGACGTCGTAGCCGGCGCCGTTCAGCCGGGTCGCCGTCGCGGTGGCGAGGGTGCCGTCGTCCAGGGTGAGCACCGCCGCGCCGGTGTCGACGTCACCGGCCTCCCGGAACATGGCGGGACCGGCGTCGGAGCCCCGGGCGTACACCTCGGTGATCTCCTGGCCGGTCACCCAGCGCAGCGCGTCGAAGTCGTGGATCAGCGTGTCGCGGAACAGGCCGCCGGACAGCGGCAGCCAGTCGGCCGGCGGCGGTGTGCGGTCCGAGGTCAGCGCGCGCACGGTGTGCAGGCGCCCGAGCCGTCCCGCGCGCACCGCCGCGCGCGCACCGGCGTACCCCGGGTCGAAGCGGCGCTGGAAGCCCATCTGGAGGACCGTCCCGGCCGCCGCCACCTCGGTGAGCGCCCGCAGGGTGCCCGGCAGGTCCAGGGCGATCGGCTTCTCGCAGAACACCGGGAGCCCGGAGCGCGCGGCCCGGCCGACCAGGTCGGCGTGCGCCTGGGTCGTCGTGCTGATCACCACCGCGTCGACGCCCCAGGTGAAGATCTCGTCGACGCCGGGCGCGGCCGTCTCGCCCAGCCGGTGCGCCAGAGTCTGGGCCCGCGCCGGATCGGCGTCCGTGAGGATCAGTGAGCCGACCTCGCGGTGGCGGCTGAGCGTGTTCGCGTGAACGGTGCCGATCCGGCCCGTTCCGATGATCCCGATGCGCATGGGAACAAAGTGGGGGCCCACCCCTGACCCTGTCAATCTGTATGTCAGGACAATCTGACTACACGACTTCCCGTCAACCGGCCACCGGGCTACGCTCGGCGGGTGCCCAAACCAGATGTGGACCCCACCGTGTCGCTCGCGCTCGGCGTCGACCGGAGTTCCCCCGTGCCGCTGTACTACCAGCTGGCACAGCAGCTGGAGGCGGCGATCGAGCGGGGCGCCCTGACGCCGGGCAGCCTGCTGGGCAACGAGATCGAACTGGCCGCGCGGCTCGGCCTGTCCCGTCCCACCGTCCGCCAGGCCATCCAGTCGCTCGTCGACAAGGGCCTGCTGGTGCGCCGCCGCGGTGTCGGCACCCAGGTCGTGCACAGCCAGGTCAGACGCCCGCTGGAGCTGAGCAGCCTCTACGACGACCTGGAGGCGGCCGGGCAGCGCCCGACCAGCAGTGTCCTGGTCAACACCGTCGTGCCCGCGTCCGCCGAGGCCGCCGCCGCGCTCGGGGTGGCCGAGGGGGACGAGGTGCACCGGGTGGAGCGGCTGCGCCTCACCCACGGCGAGCCGATGGCGTACCTGGTCAACCAGTTGCCGGCCGGTCTGCTCGACCTGGACACCGGGCGGCTGGAGGCCACCGGCCTGTACCGCCTGCTGCGCTCGGCCGGGATCACCCTGCACAGCGCCCGGCAGTCCATCGGCGCCCGCGCCGCCTCCGCGCCCGAGGCCGAGCGGCTCGGCGAGAGCGAGGGCTCCCCGCTGCTCACCATGGAACGCGTCACGTTCGACGACACCGGTCGCGCGGTGGAGTTCGGCACCCACACCTACCGGCCGTCCCGCTATTCCTTCGAATTCCAGCTGCTCGTACGGTCTTGAACGCAGACCCCCGGGTCGTCACAATGTCCGGACAAGTGAGCCAGGGCACACGGCCCGGCCTCTCACCCTCGTACGCTCGTGTCAGATAATGCGATGTTCGGGGCTGATGGAACGCTCATCGGCCCCGCGCGTACGTTCGAACACGGCGAGAAGGGCACGGCCTCGTGGCACGGTTTCCAACCTGGGTAGGCATGGCGCTCGCAGGGGCGCTGTCGCTGTCCCTCGCGGGATGCAGCAGCACCGGCGGCAAGCGGGCGGAGGACGCCCGCAAGGCCGCGGCGGCCCAGGGCCGGGCGGCGGTGAACACCCCCCGCTGGACCTTCGCGATGATCACCCACTCCGGGGACGGCGACACCTTCTGGGACATCGTGCAGAACGGTGCCAAGCAGGCCGCGGTCAAGGACAACATCAACTTCCTGTACTCCCACGACGACGAGGCGCAGCAGCAGGCGCAGCTCGTGGACGCAGCGGTGGACAAGAAGGTCGACGGCATCATCGTCACGCTCGCCAAGCCCGACGCCATGAAGGCCGCCGTGACCCGCGCCGAGAAGGCCGGCATCCCGGTGATCACCGTGAACTCCGGCTCCGCCGAGTCCAAGGCGTTCGGCGCGCTCACCCACGTCGGCCAGGACGAGACCGTCGCCGGTGAGGCCGTCGGCGAGGAGCTGAACAAGCGCGGCAGGAAGAAGGTCCTCTGCGTCCTGCACGAGCAGGGCAACGTCGGCCACGAGCAGCGCTGCGCCGGAGTCGCCAAGACCTTCTCCGGCAAGGTCGACAACCTCTACGTCAACGGCACCAACATGCCCGACGTGCAGTCCGCGGTCGGCGCCAAGCTCCAGGCCGACAAGGCCGTCGACGCCGTCGTCACCCTCGGCGCGCCCTACGCGGACACCGCCGTGAAGGCGAAGCAGGACGCGGGCAGCAAGGCCGAGATCGACACCTTCGACCTCAACGCCAAGGTCGCCGCCGAACTGAAGGACGGCACCCTCGGCTTCGCCGTCGACCAGCAGCCCTACCTCCAGGGCTACCAGGCCGTCGACCTGCTGTGGCTCTACAAGTACAACGCCGACGTCCTCGGCGGCGGCAAGCCGGTGCTCACCGGCCCGCAGATCGTCACCAAGGACCAGGCCGGCGCCCTGGAGCAGTACGCGCAGCGGGGCACCCGATGAGCGCGACCGCGAACCGGGCCGAGGCGGTCGCCGACGAACGGCTGCTGCGCACCTCCCCGCTGCGCAAGCTGCTCGCCCGGCCCGAGCTGGGCTCGGTCGTCGGCGCCGTCGCCGTCTTCGTCTTCTTCGCCGTCATCGCCGACGGATTCGTCCGCGCCTCCAGCCTCAGCACCGTGCTGTACGCGTCCTCCACCATCGGCATCATGGCCGTACCGGTCGCGCTGCTGATGATCGGCGGTGAGTTCGACCTGTCCGCGGGCGTCATGGTGACCTCCTCCGCGCTCCTGTCGTCGATGTTCAGCTACCAGCTGACCGCCAACGTATGGGTCGGCGTCGGCGTCTCCCTGCTGGTCACCCTCGCCATCGGCGCGTTCAACGGCTTCATGCTCACCCGCACCAGGCTGCCCAGCTTCATCATCACGCTGGGCACCTTCCTGATGCTGACCGGCATGAACCTCGGCTTCACCAAACTGATCGACGGCACGGTCTCCACCAAGACCATCGGCGACATGGAGGGCTTCCCGGCCGCCCACGCCGTCTTCGCCTCCACGCTCAGCGTCGGCGGCGTCGACTTCAAGATCACCATCCTGTGGTGGCTCGCCCTGGTGGCCGTCGCCTCCTGGATCCTGCTGCGCACCCGCACCGGCAACTGGATCTTCGCCGTCGGCGGCAACCAGGACGCCGCCCGCGCGGTCGGCGTCCCGGTCACCCGGACCAAGATCGGCCTGTACATGGGCGTGGCCCTCGGCGCGTGGATCTCCGGCCAGCATCTGCTGTTCTCCTTCGACGCCGTGCAGTCCGGCGAGGGCGTCGGCAACGAGCTGATCTACATCATCGCCGCCGTCATCGGCGGCTGCCTGATCACCGGCGGCTACGGCAGCGCCATCGGCTCGGCGGTCGGCGCGCTGCTGTTCGGCATGACCAGCAAGGGCATCGTCTTCGCCGAGTGGAATCCCGACTGGTTCAAGTTCTTCCTCGGAGCGATGTTGCTCCTGGCGACCCTGCTCAACGCCTGGGTCCGCAAGCGGGCGGAGGCCACCACATGACGCAGACCGACACACGCACGCCCCTGGTGGAGCTGTCCGGCGTCAGTAAGCACTACGGCACCGTCCGCGCCCTCGAAGGCGTCTCCCTCCAGGTGCACGCCGGGGAGATCACCTGCGTCCTCGGCGACAACGGCGCGGGCAAGTCCACGCTGATCAAGATGATCGCGGGACTGCACCGGCACGACGGCGGCGTGCTGCGCGTCGAAGGGGAGGAGACCACCCTGTCCTCCCCGCGCGAGGCCCTGGACCGGGGCATCGCGACCGTCTACCAGGACCTGGCCGTCGTCGGCCTGATGCCGGTCTGGCGCAACTTCTTCCTCGGCTCGGAACCCACCCGGGGCACCGGCCCCTTCAAGCGCATGGACGTCGACCTCATGCGCCGCACCACGCACGCCGAACTGCTGCGCATGGGCATCGACCTCAGGGACGTCGACCAGCCCATCGGTACCCTTTCGGGCGGCGAACGCCAGTGCGTGGCCATCGCGCGGGCGGTCCACTTCGGCGCGAAGGTGCTCGTCCTCGACGAGCCCACCGCGGCGCTCGGTGTGAAGCAGTCCGGCGTCGTCCTGAAGTATGTGGCCGCGGCTCGCGACCAGGGGCTGGGTGTCGTACTCATCACCCACAACCCGCATCACGCGTACCTCGTGGGTGACCGCTTCGTCCTGCTGAAGCGGGGCACCATGGTGGGCCATCACACACGGGACGAGATCACCCTCGACGAACTGACCCGGCAGATGGCGGGCGGCAGCGAACTCGACGACCTCCGGCACGAGCTGGAGAAAAGCACTCCCTGAGGAGAGCGGCTGGGCGGGCGGCGCACCTCCACGCGCGCGCGTGGAGCCCGCCCGGGGCACCGGCCGCCCGGTGCCCCGTACGACACGCACACCGCGCGTGCGGCAGAATCGGGGCCGATGAGCACCTACCGCGACCTCACCGCCCCCATCGGCTCCCGCCGGGCCACGGTCCTGCGCACCGTGGGCACCAGGGAGCGCCGTTCCCACCTGACGGCGCCCCGGGTCCCCACGGTCGGCATCGACATCGGCGGCACCAAGGTGATGGCGGGCGTCGTCGACGCCGACGGCAACATCCTGGAGCGGCTGCGCACGGAGACCCCCGACAAGTCCAAGAGCCCGAAGGTCGTCGAGGACACCATCGCCGAACTGGTCCTCGACCTCTCCGACCGGCACGACGTGCACGCCGTCGGCATCGGCGCGGCCGGCTGGGTCGACGCCGACCGCAACCGCGTGCTCTTCGCCCCCCACCTGTCCTGGCGCAACGAACCGCTGCGCGACCGCCTCTCCGAGCGCCTGTCGGTGCCCGTCCTGGTCGACAACGACGCCAACGCCGCCGCCTGGGCCGAGTGGCGCTTCGGCGCCGGCCGCGGCGAGGACCACCTCGTCATGATCACGCTGGGCACCGGCATCGGCGGCGCGATCCTGGAGGACGGCCAGGTCAAGCGGGGCAAGTACGGCGTGGCCGGCGAGTTCGGGCACATGCAGGTGGTGCCCGGCGGCCACCGCTGCCCGTGCGGCAACCGCGGCTGCTGGGAGCAGTACAGCTCCGGCAACGCCCTGGTGCGCGAGGCCCGCGAACTGGCCGCGGCCGACTCCCCGGTCGCCTACGGCCTCATCGAGCACGTCAAGGGCAGCATCTCCGAGATCACCGGTCCGATGATCACCGAGCTGGCCCGGGGGGGCGACGCCATGTGCGTCGAACTCCTCCAGGACATCGGCCAGTGGCTCGGCGTCGGCATCGCCAACCTCGCCGCCGCCCTCGACCCGTCCTGCTTCGTCGTCGGCGGCGGCGTCTCCGCGGCCGACGACCTGCTCATCGGCCCCGCCCGGGACGCCTTCAAGCGCCACCTCACCGGCCGCGGCTACCGCCCCGAGGCCCGCGTCGTGCGCGCCCAGCTCGGCCCCGAGGCCGGCATGGTCGGCGCCGCCGACCTCGCCCGGCTGGTCGCCCGCCGCTTCCGCCGCGCCAAGCGCCGCCGGGTGGAGCGCCACGAGCGCTACGAGCGGTACGCGCAGTCCCGCCACGACGCCCGGGAGGCGCTGTGACGATGTCCGTGCCCCGCCAGGCCGCGCCGCCGGACGAACCGCCGTCCCCGCCCGCCGAGGACCGCCGCCACCGCGACCGCCGCCGGGCGCTCACCCTGCTGATCATCATGCTGCTCATCGGCGTCCCGGCCGGCTATCTGGTCCTCTCCGCCGCCCAGAGCCGCGCCAGCGGCAAGGACAAGGAGGCCAAGTACGCGGCGACCGGCCTCACCCCCACCTACCCGGCCAAGGTGCAGCGCCGGCTCTACCAGGTCCCCATCCCGCACCCCGCCGACCGGGTCGCCTCCTACGAGACCAACAACTGGAAGACCAGCCGCCTCTACGTCCAGTTCCGCACCACGCAGCCCGGACTCGACACCTTCCTGGAGGCCATGGGGGTCAACCGCGGCGACCTCAAGAAGGGCGAGATCAGCTTCGGCCACCGGGACCGCGACATCACCGGCTGGAACTTCAAGGGCCCCGGATACTGGTACGGCCTCAGCCACGGCCAGGAGAACCCCGCGCCCAGCCAGGACATCATGGTGAACTTCGCCGACCCGGTGCTGCCCATGGTCTACGTGGTCTCCCAGACGGTCCCCTGACCGGGCCCGGAGCCGATTGTCAGACCCCGCCCGTAGAGTCGAAGACGACTGACTCGACCGGCGAGCGGGAGGTGACAGGACGTATGAGCGACATGGCCGTGACGGAGACGACCGGGACCGTCCCCGGGCCGGGCGTGCCCGGGGCGGGACGGCCCGGGGCGGGACGGCCCGGGGCGGCCGGGACACCCGGCTCGCCGGGGACGCCTGTCTCGCCGGGAATGCCGGGCTCGCCGGGGATGTCCGGCGCTGCCGGAGGCTCCGGTTCGGCACTGCCGGCGCACGGACCCGCCGTGTCCGTCCGCCTCCCCGCCGTCTTCGTGCCCGCGCCGCTGCCGCGCGAAGGCCGCATCGTCCTGTGGGACCCGGACGCGCCGGCCTCCGACGCCCTGCCGGGACCCGTCCCACCTGCCGTCGGCGCCCCGCCCGTCCCCACGACCCTCACGGTGGTCCGGCCGCACGGCGCCGCCCTCCGCCGCAGGACCGTCCCCGCCCTGTCCCTGCCGATCGACGCGGCCCTGCCCCACCTGCTGCGCGCCCGCCACGACCCCGCCGCCCACCCCGCCACGGCCTGCTGGGGCGCCGCCGCCCTGCACGCGCTGCGGCTGAGCGCGCGGGGCCGCCTCCTGCCGGGCCTGACCGCCACCGGACACGACGCCTGGCGGGCCGGGCCGCTCGACCCCGGCGACATCGCCCACCTGCGGGCCGTCGCCGCGGCCCTGCCCCCCGAGGGACACGCCGTGCCGCTGCCCGGCACCGGCCCGCTCCGGCTGCCGGAACCGGAAGCGCTGCTGCGCGCCTTCCTCGACGCCGTCGCCGACACCCTGCCCCGCACCCCGGCCGCCCCGCACACCGCGGGCCGGCCCTTCGCCCACCGCGCTCCCCAGCACCTTCCGGCCGCGCAGGACTGGGCGGCCCAGGTCGCCGCGGGCACGGACGCCGGAGTCCGGATCTCCCTGCGCCTGGACCTGTCGGCGTACGACCTCTTCGACGCGGACCCGGCGGACAGCCCGGCGGGCGGCGTCGGCGGGCGGCCGACGCGCAGGTCGGGCACCGCGATCGTCCAGGTGCACAGCCTCGCCGACCCCACCCTCGTCGCCGACGCGACGTCCCTGTGGGCGGGCGAGGCCGACGCGGCGTTCGGCCCCCGCGCGCGCGTGGACGCCGCCCTGGCCGTGCGCCGCGCGGCCCGGGTCTGGCCGCCGCTCGACCGGCTCGCCGAGCAGGACGTGCCCGACGTGCTCGCCCTGTCCGAGGAGGAGGCGGGCGAACTGCTCGGCGTCGCCGCGACCCGGCTGGCGGCGGCCGGCGTCGCCGTGCACTGGCCGCGCGACCTGGCCGACGACCTCACCGCGACCGCGGTCGTGCGGTCCGCTCCCGGCTCCGCGACCGACGGCACCGGCTTCTTCGAGAGCGAAGAGCTGCTGCGCTTCTCCTGGCAGCTCGCGCTCGGCGGCGACCCGCTCACCGAGGCCGAGATGGACGCCCTCGCCGAGGCCCACCGCCCGGTCGTCCGGCTCCGGGACCGCTGGGTCCTGGTCGACCCGGCCCTGGTCCGCAAGGCCCGCCGCCGCGACCTGGGCCTGCTCGACCCGGTCGACGCGCTCTCCGCCGCCCTCACCGGCACCACCGAGGTCGACGGCGAGACGGTCGAGGCCGTGCCGGTCGGTGCCCTCGCCGCCCTGCGCGACCGCATCACCGCGGGCGTACGCCCGGCCGAACCGCCCCCGGGCCTGCGCGCCACCCTGCGCGACTACCAGCTGCGCGGCCTCGGCTGGCTCGACCTCATGACCTCCCTCGGCCTCGGCGGCTGCCTCGCCGACGACATGGGCCTCGGCAAGACCGTCACCCTCATCGCCCTGCATCTGAAGCGGGCCCGCCGCGAACCCACCCTGGTGGTCTGCCCGGCCTCCCTGCTGGGCAACTGGCAGCGGGAGATCACCCGGTTCGCGCCCGGCGTCCCCGTCCGCCGCTTCCACGGCCCGGACCGCACCCTGGACGGCCTCGACGGCGGCTTCGTCCTCACCACGTACGGCACCATGCGCTCGACCGCGCCCCTGCTCGCCGAGCAGCCCTGGGGCCTGGTCGTCGCGGACGAGGCACAGCACGTCAAGAACCCTCACTCGGCGACCGC
The DNA here is from genome assembly GCF_001654495.1 of Streptomyces sp. SAT1. Taxonomy (GTDB): domain Bacteria; phylum Actinomycetota; class Actinomycetes; order Streptomycetales; family Streptomycetaceae; genus Streptomyces; species Streptomyces andamanensis. The sequence goes on from NZ_CP015849.1 coordinate 6,101,380, forward strand.
GAAGGCCCTGCGCACGATCCCGTCGCCCGCCCGCGTCGCCCTGACCGGCACCCCCGTGGAGAACAACCTCTCCGAACTGTGGGCCCTCCTCGACTGGACCACCCCCGGCCTCCTCGGCCCCCTCACCTCCTTCCGCGCCCGCCACGCACGCGCCGTGGAGAACGGCGAGGACGAGGACGCCGCCCGGCGGCTGGCCCGGCTGGTGCGGCCCTTCCTGCTGCGCCGCAGGAAGTCCGACCCGGGCATCGTCCCCGAGCTGCCGCCCAAGACCGAGACCGACCACCCGGTCCCGCTCACCCGCGAACAGGCCGCGCTCTACGAGGCGGTGGTACGGGAATCGATGCTGGCCATCGAGACCGCGCAGGGCATCGCCCGCCGCGGCCTGGTCCTCAAACTGCTCACCTCGCTCAAGCAGATCTGCGACCACCCGGCCCTCTACCTGAAGGACGGGGACATGCCCGGCGGCGACCGGGCGGCGGCCCGCTCGGGCAAGCTCGCCCTGCTCGACGAACTGCTGGACACCCTGCTCGCCGAGGACGGCTCCGCCCTCGTCTTCACCCAGTACGTGGGCATGGCCCGGCTGATCACCTCCCATCTCGCCGCCCGCGCGGTCCCCGTCGACCTGCTCCACGGCGGCACCCCGGTCCCCGAGCGCGAACGCATGGTGGACCGCTTCCAGGAGGGCGCCACCCCCGTCCTCGTCCTCTCCCTGAAGGCGGCCGGCACCGGCCTGAACCTCACCCGCGCGGGCCATGTCGTCCACTTCGACCGCTGGTGGAACCCGGCCGTCGAGGAACAGGCCACCGACCGCGCCTACCGCATCGGCCAGACCCAGCCCGTCCAGGTCCACCGCCTCATCACCGAGGGCACCGTCGAGGACCGCATCGCCGAGATGCTCGCCGCGAAGCGCGCCCTGGCCGAGGCCGTCCTCGGCACCGGCGAGTCCGCCCTCACCGAGCTGTCCGACCGGGAGCTGTCCGACCTGGTGTCGCTGCGGAGGGGGGCCTGATGCACACGACCGAACAGACCGAACAGACCGAACAGACCGAGCGTGCTGGACGTACTGGACGGTCGGACGCGGTCGGCGGAGCCGAGCCGACGCGGACCGAAGCCTCTGCTGCCTCCGACACCTCCGACGCCCCTGGGGCGCGCACACCCGCGGAGCCTCAGCCGCCACGTCCCGGTGACGTGGCGCGCGAGGCGCTGCGAGCGGCGCGACGGCATCGGCCGCAGCCGCCCGGCACACCGACCACGCGGTCCGTCGACCCGACCGCTTCCGCACCGGACGGGACCGAGGAGCCGGGATCCGAAGGGCGACCGGAATCGGTCACCGAGCCGTCCCCGGAACAGCCGTCGCCGCCGCAGCGGCCACGCCAGTCGCAGGAGCCGTCGCGGCCGGGCGACGCGGCGCGCGCGGCCCTGCGGCGCACAGCACAGTCGGCCCCGGCCCCATCCCCGTCCTCGGCACAGGCCCCGACCCCGCAGCACACCGAACCGGCCCCGCCCCCCGCGCCGGACATCCCCGCGCCAGACCACCCCGCGCCAGACCACCTCGCACCGGCGAAGCCCACCGGCGCCCGCCCCGCCGACATCGCGCGCGAGGCCCTGCGCGCGGCGCGCGCCCGAGGCGGACCGGAGGAGGAGCAGCCGTCCGCGCCGGCCGAGGGAGGGGCGCGGCCCCGGCCGGCCGCCGCCCGTGGCACGCGCACCGCCCGCGAGGCCCGCCCGTCACGCCGTACGGCCGCACAGCCCGGCACGTCCCGCGCCCGCCTGCCTCGAACCGGCGGCCGGGCGGAGGGCGTCGGCGGACCGGGCGACGGAGCCCCGGACACCGGCCCCGGCACCTCCGCCCCCGGCACCTCCGCCCCCGTCCGCGCCGTGGCGGAACTCCTCGCGCACGCCTTCCGGATGCCCCCGGCAGCGGAGACGGACGACGAACCGGACGACAGCACCGAGGACGCACCCCCCGGCACGGGGACCGGCACCACGGCCACCCCCGAAGGCGACCCCGCCCCGGCCGGGCCCACCAGTCCGCAGCCCACCAGCGCTCAAGTCACCAGTGCCCACCCCACCAGCCCCCAGCCCACCGCGTCCCACCCCGCCGTGCGCGCCCCCGGCGGCATGGCCTCCCCCCGCCGTGACGGCGAACTGCGCCGCACCTTCCCGGCGCTCCCCGCGCCGCCCGCCACCGCCCCGGAAGGCCGGACGGGACCCGGTTTCGCACAGACCTGGTGGGGCGAGGCATGGACGAGCGCCCTGGAGGGCGGCGCGCTGAACGCGGCCCGGCTGTCCCGGGGCCGTGACTACGCGCGCACCGGCCATGTGGACGCCATCACCGTGACCCCCGGCCTGGTCCTCGCGTACGTACAGGGCAGCCGTCCGCGTCCGTACCGCGTCCAGGTGCGGATGCGCACCCTGGACGACGCCGAGTGGGACCGGTTCCTGGACGCCGCCGCCGAGCGGCCCGGTCATATCGCCGCGCTCCTGGACAAGGAGATGCCGCAGTCCCTGGCGGACTGCGGTGTCCCGCTGCTGCCCGGCCCGTACGACCTCGACCCGCATTGCTCCTGCCCCGACCGCGGCCACCCCTGCAAGCACGCGGCGGCCCTGTGCTACCAGACGGCGCGGCTGCTGGACGCCGACCCCTTCGTCCTGCTGCTGCTCCGCGGCCGGGGCGAGCGGGAGCTGCTGGACGCCCTGTCCCGGCGCAGCGCGGCCCGTGCCGCCCGCGACGCGCAGGGCCGGGCCCCGGAGCCGCTGCCGGGGGAGCGGGCCACCGAAGCCCTCGCGCGCCGCCCGCTGCCGCTGCCCGCCCCGCTGCCGCCCCCGCCGCACCCCGGGCAGCCCCCGGCGTATCCGTCGGCACCGGGCGGCCCGGACCCGTTCGCCCTGGATCAGTTGGCGACCGACGCGGCCGCCCGCGCCCACGCCCTGCTCACCACCGGCCGCGATCCGGTCGGCGGGCTGACGCTCTGGCAGGACGCGGTGCGCCTGGCCGCGGCCCGACCCGGCTCCGGACTGACCGCCGCCACCCGCTCCCTCTACGCCTCGCTCGCCTCGGCCACCGGCCGCACCACGGCGGAGCTGGCCCGCGCGGTGGCCGCCTGGCGCCAGGGCGGCGCCGAGGGGCTCGCGGTCCTGGAGGATCCCTGGGACCCTCCGGCCGGCCGCTTCGACCGGGCCCGCCCCCTGCTCCTCGCCGCCGGCCTGCCGCCTTTCCGCCCCCACCGCAACCGCCTCACCCACCCCGTCGGCCGGCTCCAGCTCCGCCTGGGCAGGGACCACCTCTGGTACGCGTACGAGTCCGAACCCGGCCGCGACGACTGGTGGCCGCGCGGCACCCCGGCCCCGGACCCGGTCGACGCGCTGAGCGGCCTGGAGGCCGTCCCGGAGGCGTGACCGGAAACGGCCGACGCGAAGAAACCCTCGGTCTCACGGGGGGCGCGACGGGTGCCGCGAAGACGCTGAAAGCGCTGCTGGAGATCCTATGGACACCGCTCCGCCGACCGCCGTAAATTCGTCTCAGGGCGCGGTCGGCCAGGGGGACCGGCGCTGACCGTGAGGTGCCAGGGGGAGCATGGAATTCGGCTTACTGGGGCCGTTGCAAGCCCGGATCGCCGGACGCGCGGTCCCGTTGAACGGCCCGCGGCAGGCCAAGATGCTGGCGGCACTCCTGCTCGACGCCAACACCGCCGTCCCCATGGAACGGCTCGTCGCCGTGATGTGGGACACGCGGCCGCCCGCCACCGCGGTCCGTCAGGCCCAGGACGCCGTCTCCGGACTGCGCCGCAACCTCGTCGCCCGCGGAGCACCCGCCTCCCTGATCAGCACGCGGCGCGGCGGCTACGAGATCCACCTGGCGCAAGGCCGGCTCGACCTGCTGGAGTTCGACCACGAGCGACACCTCGCCGAACAGCAGACGGTCCCGTCCGGGACGGCGGCCGCGCTGCGGCGGGCGCTCGCCCGCTGGCGCGGGAACGCCCTGGCCGACGTCCCCGGCCGAGCCCTGGAGATCGACGCGGCCCGGCTGAACGAGCGACGCGCGGCCACGCACAAGGAGTGCCTCGCCATTGAACTCGACCTGGGGCGCCATCGGGAGGTCATCGACGAACTGACCGCCCTGCTGCATACACACCCCTTCGACGAGCAGGTCGCCGAACACCTGATGCTCGCCCTCTACCGGTGCCGCCGCCAGGGCGAGGCGCTGCGGGTGTACGAGCGGCTGCGCCGCACCCTGGCCGGCGAACTCGGCGTCGACCCCGCCCCACCGCTGCGGGAACTGCATCAGCGCATCCTGACCGCGGACCCCGCCCTGACAGCCGTGCCCCCGGCGACGGGACCCTCGCCCACGGGCCCCTGGGCGACACCGCCGCAGAGCCCCGACCCGGCGGTCACCGGGCCGGACATGGCGATGCCGGTGCGTCAGCTCCCCCTCGACGTCCCCGACTTCGTGGGCCGGGCCGACGCCCTGGCCGAGATCGCCGGGCTGCTCGACGGGTCGGCGCCGAACCGGGCCCCGGTCGCCGTCGTCGTGGGCGGTCCCGGCGTCGGCAAGTCCTGCCTGGTGACGCACGCCGCGCGACGGGCGTGCGCCGGCTTCCCCGACGGTCAGCTCTATCTCGACCTCGCGGCGACATCGGACGAGCCACGGGACCCGGCGATGATGCTGGCCGAGGCGCTGCGCGCGCTCTCGGTCGCCGGCAGCGCCATCCCGAGCAGCCTGTCCGAGCGAGCCGCGCTCTACCGGTCGCTGCTGGTGGACCGGCGCACGCTGGTGGTGCTGGACGACGCCGGCCACGCCGATCAGGTGCTGCCGCTGCTGCCCGGCGCCGACGGCTGCGCCGTGCTGATCACCAGCCGCACGCTGCTGACGCAGCTTCCCGGCGCCCGGCACATCGACCTGGACGTGCTGAGCCCGGCGGAGGCGCGGGAGCTGTTCACCGGAATCGTCGGACGGCGCCGGGTCGAACGGGAACCGGGGGAGGCCGAAGCGATCCTCGACTGCTGCGGAAACCTGCCGCTCGCCATCCGGATCGCCAGCGGCAAGCTCACGGGCCGCCCGGCCTGGTCGCTGCGGGTGCTGCGGGAACGCATCGAGGACGAGTCACGGCGGCTCGCCGAGCTGAGGATCGGCGACCTCAGCGTGCGGGCCAGCGTCGAACTGAGCCTGCGGCTGCTGCCACAGGACGCGGTGCGCGCGCTCGGCCTGCTGGGTCTGCTCGGCCCCCACACCCTGCCCGGCTGGGTGGTCGGCCCGCTGCTGGACCGCCCGGACGGCGAGGAGGTGCTGGACCTCCTCGTCGACGCCAGCCTGGTGCGACTGGTCGCCACCGACGCCCTCGGCGAGCCGCGTTACCGGCTGCACGACCTGATCAGGACCTGCGCCGTGGAACTCGCCGCCTCACTGCCCGCCGAGGACAAGAGGGACGCGGTCGTCCGGGTGCTGTCCGTCTGGCTGGAGCTGATCGGGTACGGCACCGAACGGCTCCCGGCAGCCGGACTGCTGACGGCGGCGCCCGGTTCCGCACCGCGCCGCGCGCTGCCCCGCCCGGTCGTGGACCGGTTGATGTCCGACCCGGTCGGCTGGTTCGACGCGGAACGCGACAACCTGCTCGGCGCGGTGAAGCTGGCCGCCGACCGGGGCCTGGACGAGCTGGCCTGGGAACTGGCGGCCGGCGCGGCGACCTACTACGACCACCGGTGCCTCTACCAGGACTGGCAGCACGGGCACCGCCTCGCGCTGGACGCGGCCGAGGGCGCAGGCAATGTGCGCGGCTAGTCGGTCCTGCTGCGCGGTCTGGGCCAACTCCACATCTACCAGGACGAGTTCGACCTGGCCACTCGAACCCTGGAATCCTCCCTCACGCTGTGCAGGAAGGCCGGCGACAGACGCGGGGAGGCCCTGACCATCGCCATGCTGGGTACGGTCAGCCGGGTGCAGGGCCGTGACGACGAAGCCCTCGAACGGGTCGAGCACGCGCTGGCCATCGCGGTCGGCGAGGGCGACCGCCACATGCAAGCGCAGCTCTCCTGCTCCATGGCCGTGATGAAGCTCATGCAGGACAAGCTCGACGAGGCGGAGCCATGGTTCGCCACGGCCTTGCGGCAGGCCCGCACACTGGGCGACGCACATCGCGTGGCCGTGGTGCTGCGGCGCTTCAGCAGGCTGCACGACCGGCGCGGCGACCCCGACGAGGCACTGCGCTGCCTGGGACAGGCGCTGGCCACCTTCGAGAACCTGGCCGACGAGCGCTGCGCCGCGTACACCCTGCTGGAAGTCGGCCGCGTCCACGCCGGCCGGCACGACCGCGACCGCGCGGCCCCGGCCCTGGAACGCGCGGCGGCCCTCTTCCACCGCCACGGCGACCGCCAGGACGAGGCCGCCTGCTGGCAGCTGATCGGCGACCTGGACGCCCTCGCCGGCGCCCCCCACCTGGCCCACCAGCACCGAGGACGCGCCCTGCGCCTGTGGCAGACGATCGGCGACATCAACGAGACGAACCCCCCGCCCCGCCCGTCGTCACCGTGAGCCGCCCACACCCCCCACCGGACCGCCCCCTCCCACCGACCGCGTCCGGCGTCCCCCGTTGGAGAGGCGCCCGTGAGCCGTGAGACGGTGAAGCCGCACCGGAGCACTCCGGTGCGGCTTCACCGCGGGATCGAACGCGATGGCCCGCAGCTCCGGCCGGTGCCTCGTGCGGTCCGTGTTCCTGTGACGCTTCTGAGGTGCGTCTGCTTTGCGATTGCACTCACCGGGAGAGGGAGCCCGCCTTCCGGGCGCGGGATGTCGGTGCCTCCTTGAGTTCGTTTCATTATTCACCCTCCGGCGGGCCGAATTCTTCGATGAACTCCTTCATCAGCTGCACCATTTCCCTCTCTGACCAGTACGGTGTCCCGGCCCAGGGCCGGTAGAGGGAAATGCCCTCTGCGAGGAATTCGAATGCCTCAGTGTTCAGGAGGTGTTCTGTAGCGAAGTCCTCCATGGATGCGACGAAGGCCATCGACCTGTCCTCTCCGGAAACGAACCTGCGCGCCATATCGAGGACTTCTTCCCTGGGGTTCATGGCAGTGACTATATGATGGGGGATACTGCCAGAGACAACCACGAACGGTTTGCCCGGATGCGCCGCCGGTCACCACTTCTGACTGTCGGGTGCGGTCGTCGTACTGATCTCCTTCGAGGCTTCGGCACGTCGAAGATCAGCCGGTGGCCGTTCGTCTGTGCGGGCTTCCTCTCGATGCCGGAGCAAACTCCCGGACCAGGTCGAACCCGTACACCACTTCCCTGGACGGGACCCGTGCCCCCAACGGACAGCTGATACGGAGTCATCTGTAGTCCACCCTTCACTCACCGGAGTGCTGATCGTAGAATTCCGGTTCAGGGGGGATCAGCGGGACCTACGCGGCCACGGGGACGTTGTACGAACACTCATGGTCGCTCTTCGCGTTGACGGCAGAGGATGCCGGACACGTCGGTGCTCCGTTGGCCCAGAGAGCAACGATCAGCGGGGACCAACGTGACGAGTACGGGTGGCTTCGGCGCCGGTGGAGATCTCCAGCGGCTCAAGACAATGCTCGCGGGCTGGCGGACCTCCCTGGTGGACCTGAGCGGACGCAACCGGCTGCTCAATTTCCGCCACACGAGGTCGGCGACCCTGGAGATCTCGTACCCGTCGGCCGAGGAACTCGTCGAGAGACTCGACCGAGGCTGGGACTTCGCGCCGCTCCCCGACGAGGAACCGGAGCCCGAGGAGTCGGAGGAGCCCAGCAGTGCGCTGCCCGCGGCGAGGGGCGATCACTCCGGCGGAATCGTCACGCAGAAGCGCACGGCCCCTTCCCTCCTGCGCGCGCTCAACAGCTTGCGCGGCAAGTCGACTCAGCTGTTCAACGACTACGGTCTGTGGACTCTCAACCTCGGGGTAGGCATGCTCCGCTGGCGAGAGGACGCGGCCGAGTCCAGTAGTGACGCACCGCTGATCCTGCTTCCCGTCGTCATGGAGCGCATGAAGAACGGCAGGATTCGCCTCCGGGCCAACGAAGAAGAGGAACCGCGGTTCAACCCGGCTCTGAAGGTGAAGCTGGAGCAGTTCCACATCGACTGGACGCACGTCGCCGAGCAGGACCCCACGGACCTGCGCGCGGTGCTCTCCGCCGCCGCTCACGCGGTCGAGGGCAAGAGCGGCTGGCAGGTCTCCGACCGCGTGGTGGTGGCACTCTTCGCTTCCCACAAGGAGTCGATGTACCAGGATCTGCTCGAGAACGAGGGCCGGGTCCTGGCCAGCGATCTCGTGCGGGCGATGGCGCTCGGCCCGGATGCCGGTCTCGCGTCCGATCGTTTCGACTTCGAGGAGATCGAACTCGACCGGATCGACGAACTGAGCCCGCCCGAGGACCGCCCGCTGGTGCTCGACGCGGACGCCTCGCAGCGGCAGGCGATCGCCGCCGCCGTGGCCGGGCAGTCGTTCGTCCTGGACGGTCCTCCGGGCACGGGTAAGAGCCAGACGATCACCAACATGATCGCCGGGCTGATGCACGCCGGCCGCAGCGTCCTGTTCGTCAGCGAGAAGGCGGCGGCTCTCGACGTCGTCCTCGACCGGCTGCGTTCGGTCGGACTCGACTCGTACGCCCTCGCCCTGCACAGCCACAGCACGAGCCGCAAGGCCGTCGCCCAGGAGCTCGGCCGGGCCCTCGCGGAGGAGCCGCGAGCACCACAGCTCTCCCAGCAGGCAGTGGCACAGGCCCGGAAACTGCGGCTCGCGCTGAGCGCCTACGCCGAGGCGATGAACGAGGAGCGCGCACCGCTCGGACGGACCCTGCACGATGTGATCGGCCGGGTCGGGCAGTTGGCTGACGCGCCGGTCGCCTATCCGGCTTCCGGTGACGGAGCCGCTTCCACCGGGTCCGCAGTGCTCCGGGCCGCAGATCTGAGCGCCGACGACCTGCGATCGATCGTCGAGGCGACGAAGGCCATCTCCGCTTCCTGGGAAGCCGTTGCGGACCCGTCCTTCCCTTGGCGCCGTCTACGCTCGGGCATGCCGCACCCGCGACCGGTGCTCGAACAGGCCCAGGCCGCGCTGGACGGGCTCGCCACGGCCGTCGACCGGTACCGTGATCTCGCGCTCGATGCCGCACCTGCCACCGACCAGGCTGCCCTCGACCGTCTGATCGCGCTCCTGCACCTGCTCGACTCCCGCAGTCCGGTGCCGGAGAAGTGGTTGACGACGGCGGCCTTCGCGGACGACATCGAAGACCCGGCCGATGCCTTCCTGGCCGAACTCCGCAGAGCCCATCGCTCAGGCACGGCTGCTCGAACCCGGGTCGGTGAGCGCTGGCGCGAGCTGTCCACCAGACTGACGGCAGAGCGGAGCGATGCCGAGAAGTCGCTGACGACCATGTCGCCACCTGGGCTCGACCCCGCAGCGCTGACCGAGGAGCAGGCTCGCGAACTCGCCGACCGGTTCGACGCGACTGCGGGAAGACTGGAGCGCACGCATCAAACGCTCTTGAGCGTCAGTCGTACGACAGGGCTTGCCGTGCCGGGCAGTGTCGAGGACGCACGTCACCTGTGCGCCGTGATCGGGGTGGCGGCAGGCGAGCACCGACCGCTCGCGCGGTGGCTGGTCCCTGACGGGGCGTGGGAGGCGGAGGAGGCAGCGGTACGCGTCATCGCCGACGCGCTGGCCGAGTTTCTCACCCGACGGGACAACGTCCTGGCCGCACAGGCTCTCGCAGCCTCACAGGCGGGTCCTGGCTGGGCCGACCTGGGCGCCGAACTCAGCGCCGAGCGACCGGCCGACGAACAAGCCCTCACCGAACTGGAGCCGCCTGGCATCGACATCGCGGCACTGCCCAGCCGAGCAGCCGCGGAACTGGCGGACTGGCTGGAAGCCCTGGCCGACACGCTCGAAACCGCCGGCCGACGCGCTGACTCGATGGCCGCCGAGCTCGGCTGCGACCGACCCAAGACCACGTCGGAGACCGAAGACCTGGCCACGCTGATCGAGTCGGCCGATACCACCGACCGCGCTCGCGAAACGTGGCTGGATCCTCAGAGACTGCCAGTCGTGCGGGCAGCGGTCGCCGATATCTCGGCGGCTGCCGAAGAACTGAGTGCCGCCGAGCAAGCGGCGAGCGGCGTCTTCCTGCCCGAGCTCGTCTCCGCACAGGGGCTCCCTGACGCGGTCCGGCGCCTCACCGACGGCAGGCAAGGACTCGTCGGCATGCTGTCCAGCAGTATCCGGGCGGACCGTAAGCTCGTCGCTGCGCTCACGCACGCCGGCTCATGGCGAAGCGAGTTGTACGACAAGCTGCACCTGGCCGACGCCTGGTACACGGCGCACCGGAACCTGCGGTCGCTGGCCACGGAGCACGCCGAACTGACCGGCCGCTACAGGGGACGGAACTGCCCGACGTTCCGGCCCTGCGGAAGGCGCTCGCGCACGCGGAAGCAGTCCACGGGCTGGCACCGGAGACAGTCGCGAACCCGCACCGCAGGGGTCTCCTCGCCACCCACCTGGCCGACGGCCGAGTGCCTCGGCGAGACATCCTCACGGCGGGTACGGCCCTGCGCGGCGAACTCTCGGTATGGCGGCGGGCCCTGGCTCGCCCGGTGCTCCTGCCGTACGCGGAAGACTTGGCGAAGCAGCCGCTCGGGGACGTCGCACGCTGGCTGCGCGCCCATCTCGCCCCGCTGCGCCAGGGCCTCGCCCTGCTGGACACCGTGATCTCGGTGGGGCGTCGAGAGGAGAGTCCCGGCGCCGAGCACAGCACGCTGGCGTCCGCACGGGCCGCGGTCGCGGTCGCGCGCGCGGCGCAGCGGGGGACGGCCGCGTTCGCCACCTGCGCGGTGACCGACCGCAGGCTCCTCGGCCCCTGGTACAGAGGGCTGGACACCAACGCGGGCGGCCTGCGTGAGGCCGGGCCGAACGGCATGACGGGCTACGAGCCGATGGGCGAACTCCTCCGCCGTGCGCTCGGCATGACCCGGCAGCAGCCCGGTCCGTACGCCACGGCGGACCATCGCGACCTGCTGGGCAGGTACGGCGCACATGGACACCCCGACACCGAGGCACTGTCCGCAGCGCTGCACGCCGCACAGCTGGTCGCCCGCCTGGCGCCGGACAACCTCGCGGACAACGCCCGTCGAGCCCGCCTCGCGGACACACTGGCCGACGACAGACCTGAGCCGCGTGAACTCCTCGCACAGACGGAACAGATCCGCGGCGAACTCGACCACTGGCACCAGTACGCCCACCAGCCGCACCTCGCCGGGGTCGGACCGGTGCTCGCCGACCGCCCCCTGGACCAAGCCGCGGCATGGCTGCGAGCGCATGTGGAGCCCTTCGAGGACGCCATCGATCTCATCCACTCCGTCGCCCGCGCCATGGACGACCCCACCTGTCTGACCCTGGCCAGGGCGCGTGAAGCGGTGGCCGCGGTCGTCTCCGCACGCGCTGCCGAGTCGCGCTTCGCGGAGAACGACGCCGCATACCGGGGGCTCCTCGGCTCTCTCCACCGCGGCATCGACACCGACCGCGACGGAGTGCTGGACGCGTTGGACTGGGCGCAGAAGGTCCGCCGCACGGCACACGGCGGCCACGCCGCACCCCTCCCCGAGGCGGCGGCAAGGATGATGCTGACGGCTTCCCCCGACTCCTCTGTGACGGTTCGAGAGGCGGACTGGCGGCGTCAAAGGGAATCGCTGGCCGGGTATTTCGAGCCCAAGCGGGCGGAGGAACTGCGGCGTGAACTCTCCGGGACGCTGCCCGCCGCCGGAGCCGTCCTGTCACGTCTGGACCGTGACTCCTTCGGGCCGGAGGCCTGGACGGCCTGCGCCGAGGCGCTGACCGTACTCGGCCGGTATCACCTGGACGGACTGCCCGGCCAGATGGCACGCCGTGACGTCTCGGCCGAGGACTTCCCCGCGGCGATGGAGCGCGCGGTGCTCGCCGCCTGGCTCGAACACCAGCTCGCCACCGACGCCCGGCTGAAGCCGATGCGGGCCGTCGAGCGCGACCAGTTGGTGGAGCGTTTCGAGGCAGCCGACAGGGCCTTGGTGGAGGCGGCCCATGCCGGTGTGATCGCCGCGTGCAACGCCCGCCGACCGCGCCGCACCTCAGTCGGGCAGGCCGCTGTGATCCGCAGGCAGGCCGAGATGCAGCGTCGACACATGCCCGTACGACACCTGCTGAAGCAGACCCGCGAGGTCGTACGGCTGATCAAGCCCTGCTTCATGATGAGTCCACTGACGGTCAGTCAGTTCTTGCCACCTGATTTCGAGTTCGATGTCGTCATCTTCGACGAGGCGTCCCAGGTGCTGCCCCAGGACGCGGTGAACTCCGTCTACAGGGGCAAGGCGCTCATCGTGGCGGGCGACCAGAAGCAGCTGCCGCCGACCTCGTTCTTCAGCGCGGGCGGTGACGGAGACGATGACGACGAGTGGGACGAGGAGGGCGTGGACAGCTACGAGTCCGTCCTCGACATGTGCAGGGGCAGTGGCGTACTGCGGGGCATGCCGCTGCGCTGGCACTACCGCAGCCGGCACGAGAATCTGATCGCTTTCAGTAACCACGAGTTCTACGACGACTCCATGACGACGTTCCCGGGTGCGCTGGAGCAGAGCCCGGACATCGGCGTGGAGTTCATCAAGGCGGACGGCATCTACGATCGCGGCGGCCGGAGCAACAACCCGGGCGAGGCCGCGAAGGTGGCCCAGCGCGTCATCCACCACTTCGACACCCGACCCGGGCTGACCCTCGGCGTGGTAGCCCTCTCGAAGGCGCAGGCCGAGGCCATCGAGGAGGCGGTGCAGAAGGCGCGCGAGGCCCGTCCGGACCTCGACCGCTTCTTCACGGAGGACCGGCTCGACGGCTTCTTCGTCAAGAACCTGGAGACCGTCCAGGGCGATGAGCGTGACGTGATCATCCTGTCCATCGGCTACGGCCGCGATCAGCAGGGCAAGCTGCACTCGTCCTTCGGCCCCATGAACAACAAGGACGTCGGCTGGCGGCGCCTCAATGTGGCGGTGACTCGTGCCCGGCGGCGTATGGAGGTCGTCGCCTCCTTCTACGGCGGCGAGCTGCGCGACAGCGGCAACAAAAGCGTGCAGGCCCTCAAGCGGTACCTCGAGTACGCCCAGCACGGCCCGCGCATTCTCGAGACCGACGCGGCCGATCCGGACGCGGCGCCGGAAAGCCCCTTCGAGGAGGAGGTCATCGACCTGCTCCGCGGCTGGGGCTACTCGATGCAGCCGCAAGTGGGCGTCGCCGGTTTCCGTATCGACATGGCCGTACGTCATCCGGCGGCGCCCGGCAGGTACGCGCTGGGCATCGAGTGCGACGGTGCCATGTACCACTCCTCGCGGGCAGCCCGGGACCGTGACCGGCTGCGGGAGGCGGTCCTGCGCGACCTCGGCTGGAAGCTGCACCGGATCTGGGGCACGGACTGGTACCGCAACCGGCGGGACGCGATGGCGCGGCTGCGTGCCGCGGTGGAGGCGGCGTGTGAAGCGGATCCTCATGCGGTACGGGTTCCGCGCGTCGCGGAGGGCGGGACGGACGGAGAGGGTGGTACGGCGGCCGCCGCTGACGTTGCCGCGACTGCGGGTGATGACCCGGCACCGCGAGTGGAGTTCGTGACCGTCGACACCGGGCCGTCGTCGTGGAGCCGTCCGTACCAAGTCGCCGACCACAGAGAGCTGGTCAGCGTCCGCTTCGACTCCGCCCGCCGCCGCGGGCTCGACGACATCGCACTCCAGGATCCCGACGCCGTCGACGTGGTGGCCGATGTCGCGCTGCGCGTCGTCGACGCAGAAGGCCCGATCGCGGAGGAGCTGATCTTCACTCGGGTCCGCTCGGTGTGGAACAAGGCCAGCTCCGGACCGGTCATCAAGGACCGGATCCGCCGGGCACTGCGGAAGCTGGTCAGGCAGGGCGAGATCGTCCGCATCGGCGCCACGGTCTACGACCGGCCGGACCGTGAGGTGACGGTCGCTCGCACGCCGATTCCCCGCTGCGACCGGAAGGTGGCCCTGGTGCCGGCCGTCGAACGGCAGCTCGTGCTGAGGAACGTGGTGGCGGAAGGTCCGGGTGTACACCCAGAGGATCTGCTGCGCGAAGCCGCCCGCTTCTTCGGGTGGGCGCGGCTCGGGTCCGATATCCGGGATGCCTTGACCGCCGACATCGACAAGTTGACCGCCGGTGGACACCTCGTGGAGGCGGAGGGTGGCCTGATGCCCGAGGAGAGTGCCTGAGCGCGCGTACGGTGGGCCCTCCTCGCTCGCCCGGAGGGCCCGCTGAGCCGGTGGGACGGGTGTGCGGTCAAGCCATACACAGCCGTGCGATGCACGCCCTCCGCTGCGCGTTCTCGGCGGCGTCGGCCGATGTCAGGGGGTGCGCGTGCACACCGAGGCTCGGACTCGGTCCATGAGGGCGCCGGCAGCGCCGGACGAGTCGAGCCCGCCGACGCGTCGGGTCACAGGCTTCCCCCGCCCGAGTGAGATCTCGCAAGACATGAGAGGGTCTACGGCGTGAGTGAGACACCGTCGAACACCCTGCAATACCGCTTTGACGGGCCGGAAGAGGCTCCCGTCCTGATCCTCGGTCCCTCACTGGGTACCACATGGCATATGTGGGACCGGCAGGTGCCCGAGCTGACGCAGCAGTGGCGGGTCTTCCGGTTCGATCTGCCGGGGCACGGGGGCGCGCCCGCGCATCCGGCCGGGTCGGTGGGGGACCTGACCGACCGGCTGCTGGCGACCCTCGAAGGGCTCGGGGTGCAGCGCTTCGGCTACGCCGGCTGCGCCCTCGGCGGCGCGATCGGCGTCGAGCTGGCGCTGCGGCACCCGGAGCGGCTCGCCTCGCTCGCCCTGATCGCGGCCTCGCCCCGGTTCGGCACGGCGGACGAGTTCCGCCAGCGCGGGGTGATCGTCCGGACCAACGGGCTCGACCCCATCGCCCGCAGCTCCCCGGACCGCTGGTTCACCACCGGGTTCGCCTCCGCCCAGCCCGCGATCACCGACTGGGCCGTGCAGATGGTGCGCACCACCGACCCCGGCTGCTACATCGCCGCCTGCGAGGCGCTCGCCTCCTTCGACGTCCGCGCCGAACTCGGCCGGGTGGGCGTGCCGACGCTGGTGCTGGTCGGCTCCGAGGACCAGGTCACCGGTCCCGCCGAGGCCCGCACCCTGGTCGCCGGGATCAGGGACGCGCGGCTCGCCGTCGTGCCGGGCGCCTCCCACCTGGTGCCGGTCGAGCAGCCCGCCGCCGTGACCGACCTGCTGGTGCGGCACTTCTCCACGGCGTGGCAGCCCGCCTTCGAGTCGAGCACCGGCCAGATGGCGATCGTCGCGGCCCCGCCGAGGCCCGTACTGGCGGCCCCCGCGCAGGCTCCGCAGAGCGCGCCGATCGCCGAGATCGCCCCGGCGGCGGTGCCTCCGCAGCTCGCCGGCGGGCCGGACGCGTACGACACCGGACTCAGGATCCGGCGCGAGGTGCTGGGCGACGCGCACGTCGACCGGGAGCTGGCGCAGGCCGACGAGTTCGGCGGGGACTTCCAGGAGTTCCTGACCCGCAGCACTTGGGGCGGTGTCTGGGACCGCCCGGGGCTCGACCGGCGCACCCGCAGCTGTGTCGCCCTCACCGCCCTGGTCGCCGGCGGCCATCTCGACGACCTGGCCGCCCACACCCGGGCCGCGCTGCGCAACGGCCTCACCCCCGACGAGATCAAGGAAGTGCTGCTCCAGACGGCGGTCTACTGCGGGATGCCGGCCGCGGGCAGCGCCTTCCGGGTGGCCCAGCGGGTCATACAGGAGGAGACGACCCCCACGGAGTGACACCCGGGCCCGCGCTCCGGAGGAACATTCCGGGCCCCGGACTACGGGACTCCGGGCCCCACGGAGCGGGGTGATCGTCCAGCCGGGTGCCAGGAGCACCAGTTCCGCCGCGCCGTCCGTGCGCCCCGCGCGGCAGGATGGGAGCCATGAAGCTCACGAAGAAGTCGCACGCCTGTGTCCGCCTGGAGAAGGACGGGCGGACGCTCGTCATCGACCCCGGCACCTTCAGTGAGGAGGACGCCGCGGTCGGCGCCGACGCGATCCTGGTCACGCACGAACACCTGGACCACTTCGCCGAGGACCGGCTGCGGGCCGGCCTGGAGGCGAACCCGGGCGCCGGGATCTGGACGCTGCGGTCGGTGGCGGAGCAGATCTCGGCGGCCTTCCCGGGCCGGGTGCACACCGTGGGCCACGGGGACACCTTCACCGCGGCCGGTTTCGACGTGCAGGTGCACGGCGAGCTGCACGCCGTGATCCACCCGGACATCCCGCGCATCACCAACGTCGGTTATCTGATCGACGGCGGCAAGGTCTTCCACCCGGGCGACGCGCTCACCGTGCCCGACCAGCCGGTCGAGACGCTGATGCTGCCCGTGATGGCCCCCTGGAACAAGATCGCCGAGGTGATCGACTACGTCCGCGAGATCAAGCCGCGCCGGGCCTACGACATCCACGACGCCCTCCTGACCGACCTGGCCCGCCCGATCTACGACCACCAGATCGGCAGCCTGGGCGGCGCCGAGCACCTGCGGCTGACGCCGGGGGACTCCGCCGACGTGTGAGCGGACGCGGGCGGGCTTGTCAGTGGCGGCGGGTAGGTTGTGAGGCATGCGCATCGCGACCTGGAACGTGAACTCGATCACCGCCCGCCTCCCCAGGCTGCTCGCCTGGCTGGAGAGCAGCGGCACCGACGTGCTCTGCCTCCAGGAGGCCAAGATCGCCGAGGACCAGTTCCCGTTCGAACCCCTGCGCGAGCTGGGCTACGAGGCGGCGGTCCACGCCACCGGCCGGTGGAACGGCGTGGCGGTGCTCTCCCGTGTCGGTCTCGACGACGTGGTCAAGGGCCTGCCCGGAGACCCTGGCTACGACGGCGTCCAGGAGCCCCGCGCCGTCTCCGCGACCTGCGGCCCGCTGCGCGTCTGGTCGGTGTATGTGCCCAACGGCCGCGAGGTGGACCACCCGCACTACGCCTACAAGCTCCAGTGGTTCGAGGCGCTGCGGGCGGCCGTCGCGGGCGACGCCGCCGGCAGCCGCCCCTTCGCCGTCCTCGGCGACTACAACGTCGCGCCGACCGACGACGACGTCTACGACCGCGCGGCCTTCGAGGGCGCCACCCATGTCACCCCCGCCGAGCGCGCCGCCCTCGCCTCCCTGCGCGAGGCGGGCCTGTCCGACGTGGTGCCCCGGCCCCTGAAGTACGACCACCCGTACACATACTGGGACTACCGCCAGCTCTGCTTCCCGAAGAACCGCGGCATGCGCATCGACCTGGTCTACGGCAACGGGCCCTTCGCCAAGGCGGTCACCGACTCCTACGTCGACCGTGAGGAACGCAAGGGCAAGGGCGCCTCGGACCACGCGCCCGTGGTGGTCGACCTGGACGTGTAGCCCTGGGCCGAGGTATCGCCCCGGGCCGGCGCACCGCCGCGGACCCGGCACCGCCGCGGGCCCGGCGCCGCCACGGACCGGCGGCACCCGGGACGCGCCGTCCGTGCCGCCCTGTGGCGCGGACGGTGGCCGCGGTGCCACGCTGGGTGCATGGGTCTCCGCTTCACGGGCAACTGGAACAAGCGGCACGCGCCGGCCGTCGGCGTCACGGTGGTCACGGCCGGGGAGGGACCCCCGGCCCCGGAGGATCTCGCCTCTCTCTTTTCCACCTGCGAACAGTTGCGCGCCCTGGTGGCCGCGTCCGGGGTCCGGCTCGACGAGTCGCCCGCCTCCCTGGAGGCGCTGGACCAGCTGCTGCCGCGCTGGCGGGACGACGCCGAGACGGTGTCGTGGCTGGGCATCGACGCCGGGCTCTATCTGGGCACGGTCATCGTGCGCACCGTGCCGGGCGCCGTCTGGGAGTTGTGGCCGAGCGGCCACCCCGTCGTACGGCTGGCCTCCGGCCGGGAGATCGTCGTGGTGGAGGCCGGACACACCTGGGCCGAGGAGGGCGTACCGGAACTGTCCCAGTTGTACGCGGAGGTCGCCGAGGGCTGAGACACGGCAGCGGACCGGCCGGAACCGGCGCCGTACGGCGGTTGCTGCAACCGTCGCAAAGCCGGATCCGGGCCGCCCCGGCGTCGCCGCCCGGGGCCCTTCCTCCACGTCGGCGGGCCCATCGCGCCGAACCTCGACTACGATATGGCGTTCGCGACCGTCGCAGGGGGCAGCGGTCCACAGAGCCATACCCGGCCGGCGGCAGCCGGAGATCACTGCTCGCGCGGCGGTACGGACAGCCACTCCGCACCGTCCGCAGGCGAGAAGAAGGTCAGCTGCGCGCCGGGCGGGTTGTGCTCGCGGCGGGATCGGCCGGGGCCGGCAGCGGTGCCTGGGCCGCGCGGGTCACATCCGCGACGAGCTCGACCACATCGGGGCCATAGGACTGGGAGCTGACCACCTTCAGCAGCAGCACGAAGGGGCGCGTGCCGTACTTGCGGGCGAGCCGCTCGTGGTGGCGGGCCAGATAGCGGGTCGCGGCCTGGTTGTCGATGGCGCGCTGGCCGCAGAAGAGGAACACGGGCCGTGCCTCGCGGCGCTCTCCCGGAACCAGGCGGGCCAGCAGCACATGCTCCGTGACGCCCGGGTCCATCCGGTAGCGCTCGGTGCCGATCTGGAAGGCGCCCCGGTCCGGGCCCGGTTCCGGGTCGATGTTGACGCGGACCCCGGGGAGCATGGCCGCCATGTGGGCCAGCATCCGGCGATTGGAACCGGGCCCGCCCACGCAGAACTCCGTGCGCTCGCCCACCCCTTGATGGACCATGTCCTGGGTGACCACCTGGAGGTGCGCACCGCACTCTTTGATCAGTGCGGACAGTTCGATCAGCGCGAAGACGTCGAATCGGTGGACGGCCGGTTCGCTCGCGGCCGGGTCGCGGTTGACGACCAGCAGCGACTCGGAGTTGTCGGGCAGCCCGAAGAACGCCTGCTTGCGGCGGAGCCCGCGCCGCCACAGGAACGTACGGGCCAGCCAGCCGAGCGCGGCGCTGACGCCGGCGGCGACCACGCCCAGGACGATGTTGCGCACGTCGTCGTTCATGGCCGCGCATGCTAGCGGCTCGGACGGTACTGTGTTCGAGACGGTCCTGACGCGATCATGGCAATGCCATAGGCTGCACGGACGGTCTCTGACTGGAGGTGCGGATGCGTCGCCCAGGAACACGGAAGCTGACGGTTCTCGCGGTCTGTGCCGCCGTGGTGTCGGTGGGAGCGGCGGCGCCGCCCGCCGCGCACCCGGACACGGGCCGGACACCGGCCGGGACGGCGGGGAAGAAGGTGCCCGTCGCCGTCGGCCGCGGCGGCGCCGTGGCCAGCGTCGACGCCGACGCCACCGCGGCCGGCATCGAGGTGCTGAAGAAGGGCGGCAACGCGGTCGACGCGGCCGTGGCCACCGCCGCCGCCCTCGGCGTCACCGAGCCCTACTCGTCGGGCATCGGCGGGGGCGGCTACTTCGTCTACTACGACGCCAGGACCCGCACGGTGCACACGATCGACGGCCGCGAGACCGCGCCGCTCAGCGCCGACGAGGACCTGTTCAAGGAGAACGGCAAGCCGCTCTCCTTCGACGACGCCGTCACCAGCGGGCTGAGCGTCGGCACCCCCGGCACGGCCGCCACCTGGCAGAAGGCCCTGGACGAGTGGGGCAGCAAGCGGCTCGGTACGGTGCTCGGGCCCGCCGAGCGGCTGGCCCGCGACGGCTTCACCGTCGACGACACCTTCCGCTCGCAGACGGCCGCCAACGAGACCCGCTTCCGGGCCTTCCCGGACACCGCGAAGCTCTTCCTGCCGAACGGCGCGCTCCCCGCCGTCGGCTCGGTCCTCAAGAACCCCGACCTCGCCCGCACCTACGCGGAACTGGCCCGCAAGGGCGTCGGCGCGCTCTACCACGGCGCCCTCGCCGACGAGATCGTCGACACGGTCGAGCACCCGCCCGTCGACCCCGCCTCGGGCTGGAACGCCCGGCCCGGCAAGCTCACCGAGAAGGACCTCGCGGTCTACCGCGCCAAGCTCCAGGCCCCGACGCGCACGTCCTACCGTGGCCTGAACGTGTACTCCATCGCGCCCTCCTCCTCCGGCGGCACCACCGTCGGCGAGGCGCTGAACATCCTGGAGAACACGAAGCTGTCCAGGGCGAGCGAGGTCCAGTACCTGCACCACTTCATCGAGGCGAGCCGGATCGCCTTCGCCGACCGCGGACGCTGGGTCGGCGACCCCTCCTTCGAGAAGGTCCCCACCGCCGGGCTGCTCTCCCAGCGGTTCGCTGACTCCCGGGCCTGCCTGATCAAGGACGACGCCGTCCTCACCAGCCCGCTCGCGCCCGGCGACCCGGGCCGGCCCGCGGCCTGCGGCACCGGCGGCACCGCCGCGCCCACCACCTACGAGGGCGAGAACACCACCCATCTGACCACCGCCGACCGGTGGGGCAACGTGGTCTCCTACACGCTCACGATCGAGCAGACCGGCGGCAGCGGCATCACCGTCCCCGGCCGGGGCTTCCTGCTCAACAACGAGTTGACCGACTTCTCCTTCGCACCTGCCGGCCCGGCCGTGCACGACCCGAACCTGCCCGGCCCCGGCAAGCGGCCGCGCTCCTCCATCGCGCCGACGATCGTGCTGGACGGCGCCAACCGGCCGGTGGCGGCGGTGGGTTCGCCCGGTGGCGCGACCATCATCACCACCGTGCTCCAGACCCTCACCGGGTTCCTCGACCGGCATCTGCCGCTGGTCGACGCGATCGCCGCGCCCCGCGCCAGCCAGCGCAACGCGGCGCAGACCGAACTCGAACCCGCCCTCTACGACAGTCCGTCGAGGAAGCAGTTGGAGGCGATCGGCCACTCCTTCAAGCTCAACCCGGAGATCGGCGCGGCCACCGGGGTGCAGCGCCTGCCGGACGGCAGGTGGCTGGCGGCGGCGGAGAAGGTGCGCAGGGGCGGCGGCTCGGCGATGGTCGTCCACCCGGACCGGTAGGCCGGCGGAACAGCCCGACACAGGGGCCCCGGACGGCAGTTCACCGTCCGGGGCCCCTGCGTGCGTGCCGGGCGCCGTCGCTCGGCGGGCGCCGGGCACCGTCACTCGGCCGGAGCGGCGGCCGTCTCCCGGTCCCCGGCCTCCCGGCCCTCGGTGCGGAAGGCGAGGCGGTCGTCCTCGACGTCCACCGTGACCCGGCTGCCCTCGCCGAGCCGCCCGTCCAGCAGCAGCCGGGACAGCCGGTTGTCGACCTCGCGCTGGATGGTGCGGCGCAGCGGCCGCGCCCCGTACTCCGGCTGGTAACCGCGCCGCGCCAGCCACTCGACGGCCGCGTCGGTGAACTCCACGGCCACGCCCTGGGCGTGCAGCAGCCGCCGGGTGCGCTCCAGCAGCAGATCGGTGATCTGCCGCAACTGCTCGGCGCTGAGCTGCCGGAAGACGACGATCTCGTCGATGCGGTTCAGGAACTCGGGCCGGAAGTGCTCGCGCAGCGGGCGCAGGATCTGCTCGCGCCGCGCCTCCTCGTCGGCCTCCGCACCGCCCGCGCCGAACCCGATCCCCGCGCCGCGCCGGGTGATGGCCTCCGAACCGAGGTTGCTGGTCATCACGATGACGGTGTTGGTGAAGTCCACCGTGCGGCCCTGGGAGTCGGTCAGCCGCCCGTCGTCGAGCACCTGGAGCAGGATGTTGAAGACGTCCGGGTGCGCCTTCTCCACCTCGTCGAGCAGCAGCAGCGAGTACGGGTGACGGCGCACCACCTCGGTGAGCTGCCCGGCCTCCTCGTGGCCGACGTAGCCGGGCGGGGCGCCCACCAGGCGGCTGACGGTGTGCCGTTCCTGGTACTCGCTCATGTCGAGGCGGACCATGCGGTCCTCGCTGCCGAACAGCGCCTCGGCCAGCGCGCGGGCCAGCTCGGTCTTGCCGACGCCGGTCGGGCCGAGGAACAGGAAGCTGCCGATCGGCCGGTCGGGGCTGGCGAGCCCGGCACGGGAGCGCAGTACGGCCTCGGAGACCACGGCGACCGCCTCGTCCTGGCCGACCACCCGCCGGTGCAGATGCTCCTCCAGGCCGAGCAGGCGTTCCTTCTCCTCCTGGGTGAGGCTGCTGACCGGGATGCCGGTCTGCCGGGACACCACCTCGGCGACTGCCTCGGCGGTCACCTCCAGGTGCTGGCCCTCGTCGGCCTCCTCGCCGCCGCCCGCCTCGGCGATGCGCCGCTTCAGCTCCCCGATGCGGTCGCGCAGCTCGGTGGCCCGCTCGTACTGCTCGTCCGCGACGGCCTGGTCCTTGTCGCAGGCGAGCTGCTCCGCCTCGCGCTCCAGGGCCCGTACGTCCGTGCCCTTGGTGCGGGCCCGCAGCCGTACCCGCGCGCCCGCCTGGTCGATCAGGTCGATGGCCTTGTCCGGCAGCCGCCGGTCGGTCAGATAGCGGTCGGACAGCTCCACGGCCGCCACCAGGGCCTCGTCGGTGTAGCGGACCTGGTGGTGGGCCTCGTAGCGGTCGCGCAGCCCGCGCAGGATCTCGATGGCGTCCGCCGGGGTCGGCTCCGGGACCAGGATGGGCTGGAAGCGGCGGGCCAGCGCCGCGTCCTTCTCGATGCGCCGGTACTCCTCCAGGGTGGTGGCGCCCACGATGTGCAGCTCGCCGCGGGCCAGGGCGGGCTTGAGGATGTTGCCCGCGTCCAGCGAGCCGCCTTCGCCGCCGCCGCCCGCGCCGACCACGGTGTGCAGTTCGTCGATGAAGACGATCAGCTGGTCGGAGTGGGTGCGGATCTCGGTGACGATGGTGTTCAGGCGCTCCTCGAAGTCGCCGCGGTAGCGGGTGCCGGCGACCACGCCCGTCAGGTCCAGGGCCACCACCCGGCGGCCGAGCAGGATGTCGGGCACGTCGCCGTCGGCGATGCGCTGGGCGAGCCCCTCGACGATGGCCGTCTTGCCGACGCCCGCGTCGCCGATCAGCACGGGGTTGTTCTTCCCGCGCCGGGACAGCACCTCGACGGTCTGCTCGATCTCCTGGTCCCGTCCGATCACCGGGTCGACACGGCCCTGCCGGGCCAGCTCGGTGAGATCGCGCCCGTACTTGTCCAGGGTGGGCGTGCCGGTGGGGCGCTGCCGCTCGGCGCCCGGGGCCGCCGCGGTGTCCGGCTGCTCGGGCGGCAGACCGGAGGCGGCGAAGCGGGCCGCGTTCAGGATGTGCCCGGCCGCCGAGTCGGGATTGGCGGCCAGCGCGCTGAGCACGTGCTCCGGGCCGATGTAGCCGGCGCCGCCGGCCCGTGCCATGTCGTGCGCGTCCAGCAGGGCCCGCTTGACGGCCGGGGTGAGGGACAGCGCGGGGGGCGGGGAGGCGTCGCCCGGTGGGTTCTGCACGGGCCCGGACCGCTCGTCGATCTGGGTGGCGAGCGAGTCCGGGTCCGCGCCCGACCTGCTGAGCAGGGAGCGGGTGGGTTCGGTGGCGAGCGCCGCGCGCAGCAGGTGCTCGGTGTCCAGGTCCCGGCTGCCGTGGTCGGCGGCGTACTGGGCCGCGCCCTTGACGAGTTCGCGGGCGGGTCGGCTGAGGAGCCTGCCGATGTCGACGTGCCGGGGCCCGGGGCGGGTGCCGCCGAAGAACCGGGCGAAGAATTCGCCGAAGGGGTCGCCCTCGCCCTCCGGGCCGACGAAGCCGCTGGTCATCGCTTTCCGTTCCTTCGCTGACGGGTGGCTTTCGCCGGGTAACCGGATGAGATGCGGTCATGCCACGATGACACGTCCCATTTGTCCGGGCACGTCGAGCGCGGGGGCGGGGGCGGGCGCGGCTGCCGAGGTGCCGGGCTACCGCTGGGTGAGGATGCGCGGGCCGTCATCGGTGATCGCGACCGTGTGCTCGACGTGGGCGGCGCGGGAGCCGTCGTCCGTGCACAGGGTCCAGCCGTCGGGAGCCGGGTGGTACCCGTCGGTGCCGCCGCCGATCAGCATGGGCTCGATGGCGAGGACCATGCCGTGGCGCAGCGGCATGCCGCGGCCGGGGCGGCCCTCGTTGGGGACGCCGGGGTCCTCGTGCATGTGGCGGCCCACGCCGTGGCCGCCGAAGTCCTGCGGGATGCCGTAGCCCGCCGTACGGCACACCGTTCCGATGGCGTGGGCGATGTCCCCGACGCGGTTGCCGACGACGGCAGCGCCGATGCCGGCTGCCAGGGCCCGCTCGGCGGTCTCGATCAGCCGGGCGTCGGCGGGACGCGCCCGGCCGACGGTGAAGCTGAGCGCGGAGTCGCCCGCCCAGCCGCCCAGGTGGGCGCCGAAGTCCAGGGAGACCAGGTCGCCGTCGCGCAGCCGGTAGCGGGTCGGGACGCCGTGCACGATCGCGTCGTTCACCGAGACGCAGAGCACCGCCGGGAAGGGGGTCGGGGCGAAGGAGGGCCGGTAGCCGAGGAAGGGCGAGGTCGCCCCGGCCTCGCGCAGCACGTCGTGCGCGACCTCGTTCAGCTCCAGCAGGGAGACCCCCACCGCGGCGGCCTCGCGGGCGGCGGTGAGTCCGCGCGCGACGACCTGGCCGGTCTCGTGCATGGCGTCGATCGATGTGTCTGTCTTCAGTTCCACCATGCCAATTACTATACCGGTATTTCAATACCGGTCGACGCGCTAGGATGGCGTCATGGTGCGCACCCCTCTCACTCCGGAAGAGCACGAGCGCGGCGAGCGTCTCGGGCGGTTGCTGCGCGAGGCGCGCGGGAGCCGCAGCATGGCCGAGGTCGCGGCGAGCGCGGGCATCTCGGCGGAGACCCTGCGCAAGATCGAGACCGGCCGGGCGCCGACCCCGGCATTCTTCACGGTCGCCGCCCTGGCGCACGCCCTGGGCCTGTCCATGGACGAACTGGTGGGCCGGTGCGTGCCCGTCCAGGTGTGAGCACGCCCTGCCGGGCCCGGCAGAGGCCGCGGACTCACCCGGCGGAGTGTGAAACACGATCGACTCCGCGGGTTCACGACGATGGTCTTGGCAAGGGGCGCCAGGAGGCTTACGTTCGTGCCCCCGGGCCTGTTCTACGGGCGTAGAGGACTCTCCCGCGCCATGTCCGCCGCGCAGTGACCCGATCGCCTCCCCGGCCCGCGCGGGCCGGGCGTACGAGGAGGGACGCCGTGAACGACCTCTACGACCGTCACCGGGCCGTCCTGCCCGACTGGCTCTCCCTCTACTACGAGGACCCGCTGGAGATCACCCACGGCGAGGGCCGGTACGTCTGGGACGCGGCGGGCCGCCGCTACCTGGACTTCTTCGGCGGGATCCTGACCACCATGACCGCCCACGCGCTGCCCGAGGTCACCAAGGCGGTGAGCGAGCAGGCCGCCAGGATCGTGCACTCCTCGACCCTCTACCTCAACCGGCCGATGGTCGAACTGGCCGAACGCATCGCCCAGTTGAGCGGCATCCCGGACGCCCGGGTGTTCTTCACCACCTCGGGCACCGAGGCCAACGACACCGCGCTGCTGCTGGCCACCGCCCTCCGGCGCAGCAACACGGTCCTGGCCATGCGCAACAGCTACCACGGCCGCTCCTTCAGCGCGATCGGCGTCACCGGCAACCGCTCCTGGTCGCCCAGCTCCCTCTCCCCGCTCCAGACGCTCTACGTCCACGGCGGCGTCCGCACCCGCGGACCCTTCGCCCACCTGGACGACGCCGGCTTCGTCGCGGCCTGCGTCGAGGACCTCAGGGACCTCCTCGGCCACACCCGGCCGCCCGCCGCGCTCATCGCCGAACCGATCCAGGGCGTCGGCGGCTTCACCTCCCCGCCCGACGGCCTGTACGCGGCCTTCCGCGAGGTCCTCGCGGAGCACGGCGTCCTGTGGATCGCCGACGAGGTGCAGACCGGCTGGGGCCGCACCGGCGACCACTTCTGGGGCTGGCAGGCGCACGGCCGCAGCGGACCGCCGGACATCGTCACCTTCGCCAAGGGCATCGGCAACGGCATGTCCATCGGCGGGGTCGTCGCCCGAGCCGAGATCATGAACTGCCTGGACGCCAACAGCATCTCCACCTTCGGCGGCACCCAGATCACCATGGCCGCGGGCCTCGCCAACCTCAACCACCTGGTCGAACACGACCTCCAGGGCAACGCGCGCCGGGTCGGCGGCCTGCTCATCGAGCGGCTGCGGGCCGTCGCCGCCCGGCTGCCCGGCGTACGCGAGGTGCGCGGCCGCGGACTCATGATCGGCGTCGAACTGGTCAGGCCCGGCACCGACGAGGCCGACCCGCGGGCGGCCGCCGCCGTGCTGGAGGCGGCCCGCGAGCGCGGCCTGCTCATCGGCAAGGGCGGCGGCCACGCCACCAGCGCCCTGCGCATCGCCCCGCCGCTGTCGCTGACCGTCGCGGAGGCCGAGGAGGGCGCCGCCCTGCTGGAGGACGCGCTGCGCGCGGCGTACTGAACGCACACGCGGCCCCCGGGCGGGACCCGGCCGGGGGAGGAGCGCCGCGAGAAGGACGAGAAAGAGGGGAGTGTCGCCCATGACCGCCGCCCCCGACGGACCCCTGACCGCCCACGGCGGGCCCCCGGCAGCTCACGGCGGTCCCCCGGCAGCCCACGACGGTCCCCCGGCAGCTCACGCCGGACCCCTGACCGCCCACGACGGTCTCCCGGCGGCCCACGCCGGATCCCCGGCAGCCCACGCCGGATCCCTGACCGCCCGCGACCGCCCGGGACCGGTCCCCCGGACGGCGCCGGAGACCGCCCTGTCCGTGCGCCAGGTCCTCACCCTGGAACGGGTCCTCGCCGGGGAGCCGGAGGTGGTGGCGGGCGCGGACCGGCTCGACCGGCCGGTGCGCTGGGTGCACGTCGCCGAGGCGGCGGACGTCGGCGTGATGCTCAGCGGCGGCGAGATGGTCCTCACCACCGGGGTGCTGCTCGCCGGGGACGAGGAGAAGCAGGCCGAGTACATCCGCTCGCTGCACCGGGCGGACGCCGCCGCCGTGGTCCTCGGCCTCGGCCGGGCCTTCCCCGCGCCGCCCGACGTGATGCGCCGCGCCGCCGAGCGGTGCGGGCTGCCGCTGGTGGTCCTGCACCGGCCCTTCCCGTTCGCCGAGCTGACCGAGGAGGTGCAGTCCCGGCTGGTGCGGCAGAAGTTCGCCTCGGTCAGCCTCTCGGAGGCGGTGCGCACCGCGCTCACCGCGCTGATCACCGCGGGCGCCCCGCTCCAGGCGCTGCTCGACGAGATCGCCCGGCACAGCGCCTGCCCCGTCGTCGTCACCAACCTCGCCCACCGGGTGCTCGCCACGGCCGGGGAGCGCTCCGCGGTCGACGACGTGCTGCGCGACTGGGAGCGGATCGCCCGGCAGGCAGGCGGCAGCGAGGGCGACGGCTGGATCCGCGCCGGGCTCGGCGGGCGCGGGGAGATCTGGGGCCGGCTGGTGCTCTGCGGCCACCGCGGCGACGCCGCCACCGGGCGGCTGCTGGCCGACCGTGCCGCCGAGGCCCTGGTCCTGCACCGCATGCTCGGCGGCCACGGCGGCGGCACCTGGGAGGAGCAGTCCGCGCAGAGCCTGCTGACCGACCTGGTCGGCGAGGCCGTACCGGCACGGCAGCTGCTGCCCCGGGCGCGGGCGGCCGGACTGCCCGTCAACCGGCGCACCTTCGTGCCCCTGGTGGCGCGCGGCGCCGAACCGGCCGGCCTCGACCGGCTGCTGCGCCTGCTGGGCCTGCCCGGACTCGTCGCCGAGCTGTCCGACGGCCTCACCGCGATCCTCCTCAGCCTGCCCCGCGACCAGGACGCCGACGCCCTCACCGCCCACTTCGCGGCCCGTCTGCACCGGGAGGCGGCCAGGCCGGGACCGGTGGCCGGACCGGACACCGGCACCGGCGCACCGCCCCCGCCGGGCCACGGGCCGGACCCCGGCGCGGCGCGGGCGCGGGCGGGCGGGACGTCCGGCCGGGTGCGGGCCGTGGTCGCAGCGGCGGCCGCCCGGACCGACTGGGACGAGGTGCCCGCCGGACTGCGCGAGGCCCGGCATGTGGCGGACGCGGTGGCGGACTCCGCCACGGCGCGTGACCTGCCGGCCGTCGTCCGGCTCGGCGACGTCCATCTGCGCGGCCTGATGCGGCTGCTGCGCGACGACCCGCGGGTCCAGTCCTTCGCCGAACGGGAACTGGACGGACTCCTGTGCGAGGCCACCGCCACGGGCACCGCCCACGACCTGCTGGACGTCCTGCGCACCTACCTCGCCACCGGCCGCAACAAGTCCCGCACCGCCCGGCTGCACCATGTCTCGCGGCCCGCCCTGTACCGCCGTCTGGAAGCCATACAGGGCCGCCTCGGGGTGGACCTCGACGACTTCGAGCAGGCCGCGTCCGTGCACATCGCGCTCCTCGCGCATGATGCGCAGCAGCGCTGAACGGCAGCGCATCCCGCGACGACCAGGGGAAACGGCGGTGGGACATGGGACGGCGCCAGGGTGACACGGTGGCACGCCCCGCCCGCGCGGACGTGACACCGTGCACCTCAAAACCGGGCCCGCCGCCTCCCTACGCTCACCCCACACCGACCGAGCAGCGGAGGTCCCGATGAGCCGAGTGATCCGTGCCGCCCTCTTCCAGGCCGCCTGGACCGGCGACAAGGAGTCCATGATCAGGGCGCACGAACAGGCGGCCCGCGACGCGGCCGCCCAGGGCGCCCAGATCCTGTGCTTCCAGGAGCTGTTCTACGGCCCGTACTTCTGCCAGGTGCAGGACCCCGCGTTCTACGAGTACGCCGAGCGGATCCCCGACGGCCCCACCGTCCGGCGCTTCCAGGAACTCGCCCGCGAACTGAACCTGGTCCTCGTCCTGCCGATGTACGAGGAGGAGCAGCCCGGCGTCCTCTACAACACCGCGGCCGTGCTCGACGCCGACGGCAGCTACCTCGGCAAGTACCGCAAGACCCACATCCCGCAGGTGCACGGCTTCTGGGAGAAGTTCTACTTCCGCCCCGGCAACAGCGGCTGGCCCGTCTTCGACACCGCCGTCGGCAAGGTCGGCGTCTACATCTGCTACGACCGGCACTTCCCCGAGGGCTGGCGGGCGCTGGGCCTGTCCGGCGCCGAGATCGTCTTCAACCCCTCGGCCACCTCGCGCGGCCTGTCCGGCTACCTGTGGCAGCTGGAGCAGCCCGCCGCCGCCGTCGCCAACGAGTACTTCGTCGGCGCGATCAACCGCGTCGGCATCGAGGAACTGGGCGACGACGACTTCTACGGCACCTCCTACTTCGTCGACCCCGAGGCCCAGTTCGTCGGCGAGGTGGCGAGCGACAAGGAGTCCGAACTCGTCGTGCGCGACCTGGACCTGGCCAAGCTGCGCGAGGTCCGCGACCGCTGGCAGTTCTACCGCGACCGGGCGCCGGGCGCGTACACGCCGCTGACCGCCCCCTGACCGGCACCCCGGACCCGCCGTGCCCGCACGACCGGAAGGAGAGGGAGCATGAGCCGTACCGTCATCCGCGGCGGCCTCGTCGTCACCGCCGCCGACGAGATCCACGCCGACGTCCTGATCGAGGACGGCCGCATCGCCGCGCTCGCCGCCACCGGCACCCCGGCCGCCGAGGCGTTCACCGCCGAACGGACCCTCGACGCCACCGGCAAGTACGTCATCCCGGGCGGCGTCGACGCCCACACCCACATGGAGATGCCCTTCGGCGGCACCTACGCCTCCGACACCTTCGAGACCGGTACCCGGGCCGCCGCCTGGGGCGGCACCACCACCGTCGTGGACTTCGCGATCCAGACCAAGGGCGGCACCCTGCGCGAGGGACTGGACGCCTGGCACGCCAAGGCCGAGGGCAACTGCGCCATCGACTACGGCTTCCACATGATCGTCTCCGATGTGCGCGAGGAGACGCTCAAGGAGATGGACCTGCTGGTGGAGGAGGGGGTGACCTCCTTCAAGCAGTTCATGGCCTACCCCGGCGTCTTCTACAGCGACGACGGGCAGATCCTGCGCGCCATGCAGCGGGCCGCGGACAACGGCGGGCTGATCATGATGCACGCCGAGAACGGCATCGCCATCGACGTCCTGGCCGAACAGGCCCTCGCCCGCGGCGAGAGCGACCCGCGCTTCCACGGCGAGGTCCGCAAGGCGCTGCTGGAGGCCGAGGCCACCCACCGCGCGATCCGGCTGGCCCAGGTGGCGGGCGCGCCGCTGTACGTCGTGCACGTCTCGGCGCGCGAGGCGGTCGCCGAGCTGACCCGGGCCCGCGACGAGGGGCTGCCCGTCTTCGGCGAGACCTGCCCGCAGTACCTGTTCCTGTCCACCGACAACCTCGCCGAGCCGGACTTCGAGGGTGCCAAGTACGTGTGCAGCACCCCGCTGCGGCCCCGGGACCACCAGGCCGCCCTGTGGCGCGGGCTGCGCTCCGACGACCTCCAGGTGGTCTCCACCGACCACTGCCCGTTCTGCTTCAGCGGCCAGAAGGAGCTGGGCCGCGGCGACTTCTCCCGGATCCCCAACGGACTGCCGGGCGTGGAGAACCGCATGGACCTGCTCCACCAGGCCGTCGTCGACGGCCGTCTCACGCGCCGCCGCTGGATCGACATCGCCTGCGCCGCCCCGGCCCGGATGTTCGGCCTGTACCCGAAGAAGGGCACCCTCGCGCCCGGCGCCGACGCCGACGTCGTCATCTACGACCCGCACGCCGAACAGGTCGTCTCCGCGCGCACCCACCACATGAACGTCGACTACTCGGCGTACGAGGGCCGGCGCGTCACCGGCCGGGTGGAGACCGTCCTGTCGCGCGGCGAGCCCGTCATCACCGAGCGCGCGTACACCGGACACGCCGGCCACGGCGTCTACACCCCGCGCTCCACCTGCCAGTACCTCGACTAGGAGCGGTGCCCATGGACTTCGGACTCGTCCTCCAGACCGACCCGCCGGCCTCCCGTGTCATCGACCTGATGCGGCGCGCCGAGGAGAACGGCTTCCGCTACGGCTGGACCTTCGACTCCGCCGTGCTCTGGCAGGAACCGTTCGTCATCTACAGCCAGATCCTGGCGCGGACCCGGCACCTGACCGTCGGACCGATGGTCACCAACCCGTCCACCCGCACCTGGGAGGTGACCGCCTCCACCTTCGCCACCCTCAACGACATGTTCGGCAACCGCACGGTCTGCGGCATCGGACGCGGCGACTCCGCGATGCGCGTGGCCGGCCGCAAGCCCAACACCCTGGCCCGGATCAGCGAGGCCATGAAGGTCATCCGGGCACTCGGCAGGGGAGAGGAGGCCGACCTCAGCGGCACGGTCGTCCGGTTCCCCTGGATCCGTCCGGGCGCCGAGGTGCCCGTCTGGATGGCCGCGTACGGGCCCAAGGCGCTGAAGATGACCGGCGAGGAGGCCGACGGCTTCATCCTCCAGCTCTCCGACCTCTATCTCACCGAGTACATGGTCAAGGCGGTCAAGGACGCCGCGGCCGCCGCCGGACGCGATCCGGCCGAGGTGCGGATCTGCGTGGCCGCCCCCGCCTACGTCACCGACGACGACTCGCCCGCCGCGCTCGCCCACGCCCGCGACCAGTGCCGGTGGTTCGGCGGGATGGTCGGCAACCACGTCGCCGACCTGGTCGCCCGCTACGGCGAGCACTCCGCCGCCGTGCCCGAGGCCCTCACCGACTACATCAAGGCCCGCCAGGGCTACGACTACGCCCACCACGGGCGCAGCGGCAACCCGGACACCGAGTTCGTGCCCGACGAGATCGTCGACCGGTTCTGCGTCGTCGGACCGGCCGAACGGCACATCGAGAAGCTGAACGCGCTGCGCGACCTGGGCGTCGACCAGTTCGCCCTGTACGCCATGCACGACGCGCGCGAAGCCGTGATCGACGCGTACGGCCGCGAGGTCATCCCCGCCGTCGACCCCAGATAGCCCGCACTCCTGCCGACCGGGAGCACCCCATGACCGACACCGCGTCCCCGGGCATACCGCCGTCCACCCAGGTCACCCTGCCCGACGGGCGGGTGGAACTCGCCCCCGGCACCGCACCGCCCACCGGCCCCTACGCCAACGCCGACCTGCTCCCGGTCCCGGTGGCGGGACGCACCTGGACCACCTACAACTTCTCCGCCCTGTGGGTCGGCATGGCCCACAACACGGCCTCCTGGACCCTCGCCTCCGGGCTGATCGCCGTCGGCATGGACTGGAAGCAGGCGGTGTTCACCATCGCCGCGGCCAATCTGATCGTGCTGGTGCCGATGCTGCTCACCGGCCATGCCGGACCGCGCTACGGCATCCCGTTCCCGGTGTTCGCACGTGCCTCCTTCGGCGTGCGCGGCGCCAACCTGCCCGCCGTGGTACGGGCGTTGGTGGCCTGCGGCTGGTTCGGCATCCAGACCTGGATCGGCGGCGAGGCGATCTACCTGCTGGCCGGGAAGCTGATCGGCGACGGCTGGACGGACGCCTCCCGGGTGGGCGGGTACGCCTGGACGATGTGGCTGTCGTTCGCGGTGTTCTGGGCGATCCAGGTGGCGATCATCCACCGGGGCATGGACACCATCCGCCGGTTCGAGAACTGGGCGGCGCCGTTCGTCCTGGTCGGCGCGTTCGTGATGCTGTGGTGGATGAGCGTCGAGGCCGGCGGCTTCGGCCCGCTCTTCGACCAGCCCTCGAAGCTGGGCTGGGGAGCGGACTTCTGGAAGCTGTTCGCCCCCTCCCTGATGGGCATGATCGGCTTCTGGTCGACGCTGTCCCTGAACATCCCGGACTTCACCCGCTACGGCAGGAGCCAGCGGGCGCAGACCTGGGGACAGGCCCTCGGACTGCCCACCACCATGACGCTGTTCGCGTTCCTGTCGGTGCTGGTCACCTCCGGTTCCCAGGCGGTGTACGGCGAACCGGTCTGGGACCCGGTGCAGTTGGCGGCGAAGACGGACAACGTGGCCGGACTGCTGTACGCGCTGGTGACCGTGCTGGTGGCGACGCTCTCGGTGAACATCGCCGCCAACCTGGTCTCCCCGGCGTTCGACTTCTCCAACGTGGCGCCGCGCAAGGTGAGTTTCCGCACCGGCGCCCTGATCACGGCCGTGCTCGCGGTGGCGATCTGCCCGTGGAAGCTGTACGCCGACCCGCAGGGCTACATCTTCACCTGGCTGGGCCTGGTCGGCGGGCTGCTCGGCACGGTGGCGGGCATCCTCGTCGCCGACTACTGGGTGGTGCGCCGCTGCCGCCTGGCGCTGGCCGACCTGTACCGCGCGGGCGGACGCTACTGGTACGCGGGCGGCTGGAACTGGCGGGCGGTCACCGCCTTCGCGGTGGGCGGCGTGCTGGCCGTCGGCGGCGCCGACTTCCATCCGCTCGTCGACGGCCGGCCCGTCCCGGCGCTGCGGCCGCTGGCCAACTACGGCTGGGCGGTGGGCCTCGG
This sequence comes from Streptomyces sp. SAT1, assembly GCF_001654495.1. Lineage (GTDB taxonomy): Bacteria > Actinomycetota > Actinomycetes > Streptomycetales > Streptomycetaceae > Streptomyces > Streptomyces andamanensis. The sequence goes on from NZ_CP015849.1 coordinate 6,134,724, forward strand.
CACCTCGGCCGCGCTCTACCTGCTGCTGACCCTGCCCGGACTGCCCGGCCGGACCGCCGGACAGGAGGTGCGGAAGGCGCGGGAGGCACGGGAGGCCCCGTGAGAGACGGCGCACGGCCGGGCGGTCAGTCCTCAGCCCCCTGGGACCGGCTGCCCAGCAGCGCGGCCACCGCCTCCTTGGCCGCCTTGATGGCGCCCTTGTTGATCACATCGGTGTCGGGGGCCTTCTTCGACTCGAAGTCGCTGCCGTTGTACGTCACGACCACCAGCGCGTTGGCGGCCCGCACCAGGACCACGCCCTCCCGGGTCTGCTGCTTGTCCTCGGTGGTGAGGTTCACGACGGAGTACGCGGCGTCGCCGAGGCCGGGCACCGCGCCGCCGCCGCTCTTCTCACCGGTCCGCTGCTGATAGGCGGTGGTCGCCGCCTCCTGGGACCGCATCACCTCGAAGGACACGTCCAGCCAGCGGTAGTCGTAGCCCTTGAGCGCGTTCCAGGAGCAGGTGCGGCGGACGTTCCTGTCCGTCGAGGCGATCTCCTTGCCCGCCGTCTTCGCCCCCGGCACCAGGGCCCCGACGGTCTTCGCCGAGACCGCGGTGCACGGCGCGGGAGCCGTCGTGTAGACGGCGGCACCGGCGGACGAGGACGGCGCGGAGGAGGGTCCGGGCGCACCGGACGAGGAGGCCGACCGGGTGCCGGCGGTGCCGGCCCCCGCTCCGCCCGCCTCGGGCCCGCCGTCGGACGGGGAAGCCAGCGGGCCGGACGTCAGCGCCCAGCCGGCACAGGCGAGGACGACGACCGGGGCCAGTCGCGCGGACAGCGCGAGCGGCAGGGGGAGTTCACGCACGGCACACTTCTCGTGTGGGGGGACGGACGATGCGGGGGCCGTCCGGATGGTGGACGGGACGACAGTGTCACACGCCCGCCTGTGCGGCGGAAGTGCCAACTCGCTCCGTGCCCGCCCGATCACTGAGTCCGGCACCGGCGGCCTCCCGGAGGGCAACCGGGACAGGCCGTCCGGTCAGCGCGTCACGGCACGCGCGCCGTGCGTGTCACGGCACACGCGCCGTCCACTCGGGCCCGCCGAACTTCGTGCGTGCCAGCTCCTGGGCGCGGGCCAGCTCCTCGTCGGTGACCTTGCCCGCCGTCAGGCCGTACCGCCCGTCGAAGGACTCGATCATCCGCTCGATGACGGCCTCGCGCGCCAGACCGGTCTGCCGCCGCAGCGGATCCACCCGCTTCTTCGCGCTCCGCGTGCCCTTGTCGGACAGCTTCTCCCGCCCGATCCGCAGCACGTCGAGCATCTTGTCGGCGTCGATGTCGTACGACATGGTCACGTGGTGCAGCACCGCACCGGGCCCGCCGCCCGGCCCGACGATCCGCTTCTGCGCGGCGCCCGCGATCTTGCCCTGGTCGGTGGCGATGTCGTTCAGCGGCTGGTACCAGGCGCGGATGCCCATGTCGCCCAGGGCGCCGAGCACCCAGTCGTCGAGGTAGGCGTAGCTGTCCTGGAAGGAGAGCCCCTGCACCAGCGCCTCGGGCACCGAGAGGGAGTAGGTGATGGTGTTGCCGGGCTCGACGAACATCGCGCCGCCGCCGGAGATCCGCCGCACCACCTCGATGCCGTGCCGCGCGGCGCCCTCGGCGTCCACCTCGTTGCGCAGCGACTGGAAGCTGCCGATGATCACCGCGGGGGCGCCCCACTCCCACACCCGCAGTGTCGGGGGCCGCCGCCCGGCCGCGACCTCGGCGGTCAGCACCTCGTCCAGCGCCATGTGCAGCGCGGGTGCCTGCGGGCCCTCGTGGATCAGCTGCCAGTCGTAGTCGGTCCAGTCGGTGGCGTGGGCCAGCGCCCGGCGCACCGCGATGCCGACGCCCTCCGAGGTCAGCCCGTACATGACCGTGCCCGCGGGCAGCGCGGCGTCGATCCGGGCGGCCAGGCCCGCCGCGTCGGTGTCCGCCGGTGCGCCCTCCAGCGCGCCGTTCACCGCGTCGAGCGCCTCGTCCGGCTCCAGGAAGAAATCTCCCGCCACGCGCACCCGCCGCAGCACGCCGTCCTCGGACTCCACGTCCACGACGACGAGCTTGCCGCCGGGCACCTTGTACTCACCGTGCACTTCCCGGGCCTCCCTTGCTGCCGCAGGGACCAACGCCCGGCACGGCCCCGGTGTTCCCGCCCGCTGTGATACCCCTGTGACCCGGAACTATGGCTTCCGTCACAGCCCCCTGCCGTGCCGCCCTGATCGGCTGAGCGGATGCGCAGAGCCCTCCCTCTCGTCCTGCTCCTCGCCGCGGGCCTCGGCCTCACCCTGTGCGGCGACCGGCCCGGGACCTGGCCCCCGGGCGGCTCCACGGCGGGCGGCCGGGACGCCCAGCCGCTGGACGCCTTCGAGCTGACAGACGCCGAGCAGGACACGGTCACCGCCGCCCGCTGGACGCTCGCCGCGCAGTGCATGCGCCGCCTCGGCTTCGACAGCCTCGCCGACGTGGACCCGTACCACCCGCCGGGCTGGCCGCAGCGCCCCGCCGACGCCTCCGGGACGGTCCTCACCCTGGTGGCCGTCAGCGACGACGCCCACCGCTACGGGGTCCAGGACCCCGAGGACGCCGCCGCCCACGGCTACCGCGGCGCCCTCGCCGCGTACCGCGCCCACGCCCGCGCGAAGACCTGGACGATGCCCGAGTACGTGGCCCTCACCGGCAGTTCGGCGGACGGCGGGCCCGCCCGCGCGCACGAGAGGCCGGTCCCCGACGGGGGCTGCCTGGGCCAGGCCGAGCGGCGGATCCGCGGCACCGGCCCCCGCACCGAACCCGACCCGGTGTCGGTCCTGCGGGGCGAGAGCCGCCGCAGCGCCGAGCGGGACCCGGCCTGGCGGCGGGCCGACCGGACCTGGTCGGCCTGCATGCGCGGCGCCGGCTATCACTACGCCACCCCCGCCGACGCCCAGCGCGGCGACGACCGCCGCGAGGAAGAACTGCGGCTCCGGCTCTCCGGCGGGCGCGGCGAGGCGGACCTGCCCACCGAGACCGAGAAGCGCACGGCCGTCGCCGACGCCCGCTGCAAACAGCGCACCGGCTACCTCGGCACGGTGCGCGCCCTGGACGTACGCGCCCAGGAACGCGTGATCGCCGGCCACCGCGCCGAACTGGACCGGCACCGCGCCCGCGAGCGGGCCGCCGTCCGCACCGCCGGGCACGTCCTGGCCACCGGAACACCCTGAACGTTCAATCCACAACTGTGCTAGTTTCCTCCTCTTCCCTGTAGCCCCGGCACGGCCCCGGCCGGTCCGCCGGTGCGGGATCCGGTGGGGTGAGGATGGACAAGAAGGCGTTCGGCGGGCTGCTGCGCGAGGCGCGGCAGCGTTCCCTGCTGACGTTGGAGGGCCTCGCCGAGGTGTCCGGCGTGAGCGTGCGGGCCATCAGCGACATCGAACGCGGCCACAGCCTGCCCCGCCAGTCGACGCTGACCGAGCTGATGGACGCGCTCGAACTGGACGAGGACGAGCGGCGCCGGCTGCTCCAGTCCGTCACCCGCCCCGCCGCCCACGCCACGGTGCCCCGGCAACTGCCGCCCGACCTCGCGGTGTTCCGCAGCCGCGAGACCGCCGTCGCGGCCGCCCGGGGCATCACCGGCGACGTGGCACCCCACGGCAGGCATCTCGTCGTCTCCGCCATCGGCGGCATGGCCGGCGTCGGCAAGACGGCCCTCGCGGTGCACTGGGCGCACCAGGTCGCCGACCGCTTCCCCGACGGCCAGCTGTACGTGAACCTGCGCGGCTTCGAGGCCTCCGAACGCCCCCTCGACCCCGGCGAGGCCCTCGGCGGATTCCTGCGCGCCCTCGGCGTGCCCAGCGGCGACATCCCCGCCAGCACCGAGCGGCGCAGCGCCCTGTTCAGGGAGAAGACCGCCTCCCGGCAACTGATCGCCGTCCTGGACAACGCGGCCGACGCCGAGCAGGTCAGGCCGCTGCTGCCCGCCTCCGCGGGCTGCCTGACCATCGTGACCTCGCGCAACCGGCTGGCCGGCCTGGCCGCCGCCGAGGGCGCCTTCGTCATCAGCCTCGACGTCTGGACGCCGCAGGAGGCGCTGGAGGCGCTCGCGGCCCGGATCGGCGAGGAGCGCTGCCGGGCGGAACCCGCCGCGGCGGCCGAGCTGGTCGAGCTGTGCGGGTTCCTCCCGCTCGCGGTCGCCGTGGTCGGCGCCCAGCTCAGCGCCGCGCCCCGGATGCGGCTCAGACTGGCGGCACGCGAGCTGATGGAGTCCAGGCCCCGGCTGGACGCCTTCGCCGCCGACGACCAGCGCGCCGACGTCCGCGCGGTCTTCTCCTGGTCCTACCGGGCGCTCACCGATGACGCGGCCCGCTTCTTCCGCCGCCTGTGCCTGCACCCCGGCCCCAGCGCCACCGCCGAGGCCGCCGCCTCGCTCGCGGGCGTCGAGATGCCGGCGGCCCGCCGCTGCCTGCGGGAGCTGACCTCGGCGAGCCTGCTCGCCCGCGACGCCGACGGCCGCTACGTCCTGCACGACCTCGTACGGGACTACGGCGGCGAACTCGCGGCCGAGGAGCAGGACGACCGCGTCGGCGCGCAGGCACGCCTGCTGGACTATCTGCGGCACAACGCGCACCTGGCCAACCGCCACTCCTCCTGGCTGGAACCCGAGCCCGCCGAGGAACCTCTGGAGGGCATCGTCCACGTCGCGATCGACAGCCGCGACGAGGCACTGGACTGGTACCGCCAGGAGGAGCCGGCCGTGGGGCCCGCCCTCCAGTCCCTGGAGGACCCGCGGCTGCTGCGCCTGCGCGGCGCCTGCGCGCGCGAGTGGATCGCCTACAACGTGATCGTGGGCCGCTGGGCCGAGGAGATGCCCGCCGCGCGGATCGGCCTGGAGGCCGGACTCGCGCTCGGCGACCCGGTCGCCACCGTGCGCAGCCGCTCCAACCTGACCCGCGCGCTCCTGGAGACCGGGCACACCGACGAGGTCGACGAGCAGATCGAGGTGCTCCTCGGGGAGCTGCCCCGGGTGCCGCTGGAGCTGCGCGCCCGCATCGTGTGCGAGATCGGCTTCTTCCGCATCCGCCAGGGCCGCTTCGCCGAGGCGCTGGAGCATCCGCGCCGGGCCCTGGAGCTGTACCGCGTGGCGCGCAACCGCGAAGGGGTGGCGTCCACCCTCAGCAACATCGGCTGGGTCCTCGCCCACACCGGCGCCTACGAGGAGGCCATCGCCACCTGCGAGGAGGCGCTGCCCCTGCTGCGGGCGGTGGGCGACCTCAAGTTCGAGGCCGGCGCCTGGGACGCCATCGGCTACGCCCAGCAGGGCCTGGGAGACCTCGACGCCGCCGTCGCCGGCTACGAGAGATCGCTGCGCCTGTGGGAGGAACAGCACGACGACTACAACCGCGCCGACGTCCTGGACCACCTCGCCTCCGCCCAGCTGGAGCAGGGCAGGAGCGAGCAGGCGCGGGCCAACTGGTCCCTGGCGGCGGACCTCCTCGACGCCCTGCGGGTGCGCCGCGCCGCCGAGATGCGGGCCAAGGCCGAGACACTGCCGCTGCGCGGCACCGAGGCGACCGCCGACGGCCGCCGGTGATCAGGAATCGAGAAGCGCGGGGCGGAAGGGCCCCCTAGGGCCTGTCCGGCCGATCGTGGTGGAGGGAGGCGACAGTGCCTTGTGGGCGCGGGTGAGCGGGGTGGGGTGCGTGCAGCCGCGAGGCGGAGGAGGGCGTCGACGCGGAGCGTCGGCGACCGACGACAACGCGGCGGATGTGCGTGCCCCACCCCGCGTCTTCGCCATGATCGGCCGGACAGGTCCTAGCCTGCCGTCATGGACATCACCATTCACACGACCGTTCTGCCGCACGACGACCCGGACGCGTCGCTCGCCTTCTACCGCGACGTCCTCGGCTTCGAGGTGCGCAGCGATGTCGGGCAGGGCCGGATGCGCTGGATCACGGTCGGCCCGGCCGGTCAGCCGGGTACGTCCCTTCTCCTGGCGCCGCCCGCCGCCGACCCCGGCATCACCGAGGACGAACGGCGCACCATCGCCGAGATGATGGCCAAGGGCACCTACGGCTGGATCCTGCTGGCCACCCCCGACCTCGACGGTACCTTCGAGAGGGTGCAGGCCGGTGACACCGAGGTCGTCCAGGAGCCGACCGAGCAGCCGTACGGCATCCGCGACTGCGCCTTCCGCGACCCCGCGGGCAACCTGGTCCGCATCCAGGAACTGCGCTGAACCATCCCACGGGAAAGGGGAGTTGCCCATGTGCCGGCCCGACTGGCGCGACGCCCGCGTCGAGGCGCAACGCCTGACCGACCTCGCCCGGCTGCGCCGCATCCGCGACCGGATCGACCGCGAGTACGCGCAGCCGCTGAACGTGGAGGCGCTCGCCCGCGGGGAGAACATCTCGGCCGGACACCTCAGCCGGCAGTTCCGGGCGGCCTACGGCGAGTCGCCGTACGCGTACCTGATGACGCGCCGCATCGAGCGCGCGGCGGCCCTGCTGCGCCGCGGCGAACTCAGCGTCACCGAGGTGTGCTTCACCGTCGGCTGCGCCTCGCTGGGCACCTTCACCACCCGCTTCGCCGAACTGGTCGGCATGCCGCCCGGCGCCTTCCGCCGCCTCGCGGCCCACCCACCGGCCGACCCCGCACCCACCGGACCGCCTCCCGCCCTCACCGTGGAGGGCATGCCGGCCTGCGTCGCCAAACAGGTCACGCGCCCACTCCGCAACCGCGAGACGCCGACCACGGCCCCGGGTTGGCCACCGGCATGAGCTGACAGCCCCCCCGCAGCAGGCCCCCACCCACAGCCGGAAGGCGGCGAACCGCGTGCGCTTCACCACCCGCCCCACCCTCCAGGGCACCTTCGGCATGGTGTCCTCCACGCACTGGCTGGCCTCGCAGTCGGCTATGGCCGTGCTGGAGGGCGGCGGGAACGCGTTCGACGCGGCCGTGGCCGGGGCGTTCGTGCTGCATGTGGTGGAGCCGCATCTCAACGGACCGGCCGGGGAGGTGCCGATCCTGCTCGCCCCGGCGGGCGGTGCGGTGCGGGTGCTGTGCGGGCAGGGGGTCGCCCCGGCGGGGGCGAGCGCCGCGCACTACCGGGGGCTCGGACTCGATCTGGTGCCGGGCACGGGGCCACTCGCCGCCGCCGTCCCGGGCGCCTTCGACGCCTGGCTGCTGCTCCTGCGTGACCACGGCACCAAGCCGCTCGACGACGTCCTGGCGTACGCCATCGGATACGCCGAGCACGGGCACCCGCCGGTGGAGCGCGTGGGGGAGACCGTCGAGACGGTGCGGGAGCTGTTCGAGACCGAGTGGACGTCCTCGGCCGAGGTCTACCTGCCCGGCGGCCGGGCGCCCCGTCCCGGCGAGCCGCTTCGCAACCCCGCGCTCGCCGCCACCTGGAAGCGGCTGCTGGCCGAGACGGCGGGAGCCGGGGACCGGGAGGCGCGGATCGACGCCGCGCGCGAGGTGTGGCGCTCCGGCTTCATCGCCGAGGCACTGGTCCGCCAGGCCCGCCGCCCCACGCTGGACACCAGCGGCGCACACCACACCGGCACCCTCACGGCCGCCGACCTCGCCGGCTGGTCCGCGGCGTACGAGGACCCGGTGACGTACGACTGGAACGGCTGGACCCTGTGCAAGGCCGGACCCTGGAGCCAGGGGCCCGCCTTCCTCCAGCAACTCGCCCTGCTGCCGCCCGAGCCGCCGGCCCACGGTTCGGCCGACTACGTCCACCTGCTCATCGAGAACTGCAAACTCGCGATGGCCGACCGGGAGGCCTGGTACGGGGACGCCGCCGACGTACCGCTGGACACGCTCCTCGGCGACGCCTACAACGCCGGACGGCGCGCCCTGGTCGGGGAGCGGGCCTCCTACGAGCTGCGCCCCGGCAGTCCGGACGGGCGCGAGCCGCGGCTGAGCGCGCACGCCTGCCGGGCCGCCGCCGAGCCCGGCGACTTCGACGCCCTGGGGGTCGGCGAGCCCACCGTCGCCAAGCCCTCCACCTCGCCTGTGCCGGGCGAACCCGAGGTCGGCGCGGACGGCGCGACCCGCGGCGACACCTGCCACCTCGACGTCGTCGACCGCTGGGGCAACATGGTCGCCGCCACGCCCAGCGGCGGCTGGCTCCAGTCCAACCCCGTCGTCCCCGAACTCGGCTTCCCGCTCGGCACCCGGCTCCAGATGACCTGGCTGGAGGAGGGTCTGCCGAACACGCTGACGCCCGGCCGCCGGCCGCGTACCACCCTCACGCCCTCGCTCGCCCTGCGCGACGGCGAACCCGTCCTGGCCTTCGGCACACCCGGCGGCGACCAGCAGGACCAGTGGCAACTGCACTTCTTCCTGGCCCTCGCGCTGCGCCCCGCCGTCCGCGGCGGCCTCGACCTGCAAGGCGCCGTCGACGCCCCGAACTGGCACAACGACTCCTTCCCCGGGTCCTTCTACCCGCGCGGCATGCGCCCCGGGTCCGTCACCGTGGAGTCCCGGACGGACCCGGAGGTCGTCGCCGGGCTGCGCCGCCGCGGACACGACGTCACGGTCGGCGGCGCCTGGTCGGAGGGGCGGCTGTGCGCGGTCGCCCGGGACCCGCGCACCGGCATCCTGTCGGCGGCGGCCAACCCGCGCGGGATGCAGGGCTACGCGGTCGGCCGCTGAGGGGGCCCCACACGGCGGCCGGAATGGGACGGAACGGGATAGAAGGGGTAGCGGGCTTCGGGCGGTCGGTGCCGGGAGTTCACGGTGATTCCACCTGGAATACACCGGTGCGGGGGGCGTTGTCAGTGGGCTGTGCTCTCATGGAGGCATGATCGAAGAGACGGAAACCATCGAAGAGTTTCTCGCGGAGCGCTCGTCCGACGTCGAGGAGGCGGTCCGCAAGGCCGCCGCGGCCGAGATCATGCCCCGCTTCCGACGGCTCGCCGAGCACGAGGTCGACCAGAAGTCCGGACCGCACGACCTGGTCACGGACGCGGACCGGCTCGCCGAGCGCTATCTCACCGACACGCTCGCCGACCTGCTGCCCGGCTCCCTGGTCGTCGGCGAGGAAGCGGTGCACGCCGACCCGGCGGTCTACGACGCGATAGGCGCCGACGTCCCGGTCTGGATCGTGGACCCGGTCGACGGCACCCGGCAGTTCGTGCACGGCGACCCCGGCTTCTGCACGCTGGTCGCCCTCACCCTGCGCGGCGCGGTCCTGGCCTCCTGGACCTACGCCCCGGCGCAGGACCGGCTCGCCACCGCCGTCCGCGGGCACGGCGCCCGCCTCGACGGCCGGCCGCTGCGCTCCGGCAGCCCCGAGCCGGGCCGCGCCCTCGAAGTGGCGCACTCCCACCCGGACTACACCACCGACGAGCAGAAGCGCGCCCTGCGCGGCCTGCGCGCCGACGGCCTGGCGCCGCGCCCCTGCGGCTCGGCCGGGCTGGAGTATCTCGCCGTCGCGAGCGGCGCGTTGGACGCCACCGCGTTCACCTGGGAGGCGGCCTGGGACCACGCGGCCGGTCTGCTGCTGGTCGAGGAGGCGGGCGGCACCCAGCTGACCCGCACCGGCGAGCCGTTCCGCCTCACCGGGGGCAACGCCCTGCCGTTCACCGCCGCGCGGGACGAGGTCACCGCCCGCCGGGTGATCGAGGCGCTGGCCGCCGGATGAGCAGGGGGCTGACCGGTGGGTGAGCAGGGCGCGGACCGCCGCGTGAGGGGAGATCGGCCGGTCCCGCCCGAGTCCGCCGCCTCGCCCGAGCCCGTCGTTCCGTCCGAGTCCGCTGTCCCGTCTGAGACTGCCGGCCCACTCGATCCTGCCCCTCCCCGGCCGGGGCGTGCGCGGGCGTGCGCGGTCGCTCCGGTTGCCGCCCGGTGGGTCCGGCGGGCGCACCGGCCGGCCGTGGCGCCCTGCGGTCGGGTGTGTCGGTGCGGCGGCATATCCTGGCCCCGACGACAGGTCCGCGTGGCCATCGGCTGACGAAGGGGTCCGAAGGTGCCGTCGATGCTCGATGTCGTGGTGGTGGGCGCGGGGCCGAACGGCCTGACCGCCGCCGTGGAGCTTGCCCGCCGCGGCTTCTCCACAGCTGTGTTCGAGGCGCGCGGCACGGTCGGCGGCGGCGCCCGCACCGAGGAGCTGACCCTCCCCGGCTTCCGGCACGACCCGTGCTCGGCCGCCCACCCGCTCGCCGTCAACTCACCGGCGTTCCGCGCCCTTCCCCTGGAGCGGTACGGGCTGGAGTGGCTCCATCCCGAGCTGCCCATGGCCCACCCCTTCCCGGACGGCACCGCGGCCGTCCTGGCCCGCTCCGTCGCCGAGACCGCGGCCTCCTTCGGCGCGCGCGACGCGGGCGCGTACCGCAGGCTCGTCCAGCCGTTCCTGCCCCACTGGGACACCCTGGCCCGGGACTTCATGTCCCTGCCGCTGACCACACTGCCCCGCGACCCGGTCACCCTCGCCCGCTTCGGACTCGCCGGACTGCCCCCCTCGACCTGGCTGAGCCGCCGCTTCCGCGACGAGCGGGCCAGGACGCTCTTCGCCGGACTCGTCGCCCATGTCATGGCCCCCCTGGGCGGGTTGGCCACCAGCGCCGTCGGCCTGGTCTTCTGCCTGGCCGCGCACGCCCGCGGCTGGCCGCTGGCCCGCGGCGGCTCCCAGTCGATCTCCGACGCCCTCGCCGCGTACCTCGAGGACCTCGGCGGCGCCGTGCACACCGACTACGAGGTCAAGCGCCTGGACGACCTGCCGCCCGCCCGTGCCTACGTCTTCGACACCTCGCCCACCGCCCTGGCCCGGATCGCCGGACTCGGCCGCTACTACGACGCGTACCGGTACGGACCCGGCGTCTTCAAGATCGACTACGCGCTGGACGGACCCGTCCCGTGGACCGCCGAGGAGGCCCGCACCGCCGGGACCGTGCAGATCGGGGCGGACAGCGCCGAGATCGGCACCGCCCTGCGCGCCGCCGCCCGCGAGGGCCGCGCACCCGAGAGACCCTTCCTCATCACCGTCCAGCCCACGGTCGTGGACCCCACCCGCGCCCCGAGGGCAAGCATGTCTTCTGGGCGTACGGACATGTGCCGGCCGGCTGGGACGGCGACCTCACCGACGCCATCGAACGCCAACTGGAGCGCTTCGCCCCCGGTTTCCGCGACCGCGTCCTCGCCCGCGCCACCGCGGGCCCGGCCCAGCTCGCCCACCGCAACGCCAACTACGTCGGCGGCGACATCGCGACCGGCGCGGTCTCCGGGCTCCAGATCCTGCTGCGGCCCAGGCTCACCCTGTTCCCGTACCACACCCCGCACCCGGCCGTCTTCATCTGCTCCTCGGCCACCCCGCCGGGACCGGGTGTGCACGGCATGTCCGGGCACAACGCGGCCAAGGCCGTGTGGAGGAGGCTGCGCCAGACATGACCCATGGTCCCGCGCCCGTGCCCCCGTCCGCTCCCGCCCTCGTCCTCGTCCGCGGCGACATCACCCGGCAGAGCGCCGACGCCCTCGTCAACGCCGCCAACTCCTCCCTGCTCGGCGGCGGCGGGGTCGACGGCGCCATCCACCGCCGCGGCGGACCCGCCGTCCTGGAGGAGTGCCGCGCCCTGCGAGCCTCCCGGTACGGCAGGGGGCTGCCCACCGGACAGGCCGTCGCCACCACGGCGGGCGCGCTGGACGCCCGCTGGGTGATCCACACCGTCGGCCCGGTGTACCAGGGGCCGGGCAGCGACCCGGCGCTCCTCGCCTCCTGCTACCGCGAGTCCCTGCGCGTCGCCGACGAGCTGGGCGCCCGTACGGTCGCCTTCCCCGCGATCTCCACCGGTGTCTACCGCTGGCCGCTCGACGACGCCGCCCGCGTCGCCGTCGAGACGGTGCGCGGGACGCGGACCGCGGTGGCGGAGGTCAGGTTCGTCCTTTTCGACGAACCGGCGTACCAGGCGTTCGCGGCCCAGCTCGACTGAGCCGGCCCGATCGGGCCCCCGGCCCCCGAGAGCCCCCGGGCCCCTGGCCCCCGGACTCCCCGGCCCTCCGGACCCACCCGGGCGCGCGGCCGGGCAGATGCCGTGGAAGCGGTCGGGCCGCGCGTCCGCCGCACCGGCGGCCGGGACGGGCACGATGATCCCCAAGCCCAGCCCTCACGACCGCATGACCTCACGACCTCACACCTCACGACCGACGGAACGCCTCCCCCCACCCCACAGGAGCCGCCTCATGTCCAAGCCCCCGCTGCCCGCCGAGGCCGTCGCCCTGCTGCGCCGTCCCAACCCCTGTGTCATGGCCACCCTGCGCGCGGACGGCGCGCCGGTGTCCACGCCCACCTGGTACGTGTGGGACGACCCGCGCGTGCTGATCAGCCTGGACGAGGGCCGGGTGCGCCTCGGGCATCTGCGCCGCGACCCGCGCGTCACCCTCACCGTCCTGAACGGCGACGACTGGTACACGCACGTCACCCTGATCGGCCGGGTCGCCGAGCTGCGCCCGGACGACGGCCTGGCCGACATCGACCGGATCGCCCGGCACTACACCGGCGAGCCCTACCCCGACCGGGTCCGGCCCCGCGTCAGCGCGTGGATCGAGGTGGACCGCTGGCACGGCTGGGGCGCCCTGAAGGACAGCGGCCAGGCGTCCACCTGAGTCCGGCCGGGCGCCGCGCACCGCGACGGCGCCCGGCACCGGCCCGCCCCGGAGCAGCCGGGGGAGCGGCGGGGCGCGGTGGAGGAGCGGCCGGAGGAGGGGGAGGAGGGCCGTCTCTCGGGGGTGATCCGGAGCCGCCCTGGGCACCCAAGGTCCATGTCGGATTCTCGCCAGCCCAGCGGGGCGCCGATGCTGTTTCCTGGAGCCATGCAGAAGGGGATGCACACCGACCGGACGCGCTGCGTACGCGCCGTCCAGTCCAAGGACGCACGCTTCGACGGCTGGTTCTTCACCGCCGTCCTGACCACTCGCATCTACTGCCGGCCCAGCTGCCCCGCCGTGCCGCCCAAGCCGGAGAACATGACCTTCCTGCCGAGCGCGGCCTCCTGCCAGCAGGCCGGGTTCCGCGCCTGCAAACGCTGCCGCCCCGACACGAGCCCCGGCTCACCGGAGTGGAACCGGCGCGCGGACCTGGTGGCGCGCGCCATGCGGCTCATCGCCGACGGCGTCGTGGACCGCGACGGCGTACCGGGCCTCGCCACCCGTCTCGGCTACAGCACCCGCCAGATCGAACGCCAGCTCCTGGCCGAACTCGGCGCGGGACCGCTCGCGCTCGCCCGCGCCCAGCGCGCCCAGACCGCCCGGCTGCTGATCGAGACCACCGCGCTGCCGATGGCGGAGATCGCCTTCGCCGCCGGTTTCTCCTCGATCCGCTCCTTCAACGACACCGTGCGGGAGGTCTTCGCGCTCACCCCGAGCGACCTGCGCACCCGCGCGCCGAAGGCTCCCGCCGGCCGGGCGGCGCAGCCCGCCGCCCCGGGCGCGCTCACCCTGCGCCTCCCCTTCCGCGCCCCGCTCAACCCGGACAACCTCTTCGGCCATCTCGCGGCCACCGCCGTCCCCGGCGTCGAGGAGTGGCGCGACGGCGCCTTCCGCCGGACGCTGCGGCTGCCCTACGGCCACGGCATCGCCGCGCTCACCCCGCGCCCGGACCACATCGCCTGCCGGCTCACCCTCAGCGATCTGCGGGATCTGCCCGTCGCCATCAGCCGCTGCCGCCGGATGCTCGACCTCGACGCCGACCCGGTCGCCGTCGACGACCAGCTGCGCGCCGACCCCGTGCTCGCGCCCCTGGTCGACAAGGCTCCCGGCCGCCGTGTGCCGCGCACGGTCGACGAGGCCGAGTTCGCCGTCCGGGCCGTGCTCGGCCAGCAGGTCTCCACGGCCGCCGCGCGCACCCACGCGGCGCGCCTGGTCACCGCGCACGGCGAGCCCGTCGACGACCCCGAGGGCGGCCTCACCCATCTCTTCCCCGCCCCCGGGGCACTGGCCGTCCTCGACCCGGAGTCGCTGGCCATGCCCCGAACCCGGCGCACCACCTTCACCACCCTGGTCGGCCGGCTCGCGGACGGCAGCCTGCGTCTGGGCGTGGAGAGCGACTGGCCCGAGACCCGCGCCCAGCTCCTGGCCCTGCCCGGCTTCGGCCCCTGGACGGCCGACGTCATCGCGATGCGCGCCCTCGGCGACCCGGACGCCTTCCTCCCCACCGACCTCGGCATCCGCCGCGCCGCCCGGGAGCTGGGCCTGCCGTCCACCCCGGCCGCCCTCACCGCGCGCGCCGCCGCCTGGCGCCCCTGGCGGGCCTACGCCGTGCAGTACCTGTGGGCCACCGACAACCACCCGATCAACTTCCTGCCCGTCTGACGCGCCCGCCGAGCCTGTCCCACCTGCCTGTTCCACCCGCCCGTCCCACCTGCCTGTCCCACCTGCCCGTCCGATCCGCCCGTGCGAGGACGCACCGCCATGAAGCAGCACACCGTCATCGACAGCCCCTACGGCCCGCTCACCCTCGTCGTCGACGACGGGGTCCTGTGCGGTCTGTACATGACCGACCAGCGCCACCGCCCGCCCCAGGAGTCCTTCGGTGAACCCGCTGACGGCACCGGACCCCTCGGCGCGGCGGCGGACCAGCTCGACGCCTACTTCTCCGGCCGCCTGCGGGAGTTCACCCTCCCCCTGCGGCTGGCCGGCACGCCCTTCCAGCGCCGGGTCTGGGAGCAGCTGTGCCGGATCCCGTACGGCGAGACCCGCACCTACGGCGAACTCGCCCATGCCCTCGGCGCCCCCGGCGCCTCCCGCGCGGTCGGCCTCGCCAACGGCAAGAACCCCATCGGCATCATCGTCCCCTGCCACCGCGTCATCGGCGCCGGCGGCAGCCTCACCGGCTACGGCGGCGGCCTCGCCCGCAAGCGCCGCCTGCTCGACTTCGAACAGGGCGCCGGCGCCGGCCTCTTCTGAGGCCCGCCCGCCCCGACCGGCCCCCTGCCCGCCCCGCCCTCAGGCGCCTCGGGCGCCGCCGTCGCGCAGAGCGGCCAGCAGCGCGGGCAGGGCCGTCCCGATGGGCTCGCGGATCACCTCGTCGGCGATGCCGTCGTACGGGGTCGGCTCCGCGTTGACGATGACGAGCCGGGCGCCGTGCTCGGCGGCGAGAGCGGCCAGCCCGGCCGCCGGCTGCACCTGGAGGCTGGTCCCGACGGCGATGAACACCTGGCACGCCTTGGTGATCGCGACGGCCTCGCCCAGCACGACCGGATCGAGCCGTTCGCCGAACATCACCGTGGCCGACTTCAGGATCCCCCCGCACTCCCGGCACGGCGGATCGTCCTCGCCCGCCTCGACCCGGGCGAGGGCGTCGGCCATGGAGCCGCGCGCGTGACACCGCGTGCAGACGACGGAGCGCACGCTGCCGTGCAGTTCCAGCACCTTGCGCGCGGGCATCCCGGCGAGCTGGTGCAGCCCGTCCACGTTCTGCGTGATCACCCGGACCGGTACCCCGGCCCGCTCCAGCTCGGCCACGGCCCGGTGCGCGGCGTTCGGCTCGGCCGTCAGCGCGCGGTTCTTGCGCCGCAGCTGCCAGGACCGCCGCCGGATCTCCGGATCGCCCATGTAGTACGTGTACGTCACGAGCTTCTCGGCCTCGGGGTCCTTGCGCCAGACCCCGTTCGGGCCGCGGTAGTCCGGGATGCCGGAGTCGGTGGAGATCCCGGCCCCGCTGAGCAGGGCGACGAGGGGCTTGGTCATGCGACCGAGGGTAGGGCGGGCCGGGCGGCCGGGCGAACGAATATCCGGGGGCGGTCCGGTGGCCGGGGCCGGGTCAGCCGACGCGGTGGCCGTTCTCCAGTTCCGCCGTGTCGCCGCCGCGGGTGAGCACGTCGAGGGCGGTCAGGACACGGCGGCCCAGGGACCCCGGCAGATGGGCGGCGAGGTCGTCGCGTGCCACCAGGCGCCAGGAGAGCAGTTCCTCCTCCTGGAGCCGGATCGCCTTCAGGTCCTCCGCGGCCAGGACCCCGCCGTCGTAGACGTAGGCGACCAGCGGCGGCCGGGCGGTGCCGGGCACCCAGTCGACCGCGAGCAGCCGGCCCGGTTCGCGGTCCAGGCCGATCTCCTCCAGCGTCTCGCGGCGGGCTCCCTGGCGGGGGCTCTCGCCGGTGTCCGACTCGATGGTGCCGCCCGGCAGCGTCCACCCGTCCCGGTAGTTGGGCTCGACGAGCAGCACGCGGCCCCGCTCGTCGCGGAAGAGGGTGGCGGCACCGGCCAGGACGCGGGGGAGACCGGCGATGTAGGTGGCGTAGTCGGGGAGGTCAGGAGTCGTCATCCGACGAAGGGTAGCGGGGGTGGCACCGCCGGGGCCGCCGAGGCCGCGGGCGGGCCCGCTCCCGGGCCGTCCGCCCCTTCTCAGCCGGCGGGCGGGGCATGACGGCGGGGGGCGTCGCCGGTTATGGTCGCAGCGGCGCGGCTGGCCCCCTGACGTGCGGGGCCCGGAGAGCAAGGGGAATGCAAGGTGGCGGACGCTCCAGTGCAGGGCACCCGCAGGGTGCTGGTTGCCGCGGACAAGTTCAAGGGCTCGCTGACGGCCGTACAGGTCGCCGAGCGGGTGACGGCCGGGTTGCGCAGGGTGGTGCCGGACCTGGAGGTCGAGGCGCTGCCCGTGGCCGACGGCGGGGACGGCACCGTGGACGCGGCGGTCGCGGCCGGTTTCGAGCGCCGGGAGGTACGGGTCACCGGGCCCCTCGGCGAGCAGGTGACGGCGGCGTTCGCGCTGCGCGGCGACACCGCCGTCGTGGAGATGGCCGAGGCCAGCGGGCTGCAGCGGCTCCCGGAGGGAGTGTTCGCGCCGCTGACCGCGTCCACGTACGGCTCGGGCGAGCTGCTGCGGGCCGCGCTCGACGCGGGGGCGCGCACCCTCGTCTTCGGCGTCGGCGGCAGCGCGACCACGGACGGCGGCGCGGGCATGCTGTCCGCGCTGGGCGCGCGCTTCCGGCGCGCCGACGGTACGCCGCTCGCGCCCGGCGGCGGCGGTCTCGCCGATCTCGCGCACGCGGATCTGTCGGACCTGGACCCGCGGCTCGCCGAGACCGAGTTCGTGCTCGCCAGCGACGTCGACAATCCGCTGACCGGCCCGAAGGGCGCCCCGGCGGTCTACGGGCCGCAGAAGGGCGCCTCGCCCGAGGACGTGGCGGCCCTGGACGCGGCCCTCGCGCACTACGCGAAGGTGCTGGAGGAGGCGATCGGGCCCCGGGCCGCCGCGTACGCGGCCTCGCCCGGCGCCGGGGCGGCCGGCGGCATCGGTTACGGCGCGCTGATCGTCGGCGCCCGGTTCCGCGCCGGGATCGAGGTCATGCTCGATGTGCTCGGCTTCGCGCCCGCGCTGGAGCGGGCGTCTCTGGTGATCACCGGCGAGGGCTCGCTGGACGAGCAGACCCTGCACGGCAAGGCGCCGGCCGGGGTCGCCGCCGCCGCGCGCGCGGCCGGCAAGGAGGTCGTCGCGGTGTGCGGGCGGCTCGCGCTGGCACCGGAGGCGCTGGGCCGGGCGGGGATCCGCCGGGCGTACGCGCTGACGGACGTCGAGCCGGACGTGGCCCGGTGCATCGCGGAGGCCGGTCCGATCCTGGAGCGGGTCGCCGAGCGCATCGGCGCGGACTTCCTGGGCTGAGCTGCCGTATCCATGGGGAAGGGCCCCGGAACCGTACGGTTCCGGGGCCCTTCCCTCTCGCGGGTCGCGGCGGCTACGGCAACTGGGCCGCGCGTGCCTCGCGCCGGTTGTCGCGGAAGTTGTTCACCCGGCGGGCCGTGGCGAACAGCGGGATGACCGCGCCCATCACCAGCTGGAGCGCACAGCCGGTCTGGAGCAGCAGCTGACCGCTCGGGGCGTCGAAGGCCCAGGCGGCCAGCAGGCCCATGGACAGCACGATCCAGGAGAGCATCGCCACCGCGAGGCGGCCCCGCGGCTTCGGGTACTCCACGCGGCTCACCATCAGCCACGCGGTGCCCACGATCGCCAGCAGCGTCGCCACGAAGGGCAGCTCCAGCAGGACGACGGAGACCACCGTCAGCGCGCCGAACGGCGAGGGCATGCCCTGGAAGACGCCGTCCTTCATGGTCACGCAGGAGAATCTGGCCAGGCGCAGGACGACCGCGAGGAGCACCACGATCGCGCCGAGCGCCGCCATCCGCTGGTGGGCGTCGTCGGCGACCATGCCGTAGACCAGGACGAAGTACGCCGGGGCCAGGCCGAAGCTGATCAGGTCGGAGAGGTTGTCCAGCTCCGCTCCCATGGGGGAGGAGCGCAGCTTGCGTGCCACCAGGCCGTCGAACAGGTCGAAGACCGCCGCGCACAGCATCAGGATGACCGCCGTGGCGGCGCTGTGCCGGGCCATGCCGTTCTCCTGGCTCCCGGTGAGGTGCGGGATCAGGATGCCGGTGGTGGTGAAGTAGACGGCCATGAAGCCGCACGTGGCGTTGCCCAGGGTGAGGGTGTCCGCTATCGAGAGGCGGAGCGAGAGAGGCATCTCCTCCTCGTCGTCCAGCTCGTCGGCCTCGGGCACCCAGCCGGCCTGGGTCTCTGGATCAATCACGGTCAATGCGAGTCACCCCAGCCACGGTCTTCTGGCCGACCTCGACCGCGACCTCCACACCCTCGGGCAGGTACAGGTCGACGCGGGAGCCGAAGCGGATCAGACCGATCCGCTCGCCCTGCTCGACCTTGGTGCCGGACGGGATGTAGGGGACGATGCGGCGGGCCACCGCGCCGGCGATCTGGATCATCTCGATGTCGCCGAGCTCGGTGTCGAAGTGCCAGACGACCCGCTCGTTGTTCTCGCTCTCCTTGTTGAACGCCGGAACGAACCCGCCGGGGACGTGTTCGACCGAGGTGACCGTGCCGGAGAGCGGGGCGCGGTTCACATGGACGTTCAGCGGGCTCATGAAGATAGCGACGCGGGTACGGCCGTCCTTCCACGGCATGATGCTCTGCACCACACCGTCGGCGGGCGAGATGACCCGGCCCTGGGCGATCTCGCGCTCGGGGTCGCGGAAGAACCACAGCATCCCCGCCGCGAGCGCGGTGGCGGGGACGGCCACGGCCTTGGCCACGCCCGAGCGGCGGGCGCGGACCAGGCTGACGGCTGCGGTGGCGACGGTCGGCAGAAGCCACGGCGATGCTCCGCGCGCGAGGCGTACGCCGGCGAGGCTGTCGCGAGGTGCAGAGGTTTGGCTGTGGGGCATGGATGACCTTCGTAGCGGATGATGCCGCGCTCTCGACGGGGGACGGCGGCTTTCCGCGATCGTAGCGGTTAAGGGCCACAACTGGGTAAGCCGGGAAGCCGAGTCGGCGGCCGAAGACCGCTGACGGGGTGTGATCTTCTTCTCGGTGAAAACACCCCGTATGCGGACATTCAGCCCTGGATTCGATACTCTTCGAGCAGTCGCCGGCCGATGATCATTTTCTGGATCTCGGCGGTACCTTCACCGATGAGCAGCATCGGCGCCTCGCGGTACAGGCGCTCGATCTCGTACTCCTTGGAGAAGCCGTAGCCGCCGTGGATCCGGAAGGCGTCCTCGACGACCTCCTTGCAGTACTCGGAGGCCAGGTATTTCGCCATGCCCGCCTCCAGGTCGTTGCGCTGTCCGGAATCCTTCTTCCGGGCCGCGTTCACCATCATCGCATGGGCCGCCTCGACCTTGGTGGCCATCTCCGCCAGCTTGAACTGGATGGCCTGGTGCCGGGCGATCGGCTTGCCGAAGGTGTGCCGCTGCTGGGCGTAGCCCACACCCAGCTCGAAGGCGCGCCGGGCGACCCCGCAGCCGCGGGCCGCCACGTTCACCCGGCCGACCTCGACCCCGTCCATCATCTGGTAGAAGCCCCGGCCGGTGGCGCCGCCGAGCACCCGGTCGGCCGGGACCCGCAGCCCGTCCATGATCAGCTCGGTGGTGTCGACGCCCTTGTAGCCCATCTTGTCGATCTTCCCGGGGATGGTCAGACCGGGCCGGACCTCGCCGAAGCCGGGCTCCTTCTCCACCAGGAAGGTCGTCATCGACTTGTGCGGGGCCGTCCCCTCGGGGTGACCCTCGTCACTGCGCACCAGCACCGCGACCAGCGAGGACGTACCGCCGTTGGTCAGCCACATCTTCTGCCCGGTCAGGACGTACTCGTCGCCGTCGCGCACCGCCTTGGACGTGATGGCCGACACGTCCGAGCCGAGCGCCGGCTCCGACATCGAGAAGGCGCCGCGGATGTCGCCGAGGGCCATCCTCGGCAGGAAGTGGTCCTTCTGCTCCCGCGTGCCGTGCTGCTTGAGCATGTACGCGACGATGAAGTGGGTGTTGATGATGCCGGACACCGACATCCAGCCGCGCGCGATCTCCTCCACGCACAGCGCGTACGTCAGCAGCGACTCGCCCAGGCCCCCGTACTCCTCGGGGATCATCAGACCGAACAGCCCCAGCTCCTTGAGGCCGTCCACGATCTGCTGCGGGTACTCGTCGCGGTGCTCCAGCTCGGTCGCGACCGGGATGATCTCCTTGTCGACGAAGTCCCGCACGGTCGAGACGATCTCCTGCTGGACGTCGGTGAGACCGTGGGTCTGGGCGAGACGGCTCATCTACTTCCCCTGTTCCTTCAGCTCGGGCCGGCCGGGCTGCTCTCCCCCAGTGCCTGAATGGCCTGGGAGGGGCCCCCAGCCGCGCTCCTCGATGTACGTCCCGGTCGGCACCATCACCTTGCGGCGGAAGACGCACACGAGGGTGCCGTCCTGCTTGTAGCCCTTGGTCTCGACGTGCACGATGCCGCGGTCGTCCTTCGACTTCGACGGCCACTTGTCCAGCACCGTCGTCTCGCCGTAGAGCGTGTCGCCGTGGAAGGTCGGCGCCACGTGCCTGAGCGACTCGATCTCCAGGTTGGCGATCGCCTTGCCGGAGACGTCCGGCACGGACATGCCGAGCAGCAGCGAGTAGATGTAGTTGCCCACGACGACGTTCCTGCCGAAGTCCGTCGTCGACTCGGCGTAGTGCGCGTCCAGGTGGAGCGGGTGGTGGTTCATGGTGAGCAGACAGAACAGATGGTCGTCGTACTCGGTGACCGTCTTGCCGGGCCAGTGCTTGTAGACCGCGCCGACCTCGAACTCCTCGTAGGTGCGTCCGAACCGCATCGCGCTCAGCCCTCCGGGATCTCGAACTTCGACGTGCGCCGCATCCCGGCCGCCCGTCCCTTGCCCGCGACGACCAGGGCCATCTTGCGGCTGGCCTCGTCGATCATCTCGTCGCCGAGCATCGCCGAGCCCTTCTTGCCGCCCGCCTCGGACGTGCAGTACTCGTACGCGTCCAGGATCAGCTCGGCGTGGTCGTAGTCCTCCTGCGAGGGCGAGAAGACCTCGTTGGCCGCCTCGACCTGGCCGGGGTGCAGCACCCACTTGCCGTCGAAGCCGAGCGCGGCGGCGCGCCCCGCGACCGTGCGGAAGCCGTCGATGTCGCGGATCTGGAGATAGGGGCCGTCGATCGCCTGGAGGTCGTGGGCGCGGGCGGCCATCAGGATCTTCATCAGGATGTAGTGGTAGGCGTCCGCCGGATAGCCGGGCGGCTGCTCGCCCACGACCAGCGTCTTCATGTTGATGGAGGCCATGAAGTCGGCCGGTCCGAAGACGATCGTCTCCAGGCGCGGGGAGGCCGCGGCGATCTCGTTGACGTGGTTGAGGCCCTGCGCGTTCTCGATCTGCGCCTCGATGCCGATGCGGCCCACCTCGAAGCCCATGGTCTTCTCGATCTGCGTCAGCAGCAGGTCGAGCGCCACCACCTGCTGGGCGCTCTGCACCTTGGGCAGCATGACGCAGTCCAGGTTCTGGCCGGCGCCCTCCACCACGGTGACGACGTCCCGGTACGTCCACTCGGTCGTCCAGTCGTTGACCCGGACCACCCGGGTCTTGCCCGTCCAGTCGCCCTCGTTGAGGAACTTGACGATGGTGTGCCGCGCCTCGGGCTTGGCCAGCGGCGCGCACGCGTCCTCCAGGTCCAGGAAGACCTGGTCGGCGGGGAGTCCCTGCGCCTTCTCCAGGAAGCGCGGGTTGCTGCCCGGGACGGCCAGGCACGAGCGCCGCGGACGCAGACGGTCGGCCTGGGGAGCGGGGCTGGTCATACGGGAACCTCCAGGGGGTCGAGCTTGTTCGCTTTCCGGATCTCGTCGACGATGCGACCGATGATGCCGGTGATGTCGAAGTCCTTCGGGGTGAAGACGGCGGCCACTCCGGCGGCCCTCAGCTGTTCGGCGTCACCGCCTGGGATGATGCCACCGGCGATCACCGGGATGTCTGTGGCACCGGCCACACGCAGCCGCTCCAGCACGTCCGGCACCAGCCGCGCGTGCGAGCCGGACAGGATGGACAGGCCGACCGCGTGCACGTCCTCGGCGAGCGCCGCGTCCACGATCTGCTCGGGGGTGAGCCGGATGCCCTGGTAGACCACCTCGAACCCGGCGTCACGGGCCCGTACGGCGATCTGCTCGGCGCCGTTGGAGTGGCCGTCGAGACCCGGCTTGCCGACCAGGAAGCGCAGCTTGCCCACGCCCAGTTCGCGCGCGGTCAGGTCCACCTTGCGACGCACCCCGGACAGGGCCGAGCCCTCCTCGGCGGTGACGGCCACCGGCGCGGACGACACCCCGGTCGGCGCCCGGAACTCGCCGAACACCTCGCGCAGCGCCCCGGCCCACTCGCCGGTCGTCACCCCGGCGCGGGCGCACTCCAGAGTGGCCTCCATCAGGTTCTCCGTGCCCGCGGCCGCCTCCTTGAGCCGGTCGAGCGCCTGCCGCACGGTCGGGAAGTGGAACGGATCGCCCATGCCCTGCCGGTCGGAGGACTCCTGGCGCGTGGTGCGCCACTGCTCGACCGCCTCGACGACGCGGTCCTCGACCGCCGGGTCCACCGTCTGGATCGCCGTGTCGAGATCGGCGGTGAGCGGGTTCGGCTCGGTGCCCTCGAAGATGTTGACGCCGATGATCTTCTCCTGGCCGGACTCGATCCGGCCCCGGCGCTCGGCGTGCGAGGCGACCAGCTGCGACTTCAGATAGCCGGACTCCACGGCGGCCAGCGCGCCGCCGAGGCGCTGGATGTGGTCCATCTCGCCGAGCACCGTGCGGACCAGCTCGTCCACCTTCGTCTCGATCACCTTCGAACCCTCGAAGATGTCGTCGTACTCCAGCAGGTCGGACTCGTAGGCGAGCACCTGCTGGATGCGCAGCGACCACTGCTGGTCCCAGGGGCGGGGCAGGCCCAGGGCCTCGTTCCAGGCCGGCAGCTGCACGGCGCGGGCGCGGGCGTCCTTGGAGAGGGTGACGGCCAGCATCTCCAGGACGATCCGCTGGACGTTGTTCTCCGGCTGCGCCTCGGTCAGGCCGAGCGAGTTGACCTGGACGCCGTAGCGGAAGCGGCGGTGCTTGGGGTTCTCGATGCCGTAGCGCTCCCGGGTGACCTGGTCCCAGATGCGGCCGAAGGCGCGCATCTTGCACATCTCCTCGATGAAGCGGACCCCCGCGTTCACGAAGAAGGAGATCCGGCCCACCACCTCGCCCATGCGCTCCGGCGGCACCTGGCCGCTGTCGCGCACCGCGTCCAGGACGGCGATCGCCGTGGACATCGCATAGGCGATCTCCTGCACCGGTGTGGCCCCGGCCTCCTGGAGGTGGTAGCTGCAGATGTTGATCGGGTTCCACCGGGGGATGTGGGAGACGGTGTACGCGATCATGTCCGTCGTCAGGCGCAGCGAGGGACCCGGCGGGAACACATGGGTGCCCCGGGACAGGTACTCCTTGACGATGTCGTTCTGGGTCGTGCCCTGGAGCCGGGTGATGTCCGCGCCCTGCTCCTCGGCGACGACCTGGTAGAGCGCCAACAGCCACATCGCGGTGGCGTTGATGGTCATCGAGGTGTTCATCTGCTCCAGGGGGATGTCCCGGAACAGCCGGCGCATGTCACCGAGGTGCGCGACCGGCACGCCGACCCGGCCGACCTCGCCGCGCGCGAGGACGTGGTCGGGGTCGTAGCCGGTCTGCGTCGGCAGGTCGAACGCCACCGACAGGCCGGTCTGGCCCTTGGCGAGGTTGCGCCGGTACAGCTCGTTGGACGCCTCGGCCGTGGAGTGGCCGGCGTAGGTGCGCATGAGCCAGGGCCGGTCGCGCTCCTTCGGCGGCTGCGCGGTCTGACGCTCAGTCATGGGTCCCTCAGACGTTCCGGAAGCGGTTGATGGCGTCGGCGTGCCGGGCGCGCAGCTCCGTGTCGCGCACCCCGAGGCCCTCCTCGGGGGCCATGCAGAGCACGCCGACCTTGCCCTGGTGGGCGTTGCGGTGCACGTCGTGGGCGGCCTGCCCGGTGTCCTCCAGGGCGTAGACCTTGGAGAGCGTCGGGTGGATCTTCCCCTTGGCGATCAGACGGTTGGCCTCCCACGCCTCGCGGTAGTTGGCGAAGTGCGAGCCGATGATGCGCTTCAGCGACATCCACAGGTAGCGGTTGTCGTACTCGTGGTGGTAGCCCGAGGTGGAGGCGCAGGTGACGATGGTGCCCCCCTTGCGGGTGACGTAGACGGAGGCGCCGAAGGTCTCGCGGCCGGGGTGCTCGAAGACGATGTCGACGTCCTCGCCGCCGGTGAGTTCGCGGATGCGCTTGCCGAAGCGCTTCCACTCGCGCGGGTCCTGCTCGTGCTCGTTCCTCCAGAACCGGAAGTCCTCGGCGGTGCGGTCGATGATCGCCTCGGCGCCCATGGCCCGGCACAGCTCGGCCTTCTGCGGCGAGGAGACGACACAGATCGGGGTGGCGCCGCCGGCCAGCGCGAACTGCGTGGCGTACGAGCCGAGTCCGCCGCTCGCGCCCCAGATGAGCACGTTGTCGCCCTGCTTCATGCCGGCGCCGTTGCGGGAGACGAGCTGGCGGTAGGCGGTGGAGTTGACCAGGCCGGGGGCGGCGGCCTCCTCCCAGCTGAGGTGGTCCGGCTTGGGCATCAGCTGGTTGGACTTCACCAGTGCGAGCTCCGCCAGGCCGCCGAAGTTGGTCTCGAAGCCCCAGATGCGCTGCTCGGGGTCGAGCATGGTGTCGTTGTGGCCGTCGGACGACTCCAGTTCGACGGACAGGCAGTGCGCGACGACCTCGTCGCCGGGGTGCCAGGCGTTGACGCCGGGCCCGGTGCGCAGGACCACGCCCGCGAGGTCGGAACCGATGATGTGGTACGGCAGGTCGTGGCGGCGGGTCAGCTCGCTGACCTTGCCGTAGCGCTCCAGGAAGCCGAACGTGGACAGCGGCTCGAAGATCGAGGTCCACACCGAGTTGTAGTTGACCGAGGAGGCCATGACGGCCACCAGGGCCTCGCCCGGCCCGAGTTCGGGCAGGGGCACCTCGTCGAGGTGCAGCGACTTGCGCGGGTCCTTGTCGCGGGTCAACAGCCCGGCGAACATCTCCGTCTCGTCCTTGTGCACGGTGATCGCGCGGTACGACTCGGGGAGCGGCAGGGCGGCGAAGTCGGCGGACGTGGCGTCCGGGGACTGGATCGCGTCCAGGATGTCCTTCACGGTCACGGTGTTGCCTCCGGCGGTGAGCGCCCTGAGGGAGGGGCGCTGAGGGGGTACGTCGGTGCTGCTGAGGGGTGCAGAGGAGGTGCCGTCGGTCCGGCGGGTGCCGCGGGTGCGGCGGCTGGTGCGTGGCGGCGCTTTGTGGCGCGGGAGGGTGCCTGTGACGCAGGCGTCAGGGCGCGCAGGCGGTGGGCCTGCCGGGACAGCCCGGACACCTTCAACGTATGACACCGCGTGTCAGCTGACAAGGCACTGAGTGCCAGATGTTGCGCTCAGGTGAAATCTTTACCCGACAGACGAGCGATGATCGATCGTGCGCGGGTGGAGGATCGCTCGAAAACAGGCCCGGACACGCCAAAACGGCCACCCCCGAGGGGGCGGCCGTCGGCACAGCGGTCGTGGCTCAGCGCTCCCTCAGCGCCTCCTCGATGGCGCGCATGACCTCGTCCAGCGGGGCGTCGGTCCGGGCGACCGTCACCAGCACCTCGCCCTGCCGGGAGACGGCGGCGGGCGACACGGGCGCTCCGGGCGCCCCGGCCGAGGAGGCGGCGGTGGCCGGCGCCGCCGTGGTGCGGCCGGCCCCGATCCCGGTCCCGAAGGTCCTGCGGACGATCGCGAACGCGTGGTCGAGCTGGGTCTCCACGTCGCCCCGGCCGTCCGCCCGCAGCCAGCGCCGCAGCACGTGGTTGTGCGCCGTGACCACCGCCGAGGCGGCGACCTCGGCCAGCAGCGGATCGTCGTTGGCGTCGTCGGCGTGCGCCCGCTCGTCGAAGTGCCCCAGCAGATAGCGGGTGAACAGCCGCTCGTAGCGGGCCACCGAGGCGATCTCCGCCTCGCGCAGCGTGGGCACCTCGCGGGTCAGCTTGTAGCGGGCGACCGAGATCTCCGGCCGCGCCGCGTACATCTTCATGACCTCCTTGATGCCGCGGCACACCGTGTCGAGCGGATGCTCGTGCGCGGGGGCGGCGTTCAGCACCGCCTCGGCCCGGATCAGGGTGTCGTCGTGGTCGGGGAAGATCGCCTCTTCCTTGGAGCGGAAGTGGCGGAAGAAGGTGCGGCGGGCGACCCCGGCCGCCGCGGCGATCTCGTCGACCGTGGTCGCCTCGTACCCCTTCGTCGCGAACAGCTCCATCGCGGCGGCGGCCAGCTCCCGGCGCATCTTGAGCCGTTGCGCGGCGGCGCGGGAGCCCGCGGCGCTCTCCGGCGCGTCGGGCGTGGCGGGGGTGCGTGAGGACTTGGCGGGCTGGGGCATGACCTGAACGTACTGCATGGGCGCGGCCCGATGCGCAGGTCCCCGGCCTTCACCACCCTGGCCGGGCGGGGGCGGGGCGGCCGGGTCCAGCAGGCCGCCCCACTCCCTCGCGGCCCGGAACCGCTCGCTGCCCGGCCCGCACCGCTCCTCTGCCGGCCGCGATCGTCCCTCCGCGGGCCGGGACCGGCCGCCGGAGCGGTCAGCGCCGGGCATGCTCACGGAAGCCGCGGCCCGTCTTGCGGCCGAGGCAGCCCGCGGCCACCAGATGCTCCAGCAGGGGCGCCGGGGCCAGGCCCGGGTCGCGGAACTCGCGGTGCAGCACCTTCTCGATGGCCAGCGAGACGTCCAGACCGACCACGTCCAGCAGCTCGAAGGGCCCCATCGGATAGCCGCCGCCCAGCTTCATCGCCGCGTCGATGTCGTCGAGGCTCGCGTAGTGCTCCTGGACCATCTTGATCGCGTTGTTGAGGTACGGGAACAGCAGCGCGTTGACGATGAAACCGGCCCGGTCGCCGCAGTCCACCGGGTGCTTGCGGACCTCGGCGCACACCTCGCGGACCGTGGCGTGGGCGTCGTCCGCCGTCAGCACCGTACGCACCACCTCGACCAGCTTCATGGCCGGGGCCGGATTGAAGAAGTGCATGCCGACCACGTCCTGCGGGCGCGAGGTGGCACGGGCGCAGGCGATCACCGGCAGCGAGGACGTGGTGGTGGCGAGCACCGCGCCCGGCCTGCAGACCTTGTCCAGCGTCGCGAACACCTGCTGCTTGACGGCCAGGTCCTCGGCGACGGCCTCCACCGCCAGGTCGACGTCCGCGAAGTCGTCGTACGTGCCGGTGGCCGTGATCCGGTCGAGGGCCTGCGCGGCGGTCTCGGCGCTCATCCGGCCCCGGTCCACCGAGCGCGCCAGCGAGCCGCCGATCCGGGCCCTGGCCGCCTCCGCCTTCCCGGCGGTGCGCGCGGCGAGCACCACCTCGTAGCCCGCCTTCGCGAACACCTCCGCGATGCCCGACGCCATGGTGCCCGAGCCGGCCACCCCGATCACGCGCACGGGCCGGCCGGGGGCGGGCGCGTCGCCCTCCGGCGGGGTGAGGGCGTCCCGCACGAGGGTGCCGCTGCCCGGCGACTCGTAGGTGTAGAAGCCGCGCCCCGCCTTGCGGCCGGTCAGGCCCGCCTCGCTGAGCTGCCTGAGGATCGGCGCGGGCGCGTGCAGCCGGTCGTGCGAGGCGGCGTACATGGCCTCCAGGACGGTGCGCGCGGTGTCCACGCCGATCAGGTCGAGCAGGGCGAGCGGGCCCATCGGCAGGCCGCAGCCGAGCCGCATCGCGGCGTCGATGTCCTCCCGTGAGGCGTACTTGGCCTCGTACATCGCGGCGGCCTGGTTGAGGTAGCCGAACAGCAGCCCGTCGGCGACGAATCCGGGCCGGTCGCCGACCGCGACCGGCTCCTTGCCCAGTTCGGCGGCGAGGTCGGTGACGGCGGCGACGGCCTGT
Organism: Streptomyces sp. SAT1; assembly: GCF_001654495.1. Classification (GTDB taxonomy): domain Bacteria; phylum Actinomycetota; class Actinomycetes; order Streptomycetales; family Streptomycetaceae; genus Streptomyces; species Streptomyces andamanensis. The sequence continues at coordinate 6,162,950 of NZ_CP015849.1, forward strand.
GGCGAGGTCAGCACCGAGGAGACCACCTCCACCAGCCGCATCGCCGGGGCCGGGTTGAAGAAGTGCAGGCCGAGCACGCGCTCGGGACGGGCCGAGTCGGCGGCGAGCCGGGTCACCGACAGCGCGTTGGTGCCGGTCGCCAGGATGGTCCCGGGCCGCACGACGCGGTCCAGCTCGCGGAAGATCTGCTGCTTGATCTCGTACGACTCCGGCGCGACCTCGATGACCAGGTCGGCGTCGGCGGCGGCGGACAGATCGGCCGAGGTGCGCACGCGGGCGAGGACGTCCGCGCGCTCCTGCTCGGTCAGCCGGCCGCGCGCCACGGCGCGGGCGGTGGAGGACTCCAGGGCGGCGACGGACCGGGCGGTCGCGGCCTCGTCGATGTCGATGCCGACGACCTCGCGGCCGGCGCGGGCCAGGACCTCGGTGATGCCGGTGCCCATGGTGCCGAGGCCGACGACGGCCACGGTCTTGAGCGGGGACAGGGGGGTGTCGGGGCGGGGAGCGGCCATCGCGGGACTCCAGGAATGAGGGGTGACGACTGGGAACGCGACCGGGTGCGCCGAGCGGGCGCACCGGGTGCGGAGGGAGGGGGTGCGGGTGTTGCCGGGCTGCCGAGGACCGTCAGGTCCTGGCGCACACGCCCGGGAGCCCGCGCCGCGGACGCGCACACGCCCGTGCGGCACGAGGCCGGCCGGCTCTGTCCCGGAGCCGGGTCGTACAGCGGTACACGCGCCGGTACCAGGGGCACCGGACCGACAGCACTCGCGGTGGCTGCGTCACCAGGCCGCCACGAGTCGATACGAGTGGGTAACTCGCTCGTCTGAGCTTAACCGGTGGGTAACGAGCGCGCTAGGGCCTGTCGTCGCGGGGCAGGCGGGAATTTGACGACAGGCCCTAGCCCCCTGAGTTTGCTGCGCGCGGGGTGTCCCGTGCGGCCCGGCACGCCTCTATCGTGGCCTTCGTGGACGAAGAGTTGCGATCACTCACGGAACGCTTACGGCAGGAGTCCGGGGGGACGGCCGAGTACCGGCGACTGGCGCGGACCGAGGACCCGGACGAGCTGGCCGCCGTCCTGACCGCCGCGGGACGGCCGCTGTGGGCCAGGGAACTGGCCGCTTTCCGGCTGGGCCTCGCGGGTGACCGGCGCGCCTTCGAGTCCCTCGTCCTGCTGCTCAACCACCGCGACCCGCCGCGCTGCGCGAGCGCCGCGTACGCCCTGGGCCGCCTCGGCGACCCCCGCACGGCCCGCGCGGCGGCGGCCCTCGCCACCAACGAACTCCGCGTCGCCTACGCCCTGCACCCCGTGCGCCTGCTCGTCACCCTGCGCGCCCCGGAGTCCGTGCCCGCGCTGATCACCACCCTGCGCCGCCGGCTGCACCCGCACGACCCCTACCGCCGGGTGGCGCTGGCCTGTGTGGAGGGCCTCGGCGCCCTGGGCGACGCCCGCGCCCGCCCGGTCCTCGACGAGGCCCTGGCCCACCCGTCCCTGGCCGAAGCGGCGATCCATGCCCTGGCCCGCCTCCCGAAGCGGAACTGACCCCGCCTCAGCCGGTCAGCTCCCGGACATACCGCACCTCCGGCACGGCGACACCGTCGACGTCGGAGGAGTCGACCGCGCCGTCGGCACGGAACCCGGCGCGTTCGTAGAAACGCCGAGCGCGGGCGTTGCCCTCCACCACCCACAGGGACATCCGCCGGTGGCCGGCCGCGGCGCACCGGCGCATGGACTCCGTCAGCAGCGCGTACCCGATGCCGTGGCCATGCCGGCGCACGTCGACGTAGAGGGCGTACAACTCGGCGCCTCCGGTCGTGCCTTCGCCGTCCCGGCAGGGGCCGTGGCAGGCCCAGCCGAGGACTTCGCCGTCGTCGCCCGGCTGCCCCGACCGCCCCGGCGGGCCGGGAGGTGCCCCGACGGCGACCAGGTCGGTCGTCCCGCTGTCGTGCCGCGCGAGGAGTGCGCGGCGCAGCTCGGCGTCCCGCTCCACGCTGAGCGCGTCCAGGAAGGAGCGCGGCATCAGGTCCCGGTACGCGGTGCGCCAGCCGTGGACGCGGATCTCGGCCACGCGGTCGCAGTCGGCGAGGGCCATCTCGCGCACCCGGGGTCCGCTCACCCGCTCACCCGCTCACGACCGCGAACGCCTCGATCTCCATCAGGAATTCGGGGCGCACCAGGGCGGCGACCTGGACGGCGGAGGAGGCGGGGAGGCGGTCGTCGGGTATGTGGGCGGCGCGGGCCGTGCGGATGGCGGGGAGGTGGGCGATGTCCGTGACGAAGTAGGTGAGTTTGACGACGTCGTCGAAGCCGGCGCCCGCGGCGGCCAGGCAGCGGCGCAGGTTCTCGAAGACCTGGCGGGCCTGGGCCGCCGGGTCGCCCTCGCCGACCAGCCGCCCGTCCTCGTCCAGGGCGAGCTGGCCCGAGACGGCGACGAGGCGGCCGGTGCCCATGACGACGTGGGAGTACGGGGGTGCGGGGGCGACGCCCTCGGGCGCGGGAATTCTGGTCAGCTCGCTCATGCCCCCATGGTGGACCATGGGTGTGACAGCCGGACCCCGCCCCCGCCCCGAGGGTGCGTCAGGTGGTCAGCCGCGGAAGCGGACCAGGTCGTGCAGGGCCGCGGCCCCGCGCGCCCCACCCGTGCCGTGCGCGGGCGCCGCGGCCTTGCCGCTCAGCGGTTTCGGGTCGGGCGTCTTCGGGCACACGGCGTCGGCCGCCGCGCCGCCTTGGGCGCGCGGCACGGTGCCGTCGCGCAGATACGCCGCCAGATGCCCGTCCAGGCAGGTGTTCCCGCTCAGCGTGACGCCGTGGTTGCCGCCGCCCTCCTCGACGACCAGCCGGGACCCGGCCAGCATCCGGTGCACCCGTACCCCGCCCTCGTACGGCGTGGCGGCGTCGTCGGTCGCCTGGAACAGGAGCACCGGCGGCAGCGCGTCGTTGGCGATGTCCACCGGACGCTCGGCGGATACCGGCCAGAACGCGCACGGCGCGTTGTACCAGGCGTTGTTCCAGGCCATGAACGGCGCCTTGTCGTGCACCGCCCAGGTGTCCGCGCGCCACTGCCGCCAGTCGCGCGGCCAGGCGGCGTCACGGCACTGCACCGCCGTGTAGACGCTGTAGCCGTTGTCCCCGGAGGCGTCCACGGCGCCGAGGTCGTCGTAGGCCGCGACCAGCGCGTCGCTCTTCCCGTCCTTCGCGTACGCGGCGAACGCCTGGGCGAGCAGCGGCCAGTAGCCGTTGTAGTAGCCGCCGGGCATGAAGGTGTCCTCCAGTTCGGAGGCGCCCACCTTCCCGCCCGCGGGCTCGCGTGCGAGCGCCGCCCGCATCGCGTACCACTTCGCCTCGACCACCGCCGGATCGGTGCCCAGCCCGTAGGCGGCGTCGTTGCGGGCGACCCAGGCCAGGAACGCCCGGTGGCGGGCGTCGAACGCCACGTCCTGCCGCAGGTTGTCCTCGTACCAGATCCCGGCCGGGTCGACGACCGAGTCCAGCACCAGGCGGCGCACCCGGTGCGGGTACAGCTTGGCGTACACCGCGCCGAGGTAGGTGCCGTAGGAGTAGCCGAAGTAGCTGAGCCGCGGCGCCCCGAGGGCCTCGCGGACGGCGTCCATGTCCCGGGCCGCGTCCACGGTGTCGATGTGGGGCAGCACGCTCGCGTACTTGCGCGCGCAGGCGTCGGCGAAGGAGCGCACCCGCGCGAGGCCGGCCTGTTCGAGGGCCGGGGTGGCGGGCACCGAGTCCGGGCGCACCGCCTTGAAGTGGCCCGGCGCGCAGTCCAGTGCCGGGCCGCTCTCGCCCACCCCGCGCGGGTCGAAGCCGACGACGTCGTACTGGGCCGCGACCGCCTTCGGCAGCGCCGAGGCGACGAAGGCGGCGAGGGAGAGCCCGCTGCCCCCGGGTCCGCCGGGGTTGACCAGCAGCGGGCCCTGAGAGGTGTGCGCGGTGTGCGGGATGCGGGTCAGTGCCAGCGAGACCTGCCGCCCGGACGGGGCGCGGCGGTCCAGCGGCACCCGCACGGTGCCGCACTGGAGGGTCGGACGGTCGGTGGTGCCGCACTTCTTCCAGCTGATCCCGGCGGCCGGGGCGGCTGCGGGGTGCGCGGTGCGCGCGTCGGCGGGGGCGGCGGTGACAGAGCCGGCCACGACGAGCGCGGCACCGCACAGTACGGCGGCGCGTCTTCTCATGCGTCCTCCCAGGACGGAGAGGCTGCGGACCGCGCGTCCCGCGATCCTCGCCGCATCGTCCCGGAAGGCGCCTCCGGTGCGCCGCATTATGAACCTTATTGACCCGATTGGTCGGGCCGGTGCCCTCGAACGATCACCGGCACCGTCTCAGAGGAGCGAGAGCTGTACGGGTTCGCTCGGCCCGGCCGTGTCCGCCGGATGCGCGAGCGGCCGGTCCGGGCGGATGCGGCGGGCCGCTCCCGCGCGCGCGGGGCCGATGCCGTACTCCTGGGCCAGTTCGTGCACCTGGCCGGTGATGCGGCGCTGGTACCACTTGGGGGCATAGGAGCCGTCGGCGTACAGGCGCTCGTAGCGGCGCACCAGATGCGGGTGGTGCGCGGCGAGCCAGGCCATGAACCATTCGCGGGCGCCGGGCCGCAGGTGCAGCGTCAGCGGTGTGACGGAGGTGGCGCCCGCCGCCGCGATCGCCCGCACCGTGGCCCGCAGCTGGGCCGGGTCGTCACCGAGGAAGGGGATCACCGGCGCCATCAGCACCCCGCAGCCGATGCCGTGCTCGCCGAGGGTGCGCACGACGTCCAGGCGGCGTTCCGGCGCGGGCGTGCCGGGCTCCACGGTGCGCCACAGCCCGGGGTCGGTGAAGCCCACGGAGACCGAGATGCCCACGTCGGTGACCTCGTTGGCCTGCTTCAGCAGATCGAGGTCGCGCAGGATCAGCGTGCCCTTGGTCAGGATCGAGAACGGGTTCGCGTGATCGCGCAGCGCGGAGATGATGCCGGGCATCAGCCGGTAGCGGCCCTCGGCGCGCTGGTAGCAGTCGACGTTGGTGCCCATCGCGATGTGCTCGCCCCGCCAGCGGCGGGCGGAGAGCTGGCGGCGCAGCAGCTCGGGGGCGTTCACCTTGACCACGATCTGGGTGTCGAAGCCGAGGCCCGTGTCCAGGTCCAGATAGCTGTGCGTCTTGCGGGCGAAGCAGTAGACGCACGCGTGCGTGCAGCCCCGATAGGGGTTGACCGTCCATTCGAACGGCATCCGGGAGGCGCCGGGCACCCGGTTGACGATCGAACGGGCCCGGACCTCGTGGAAGGTGATCCCGGCGAATTCCGGGGTGTCGAACGTGCGGACCGTGACCGCGTCGGCGCCGAACAGCGCCGCGTCCGCCCGGCCGTGTTCGACGGCGGGCTCGCCGGGGTCCCGGGAGTCTGCCGGTTCTGCCGGGCCCGCCGGGTCTTCGGGGTTCACGGGGCCCGCTGTGAGGTTGTCCCAGCGCATGACGCCTCCTCGGTAGCACTGCCCACAGAATAGAACACTTGTTCCCTTGATCGTGCGGACGACCGCGGCCGGGCCGTTCCGGCACCGTTCCCGATCGCCCCGCGCGCCGGGTCCGATCACTTGCCGCACCCCGATTTGGGTGCCCGGCGAGCGGGGTGGTTGGCTTGCCCCCCACCCTGAGAACGGATGTCCTGGAGGAACCCCATGGCGCAGGTCGAGGCCACTACGGAGCGGGTCGTCGCGGCGGACGCGGAGAAGGTGTTCGACGCCCTCGCCGACTACAGCGGCACCCGCGGGCGGCTGCTGCCCCAGCACTTCAGCGAGTACGAGGTACGCGAGGGCGGCGACGGCGAGGGCACCCTCGTCCACTGGAAGCTCCAGGCCACCAGCAAGCGGATCCGCGACTGCCTCCTGGAGGTCAGCGAGCCCACCGACGGCGAACTGGTCGAGAAGGACCGCAACTCGTCCATGGTGACCACCTGGCGGGTCACCCCGGCCGGCGAGGGCAGCTCCCGGGTCGTCGTCACCACCACCTGGCAGGGCGCGGGCGGTATCGGCGGCTTCTTCGAGAAGACGTTCGCCCCCAAGGGCCTCGGCCGGATCTACGAAGCCCTGCTCGCCAACCTCGCCACCGAGGTCGAGAAGTAGCACCGCCGGGGCAACTCGCCTCTTCCCCGCCCATGTTGACTCCTTCACCGGTTCGGGTGATCTCCGTACCGCCCCGCCCGGCGCCGTAACCCGGCGCGCTGTCCGCAGTTGTCGCTTTACGCGCGCAATCCGCGCGAGTGCGACGAGCGCGACGGTGCGACGAGGGAGAAGGACACGTGGGCGGGATCACTCTGGCGCAGGACGAACCGGTCGCGGCGCGGGCCGGGACCCGCGCCGCGACCGGTCCGCATCCCGTCGCGGCCGGCCCGGACCCCGCCGCGCCCCCGGCCGGCGCCGACGCCCTCAGCCCGCGGCGGGTCCGGCTGGTCTTCGTCGGTCTGATGCTCGCGCTGCTGCTGGCCGCCCTGGATCAGATGATCGTCGCCACCGCGCTCCCCAAGGTCGTCGGGGAACTGCACGGCCTGGACAAGATGTCGTGGGCGATCACCGCCTATCTGCTCACGGCCACCGTGGGACTGCCCGTCTACGGCAAGCTCGGCGACCTGGTCGGCCGCAAGGGCGTCTTCCAGTTCGCCATCGCGGTCTTCGTCATCGGCTCCGCGCTGGCCGGCCGGGCGCAGAGCATGGACCAGCTGATCGCCTACCGCGCCGTGCAGGGGCTCGGCGCCGGCGGTCTGATGATCGGCGTCCAGGCGATCATCGCGGACATCGTGCCGCCCCGGCAGCGCGGCCGGTTCATGGGGCTCATCGGCGCCGCCTTCGGACTGGCCTCCGTCGCCGGACCCCTGCTCGGCGGCTACTTCACCGACCACCTCTCCTGGCGCTGGTGCTTCTACGTCAACGTGCCCTTCGGCCTGGTCACGCTGCTCGTCGTCACCCTGGTGCTGAAGCTGCCCCGGCCGCGCACCAGGGCGCGCTTCGACTTCCTCGGCACCCTGCTGCTCGGCGCCGCCTCCACCTGCGCGGTCCTGCTGACCAGCTGGGGCGGCACGGAGTACGCCTGGGGGTCCCGCGTCATCCTGGGCCTGGGCGCGGGCGCCGCCGCCGCCAGCGTCCTCTTCGTCGTCGCCGAGCGCTTCGCCGCCGAGCCCCTGATCCCGCTGCGGCTCTTCCGCGACTCCGTCTTCAACATCAGCGGCCTGGTCGGCCTGGTCATCGGCGTCGCCCTGTTCGGCGCGGCCAGCTATCTGCCGACCTTCCTCCAGATGGTCGACGGCGCCTCGGCCACCGAGTCCGGACTGCTGATGCTGCCCATGATGGGCGGCATCGTGGTGGCGTCGATCGTCTCCGGCCAGCTCATCAGCCACACCGGCCGCTACCGGATGTACCCGCTGCTCGGCAGCGCCCTGTCCGCCGTCGGCATGTGGCTGCTGTCCCGTCTGGAGGTCGACACCTCCCGCGCGGCGTACAGCCTGTGGATGGCCGTCCTCGGCGCCGGGATCGGCCTGGTGATGCCGGTCCTCGTGCTCGCCGTGCAGAACTCCGTGCGCCCCGCCGACCTCGGCACCGCGACCAGCGCCAACAACTACTTCCGGCAGATCGGCGGCAGCGTCGGCGCCGCCGTCTTCGGCACCCTCTTCGCCGGCCGCCTCGCCGACGCCCTGCGCGAGCGCCTGCCCGCGCGCGCGGGCGCCGCCCTCCCCGACCCCGAGTCGATCACCCCCCAGACGGTCCGCGCGCTGCCGCCGGCCCTGCGCGACGCCTACATCCGGGCGTACGCCGACGCCATGCCGCGCATCTTCCTCTATCTGGTCCCGGTGCTCGTCCTCGGCCTGATCATCGCCTTCTTCCTCAAGGAGAAACCGCTGGTGTCCCACAACACCCACGCCCCGGCCGCCTTCGAGACCGAGCCGGTGGCGTACGTCCCCGCCGACGTGCCGCCGGCCCGGGTGCCCCACCCGGTCGGAGTCCCCGTGTGCGGCACGGTGCAGCACGCGGACGGGACCGTCGTGCCGCGCGCGGCCCTCACGCTGATCGACGTCGGCGGCCTCCAGATCGGGCGGGGCGCGAGCGGCGAGGACGGCCGGTACGCGCTGTCCACGCCGGGCAGCGGCTCGTACGTCCTGATCGCCTCGGCCGGCGGCCACCAGCCGCAGGCCGTCTCGGTGACCGTCGGCGAGCGCCCCGTGGAACTCGACGTGGTCCTCGGCGGCGCCGGACGCCTGGCGGGCACCGTGTGCACCGCGGACGGCAGCCCGGTGCGCGAGGCCACCGTCACCCTCACCAATGTGCACGGCGAGGTCGTCGCCAGCACCCGCAGCGGACGCGAGGGCGGCTACGTCATCACGGAGCTGGTCGCGGGGGAGTACACCCTCGCCGCCAGCGCGCCCGCCTTCCGCCCGGCCGCGCTGCCGGTCAGCGTGCAGGCCGCCCGCGAGACCCGCCAGGACGTCGAGCTGGCGGGCGGCGCCGTACTGCGCGGCACCGTACGGGCGAGCGGCGGCCGTGTCGTCGAGGACGCGCGCGTGACGCTGCTCGACGCGGCGGGCAACGTCGTCGACACACTCACCACCGGACCCGACGGAACGTTCCGGTTCGTGGACCTGTCCTCCGGCGAGTACACCGTGATCGCGGCCGGGTACCCGCCGGTCGCCACGGTGCTCCAGGTCGCGGGCGGCGGACGCACCGAACGCGATCTCCAGCTCGGTCACGAGGACTGACCCGTGCCGCCCGTGATCCACAGGTGACCCCCGGGCGGCCCGGGACCCGGCGGCCCGGGACCCGGCGGCCCGGGACCCGACGGCCCGGGACCCGGCGGGCCGGTGCCGCGGCGGCACGGTACCGTCGAGCCCCGGGCCGCCGCCCCGGCGTACGGTGAAGTACCGCCCGGCGGGCCGCAGTTCGCGCCCCCGCGCCGCGCGGCCGACCCGCGTGCGCGCCGACGCGCGGCGGGCGTGCCCGGCGGCGGACGGACGCGCGGTCCGCGACCCAGCGTGTCAGCGGAGCGGCGTATTGTCGCATTGACGTAGTTTGAAGGGGGCGGGGGCCGGTGCGGACCCTACGGGTTGTAGGGTGGCGTCCGCCCCATCGCAAACCCCCCACGGTACAGAGACGAGAGGTGGCCGTGTCGAGCGTCGCGCCCGAGCCGGACGTGAGTGTTGTCGTCATCGTCTACAACGACGAGGAGCGACTTTCCACGGCCGTCGGTTCCGTTCTCGAGCAAACTCTGCGCAATGTCGAGGTGATCATCGCCGACGACTGCTCGACGGACGGCTCCTTCGCTGTCGCGCAGGCGCTCGCCGCGGCCCACCCCGGCAAGGTGCGCGCCATCCGGCTCCCGGAGAACAGCGGCGGCTGCGGCGAGCCCCGCAACCAGGGCGTCAAGGCCGCCCGCGGCCGGTACGTGATGTTCCTGGACAGCGACGACACGCTGGAACGCAACGCGTGCCGCAACATGGTCGAGGCCGCCGACCGCACCGAGGCCGACCTCGTCTCCGGCCTGTGCGTCCGGGTGTACACCGACAACCGGCACGGCAAGCGCGTCGCCTGGTACCCGTGGATGTACCGCACCACCCGCACCCTCGAATCGGTCGCCGAGCTGCCGGACCTGTTCGTCTTCGACACCCTGTCGACCAACAAGTGCTACCGGCGCGGCTTCCTCGTCGACAACGACCTGGCCTTCCCGCGCGGCATCCACTACGAGGACCTGCTGTTCTCCGCCCAGGCGTATCTGGCCGCCCGGCGCATCACCCTGATCCCGAACACGGTCTACCACTGGAACGTGGTCGAGAAGACCGCCGCCAAGTCGATCAGCAACCGGCGCGGCGAGATCAGGAACTTCGCCGACCGGGTCGAGATCCACCGCCGGATCGACGCCCTCCTGGACCGTCAGGGCCAGGAGCGGCTGAAGCTGTGGAAGGACATCAAGTTCCTCAAGCACGACCTCGTGCTCTACCTGCGGGAACTGCCCTTCCTCGACGACGACTACCGGCACGGCTTCGCCGAACTGGCCCGCGATTACGTCCAGGACTTCCCCGAGGCCGCCTACGCCGAGCTGGACCGCGTCCACGCCATCTGCGCCCAGCTGCTGCTGCGCGAGGACTGGGCCGGCCTGATGCCGGCCATCGACACCCTGATCAACCGGCACAAGATCGCCACCCCGCTGGCCGAGCGGGACGGCCGGATCTACTGGACCGACCGCCACCTCGACGACCCCGAGATGCGCGCCGTACTGGACGTCACCACCCTCGGCTACCACGCCAAGCGCCTGAACCAGATGTCCCTGCGCAACCGGCTCACCGACTACACCGCGCACGACGGGGACGTCCGGCTCGCCGGGGAGATCGTCAACCCGCTGGGTGTCATCGCCCCCGGCGCGAAGCTCTCGGCCGAGCTGGAGTTCCGGGCCAGGCGGCGCAGCCTGCAGACGTTCAGCTTCCCGGTCACCGCCCTCAGCCACGAGGGCGACACCATCGCCTGGCGGGCCGAGGTGCCCCTGAGCCGCCGCCTGCGGCCGCTCGGGATCATCGACGACGTCTGGGACGTCCGGCTGCACCTCACCGCGGACGGCACCAGGACCACCAGCCGGCTCACCGTCGGCACGGTCGACCTGGAGAACACCGAGGCCCTGCCCGTCCGGCCGCGGCTGACCCGGCTGCTGGCCGACCGCATCGAGGCCCAGGTGTCCGCCAAGGGCCACTTCGCCTTCCGGCTCGCCCAGCACGGCCAGGCCGCCCGCGCCGGACACGCCGCCGTCCGGCGCAACCTGCACGGCCGCCCCGCGCGCGCCGCCAAGGGCGCCTACCGCAAGCTGCGCGCCGTGCGCCGCGACCTGAACTCCGGCGCCCGCAAGCTCCAGGTCTACGAGCGCATGCTGACCAGGCTGCCCATCCGCAAGGGCACCGTCGTCCTGGAGAGCCACCTCGGCAAGCAGTACAGCGACAGCCCCCGCGCCATCTACGAGGAGCTGCGCCGCCGCGAGGTGCCCGTCACCGCCATCTGGTCCTACGCGGGCGAGAGGCCCAAGGGCTTCCCCGAGGACGCCGAGCTGGTGCGCCGCTGGTCGTGGCGGTACCTCAAGGCGCTCGCCCAGGCCGAGTTCTGGATCGACAACCAGGGCTTCCCGCTGCGCCTGGCCAAGCGACCCGGCACGACGTACATCCAGACCTGGCACGGCTCCGCGCTCAAGCGGATGGGCTTCGACGAGCCCTCCCAGCGCATGCAGTCCGAGCAGGAGCAGCGCGCCTACCAGCAGGCCCTGGACCGCTTCGACCACTTCGTGGTCCGCAGCGAGCACGATGTGCGCACCCTCGCCCGCGCCTACCGCATCCCCGAGCACAAGCTCCTGCGCACCGGCTACCCGCGCAACGACGCCCTGGTCCGCGCCCGCGAGTCCACCGCGCCCGACCCCCGGGCCCGGCGCCTCGCCGAGCGCCTCGGCATCGACCCGGCCAAGAAGGTGCTGCTGTACGCGCCCACCTTCCGCGCCCACCGCGACGGCCGGGTACGGGACTTCGCGTTCCCCTTCGACGTCGAGGAGTACGCCGACCGCTTCGGCGACGACCACGTCCTGCTGGTGCGCGCCCACTACCTCAACCGGCTCACCCTGCCCCCCTCGGTGGCCGGGCGCGTCATCGACGTCAGCGCGGAGCCGGACATCACCCCGCTGCTGCTGCTCGCCGACGCCCTGATCACCGACTACTCCTCGGTGATGTTCGACTACGCCCTGCTCCAGCGCCCCCTGGTGTTCTACGTCCACGACTGGGAGGAGTACGCCGGGGACACCCGCGGCACCTACTTCGACCTGCTCGCGGAGGCGCCGGGCCCGGCACCGCGCACACCGGAGGAGCTGTTCGCCGCCATCGGCGACCTGGACGCCGTGCACGCCACGTACGAGGCGCGGCTGAAGGAGTTCGTGGACAAGTACGGCGAGTACGACCGCGGGGACGCCGCGGCGCAGATCGTGGACCGTTTCTTCGGCCCCGCGGGAGAGGCCCGATGACCCAGCGCGACATCTTCTTCGTGGCCAACGAGGTCGACGAACTCGGCGGCGTCGGCCGCTGGCAGGCCCAGCTCGCGACACTGCTCGCGGGCCGCGGCCACCGGGTCACCATCGCCGGCATCGCCCCGGCCGGGCACCCGATGGACCTCGGCGAGAACCCGCCGTTCCGCACCGTCACGCTGTACGCCCGCCGCCCGCCGGGCCGCCCGCGCCCCCGCCGGCTGCTCGGCTCCGCCGACCCGGCCGTGCGCCGCCACGACGCCCACATGCGCGCCGCCGCGAGCCGCCTCACCGGCCTCTTCCGGGCCGCAGCGCCCGGCGCGGTCATCATCGTCACGCAGGTGTGGGCGATGGAGTGGGTGGCCCTCGCGGACACCGCCGGGCACACCGTGATCGGCATGACCCACGAGTCCTTCGAGACGGCCCGCAAGTCGTCCCGCTTCGGCCGGGTGAAGAAGTACTACGGCACCGTCGACCGGCTGCTGGCCCTCACCCAGGAGGACGCCGACCGCTGGGTCGGCGAGGGCATGAACAACCTCGGCTTCATGCCGAACCCGCTGCCCCTGGCCCCCGGCGCGCCGTCCCCGCGCACCGAGAAGGTCGTGGCGAGCATCGGCCGGCTCTCCCACGAGAAGGGCGTCGACCTGCTCCTGGACGCCTGGGCCGAGGCCGCGCCCCAGCAGCCCGGCTGGACCCTGCGGATCTACGGCCGCGGCGAGTCCGAGGCCGACCTGCGCCGCCGGTGCGCCGAACTGGGCGTCGAGGACTCGGTGGACTTCGCCGGGCAGACCGACGACGTGCCCGGCGCGCTGCGCGCCTCCTCCGTCTTCGTGCAGTCCTCCCGCGGCGAGGGCTTCCCGCTGGTGCTGCTGGAGGCGATGGCGAGCGGGGTGCCCTGTGTCGCCTTCGACTGCGCGCCCGGCGTCCGCGAGATCGTCGGCCACGAGGAGGACGGGCTGCTGGCCCGGCCCGGCAACACCTCCGAGCTCGCCCGCCACCTGGTGCGGCTGATGTCCGACGAGGAACTGCGCGACCGGATGGGCGAGCAGGCCCTGCGGAGTGTGCGGCGCTTCGACCCGGACGCGATCACCGACCGCTGGGAGCGGCTCTTCGACTTCCTGGAGCGGTAGCGGCGAGCACCCTCGACCGGGCCGGCCCCAGGTACACCGACGACAGGCGGAGGACGGAGCGCGCATGACGGTGAGGCATTCTCGTGACGACCGGGGCGACAGCCGTGACCTGGCGGTCAACCCGGTCTTCAGCCGCGAGCCCCTTCAGGTGCCGCGGTACGCGCTGCCCCGGGCGGAGATGGACCCGGACACGGCGTACCAGATCGTGCACGACGAGCTGATGCTCGACGGCAACGCCCGGCAGAACCTGGCGACGTTCGTCTCCACCTGGGCCGAGCCGCAGGCGCGGCGGCTGATGGACGAGTGCGCCGAGAAGAACATGATCGACAAGGACGAGTACCCGCAGACCGCCGAGGTCGAGACGCGGTGCGTCCACATGCTCGCCCGGCTCTGGCACGCCGAGGACCCGCGCCGGGCGATCGGCTGCTCCACCACCGGTTCCAGCGAGGCGGCCATGCTGGGCGGGCTCGCGCTCAAGCGCCGCTGGCAGCACCGGCGCCGCGCCGAGGGCAAGCCCGCCGACCGGCCCAACCTGGTCATGGGCATCAACGTCCAGATCTGCTGGGAGAAGTTCGCCGACTACTTCGAGGTCGAGCCGCGCTACGTTCCGATGGAGGGGGACCGCTACCACCTCACCCCCGAGCAGGCCGTCGAGCTGTGCGACGAGAACACCATCGGGGTGGTCGCGGTCCTCGGCTCCACCTTCGACGGCAGCTACGAGCCCGTCGCCGCCATCGCCGCCGCGCTCGACGACCTCCAGGCCCGCACCGGCCTGGACATCCCGATCCATGTCGACGGCGCCTCCGGCGGGATGATCGCGCCCTTCCTCGACCCGGACCTGGAGTGGGACTTCCGGCTGCCGCGGGTCGCCTCCATCAACACCTCCGGGCACAAGTACGGGCTCGTCATGCCCGGCGTCGGCTGGGCCCTGTGGCGGGACAAGAAGGCCCTCCCCGACGACCTCGTCTTCCACGTCAACTACCTCGGCGGCGACATGCCGACCTTCGCGCTGAACTTCTCCCGGCCCGGCGCCCAGGTCGTCGCGCAGTACTACAACTTCCTGCGGCTGGGCTTCGAGGGCTACCGGCGCGTCCAGCAGACCTGCCGCGACGTCGCCACCCGGCTCGCCGCCGAGATCGCGCGGCTCGGCCCGTTCGAGCTGATCACGGACGGCAGCGAGATCCCGGTCTTCGCGTTCCGGATGAGCGCGGGCACCGACCACTTCAGTGTCTTCGACGTCTCCGCCGCGCTGCGCGAGAGCGGCTGGCTGGTGCCCGCGTACACCTTCCCGAAGAACCGCACCGATCTGGCCGTGCTGCGGATCGTGGTCCGCAACGGCTTCAGCCACGACCTCGCCGATCTGCTCCTGGCCGATCTGCGCCGCGTCCTGCCCCGGCTGGACAAGCAGAACGAGCCGCACCGCACCGCCGACGACGCCGGCGGGTTCGCGCACGGCGCGGAGACCAAGAACCCACGCAGCCCCGGCCGCGACTGACCGAGGAGGTACCCGATGTGCCGTCTGTTCGGCCTCAGCAGCGCCCCGCGCCGCACCCGCGCCACCTTCTGGCTCCTGGACGCCCCCGACAGCCTCAGCCGGCAGAGCCACCAGGACCCGGACGGCACCGGCCTCGGCTACTTCGCCCCGGACGGCACCCCGCGGATCGACAAGGCCCCGATCGCCGCCTTCGAGGACCGGGCGTTCGCCGAGGACGCCCGGCGGGCGGAGTCCGCCACCTTCCTCGCGCACATCCGCTATGCCTCGACGGGCGGCCTGGACGCGCGCAACACCCATCCGTTCGCGCAGGACGGGCGGCTGTTCGCGCACAACGGCGTCATCGAGGGCCTGGACCGGCTCGACGCGCACCTGGGCGCCGACCGGTCACTGGTGACCGGTGACACCGACTCCGAGCGGTTCTTCGCGCTCATCACCCGCGAGATCCGCGAGCACGGCGGCGACGTGGGCGCCGGTATCCGGCGGGCGGCCGGCTGGATCGCCGCGAACCTGCCCGTCTACGCCCTCAATCTGATCCTCGTCACCCCGGACGAACTGTGGGCGCTGCGCTACCCCGACACCCACGAGCTGTATGTGCTGGAGCGCCCGGTGGGAGGCCCGCACGGGGGACGCCACCTCGACCACAGCGGCGCCCGGGGGCGGATGCGGGTGCACTCGGCCGACCTGGCCGGGCTGCCCGCCGTGGTCGTCGCCAGCGAACGCATGGACGACAACCCCGGCTGGCGCCTCATGGCACCGGGCGAACTCCTGCACGTCGGCCCGGACCTCGCCACCACCGCGCACACCGTCCTGCCCGACCCGCCGGCGCACCGGCTCACCCTGGCCGATCTGCGTCCCGAGGCCGCCGCGTCCCAGAAGGCCGCCTGACCCTCCGGCGAGCAGGGCCCCGCACGGCACGGTGCGGCCCGGCCGGAGGACGGCCGGACCGACGCCGTGTCAGATGCGGACGCCGAACTGGTACGGCATGTTGCTCATCGACTCGTACCGCACGACGGCGCCGGTGTGCGGGGCGTGCAGGACCATGCCCTTGCCCGCGTACAGGCCGACGTGGTGCAGGTCGCCGTAGAAGAAGACCAGGTCGCCGATCTGGAGCTGGCTCTGCGAGTAGATGCGCTGGCCGGCGTTGGCCTGGGCCTCGGACTGGCGCGGGATGGTGATGTTCGCCTGGGCGTAGGCCCAGGAGGTCAGGCCCGAGCAGTCGAAGGTCGAGGGCCCGTTGTGGGCGTACTGGTACGGGCTGCCGATCTTCGACTGGGCGGCGGCGAAGGCGGCGCCCGCGTGGCCGCTGCCCGGGGTGATGTTGCCCAGGTCGACCCGCTCGGTGCCGCGGGTGGCCCGGGTCTGCTCGGCCTGGGCGAGCTGCTGCTTCTCCTGCGCGGTGAGCGTGTTCAGCAACTGCCGCGCCTCGGCCAGCTTGCCCTGGACCTGCTGCTTCTGGCGGCCCAGTTCGGTGCGGGTGGCGGCGAGGTCCCTGAGCTTGCCGGTGGCCTCGGCGCGCTGCTGGGCGAGCTGGCGCTGCTTGTCCTGGATCTTCTTCAGGGAGTCGGCCTGCTGCCCGCTGACCTGGCTGAGGGTGGCGGCCTTGTCCAGGTACTCGTCCGGGTGGGACGAGAGGAAGAGCTGGAGGGAGGGGTCGATGCCGCCGCTGCGGTACTGGCCCGCGGCCATCGAACCGAGGGCGTCGCGCAGCTTGTTGAGGTCCTGCTGGCCGCGGGCGACGTTGTCCTGGATGGTGGAGATCTCCTTCTGGAGCTTCTCCTGCTTCTCCTTGGCGCCGTTGTACTTCTCGGTGGCCTGCTCCGCCTGCTCGTAGAGCGTGTCGACCTTGGACTTGACCTCGTCCTTGCTGGGCTTCTCGCTCGGTGCCGCGTTGGCCGACTGCGCGCTGATCGCGACGGCGGCGGCTGCCGCGGTGGTGAGCATGGTCACCCGGGCACGGCTGGGCTGTTTGGGTCGACGGTGGGACGCCACGGAAGCGAACTCCTTCTGCTGGGTGAACTCCCGTTCGGGAGTTCGAGTTTAAACCTAGTGATCCGGGCTCGTCGGCGCCAGGCTCGGGGCGTTCCGTTTCCTGCGCTCCACCTGGTAGGAAGTTGCAGCCCCGGCGCGTAACCTGGCGCCCCATGAAGATCCTCATCAGCGCGGACATGGAGGGCGCCACCGGTGTGACCTGGCCGGCCGATGTGCTGCCGGGGACGCCGCAGTGGGAGCGGTGCCGGTCGATGTTCACCTCGGACGTCAACGCCGCGGTGCTCGGCTTCCTCGACGGCGGCGCCGACGAGGTCCTCATCAACGAGGCCCACTGGTCGATGCGCAACCTGCTGCTCGAAGAGCTGGACGACCGGGCGCAGATGCTCACCGGGCGGCACAAGTCGCTGTCCATGGTGGAGGGCGTGCAGCACGGCGACGTGGACGGCATCGCCTTCGTCGGCTACCACGCGGGCGCCGGCATGGAGGGCGTCCTCGCCCACACCTACCTGGCCAACTCCATCACCGGGGTGTGGATCGACGACGTACGGGCCAGCGAGGGACTGCTCAACGCGCATGTGGTCGCCGAGTACGGCGTGCCGGTGGTCCTCGTCACCGGCGACGACGTGGCCTGCGAGGACGCGCTCGGGTACGCGCCCGAGGCGCTGAAGGTCGCCGTCAAGGACCATGTGTCGCGGTACGCGGCGGTGTGCCGCACCCCGGCCCGCACCGCCGCCGACATCCGCGCGGCGGCCCGTGAGGCGGCCGCCCTGGCGGTGCGCCGTCCGCCGGTCGCGGGCGGCCCGTTCACCGTCGCGGTCGAGTTCGACGCCGAGCACCTGGCCATGGCCGCCACCGTGGTGCCGGGCGTCACCCGGGCCGGTGAGCGCAAGGTGGCCTACACCAGCGCGACCATGTACGAGGGAATCCGCACGTTCAAGGCGGTCACCACGATCGCTTCGGCCGCCATCGAGGAGCAGTATGGCTGACGCGCAGGCACTGGACGAGGTCGTCCGCTTCACCTCCGACCTGATCCGCATCGACACCACCAACCGGGGCGGCGGCGACTGCCGCGAGCGCCCGGCAGCCGAGTACGCCGCCGAGCAGCTCGCGGCGGCCGGTACGCGGCCGGTGCTCCTGGAGCGGACCCCGGGCCGGACCAATGTGGTCGCCCGGATCGAGGGCACCGACCCGTCCGCGCCCGCCCTGCTCGTCCACGGTCATCTCGACGTGGTGCCGGCCCAGGCGGCGGACTGGAGCGTGCACCCGTTCTCCGGCGAGGTCCGTGACGGTGTCGTGTGGGGCCGGGGCGCCGTCGACATGAAGAACATGGACGCGATGATCCTCGCGGTGGTCCGCTCCTGGGCCCGCCAGGGGGTACGGCCCCGCCGGGACCTGGTCGTCGCCTTCACCGCCGACGAGGAGGCCAGCGCCGAGGACGGCTCCGGATTCCTCGCCGAGGAGCACCCCGAGCTGTTCGAGGGCTGCACCGAGGGCATCAGCGAGTCCGGCGCGTACACCTTCCACGACGGCGCCGGACGGCAGATCTACCCGATCGCCGCCGGGGAGCGCGGCACCGCCTGGCTGAAGCTGACCGCGCGCGGCCGGGCCGGCCACGGCTCCCGTGTGAACACGGAGAACGCGGTGACCCGGCTCTCCGCCGCGATCACCCGGATCGGCGCCCACCAGTGGCCGCTGCGGCTCACCCCCACGGTCCGCGCCGCTCTCACCGAACTGGCCGCCCTGTACGGCCTGGAGGCCGAGCCGACCAGCCTGGACAGCGCGGACGGCGCGGACGGCGTGGACGTGCTGCTCGACAAGCTCGGCCCCGCCGCCCGCCTGGTGGAGGCGACGCTGCGCAACAGCGCCAACCCGACCATGCTGGACGCCGGTTACAAGGTGAACGTCATCCCGGGCGAGGCCGTCGCCCATGTCGACGGACGGTATCTGTCCGGCGGCGAGGACGAGTTCCGCGCCACCCTGGACCGGCTCACCGGGCCCGACGTGGACTGGGAGTTCCACCACCGCGAGGTGGCGATCCAGGCCCCCGTCGACTCCCCGACGTTCGCCGCGATGCGCGCCGCCGTCCAGGAGTTCGCGCCCGAGGGCCATGTCGTGCCGTACTGCATGGCGGGCGGCACCGACGCCAAGCAGTTCTCGCGGCTCGGCATCACCGGCTACGGCTTCTCGCCGCTGAAACTGCCCGAGGGCTTCGACTACGACGCGCTGTTCCACGGCGTCGACGAACGTGTCCCCGTCGAGGCGCTGCACTTCGGTGTCCGTGTGCTCGACCGCTTCCTGCGGACGTCCTGAGCGAGTTGGGAGAAGGAAACAGTGGAGACCCTGCCGTACGGTTCCTGGCCCTCGCCGATCGACGCGGCGCTCGCCGCCGCGCACGACGGAAAGCCGGAGTTCGTGGGTTTCGTCGGCGACGAGGTGTGGTGGACCGCGCCCCGGCCCGCCGAGGGCGGGCGGCGGACGCTGGTGCGGCGGGGTGTCGACGGCACCGAGGAGCCGGTCCTGCCGCCGCCGTGGAACGTGCGCAGCAGGGTCATCGAGTACGGCGGCCGGCCCTGGGACGGGACGGTCGTGGACGGCACCCCGCTGGTCGTCTTCGTGAACTTCGCCGACCAGCGGCTCTACCGCCACGAGCCCGGCGGCACCCCGCGCCCGCTCACCCCCGTCTCCGCGGTGGGCGGCGGACTGCGCTGGGCCGAGCCGCAGTTGCTCGTCGACCGCGGCGAAGTCTGGTGCGTACTGGAGGAGTTCACCGGCGAGGGACCCACCGACGTGCGGCGCGTCCCGGCCGCCGTACCGCTGGACGGATCGGCCGCCGAGGACCGGGACGCGGTGCGCGAACTGACCGCCGAACGGCACCGGTTCGTGACCGGGCCGCGCCTGTCGCCGGACGGGCGCCGGGCCGCCTGGCTGGCCTGGGACCACCCGAGGATGCCCTGGGACGGCACCGAACTCCTGGTCGCCGACGTCAGCGACGACGGCCGCCTCACCGCGCCCCGCACCGTCGCCGGCGGCCCCGAGGAGTCCGTCGCCCAGGCGGACTGGGCCGCCGACGGCTCCCTGCTGTACGCGAGCGACCGCGGCGGCTGGTGGAACCTCTACCGCGACGGGCGTCCGCTGTGCCCGCGCGAGGAGGAGTTCGCCGGGCCGCTGTGGAAGCTCGGGCAGCGCTGGTTCGCGCCGCTGGACAGCGGTCTCGTCGCCGTCGTGCACGGCCGCGGCGCCACCGCCCTCGGCATACTCGACCCGGAGAGCGGCGAGGTCGTCGACGCGGCCGGGCCCTGGAGCGAGTTCGACGCCACTCTCGCGGTGCACGGCGGGCGGGTGATCGGCGTCGGCGCCGGACCGCACGGCTCCCACGAGGTCGTCGAACTGGACACCCGCACCGGACGGGCCCGCGTCGTCGGCGCCGCCCACCGCGACCCGGTCGACCCCGCCCACTACCCCGAACCGCGGGTGCGCACCTTCACCGGACCGGGCGGCCGCGAGGTGCACGCCCACGTCTACCCGCCGCACCACCCCGGCTTCTCCGCGCCCGCCGGGGAACTGCCGCCCTACGTGGTGTGGGCGCACGGCGGGCCCACCAGCCGGTCCCCGCTCGTCCTCGACCTGGAGATCGCCTACTTCACCTCACGCGGCATCGGCGTCGCCGAGGTGAACTACGGCGGCTCCACCGGATACGGCCGCGAGTACCGCGAGCGGCTGCGCGAACAGTGGGGCGTCGTCGACGTCGAGGACTGCGCGGCCGTCGCGCTCGCCCTCGCCGACGAGGGCACCGCCGACCGCGACCGGCTGGCGATCCGAGGCGGCAGCGCGGGCGGCTGGACCACCGCGGCCTCGCTGACCGGCACCGACGTCTACGCCTGCGGCACCGTCCTCTACCCGATCCTCGATCTGACGGGCTGGGGCACGGGGGAGACCCACGACTTCGAGTCGCAGTACCTGGAGAGCCTGGTGGGACCGCTCGCCGAGGTACCCGAGCGGTACACCGAGCGTTCGCCCGCCGAGCACGCCGACCGGATCACCGCGCCGTTCCTGCTGCTCCAGGGCCTGGACGACGTGATCTGCCCGCCCGTGCAGTGCGAACGTTTCCTCGCCCGGCTCCGCGGACGCGACGTACCGCACGCCTACCTCACCTTCGAGGGGGAGGGGCACGGCTTCCGGCGGGCCGAGACGATGGTGCGCGCCCTGGAGGCCGAACTATCCCTGTACGCCCAGGTGTTCGGCCTGGAGCCGGCCGGGATCCCCACCCTGGAGCTGGGCACATGAAGGAACTGCTGCGTCCCGCCCGGCTCGCCCCCGGCGCCCGCGTCGCCGTGGTCGCCCCCAGCGGGCCCGTCCCCGAGGAACGGCTCCAGTCCGGTCTCGACGTACTGCGCGGCTGGGACCTGGACCCGGTCGTGGCACCCCATGTGCTCGACCGGCACGAGGAGTTCGCCTATCTCGCCGGGGCCGACGCCGACCGGGCCGCCGACCTCCAGCGGGCCTGGTGCGACCCGTCGGTGGACGCGGTGCTGTGCGCCCGGGGCGGCTACGGGGCGCAGCGCATGGCCGACCTGCTCGACTGGGAGGCCATGCGCGCGGCCGGGCCCAAGGTGTTCGTCGGCTTCAGCGACATCACCGCGCTGCACGAGGCGTTCGCCGTCCGGCTGGGCCTGGTCACCCTGCACGGGCCCATGGCCGCCGGGATCGACTTCCTCAAGAACGCCCGCGCGCAGGAGCATCTGCGGGCCACCCTGTTCACGCCCGAAGCGGTCCGGGTGATCCCCTCCGACGGGACGGCCCTCGTCCCCGGGCGGGCCCGGGGCGTCACGCTCGGCGGCTGCCTCGCCCTGCTCGCCGCCGACCTCGGCACGCCGCACGCCCGGCCGTCCGCCGCCGGTGGCCTGCTCTGCCTGGAGGACGTCGGCGAGGAACCGTACCGCCTGGACCGCTACCTCACGCAACTGCTGCGGGCCGGCTGGCTGGAGCGGGTCGGCGGGGTGCTGCTCGGCTCGTGGAAGGACTGCGGCGAACCCGAGCGGGTGCGCGCGCTGCTCGCCGACCGGCTGGGCGGACTCGGTGTGCCCGTCGCGGCCGACTTCGGGTTCGGGCACTGCGCGGGCGCCCGCACGATGCCCTTCGGGGCGGCCGCCGAACTCGACGCGGACGCGGGCACCTTGACGCTGGACACACCCGCGCTGCGCTGACCGGCGCCACCGGTGCCCGCGCAGCCCGGCGGAACGCCGCACACCGCGTCCCGCCGAGGGGCCCGGCTGATCACGGACGAGGACCGGGCCGGGTTCCTGGTTCTGCGAGAGACCCGGCGGCGCCATCGCCGGACCCATCAGCATCAACAACACCGCCTCCCTCGCGTCGGCCCGCTCCTGAGGCTTCCGGCGGGAGGGCTGCTCGCCGAAGACGCCGTACGCCGACGGGGTCTGGCGCGACCACGAACGCCGGGCGCTCAGCGCCGGGACGCCGACTTCCGGTTGATCTTCATCGTGTCCAGGTCGGTGACGGTCGAACGCAGGTCCCGGAAGCCGCAGCCGAGCGCCCGCAGCGCACCCTCCGCGCGGTCCTCCGCGAGCGCCGCCGCCATCTCCTCGCCGTCCGCGGCGTCCGACACCACCACGTAGCGCATCGAGAAGTGCTTCAGCGGAACCGGTTCGTAGGACAGCGAACCCTCCTCGGTGAACCGCATGCTCGTCATGCCGTGGTCGCCCGCCTCGGCGAGCAGCCGCGCCCGCGCCTCGTCGGTCAGCCCGTCCCAGGTACCCCGGACGATGACCCGGTAGGTGTGCTGCTCGCTCATCGCGTCCCGTACTCCTCGGTGCCGTGCGTGTCCGCGCGCGCGGACACGGCCGAAGCCCCGACTGTACGTCGCCCGCCGGGCCGCGGCCCACGGGATTTCCCCGCCGCCCGGCACGGCCCGCCCGCGCGCTTTGCGCAATCCTGACGTGTGCCGCCCCTGGTCAGCTCCCCGCTCACCGGGTTCCATGGTGATCGTGACGACGATCCGACGTGAGGTACTGACGCTCCCCGCCGCACCACTGGGCCCGGACAACCCGCTGCCCGCGCTGCGCCCGCTCGACGAGGCGCACCGCATCGAGGACCGGGACCGGGCCGGCCTGCCGCACGACATGGCCCGGCAGATCGGCTACGCCCCCCTGCACAGCCTGCTGCCCGCGCGGATCCGCGACGGCTACGGCCGCACCCGGCGGCCGGCCGCCGTCGACGCCCTCGTCCTGGAGAACGACCGGCTGCGCGCCACCGTCCTGCCCGGCCTCGGCGGCCGCGTCGCCTCCCTCGTGCACAAGCCCACCGGCCGCGAACTCCTCTACCGCAACCCGGTGTTGCAGCCCGCCAACTTCGCCCTCAACGGCGCCTGGTTCTCCGGCGGCATCGAGTGGAACATCGGCGCCACCGGGCACACCACCCTGTCCTGCGCACCCGTGCACGCCGCCCGCGTCCCCGCCCCGGACGGCGGCGCCATGCTGCGCCTGTGGGAGTGGGAGCGGCTGCGCGACCTGCCCTTCCAGGTGGACCTGTGGCTGCCCGAGGGCTCCGACTTCCTGCACGTCGGCGTCCGCGTCCGCAACCCGCACGAGCGGCCCGTGCCCACCTACTGGTGGTCCAACATCGCCGTCCCCGAGGAGCGCCGGGTCCTCGCCCCGGCCGACGAGGCATGGCTCCCCCACTGCCTGAACGGCGTGGGAGGTACCCCCATCGGCTACGAACGCCGCCTCACCCGCGTCCCCGTCCCCGAACACGACGGCACCGACCGCACCTACCCCCTCAACAGCCCTTACGCCGCCGACTACTTCTACGAGGTGCCCGACGAGCGGCGCCGCTGGATCGCCGCCCTCGACGAGGACGGCACGGGTCTGGTGCAGACCTCCACCGACACGCTGCGCGGGCGCAAGCTGTTCGTCTGGGGCTCCGGGCCCGGCGGACGGCGCTGGCAGCAGTGGCTGACCGAGCCCGGCACCGGCGGCTACTGCGAGATCCAGGCCGGACTGGCCCGCACCCAGCTCGAACACGTACGCCTGGAGCCGGAGAGCGAGGTGGCGTGGCTGGAGTCCTACGGACCGCTCGACGCGCCCGCCCCGGCGGGGGAGTGGGACGCCGCCGTACGGCGCACCGAGGAGCGGCTCGAAGCGGTCCTGCCGCGCGCGGACGTCGAGGCCGCCCACGCCGCCTGGCGGCCGTACGCCGACGCCGAACCGGAGGAGATCCTCACCGCCGGGTCCGGCTGGGGCGCGCTCGAAGTCCTGCGCTCCGGCTGGAAGCTGCCCGGCACGCCGTTCCCCGAGTCCACCCTCGGCGCCGCCCAGGAGCCCTGGCGGGAACTGCTGCGCACCGGCTCCTTCCCCGAGCGGCACCGGCAGGACCCGCCCGGCGAGAGCCTGGTCGCCCCGCACTGGCGGGACCTGCTGGAGACGGCGCCCGCCGGCCCGCTCACCGAGTACCACCTCGGTGTCGCCCAGTGGCACGCGGGCGACCGCGCGCAGGCGGTGCGCAGTTGGGAGCGCGCCCTCGAACGCGCCCCCCGGCGCTGGCCGTCGCTGCGCTGCCTGGCCGTCGCCGACCAGGAGTCCGGTCATCACGAGCGGGCAGCCGACCGGTACACCGAGGCGTTCGACGACCTGTGCCGCGCCGCCACCGGGCAGGGCGGGGAGGACGGCGACGTCACCGCCGCCGTCGCCGCCCTGGGCCGCGAGGCGATCGAGGCGCTGCTGCACGCGGGCCGGGCGGCCGGTGCGCGCTCCGTGTGGGACCGGCTGCCGTCCGCCACCCGCGAACGCGGCCGGTTCCGGCTGCTGGAGGCCGAACTGCTGCTCGCGGAGGGGCACCGCGACCGCGCCCGCGCGGTCTTCGAGGACGGCTTCGAGGTCGCCGACCTCAGGGAGGGCGACGAGCGGATCGGCCGGGTGTGGGAGCGGGCGGTGGGCACACCGCTGCCGGAGCGCTACGACTTCCGGATGCGGCCGTCGTCGCACTGACCGCCGTAGGCGGGCGCCCCGGTGCCGGTCAGCCGCGGCGGTCCACGTACTCGTACACCGACCCGTCCGGATGCACGGCGATCAGAATGCGGCCCGCCGGGGTGCCGACCGGGCCCGCGATCACGCGGGCGCCCAGTGCGGTCAGCACCCGGTTCGCCTCGTCGACGTCCGCGACGGCGATCGTCGCCGACACCTTGCGCAGCACCTCCAACTCGGCCGCGGGGCCGCTCATCAGCAGAAAGCAGCCGACCGCGGCCACCTTCACCCCGCCGCGCTCGAACCGGAGGGCCGGGGTGCCCGCCAGGCGTTCGTAGAAGGGGACGGCGGTCTCCAGGTCGTCGACGCAGACGCGCAGGCTGGTTCCCAGAATCTCCATGCCAGGGAGCCTAGTTGGGCGCCCGGCCCGGCGGAGATCGTTCGCGCCGACTGCCGCGGAGGCCGCCGGGAGGGCGCGCGTGACGCGTCCCCGCGCGGGTACCCGCAGCGGCATGGAGCGCCTCGAACACATGGAGCATCTGGACAAGCACCTGGCCGACGAACTGGCGCAGGTGGCGCGCGAGACGGTGCGCGACGAGCTGCGCGAGCAGGCCCGCAGGCAGCGCCGTACGGCCCTGCTGTACGGCGCGTCGGGCGCCCTCGCCCTGTACGCGGGCGCGGCTGTCGCCCTCGCCGTCGGACTGGCCCTCGCGATCGGGCTGCCCGGCTGGGCCGCCGCCCTGATCACGGCGGCGGTGCTGGGCGCGGCGGCCTACGCGCTGCGCCGCGCCGCGCGGTCGGGCGCGCCGGGAGCACCGGGAACAGCGGGGGTGCCGGGCGGTCCGGAGGCGGCCCGTGCGCCGCACCCGGCGGCCTCGCACGTGCCGCCGATGCCGCCGAGCCCGCCCGCCGTGCCGCGTCCGCCGCACACCCGGGGAGACGACGTGTCCTGAGCGGCACCCCGGCAGCAGCATCCGGCGCCCGCCCCTTGATATCGACTGATGTCAATCGACTGATATCAAGGGGCGGGCGCCGGATTGCGCGGGGCGCGTCAGTGCGGGAGCTGCGGCAGCACCTTCGTGCGGTAGAAGTCGAAGAAGCCGCGCCGGTCGGGGCCGATCTGGTTGACGTACACCCGATCGAAGCCCGCGTCGGCGTACTCCCGCAGCGCGGCCACATGCTGGTCCGCGTCGTCGCCGCACACCACGTTGTCGCGGACCATGTCCTCGGTGACCAGCGGTTCCAGCTGCTCGAAGTGGCGGGGCGTGGGCAGCACCTGGCCCATCTCGCCGGGCAGTTGCTCGTTGTACCACAGCCGGTGCACGGTGCGGACGCACTCCTCGCGGTCGTGCCCGAAGCACACCTTCGTCCCGCCGCTGACGAGCTTGGCCCCGCCGCCGCCCTTGCGGTACTGCGTGACCATCTCCTCGTCCGGCATCATCGTGATGTACCCGTCGCCCACCCGCGCCGCGAGCGAGGTCGCCTTCGGGCCGAAGCCGGAGACGTCGATCGGCACCGGCTCCTCGGGGACGGTGTACAGCCGGGCGTTCTCCACCGTGTAGTGCGTGCCGTGGTGGTTGACCTCCTCGCCCGTGAACAGGCGGCGCATCACCTGGATCGCCTCCTCCAGCATCTCCAGGCGGACATGCGCGGGCGGCCAGCGGTCGCCGAGGATGTGTTCGTTGAGCGCTTCCCCGGTGCCCACACCGAGCCGGAAGCCGCCCTCGGCCATCACCGCGGCGGTCGCCGCGGCCTGCGCCACCACGGCCGGGTGCATCCGCACCGTAGGACAGGTCACCGCCGTCTCGACGGGCAGCGACACCGCCTCGGACAGCGCCCCGATCACCGACCACACGAACGCGCTCTGACCCTGCGCGCCGTTCCACGGATGGTAGTGGTCGGAGATCCACAGGGCTTCGAATCCGGCCTGCTCGGCCATTCTGGCCTGCTCGACGAGTTCCGCCGGGCCGTACTGCTCGCAGGACAGGAAGTAGCCGTACTCGGGCATGGGGCGAACCTCCACGAAGGGGCGGGCGGGACCGCGCACCCGAGTACCCGGGCGAGGGGACGGAAACCGGCGTGGGACCGCCGGGCGGGGGCGCGCGGCGCCGGGCCGCGCACACGTTTGGGCGCCCCGGCCCGGGGGACGCGGAAAGCTCCGTACCAGGTACGCCAGAGCGCCGGAGGAGGCGAACCGTGGGTCGACCCCGCATCGTGATCGTGGGCGCCGGTTTCGCCGGTTTCCACGCGGCCCGGACCCTGTCCCGGATGTCCCGGAACAGGGCCGACATCACCGTGCTGAACCCGACCGACTACTTCCTGTACGTGCCGCTGCTGCCCCAGGTGGCCGCGGGTGTGCTGGAGCCGCGCCGGGTCGCCGTCTCGCTCTCCGCCGCCCTGCCCGGGGTCCGCCTGGTGCTCGGCGAGGCCGGCCGGGTCGACCTGGACGCGCGCACCGTGCACTTCACCGGCCCCGAGGGGGATCCGGGCACGCTCGGCTACGACCGGCTGGTGCTGGCGGTCGGCAGCGTCAACAAGCTGCTCCCGGTCCCCGGTGTCGCCGAGCACGCGCACGGCTTCCGCGGCCTGCCCGAGGCGCTGTACCTGCGCGACCACGTGACCCGCCAGATGGAACTGGCCGCCGCGGAGGACGATCCCGCGCTCCGTGCCGCCCGCCGCACCTTCGTCGTGGTCGGCGCGGGCTACACCGGGACCGAGGTGGCCGCGCACGGGAAGATGTACACCGACGCGCAGGCGCACGGACTCCCGCCGCACCACGGGACGCGGCCCCGCTGGCTGCTCCTGGACATCGCGGAGCGCGTCCTGCCCGAGCTGGACGAGCGGCTCTCGCGCACCGCCGACCGGGCGCTGCGGGACCGGGGCGTCGAGGTGCGCATGGGCACCTCGGTGAAGGAGGCCACCCACGAGGGGGTGCTGCTGACGGACGGCGGGTTCGTGCCGACCCGCACCCTCGTGTGGTGCGTGGGCGTACGCCCCGACCCGCTGGTGGAGAGCACCGGGCAGGACCTGGAACGCGGCCGGATCGTCGTGGACCCCTACCTCCAGGTGCCGGGACGGCCCGAGGTGTTCGCCTGCGGCGACGCGGCGGCCGTGCCCGACGCCCACCACCCCGGCTCCTTCACCCCGATGACCGCCCAGCACGCCTGGCGGCACGGCCGGATCGCCGCGATCAACGTCGCCGCCTCGCTCGGCGCCTGCGCACGGCGGCCCTACCGCCACCGCGACCTGGGCTTCGTCGTGGACCTCGGCGGTGCGCGGGCCGCCGCCAACCCGCTGGGCCTCCCGCTGTCCGGGCTGCCGGCCGCCGCCGTCACCCGCGGCTACCACCTGGCCGCGATGCCGGGCAACCGGGTCCGGGTGGCCGCCGACTGGCTGCTGGGCGGTGCACTGCCGCGCCAGGCCGTCCAGTTGGGACTCGTACGGTCCTGGTCCGTGCCGCTGGACACCGCCTCCCCGGAACTGGCCCGGGTGGGCGGCGGGCCGGGCGGCAGAAGCGGCGGGACCTGCAAGGACGGCGAGGACGGCGAGGACGGCAAGGACGGCAAGGACGGCAAGGACGGCAAGGACGGCAAGGACAGCAAGGGCGGCAAGGACGGCAAGGACGCAGCAGACGGCGCGGAGGGCGCGGAAGGCGAGAGCGTCACCGAGATCATCGACAACACCGAGAAGGCCCAACTGGCGGGCGCCGAACCGGCACCGCACACCCCGGCACCGGCACCGGAGACCGGCTCCCGGTCCGGCCGGTCCGGCCCCGGGACCGGTGCGAAGCGGCCCCCGGAGACCGGCCGGGAGTCCGTGCCGAACCGGTCCGCGCGCCGGCACAGCCCGAGGGGCCCCGACCCCGGCCCGGCGGCGCACCACGAGCACCACCCCGCTCCCGGCCCGGTCAAGCGGGCCGACATCCCCGCGGAAGGAGACTCATGAACCACGCCGAACTCGTCGACCTCGGCCAGCAGTTGCGCGTCGACAGTGTGCGGGCCGCCGCCGCGGCGGGCTCCGGGCACCCCACGTCCTCCATGTCGGCCGCCGACCTGATGGCGGTCCTGCTCGCCCACCATCTGCGCTACGACTTCGACCGGCCCGAACACCCCGGCAACGACCGCTTCGTGCTGTCCAAGGGGCACGCCTCCCCGCTGCTGTACTCCGCCTACAAGGCGGCCGGCGCCGTCGACGACGACGAACTGCTCACCTTCCGCAAGCTGGGCAGCCGTCTGGAGGGCCACCCCACCCCGCAACGGCTGCCGTGGGTGGAGACGGCCACCGGGTCGCTCGGCCAGGGCCTGCCCATCGGCGTCGGCATCGCCCTGTCGGGCAAGCGCCTCGACCACGCCGACTACCGCGTCTGGGTGCTGTGCGGCGACAGCGAGATGGCCGAGGGATCGATCTGGGAGGCCGCCGAGCACGCCGGGTACGAGCACCTGGACAACCTGACCGTGATCGTGGACGTCAACCGGCTCGGCCAGCGCGGTCCCACCCGGCACGGCCACGACCTGGACGCCTACGCCCGCCGCTTCCGCGCCTTCGACTGGCACACGATCGAGATCGACGGCCACGACGTGGACGCGATCGACCGGGCCTATGGCGAGGCCGCCTCCACCAAGGGCCAGCCCACCGCGATCATCGCCCGCACCCTCAAGGGCAAGGGCGTCGAGGACACCGAGGACCGCGAGGGACTGCACGGCAAGCCGCTGAAGGACGCCGACGAGGCGATCGAGGAACTCGGCGGCCCGCGCGACCTGCGCGTCCAGGTCCACGAACCGCCCTCCGCGCGCTCCCTGCACGCCGTGGGCGACGGCAGCCTCGAACTGCCCCGCTGGGAGCGCGGCGAGCAGGTCGCCACCCGCGACGCCTACGGACACGCGCTGGCCGCGCTCGGCACCGCACGCGGCGACGTGGTGGCCCTGGACGGCGAGGTCGGCGACTCCACCCGCTCGGAGTTCTTCGCCAAGGAACACCCCGACCGCTACTTCGAGTGCTACATCGCCGAGCAGCAGATGGTCGCCACGGCGGTCGGCATGGCCCGGCGCGGCTGGGTGCCGTACGCCTCCACGTTCGCGGCGTTCCTGACCCGGGCGTACGACTTCGTGCGGATGGCCGCCGTCAGCGGTTCCGGGATCAACCTCAACGGCTCGCACGCGGGCGTGTCGATCGGCGAGGACGGGCCCAGCCAGATGGGCCTGGAGGACCTGGCCATGATGCGGACCGTGCACGGCTCGACCGTGCTCTACCCGTGCGACGCCAACCAGACCGCGCGGCTCGTCGCCGCCATGGCCGACCTGGACGGCATCCGCTATCTGCGCACCTCGCGCGGTGAGAGCCCGGTGCTGTACGGGCCCGACGAGGAGTTCCCGGTCGGCGGCAGCAAGGTGCTGCGCTCCTCGGACCGGGACCGGCTGACGATCGTCGCCGCGGGGGTCACCCTGCACGAGGCGCTCTCCGCCGCCGACTCCCTGGACCGGGAGGGCATCCCGGTGCGCGTCGTCGACCTGTACTCCGTCAAGCCCGTCGACCGGGCCACCCTGCGCCAGGCCGCCGAGGACACCGGGTGCCTGCTCACGGTCGAGGACCACCGGGAGGAGGGCGGCATCGGCGACGCGGTGCTCGACGCCTTCCTCGACGGCCGCCCGGTGCCCCGCCTGGTCCGGCTCGCGGTGCGCAGCATGCCGGGTTCGGCCACGCCCGCCGAGCAGCTGCACGCGGCGGGCATCGACGCGGAGTCCATCGCCGCCTCCGCCCGGCTCCTGGTGGAGGAAGCGGTGGTGCCGTGAGCGGAAGCCCCCGCACGGTACGGGCCGGCCGGCGCACCCTCGAGGTGCACCGGCCGGACAAGGTTCTGTTCCCGGCCACCGCGGGCTGCCCCGCCTGCACCAAGGCCGACCTGGTCGGCCACTACCGCGCCGTGGCCCGCTTCATGCTGCCCCACCTGCGCGGCCGGCCGCTGATGCTGGAGCGCCGCCCGGACGGCCTGGACGGCCCCGTCTTCATGCAGAAGAACACGCCCGCGTACTACCCGGACTGGATCACCCGCGCCGAGGTCGCCAAGGAGGACGGCACCGTCACGCACACCGTCTGCGACGACACCGCCACCCTGGTGTACCTCGCGGACCAGGCGTGCCTGACCCCGCACCGCTGGCTCTCCCGGGCCCGCGCGCCCGAGCGGCCGGACCTGATGATCTTCGACCTCGACCCGTCCGGCGACGACTTCGCGCCGGTGCGCGAGGCGGCCCGGCTGCTGGGCACGCTCCTGGACGAGCTGGGCCTGCCCGCGGCCCTGATGACCACCGGGTCCCGCGGACTGCACGTGACCGTGCGCCTCGACGGGCGGTGCGGCTTCGACGAGGTGCGGGAGTTCGCCCGGGACACCGCCGGACTGCTGGTCGCCGGCCACCCCGACCGGTTCACCACCGCGGCCCGCAAGAAGGACCGCGGCGAGCGGCTCTACCTGGACGTCCAGCGCAACGGCTACGCCCAGACCGCGGTGGCGCCCTACGCCGTACGGGCCCGGCCGGGCGCGCCCGTCGCGATACCCCTCTCCTGGGACCAGCTCGACGACCCGGCGCTCGGGCCGCGGCGCTGGACTGTCGCCGACGCCGTCGACCAGGCCCGCACGCGGCCCTGGTCCGGGCTGCCCGCACGCGGCCGGGCGCTGGGCCCCGCCCGGCGGCGGCTGGATGCGCTGCGTGACTGAGGTTTGGCCAAGGAACCTGCGGCCACACGAAGAGGAGAGGTGGTCATGGCGAACACAGAGACCCCAGAAGAGCCGGAGGATCCGGAAGAGCCGGAGAACGCGGCGGAGTCGCAGGAACCACAAGAGCCCCGGAAGCCCCGGGGATCCCAGACAGCACAGAAGCCTCAGAAAACACAGAAGTCACAGCAGTCGGGCAGCGGCCACCACGAGGACCGCCAGGCCCCGCCGCGGCCCCGGCCGATGGAGGTGCTGCGCGAGGCGCGCGCCCAGTTCGGCGAGCTGACCGGCCTCGTCCCGGAGTCCGTCACGAGTTTCGAGCGGACCCAGGACGGCTGGTCGCTGGAGCTGGAGGTCCTGGAACTGGCCCGCGTGCCCGACACGATGAGCCTGATGGCGAGCTACGAGGTCGAACTCGACCCCGAGGGCCAGCTCACCGGATACCGGCGGCTGAGCCGCTACGAACGCGGCCGGTCCGACGCCCGCAAGCACGGCGGCCGGTGACCTCCGGGGCAGCCCGAGGCAATTCATTTTCACACGGGAAACACACCTTTTTCCACACGGGAAACACACCCTCACACGAGAAGAGGAGGCACGGTCGGCATGACCGTTGTCCCGGCACAGACGTCCGGTGGTGGAGGCGGCAGCAGTGGCCTCTACGACGTACTGGAACTCGTCCTCGACAGGGGACTGGTGATCGACGCGTTCGTGCGGGTTTCGCTGGTGGGCATCGAGATCCTGAAGATCGACGTACGCGTCGTCGTGGCCAGCGTCGACACATATCTGCGCTTCGCCGAGGCGTGCAACCGGCTCGACCTGGAGTCCGGCCCGCACAAGAGTCCGGGCCTGCCGGACCTCGTCGGCGAGGTCACCGAGTCCGGCGCGCGCGGCAAGTCCAAGGGGGCGCTGTCCGGCGCCGCCCAGACCGTCTCCGACGCCTTCAAGCAGGCCCGCTCCGAGAGCTCGGGCGAGTCGGAGTCCCGTCCGCGACCGCGCAGGACGTCCTCGGCGCGCCGGAAGGAGGAGCAGGAGTGAGCACGTACGTCTACGGCATCACCGCCGCCTCGCACCCCGCGCTGCCCGAGGGACTGACCGGCATCGGCGACCCGCCCCGGCCGGTCCGCGTCCTGACGGCGGGCGAACTGGCCGCCGTGGTCAGCGACGCACCCGAGGACCTGCGCCCCAAGCGCCGGGAACTCCTCGCCCACCAGGGCGTGCTCGGGGAGGCGGGCGCCGCCGGCTGTGTGCTGCCCATGCGGTTCGGCAGCGTCGCACCGGACGACGACGCCGTCACCGGTGTGCTCACCGAGCGCGCCGAGCACTACAAGGAACGCCTGCGGGCGCTGGACGGCAAGGTCGAGTACAACATCAAGGCCAGCCATGTGGAGGAGGCCGTCCTGCACCACGTGATGGCCGACAACCCGGAGATCAGGGCCCAGGCCGAGGCCAACCGGCAGGCCGGCGGCGGCAGTTACGACGACAAGATCAGGCTGGGCGAGATGGTCGCCGCGGCCGTCAAGGCCCGGGAGGCGGAGGACGGCGCCCTGGTGATCCGGGCGGTCGAGTCGCACGCGGCGGCGGTGAGCGAGGGCCCGGCGTCCACGGGCTGGCTCGTCAACGCCTCCTTCCTGGTCGGCCGGGACGAGGCGGCCGGCTTCCTGGAGGCCGCCGAACAGGCCCGCAAGGACCTGCCCCATCTCGAATTGCGCGTCAACGGCCCGTTGCCGCCCTACAGCTTCGTCGAGCCAGGCCCGGCCGAGCCCGCGGGCACAGCGGCGGGAGCCGACGCGGGAGCGGAGTGACGCCATGGGACTGATCTCGGAGGTGCTGCTGCTGCCGTTCGCACCGGCGCGCGGCAGCTCCTGGGCGATCAGACAGGTGCTGCGCGAGGCGGAGCGCATCTACTACGACCCGGCCACCGTCCGGGCCGAGCTGGCACGGCTGGAGGAGCGTCTGGAGGCGGAGGAGATCACCGAGGAGGAGTTCGACCGCCAGGAGGACGAGCTTCTGGACCGGCTGGAGATCGGCCTGCGCGGCGGCGCGGGGACGGGTGAGGGGACGGCACGATGAACCGAGTGGGACTGGGCCTCGCGGTAGGGGCCGGATATCTGCTGGGGCGGACGAAGAAGGCGAAACTCGCCTTCGCGGTGGGCAGCCTGGTCGCGGGCAAGAAGCTGAACCTCGGTCCGCGCGCCCTGGCGGACCTGCTCAACCAGCAGCTCAAGGACAACCCCCAGTTCAAGGAGATCGGGGACCAGCTGCGCCAGGACCTGCGGGGTGTCGGCAAGGCGGCCTCCGGGGCGATGGTCGAGCGGCAGATGACGGCACTCGCCGACCGGCTGCACGGCCGTACGGCCCAGGTGCGCGACGAACTGGCCGGTGCGGTGCCGGACGGCGGCTCCGGCGACGGGGCCGAGGACGGGCGCCAGGACGGCGACGGCGGCGACGACGACTACGAGGACCGCGGCGAAGGCCGCGAGGCCGACGAGGACCAGGGGCAGGACGCGCGGGAGGAGTCCCGGAGGAAGGAGCCCGCGAAGAAGAGCCCCGCGGACCCCGCGAAGAAGGCCGCCCGCAAGGCACCGGCCGCGGAGCCCGCCGAGAAGGCGGCGAAGAAGGCCCCCGCCCGCAAGGCGGCGGCGAAGAAGACAGCCCCGGCCCGCAAGGCGGCGGCGAAGAAGACGGCCGCGGCCGGCCGGGCTTCCGGCGCCGCCCGGTCCAGGTCGGCGAAGGGCGGCGGTGAACGATGACCGAGACCTTGGGATCCGCGGCCTCGACCGCGGGCAGGACGGCGGGCGGAGCGGCCAAGGGCAGCCCGCTGGGCGACCTGGCCCACAGCGAGGCCGCCGACCGGCTCAAGGCGGAGGCGCAGGAGTACCTGTCCGCCCAGGCCGAGCGGCTGCTGGCCGGCCTCGGCCGCAAGCTCGGCGAGACCACCGGGAAGCTCAACGACATCGCCGAGGGCAACAGCCCCGGCTTCGCGCGCCTCGCCCTCGAAGGCGGCCGGAAGGTCGCCGAGGGCAAGGGGCCGGTGCGCTCCGCGCTGGAGCTGGGCGCCTCGCACGCCAAGGACAGTGTGATGGGCGCCCTGAAGAACCTGGGCGGCGGCAAGGGCAAGGGCAAGGGCAAACGCGGCGGTGGCAACAAGCCGATCGTCATCATCGAGTCCGTCGACGTCGGCGTCCCGCTGCGCACCGCCTACGACCAGTGGACCCAGTTCCAGGACTTCAGCACCTTCGCCAAGGGCGTCAAGAGCGCGAGCCGCGCCGACGACACGCACTCCGACTGGCAGGCGAAGATCTTCTGGTCCAGCCGGAGCTGGAAGGCCCACACCGTCGAGCAGGTCCCCGACTACCGCGTCCAGTGGACGTCGGAGGGCGCCAAGGGCACCACGAAGGGGGTCGTCTCCTTCCACGAGCTGGAGGAGAACCTGACCCGCGTCCTGCTGGTCATGGAGTACTACCCCAGCGGATTCTTCGAGAAGACCGGCAACATCTGGCGGGCCCAGGGCCGCCGCGCCCGGCTCGACCTGAAGAACTTCGCCCGCTTCATCACCCTCAAGGGCGAGGCGGAGGACGGCTGGCGCGGGGAGATCCGCGACGGCGAGGTCGTCCAGAGCCACGAGGACGCGGTCGCCGAGGAGGAGAAGGCCGAGGGCACCGAGGAGGACCAGGAGGAGTCCTACGAGTCCGAGGAGGAGCCCGAGGAGGAGCGCGACGGCGAGGGACCCGAGGACGAGTACGAGGACGAGGCGGAGGACGAGTACGAGTACGAGGACGAGCCCGAGGGCGAGGAGGAGAGCGACGCGGAGGACGAGGCGGCGGACGCCGACGAGGGCGGAGCGGAAGAGGAAGACGCCGAGTACGAGGACGAGTACGCCGAGGGCGGGAGCCGTCGATGACGACCCCGAGCAGGCTGCCGGACCCGTACGGCTCGGGAAGCGGCGCCAATCTGGCCGACATCCTGGAGCGGGTGCTGGACAAGGGGGTCGTCATCGCGGGCGACATCCGGATCAACCTGCTCGACATCGAACTGCTCACGATCAAGCTCCGGCTGGTCGTCGCCTCGGTGGACAAGGCCAAGGAGATGGGCATCGACTGGTGGGAGAGCGACCCGGCGCTCTCCTCCCGGGCCCGCCGCGACGAGCTCACCCGGGAGAACGCCGCGCTGCGCGAGCGGCTGGCGCGTCTCGAGGAACTGGAACAGGGCAGCACGGTCCGCAAGGAGGCACCATGACGGGACTGCGGTACGTCTACGCCGTCTGCCGCCCCCTCGGCGCGCCCCTCCAGGCGCAGCTGACCGGGGTCGCGGGCGCGCCGGCCAAGTCGCTGACCCACCACGGCCTGGTCGCCGTCGTCAGCGAGGTGCCGGAACGGGACTTCTCCGAGGAGGCGCTGCGCGCCCGTCTGGAGGACCTGGACTGGCTCGCCGCCACCGCCCGCGCCCATCAGGGCGTCATCGACGCGCTCACCGTCGTCACCACCCCGCTCCCGCTGCGGCTGGCCACGGTCTTCCGGGACGACAGCGGGGTGCGCGCGATGATCGAGTCCCGCGAGGAGCACTTCCGGCGGACCCTGGAGCGCCTCCAGGGCCGGGTGGAGTGGGGCGTCAAGGTGTATGTGGAGCCCGAGCGGTCCGAGGAGCCGGCGGCCGCGGGCGCCGGGCGCAGGCCCGCGTCCGGCCGGGACTATCTGCGGCAGCGGCGGCAGGAGTCCCGGGCCCACGAGGACCGGTGGCAGCGGGCCGAGACGTTCGCCACCCGGCTGCACGGCAAGCTGTCGGCGTTCGCCGAGGAGTCCCGGCTGCACGCCCCGCAGAATCCCGCGCTCTCCGGCGCCGCCGGGCAGAACGTGCTCAACGCCGCCTATCTGGTGCCGCGCGCGCATTCCGAGGAGTTCGTGGAACTCGTGGACCGCACGAAGGACGAGGCACCGGGGCTGCGGGTGGAACTGACGGGCCCCTGGGCTGCGTACTCGTTCGCCGGGGAGAACCCCGAGGGTGATGCCGGGGAGAACCCATGACCGTCATCGAGCGCCGGGAGATCGCCCTGGTCGACCTGCTGGACCGGCTGCTGGCCGGCGGGGTCGTCATCACGGGCGACGTCACGCTGCGGATCGCGGACGTCGACCTGGTCCGGATCGATCTGAACGCGCTGATCAGCTCGGTGAACGCACAGGTCCCCTCGCCGTTCGACCCTCTCATGGCCGTCGAAGGGCCGCAGGAGCCCCGCGAACCCCTGGAGGAACCGTCGTGAGCGCGCGCAAGCGTCTGGAGCTGGAACCCGACACCGTCGAACGCGACCTGGTCAAACTCGTCCTCACCGTGGTCGAGCTGCTGCGCCAGCTCATGGAGCGGCAGGCCGTGCGCCGCTTCGACGTGGGGGACCTGTCCGAGGACCAGGAGGAGCGGATCGGTCTGACGCTGATGCTGCTGGAGGACCGCATGGCCGAGCTGCGCGACCGCTACGGACTGCGGCCCGAGGACCTGAATCTGGACCTCGGACCGCTGGGACCGCTGCTTCCCCGGCAATGACCCGGCAATGACCTGGCAATGCCCCGGGGACGACCGGGAACGAACCGGAACGACCGGGAACGCCCCGGGACCGGGGGAGTCGGAGAGTCCGCGAGGGAATCAGCCTTCCTTGCGGCACAGAACCTCTCCGTGCAGGACCGCGAACCAGCCGTCCTCCCGCCGCCCCCACGCGCGCCAGGCTCCGGCCACGGCCCGCAGCTCCTCCTCGGTGGCGTGGCCGCCGGCGGTGGCCCGCTCGGCGTAGGCCGACGCCAGTGTGCGGTCGGCCCACAGCCCGCTCCACCACTCCCGCTCCTCGGCGGTGGCGTAGGTCCAGGTACCGGAGGTCGCCGTCACCGCGGACTCCGGGAAGCCCGCCCGCAGCGCCCAGGAGCGCAGCCGCCGCCCCGCGTCCGGCTCGCCGCCGTTGGCCCGCGCCACCCGCCGGTACAGGTCCAGCCAGTCGTCAAGACCCGCCACCTCGGGGTACCAGGTCATCGCCGCGTAGTCCGCGTCCCGGACCGCGACGATCCCGCCGGGCCGCGTCACGCGCCGCATCTCGCGCAGCGCCCGCACCGGATCCCCGACGTGCTGGAGCACCTGATGGGCGTGGACCACGCAGAACGTGTCGTCCGGGTAGTCCAGGGCGTGCACGTCCGCCACGGCGAAGTCGATGTTGCCGAGTCCCCGTCCGGCCGCCGTGGCGCGGGCCTGCTCCAGGACGCCCGGCGCCCGGTCGACGCCCGTGACATGGCCGTCGGGCACCAGTTCCGCCAGGTCGGCGGTGATGGTGCCGGGGCCGCAGCCGATGTCCAGGACCTTCATGTGCGGCTTGAGCGAACCGAGCAGGTAGGCCGCCGAGTTGGCGGCGGTGCGCCAGGTGTGCGAGCGCAGCACGGACTCGTGGTGCCCATGGGTGTAGACGGCCGTCTCCCGCGGTTCCGGCATGGCGGTACCCCTTCTCCTGACCTGTCCCCGCACGGGCCGCGCGGCCCCGGGGCGGTACGGATCACGGTACGCGCGCATGCCGAATGATGAGACCCGCGTTTCACCATACGGGCTGACGGTTCGTCAGTGCCGATGCGGGTCAGGCGCCGGGCAGCGGCCGGTAGACCGTCAGCGCCTCGGGCAGCTTCTCCAGGCGCACCTCGCCCTCCACCTCGGTGACCTCACCGTCGTAGGCGAGGAGGGTGCCCGGCTCCAGACCGGCCAGCCGCAGCCGGCGCACCTGGACGGCCGCGTGGGCGGGGGAGCGCGTGAGCGGGCCCGCGAGCGCGGCCGACAGCAGCCGCAGCGCGGGCCTGCGGCCCCCGTGCACCACCCGGACGTCCAGCACCCCGTCGGCCAGGTCGAGGCGGCGGCCCGGCGCGAGCCCCATGCGGTGGTAGGTGCCGTTCCCGGCGAACAGCAGCCACATCGGGCGGCAGCGGCCCTGCACCTCCGCCTCCAGCGGATGGCGGTCCGCGCGCAGCACCCGCAGCGCCGCCAGCACCCCGGCCGGCCAGCCGCCGATCCGGTCCGTCCACCGCTCGCGCAGCCGCACCAGCTCCGGGTACACCCCGAGACTGAAGGTGTTGAGGAAGATCCCCTGCCCGCGCCCCGAGGTGAAGCGGCCCACGTCCACCCGCACCCCGTGCCCGCGCCGCACCGCCCGGCCCAGGTCCTTGGCGTCCTCCACGCCCAGGTCGTACGCGAAGTGGTTGAGCGTGCCGCCGGGCAGCACCGCGAGCGGCAGGCCATGGCGCAGGGCCGTCCGGGCGGCGGTGTTCACGGTGCCGTCGCCGCCGCACACACCGAGCACCACGGCCCGGCCCGCCGCCTCCTCCAGCGCGTCCCCGACGTCCTCCGGCGCGCACGCGACGACCTCCGCCTTCGGCAGCACGTCCAGCAGGGCGCGGGCCCGGTCCGAGGTGCCGGAGGCGTCGTTGGCGACCAGCACCAGCCCCTCGCCCTCCGCCAGCGCGGGCACCTCGGCGCGCGGCCGGGCGGGCGGCACCAGCTGGGCGCGCGCCGGGACCAGTCCCCGTACGGCGAACGCGGCTCCCGCGCCGAGGGCCGCGCCCGCCAGCACGTCGCTCGGGAAGTGGACGCCGGTGTAGACGCGGGAGGCCGCCACCGAGACGGCCAGCGGCGCCACCGCCGCGCCCCACCCCGGGGACTCCAGGGCCACCCCGGTCGCGAAGGCGGCGGCGGAGGCCGCGTGCCCGGACGGGAAGGAGGTGGTGATCGGCTGCCGCCCCAGCCGGCGCACCAGCGGCACCGGGCCCAGGTCCGGGCGCGGCCTGCGCACCGAGCGCTTGCCGAGCGTGTTCACGGTCAGCGAGGCCAGCCCCAGCGAGGCCAGGCCCCGTACGGCGGCCCGGCGGGCGCGCGGGCTGCGGCTGGCCGCGACCGCCGCCGCCGTCGCGAACCACAGCACGCCGTGGTCGGCGCTCCGGCTCAGCCGGGGCAGCACCGGGCCCGCGCCCGGCCAGCGGCGTCCGGCCGCCGCGCGGAACAGCCACGCGTCCGCGGCGAGCAGCCGGGTCAGGCCGGTACGGGCGCCGCGGCCCGCGGCGGCGGGGGAGGTGAGGTCGAGGTCTGGGCTCATACAGGCACCGTTACCCTGAAGCGGCCGTTTCTTGTGCGCGGGCCGGACCCCGCCCCGGGCGCGCACGGCACGCCACTGCCTCCGCACCCGGGACCACCTATGCGCCTGCTCCTCGTCCGCCACGGCGAGACCCCGTCCAACGTCGCCTCGCTGCTGGACACGGCCGCCCCGGGGCCCGGCCTGACCGAACTCGGCACCCGGCAGGCAGCCGCGCTGCCCGAGGCGCTCGCCGACGAGGACATCGAGGCGCTGTACGCCTCCACCCTGGTGCGCACCCAGCTCACCGCCGCCCCGCTCGCCGCCGCCCGCGGCCTCGGCGTGCACATCCGCGACGGCATCCGCGAACTGGCCGCAGGCGACCTGGAGCGCGAACCGGGCGACACCGAACGCGGCCGGCTCTACATGCGTACGGTCCTGGCCTGGGCGGACGGCGAGCGCGACCTGCGGATGCCGGGACCGGGCGGCGAGAGCGGCGCCGAGGCGCTGGCCCGCTACGACGCGGTCGTCGCCGAGGCCGCGGGCAGCGGCGCCCGGACCGTCGCCATGGTCAGCCACGGCGCGGCCATCCGCCTGTGGACCGCCGTCCGCGCCCGCAACCTGGACGCGGACTTCGCCGCCGCCCACCCGCTGCGCAACACCGGCGTGGTCGTCCTGGAGGGCTCGCCCGACGACGGGTGGCAGGCGCTGTCCTGGGCGGGCGCGCTCGTCACGCCCGCGCGCGAGGGCGGACCCGCGGGCCGCCCGGTCGACGCCGGATGACCGGGCGTGCGGGCCGGTGACCCGTTAAGGGTTTGCCGCCGCCCCGGGCGCGCCCGCACAATGCGTGACCATGGGACATCTGGAAGCCGCGCACCTGGAGTACCACCTGCCCGACGGGAGGACGCTCCTCGGCGACGTGTCCTTCCGAGTGGGCGAGGGAGCGGTGGTCGCCCTCGTCGGGCCCAACGGAGCGGGCAAGACGACCCTGCTGCGGCTGGTCTCCGGCGAGCTGAAACCGCACGGCGGCACCGTCACCGTCAGCGGCGGCCTGGGCGTGATGCGCCAGTTCGTCGGCTCGGTCCGGGACGAGACGACCGTACGCGACCTGCTGGTGTCGGTCGCGCCGCCGCGCGTGCGGGAGGCCGCCCGCGCCGTCGACGCCGCCGAGCACGCCCTGATGACCGTCGACGACGAGGCCGCCCAGCTGGGGTACGCCCAGGCGCTCGCCGACTGGGCCGAGGCCCGCGGCTACGAGGCCGAGACCCTGTGGGACATGTGCACCACCGCCGCGCTCGGCGTGCCCTACGAGAAGGCGCAGTGGCGGCAGGTGCGCACCCTGTCCGGCGGCGAGCAGAAGCGGCTGGTCCTGGAGGCGCTGCTGCGCGGCACCGACGAGGTGCTGCTGCTCGACGAGCCCGACAACTACCTCGACGTGCCCGGCAAGCGCTGGCTGGAGGAGCGGCTGCGGGAGACCCGCAAGACCGTCCTGTTCGTCTCCCACGACCGGGAACTGCTCGCCCGCGCCGCCGAGAAGATCGTCTCGGTCGAGCCGGGACCGGCCGGCGCCGACGCCTGGGTGCACGGCGGTGGCTTCGCCACCTACCACGAGGCCCGGCGCGAGCGCTTCGCCCGCTTCGAGGAGCTGCGCAGGCGCTGGGACGAGAAGCACGCCCAGCTGAAGAAGCTGGTGCTGAACCTGCGCCAGGCCGCCAGCGTCAGCCATGAGCTGGCCTCCCGCTACCAGGCCGCCCAGACCCGGCTGCGCAAGTTCGAGGAGGCCGGGCCGCCGCCGGAGCCGCCGCGCGAGCAGGACATCCGGATGCGGCTCAAGGGCGGCCGCACCGGCATCCGGGCCGTCACCTGCCAGGGCCTGGAGCTGACCGGCCTGATGAAACCGTTCGACCTGGAGGTCTTCTACGGCGAACGGGTCGCCGTCCTCGGCTCCAACGGCTCCGGCAAGTCGCACTTCCTGCGGCTGCTGGCCGGCGGGGACGTCGCGCACACGGGCGCGTGGAAGCTGGGCGCGCGCGTGGAGCCCGGCCACTTCGCCCAGACCCACGCCCATCCCGAGCTGGCCGGGCGCACCCTTCTGGACATCCTGTGGACCGAGCACTCCCAGGACCGGGGCGCCGCCATGTCCCGGCTGCGCCGCTACGAGCTGACCGGCCAGGCCGAGCAGTCCTTCGACCGGCTCTCCGGCGGCCAGCAGGCCCGCTTCCAGATCCTGCTGCTCGAACTGGCGGGCGCCACCGCCCTGCTCCTGGACGAGCCCACCGACAACCTCGACCTGGAGTCCGCCGAGGCCCTCCAGGAGGGCCTGGAGGCGTACGAGGGCACCGTCCTCGCCGTCACCCACGACCGCTGGTTCGCCCGCTCCTTCGACCGCTACCTGGTCTTCGGCAGCGACGGCCGGCTCCGCGAGACGGCGGAACCGGTCTGGGACGAGCGGCGTGTGGAGCGGGCCCGGTAGCCCCTCCTGCGCGGCCGGACCGGCGGTGAGAAGGCGGAGGAGTGCTCAGCGCCAGCGCAGGAGGGCGCCCAGGCCCCCGGCCGGCGCGGCGCCCGTCGGCAGGGGGCACACCGGCGTCAGGGAAAGGGCCGCGGCGTCCGTGGTCACCGCCGCGCGGATCAGGGCGTCGTCCGCGCGCGTCGCCCACGCGTGCCGCTCACCGAGCGTCCGCAGCTCCCCGCGGCGCGCCGCCAGCTGGTCGGGGTCCTCGCCGACCCACACCTCGCGGTGGGCGTCCGCCGCCTCGGGACGGATCAGCAGCTCCTCGATACGGTGCTCGCGGGCCGCCTCGACCAGCGCGGGCACCCCTTCCACGGCACCGGCGCGGCCCGCGTCGTCGGGTGCGCGGGCGGCCCGGAACCGGTCCAGCTCCCCGTCGATCCGGTCGCGTACGTGCTCGGCGCGCAGTTGCTCCACGTCCTCGTCCAGCAGCCTGCTCCCGAAGCCGTGGGTGGCCTCCACCACGCGGTCGTGCAGCCGCTCCGGCAGCCGTTCGCGCACCTCGTGCCGCTCCCGCTGCTCACCGACCATGATCATCAGATCGGCCCGGGTCTCGTCCTGGCAGACGCTGAGCGCGTCGGCGATCTCGGCGGCGTTGTGCTCCCAGGTGTTCTCGACCTTCAGCTGGAAGTGCCGCTCCGACCAGTCGGCGCCGCTCGTGCGGTGCAGCGGCCACTGCCGCCCCGTCACCGTGCCCGCCTCCCGGCGGCCCAGCGCGCTGCGCAGCTCGAAGTCGGCGCCCTTGCGGTCGACGTAGGCCACGATCGCGACCGGGTCCTCGCCCGCCAGGTCGAGCAGCGGCCCCACCCGGGGCAGCGGACCCCACTCGGCCCGGCTGCCGCCCAGCGGTGGCCGGGCGAGACGCGGGTCCAGGACGACCGTCCCGGCCCGTGCGAAGAAGGCCCGCCCGTGCGGGTCGGGGGAGTGGCGCAGCTCCTCGACCGCCTCCTCCACGGCCCGGCAGGTCGCCTCGTCCGCGCCCCGCTGCGCCAGGTCGCCGGCCATCGCCCGCGCCGTCAGACGCAGCTCGCGCGCGCTGTCCTCCGTGGGACGGGAGGTGTCGACGTACACCGACGCCCAGGGGCCCGGGTGTTCGTACAGTGGATGGAGAAAGGCGAGATCCATGGCTCCCTCCCGGGTGCCGTTCGGTGGCGGTGTGCGCCGGGCGGGTACCCGGGCCGCATGGACGAACACGACGAGCGGGGCACCACCATGACCGGAGTCGACCCGGGCCGCCTGGACGACCAGCAGCTCATGAAGGAGCTGGAGACCATCCACCGCACGCGCCACGACACCCTGCTGTACGGCTCCGACGACGCGTTGCGGGCCCACAACGGCCGTATGGCCCAGCTGGAGGGCGAGTTCCTGCGGCGCAACCCGCGGCGGCTGGTCGCGGCGGGGCGGACCCGGGAGGGCGCGCGGGAGCGCCGGGAGCGCTGAGGCCCCGAACTGGCCCCGTACCGGTGAGCGTCCGGCGTACCGGTGAGTGTCCGGGCGTCCCGGTGGGCTCTCGCCCCGGCGACGGGCGCAGCCGTGCCCGCCGGCCCGCTCGCCGCTCTGCACGGCCGCGGGCGGCGGGCACGGCGGAGGCTGTCCGCGCCGCGCCGGCGACCGGCTCAGCCGCCGGTCGGCCCCTGCTGCGCGAGCACGTCGAGGAACGCCTCGTCGAACGCCTTGAGGTCGTCCGGCTTGCGGCTGGTGACCAGCGTGTTCGGGCCGTTCGTGCAGATCTGCACCTGCTCGTCGACCCAGGTGCCGCCCGCGTTGCGGATGTCCGTGCGCAGGCTCGGCCAGGAGGTCAGCACGCGGTCGCGCACGACATCGGCCTCGACCAGGGTCCAGGGCGCGTGGCAGATCGCCGCCACCGGCCTGCCCCGGTCGAAGAAGCCCTTGACGAACGCCACGGCCCGCTCGTCCGTGCGCAGGAAGTCGGGGTTGGCCACGCCGCCCGGCAGGACCAGCGCGTCGAACGAGTCGGCGGAGGTCTCCCCGACGACCTCGTCGACCGGGAACGTGTCCGCCTTGTCCAGGTGGTCGAAGCCCTGCACCTCGCCCGCCCGTGTGGACACCAGCACGGGTTCGTGCCCGGCGCCCTTCGCGGCCTTCCACGGCTCGGTCAGTTCGATCTGCTCCACGCCCTCGGGTGCGGTCAGAAATGCGATGCGCATGATGGTTCGGAGTCCTTCCGTCGCCTGTTCGGAGTCGTTCCGCCGCCTGTCGGCCAGGTCCTAGGCGCGTTCGTGGTGGGTCACTTCCTCGGCCAGCTCCTGGACGTTGGCGTACCGCGTCCGGCGCGGCAGCCGCTCCACGGCGTCGGCCAGCGCGTCCGGCGCGTTCTTGCGGCGCAGTACGCGGGCCAGCTCGCCCGGGTCCGCCGGGAAG
Source organism: Streptomyces sp. SAT1 (assembly GCF_001654495.1). Taxonomy (GTDB): domain Bacteria; phylum Actinomycetota; class Actinomycetes; order Streptomycetales; family Streptomycetaceae; genus Streptomyces; species Streptomyces andamanensis. The sequence goes on from NZ_CP015849.1 coordinate 6,207,218, forward strand.
GCGCTGCGGCCGAGGATCCTGGCCAGCTCCAGGCGCACGGTCTCCAGGGAGGCCCGGGAGCCGCCCGGGGCCACCGGTCCGCCCCACACCTCGGGGTCGTCCTCGGCGGTCGGCTCCGGGTCGTGCCACTCCTCGCTCCGCGTGGGATGGCCGGACCGGAGCAGGCCCTGCAACTCGTGCTTCATCTCGTCGTCACGGTGGACACTCAGCCGGTCGCTGCCTCGCTGCATGTCTCCCTCCAGATCGTCGGGGGTGGCTGCCGCGTACCCGTGCACGCCGGGCCGACACGGCCTTTCCGGACCGGATGCCGCAGCCCGCGGCGCCCGCCGGAACACGCCGGAGCCCGCGCCGCCCACCGGCGCGCGAGGTCACCCGATAGGCCGCCGCCGTCCCGCGAATGGTGCCCGGCCGCGCGCGCCGGGCGGCGCCCGGGGCTGTGATGGCGGAAGGGAGAGGCACGGCCACCGCGCTCGCCTCTTCCGGGCCCCTGGCCCTGCCCTCTGTCTGCCGTCCGTCCCGTGCCCCACTGTCCGCCGCCCGCCGTCCAGTCCCGTGCCCCGCTGTCCGCCGCCCGCCGTCCGTCCCGTGCCGCAGTGTCCGCCGCTCACCGCTCACCGCTCACCGTCCGTCGTCCGCCGGTCCGAGGAGTTCCGCCCATGCGCCGTACCGCCCCCCGCGTCCTGCCCGCCGCCGCCCTGGCCGCGCTGGGGCTCATAGCGGGCTCCGCCGCGCAGGCCGCCGCCGCGTCCCCGGCCGTGACCCCGGACTCCGTCCGGCGGGCGGCGGGCCCCGGCGCTGCCCTCGTGGGCCGCGCGGCCTGCGCCCCGGCGACGGCCGGGCCGGTCGCGGCGGACGCCGCCGGTCGCGGGCTGCCGGAGGGCGGTTCCTGCGCGGGAGGCGGTGTCCGCGGTGGTGGTGATGCCGGTCGGGCCGGAGGGGTACGGGCGGCCGGCGACGTCGTGGTCGTGAAAGACGTGAAAGATGTGAAAGACGCAGCCGTGAAGGTGGGGAGCACGGACGCCGGGGTCCGTGCGGCCGGGGCGCGGAGCGGCGCGGCGGTCGGGCCCACGCCCGCGCAGGACGGTCCGCCGGACGGCGGGCCGGGTGCGGGAGTCCGGGACGCCGCCCCGGCCCCCGCCCGCGTACCCGACCCGCCGGACGTGTCCGGCGGGGACGACGGCGCGCTCCAGGACCCCGCCGACGACCCGGTGCTCCAGGACGCGCTGGCCCACGACCCGGCCCGCGAGGCGGCCTCCCCGGACCCCCTTCAGGACCCGCTCGCCGACACCGGCCCCCAGGTCGGCACCGTGCCCGGCGACCCGGTCACCGGCCCGTCCCCGTACGCGTACGACCCCGCGCACGGCACCTCCCCGGCCCAGGACGGCCGGGACCAGACGCCCCACGCCACGCCCTCGCGCACGCCCGGCCGGGACGAGGCCGCCACCCGGGCCCCGGGCCGCGACACGCCCCCGCGCGACCAGTCGGGCCGCACCCCGGGTTCCGGCTGCGCCGGGGACACGGGCGCGGACCGGGACGGCGGACCCGGCGGCGTCCCGGGCAGGAGCGGGTACGGCGGCGGGGACGACCGGCCGGGGGCGGACGACTCGTGCCAGGGGGCGGCGGCCGAGCACGGGGTGCAGGCCGGTACGGGCGGTTCCTTCACCGCGTCCCTGCCCGCCCTGATCGGCGGCGGCGTCCTCATCGCGAGCGCGCTCTGCGGTGCCGCCCACCGGATGTGGCGGCGCAGGCGGGCGGACGGCTGACCGGGCCCGCGGGACACGGCATGCCCCCGCGTGGAACCGAGCGCTCCACGGCCGCCGCACCCGCCGCGCCGCGACCGGCCTCCCATGGGGGGCCGGTCCGCGGGGTACCCGCACGCCAGGTGTGCCGGTCCGGACCGTGCGGGAACCTCTTCCGTGCGGGACGCGGCGGCGGACCGGCGGTGCCGGGTGCCGCCGGACGGCCCGAGCCCGAAGCGCCGGGCCCGTACGGCACCACGGAGGCAGGGCACGGTGTCCGGCACGGCAGCCGGACCGGACCCGGTGTCCGGCCGGGAGTCAGGGACTGCGCGGAGGTGGCGGCCATGCGGCGGACGGTCCCCGAGGGGCGGGGCCACGGGCCGGTGCGCTACGGGCCCTCGGCGCTGCCCGACGACGGGCTGCCGGTGCTGCCGGAGCTGTGCGAGGCGCTGGCCGCCGCCGCGGGCCGGCGCCGCGACCGGCCGATCGGCGGCGCCGCCGCGCTCCTGGACGCCGCCGCCGGATACTGGGCGCGGCGCGGGCTCGCGACCCGGCCCGAGCGGGTGGCGGCCGCGCCCGGCGCCCCGTCGCTGCTGCTCGCCCTGACCGCCGCGCTCGGCGGCGACGTCCTCGTGCCCCGGCCCTGCGCCGCCTGGTGGGCGCCGTCCGCGCGGCTGCTCGGCAGGCCCGCCTTCTCCGTCGCGACACCGGCCGGGAGCGGCGGCGTACCGGACCCGTACACCCTGCTGGAGACCGTGCGCAGGGTCCGCGCCGAGGGCGGCGACCCGCGGCTGCTGGTGCTGTCCGTCGCGGACGACCCGACCGCCACCGTGGCCCCGCCGGAACTGCTGCACCAGACCGTAGAGGCCGCGGCGGGCGAGGGACTGCACCTGGTGGCCGACGAGACCTGGCGCGACACCGTGCACGCGCCGCACGGCACGGTGCTGCTCAGCCCCGCCGAGATGCTGCCCGAGCGGGTCACCGTCGTCACCGACCTCGCCGGGGCCTTCCTGCCGGCCGGCTGGCCCGCCGCCCTCGCCCGCTTCCCGGCCGGCGCCACCGGCGACGCCCTGCACGCGCGCTTGCTCGACGTCCTCACCGCGCTGGACGCCCGGATCGCCGAACCCGTCGCCGCCGCTGCCGCCTACGCGCTGGACGAACCCGCGCCCGTGACCGAGCGCCGGGCCGCCACCGTGCGCCTGCACGCGCGCGTGGCCCGCGCCGTGCACGCCGCTGTGGTCGCCGCGGGCGCCCTGGCACCGCCGCCGCAGGCGGGCCGCCACCTGTACGCCGACCTCGGCCCGCTGCGCCCCGCGCTCACCGCCCTCGGGGTCGGCGACGCGCAGGAACTGGAGGACTTCCTCGGCGCCCGGCTGGGCATCGCCGCGCCCGGCGGCCACCGGTTCGGGGACGGCCTCGGCCCCCTGCGGGTCCGGCTGTCCTGCGCGGACCTGCTCGGCGGCACGGACGAGGAGCGCGCGGCGTGCCTCACCTGCCCCGATCCGCTGGAACTGCCGCACCCGCGAAGCGCGTTGATCTCCTTGAGGTCCGTCTTCGACGGTCTCCGTGACGACGCTCAGCGATGGGAGCCTCCTCGATGACGCAGCAGTCCGAGCCGACCACGACCCCGACCGCGACCGCGACCACCGAGCCGACCCCGACCGCCGCCCCCACGGCCACGCGCCCCGGCGGCGCTCCCGCCCCCGCCCCGTTCCCGCCGCTGGCCGAACCGCGCCCGCTGGGGGAGCGGCGGGTGTGGCCGCGCGCCTTCCACGACCGGCTCACCGCCCCGCTGCCCGGTCTCAAGGCCCTCGCCCGGTTCGCCCGGGAGGGCGCGGTACGGCCGGGCCGGGAGGGACTGGCCGACGTCCCGCTGCTGCCGTACGAGCCGGGGCCGCTGCCCCGCGTGGACCACCGCACCGTCGCCGTCACCTGGGCCGGGCACGCCAGCTGGGTGGTGCGGATCGGCGGGCTGACCGTCCTGACCGACCCGGTGTGGTCCCGCCGCATCGTCGGCACCCCCGCCCGCATCACCCCCGTCGGCGTCCCCTGGGAGGCGCTGCCGCCCGTCGACGCGGTCGTCGTCAGCCACAACCACTACGACCACCTGGACGCCCCGACCCTGCGCAGGCTCCCGCGCGACACCCCTGTGTTCGTGCCCGCCGGACTCGGCCGCTGGTTCCACCGCCGCCGGTTCACCCGCGTCACCGAGCTGGACTGGTGGGAGGCGGCCGAACTGTCGGGGGTACGCGTCGACTTCGTCCCCGCCCACCACTGGTCCAAGCGCACCCTCACCGACACCTGCCGCAGCCTGTGGGGCGGCTGGGTGCTCACCGCACCCGACGGGCAGCGCGTGTACTTCGCGGGCGACACGGGCTACGGCCACTGGTTCGAACGCATCGGCCGCCGCTACCCCGGCATCGACCTGGCCCTGCTCCCCATCGGCGCCTACGACCCGCGCTGGTGGCTCAGCGACGTGCACTGCGACCCGGAGGAGGCCGTCCGCGCCGCCCAGGACCTCGGCGCGCGCCGGATGGCCCCGATGCACTGGGGCACCTTCGTGCTCTCCGCCGAGCCCGTGCTGGAACCCCTCACCCGCGTCCGCGCCGCCTGGCACCGGGCGGGCCTGGCCCGCGAGGACCTGTGGGACCTTCCGGTGGGCGCCTCGGCGGTCCTGCCGTCCTGACCGGCGCGCGGCCTCGCCAGGCATCCCCGCGCACTCTCGGCAGGGCCCTGGCCCGCCCCTCCTGGTCAGCCCGAGCGGTGCACCGGCGCCGAGCGGCGCAGCCGGCGCCACACCGCCGGGGCCGCGCCGACCAGCACGGTCACGGCGATCGCGGCGGCCACGCCCTCCCACGGCTCCCGGAACAGCGACCCGCCGAGGATGCCGATCACCTGGTACGTCGCCGCCCAGGCGAGACAGGCGGGCAGGTTGCCCCGGGAGAAGCGGCGCAGCGGCCAGCCGGCCAGCAGGCAGGCCAGCATCACCGGTATGCGCCCGGCCGGCACCAGCCGGGACAGGACCAGCACCGCCACACCGTGCTCGGTGAGCTTCTCCTGCGCCTGCGCGAGCCGGTCCTCGGGGGCGCGCGAGCGGATCGCCTCCAGCCAGCGCGAGCCGTTCTTCGAGCCGAGCCCGCGCCGCCCCAGCCAGTACAGCGCGGCGTCCCCGAGGAACGCGGCCAGCGACGCCGTCACGAACACCAGCCCCAGCGAGAACGGCGCCGTCTGGTGCACGGCGACCACCGCCGCCGAACTGACCAGCGCCCCGGTCGGCACCACCGGCACCAGCGCCCCGATGAGCACCAGCAGGAACAGCGAGGGATAGCCGAGCGCCTGCTGGGTGGACTCCGGCGGCACCACCGTCGTGACGGCGGCGGCGAGCCGTATCACCGGGCGACCTCCGGCCGTACGCTCTCCCCGTGCCCGAGCCGGTGCACCGCCACCTGGGGCGCGCGCAGCGCGGCATGGCGCACGAACTCCTCGCCCGGCGCGTAGAACTCATGGGGGCGCACGGCGTCCATCCCGATCGGCCAGTACGTGCCGTAGTGCACCGGGACGGCGCTGCGTGGCGCGAGCCGGGCCAGTGCCTGCGCCGCCCGCCCGGCGTCCAGATGGCCCTCCCCGAGGTACGGGCCCCAGCCGCCCACGGGCAGCAGCGCCACGTCCACCGGCCCGACCTCCTCGGCCATCGTCTCGAACAGGCCGGTGTCCCCGGCGAAGTACGTCCGGGCGGCGCCCTCGACGACGTAGCCGAGCGCCGGTGAGCGGTGCGGTCCCACGGGCAGCCGCCGCCCGTCGTGGCGCGCGGGCACCACCCGGACCACGAGCCCGCCCGCCTCGAACCGGTCACCGGGCGCCACCTCGGTGATCCGCAGCCCGGCCAGCCGGCGCAGCCCCGGCACCGCCCGCGCCGCGCCGCGCGGCACCAGCACGCGGGTGCCCGGGGCGAGCCGGGCCAGCGAGGGGAGGTGCAGATGGTCGGCGTGCAGATGGGAGACGAGCGCGAGGTCGGCCCGCCAGGCGTCCGGCGGCGGTGGTGCGCCCCGGCGGCGGCGCAGATGCGCGAGCCGGCGGGCGAACAGCGGATCGGTGAGCACACGCACGCCCGAATCCTCGACCGTGCACGTCGCGTGACCCCACCAGGTGATCTCCACCGGCACCTTCTTTGCCTCCTTCGCGCGACTCCCCCTGAGCCTACGTGCAGGGGTAGGGTCGGCGGGCAGAACCCGGAGGTGAGGGAGACTCCATGGGAGATGTGCGGGACGCTCGCGGCCAGGGCGTCGCGACGCCGGTCCGTGTGACGGCGATCGCCAGTCTGACTCCCCTGGAGGAGCTGAACGAGGACCCCTTCCTCGTGGACTCCCGCAGTCAGCACGCGATGTGCGCGCGCTGGGCCGCCGAGCACGGCTATGTGATCGCGCGGGAACTGCTCGTGGGCGGGCTGCGCACCGACCACCGCGCCCTGTGGGAGGGCGTACGACCGGGTCTGGACCTGTTCGTGGCGCCCAGCCGCCGGGTGCTGGAGCGGGCGCTGTCCTCCGTGGAGGAGTTCACCGCGGAGTGCGCGCGGCGCGGGGTGCGCGTGGAGACGGTCGGCACCGCCGAACCCTGCTACGACGCCCAGATGAAGGCCCGCGTCCACCGCCGCCTGTCCATGCCGACGGCGGGCTACGACGGCCGCTGACCGGCTGTGACGCGCCGCCCGGCCCGACGGGCCCGGCCGCCTGTGGACGACGGGACGGTGCCTTGCCGCGGCCTGTGGACGACGGGCTGGTGCGCTCCCGCCGTGTGACAAGCTGGACCGGGCCCGTGCGGACGACCCGGGCCGGGACGTGAGGTGCGGACGTGCGAGGCGGGTGGTGGCGGCGGGCCGCCAGTCAGGCGGGACGGAGCATCACGGTGTGGGCCGTCTCCACGGTCACCATGCTGGTGCTCGCCGGGATCCTGCCGGACTTCCGGCTCCAGTCGGCCGACGGCGACAGCGCGACCACCATCGCGGTGACCGCGGCCCTGGGTGCCGGTGCCTTCGGTGTGCTCTCGGCCGTCGTCTGGCCGCTGCTGGTCCGGCTGCTGCTGCTCGTGCCCGCGCTGGTCCTCGGCCTGCTGGTGTTCTTCCTCAACGGCTCGCTGCTCCTGCTCGCCCTGCGCGTCAATCCCTCCGGGAACCCGCAGGCGGCCCCCGAGACCGCCGTCATCGTGGCCGCGGTGATGTCCGCGGTGGCCTCCGCCACCGGCGGCGCCCTCGCCGTGCGCGACGACGAGGCGTACCGGCGCAGACTCCACCGGCTCGCCGACCGCCGCCGCAGACGGCAGCCGCCCTGCTCGGGCACGCCCGGCACGGTCCTGATCCAGCTCGACGGCGTCGGCCACGACGTGCTGCGGGACGCCGTGGACCGGGGCCTCATGCCGACCGTCGCCCGCTGGCTGGGCACCGGCACGGGCAACGGCAAGGGCAAGAGCAAGGGCACGGGCGCGGACACCGCCCCGGACATCACCCCGGCGCACCCGCCCACCCACCGGCTCACGCCCTGGCGCACCGACTGGTCCAGCCAGACCGGCGCGAGCCAGCTCGGCATCCTGCACGGCAGCAACCACGACGTCCCCGCCTTCCGCTGGTACGAGAAGGACACCGGCGAGGTCATGGTCTGCAACCGGCCGTCGAGCGCGGTCGAACTCCAGCGCCGCGCCGTCGCCCGCACCGGCGACGGCGGACTCCTCGGCGACGACGGCGCGAGCCGCGGCAACCTGTTCAGCGGCGGCGCCGGGGAACTCGCCCTCGTGCTGTCCGTCTCCGCCCGCCGCGGCCGCGGCACCCGCTCCCGCGCGGGCTACTTCGCCTACTTCTGCGACCCCGCCAACGCGGTGCGCACCGCCCTGTCCTTCGGCGCCGAGGTCGGCCGCGAGATCGGCGAGTCGCTGCGCGCCCGGATGCGGGAGCAGCGCCCGCGCGTCTCCCGCGGCGGCCTCTACCCGCTCGTCCGCGCCTTCGCGACCGTCGTCGAACGGGACGTCGTCGTGGCCGCCGTGGTGGGCGACCTGCTCGCGGGCCGCACCGCCGTCTACGCCGACCTGGTCGCCTACGACGAGGTCGCCCACCACTCCGGACCGCACAGCAGGGACGCCGCGAAGGTGCTGCGCCGCCTGGACCGCTCCCTGGCGCTGATCGAGAAGGTCGCCGAGCACGCCCCGCGCCCCTACCGGATCGTCGTCCTGTCCGACCACGGGCAGAGCCCCGGCGAGACCTTCCACGCCCGCTACGGACTCACCCTCGGCGACCTGGTCCGGGCCGGCTGCGGACTGCATGTGCCCCGCAGGGCCGAGCGCACCCGCAGCGGCGCCGAGGCGCGGGCCGCCGTACGCGCCGCGCTGCGCCGCCCGGCCGAGGAGCCGCGGGAGCGGCGGCCCGCCGGCCGCCGCAGCGAACCCGTCGTCCTGGCCTCCGGCAACCTGGGCCTGGTCTCCTTCCCGGACGTCCCGCACCGCATGAGCCGCGAGGAGATCGACGCCCGCCACCCCGCGCTGCTGCCCACCCTCGCCAACCACCCCGGCATCGGCTTCCTGCTGGTGCGCAGCGAGGAGCACGGCGGCGTGGTGCTCGGCGCGCGCGGCGCTGAGACACCCCTCGCCGCCCTCGACACCGACCCCGGACCGCTGGCCGTGTTCGGGCCCGGCGCGGCCGACGCGGTGCGCCGCACCCACTCCTTCCCGCACACCGCCGACATCATGGTCAACTCCTGCCACGACCCGGACGACGGCGAAGTGCTCGCCTTCGAGGAGCAGATCGGCTCCCACGGCGGGCTCGGCGGGCAGCAGGGCCGCCCGTTCCTGCTGTCGCCGCTGCTGTGCTCCCCGCCGGCCGAGGGCGGCGCCGAGATCGTCGGCGCCGAGCAGGTCCACCGGGTCCTGCGCCGCTGGCTGGCGGAGGCCGCCGCCGACGCCGAGGCCGCCCCGCGGGTGCCGCGTCCGGCCCGGCCGGAGGAGGAGCGGGCCGCCTGACCGCTCGGCCCGCGCACGAGGCCGGACGGAGAACGTCGGGCGGCGCACCCCGTTCGGCGGGTACGCGCGGCGCGGATGTGATCGGATGGGGGCGAACGAACCCCGGAAACGGGTACCTAGGCGAAAGGTATGGAACACACCGTGGCAACCACGCGCACCGCTCACACCGTCTGGGAAGGCAACCTGCTTCAGGGCAACGGCGTCGTCACCTTCGACTCCTCCGGTATCGGCGAGCAGCCGGTGTCGTGGCCGTCGCGCGCCGAGCAGGCCAACGGGAGGACCAGCCCCGAGGAGCTGATCGCCGCCGCCCACTCCAGCTGCTTCTCGATGGCGCTGTCGCACGGCCTGGCCGGTGCCGGCACCCCGCCCACCAAGATCGAGACCAAGGCGGACGTGACCTTCCAGCCCGGTGAGGGCATCACCGGCATCCATCTGACCGTCGAGGGCTCCGTCCCCGGCATCGACAACGACGCGTTCGTCGCCGCCGCCGAGGACGCCAAGAAGAACTGCCCGGTCAGCCAGGCCCTGACCGGCACGACGATCACCCTGGACGCCAAGCTCGCCTGACGCGTCCCCGGATCGCCCGGCGCCGCGCCCCCGCTTCTCGCGAAGGGGGGCGCGGTGCCGTCGTGTTCCCCGGCCCGTCTGGGTACCCGGACGAGGCGGAGCACAGTGGCGGAAAGCGGCGGAAGAGCAGGGAAAGAAGCGCAGGGAAGCAGGGAAGCAGGGAAGCAGGGAAGCAGGGAAGCAGGGAAAGGGGACGGCCATGGCACGCGCGGTCGGGATCGATCTCGGGACGACGAACTCGGTGGTGGCCGTCCTGGAGGGCGGCGAACCCACGGTCGTCGCCAACGCGGAGGGCGCGCGGACCACCCCGTCGGTCGTGGCGTTCGCCAAGAGCGGCGAGGTGCTCGTCGGCGAGGTCGCCAAGCGGCAGGCGGTGACGAACGTGGACCGCACCGCCCGCTCCGTCAAACGCCACATGGGCGACGCCCACTGGCGCTTCCCGGAGGAGGGGTCGGTCGACGGCACCCGCTACCGGGCGCAGGAGCTGTCCGCGCGGGTGCTCCAGAAGCTCAAGCGGGACGCCGAGTCCTACCTCGGCGAGGACGTCACCGACGCGGTGATCACCGTGCCCGCCTACTTCGACGACGCCCAGCGGCAGGCGACCAAGGAGGCCGGGGACATCGCCGGTCTGAAGGTGCTCCGGATCATCAACGAGCCCACGGCCGCCGCGCTCGCCTACGGCCTGGACCGGGGCGAGGAGCAGACCGTCCTCGTCTTCGACCTCGGCGGCGGCACCTTCGACGTGTCCCTGCTGGAGATCGGTGACGGCGTCATCGAGGTCAAGGCCACCAACGGCGACACCCACCTGGGCGGCGACGACTGGGATCAGCGGATCGTCGAGCACCTGGCGAGCCGGTTCCAGGGGCAGTACGGGATCGATCTGCGCACCGACAAGATGGCGGTGCAGCGGCTGCGCGAGGCCGCCGAGAAGGCCAAGATCGAGCTGTCCTCGTCCACCGAGACCTCCATCAACCTGCCCTACATCACGGCCTCCGCCGAGGGCCCGCTGCACCTGGACGAGAAACTCACCCGCGCCCAGTTCCAGGAACTCACCGCCGATCTCCTGGAACGCTGCGAGAAGCCGTTCCACCAGGCCGTCCAGGACGCGGGCGTCAAGCTGTCCGCCATCGACCACGTGATCCTCGTCGGCGGCTCCACCCGGATGCCCGCCGTCACCGACCTGGTCCGCGAACTCACCGGCAAGGACCCGCACAAGGGCGTCAACCCCGACGAGGTGGTCGCCGTCGGCGCCGCCCTCCAGGCCGGGGTGATCCGCGGCGACGTCAAGGACGTGCTGCTGCTCGACGTCACCCCGCTGTCCCTCGGCATCGAGACCAAGGGCGGCATCATGACCAGACTGATCGAGCGCAACACCACGATCCCCACCCGGCGCTCGGAGATCTTCACCACCGCCGAGGACAACCAGCCCTCGGTCGGCATCCAGGTCTACCAGGGCGAACGCGAGATCGCCGCCTACAACAAGAAGCTCGGCGTCTTCGACCTCACCGGGCTGCCGCCCGCCCCGCGCGGGGTGCCGCAGATCGAGGTCGCCTTCGACATCGACGCCAACGGCATCATGCACGTGTCCGCCAAGGACCTCGCCACCGGCCGCGAGCAGAAGATGACCGTCACCGGCGGCTCCGCCCTGCCCAAGGACGACATCGACCGCATGATGCGCGAGGCCGAGCAGTACGCCGAGGAGGACCGCGCCCGCCGCGAGGCCGCCGAGACCCGCAACCAGGCCGAGCAACTCGTCTACCAGACCGAGAAGTTCCTGCGCGACAACGGGGACCGGGTGCCCGCCGCGACCAGGAGCGAGGTCGAGGCGGCCGCCGCCGAGGTGAAGTCCCTGCTGGAGAAGAACGCCGACACCACCGCCCTGCGCACCGGCGTCGACCGGCTCGCCGCCGTCAGCCAGCAGATGGGCCAGGCCCTGTACGCCCAGGCACAGCAGCAGAGCCCGCCCGAGGGCGGCACCGGACCGGCCGGGACCGGCGGCGCCCAGGACGACGAGGGCGTGGTGGACGCGGAGATCGTCGACGACGACCGCGGCACGGGCGGCGAACGCGACGACGGCCGGGCGCCGAAGGACGGCACCTCCTGACCCGCGCGCGGGGCCGACGCCCCGGCGGCCTCCGTACGGGCGCCCCGGGTCAGGGTCGGCCGGCCGTGCCCGCCTACACCGGCAGATGCCCCCCGCCCGCGCGGCCACGTCCGCCGACTCCGGCCGCCCCCCTTGGGAGGGAACAGCTCGGGGGCCCGGCCCGCCGCCTCCGGGTTCAGGTCCGGTGTCGTGTCCCCTGCGACAGCGGCAGATGACTGCCCGGGGCCAGGGCGTCGACGTAACGCCGCACCCAGACCGTGCGCGTCGTCCACTGCCGCGTCCCCGCCTCGGCGGCCACCCGGGTCGCCCGTTGCATGGACCGCCAGGTCGACCCGCGCCCCGCGCCCCGCGCACGCGGTGCCGCCGACGGCCGGGACCCGGCGGCCCGGTTCCTCGTCCACCGGGTGGTCGCCCTCGCCGCCCGGCCACCGGCCGTAGACCCGCACCGGGTGCGGACGGCCGGTGCCGAGGCGCGCGGGCGTCCGGTCCGGCCGGACCCGTCGTACGGCTCCTCGGTCGTCCCCCGGTCAGTACCTCTCGCGGCACTCCCGCAGCAGCTTGCGGGTGCGCTCGGCGGTCGCCGCGCGGGCCGTCATGTGGTCGAGGACCTCCAGATGCGCGGAGACCTCCTTGCGCGAGTCCAGATACAGCGCGCCGGTCAGATACTCGGTGTAGACCAGGTCGGGCAGCTCCGGCTCGGCGAAGCGGAACAGCGAGAACGGCGCGTACGTCCCCGGATGCGGGCCGTCCGCGAACTCCGCGACCTGCACCGTCACCCGGTCCCGCTCGGTGTACTCCAGCAGCTTGTCCAGTTGCTCGCGCATCACCGCGCTGCGGATGCTCACCGGCCGCAGCAGCACCGTCTCCTCGACGATCACCCACAGGTGCGGCGCGTCCGGGCGCTCCAGCAGCTCCTGGCGGGCCATGCGCAGCGACACATGCCGCTCGATGGCCTCCGGGCCCGTCTGCCCCACCGTCCCGGCCTCCAGCACGGCGCGCGCGTACTCCTCGGTCTGGAGCAGTCCGGGCACGAAGTGCGGCTCGTAGGAGCGGATCAGCCGGGCCGCTCCCTCCAGGCTCACGTACAGGCTGAACCACTCCGGCAGCACGTCGTGGAACCGCTGCCACCAGCCCGGCTCGTTGGCCTCCTCGGCCAGCCGCACGAAGGTGGCCGCCTCCGCCTCGCCCACCCCGTACGTCGCCAGCAGCATCTGCACGTAGGGGATCTTCAGGGAGACCTCGGCCAGCTCCATGCGCCGCACCGTCGCCGCGGTCACCCGCAGCACCTGCGCGGCCTCCTCGCGGGTGCGGCCGGCCGCCTCCCGCAGCTCCTGGAGCCTTCTGCCGAGCACCACCTGGCCCACGGTGGGCGCGGGCCGCCGCTCACTCACGCCACGCCTCCCGACATGCGCCGACAACCGCGCAGCAGTCTGTCACACCACCTCAGGCCGACAGCGAACGAAGGTACTTCACCGTCGCCGGGTCGGCGGGCAGGAACGTCTCGATCGCCAGCTCCGCCACCGTCACGTCCATGGGCGTGTTGAACGTGGAGATCGACGACACGAACGACAGCACCCGGCCCTCGTGCTCGATCCGCATCGGCAGCGCGAAGTACGGCACGTCACCGGCCGGTTCCTCCGGGACGCCGCCCGGTTCCGGTTCCGGCACCGGGTACGCCGCCACCTCCTCGTACAGCGCGCGCAGCGCGTCCGAGCGGTCCAGCGCGATCTGTCGCTCCATCTGCGCCAGCAGATGCCCCCGCCACTCGCGCAGATTGCGGATGCGCGGCGCCAGACCCTCCGGGTGCAGCGTCAGCCGCATCGCGTTCAGCGGCGGCGCGAGCAGCCGCTCCGGGACGCCCTCCAGCAGCATCGCCACCCCGCGGTTCGCCGTCACCACGTCGTACACCGCGTCCACCACCAGCGCCGGATACGGCTCGTACCCCTGGATCAGCCGCTCCAGCCCCTCCCGCAGCGTGCCCAGCGCCGGATCGTCCAGCGGGGTCTCCGGATAGCGCGGGGCGTAACCGGCCGCCAGCAGCAGCGCGTTGCGCTCGCGCACCGGCACCTCCAGATGCTCCGCCAGCCGCAGCACCATCTCCTCGCTCGGCCGGGAGCGGCCCGTCTCGACGAAACTGATATGCCGGGCCGAGGAGTCGGCGCGCAGCGCCAGCTCCAGCTGGCTGATCCGCCGCCGCTCCCGCCAGGCCCGCAGCAGCGGCCCCGCACCGCGGCCCGAGGGGGCGGTGGGAACCCGGACGTCACCGGTCGCGAGAATGGTCATACGTACGACCGTAGTCGAAGCGCTGTCGAGGAGTGACCGCATGAACGAGCTGGGGAAGCCGTCCGGGGAAGCGGTGGCCATGTACCGGGCGAGGGTCCGCGGCTGCCTGCTGGGCGGCGCCGTCGGTGACGCCCTCGGCTACCCGATCGAGTTCAGCACCCTGGAGCGGATCCGGGCCACCCACGGCCCGCGCGGCCTCACCGGCCTGGTCACCGCGCCCGCCGGGGCCGGTGCCGTCGGCCTGGTCAGCGACGACACCCAGATGACCCTGTTCACCGTCGAGGGCCTGCGCCAGGCACACCAGCAGGGCCACGGCCCGCGCCTGGGCAGCGCCGGTTTCCGGCTGGTGCGCTGGGCCTACGAACGCTGGCTGGAGACCCAGCGCCGCACCGGACCGCACGAGAGCGAACTCGCCCAGCCCTCCGGCGGCTCCTACGCGGGCCCGCGCGGCGGACTGGTCACCGAAGGGTGGCTGTACTCCCGGCGCGCGCCCGGCAACGCCTGCCTGTCCGGCCTCGCCCTGGACCTCGTGCCCGACCCGGCCGCCCCGTTCGGTCCGCCCGGACCCGTCAACTCCGACTCCAAGGGCTGCGGCGCCGTGATGCGCTCGGCGCCCTTCGGGCTCACCGGCGCCACCGCCGAGCAGGCCTTCGACAGCGCCGCCCGCTGCGCCCAGACGACCCACGGCCACCCCACCGGCTACTACGCGGCCGGCGCCCTCGCCGCGATCGTCGCGCACCTGGTGGACGGGGAGTCCGTGGAGGGCGCCGTGCTGCGCGCGCTGCGCCTGCTCGGCCGCCACCCCGGCCACGAGGAGACCACCGCCGCCCTCACCCAGGCCCTCGACCTGGCCGCCGAGGGCACCCCGAGCGCGGAACAGGTGGAGCGGCTCGGCGCCGGCTGGATCGCCGAGGAGGCCCTGGCCATCGGCGTCTACGCGGCCCTCGCCGCCCCCGGGACCGAGGAGGCGCTGCTGCTGGCCGTCAACCACTCGGGCGACAGCGACTCCACCGGGTCGGTCTGCGGGAACATCCTCGGCGCCCGGCACGGCGACCACGCCCTGCCGCACGCCTGGGTGGAGCGCGTGGAGGGCCGGGCCCGGATCGCCGTCCTGGCCGACGACCTCGCGGCCGCGTGCCTGCCCGGCTGACGCCCGCCGTATCCGCCGTACCCGCCGTACCCGCCGGGCCGGTTCCCGGCGGCCTTCCTGTGGGAGGCTGAACGGGGCAGGCCGCACCGGCACGCCCCGAGATTGCCGCCGCGGGTGCGCGCCGCCCCGCGGCGCCCAGGAAGGGAGCCGGCCCATGGCCGTCGCACCGCTGCCGCACCAGGAGATCGAGGACCGGCTGGCCGAGCTGCCCGGCTGGTCCCTCGACGGGGACCGCCTCACCCGCACCTACCGGCTCGGCTCGCACATCGCGGCGGCCGCGCTCGTGGTGCACATCGCCCAGGTGCAGGACGAACTCGACCACCACTCCGACCTCACCCTCGGTTACCACACCGTCCAGCTGAGCGTGAACACGCACAGCGCGGGCGGCGCCGTCACCGAACTGGACCTCCGGCTCGCCCGCCGCGTCCAGGACCTCGCACCGGCCCACGGAGCGAGCTGAACCACGCCAGGACCAGGGGGGAACCGCGTGCTGGACTACGACGAGGAAGCCGAACGCTACGACGCGGCGCGCGGCGGCGAGCCCCGGGCGGCCGCCGCGGCCGACGCCGTCCTGAGCCTGCTGGACCCGGGCGGCACGGACCTGCTGGACGCCGGCTGCGGCACCGGCATCGTCACCCGCCGCCTCGCCGCCGCCCGCCCCTGGAGACGGGTGACCGGCGTGGACCTGGCGCCCGAGATGACCCGCCGGGCCGCGGCGCGGCTGCCCGGCGCCGTCGTCCGCGCCGACCTGCGGCACCTGCCCTTCCCGGACGGCGCCTTCGACGCGGTCGTCAGCGTCTGGCTCCTGCACCTCGCCCCGAGCGACGCCGACGCCCGCGCCATGGTCGCCGAGTGCGCCCGGGTGCTGCGCCCCGGCGGGGTGTACGTCACCACGGTCGACAAGGCCGCCGCGCACAACGTGGGCAGCGACATCGACGCCGCCCTCGCCTCCCGGCCGCCCAGCCCCGCCCGCGACGAGGCCCGGCTGGTCGCCGGGCACGCCGCGGCGCACGGCCTGGTCCCGGCCGGACAGGCCCGCTTCCCCGGCCTCGGCCAGGGCCGCAGCCCGCGCGGCACCGTCGCCGACCTGCGGCGCGGCTGGTTCGTCACGCTGCCGCCGGGCGACCCGCTCGCCGACGGCTTCGCCGCCCGGCTGGCGGCCCTTCCCGACCAGGACCGGCCGCGGCCTGACCCGGTCTTCAGCCTGCGGGCGTTCCGCAGGCCGGCCGCCGGCTGAGCGTCCGGCCCGCGTTGTGCCCGCGCGCCCGGCGTGCGGGCACAACGCGGGCCGGTGCTCGGCGTCCTGCTATGTCAGGGAGGCATGGGCGGGGGATCCTCTCCGTGCGGCTCGGACAACGGGGGAGGAACGACAGACCTTGACCAGTGGGAGCGCTCCCATAGTGCGGATGTGTCAGGGCACGGTCAAGAGCTGGACGAGGCGAAAACATGCGAGCCCCGGCTGACAGGCCGTGACGTCGGGAAATCGGCGCAGGACCGGCGGGGCGCCGACGGAACGCCGACGGAACGCTGACGAAAAGGCAACGGAAAGTCACCGGCCCCCTGTTCTCCGGCGGGACTTGGCGCTACCTTCACTCGCACCAGTGGGAGCGGTTCCATCAGTCGGTGCGTCCCTCGCGACGCGCCCGGTCTGCAAGGAGTCGCTCATGCGCCACCCCCGCTCTTCCCGCTCCTCGCCGCCGCCCGCCCGCACGGGCCGGTGCGACGACGGCGCCTTCCCGGACCCCGGCCGCCCGGCCGCCGGACCGCGCGGTCACCTGCGCGCCCGCACCCCCTGACACACCTCTCCCGGCCGGCACGCCCCTTCCGTACGCCGGGCGCGCCGGACGCCCGTGCGCCGGTCGCGCGGATCCCCGCGGCACCGGCACGTCAGCAGGTCCCAGGTCCCATCCCACAGGAGGAGTCCCCCACCCATGAGCCGCAGCAGAACAGCGATGCTCGCCGCCCTGACCCTGGTCGCCGGGGGCACGGGGCTGGCGCTCACCGCCGTACCCGCGGGCGCGAGCGCCGCCGCCGCGCCCTGCACCGTCGACTACCAGGTGCAGAACCAGTGGAACACCGGCTTCACGGCCGCCGTCACCGTCACCAACCACGGCGCCGCCAAGTCGGCCTGGACCCTGAAGTGGTCCTACGCCGGGGACCAGAAGGTCACCAGCGGCTGGAACGCGCGGATCACCCAGAGCGGTACCGCCGTCACCGCCGCCAACGAGAGCTACAACGGCACCCTCGCCACCGGCGCCGGCGCCACCTTCGGCTTCCAGGGCACCTACAGCGGCACCAACGCCGTCCCGGCCGCCTTCACCCTCGACGGAGCGGCCTGCGACATCGTCGGCGGCGGCACCACGGACCCGGGCGGCGGCACCACCGACCCCGGCGGCGGCACGACCGACCCCGGCGGCGGCACCGACCCGAGCGGACGCGTGGCCAACCCGTACGAGGGCGCCAAGGTCTATGTGAACCCCGAGTGGTCCGCGAAGGCCGCAGCCGAACCGGGCGGCAGCCGTGTCGCCGGCCAGCCCACCGCCGTCTGGCTCGACCGGATCGCCGCCATCGGGGGCGTCGACGGCGGCATGGGCCTGCGCGACCACCTCGACGAGGCGCTGAAGCAGAAGGGATCGGGCGAACTCGTCGTCCAGCTGGTCGTCTACGACCTGCCGGGACGCGACTGCGCGGCCCTCGCCTCCAACGGCGAACTCGGCCCCGCCGACCTCGGCAGGTACGAGACCGAGTACATCGACCCGATCGCGGCGATCCTGGCCGACCCCGAGTACGCCGGGCTGCGCATCGCCACCGTGATCGAACCCGACTCGCTGCCCAACCTGGTCACCAACGCCGGCGGCACCGACACGACCACCGACGCCTGCGTGACCATGAAGGCCAACGGCAACTACGAGAAGGGCGTCGGCTACGCCCTGAGCAGGCTCGGCGCCGTCCCCAACGTCTACAACTACATCGACGCCGCCCACCACGGCTGGCTGGGCTGGGACTCCAATCTCGGCCCGTCCGTGCAGGAGTTCCGTGCCGCCGCGACCAGCAACGGCGCGAGCGTGGGCGACGTGGCCGGCTTCATCGTCAACACGGCCAACTACAGCCCCACGACCGAGCCGTACCTCAAGATCACCGACAGCGTGAACGGACAGACCGTGCGCCAGTCCAAGTGGGTGGACTGGAACCAGTACGTGGACGAGCAGTCCTACGCCCAGGCGCTGCGGAGCCAGTTGGTGGCGGCCGGGTTCGACTCCGGCATCGGCATGTTGATCGACACCTCCCGCAACGGCTGGGGCGGCTCCGCGCGTCCGGCCGGGGCCGGGCCGCTGACCTCGGTGGACGCCTATGTCGACGGGGGCCGTGTCGACCGCCGTGTCCACGCGGGCAACTGGTGCAACCAGAGCGGCGCGGGGCTCGGCGAACGGCCGGTGGCGGCACCGGCCGCCGGGATCGACGCCTATGTGTGGGTGAAGCCGCCGGGAGAGTCGGACGGGTCCAGCTCCGCCGTCTCCAACGACGAGGGCAAGGGCTTCGACCGGATGTGCGACCCGACGTACGGGGGCAACGCGCGCAACGGCAACAACCCCTCGGGTGCGCTGGCCGACGCGCCGGTGGCCGGGCACTGGTTCTCCGCCCAGTTCCGGCAGCTGATGCAGAACGCGTACCCGCCGCTGCCCTGACCGGCAGAGCGCGGATGATCCGCCGGGGCCGGTCCGGACCGGCCCCGGCGAATCGTAGGGCCGTGCCACCGGCCCCCTCTGTTCGTTGCCAGGAGCGGAAATCCGCGCCTGTTTTTTGCGGTCCCGGCAAGGGAACTGGCCCCGGCGCGGTGCGGCGGCGCACGCTGGCCGCACCGAGACGAGAGGCAGACCACCATGGCGCAGGAGCACGCGGGCCACCCCGGTCCGCACCACCACGGCCACCACGGCCACCAGGATGACGCCCAGGGGGGCCGCCCCGGTCACCACCACGATCACGGCGACCTCGACTGGGCCGTGCTGGCGCCGCTGCTGGAGTCCCAGGCGGAGCTGTTCGCCCCGATGTACCGGGAGGCGATGGCCTGGCTGGGCGAGCTGGCGCCCGAGCCCGGTCTGATCGTGGACGCGGGAAGCGGTCCCGGCGTGGTGTCCTGTCTGTTCGCCGAGGCGTTCCCGGGCGCCCGGGTGGCGGCGGTGGACGGCTCGGCCCCGCTGCTGGAGCTGGCCCGCGCCCGCGCCGGCCGGCTGGGCCTGGCCGACCGCCTCACCACGGTGACCGGTGAACTGCCCGGGGCGCTGGACGAGGTGGGCTACCCGGCCGACCTCCTGTGGGCCAGCAACAGCCTGCACCACCTGGGCGACCAGCGGGCCGCGCTGGCCGCGTTCGCCGAGCGGCTGGCTCCCGGCGGCACGCTCGCCCTGCTGGAGGGCGGTCTGCCGGCCCGCTTCCTGCCCCGCGACATCGGCTTCGGCCGCCCCGGGCTCCAGGCCCGGCTGGACGCCGTCGAGGCCGAGTGGTTCACCCGGATGCGGGAGGGGCTGCCGGGCTCGGTCGCCGAGACCGAGGACTGGCCGGAGCTGCTGGCCTCGGCAGGGCTGAAGCCCACCGGCACCCGCACCTTCCTGCTGGACCTGCCGGCCCCGGTCTCCGGGCCGGCCCGCGCCTATGTGGCCGCGACCCTGGCCCGGATGCGGGAGGGCACGGCCGAGGAACTCGCCGCCGACGACCTGGCCGCCCTCGACCGGCTGCTGGACCCGGAGGACGAGGCGAGCGTGCACCGCAGGAAGGACGTCTTCGTACTGAAGGCGCACACCGTGCACACGGCCGTCCGCACCGCCTGACGCCCACGGCCCGACGCCCACGGCCCGACGCACATGGCCTGAAGCGCACGGCACCGCGGACGGGGGCGGGCGGGCCCGGTGCCGTGCACCGGACCCGCCCGCCCCCGTCCGCTCAGTTGGCCGCGATGAACTGCTTGGCGAGCTGGTCGCCGAGGGTGACGGCCGCGCTATGGCTCTCGATGGGCGACGCCTTGGAGTTCTTGAACAGGATGTACGTCACGCCGGAGTCGGCACCGCCGGTCTCCGGGTCGGGGTCGATACCGAGGGCCTTGGCGGTGGCGTACGACGCCTCGCCGATGATCTTGTTCGGTCCGGTGTCGCCGACGACGGCGTACTCGACCTTGTTGTTGTAGATGACGGCGACCACGCCGCCGCCCTTGATGCCGGAGTCGGCGTAGTTCCAGATGCTGCTGGAGCTGGGCACCACGACGTACGGCAGCGACTCCGCCTTGAGCGGCTTGCCGTCGGACTGGTGGAACCGCGTGTCGTCCTGGTACCAGGGGTCGCGGTCCTCGTTGCAGTTGGTGGTGCGCTGCCCGTCGCAGTCGATGTCCATGTCGGCCTTCCAGAACACCGCGCCGTTCTTGCCGCACACGGGGACGGTGGCCGAGGTCTCGTCGTCGGTCTTGTACTTGCCGTTGGAGATCTGCGAACAGGACTTCACCTTGGCGAGCAGGTCGGCCGCGCTGACCGAGCCCTCCTGGGCGGAGCGGGGCGCGGTGGCGCCGGAGGCGTTGGCGGGGAGCACTCCGGCGGCGAGCAGGGCGGCTCCGGAGGCGGCGGCGAGGGCCAGAGTTCGTACGCGCACGGTGGGGGGAACCCTTCTGTTAGGAAACTTTCCTGACCGGGTGTGATACAAGGTGGCCCCTTGGCCATGTGCGCGTCAAGGGTGGCGTACGGGGATGTTCGGACCGCGGGGACGGGAAGTGCCCCGCCGCCACCGCCGTGCGGCGGTGGTGCCGGGGCACTCGGGAGGAACGGGCCGGGGCCGGCCCGCCGGGTCAGACGACCTCGAACTCCGCCGGATGCGGACCGAGCCGCCGGTCCTCGTTCAGGGCGCTGATCGCCGCGAGGTCCTCGTCGTCCAGGCTGAAGTCGAACACCTCGATGTTCTCCTTGATCCGGGACGGCGTCACCGACTTCGGGATCACGATGTTGCCGAGCTGGAGGTGCCAGCGCAGCACCACCTGGGCCGGGGTGCGGCCGTGCTTGCGCGCGATCGCCACGATCGCCGGGACCTCCAGCAGGCCCTTGCCCGAGCCCAGCGGCGACCACGCCTCGGTCGCGATGCCCTGCTCCGCGTGGTACTCGCGGGCGGCGCGCTGCTGGAGGTGCGGGTGCAGCTCGATCTGGTTGACCGCCGGGATCACCGAGGTCTCGGCGATCAGCTCCCGCAGGTGCTCCGGCAGGAAGTTGGAGGTGCCGATCGCCCGGACCCGGCCGTCGGCGAGCAGCTTCTCGAACGCCTTGTACGTGTCCACATAGGTGCCCTTGGACGGCATCGGCCAGTGGATCAGGTACAGGTCCACGTACTCCAGGCCGAGCTTGGCCAGGGACGTGTCGAAGGCGCGCAGGGTGCTGTCGTACCCCTGGTCGCCGTTCCAGAGTTTCGTGGTGACGAAGAGGTCCTCGCGCGGCAGGCCGGAGGCGGCGACGGCCCGGCCGGTGCCCTCTTCGTTGCCGTAGATCGCCGCGGTGTCGATGCTGCGGTACCCGGCCTCCAGAGCGGTGGTGACCGCGCGCTCTGCCTCGTCGTCCGGCACCTGCCAGACGCCGAAGCCCAGCTGGGGCATCTCGACGCCGTTGTTGAGGATGATCGGGGGGACCTGGCTGCTCACGAGGTGTGGATCCTTCGGTCGACGTGAAGTGGTACTCCTATCGTCAACGATCACGAGCCGTGCCGCATTCCTGACCGTGCGATCCGGCCGGAATCACCACCGCGCGAGCCCGCGCGAGCTCACCCGCACCCGGGGCTCACCCCCGGTACAGCGCCTCCACCTCGGCCGCGTACGCGTCCTCGATCGCCCGGCGCTTCAGCTTCAGGGACGGCGTCAGCAGACCGTGCTCCTCGGTGAAGGGCTGGGCGAGGATGCGGAAGGTGCGGATGGACTCGGTCTGGGACACCAGGGTGTTCGCGGCGACCACCGCGCGCCGCACCTCGGTCTCCAGGTCCGCGTCGTGCACCAGCTCGGCGGGGCTGCGCCGCGGCTTGTCGCGCATCCGGAGCCAGTGCTCGACTGCCTCGTGGTCCAGGGTGACCAGGGCGGCGATGTACGGGCGGTCGTTGCCGACGACGATGCACTGCGCGACCAGTGGATGGTCGCGCACCCGCTCCTCCAGCACACCCGGCGCCACGCTCTTGCCGCCGGAGGTCACCAGGATCTCCTTCTTGCGGCCGGTGATGGTGAGATAGCCGTCGTCGTCGAGGACGCCGAGGTCACCGGTGGCCAGCCAGCCGTCGTGCAGCGCCTCGTCGGTGGCCTTGGGGTCGTTCAGATAGCCCCGGAAGACATTGCCGCCGCGCAGCCAGACCTCGCCGTCGTCGGCGAGGTGCACGGTGGCCCCCGGGATCGGCTGCCCGACCGTGCCGTAGCGGGTGCGGTCGGGTGGGTTCGCGGTGGCCGCCGCCGTCGTCTCGGTCAGCCCGTAGCCCTCGTAGATCTGCACCCCGGCGCCCGCGAAGAACAGACCGAGCCGCCGGTCCATGCCCGAGCCGCCGGACATCGCGTTGCGGATCCGGCCGCCCATCGCGGCGCGCACCTTGGCGTACACGAGCTTGTCGAAGAGCTGGTGCTGCACGCGCAGCGCGGCCGACGGGCCCGGCCCGAAGCCCCACGCCTTCGCCTCCACCGCGTCCGCGTACTTCACGGCCACGTCCACGGCCTTCTCGAAGGCCCCCTCCCGGCCCTCCCTCTCCGCCTTGCGCCGGGCCGCGTTGAACACCTTCTCGAAGATGTACGGCACCGCCAGGACGAACGTCGGCCGGAACGCCTGGAGGTCCGGCAGCAGCGCTGCGGCGTGCAGGTGCGGCTGATGGCCGAAACGCACCCGGCCGCGGACCGCGGCCACCTCCACCATCCGGCCGAAGACGTGCGCGAGCGGCAGGAACAGCAGCGTCGACGCCTCGTCGCCGCGGCGCGAGTGGAACACCGGCTCCCAGCGGTCGAGGACCGTGTCCGCCTCGGTCATGAAGTTGCCGTGGGTGAGGACGCAGCCCTTGGGGCGGCCGGTGGTGCCGGAGGTGTAGATGACCGTGGCGACCGACTCCGGCGTCACCGCCCCGCGATGCCGGTGCACCACCTCGTCGTCCAGGTGCGCGCCCGCCTCGTTCAGCTCCCGCACCGCGCCCGCGTCGAGCTGCCACAGCCGGCCGAGGCGGGGCAGTCGGTCGATGACGGTGGCGATCGTCATGGCGTGGTCCTCGTGCTCCACGATCGCCGCCGACACCTCCGCGTCGTACAGCATCCAGAAGCACTGCTCGGCCGAGGAGGTGGGGTACACCGGCACCACCTGGGCGCCGATGGTCCACAGCGCGAAGTCGAACAGCGTCCACTCGTAGCGGGTGCGCGACATGATCGCGACCCGGTCGCCGAAGCGCACGCCCTGGGCGAGCAGCCCCTTGGCGAGGGCCAGCACCTCGTCGCGGAAGCCGGCGGAGGTCACCTCGCGCCAGCCGCCCGAGGCGTCCTTGCGGCCGAGCGCGATGTGCGACGGGTCGTCCTCGGCATGCTGGAACACGACGTCGGCCAGGCCGCCCACCGGCGGTGCCGACGCCGACGGAGGGCTGGTGAACTCGCGCAAACCCCGCTCCCGCTCCCGTTCCCGCTCCGGTCCGACTCCCGGACGCCCGTGACGCTCCGCACAGCGCCGTGAAAGCTACCCCACGGAAACCGGGACCCCGGGGCGGACCGGAAGCGGACGGTGGTGGCGTCCGCCCAGGTCAGCGGCGGAAAAAGCGCTCACATGGGGCAGGGCCGGACAGAAGATCCCACGGTTCAGTGAGTTTCGGTGCCGGTATCTCCACCGAATCTGTACGACCCCCTGACCCTCCCGTGGCCGGATCGGCACCTCCGGCGGACGGTGTACGGGTGTAAAGGCGCCCGGATCGACTGGCGCCCGGATCGACTGGCGGACGGGCGGCCGGGCGGCCGGGCGGACGGGCGGGCGTACGCACGGGCGTATTGGCGGACGGACGCCCGGTCACCCGGGGGACACCGTCTCCTTCCCCGGCCGCTTCCCCGGCAGCGGGCGCGCCCCGGACCGGGCCGCCGCGCCCCGGGGGCCGCGCGGCGGCCGGACCAGCACCGCCACCAGCACCGCCGCCGCCAGCCCCGCGCACCCGGCCACCACCAGCGCCGCGTCGAGACCCGAGGCGAAGGCCGCCCGCAGCGTGTGCTCCGGGAACGAGCCGCGCAGCGCCCCGGCGCCGCCGCCCGCCAGTGTGTGCGCCGCCTCGCGCGGCAGCGTGTCCCGCATCCGCGAGGCCAGTACGGTTCCGGCCACGGCCACCCCGAGCGCGTACCCGAGCTGCCGCACGGTGTTCACCGCGCCGCCCGCCATACCGGCCCGCTCCGGGGGCACCGCGGCCAGCGCCGCACCGGCGACGGTCGGCGAGACGAGCCCGGTGCCCGCACCGACCAGCACGAACCCCGGGATCAGCGCCGTCCACGTCGAGCCCGCGCCCAGCACCGCCTGCGCCAGGCACCCCGCGCCGATCAGCAGCAGCCCGCCGCCGATCGTCCGGCGCGCCGGTGCCCCGTGCAGCAGCCGTCCGGCCGCGATCGCGACCACCATCGCGGCCACCGTCATCGGCAGCAGCGTCAGACCGGCCCGCACCGGGCTCATGCCCAGCAGCGTCTGCATCCACAGCGACAGGTACGGCGTCGTCCCGAACGCCACTCCGTTGAAGACGAACCCGCCCGCCATCACCCCCACGAACGCGGGCACCCGCAGCAGCGACAGATCGAGCAGCGGATGCGCCGCCCGGCGCTCCACCAGCACGAAGCACACCAGCGCCACCACGGCCGGCGCCGAGGCGCCCAGCGTCGCCGCGGAAGCCCAGCCGTCCTCCCCGGCCCGCACCACGGCGTACGTCGCCCCGCCCGCGAAGGCGGCGAAGGACACCGTGCCCAGCCAGTCGATGCGCGCCCCCGCGGGCCCCCTCGACTCCGGGACCATCCGCAGGGTCAGCCAGATCGCCGCGACGCTCACGGGAAGGTTCACGAAGAAGATCCACCGCCAGCCGGGCCCCTCCGTGAGCACCCCGCCCAGCACCGGCCCGACCGCCGCGGCACCGCCGCTCACCGCGCCCCACACACCGAGCGCCGCCGACCGCTGCCGCCCCTGGTAGACCGAGCCGAGCAGCGGCAGCGTCGTCGCGAACATCGCCGCGGCGCCCACCCCCTGCACGGCCCGCGCCGCCACCAGCGTGCCCGGCCCGGACGCGAGGCCGCACAGCAGCGACGCCACCGCGAACAGCACCACTCCGGCCACATGCACCCGCCGCCGCCCGAGCGCGTCGGCCGCCGCCCCCAGCCCCAGCAGCAGCGCGGCCAGCGCCAGCGCGTAGCCGTCCACCACCCATTGCAGATCGCCCAGTGACGCGTCCAGCGCCCGCGCCACGTCCGGCAGCGCGACGACCACGATCGTCACGTCCAGCAACAGCATGAACGTGCCCAGGCACACCGCCGCCAGCGGCCCCCACGTACGCATGTCTCTCCCTCGTTCCTCGTCACCCGGTACTCCGTCACCCGGTACTCCGCGCCGGACCGGGGCCCGCGCGCCTCCCCGTACGATGGGCGGCGCGCGGCGGATCCCGGCGGAGAGCGGCCGGTGAGCGCCGGAACCCGACAGCGGAGAGGACGGTCACAGTGGAATCCTCCGTCGGAGCCATCGCGCCGCCGGTGCTGGACTCGGACCTGTTCGACCGGCTCGACCTGCGGATCCTGTCCGCGTTGGAGGTCAACGGACGGGCCTCCTTCAGCCGGATCGGCGCGGTGCTCGGCGTCTCCGACCAGACCGTGGCCCGCCGCTACCGCAGGCTGAGCGCCGAGGGCGGGCTGCGGGTGGTGGCGGTCCGCGACCCCGAACGGCTCGGGCAGGACCAGTGGATGCTGCGGCTGCGCTGCGTCCCGGACACTGCCCAGACGATCGCCGACGCGCTCGCCAAACGCCCCGACACCAGCTGGATCGGGCTCGCGTCCGGCGGCACCGAGGTGGTCTGCGGGATGCGGCCGCGCAGCGCCGGTGACCGCGACGACCTGCTCCTCGGCAAGCTGCCGCGCACCCCCAGCATCGTGGAGATCCGCGCCCACCAGCTGCTGCACCGCTTCTTCGGCGGCCCGGACGGCTGGCTGCGCAAGTTCCGCGCGCTCACCGACGCCGAACGCGCTGCCCTGCTGCCCGCCCCGGTCCCCACCGCCGGACCGCCCCGCATCGACCCCGAGGACGAACCGCTGGTCGCCGTCCTGGAGCGCGACGGCCGGGCCGGGCTGCCCGAACTCCAGCGCGCCACCGGCCGCTCCGAGTCCGCCGTCAAGCGCCGGCTGTCCGCGCTCGTCGCCTCCGGCGCCCTCTACATCGACGTCGAGTACCACCCCGAGACCCTCGGCCAGCGCATCGGCGCCGCCCTGTGGATCACCACCGCGCCCGCCGCCCTGCACTCCGTCGGGCAGGCCCTCGCCGCCCACACGGAGATCGCCTATGTCACGGCCACCGCGGGGCAGTCGAACATCATGGCGACCCTGGTGGCGCGGGACACGGCGGGCCTGTACGCCTACCTCAGCGGCCCCCTGGGCGCCCTGCCGGGCGTCCGGCACGTGGAGGCCACGCCGTATCTGCGGCGCGTCAAACAGCTCACGTATCCGCGCCCGGCGCACTGACGGGGTCGGGGGCGGGGAGCGGGCCGGGGCGGGGGAGGGCCGGTCAGCGGTGGTGGAGGCCCTCGCCCCCGGCGAGGACCGCCGCGGCCAGCGCGTCGGCCGCGTGCTGGGCCGAGGGGCGGTGGCGGCCGTGGACCAGGACGAAGTCGACCCCGCCCAGCTCCGGCAGCCCGGCCCGCTCCGGGACCGGCACCAGGCCCGGCGGGACCAGTCCGCGCGCGTGGGCCATCACCCCGAGGCCCGCACGGGCGGCGGCGATCAGCCCGTTGAGGCTTCCGCTGGTGCACACGACGTGCCAGGGGCGGCCCTGCCGCTCCAGCGCCCGGAAGGCGAGCGCCCGGGTGATCCCCGGCGGCGGATAGACGATCAGCGGCACCGGGCGCCCGGGATCCAGGCGCAGCCGCCGCGCGCCGATCCACACCAGCCGGTCGTGCCAGACCGGTTCCCCCCGGGGGTCCTGCGGGCGCCGCTTGGCCAGCACCAGGTCCAGTTTCCCGGCGGCGAGCTGCTCGTGCAGGGTGCCCGACAGCTCCACCGTCAGCTCCAGGTCGACCTCGGGGTGCGCGTGGCGGAAGCCCTCCAGGATCTCCGGCAGCCGGGTCAGCACGAAGTCCTCCGAGGCGCCGAAGCGGAGCCGGCCGCGCACCCGGGTGCCGGTGAAGAACGCCGTGGCCTGCTCGTGCACCTCCAGGATCCGGCGGGCGAACCCGAGCATGGCCTCGCCGTCCTCGGTCAGCTCGACCGAGTGGGTGTCCCGGGTGAACAGCGCCCGTCCGGTGGCGTCCTCCAGCCGCCGCACATGCTGGCTGACGGTCGACTGGCGCAGCCCGAGCCGCCGGGCCGCCCGGGTGAAGCTGAGCGTCTGGGAGACCGCGAGGAACGTACGCAGCTGAGCGGGGTCATACACGGCCCCAGGCTACCCGCGCTCATCGCGGAACGTGATGACAGTCAGAGCGGTATCGCGGTTTCCCGATCGCCGGGGGGAGAGGAGCATGGAGCGGACGAGAGCGCCGACAAGCGCCGCCAAGCGCCGACAAGCACCGACAAGCGCTGCCGAGCACGGACGAGGGCCGGTGAGCGCGGTCGGATGCGGGCGGGTGCGGTCGGGCGCCGAGAAGCCAAGTACCGAGAATCGACGAGTGGAGCACCGTGAAACGCCTGCGCCGGCCCAGTCGGATGCCGATCGACCCGTACATCGTGCTGCTGCTGGCGACGGTGGGTCTGGCCGCGCTGCTGCCGGCCCGCGGGGCCGCCGCGCACGTGGCCTCCGGCGCCTCCACCGCCGCCATCGCCTTTCTCTTCTTCCTGTACGGCGCCCGGCTCTCCACCCGCGAGGCGCTCGACGGACTGAAGCACTGGCGGCTGCACACCACCGTGCTGGCCTGCACCTTCGTCGTGTTCCCGCTGCTCGGTCTGGCCGCGCGCGGACTGGTCCCGGTCCTGCTCGACCAGCCGCTCTACCAGGGCCTGCTCTTCCTCACCCTCGTCCCGTCGACCATCCAGTCGTCGATCGCCTTCACCTCCATCGCCCGCGGCAACGTGCCCGCCGCGATCTGCGCCGGCTCCTTCTCCTCGCTGATCGGGATCGTGCTGACCCCGCTGCTCGCGGCGGTGCTGCTCGGCAACAGCGGGGCCGGCTTCTCGGCGCACTCGCTGGTGACGATCGTGCTGCAACTGCTCGTGCCGTTTGTCGCGGGGCAACTGCTGCGCCGCTGGATCGGGGGCTTCGTGACCCGGCACAAGAAGGTGCTCGGGTTCGTCGACCGCGGCTCGATCCTGCTCGTCGTCTACGCCGCGTTCAGCGAGGGCATGGTGCGCGGCATCTGGCACCAGGTCAGCGCCCTGCGGCTGGGCGGCCTGCTCGTGGTGGAGGCCGCGCTGCTCGCCGCGATGCTCGCCCTGACCTGGTACGGGGCCAGGGCGCTGCGGTTCGGCCGGGGGGACCGGATCGCGATCCAGTTCGCCGGTTCGAAGAAGTCCCTGGCCGCCGGACTGCCCATGGCGAGCGTCCTGTTCGGCGCGCACGCCTCGCTCGCGGTGCTGCCGCTGATGCTCTTCCACCAGATGCAGCTGATGGTGTGCGCGGTGATCGCCAAGCGCAGGGCGCGCGATCCGGAGGCGCGGGAGGGGAGCAGCGGCCCTGAAGCACGGGAGGGGAGCAGCGGCCGGGAGGCATGGGAGGGGAGCAGCGGCCCGGCGGGGGAGCCCGCGGAGCCCTCGGCCCGGGTCGGTACGGCGGCGCCCCGGCCCCGGTGAAGCGCCGGGGCGCTGATCCCTCCGGCCCGCCGGGGCGGCCTCGGGTCCGCCGCGGCAGCCGCTGACCCTCAGGTCCGCCGGGTCAGGGGCGCAGCACCACCTTGCCGAGGTTGCCGCGCGACATGATCGCCTCATGGGCCTTCGCCGCGTCGGGCAGCGCGAACTCGGCGTGCACGGCCGGCCGTATCCGCCCCTCCTCGAACAGCCGCCACAGCTCCTGCCGCCACCGCTCGTACAGCTCGGGCTCGCCCCGGGCGATCCGGGCCATCTGGAAGCCGATCACCGATTTG
Source organism: Streptomyces sp. SAT1 (assembly GCF_001654495.1). Classification (GTDB taxonomy): domain Bacteria; phylum Actinomycetota; class Actinomycetes; order Streptomycetales; family Streptomycetaceae; genus Streptomyces; species Streptomyces andamanensis. The sequence goes on from NZ_CP015849.1 coordinate 6,236,313, forward strand.
GCGCCCACGAGCAGGTCGTACGCCTGGACGGTCCCGCCGCCCGAGCTGTAGGCCACCAGCCGTCCGCCCGGGGCGAGCGCGGCGAGCGCCGGGGTGAGCAGGTCGCCGCCCACCGCGTCGAGCGCGTAGTCGACGGGCTCGCCCCAGCTTCCGTCGGCGTAGAGGACCACCTCGTCGGCGCCGAGGGAGCGCACGAAGTCCGCCTTGGCCGGGCCGGAGACGGCACCCACGACCCGGCCCGCGCCCCGCACCCGGGCGAGCTGCACCGCGAGATGTCCGACTCCCCCGGCGGCCGCCGTCACGAGCACCGACTCGCCCGGCTCGGGGCGTGCCGCCGCCAGGGCTCCGAGGGCGACCAGGCCACTGCGGACCAGGGCGACCGCGTCGACGGCCCCGGCGCCCTCGGGCACGGGGGAGGCCATGGCCTCGTGCAGCACCGCGAAGTCGGCGTACCCGTGGCCGAAGCAGAGCCCGGTCACCCGGTCGCCGGGGCGGAAGCGCGTGACGTCCGCGCCGACCGCCGCCACCTCCCCGGCGATCTCCCCGCCCAGCGGGACCGGCTCGGCGGCCTCGGTGACCTTGCGGACGACGGGCAGGGTGACGCCGACTGCTTCGCAGCGCACCAGGACCTCGCCGCGGCCCGGTTCGGGAACAGGGGCTTCCTCCAGGAGCAGGGGGCCACCGGCCGACTCGTAGCGCACGCGTCGCATCGCACCTCCAGGGTGAACAACAGTTCGGGATCCGGGGAAACTCAAATAATCATTGGTAGCCCCAACGGTATCCCGATTTCATGGGGGAGTCCAACGACTTTTCGCTAAGCTGCGTGGCATGACCGAAGCCGAATCCCCCCTCGCCGAGATCCGTTCTCTGCCCAGCTGGCTCCTCGGCCGGGCCGCCGCCCGGGGCAGGGCCCTGGTCGCCGAGGCGCTGGCCGTCGAGGGGCTGAAGATGTGGCACCACGTGGTGCTGTCCGCCGTCCGCGACCTCGCCCCGGTCGCCCAGGCCGACCTCGGCCGCGGTGTGGGGCTCGACCCGAAAGACCTGGTCGGCGTCCTCAACGACCTCCAGGCCGCCGGACTCGTCCTGCGCGAGCCCGACCCCGCCGACCGGCGCAAGAACGCGGTCTCCCTCACCGCCGAGGGCACCCGCCTGCTGTCCCGCTGCGAGCAGGCGGCCCGCGCGGCCAACGACACCCTGCTGGCCCCGCTGTCCCCGGCCGACCGCGAACGGTTCATGGACCTGCTGGTCCGGGTGTCGGGGACGCACGACTGACGGCGGCCGGAGCCGGGAGACGCACGACTGACGGCGGCCGGAGCCAGGCGGCCGCGACGGTCGGAAACCGGGTAAGTCCAGGCGTACGCGGAGGCTCTAGCCCTGGGCCGAGTCGGCGCCCAGGGCGATACGGTCCGCACCCGCGTACACGTTCATGGAACCGCCCCGCAGGAAGCCCACCAGGGTCAGCCCGGTCTCCGCGGCCAGGTCCACGGCGAGCGAGGACGGCGCCGAGACCGCCGCCAGCACCGGGATGCCCGCCATCACGGCCTTCTGCGCCAGCTCGAAGGAGGCCCGGCCGGACACCAGCAGGATCGTCCGGGACAGGGGCAGGGCGCCGTTCTGGAGGGCCCGGCCGACCAGTTTGTCGACCGCGTTGTGCCGGCCCACGTCCTCCCGTATGTCCAGCAGTTCGCCGTCCTCGCTGAACAGGGCCGCCGCGTGCAGTCCGCCGGTCCGGTCGAAGACCCGCTGGGCCGCGCGCAGCCGGTCGGGCAGGCTCGCCAGGAGGCCGGGCGTGAGGCGCACCACGGGCTCGTCGGCGATCGGCCAGCGGGCCGTCGTGCGGACCGCGTCCAGGCTTGCCTTGCCGCACAGCCCGCAGGAGGAGGTGGTGTAGACGTTGCGTTCCAGGGTGATGTCGGGCAGGACCACACCGGGCGCGGTGCGCACGTCCACCACGTTGTACGTGTTGCCTCCGTCCGACGTCGCCCCCGCGCAGTACACGATGTTCCGCAGGTCCGCAGCGGCGGCCAGCACGCCCTCGCTGACCAGGAAGCCCGCGGCCAGCGCGAAGTCGTCGCCGGGGGTGCGCATGGTGATGGCGAGCGGCCGGCCGTCGAGCCGGATCTCCAGGGGCTCCTCGGCCACCAGCGTGTCCGGCCGCGAGGAGACCACGCCGTCCCGGATGCGGATCACCTTGCGTCGTTCCGTGACTCGTCCCATGTCCTGATCAGTCCCGGTTCTGTCCGTGCGGGTGGCCGTACCGGCCCTTGCTGCCCAGCTCGCCGCGGACCACCGGGCCGACGGGCGGCGCGGGCGACCCCGACCGTCTCATTGTCCTGCACGGTCGTGTCTCTTCGTCCTGCACGGCTTGTCCGGCACGGCGGGCACCCGGCCCCGCCCCCCCCCGGGACGGGCGGCGGAACCCGGCGACCTCTGACGGAAGCCCACAAGCGGGGCCCGGGATTCCTGTGCCTTCGCCCTCCGCCGTACCCGTGAGTCACCGAACAGACTGGTGCCTCGACCGCGATCCGTGGGGAACCGCCGGACGCATCCAGGGGGCGTCCCCGGGGTGCGGCCACGGCAGGACCACCACGCACGGCAACGAGGGGACCGCCCACCCATGAACGGCTCACGCATCACCGCCGTAGGCCACTGCCGGCCCGCCCAGGTGCTCACCAACGACGATCTGGCGGCCATGGTGGACACCAGTGACGAGTGGATCACCAGCCGTGTCGGCATCCGCACCCGGCACATCGCGGGACCCGACGAACCGGTCGACGAACTGGCGGCGCACGCCGCGGCCAAGGCGCTGGCGGCGGCGGGCCGCACGCCCGACGACATCGACCTGGTCCTGGTCGCCACCTCCACGGCCGTGGACCGCTCGCCCAACACCGCGGCCCGCGTCGCGGCCCGCCTCGGCATCCCGGGCCCGGCGGTGATCGACGTCAACGTGGTCTGCGCCGGGTTCACCCACGCCCTGGCCACCGCGGACCACACCGTGCGCGCCGGGGCCGCGCACCGCGCCCTGGTCATCGGCGCCGACAAGATGTCCGCGGTGACCGACTGGACCGACCGCACGACCTGTGTCCTGGTCGGCGACGGGGCCGGCGCCGCCGTGGTCGAGGCGTGCGCCCCGGGTGAGAGCGCGGGCATCGGACCGGTGCTGTGGGGCTCGGTGCCCGAGATGGGGCACGCGGTACGGATCGAGGGCACGCCCCCGCGGTTCGCGCAGGAGGGGCAGAGCGTCTACCGGTGGGCCACCACCCAGCTGCCGCCGCTGGCCCGGCGCACCTGCGAACGCGCGGGCGTCGCCCCCGAGGACCTGGCTGCGGTCGTCCTGCACCAGGCCAACCTGCGCATCATCGAACCCCTCGCCGCCAGGCTCGGCGCGGTCAACGCGGTGATCGCCCGCGATGTCTCCGAGTCCGGGAACACCTCGGCCGCGAGCATCCCCCTGGCCCTGTCCAGACTGGTCGAACGGGGCGAGGTGGGCACGGGCGACCCCGTACTCCTCTTCGGCTTCGGCGGCAACCTCTCCTACGCGGGCCAGGTCGTCCGCTGCCCCTGATCCGCGCACCGAATACGCAGGTGAAACGCACTCCGAAACCTTGGTATGGTTGTCCATGTCGCCGCGGGGAACACCCCACCGAGCGACAGACACCTGGTCCGGGTGGCGGAATGGCAGACGCGCTAGCTTGAGGTGCTAGTGCCCTTTATCGGGCGTGGGGGTTCAAGTCCCCCCTCGGACACCAGCAGAAACCCCAGTTGATCTGGGGTTTTTCTGTTTCTCAGACTGTGGCGTGACCAACCACGTGACCAACAGCCGAGCGAATCTCCTGGTCAGACCAGGGATGACAGGCCGAGTCGGCCCGCTCCGGAAGCGGCCAGCCGCCGCGCTCCGTCCTTACGTGAGTGCCCGTACCTGGCCATGGTGTAGCCCGGCGAGTGGTGCCGGACGTTGGCGGAGATCTCTACGGGGTTCTCCCCGGCCTCCAGGTCGTTCGTGACCTTGCTGTGCCTCCAGTCGTGGATACGGAAGTCTTCCGGCAGGTGCAGACGGCTCCGGAGGGTGCGCCACCGAGCCGACATCTTTTCGGGGTCCTGCGGGCCCCCTGCCTCGCCCCGGTAGAGCTTGAAGCCGTCCCGAGCGAACACCAGGTCGTGATCCACCCACGCGGAGCCGAGACGCGCCCGTTCGGCGTCTTGGCGCTGCTTCTGCCCCTCCAGGACATTGATCACGGACTGATCCACATGGATCACCGCGTTGTCGTCGCCGTCCTTGGTCAGCTTCCGCAGCCGGTAGGTGTTGCCTTCCTCGACCACGACCCAGCCCAGTTCGATGGGAGCAATGCTCAGGACTTGTGGATCGGTTTCGGGAGGGCACGCGGAGGACGTACCTTCCCGAATGATCCGTAAGGTCTCCGAGCAGGCCCGCGTTGCAGCGCGGGTCGGGAAGGCACGCCCGTGCTCAGCGTAGTCACCGACGCCGGCTCCACCCAGTCCGGCTCCCTGATCGACGAGATCGTCCGAGAGAGCGCCCGCCGGATGCTGGCCGCCGCACTGGAGGCGGAAGTCAGCCAGTACATAGCCGAGTTGGCCGCCGAGACCGACGAGCAAGGCCGACGTCTCTTGTTCGAAACGGCCATCACCGGTCTCGCACCGTGGTCACTGCGGCCGGGCCCAGTCGAGGTCACCGCGCCCCGCATCAACGACCGTCGGGTTGATGAGGCCACCGGCGAACGCAAACGGTTCTCCTCGAAGATCCTGGCCCCATGGTGCCGCAAGCCGTCGAAGATCACCGAGGTCCTGCCGCTGCTCTACGTGCACGGACTGCCCTCCGGCGACTTCGTGCCCGCGCTGGAGCAGTTCCTCGGCGGCACCGCCGGGCTTTCACCGGCGACCGTGACCAGGCTGACGAAGCAGTGGAGCGACGACCACGCCGCCTTCCAGGAGCGTGACCTGTCCGACCGCGACTTTGTCTACGTCTGGGCCGACGGCGTCCACCCGAAAGTCCGGCTCGGGCAGGCGCACTCGTGCGTCCTGGTCCTGCTCGGCGTCGGCCTGGACGGCACCAAGGAGCTGATCGCCCTGGCTGAGGGCCTGCGGGACTCCACCGAGTCGTGGGCCGACCTGTTGCGAGACTGCCGCCGGCGCGGCAAGCGCGACCCCGAGCTGGTGGTCGGGGACGGTGCAATGGGCCTTTGGCGGGCGCTCGCCGAGGTGTTCCCGGCCGCACGGCCGCACAGGTGCTAGGTTCACAAATCCCGCAACGTCACCAACTGTCTGCCCAAGTCAGCGCAGCCGGCGCCCTGAAGGCGATGCAGGAGATCTGCAACGCCGAAGACCGCGGCCACGCCGAGAAGGCGATCGAGGCTTTCGCGAGAACTTACGGCGCGAAGTTCCCCAAGGCCGTCGCGAAGATCACCGAGGACCGGGACGAGCTGCTCGCTTTCTACGACTTTCCCGCCGAGCACTGGATCCACCTGCGGACCACGAACCCGATCGAGTCAACGTTCTCCACGGTCAAGCTCCGCACCAAGGTCACCCGCGGCGCTGGCAGCCCTGCGGCGGCCCTCGCTATGGTGTTCAAGCTGGTTGAGTCCACCCGGACGCGATGGCGCGCGGTCACCGGTGCCCGCCTGGTGTCCCTGGTCCGCGCCGGTGCCAGCTTCGAGAACGGTGTCCTGGTCGAGCGCGAGGAGCAGGTCGCATGAACGTCCACGACATCCTGCAGAACCCTGACGAGCACGTCCGCTTCGCGGCCTACCTCGACAAGCTGCAGCAGGTCGCCGAGGTGGACGAGGTCGACTTGGTCCGCCGCGTGCTCACCGATCCGGACCGGACGATGGCCAAGTCCGCCGTGCTGCGGCACCTGGACCGTCGAGCCGCCGGCCTCTACGCCTGTCCCGCTTACGAGGAGTGGGCGCAGGCGATGACCCAGGCCACGATCGACCACTCCTTCCTGGCTCAGCGCCTGCGGGAGTGGTCACTCTTCCGCGCCGTCACGCTCAAGCTGCCCTGGCAGCCGGACGACCTGCTCGCGTCATCCAACTGGCTCCAGCTCAAGACAGCCGCCGGGACGAACACCGAGGCCATCGAGATCCTCGCCGAAGCCGGCCGCACCAAGCGGATCCGGAACACCGCCAGGACCAGCCTCAACCACCGCAGCGAGAGCTGGAACCAGCTCACCCACAACTCTTGACTATTGCTCCGCGGAAGCGGAGAGCGTGAGCAGAACCGAGGAACGGTCGTCCGCCTGGACGCCTACCGCCCGGAGCCGAGACGGGTACCGGAGCCTGCATCGGAACCGAAGCGGCCCGTATCGCTCGAAGGGAACCCGTTCCGCGCACTGCATTAATAAGTCTCTAGAAAGCTAAGCCCCACCCACCTCCGTGGATGGGGCTTGATTATCCATATGCTACCCCAGATACGGACTCGGACGATTCTCCAGGAAGTGTCGAATCCTTAGTTTCTGCGTGTGATGCATCGGTAGCGTATTAATTTCTTCAGGGTCAACAAAGCGAATTTCTGTTGACTCGTCAGAGATTTCCGAGTGTCCACCGACGATTCGCGCAGTGAAGCATACATTGAACTGACGTCTCACTTCGCCGTCGCTGTACGCGATGATGTGGCGAGGGTCTGTGTACGTGCCGACAAGCCCGGTGATCTCGACGTCATACCCGGTTTCTTCTTTCACCTCTCGTACTGCCGCACCGGGGAGCGAATCACTTATATCCATTCCACCTCCTGGCAGTGCCCAAAGGCTATTATCCCTTCGGCGTTGCAGGAGGATTTTCCCCTTATGGTCAGTAACCACAGCAGAAGCCGCCACGACCAGACTATTTGGCTTGGGCGCCTCGGGGTCGTTGTAGTATTCGGTACGGGCCAATTCTTAACCTTCCTGGACCGGCGACGCTTCGTTCCACACGCAGTTGAAGCTGTCCGCGTAGGTGTCGAACATGCCGCCGTCGCCATTGCGTCGCAGGTGCCACACTGGCGCTCCGTACGCGTTCACGCCGAATACATGAGCGTTGACCGGTAGCTGATCACCGGCGCGGTAAAGGCTGTTGTACAGGGTGGTGCCATGCGTTCGTACCTCAACCCAAGGGATTCCGAGCAGCGTTCGGTAGTGCATGAGGGCGAGTCGACAGCGCGATTCGATGCCGTGGCCGAACTTCTCTTCCTGTCCACGCCGTTGTACGTTCTCGCTGTCTGCATCTCCTACTGTAATCCGAACTGCGCAACCCTCGGAGGCTCGTTCGTGTAGTAGATCATTTAGACGCGGATATGCCTCATGCGGAAATACGGCAGCGTAGACCAGGACATCAATACGTTCCCGCGCTTGCGTGAACAGGTCAATGAACGTGGAAACGGGAAGACTTGCCCGATTGTCATACAGCGCCACCAGCTCTGGGCTCACCGCTTGACCCAACGCTCTGCTGACTTCGGATCGACTTCAACCTTGTCCGCGAGCCTCTCGTGAGTCCAGCCCCCCGCTGCCATAGCGGTTCGTAGTCGCTCGTTCTGCACTCGACCCCTCCTGGAACACCCTTGGGGTGTTCTAGCCCCGTGGTTCCAGCGTCCCTTGGTAGCCGTCGATCCTTACGAGATGAGACGAACCCCCGCGACGCGCGAACGTCCGGGGGCGTGGTCACCAACCATCAAGGGGTTGACGACAGTGCCCAACGCTACAGCCCAACCGCCTGAGAGGCGCCAGCGGACGGGGGAGACGCCAACGCGCTTCAGGGCGAGTACTCGACCTACGCGCCCAAGGGCGAGAAGTGCCGCAAGTGCCACCGGCCGTTCGCCAGTCTTGAGATGGTGCGGCGTGTTCAGTCGGCTGGTAAGTCCGCCAACCGTCCCTACGTGCATGTCGGATGTGTCGAGACGGGGGCGAGTGATGGCGGTCACCCGAGACCACATTGGTCGGCTGGTCACGAACGGGATCAGCACCGGTGTTCTCCAGGAGATCATCAAGGATTGGGAGGACCCGGCGACTGCCCCTGGTGAACGCCTCAGGCAGACGGTTGCATTCGTCCGCCCGTCCGCTGGAGGGCGTGAGTGGCTTGCACCGCCCTCCCAGTTGAGCCCGGTGAGTGGGGGGCTTTCGATGACCTACCGATGCACTGTCGAGATCGAGTTGGACGGTGACGTTCGAGCCTTCGCAGCACAGATCCCTACCCCGCATACGGACATCGAATGGACGTCGTTCGACACGCTTCAGTGCATGGTCGAGGACGTGCCGCACGAGCACCATGCGGCGTTTCTCCGTACGGGAGCGAGGACCGACCCGGACACGGACGTCTACGTGTGCTGGCGAGACGGCGTGTGCAAGCAGTGGCTCGAAGACATCGAGTGCTGCATGAACAGGCCGAATCCCCTGGGAACCGGCTGCACCATCTTCGAGGACCACCCCGGCCGCTGCGAGTGGCAGTACATCGATCCGGCACAGGTGGCCGCTCAAGCGATGGCTGACCGACTAATCAAGGAATGGGGCCTGTCGCGCTTGTTCAGGTCTCGTGAGTGACAACCCCTGAACTCCCGCTACCGGTCCGCTGTCACGCCTGGAGCGGGTTGTATGACGGTGCGGGGACCGTATCCCCGAAGCAGCATGGCGAAGGGACGGGCACATGACCGCAGTTCCCGCGTTCGAGTTCCGCACGTCTACGGCGTGCACCTACAACAACAGCGACCCGCGCTGTGTCGAGGTGGCGACCAACGTTCCCGGCAAGGTCGCTGTCCGCAACTCCGTGACCGGTGAGACGGTCGAGTTCACGGCCGTCGAGTGGACTGACTTCCTCACCGGTGCCAAGGTGGGCGAGTTCGACGTCACGGCGTAGGGAGTCCTCATGGGGCAGTGTCCGCAGTGCGGTGGCAGTGCAGAGCCCGACCCGGAGCACTCCGGGGTGCTGTGGTGCCTGTCGTGCTGGCACGTCTGGACGCCACCCCGTGAACGATCCTGTCCCGGTTACCGGCCCGCGCTGATCACTGCACTTCGCAGGCTGGACGAGTGCCGGGACCTACGTCGCTGATCCGCCCCACGCTCCGCCCCCCGTCGTGTGCCTCCCCCGTGGCGCACTGCGGGGGCTTCCCGCTGCTCAGAGCGGGTTGGACACGTGACCAACGCATGACCAACAGCGGCCACGAACGGGCAGAAACAGCAGGTGAGGGTGGCCAACCCTCGCAGCCTAGAAGAGGGCTCAGAGGATGTGTTTCCCCAGGTCAGCGAACTGAAGGGCTGGTGCCCGAGTGGAGAGATCAAGTCCCCCCTCGGACACCAGTAGAAACCCCAGTTGATCTGGGGTTTTCTGTTTTCCGGCTACGGCGCGACCGGCGGCGTGACGCACAGCGAAGGGAGTTTCAGGTCAGACCTGGCGGGACGACAGGGAGCCCGGCGAGTGGTGCCGGACGCCGGCGGAGACCGCATCGACAGAAACAGTCGTGGAACCGTTGCCGACCGAGCCCGAGCCTGGATCGGGCGGCAGAGGGATCCGTTCCTCTCACTGCTCCGGCTGATCGGACAAACCAAGGAACGCCCCTGCCCGACGGCACGGTTCGGCCACCTGCTCGGGGCCAAGGATCTTCAGAACGTCGCCGTGGGCATCGTGCCGTTCTCGGAGCGACGCACCGTGTGGCCCATGCCGACCTTTACTGTCTTCGACGACACCAGGGTGCACGCGGACACGCTGGATGCCGCTTCCACCCTCACGCAGCCCAGCCAGGTTGAGCTAAACGCCCGAGCCTTCGAGCGGCTTGCACAGGGGGTCGCACGGGGAGCTGCGGCGCGGTCGCTGATAGCTGATGCGCCGGCCTCCCTGGGCTGAGTGGGCGTGCTTGTGGACGGGCAGGCGTTCCCGGCCGGCCCCCGCTCGTCACCGCACCCTGATGACGATCTTGCCGCGTGCGTGGTCCGTGGCGCTGGCGTCCTGGGCGGCGGCGGTGTCCGCGAGGGGAACGGTGAGGCGGTCCTGGTCGGCGAGGCCGGCGGCGACGGGCAGTCCGACCCAGCCCGGTGATGTGCACCTCGTTGACCGTCCCGGCGGCGTCCATGCCGGGGACATGGGGGAGGCCCAGGGGGACGGCGTCCCGCAGCATGCCGGAACGCAGGTACCAGCCGGCGGGGGTGACGCCGGTGGCGTGCGCGGCGATACGGGCCTGGCCGGGTCCGGCGTGCGGCTCCCCGACGTCCTCGACGCGGAGGACGTCGGAGCCGCCGTAGCGGTGGTAACGCACGGCAGACATGGGCGATCTCCCGACCCCGATGACCCGATGACCCGATGACCGATGGACCCGATGGACCCGGTGGATCCGATGGATCCGATGGACAGGTGGCGCTCGCGCTCCCTGTGCGGCGACCGTAGTGCTAACCGTTAGCGTTTAGAAACCGTTGCTCCTTCGGATTTGGTAGTGTCAGCGCCATGACCGTGCCGACCGGACGCCGCGAACGCAAGAAGGCCGCCACCCGCCAGAAGATCGCCGACACCGCCCTGCGGCTCTTCCTGGAACGCGGGTACGACGCGGTGGGCATCCGCGACGTGGCCGCCGAGGCCGACGTGGCCGTCACCACGCTCTTCTCCCACTTCGCCTCCAAAGAGGCCCTGGTGTTCGAGCAGGACGCCGACTTCGAGCAGCGCCTCCAGCAGGCCGTCACCGACCGCGCACCGGACGAACCGCTGATCCCCGCACTGCGCCGCGAGGTCCACGCCATGGTCCGGCACTGCACGGCGGAGGGGTCCGCCCCGATCTACCGCATGATCGACGAGTCGCGTGCGCTGCGGGAGTACGAGGAGTCGATGCGGCTGCGGCACGCGGACGCGCTGGCGGCGGCCATCGCCGCCGACCCCGGCCTGAACCGGTCCGCGATGGCCTGCCGGACGATCGCGAGGTTCGTGATCGACGCCTATGCGCTGGCCCGCGAGGCGGCCGACCCGCAGGCCGCCCTGGACGAGATCTTCCGGATGATCGAGGCCGCGTGGGAAGCCGCCTGACCGCCTGAGGGCGGTGCGGGGGCGCGGTCGGTCCCGGCTGGGGGAGCCGCTCAGTCGGCCTCGGCCCACGGCCGCAGCTTCTCCGGGTTGCGGACGGCCCAGATGCGGGTGACGTGTCCGTCGTGGACGTCGAACGCGGCGACGGTCAGGACGACGCCCGCCCGCCGGGCCACCAGGCCGGGCGTGCCGTTGACGGAGCGTTCCAGGAGTTCGAGCCCCGGGGCCCGGTCGGCGATGGCGATCATGTACTGGGCGATGCGGGCGCCGCCCTCGACCGGGTGCAGGGCGGCACCGGCCACGCCGCCGCCGTCGGCGGTCATCACGGCGGCCGGGTCGAGCAGGCCCACGAGAGCCGTCATGTCCTTGGCCTGCCACGCCTCCTTGACCTGCCGTACCGCCTCGGCCCGTACCGCCTCGGCCCGTACCGCCTCGGCCCGGTCGGCGGCCGTCGCCGGCGGCCGGGCGGCGCGCACCCGGCGGCGCCCCGAGGCCGCCAGCTGCTTGCACGCCGCGGGCGTGCGGCCGACGATGCGGGCGATCTCGGCGAAGGGGTAGCGGAAGACGTCGTGCAGGACGAACGCCACCCGCTCGGCCGGCGTCATCGACTCCAGGACGACCAGGAAGGCCATGGTCACCGACTCGTCCAGGACCAGCTGGTCGGCGGGGTCGGCGGGGCCGGTGCCGCGACCGGCCCACTCGGTGCGGTCGGGCAGGGGATCGGGCAGCCACGCGCCGACGTAGCGTTCGCGCCGGGCCCGCGCCGAGCCGAGCACGTCCAGGCAGACGCGGCCGGTCACCGTCGTCAGCCAGGCGCCGGGGGAGGCGATCTCCTCCTGCCTGCTCCGCGGCAGCGCGTACCAGCGTGTGTACGCCTCCTGCACGGCGTCCTCGGCCTCGGTCAGCGAACCGAGCAACCGGTAGGCCACATTGATCAGTTGGGCCCGCTCACCGGCCGCCCCGCCGATGCCCGTACCAGCTCTCCCCATGCCCCGCCGCCTCCTCGCCTTACCTTTCGCGGGCCCGCGTCGTCGGGTTGGTGAGACCCTATCGATCTACTGCCCCCCGGGGCGGAAAAGGGGGGACCGTCACATGGCCACCCAGGCGACGGCACGACACGGCATCTCGTTCCTGCGGTTCGCGATCGCCGTGCAGACCCTGACCATCTTTCTGCAAGCGGTCTCCGCCGGACTGCTGCTGACCGCGTCCTACGGCGAGACGCTGCACAGCGTCGGCGCCCGGGTCATGTACGGGGCGTCGATGCTGTACGTGCTCGCGGCGATACTGGCCTGGAAGCCGGGCGGCGGCTCGACGCGGCCCATCTGGCAGGCGACCGGGTTCCTCGTCCTGGCCTCCGTCCAGGTCGTCCTCGGGATCGCGCACGTGCCGTCGGTCCATCTGCCCCTCGGCGTCGCGATGTTCGGGCTGAGCGTCCTGGCGCTGAGCAAGCGCTGAGCAGGCGCTGAGCAGGCGCCGAGCCGCTCTCAGAGCGCGCCCGCCGCGTCGACGAGCCGGGCCAGGGCCGCGCCGAGCGCCTCCACGCCGGAGGCGTCGGCCGGGCCGCCCGGTTCGCTCATGTACACGTCCCGCCGGATCTCGATCATCAGCGCGGCGACCCGCCGATCGGTCCCGTAGTACCTCAGCGGTACGTACGTGCCCCGGAAGGGAGTGTCGATCCCGATCCCGCCGCCCCGACCGCCGAGGCCGTCCCGGCCGTCGAGGCCACCGCGATCGCCGCCGTTCCCGTCCGCCGCTCCCGGGGCGTCTCCCGGCTCCGCGAATTCCGCGAAGGCGCGCTCGGCCCGGCCCAGCAGTTCGGCGGACGTGTGGAAACCGTCGCTGCCCAGGCAGATCGCGGGCCGCGGACCGTCGCCGTGCAGTTCGTAGGGGAGCCGTGCGGTCGGGTACGAGTGCACGTCGATGATCACCGCCCGGCCCACGGCCGCCAGCCGCTCGGCGACCGCGTCGGTCATGGCGGCGGCGTACGGCCGGAAGTACCGCTCGACGAGCGGGCGTCCGTCGTACGCGTCCGGGCGCAGCGGCGCCCCGTGCGTGGTCCGCGTGTACACCGCGCCCATGCCGACCGACAGCATCTCCTCGCGTTCGTCGGGGAACCGCTCGGGGTCGGTCACCAGGCGCGAGAGCCGGTTCACGAACCGCCAGGGGCGCACGGCGCAGCGCGCCGCCGCGGCCGCCGCGATCTCCTCGGTGTGGGCGTCGGTGATGTGGTCCAGCTCGCGGGCGAGGGCCGCGTCGTCCAGCGTGATGCCGCGCCGTACGTCCGCCGGGACGACCCGTGAGGAGTGCGGGACGTGGAGGATGACGGGGGAGTCGGGCGCGCCGGGAAGGTACGCGAAGGAGGGCCGCGCCGACGTCTCGCTGCTGTGCACTGCCGCCGCCTTCGCGTGTTCGCTCTCCCGTACGTCCGTGTGACCGGCCGTTCCCGCCTCCCGCCGTCAAGGATCGTACGCCGTAAGGATCGTACGGCGTACGGACCGAGCCGGTGCCGCACCGCGGAGCCTGGACCCCGCGCACCGTCCTGAACCCCTCTCCCCGAGACACCTCCCCGCCGCAATCCGCATCCGCATCCGTACTTGGCATGGACCTGATCTATCCGCGCCGCTACCCTCTCCCGTGCACCACCTTTGAGAGCGCTCTCACTCCCCGCATGCCCTTCCGCTCCACCCCCACCGTCACCGGGGCGGGTGCCCCGTCGTGACCGGAACGACGAAAGGCAGCAAGTCACATGAGACGCACGACAGTTCTGCGCGCCGCCCTGTCCGCGGCGCTCCTCCTGACGGTCGGCGCGGGTCTGGCCGGTGGTCAGGCGACCGCCGCCACCCCGTCGTCGGCCGGCTCGGGCGCGGCGGCCGACGCCCCCGCTTCCGCGGCCCTCGTCACCGCCCTCCAGCACGACCTGCATCTGACGAAGTCCCAGGCCACCGCACGGCTCGCCGCCGAGGCCACGGCGCGCACCGTCGAGCAGGCGGCACGCAAGGCCGCCGGACCGGCGTACGGCGGCTCGTGGTTCGACGCGCGGCGCGACACGCTCGTGGTCGCCCTCACCGACGACACCCACCGCGCCGCCGTCGAGGCGACCGGCGCCCAGGTCACCCGTGTCCGCCACACCGAACAACAACTGGACGCCACAAAGGCGAAGTTGGACAAGCTCAAGGCACCCGAGGGCGTGAGCAGCTGGCACGTCGATCCGCGCTCCAGCTCGGTCGCCGTCACCGTGGTCTCGTCGCACCGGGGCGACAACGATGTCAAGGTGTTCCTCGACCGGGCCCGCGCCGCCGGTCCCGTGACCGTGAGCGAGACCGCGCAGGCCCCGCGCACCCTGGCCGCCGGGACCGTGGGCGGCGACCCGTACTACACGGGCAACGTCCGCTGCTCCATCGGCTTCTCGGTGTACGGCGGCTTCGTCACCGCCGGGCACTGCGGGCATCCCAGCATGGGCGTCAACGGCTGGGACGGCTCGTACATCGGCACCTTCCAGGGCTCCTCGTTCCCCGACAACGACTACGCCTGGGTCAGCGTGGGCAGCGGCTGGTGGACCGTGCCGGTCGTCCTCGGCTGGGGCACCGTCTCCGACCAGCTGGTCCGCGGCTCGGCCGAGGCACCCATCGGCGCGTCGATCTGCCGCTCCGGCTCCACGTCGCACTGGCACTGCGGCACCGTCCTCGCCAAGAACGAGACCGTCAACTACAGCGAGGGCGCCGTCCATCAGATGACCAAGACCAACGTCTGCGCCGAACCGGGCGACTCCGGCGGCTCGTTCATCAGCGGCGACCAGGCCCAGGGTGTCACCTCCGGCGGCTGGGGCAACTGCAGCTCGGGCGGCGAGACCTGGTACCAGCCGGTCAACGAGATCCTCGGGCGGTACGGGCTGACGCTGCACACGGCGTGAGGCGCTGCCACCCCGTCCGGCCGGGCGCCCGCGCGCCGCGGGACATGACATGACGTGTGGTGCCGTACCGGCCGTACTCCGGCCGGTACGGCACTGTGCCGGGTGTGGTCGCGCACGGCCGCGACCTGGGCGGGGGGCCAGAAGGGGCCTTTCCGAGGACCTGCTGCGCGGATGGACGCAGCATCGCCGCACTCGGACTCAGTATCACCGAGGGCGCCGCGCTCGCCAGGGTGCTCGGGCTGCGCGACGCGGCCGGCCTCGACGGCGGCGGCTCGACCACGACGGCCGTCGGCGGCGCCGTGCTCGACGATCCGTCCGACGCCGCCGGCGAACGCCCGGTGGATGACGCCCTGTTGATCCTGCCGCGCCGGGACTGACCCCGCCCGGATCCGGTCGGCCGGACGCGGAAAATGCCATGCCCCGTGTCCCGGCCTTGCCTAGACTCCGTCACGCCGCACAACGCGGCGCACCGCACCGCACCGCACAACGCGGCGCACCGCACACAGCGCACCGCGCGACACACTGCGCACCGCGCCGCACCGAGGGGAGCCGATGATGCGTGACCGTACCGCTGTCGTCGTCGTTCCCCCGTCCCGGTCCCAGGTGATCCTGGTGTCCCGGGGTCTCCGGTACCCGCTGCGCGGCCGGTACCGGATGCCCGTCACCAGGATCTGACCGCTCCCGCTCCAGCGCCCCCCGTCCCGGCCGTCCGCCGGTGCGGGGTGGCCGCCGGGAGTGTCCTCGTGCGGGAATCGCGCCGCCCTTCTCCGGATCATCCCGAAAGGCCATGGGCCGTGCGCAGCACCGAGAACCCTCTCACGACCGTCCGCAACATCGGCATCCTTGCCCACGTCGACGCGGGCAAGACCACCGTCACCGAGCGGATCCTGTACGCCGCCGGCGCCACCCACAGGCGGGGCGAGGTGCACGACGGCACCACCGTCACCGACTTCGACCCGCAGGAGCGCGAGCGGGGCATCACCATCTCCTCGGCCGCGGTGAGCTGCGCGTGGCGGGGGCACCGGTTCAATCTGATCGACACCCCCGGGCACGTCGACTTCGCCGACGAGGTGGAGCGCTCGCTGCGGGTGCTGGACGGGGCCGTCGCGGTGTTCGACGCCGTCGCCGGGGTGGAGCCGCAGAGCGAGTCCGTGTGGCGGCAGGCGGACCGGCACGGGGTGCCGCGGATCGCGTTCGTGAACAAGATGGACCGGGCCGGCGCCGACCTCGACGCGGCCGTGGCCTCCCTGCGCGAGCGGCTGCACCCGGCCCCGCTGGTCGTGCAGTCGCCCATCGGCTCGGAGGGCGGGTTCCGCGGTGTCGTGGACCTGGTGCGCATGCGCGCCCTCGTCTGGGACGACGACGGTGTCCCGCTCGACGCCGTACCTGTCCCGGAGCCGCTGCGCGCGGCGGCCGAGGCCCGGCGCCGGGTCCTGGAGGAGGCGGTGGCCGAGCTCCATCCCGCCGCGCTGGAGGAGTTCTGCGCCCGGGACACGCTGAGCGTGTCCACCCTCACGGCCGCGCTGCGCGAGCTGACCCGTACCGGCGACGGCGTCGTCGTGCTGTGCGGCTCCGCCTACCGCAACCGGGGGATCGAGCCCCTGCTCGACGCCGTCGCCGCCTGTCTGCCCTCGCCGCTCGACGTCCCCGCCGTACGGGGCGCGTACGACGGCGCGGAGCAGGAGCGGTCGGCCGACCCGGAAGCTCCGTTCGCCGCGCTCGCCTTCAAGGTGACCGCCACCCCGAGCGGCCGGCTGACCTGGCTGCGGGTCTATTCGGGCACTCTGGAGAAGGGAACCGCCGTGTGGGACGCCACCGCGCGCCGCACCGAACGCGTCGGACGGATCCTGCGGATGCGGGCCGACCGGCAGACGCCGCTCGACCGGGCGTCCGCGGGCGACATCGTCGCCGTGACCGGGCTGAAGGGCGCCCGCGCCGGTACCACCCTGTGCCGTCCGGACGCGCCGCTCCTGCTCGAACCGCCCGGCACCGCCGAGCCCGTGGTCTCGGTGGCCGTCGAGGCGTGCCGGAGCACCGACACCGACCGGCTGGCCGCGGCGCTCGCCCGGCTCACCGAGGAGGATCCCTCGCTGGTCGTGCGCGGTGACCCCGAGACCGGCCAGCGAGTGCTGTCGGGCCGGGGCGAACTGCACCTGGAGGTGGCGGCGGAGCGGCTGCGCCGGACGTACGGCGTCGAGGTCCGCACCGGACGGCCGCGGGTGGCGCTGCGGGAGACCGTGGTGCGGGGCGTGACGGGAGCGGTGTTCCGGCACGTCAAACAGGACGGCGGCGCCGGGCAGTTCGCGCACGTGGTGCTGGACGTCGAGCCGGCCGGCGGCGAGGGCGGCGAGAACGGCCCGGGTGCCGGGGACTTCGCCTTCCGGTCCGCCGTGATCGGGGGGCGCGTACCGCAGGAGTACGTCCGCGCGGTCGAGGCCGGATGCCGTGACGCCCTGACCCAAGGGCCCCTGGGCGGACACCCGGTGACCGGGCTGCGGGTCACGCTGACCGACGGCGCCACACATGTGAAGGACTCCTCGGAGGCGGCCTTCCGCACGGCGGGGCGGCTCGGTCTGCGGGAGGCGCTGCGGGCGTGCGGGATGCGGCTGCTGGAGCCGGTCGCCGCGGTGACGGTGACCGTTCCGGAGGAGGCCGTGGGCGGGGTGCTGGGCGATCTGGCCGCACGGCGCGGACGGGTGTCCGGGCAGACCGTGCGCGCGGGGACGGCGGTGGTCACCGCCGTCGTGCCGCTGGCCGAGCTGTTCGGGTACGCGACCCGGCTGCGCGGCCGTACCCGGGGCCGGGGACCTTCACCACCCGGCCCGCCGGGTACGCCCCCGCCCCGGGCACCGCCACGCCCGCTTCCGCGACTGTGTGAGGGCTGAGGGGGTTGAGGGCTGAGCGTTAAGGGTTGAGGGCCGGCTCACCGGGCGCCTTACGGCGGCCGGTGAGCCGGCCCTCACCGTCACCACCCCCTTCCACCCGGCCCACCCGGCCGGGCGGAAGGGGACAGAGAGGCGCGCGCCACCAGACCCGCGGCCCCGCCCCGCCCCGCCCCCGCTTCAGGAAGTGAACACCCGCCGCGAACGCCCCCTTCTCCCCACTTCCCGGCGGGAGTTGACCACACCCCCACCGCACGCCGTACGTCCGCCTTTCGAGAGGCCGCCGATATCCAACCGTTGTACTGACCCCGTACGCCCTCGCGCCGCAGGTCAGCCGGGTGGGCCGGGCTCCTGCCCCCGGGTGCGCCGGTCCGCACCGGCCCCGCCTGCCGATCCACTGCTGCCGGATCCCTTGACGAACCTTTCCGGGAGGGTTTAACTCACGTCCTAAATTAAGCCCTGAGGTAGTCGTTCGGAAGTCGAACGGAGGACGCCCTCGGGCCTCGACTCCCGGAAAGGGACACCCAGGAGCCATGCGCAGCATCCGAGCCGCGGCCGTAGGCGCCGTCACCCTGTCTCTCGCCCTTGCCGCCTCGGCCTGCGGAGGCGGTTCGTCGACGGGCGGCGGGTCCAACGACTCGCCCAAGACGCTGACGTACTGGGCCTCCAACCAGGGCGCCAGCATCGAGGTCGACAAGAAGGTCCTCCAGCCCGAACTCGACAAGTTCGAGAAGCAGACGGGCATCAAGGTGAAACTGGAGGTCGTGCCCTGGTCGGACCTGCTGAACCGGATCCTGACCGCGACCACCTCCGGGCAGGGGCCCGACGTCCTCAACATCGGCAACACCTGGAGCGCCTCCCTCCAGGCGACCGGCGCGCTGCTGCCGTGGGACGACACGAACTTCGCCAAGATCGGCGGCAAGGACCGCTTCGTCGACTCCGCGCTCGGCTCGACCGGCGTCCAGGGCAAGGACCCGGCGGCCGTACCGCTGTACTCGCTGGCCTACGCCCTCTACTACAACAAGCAGATCTTCGCCGACGCCGGTATCGCCAAGCCGCCCGCCACCTGGGACGAACTGGTCGCCGACGGACAGAAGATCCAGGCCAGGGGCAAGCAGGTGCTCGGCGCCGAGGGCTCCAACGTGTCGGAGAACATCCACCACGTCTTCGTCCTCGCCAAGCAGCACGGCGCCGACTTCTTCACCGCCGACGGCAAGCCCGACTTCACCAGCGACGGAGTCGTCGCGGCCGTCAAGCAGTACGTCGACCTGATGGCGAAGGACAAGGCCATCCCGCCCGGCGACGCCGAGTACGCGCAGAACCAGTCGGTCAGCGACTTCGCCAAGGGCCGGACCGCCATGCTGCTGTGGCAGACGGCCTCCGCCAACCTCAAGTCCCAGGGGATGAGCGAGGACGCCTACGGGGTCGCGCCCGTGCCCGTGCGGTCCGGCACCCCGGGCACCGGCACCCAGGTCAACTCGATGGTCGCCGGCATCAACGTCGCCGTCTTCAAGAACACCCACAACCTCGACGGCGCCGCGCAGTTCGTGAAGTTCCTGACCGGCGACGAGGAGCAGAAGATCCTCAACAAGGCGTACAGCTCCATCCCGCCGGTCAAGTCGGCCCAGTCGGACCCGGCGTTCAGCACCACGGCCAACGCGGTGCTGAAGAACACCCTCGCCACCAGCGCCGCCGCGCTGCCCCAGGTGGCCGCCGAGTCCCAGTTCGAGACGACGGTCGGCACGGCCGTCAAGGAGCTGTTCGCCGACGCGGCGGCCGGCCGCGCGGTGACCACCGACTCGGTGAAGGCCAAGCTCCG
The DNA here is from genome assembly GCF_001654495.1 of Streptomyces sp. SAT1. Taxonomy (GTDB): domain Bacteria; phylum Actinomycetota; class Actinomycetes; order Streptomycetales; family Streptomycetaceae; genus Streptomyces; species Streptomyces andamanensis. The sequence goes on from NZ_CP015849.1 coordinate 6,255,906, forward strand.
GAAGGCCCAGCAGCAGATGCCGGCGAAGTGAGCACGATGACCACGACCACCGTCTCCGGCGACCCGGGCGCGCCCACCGCCGCGCCCGGGAAGTCCCCCGGCGCGGCGGCGCCCGGCCCGCGCCGCCGCGCCGGGTGGATCCGCCGGGTCTCCCTGCCCTATCTGCTCCTGCTGCCCGCGCTCGTCCTCGAACTCCTGGTCCACCTGGTGCCGATGGTCATCGGCATCGTCATGAGCTTCAAACAGCTCACCCAGTTCTACATCCGCGACTGGGGCACCGCCCCCTGGTCCGGCTTCGACAACTACAAGGTGTCGGTGGACTTCGACGCCCCCATCGGCGAGGCGCTGCTCCACTCCTTCGCCGTCACCGTCGGCTTCACCCTGCTCTCGGTCGGCCTGTGCTGGCTGATCGGCACCGCCGCCGCGATCTGCATGCAGGACAGCTTCCGCGGCCGCGGCCTGCTGCGCGCGCTGTTCCTGGTGCCGTACGCGCTGCCGGTCTACGCGGCCGTCATCACCTGGGTGTTCATGTTCCAGCACGACAACGGCCTGGTGAACCATGTCCTGCACGACCAGCTGCACCTGACCGACAAGCCGTCCTTCTGGCTCATCGGCGACAACAGCTTCGTCGCCCTGCTGGTCGTGTCGGTGTGGAAGGGCTGGCCGTTCGCCTTCCTCATCGTCATGGCCGGACTCCAGAACATCCCCAAGGAGCTGTACGAGGCGGCGGCGCTGGACGGCGCGGGCCAGTGGCAGCAACTGCGCCGGATCACCCTGCCCTCGCTGCGCCCGGTCAACCAGGTTCTGGTGCTGGTGCTGTTCCTGTGGACGTTCAACGACTTCAACACGCCGTACGTGCTGTTCGGGCGGGCCGCGCCCGAGGCGGCCGACCTCATCTCGGTCCACATCTACCAGGCGTCCTTCGTCAGCTGGGACTTCGGCACCGGCTCGGCCATGTCCGTACTGCTGCTGCTCTTCCTGCTGGTCGTCACCGGCACCTATCTGGCGATCACCTCACGCGGACGGAAGGCGGCCGATGTCTGACATCCCACGGTCCCCGATGGCGCCGCCCCGCTCCTTCACCTGGTCGCGGCGCGTCTTCCTCACCCTGCTGACCGGCTTCGTCCTGGTGCCGGTCTACGTGATGGTCTCCAGCTCGCTCAAACCGCTGGCGGACGTCACCGGGAAGTTCCGCTGGCTGCCCAGCGGGCTGACCTTCCGCCCGTACATCGACATCTGGTCGACCGTGCCGCTCGCGAAGTACTTCGTGAACTCGCTGGTCGTGGCCGGTGCCGCGACGGTCTGCTCGGTGGTGATCGCGGTCTTCGCCGCGTACGCCGTCAGCCGCTACGCCTTCCACGGCAAGCGCGTCTTCACGGTCACCGTGCTGTCCACGCAGATGTTCCCGGGCATCCTCTTCCTGCTGCCGCTGTTCCTGCTGTACGTCAACATCGGCAACGCCACCGGCATCGCCCTGTTCGGCTCGCGCGGCGGCCTGATCCTCACCTATCTCACCTTCTCGCTGCCGTTCTCGATCTGGATGCTCATCGGGTACTTCGACTCGGTGCCGCGCGACCTGGACGAGGCGGCCCTGGTGGACGGCTGCGGCCCGCTCGGCGCACTCTTCCGCGTCGTCGTCCCGGCCGCGATCCCCGGCATCGTCGCCGTCGCCGTCTACGCCTTCATGACCGCCTGGGGCGAGGTGCTGTTCGCCTCCGTCATGACCAACGACACCACCCGCACGCTCGCCGTGGGCCTCCAGGGCTACTCCACGCAGAACAACGTCTACTGGAACCAGATCATGGCCGCCTCGCTCGTCGTGAGCGTCCCGGTGGTCGCCGGATTCCTGCTCCTCCAGCGCTATCTCGTCGCCGGACTGACGGCGGGAGCCGTCAAGTGACCGGCCACCGTCCTACCGAAAGGGCTTCCGTGTCCGACGCCATCGACCTCGCCGCGCTCCCGCACGACTTCCTGTGGGGCACGGCCACCTCGGCCTACCAGATCGAGGGCGCCGTCGCCGAGGACGGCCGCTCGCCGTCCATCTGGGACACCTTCTCGCACACCCCCGGGAAGGTCGACAACGACGACCACGGCGATGTCGCCTGCGACCACTACCACCGCTGGCGCGAGGACATCGACCTGATGCGCCGCCTGGGCACGAACGCCTACCGGCTCTCCGTCGCCTGGCCGCGCGTCGTGCCCGGCGGCGACGGCCCGGTCAACGCCAAGGGGCTCGCCTTCTACGACGAGCTGGTCGACGCCCTGCTGGAGGCGGGCATCACGCCCTCCGTCACCCTCTACCACTGGGACCTGCCGCAGGTGCTCCAGGACCGCGGCGGCTGGCCCGAGCGCGCCACCGCCGAGCACTTCGCGGCGTACGCGGGGGTGGTCGCCGACCGCCTCGGTGACCGCGTCACGCACTGGACCACGCTGAACGAGCCCTCCTGCTCCGCCTGGATCGGTCATCTGGAGGGCAGGATGGCGCCCGGTCTGACCGATCTGACGGCGGCCGTCCGCGCCTCCTACCACCTGCTCCTCGGGCACGGCCTGGCCGCGCAGGCGGTCCGCGCCGCCGCACCGGACGCGCGGGTCGGCATCGTCAACAACCTCTCCACCGTCTTCCCCGCCAGCGACCGGCCCGAGGACCTGGCCGCCGCCCGCCGCCACGACGGGCACGTCAACCGCTGGTGGCTCGACCCGGTGCACGGCCGCGGCTTCCCCGCCGACATGCGCGAGGTCTACGGCGTCGAGCTGCCCGAGCGCCCCGGCGACGCGGAGACCATCGCCGCCCCGCTGGACTGGGTCGGGCTGAACTACTACTTCCCGGCGACGGTCGCCGACGACCCGGACGGGCCGGTGCCGTACGCCCGCGCCGTGCGCCTGCCCGACGTGCCGCGCACCGGCATGGACTGGGAGATCGACGCGAGCGGCATCGAGACGCTGCTGCTGCGCCTCACCGACGAGTACGGCGCCCGCAAGATCCATGTCACCGAGAACGGCTCGTCGTTCCCGGACACGGTCGGCCCGGACGGCACCGTCGACGACACCGGACGCCAGGACTACCTGGTGCGGCATCTGGCCGCCTGCGCCTCCGCCGCCCGCAAGGGCGCCCCGCTGGCGGGCTACTTCGCCTGGTCGCTGCTGGACAACTTCGAGTGGGCGTACGGCTACGACAAGCGCTTCGGCCTCGTCCACGTCGACTACCGGACCCAGGTCCGCACGGTCAAGGGCAGCGGCCACCGGTACGCGGAGATCGTCCGGGCGCACCGGGAAGGGGGCCGCAGGGCGGCGTAGCGGCACGCCGGTGCAGGGGGCGGGAGCGGGGCGCACCGGCGGACGCGGCGCGGGGGGCCGTGTCCGCCGGTGCGTGCGCCGCGGTCCGCCGGGCCGCTCAGCGGTCCTTGCGGGCCACCGCCCCGTAGATGCCGATCGGCGGGGCGCCGGCCTCCGGTGCCTCGTCGGGGCGCCAGTCCGTGACCTTGACCAGGCCCGGTTCGACCAGTGTGAAGTCGCCGAAGAAGTCCAGCACGCGGGCGTGCGGGCGCAGGTTCAGGGAGGCGGTGGCGCGCCGGTAGACGGCCGCCGCGTCCTCCCGCCGGTCCTCGTGGATGTCGCCGGTGGCGTGCGAGAGGACCAGGTAGGAGCCGACGGGCAGCGCGTCGCGCAGGGTGGCGAGGACGGCGTCGGGGTCGTCGGCGTCCGCGAGGAAGTGCACGACGGCCACCAGCAGCAGCGCCACCGGTTCGCCGAAGTCGATGACCCGGCGCACCTCGGGGTGGTCCAGCAGGGCCTGCGGCTCGCGCAGGTCGGCCAGGACCACCGAGGTGCCGGTGCCGTCCAGCAGGGCCATCGAGTGGGTGCTGACGATCGGGTCGTTGTCGACGTACGCGATCCGTGTGCCCGGGGCGACGGCGTGCGCGATCTGGTGCACATTGGGCTCGGTGGGCAGGCCGGTGCCCACGTCGAGGATCTGCCGCACCCCGCCCTCGGCGACGACGTACCGGACGGCGCGGTGCATGAAGTGCCGGTTGGCGAGGACACCGGCCCGCACCTCGGGGGCCGCCTTCATGAACTGCTCGGCGGCCTCCTGGTCGACCTGGTAGTTGTCCTTCCCGCCCAGGAAGTAGTCGTACATCCGTGCGGGATGCGGCTTGCTGGTGTCTATCTCGTACGCGGGGGCGCCGCCGCCGCTGCTCGGGGAGGTCATCGCTGCCTGGCTCCGTCCTGGACTCGCGTCCCGCCACCACCTGCACCGTGGTGAGTGACTGTCAGAACATCATCTTGGCACGCCGTGGCCGGTGTCCGTGCCTGTCCGCCCCTGCCCCCCTGCGTTCCGCTCGTCCCTTAATGCATATGATGTGCAGGTGCGTGACTACCTCATCCGGCCCGCGACCCCCGACGACGTCGAGGGCGCCCGAGCGGTGATGCTCGACACCGTGTACCGCGACTTCGGCACCGGCTACGTGCCCCGCTGGCACGGCGACATCATCGACCCGGCCGCCGCCTACCTCGCCCCCGCCCGGCACACCCTGCTGGTCGCGGTCGACGAGGCCGCCGGCGAGGTCGTCGCCACCGCCGCGCTCGACGCGCGCGGGCCCGCGCACCCGCCCAACCCGCGCCACCTCGCCGAACGCTATCCCTCCGGCGAGACCGCGCAGCTGCGCCGCGTCTACGTCCGCCCCGGGCACCGCAGGCGCGGCCTGGCCCGGCGGCTCGTCGGGGAGCTGCTCGCCTTCGCCGCCGCCGACGGCGGCTACCGCTCCGTCTATCTGCACACCGACCCCGCCGTGCCCGGCGCCGAGCCGTTCTGGCGTTCGCTCGGCAAGGCCGTGCACGACGAGCGCCAGGACCCGGGCGGCGGCCAGGGCATCGTGCACTTCGAGGTCCCGCTGGTGTGACGCCCGCGGCCGGGCGGTCCGCGGCCGGGCGGCCGGGGGCGGGGGATTGATGGAAACCATTTTCATGTAGCCTGTCGGCTCAGCGCCCAGACAAGATCCAGAACGAGGACCATGCCCCACCGTCGCCCCCGGCTGCTCGCCGCTCTCCTGCTGGCCCCGCTCCTGTCCGCCTGCTTCGCCTCCGGCGGCGGCGAAGCGCAGGGCGGATCCGCCGACACCGCGGCCGGGTCCCGCCTGCGGGTCGCCCTCGCCTTCCCGCCCGCCGAGAACCTCTCGCCCTACGGCGCGGACGCCACCATCCTCAGCAGGCTCGGTGTCACCGAGGGCCTGACCGCGCTCGACGCCAACGGCGCCGCCGCCCCCGCGCTCGCCCAGTCCTGGCGCCGCCAGGACGAGCACACCTGGCTGTTCACCCTGCGCGAGGCCACCTTCCAGGACGGGACCGACGTCACCGCCGCCGCTGTCGCCGCCTCCCTGACCCACGCCATCCGGGCCAAGCCCGCCCCCGCCGCCCTGTCCGGCGTCACCGTCGGCGCCAAGGCGGAGGGCGCCCGCACCCTGCGCGTCACGACCGGCTCCTCCGACCCCGTGCTGCCGCTGCGGCTGTCCAGCCCCAGCCTCGCCGTGCTCTCCACCAAGGCGTACGCCGCCAAGGACGGCCGGGTGAACCCGGTCGGCACCGGCACCGGGCCCTTCACGCTCGCCAAGGTCGAGGGCAGCACCTCCGCCCGGCTCGACCGGTTCGACGACTACTGGGGCGGCCGCGCCCAGTCCGCCGGGATCGACGCCCGCTTCATCGCCGACGGCACCGCGCGCGCCAACGCGCTGCGCACCGGCCAGGTCGACATCGCCGAGGCCGTCCCCGTCGCCCAGGCCGCCACCCTGGAGGCGGCCACCCGCCGCGAGACCGCCACCACCCGCACCACCAGCCTGCTCCTCAACAGCGCCGCCGGACCCTTCAAGGACCCGAAGCTGCGCGCCGCCGCCCGCGCCGCCGTGGACCCCGCCGCCCTGGCACACGGCGTCTACGAGAACCACGCCGACGCCGGCGCCGGGATCTACGGCCCCGCCGTCACCTGGGCCGCGGGCAAGCGCACACAGCCGGTGGGCAGGGCGGCGGCCGGCGCACCGCACGGCACCGCCGTCACCCTCGCCACCTACGACAACCGCCCCGAGCTGCCCGAGGTCGCCCAGGTGCTCAAGCAGCAGTTGGAGAAGGCCGGGTTCAAGGTCGAACTGGTCGTACGGGAGTACTCACGGCTGGAGACCGACGCGCTCGCGGGCAGGTTCGACGGGGTCGTCCTCGCCCGCAACACCCTCGTCGACACCGGCGACCCCGTCGCCGTGCTCGCCAGCGACTACACCTGCAAGGGCGGCTACAACCTGGCGCGGCTGTGCGACCGGGCCGTGGACGAGGCCGTGGCCGACGCCGAGGGCGTCGGTGAGGACGGCAAGCGCCAGGACGCCGCGATGGCCGCCGAGGCGCGCATCCTCGGCACCGACGCCGTGGTCCCGCTGGTCCACCAGCGCGTCATCACCGGCGTCGGCACCTCGGTCAAGGGCGTCCTCCTCGACCCGTACGAGCGCGTCCTCGTCGGCACCGGCACCCGCCGCTGAACCATGGCAGCGACGACCACGCCGGACGGCCGCGCGGGCAGCCCTCCGCAGGACCGTTCCGCCCGGCGCCCGGGGGAGCGCGCGGCGGCCCGGCCGCGCGGGCGCCGGGGCGGACGTGCGGCCGCCGCGGGCGCCGTGCTGTGGCGGTTCGCCGTCGCCGCCGCCCTGCTGTGCGGCATCGGCCTGCTGCCCTGGCTGACCCGCACCGACCCGGCGCTCACCGTGCTCAAGGCCCGCTCGGCGGACCGCGACCCCACCCCCGAGGTACTGGCCGACATCCGGGCCGGGCTCGGCCTGGACGACGGCCCGCTGCGGCTGCTCGCCCACTGGCTCGGCGGGCTGCCGCGCGGGGACGCCGGACGGTCCTGGCTGTCCGGGCAGGCGGTCACGCCCGCCGTGCTCCAGGCCCTGGGCGCCTCCCTGCTCCTGATGGCGGTGGCGCTCGCCGTCGCCGCCGCCACCGCCGCGCTGGTGTGCGCCCCCGTCCTGCGCCGGGGCGCCCGCGGCCGCCCGGCCGGCCGGACCGGCGGCACCCCCTCCGCGATGCTCGCCGCGCTGCCCGAGTTCCTCACCGCCTCCGTGCTCGCCACCGTCGTCGGCGTCCAGCTCGGCTGGCTGCCCGCGCTCGGCTGGTACGGGCCCCGCTGGACCGTGCTGCCCGCGCTCGCCCTCGGTCTGCCCGCCGGGGCCGTGCTCGGACGGCTGCTGGGCGACCTGCTGCCCGGCGCGTTCGCCGAACCCTGGGCGCGGGCCGCCGCCGCCCGCGGAGTCCCCGGCCGCCGGATCGCCCGGCACGCCGTGCACCGCTGCCTGCCCGCGCTGCTGCCCAACCTCGGGCTGTTCGCCGTCGGACTGACCGGCGGCGCCGTCGCCGTCGAGCAGATCTTCGACATCCCCGGACTCGGCCGCACCACGCTCCAGGCGGCCCTCGCCCAGGACCTGCCCGTGCTCCAGGCGGGCACCCTCGTCCTCGTCCTGCTCGGAGCCGCCGCCTCCCTGGCCGCCCGCCTCGCCGCCCGCCCGCTCACCGGCCCCGCCCTGCGCGACGGCGCCCTGCCCACCCTGCACCCGCCCCGGCCGCCCGCCCGCCGGGCCCTGCCGCTCCTGCACGGCGCGCTGCTCCTCGCCGTCGTCCTCGCCGGGCTGCCCCGCGACCCGCTCGCCCTCGACACCACCGCCCGGCTGCGCGCCCCCTCGCCCGGACACCCCTTCGGCACCGACGCGCTCGGCCGCGACCTGTTCGCCCGCGTCGCGCACGGCGCCCTGCACGCCGTGCTCCTCGCCCTCGCGATCAGCGCGGCCTGCCTGCTCGCCGGTGTGCTGCTCGGCCTGCTGCCCCGGCTGTCCGGACCGCTCGTCGACACCGTCAACGCCGTACCGCCCGTCCTCGCCGCGCTGCTCACCACCGCCGTCTGGGGCAGCGGACCGGCCACCCCCGCGCTCGCCGTGACCGCCGTCGCCTGGGCACCGCTGGCCGCCCACACCTCCGCGCTGCTGCGCCAGGAACGCGCCGCCCAGCACCTCGCCGCGCCCCGGGGACTCGGCGCGAACCGCCGCCACCTGCTGCGCCGCCACCTCCTGCCCGCCGTACTGCCCTCCGTCACCCGGCACGCCCTGCTCCGGCTGCCCGGCGTCGCCCTCGCCCTCGCCGCGCTGGGCTTCCTCGGCCTCGGCGCCCAGCCGCCGTCCCCCGAATGGGGCCTGCTGCTCGCCGAGAACCAGCCCTACGCCGAACGCGCCCCCTGGGCCGTGCTCGCCCCCGCCGCCGTCCTCGCCCTGCTGGGCGCCCTCGCGGTGACGGCGGCCGGGGGGATCGGGACCTCGCCCCGCACCGGCGGCGGACGGCTCCGGACGCGCTTCTCCCGGTCACCGGTCCCGGCGGACGCGGGGGACGCGGCGGACATCGTGGCCACGGCGGACGCGGCGGACATCGTGGCCGTGGCGGACACGGCGGACATCGTGGCCGTGGCGGACACGGAGGCGGCGCGCCGGTGACCGCGCAGCCGCCCACCACGACGACCGCGTCCCCCGCAGCGCAACGGGCTCCGCTCCCGCCGCTGCTGCGCCTGCTGATCTGGACGCAGCTCGCCTTCAACATCGGTTTCTTCGCCGTGCTGCCCTTCCTCGCCGAACATCTGGGGCAGGGCGTCGGCATGGCGGGCTGGCTGGTCGGACTGGTGCTGGGGCTGCGGACCTTCAGCCAGCAGGGACTGTTCGTCGTCGCCGGCATCCTCACCGACCGCTTCGGTGTCCGGCCCGTCGTCCTCGGCGGCTGTGTGCTGCGCATCGCCGGGTTCGCCTGGCTCGCCCACGCGCAGGGCACCTGGTCGGTCATCGGCGCGGTCCTGCTCATCGGCTTCGCCGCCGCGCTGTTCTCGCCCGCCGTCGAGTCGGAGGTCGTACGGCAGGCCGTGGCCTGGGAGGCGGCGGGCGGCGGCCCCCGCACCCGCGTCCTGGCGTTGTTCGCGGCGTCCGGGCAGGCCGGGGCGTTCGCCGGACCGCTGCTGGGCGCGCTGCTGCTCGCGGTGGACTTCCGCACCGCCTGCCTGGCCGGTGCGGGCGTCTTCGTCCTCGTCCTCGCCGGGCACGCCCGGCTGCTGCCCCAGCACCTCCCCGGCCGCACCCGCACCCGGGCGCGCGGCGGCCTCACCGTCCTGCTGCGCAACCGCCGCTTCCTGGCCCTGTGCTGTGCGTACGGCACCTGCCTGCTCGCCTACAACCAGCTCTATCTGGCCCTGCCCGCCGAGGTGCAGCGGGTGACCGGCTCCCAGACGGCGCTGGCCTGGCTGTTCGCGCTGTCCTCCCTGCTCGCCGTGACCGTGCAACTGCCCCTCACCCGCTGGACGGGGGAACGGCTCGGCCCGCGCCGCACCATGGCGGCGGGGCTGCTGCTGACCGGTGCCGCCTTCGCGCTGGTCGCGGTGGGCCGTCCGGCCGCCGCCACGGGCAGCGGCCCGGCCGGACTGCTGCCCGCCGCCGGTTTCGTCGTCCTGCTCACCCTGGGCCAGCTGACCGTCGCGCCGGTCGCCCGCGCCTGGGTGCCCGACCTGGCCGAAGAGGGCCGGCTCGGCCTCTACACCGGCGCCCTGTCCTCGGTCTCCGGCCTGATCGTGCTCCTCGGCAGCGCCACGAGCGGCCGCCTCCTCGACTCCCCGCTGCCACCGGCCGTCCCCTGGCTGGCCCTGGCCGCCGTACCCGTCGCGGCGATCGGTCTCCTGCCCCGACGGGACTGAGCCACCCGGTGGCGGGCGAGATCCGGCGCCGCCCCCGGAGCCCGCGGCACGCCGGCCGACGACCACCGGTCCGGCACCCTGGACGTTGTCGGGTGCCGCCCCGCCCGCCGGTTCGGGATCCCGGGACTTCTGCGTGCCGCTGAGCGTCGGCCCTACGGCCGGGCGGCCGGGGGCCGGGATCGGCACCCGGGACGGGGCGCGGTGCGTACGAGGCCGGTGACCAGGGCCGGGGGAGGCGATGACCGTCCCTGGGCGGCCCTCTGCCCGAGGGCGGGCCCGGCTGCCGCACCGCCCTCGACGGATCGAGGCGCCGCGGTGGGGCAGGGCGCTGCCGTTGCGTACCCCCGGCCGCCGCGGACCGTTGCGCGCCGCCGACCGCCGACCGCCGACCGCCGACCGCCGACCGCCGACCGCCGACCGCCGACCGCCGACCGCCGACCGCCGACCGCCGACCGCCGACCGCCGACCGCCGACCGCCGACCGCCGACCGCCGACCGCCGACCGCCGACCGCCGACCGCCGGTCCGGCGCCTCGGGGGCTGTTCGATGCCGCCGTCCGCCAGGCCGACGCCCCCGGTCATCGGGTGATGGCGCCCGGCGGCCAGCCGATGCTTCGCGAACGCGGCTGTGCGTCGGCGCCCCGGTCCGCCCCACCGGAGACGGTGGGGCACCGCCGCCCGCCGGTCCGCCGGTGCGGCAGCCCGGACAGTGTCCCGCGCCGACGCGGCCCGTCCGTCGCTCCGAGACCGCTCCCGCACCGCCGCCTCGGGCCTCCTCCCGGACACCACCGCGCGTGCCGCCACCCGCTCCCGGTCGCCCCGCACCCCCGACGCGGTGACCAACTGACCAGGCCCAGGCCCATGCCCAGGCCCCCGCCGTCCCCTGGACTCAGGCGGCCCGTGCCCCCGCCCCTGCCCCCTTCTCATCCTCATCCTCTGCCCGGCCTGCGGCCTCGCCGTCCGCGGGCCGGGCGTGGACGCGTCCCGGCAGGGCGCGGGCCGTCAGCGCGCCCGCCGCGGCCACCGACGCGAGGACGGCGAGGGGCAGCCCCGGGCCGCCGTCGGAGCCGCGCAGGGCGGTCGCGGTGGCCACGCCGAGGGCGGGGCCGATGTTCATGGCGGTCTGCTGGAGGCCGCTGGCCACTCCGGCCGAGGCCACGGCCGACTCCCGTACGACGACGTGGGTCGCCGCGACCAGTACCGTGCCGAACCCGGCCCCGAGCACTGCGAAGCCGCCGCACAGCGCGACCGTGCCCGAGGCGCGGGCGAGCAGCAGGACACCCAGCGCGAGCGCGGCCATGGCCGCCATGGTCGTCCCGCGCGCGCCCAGCCGGCGCAGCAGCGCCGGGGCGAGCGGCGCGGCGAGCACCATCAGCATCGCCAGCGGCAGGCTGCGCAGAGCGCTCTGGAACGGGTCGAGCCCCAGGGTGTCCTGGAGGACGTACGTGAGGACGAACAGCGTGCCGGAGAAGGCCGCCGAGGCCGCCACCAGCACGGCGACCGCCGAACTGACGACGGCCGAGCCGATGACGTCCGGCGGCAGCAGCGGATCGGCGGCGCGGCGCTCGTGCCGTACGAGGAGGACCGCGGCGGCGGCGCCCACGAGCACGACGGGGACCGTGTCCGCGCCCGCTCCGCCGGGCTCCGCCACCGCGACCAGGGCGCGCACGGCGCAGCCCAGGGCGAGGGCGAGGAGCAGCGCGCCGGGCAGGTCGAGCCGGACGGCCGGTGCCCGGCGGGCGGCCGGGTCCGGCTCCCGGCCGGGCAGGGTGAGCGCGAGCAGGGCGAAGACCAGCGCCGGGACGACGTTCAGGAGGAACACCGCCCGCCAGCCCGGCCCGGCCACCAGCGCCCCGCCCAGCACCGGTCCGGCCGCCGCCGCCACGCCGATGGCGCTGGTGCGCACCGCGAGCGGCATCCCGAGCCGGTCGGGCGGGAAGGCCGACCGGAGCATGCCCAGCGTGGCCGGTTGCAGCATGGCCCCGCACACGCCCTGGGCGACCCGCAGGGCGATCACCCAGCCGATGCCGGGTGCGACGGCGATGCCCGCCGACGTGGCGCCGAAGCCGAGCATCCCGGCGGCGAACATCCGCCGGTGGCCGAGCGGCGCCGACCGGCGTGTGAGCCCGCGCGGCAGGTCGCCGAGCCGCCCGGCGAACACCAGCAGGCTCGCCACCGCCACGAGATACCCGGTGCTGGTCCACTGGACCTGCGCGTACGAGGCGTCCAGGTCGCGGCGCAGCGCGGGCTGCGCGACGGTGAGGACGGTGCCGTCCAGCGCGACGATCACCGCCCCGGCCACACCGCTGATCAGGGTCAGTGCCTGAGCGCGGTTCATCCGTGCCGCTCCGGGCCGAGGTGCGCGTCGAGCGCCGTACGCAGCAGCGGGGCGATGTCGTCGGTGCCGGTGGCGAGCTGGAGACTGCCCCAGCGCCACAGCTGGGCGATGCCGTGCAGGGCGGCCCACAGGGACGCGGCGACGGTCCGGGCGTCGGCGCCGGGACGGACCCGGCCGACCAGGTCCACCAGGGTGGCGAAGAGCGGCAGGCTGGTGTCCCGCAGACCCAGGTGGCCGCTCTCCAGCAGATCGTGGCGGAACATCAGATCGTACATGCCGCGGTGGCCGAGCGCGAAGTCCAGATAGACCCGGCCCAGCGCCGCGAGCTGGTCGCGGGGGTGCGCCGCGGGGTCCGCGGTCGCCGTCCGCGCCCGCGCGGCCAGCTCCTCGAAGCCGCGGCGCGCGATGGCGGACAGCAGCTCCAGATGGGTGGGGAAGTGGCGGCGCGGCGCGCCGTGCGAGACGCCCGCGCGGCGCGCGATCTCCCGCAGGGTGAGCGCCTGCGCGCCCTGCTCGGCGACCAGGTCCACCCCGACGTCCACCAGGCGCTCACGCAGGCCGCCGGGGCTCTTCTCCGGCTCGTCCTCATGCATAGACACTGTCTACCAGGCGTGAGTAGACACTGTCTACTCACGCTCGGAGATCTCCTTCGTGCCGGGAATGCGCCGCGTGGTCGCGGCAGTTGACCGGGGTATGACTCAGGACACACACAGTGCGGCGCCCGGCCCCGCGCCGGACGCGCTGCTCGCCCTCCTCGCCGAGGTCCACGGGGGCGTGCTGGTCACCCTCAAGCGCGACGGCCGCCCGCAGCTGTCGAACGTCAGCCACGCCTACGACCCCGGAGAGCGCGTCCTGCGCGTCTCGGTCACCGACGACCGGGCCAAGACCCGCAATCTGCGCCGGGACCCGCGCGCCTCCTACCACGTGACCGCCCCGGACCGCCGCGCCTACACGGTCGCCGAGGGCACCGCCGACCTGTCGCCGGTCGCCGCGGACCCGTACGACGCGACCGTCGGGGAACTGGTCCGCCTCTACCGCGACGTCGTCGGCGAACACCCCGACTGGGACGACTTCCGCGCCACCATGGTCCGCGACCGCCGCCTCGTGCTGCGCCTGCGGGTGGAGCGGGCGTACGGCATCCCGAAAGCCGGCTAGGATCTTTCGCCCTTCGCCCTTCGCCCTTCGCCCTTCGCCCGGGTCAGGCCCCCGTGCGCGCCTCCAGTGCCCGCAGCACGGCCACCATGTCCTCGCCGCCGTGCCCGAGCGCGACCGTCTCCTCGAACAGGGCGTGGCAGGCGTCGAGCAGTGGGGAGGCGATGCCCGCCTCCCGCGCGGCCCCGGCGATCAGCCGGTTGTTCTTGAGCACGTCCAGGGCCGCCGCCTGCACCGCGAAGTCCCCGTCCAGCAGCTTGGGCGCCTTCATCAGCGAGACGGGGCTGGCCATCGGACCCGCGCCCAGCACCTCGAGGAACAGCCGCCGGTCGAGCCCCTGCCGGCCGGCGAAGTGGAACGCCTCGGTGAGCCCGGTGACCTGGGTGATGAGGAAGAGGTTCACCGACAGCTTCATGAGCAGCGCGCCGGGGACCGGGCCGCACGCGAAGGTCCGGCGGCTCAGCGGGGCGAGCAGCGGGCCCACGGACCGTACCGCGTCCTCGTCCCCGGCGGTCATGGCCACCAGCTCGCCCCGCTCGGCCGGGACCCGGGAGCCGGAGACCGGCGCCTCGACGTAGCGCCCGCCCGCCGCGCGGACGTCGGCCTCCAGGCCGCGCGAGTACGCGGGCGAGGTCGTACCCATGTGCACGAGCGTCCGGCCGCTCACCCGGGCGGCGAAGCCCGGGGTGCCCCGGCCCAGGGTCTCGTCCACGGCACGCTCGTCGGCCAGCATCAGGACCACCGTGTCCGTACGGGCGAACACCTCCGCGGGGTCCGCCGCCACCCGGGCTCCGGCGGCGCGCAGCGGCTCCGTGCGGGCCGCCGTGCGGTTCCACACGGTCAGGGGGGTGCCGGAGCGGACGAGCCGGAGCGCCATGGGCCGGCCCATGACTCCGAGACCGAGGAAGCCGACGTTCACGCGATGCCGCCCTGGGGTCGGGACTGTTTCTATGACGGCGGTCATAGTAGCGGGGTTTATGACGCAAGTCATAGAGTCTCGGGATGAGCAACCCAGCGGAGCGGCCGGCCAGGACGGGGACGGGGTCCCGGTACGGACCGCGCGAGCGGATGGTCTTCAGCGCCGCCCAGCTCATCCGGCGCGACGGCATCGCCGCGACCGGTATGCGGGACGTGGCCGCCCATGCCGAGGCGCCCAGGGGCTCGCTCCAGCACTACTTCCCGGGCGGCAAGGAGCAACTGGTCGAGGAGGCGGTGGCCTGGGCCGGGCGGTACGCCGGGCGGCGGATCGCCCGCTTCCTGGCGGGTCTTGCCGACCCCGCACCGAGCGCGCTGTTCGCCGCGATGGTGGCGCAGTGGACGGACGAGTACGAGGCGACCGGCGAGCTGCGCGGCTGCCCGGTCGCCGCCGCCACCGTCGAGTGCGCCGCGGACGGCACCGTACGGCGGACGGTCGCCGCGGCGTTCGCCACCTGGTGCGAACCGCTGGCCGCCGCCCTCACGGAGCTGGGCGTGCCGTCCGGGCGGGCACCGGCCCTGGCCACGCTCATGATCAGCGCTCTGGAGGGCGCGATCGTCATGGCCCGCGCCGAGGGCGGCGTGGCCCCGCTGACGACCGTGGCCCGGGAACTCGGCCCGCTCCTGGACGCGGCCGTGGCCCCGGACCACCGCCCGCCCGCCGCCTGACGGCACACCCGGAGCACGCGCAGGGGCCCCGGCTCGGTGCCGGGGCCCCTCGGTGCGCGGGTGGCGTGTCCGCCGCTACGCCGCCCTGGTGTTCCACTCCGCGACGACCGGCCGGTCGTGCTCGGTCGAGAGCCGGCTCACCGTGCCCGTCGCGAGCTGGAACAGGCGGCCCTCGGCGGGCGGCAGGCCCAGCCTGCGGGCCGTCAGGACCCGCAGGAAGTGGCCGTGCGCGACCAGGACCACGTCGCCGCCGTCCCGGGCGAGCGCCGGAGCGACCCGCTCCAGCACCCGGTCGGCACGCCGGCCGACCTCCTCCGGTGACTCACCGGGGGAGTCGCCGGGCGGCACCCCGTCGGTCCACAGGTCCCAGTGCGGGCGGGAGCGGTGTATCTCGGCGGTGGTGACGCCCTCGTAGCCGCCGTAGTCCCATTCGCGCAGATCGGGATCCGCCTCGGCGCCGGCCAGACCCGCGAGTTCGGCGGTGCGCACGGCCCGGCCGAGCGGGCTGGTGAGCACCTGTGCGTAGGTCCGGCCGGTCAGGAGCGGAGCGAGCAGCTTGGCCTGCTCCTCGCCGCGCTGGGTGAGGGGCAGGTCGGTACGGCTGGTGTGCTGTCCCGACAGGCTCCACTCCGTCTCGCCGTGGCGGACCAGGAGAAGGTCCCCCACGGCGCGTCAGCCCTTCTTCGACTCGACGGCGTGGCCGCCGAACTGGTTGCGCAGCGCCGCGACCATCTTCATCTGCGGCGAGTCGTCCTGCCGGGAGGCGAACCGGGCGAACAGCGAGGCCGTGATCGCGGGCAGCGGCACGGCGTTGTCGATGGCCGCCTCCACGGTCCAGCGGCCCTCGCCGGAGTCCTCCGCGTAGCCGCGCAGCTTCTCCAGGTGCTCGTCGTCGTCCAGCGCGTTGACGGCGAGGTCGAGCAGCCAGGAGCGGATGACGGTGCCCTCCTGCCAGGAGCGGAAGACCTCGCGGACGTTGTCCACGGAGTCGACCTTCTCCAGCAGCTCCCAGCCCTCGGCGTACGCCTGCATCATCGCGTACTCGATGCCGTTGTGGACCATCTTCGCGAAGTGGCCCGCGCCCACCCTGCCCGCGTGCACGTACCCGTAGGGGCCCTCGGGCTTGAGGGCGTCGAAGACCGGCTTGAGCCGGTCGACGTGCTCCTTGTCGCCGCCGACCATGAGCGCGTAGCCGTTCTTCAGGCCCCACACACCGCCCGAGACGCCCGCGTCGACGAAGCCGATGCCGCGCGCGTGCAGCTGCTTGGCGTGCTTCTCGTCGTCCGTCCAGCGGGAGTTGCCGCCGTCGACCACCAGGTCACCGGGCTTGAGGAGGGTGGCGAGCTGGTCGATGACGTGCTGGGTGGCGCCGCCGGCCGGGACCATCACCCAGACCGCGCGCGGGCCGTCGAGCCGGTCGACCAGGTCGACCAGGCTGGGCACGTCGGAGACCTCGGGGTTGCGGTCGTAGCCGACGACCGTGAGGCCGACGTTGCGGAGGCGTTCCCGCATGTTGCCGCCCATCTTGCCGAGGCCCACGAGACCGATCTGCGTCGATGCCATGTCAGTTCACTTTCTTGAGTTCGCGGTAGGCGGCCACGAGGGCGGCGGTGGACGGGTCGAGACCGGGCACCTCGGCGCCCTCGGTCAGCGCGGGCTCGACGCGCTTGGCCAGCACCTTGCCGAGTTCGACGCCCCACTGGTCGAAGGAGTCGATGTTCCACACGGCGCCCTGCACGAACACCTTGTGCTCGTAGAGGGCGATCAGCTGCCCGAGGACCGACGGGGTCAGCTCGGCCGCCAGGATCGTGGTGGTGGGGTGGTTGCCGTGGAAGGTGCGGGGGGCGACCTGCTCCTCGGGCACCCCCTCGGCGCGCACCTCGTCGGCGGTCTTGCCGAAGGCCAGCGCCTGGCCCTGCGCGAACAGGTTGGCCATCAGCAGGTCGTGCTGGGCCTTCAGCTCGTCGCTCAGCTCCGCGACCGGGTTGGCGAAGCCGATGAAGTCGGCCGGGATCAGCTCGGTGCCCTGGTGGATGAGCTGGTAGTAGGCGTGCTGGCCGTTGGTGCCGGGCGTGCCCCAGACCACCGGGCCGGTCTGCCACTCCACCGGCTCGCCGTCGCGCTGCACCGACTTGCCGTTGGACTCCATGTCGAGCTGCTGGAGGTAGGCGGTGAACTTCGACAGGTAGTGCGAGTACGGCAGCACCGCGTGCGTCTGCGCGCCGAAGAAGTTGCCGTACCAGATGCCCAGCAGGCCCAGGATCAGCGGCGCGTTGGCCTCGGCGGGCGCGTTGCGGAAGTGCTCGTCGACGATGCGGAAGCCGTCCAGCATCTCGCGGAAGCGGTCCGGGCCGATCGCGATCATCAGCGAGAGGCCGATCGCCGAGTCGTACGAGTACCGGCCGCCGACCCAGTCCCAGAACTCGAACATGTTGTCGACGTCGATACCGAACGCGGTGACCTTCTCCGTGTTCGTCGACAGCGCCACGAAGTGCTTGGCGACCGCCTTCTGGTCCCCGTCCAGCCCCTTGAGCAGCCAGTCCCGGGCCGAGGTGGCGTTGGTGATCGTCTCGATCGTGGTGAAGGTCTTGGAGGCGACGATGAACAGCGTCTCGGCCGGGTCCAGGTCGCGGGTCGCCTCGTGCAGGTCGGCGCCGTCGACATTGGAGACGAACCGGACCGTCAGAGCACGGTCGGTGTAGGCGCGCAGCACCTCGTACGCCATCGCCGGGCCCAGGTCGGAGCCGCCGATGCCGATGTTGACCACATTGCGGATCCGCCTGCCGGTGTGCCCGGTCCACTCGCCGGAGCGGATCCGCTCGGCGAAGGCGGCCATCTTGTCGAGGACGGCGTGCACCTGGGGCACCACGTTCTCGCCGTCGACCTCGATCACCGCGTCCCGGGGCGCGCGCAGCGCGGTGTGCAGCACGGCCCGCCGCTCGGTGACGTTGATCTTCTCCCCGGCGAACATGGCGTCACGCAGCCCGGCCACGCCGGTCGCCTCGGCCAGCTCCCGCAGCAGCTGGAGCGTCTCGTCGGTGACCAGGTGCTTGGAGTAGTCGATGCGCAGATCACCGACGCGCACCGTGTAGCGCTCGGCGCGCGCGGGATCCTCGGCGAACAGCTCCCGCAGATGCGACTGCCACCGGGCGCGGTGGTCCTCCAGCGCGGTCCACTGCGGACGCCGGGTGAGCTTGGTGGTGTCGGACATGTCAGACGGTCTCCTTGATCCCGTCGCCCCGCAGGGCCACGGCGTACATCTCGTCGGCGTCGAGGCGGCGCAGCTCCTCGGCGATGAGTTCGGAGGTGGGACGGACCTTGAGGGCGAGGGTGCGGGACGGCTGGCCGGGCAGGCTCAGCGTGGCCAGCGGGCCCTCGGGCCGGTCGATGACGATCTCGCCGTCGGCGGTGCCCAGGCGGACGGCCGTCACGAACGGTCCCTCGCTGCCCACCCGGTCGACCGGGACGCCCAGCCGGGCCTCCAGCCAGCGGGCCAGCAGCTCCGCGCTCGGGTTGTCGGCCTCCGCCTCCACGGCCGCCGAGGTCACCCGGACCCGGGCCTGGTCCAGCGCCGCGGCGAGCATCGAGCGCCACAGGGTGAGCCGGGTCCAGGCCAGGTCGGTGTCGCCGGGCGCGTAGTGGCGCGCCCGGGTCTGAAGGACCTCCAGCGGGTTCTCGAAGGCGTACAGATCGGTGATGCGGCGCTGGGCCAGCGCGCCCAGCGGGTCCGCCGCGAGGTTGCCGGGCGCCTCCACCGGCCACCACACGACGACCGGCGCGTCCGGCAGCAGCAGCGGCAGCACCACCGAGTCGGCGTGGTCGGAGACGTCTCCGTAGGTGCGCAGCACCACCGTCTCGCCGGTGCCGGCCTCCGAGCCGACCCGGATCTCCGCGTCCAGCCGGGAGTGGGTGCGGTCGCGCAGGGTGCGCGCGTGCCGCTTGATCACGACCAGGGTGCGCGAGGGGTGCTCGCGCGAGGCGTCCTCGGCCGCCTTGATCGAGTCGTAGGCGTTCTCCTCGTCGGCGACGATCACCATCGTCAGGACCATGCCCACGGCGGGCGTGCCGATGGCGCGGCGGCCTTCCACCAGCGCCTTGTTGATCTTGCTTGCCGTGGTGTCGGTCAGGTCGATCTTCATGGCCTGCGCCAGCTCCGTCCGTCTCGTGCGAGCATCTCGTCGGCTTCCCGCGGTCCCCAGGTGCCCGAGGGGTACTGGGCGGGCCTGCCGTGCTCGTCCCAGTAGCCCTCGATCGGGTCGAGGATCTTCCAGGACTCTTCCACTTCCTGGTGACGGGGGAACAGGTTCGCGTCACCGAGCAGCACGTCCAGGATGAGGCGTTCGTACGCCTCCGGGCTGGACTCGGTGAAGGACTCGCCGTAGGCGAAGTCCATCGTCACGTCCCGGATCTCCATCGAGGTGCCCGGCACCTTGGAACCGAACCGGACCGTCATGCCCTCGTCCGGCTGCACGCGGATCACGATGGCGTTCTCGCCCAGCTCCTCGGTCGCCGTGGTGTCGAAGGGGGAGTGCGGGGCCCGCTGGAAGACCACCGCGATCTCGGTGACCCGGCGGCCCAGCCGCTTGCCGGTGCGCAGATAGAAGGGGACGCCCGCCCAGCGGCGGTTGTCGATCTCCAGCTTGACCGCCGCGTAGGTGTCGGTCTTGGACTTCGGGTCGATGCCGTCCTCTTCGAGGTACCCGATGACCTTCTCGCCGCCCTGCCAGCCCTCGGCGTACTGGGCGCGCACGGTGTGCCGGCCCAGCTCCTCGGGCAGCCGCACCGACTTGAGCACCTTCAGCTTCTCGGTGAGCAGCGCCTCCGCGTCGAAGGCGATCGGCTCCTCCATCGCGGTGAGCGCCATCAGCTGGAGCAGGTGGTTCTGGATGACGTCGCGGGCGGCGCCGATGCCGTCGTAGTAGCCGGCCCGGCCGCCGATGCCGATGTCCTCGGCCATGGTGATCTGCACATGGTCGACATAGGAGCGGTTCCAGATCGGCTCGTACATCTGGTTGGCGAAGCGCAGCGCCAGGATGTTCTGGACGGTCTCCTTGCCCAGGTAGTGGTCGATGCGGAACACCTGGTCCGGGTCGAACACCTCGTGCACGATCCGGTTCAGCTCGCGGGCGCTGGCCAGGTCGTGGCCGAACGGCTTCTCGATGACCGCGCGCCGCCAGGAGCCCTCGGGGCCCTCCGCCAGGCCGTGCTTCTTCAACTGCTGCACGACCTTGGGGAAGAACTTCGGCGGCACCGAGAGGTAGAAGGCGAAGTTGCCGCCGGTGCCCCGGGAGGAGTCCAGCTCCTGCACCGCGTCGCGCAGCTGCTTGAACGCGGTGTCGTCGTCGAAGTCACCGGGGACGAAGCGCATGCCCTCGGCGAGCTGCTGCCACACCTCCTCGCGGAACGGGGTGCGCGCGTGCTCCTTGACGGCGTCGTGCACGACCTGCGCGAAGTCCTGGTCCTCCCAGTCCCGGCGGGCGAAGCCGACCAGCGAGAAGCCCGGCGGCAGCAGACCGCGGTTGGCCAGGTCGTAGACGGCCGGCATGAGCTTCTTGCGGGACAGGTCGCCGGTGACACCGAAGATGACGAGCCCGGAGGGGCCCGCGATCCTGGGCAGCCGGCGGTCCCGGGGGTCGCGCAGCGGATTCACCCAGTCGGCGGCCGGGACGACCGGGACGCGCACGTCCGCCGCCTCGCGCGCCGCGGCGGAGCCCGTGGCCCCGGACGCCTGCGCCTGCTGCATGGCCTTGGGATCCGGTTCCTGGTCCTCGGGCCGTACGGCGACGGGCGACGGACTCGCCGACCCGGCCTCCTCAGCCGCCGGCTCGGCGGGCTTCTTGCTCATTCCGCGTCAACTCCCTTGCTGTTCAAGGACTTCGTGACCGCGTCCAGCAGGTCCTGCCAGGCCGTCTCGAACTTGGCGACGCCCTCGTCCTCCAACTGCTGGACGACCTCGTCGTAGGAGATGCCCAGCCGCCCGACGGCCGCCAGGTCCGCGCGGGCCCGCTCGTAGCCGCCGGTCACCGTGTCACCGGTGATCCCGCCGTGGTCGGCGGTGGCGTTCAGCGTGCCCTCCGGCATGGTGTTCACCGTGCCGGGCGCGACCAGCTCGTCCACGTACAGGGTGTCCTTGTACGCCGGATCCTTCACCCCGGTCGACGCCCACAGGGGACGCTGGGCGTGCGCGCCCGCGCCCACCAGCGCGGCGAACCGCTCGCCCGGCCGGGTCGTACCGTCCGCTGAACCGAACACCTGCTCGTACTCCGCGTAGGCCAGCCGGGCGTTCGCCAGGGCCGCCCGGCCCTTGAGCGCCAGGGCCTCGCCGGTGCCCAGCGCCGTCAGCCGCTTGTCGATCTCGGAGTCGACGCGGGAGACGAAGAAGGAGGCCACGGAGTGGATCGACGCCAGGTCGTGCCCGGCGGCGTGCGCCTTCTCCAGACCGGCGAGGTAGGCGTCCATCACCTCGCGGTAGCGCTCCAGGGAGAAGATCAGCGTCACATTGACACTGATACCCGCTCCGACGACCTCCGTGATGGCCGGCAGGCCCGCACGGGTGGCGGGGATCTTGATCATGACGTTGGGCCGGTCCACCAGCCAGGCCAGCTGCCGGGCCTCGGCGACGGTCGCCGTCGTGTCGTGGGCGAGGCGCGGGTCCACCTCGATGGAGACCCGCCCGTCCCGCCCGCCGGTCGTGTCG
The DNA here is from genome assembly GCF_001654495.1 of Streptomyces sp. SAT1. Taxonomy (GTDB): domain Bacteria; phylum Actinomycetota; class Actinomycetes; order Streptomycetales; family Streptomycetaceae; genus Streptomyces; species Streptomyces andamanensis. Next base: position 6,277,483 of record NZ_CP015849.1, read on the forward strand.
TACACCCCGCGCAGCACGTCGGCCGCGTCCCGTACGTCGGCGGTGGTCATCATGCGTACGGCCTCGTCGACCGTGACGCCGCGCACCGCCAGGTCGGCGAGCTGCTCCTCGTAGCCCGCGCCGGAACCGATGGCGGCCTGGAAGATCGACGGGTTCGTGGTGACGCCCACGACATGCCGCCCGGCCACCAGCTCGGCCAGGTTGCCCGAGGTGATCCGGCGGCGCGACAGATCGTCCAGCCAGATCGACACGCCCTGGTCGGACAGGCGCCCCAGCGCTTCCGAGGCCGCGGTTTGTTCGGTCACAGTGATCATCTTCCTTGTTGCGTTCGGATCATGCGCGCGCGGCGGCCAGCGAGGCGCGGGCCGCGGCGGCGACGTTCTCGGGGGTGAAGCCGTACTCGGCGAACAGGGTCCCGGCAGCGGCGGAGGCACCGAAGTGATCGAGGGAGACGATCCGTCCTGCGTCACCTGTGAAGCGGTACCACGTCAGATTGATGCCCGCCTCGACGGCGACCCGGGCCCGCACCGACGGCGGCAGGACGCGCTCGCGGTAGGCGAGGGGCTGCTCCTCGAACCACTCCACGGACGGCATCGACACCACCCGGGTGGCGATCCCCTCGGCCTCCAGCGCCTCCCGGGCGGCCACGGCGAGCTGGAGCTCGGAGCCGGTGCCGATGAGGATCACGTCCGGGGTGCCCGTCGACGCCTCCACGCGGATGTAGCCGCCCTTGGCGGTGTCCGGGTCCGGCGCGTACGTCGGCACGCCCTGGCGGGTGAGCGCGAGGCCGTGCGGCGCCGGGTGGGTGGCGTGCCGCTTCAGGATCTCGGCCCAGGCGATGGCGGTCTCGTTGGCGTCGGCCGGGCGGACGATGTTCAGTCCGGGGATGGCGCGCAGCGAGGCGAGGTGTTCGACGGGCTGGTGGGTGGGGCCGTCCTCGCCGAGGCCGATGGAGTCGTGGGTCCACACGTACGTCACCGGGAGCTGCATCAGGGCGGACAGGCGCACGGCGTTGCGCATGTAGTCGGAGAAGACCAGGAAGGTGCCGCCGTACACGCGCGTGTTGCCGTGCAGGGCGATGCCGTTCAGCTCCGCGGCCATGGAGAACTCGCGGATGCCGAAGTGGATGGTGCGGCCGTAGGGGTCCGCCTCCGGGAGCGGGTTGCCCGCGGGGAGGAAGGACGACGTCTTGTCGATGGTGGTGTTGTTGGAGCCGGCCAGGTCGGCGGAGCCGCCCCACAGCTCGGGCAGCACCTCGCCGAGGGCCTGGAGCACCTTGCCGGAGGCCGCCCGGGTGGCGACGGACCTCCCCTCCTCGAAGACCGGCAGCGCGTCCTGCCAGCCCTCGGGCAGCTTCCCGGCCACGATCCGGTCGAGCAGCACGGCCCGCTCCGGCCGCACGCCGCGCCACTCGGTGAGCTGCTTCTCCCAGGCGGCGTGCGCCTCGGCGCCCCGGTCCAGGGCCCGCCGGGTGTGCGCGAGGACGTCCGCGTCCACCTGGAAGGTCCGCTCCGGGTCGAAGCCGAGGACGCGCTTGGTCGCGGCGATCTCCTCCTCGCCCAGCGCCGAGCCGTGCGCGGCCTCGGTGTTCTGCGCGTGCGGGGCGGGCCAGGCGATGACCGTGCGCATCGCGACGATCGAGGGGCGGGAGGTCTCGGCGCGGGCCGCCGAGAGCGCCGCGTGTAGGGCGTGCACGTCGACGTCGCCGTTCGCGGCGGGCTCGACGCGCTGGGTGTGCCAGCCGTACGCCTCGTAGCGCGCCAGCACGTCCTCGGAGAAGGCGGTGGCGGTGTCGCCCTCGATGGAGATGTGGTTGTCGTCGTAGAGGAAGACCAGGTTGCCGAGCCTCTGGTGGCCGGCCAGCGAGGACGCCTCGGCGGAGACACCCTCCTCCAGGTCGCCGTCGGAGACGATCGCCCAGATGGTGTGGTCGAAGGGCGAGCTGCCCTCGGGGGCGTCCGGGTCGAACAGGCCGCGCTCGTAGCGGGCGGCCATCGCCATGCCGACCGCCATCGCGGCGCCCTGCCCGAGCGGGCCCGTGGTGGTCTCCACCCCGGCGGTGTGGCCGTACTCGGGGTGGCCCGGGGTCTTGGAGCCGTAGGTGCGGAACGCCTTCAGATCGTCCAGCTCCAGCTCGTAGCCGGCCAGGTACAGCTGGGTGTAGAGGGTCAGCGAGGTGTGGCCGGGGGAGAGGACGAAGCGGTCGCGGCCGGTCCACTCGGGATCGGCCGGGTCGTGCCGCATCAGCTTCTGGAAGATCGTGTACGCGGCCGGGGCCAGGGCCATCGCGGTGCCGGGGTGGCCGTTGCCGACCTTCTGCACGGCGTCGGCCGCCAGCAGGCGCGCGGTGTCCACGGCGCGCCGGTCGAGGTCGGTCCACTCGAAGGGGACGGTCGTCTGCTCGCTCATCTTCAAGAAGTCCTCGGAAGAAGCTGGATTGCTGCCGGACGTGTTCGAACTTAAAAGTCAGACTTTTTTGCCGGAAGGTCTCCGTGTGTCAGCCTGTGGTGAAAGTGGGACACAGTTGGATCACGCGGCCCGTCGGTGGGCGGCCGAGCCGGTACGAGAAGGACATGGCGGACGAAATCACCCAGGGCGGCGACGGCGGCGACGAGGACGGTGAGGGGAGCGGCGGCGGCCACGCGATCAGGACCTTCCCCTTCCCGGTCGACCTGAGCCTCGGCGGCGTCGGACTCCAGATAGGCCCCTTGGGCACCGGCCGGACCTGGCACGCCGAGGCTCCTCTCCATCGCGTCCACCGCATCGACTTCCATGTGGTCATGCTCTTCGCCGCGGGCCCCGTCCGGCACATGGTCGACTTCACCGAGTACGAGGCGGCCGCCGGCGACGTGCTGTGGATCCGCCCCGGACAGGTCCACCGCTTCTCCCGCGCGCACGAGTACCGCGGAACGGTGCTGACCATGCAGCCCGGCTTCCTGCCCCGCGCCACCGTCGAGGCCACCGGCCTGTACCGCTACGACCTGCCGCCGCTGCTGCACCCCGACACGGCCCGGCGCGTCGCGCTGGAGGCCGCGCTCGCCCAACTCCGCCGCGAGTACGAGGACACGGATACCCTGCCGCTGAGCCTGCACACGGCGGTGCTGCGGCACTCGCTGACCGCGTTCCTGCTCCGCCTCGCCCATCTCGCGGCCAGTTCGGCGGAGGCCGACCGGCAACAGGCCGACACCACCTTCACCCTGTTCCGCGACGCGGTCGAACAGGGCTTCACCACCAACCACAGCGTCAGCGCCTACGCCGACGCCCTCGGTTACTCACGCCGCACCCTGGTGCGCGCGGTCCGCGCCGCCACCGGCCGGACACCCAAGGGGTTCATCGACCGACGCGTCGTCCTGGAGGCCAAACGCCTGCTCGCACACACCGAACTCCCCATCGGACGCGTCGGCGTGGCGGTGGGCTTCCCGGACGCGGCCAACTTCTCGAAGTTCTTCCATCTGCACACCGGGCAGACCCCGGTGGCCTTCCGGGCGGAACTGCGCTGAACGGACAGGGGCCCCGCACGGTCGCGGGGCCCCTGCGCGTGCCGGTCCGGCCGCGCGTGCCGGTCCGGCACGGCGCTCAGTGGCCGAAGTCGAACCAGTTGACGTTCACGAAGTCGGCCGGCTGGCCGCTGGTGAAGGTGAGATAGACGTCGTGGGTGCCGGTCACCGCGCCGATGTTCGCCGGTACCGTGCGCCAGGACTGCCAGCCGCCGGTGCTGCCCACCGCGAAGCTCCCCACCGGCGCGTTGCCCCGGCTGTCCAGGCGCACTTCGACCAGCCCGCTCACCCCGTTCGCCGCGCCGCTCGCGACCCGGGCGTAGAACTGCCGCGCGCCCGCGGAGCCGAAGTCGACGCCCTGGTAGAGCGCCCAGTCCCCGTTCGCGAGCGACCCGATGTCCTGGCCGCCGCCGCTGTCGGTGGCCGCCTCCGTGCTCACGCCGCTCTGGCTGTCGTACGACTCGGCCTGTACGGGGCTGTAGGCGTCGCGGTGGCCGGTGGGCGGGGGCGTGGTGCCGCCGCCACCGCCGCCCGAGGTCAGCACCTGCACATAGTCCACCGTCATGGGGTGGCCGGGCTCGGTGCCGCCGTCCGGGCCGCCGCCGAAGGCGCCCGGGAAGCCGCCGCCCATGGCCACGTCCAGGATCACGAAGTAGCCGTGCCGGGTGGCGTTCGCCCAGGTGGTCGCGTCGACCTGGTCCGCCCGCACGGTGTGGAAGACGGTGCCGTCCACCGAGAAGCGGATCTGCTCGGAACCGGCGGAGCGGTCCCACTCCATGGCGTACGTGTGGAAGCCGGCCTGGCAGGTGGCGCCGGGGCAGGGGGTCGAACCGCCGATGCCCGTGGTCTCGTTGCAGGGGCCGCCCGGACTGGTGCCGCAGTGCATCGTCGCCCAGTCGGTGTTGAGGCCCTGGACGTTCTCCATGATGTCCAGCTCGCCGACGCCGGGCCAGTTCCAGTAGTTGCCGCGGAAGGGCGAGCCGAGCGCCCAGAAGGCGGGCCAGTAGCCCTTGGCGGCGGCGCCGGTGACGTCCGGCAGCTGGATGCGGGCCTGGACGCGCAGTCTGCCGCCGGCCGGCGGCTCGAAGTCCGTGCGGGTGGTCTCGATCCGGCCCGAGGTCCAGTGCCCGGAGGCGTCCCGGCGCGGGGTGATCAGCAGATCGCCCTTGCCGTCCAGGGCGACGTTGGCGGTGGACGAGGTCATCGTCTCCACCTCGCCGGTGCCCCAGCCGGCCGCGCCGCCCGGGTACGAGGTGCCCGTGTCGTACTGCCAGGCCGAGGTGTCGACACCGGAGCCCGCGGCCCCGTCGAAGTCGTCCAGGAAGACCTGGGTCCAGCCCGCGGGCGGGGCGGGGGCCGAGGCGTCGGCCGGAAGCGTCGCGGCGGTGGCCAGGGCCGCCGCGAGGCCGAGGGTGCCGAGCACGGCGACGAGCGCGCGGCGCGCGGAGCGCCGCCGGCGGGGTGCGCTGCGCGCGACGGGCGGATGGGCGGGTATGCCTGAGGGTTCACTCACGGGGGCCTCCCGGGTGGGGTGGGGAGCGAGTGGGTGGGGAGCGGGGGGAACGTTCTGAGAGCGCTCTCAGGAGGTGCGCCCGCCAATGTGCTCCCCACCGCCCCGGCCGTCAAGAGTTGAAGCAGGGAAAGTCCGGTGGGAGCGGGGGAGTTCAGGGGGTGAAGGGGTGAAGGGGTGAAGGGTGGAGGGGGCGGCGGGGGTGAAGAGGGCGAAGGGGGAAGGGCGCGCCGCGGGGGAGAGGGCGGTGCGGGGGACCCGGCCGCGGAACGCGGACGGCGGCGGGCCGGGCCCGCCGCCGTCCGGTGACCGCTCCTGTCCGCCGCTATCCCAGGCGGAAGCTGTACACGGTCGTGGCGACCTTGCAGACGCTAGGCGGGACGACCTCGGCGCGCAGGGTGCCGGTGGACGTCTCGTAGTCCACGCCCTCCGCCTCGAACCCCCCGCTGCACACGCTGCGCTGGGGCAGCGCGAACAGGCTGGTGACGTGCCCGGTCACGGCGCCGCCGTCCAGCTTGTGGTCCAGGTCCACCTGGAGCAGCGGCCTATCCTCGGGGAACAGCTCCTTGGAGCCGTCGTCCGAGGCGCACAGCAGCCGGGTGTCATTGACGAAGTCGCAGCCCTGGATGTCGCGGACCGGCTTGTCGAGGGTGATCTGCGGGGCCTGCGGCAGCGTACCGCCGGTGCGCGGGGTGGACGGGTTGAGCAGCGGGGCGGGGAAGACCTGGAGCCGGTTCTGGTCGCCCCACTCCCCGGACACCAGCCACTGGGCGTCGGGGGAGACGGCGGCGAAGGAGTTGTTCACCTTCTCGCCCGCGTCCAGCGGATGGACGTACTCATAGCGCCGGCCGCCCGGGGTGGTGACCGCGAACATCTTGGAGGTCGCCGAGTCCGCGCCCTGGTAGGCGTCGAAGACATGGCCCTGGGCCACATCCGGGTCGCCGACGTGGTTCCAGCCCTTGACGCGCAGGTCCAGCGGGACCGAGGCGAGCCCCCGGTACACCAGTGAACCGTCCGCGCGGCTGGCGAGGCCCTGGCTGCCGCTCAGCGAGTCGACGTGCGCGGTGCCGGTCTCCTGCCAGACCGGCCCGGCCGCCGCCGAGGAGGTCGCCGCACCGAGCGTGACGGCCGCCGACAGGGCGGCCAGGGCGAAGAGGTGACGTCTCATCAGTTCCCTGCCGTGGACTAGGGGGTGGGGATTCGAATGGAATCACGTATCGCCTGCCGGGGCGGTCGATTCCCGATCACCCGGTCGGCCGCGTGCGGGGACGGCGGGCGGCTTCCCGTGGCGGCGGGCGGCTCACGGGCCCGGAGCGCGGCGCCGAGTAGGGTTTCGTTCCGGATGTGCGGGCGCCGGCCGGATCGCGGATCCGGTGGCCGGCGCGGGGCCGTGGCGGAGAGGTGCGAGGGTGAGGCTGACGATTCTGGGCGGCGGCGGGTTCCGGGTGCCGCTCGTGTACGGGGCGCTGCTCGCGGACCGCGGCGCGGGCCGCGTCACGGAGGTCGTCCTGCACGATCTCGACGCGGGCCGGCTCTCGGCGATCACCCGGGTGCTGGCCGAGCAGGCCGCCGGGGTGCCGAACGCCCCGGCGGTGCGGGCCGTCACCGACCTGGACGAGGCCCTGCGCGGCGCCGACTTCGTGTTCTCGGCGATCCGGGTGGGCGGTCTGGAGGGCAGGGCGGCGGACGAGCGGGTGGCGCTCGCCCAGGACGTCCTGGGCCAGGAGACCGTCGGAGCGGGCGGCATCGCCTACGGCCTGCGCACCGTCCCCGTCGCCGTCGACATCGCCCGGCGGGTGGCCCGGCTCGCACCCGGTGCCTGGGTCATCAACTTCACCAACCCGGCGGGGCTGGTGACCGAGGCCATGTCCCGCCACCTCGGCGACCGCGTCATCGGCATCTGCGACTCACCGGTCGGCCTGGGCCGCCGTATCGCCCGGGTGCTCGGCGCCGACCCGCGCGAGGCGTGGATCGACTACGTCGGCCTCAACCACCTCGGCTGGGTGCGCGGGCTGCGGGTCGGCGGCCGGGACGAACTGCCGCGCCTGCTCGCCGATCCCGCGCTGCTGGGCTCCTTCGAGGAGGGCCGCCTCTTCGGCGCCGAGTGGCTGCGCACGCTGGGCGCGATCCCCAACGAGTACCTGCACTACTACTACTTCAACCGCGAGGCCGTCGACGCCTACCAGCGGGCCGGGCAGACCCGCGGCGCCTTCCTGCGCGACCAGCAGGCCCGCTTCTACGAGGAGCTGGGCGACCCGCAGGCCCCGGCGCTGGACACCTGGAACCGCACCCGCGCCGAGCGCGAGGCCACGTACATGGCGGAGAACCGCGAGGCGGCCGGGGCGGGCGAACGCGAGGAGGACGACCTCTCCGGCGGCTACGAGAAGGTGGCGCTCGCCCTGATGCGGGCCGTCGCCCGCGACGAACGCACCACCCTCATCCTCAACGTCCGCAACCGCGGCACCCTGCCGGAACTGGACTCCGACGCCGTCGTCGAGGTGCCCTGCCTGGTCGACGCCAACGGCGCGCACCCGGTCTCCACCGGCCCGCTGCCGGGGCACGCGGCCGGTCTCGTCCGCTCGGTCAAGGCGGTCGAGCGCGAGGTGCTGGCCGCGGCGGCGTCGGGCTCCCGGGCGGTCGCGGTGAAGGCGTTCGCCCTGCACCCGCTGGTGGACTCCGTGACCGTGGCCCGCAGGCTGGTCGAGGAGTACATGCGGGTCCATCCCGGCCTCTCCTACCTCGGGTAGCGGGGGCGGCGGGTCCCGTGGCGGGCGGCGCACGCGCCGGGGCGGTCGGTCGCTCCCCCGTACGGCGACCGACCGCCCCGACTCCCCGTTCCCCCGTCCCCTTTTCCCCTGTTTCCCCCGTATCCCCCGTGATTCCCCCGCGGTTCCCCCGCGGTTCCCCCGTGCTCCCCGCGTCCCCCACCCTTGAGAGTCGCTGGTACGGGCCCTGATACACCCCGCGGTGAAAAAAGCCGCGGAAAAAATTCCCCGGCGGGGGAGAAGCGGGGGAGAAGGGGCCTGCGAAGGGCGCGAAAGGGGGGAGCGCGGCCCGTGGCGGCGGGCACCGCGGCCGCCGGCCGGTCGGCGCGTACGCCGGATCCGGCCACGGCGGTGGCCGGTTGCCGGGCCGGACCTTGTCCGCAGGTGGCCGGGTGTGTTGTTGTGGTTCCCACGGGCGGGTGACAGAGGGGTGAGCGGTGACGGGGACGGTCGGTGGCAGCGGGCGACTGCTGGCCATCAGCGACCTGCACATCGGCTACAGCGAGAACCGGGCCCTGGTCGAGCGGACGGTACCCGGCTCGGACGACGACTGGCTGATCGTCGCGGGCGATGTCGCCGAGACCGTCGCGGACATCCGCTGGGCCCTGAAGACGCTGGCGAGCCGGTTCCGCAAGGTCGTCTGGACCCCCGGCAACCACGAACTGTGGACCCATCCCCGGGACACCGTCACCCTGCGCGGCGTCGCCCGCTACGAGTACCTGGTCGAACTCTGCCGGGACCTGGGCGTGACGACCCCCGAGGACCCCTACCCCGTCTGGTCCGGACCCGGCGGCCCGGTCGCCGTGGCCCCGCTGTTCCTGCTCTACGACTACTCGTTCCTGCCCGAGGGCTGCGCCACTAAGGAGGAGGGTCTGGCCTACGCGCACGGCACCGGCATCGTCTGCAACGACGAGTACCTGCTGCACCCGGACCCCTACCCGAGCCGGGAGGCGTGGTGCCGGGCCCGGGTGAGCGAGACCGAACGCAGGCTCGCGGAACTGCCCGAGGACCTGCCCACCGTGCTCGTCAACCACTACCCGCTCGACCGGCACCCCATGGACGTGCTCTGGTACCCCGAGTTCGCCATGTGGTGCGGCACGCGGCTCACCGCGGACTGGCACCGCAGGTTCCGGGTGGCCGCCATGGTCTACGGTCACCTTCACATACCGCGGACCACCTGGCACGAGGGCGTCCGCTTCGAGGAGGTGTCGGTGGGATACCCCCGCGAGTGGCGCAAGCGCCCCGAACCGCCGGGCCGGCTGCGCCGCGTACTGCCGATGGAGGACGGAACCGGTGCTCGGTGAACTGCTGCCGGACCCGGTGGTGGCGGTGGAGGCGTACGGCACGGACGGGCCGGGCCACGCCGCGCTGTACCCCGAGGAACAGGCCGTGATGGTACGGGCGGTCGCCAAGCGCCGCCGGGAGTTCGCCGGTGTGCGGGACTGCGCGCGCCGCGCCATGGAGAAGCTCGGCGTGCCGCCGCGGCCGGTCCTGCCCGGCGCCGGGGGCGCCCCGCGCTGGCCCTCGGGGCTGGTCGGCAGCATGACCCACTGCGACGGCTACTGCGCCGCCGCGCTGGGCCGGGCCGCCGACGTGGCCTCCGTCGGCATCGACGCGGAACCCGACGAACCGCTCCCGGAGGAGGTCCTGCCCGCCGTCACGCTGCCCGACGAGCGCCGCCGGCTGGACGAACTGGCCGAGCGGCGGCCCGACGTGCACTGGCAGCGGCTGCTGTTCAGCGCGAAGGAGTCCGTCTACAAGGCGTGGTACCCGCTGACCGGTCAGTGGCTGGACTTCACGGAGGCCGACGTCGAGATCGGCACCGACCCCGGCACCCCGCACACCGGCGGCTTCCGGGCGCGGCTCCTCGTCCCGGGGCCCGTGCTGGACGGCCGTCACCTCACGCACTTCGACGGCCGCTGGGCCGCAGGGGCGGGGCTGCTGGTCACCGCGGTGACGGTGCACCACCCCTGACCCCCTGGCCCCCCTGACCGTCACGGCCGCCCCCGTCCGCGCGGGGCCGCGGCGCGGCCGTCAGCCCCCGGGCGCGGACCAGTCGCGCAGCAGCCGGAAGAACTCCTCCTCGTTGCCCGCGAGTCCGGCGCCCGCCAGGGCCGCCTCCGCCTCGGCGAGCACGGACGGCGGGACGGGGACGGGCCGTCGGACGGCCGCCGGGGCGTCGAAGGCGGCGCGCACGGTGTGCAGCAGCCGCAGATACGCCTGAACTGCGGTGCGCTCGTGGTCGGTCGGTACGGCGGTGGGCATGGCTCGCTCTCCCCGGTTTCGGCAGCACACGGTCGCGCACGCGTCCGGTCGCCCGGACGGCGCGCCGTGCCCCCCGCGTGGCGGTGGCACCCCTCCAGCTTGCCGCCCCCCACTGACAACGCCCCCGCGCGGTGTCCCGCTTCGCCCGCTCGGCCCAGCGGGTGACCGGCCGGCGCACGCCCCGCGAGCGGCCCGGGGCCGGTGGCGGCCGGTGGCGCCCGGCGGTGGCCCTCATTCCTCGGGGCGCTTGACGCTCTCCAGGAGCATGTCCAGCCATTCGGCGACCTTGTCGCGGTGCTGGTCGGTGGGGAGTTGGGCGGCCCGCCAGGCGATGGAGCGGACGCCGTGGTTCTGGAGCAGGCGTTCCAGCGGGTCACCGGCGGCAGCGGCGGCCTCCCGTTCGCGGTCGGCGAGCCGCTGGAGCAGATCCTGCTCGGTGCGCTGGAGCGCGCTCGCGAGCGCCTCCGGGTCCTCGGCGGTGAGGAACCCGGCGTGCACGCGGAAGAACCGCTGGAGGGCGTCGCAGTGCTCCATGGTGGGGCGCCGGTCGCCGTTGATGAGGGCGCCCGCCTGCTGGCGCGACATGCCCGCGCCGTCCGCGATCTCCTGCTGCGTGTAGCGCCGGCCGTTCGGTTTCAGCCGGGTGCGGCGCAGCAGGCCGAGCCGTTGCAGGAAGCGCGCCTGCACATCCGGCTCGCCCGCGCTCCGGCCGCTCAGCAGGGCCTTGACCACCGGCTCCGGCACTCCGCAGGCCACGGAGAGGCGGCCGGTGTCGAAAACCTCCGCCTGGGGCACGCCGAGCCGCCCGGCGAGCGCGGTGACACGCGTGACCGCCGCCGTCAGCACGACCGACGCCGTGGTGCCCGGATCCTCGATGCCGTCCGTCACCGACAGATCTCCTACGTCTCTCACAGGCTTCTCACGGGGCGGGGTCGCCGTGAACTTCCCGGAGAGTAGCCCCTCGTTCGAACTCGCATCCAGGTCTCGCCACAACTGTGGCCAATTTCAGCCGTCAACCGGCATGAAATGCCACGATAGTTGACATGGCATGCCGCTGAGCAGCAGGATCAAGGCGCCGCGTGAAGGCCGCAGAGGCAAGAGGGGTGACCTCCCGATGGCATTTCAGGCAGGAGGGCAGCGGCCGGCGCCGCAGCCCGTTCCCGTCCGACCCGAGGCGCAGGCCTATCTTCAGGACTACGCCGTGCTGCTGGAGGCCGTCTCCTTTCCCTCCTTCGTCGTCGACCACCGCTGGGACGTGATCCTGGCCAACAACGCCTACACCGCGCTCTTCCGGGGCATAGGGCAGCACCCGTCGGCCATGCCGGGCGACAACTTCCTGCGCTTCGTGCTCTTCCACCCGGACGCCGGAGCGGTCCTCGGCGAGCACGAGTCCCGGTGGTGCCTGCCGATGCTGGCGCAGTTCGCGGCCGCCGTGGAGAGCACCGGCCCCGACCACGGACTTCAGGCCATCCGCCGGGACATCGCCCAGGACCCGATCATGGAGGCCGCCTACCGGCACGGCCTGCCGCACTGGATCCGCGCGGTCGGCGCCTCGGCCACCCGCTCGGACGGCGCCGTCCGTCCGCTGCTGCACCCCGACCCCCGCTGGGGTGCCACCGACTGCCGCGTGGTCGAGGAGACCCCGGCGACCCTGCGCGACCTCGGCTACTCCCGGCTGACCCTGGTCCTGCGCGAGGCACGCCGGCCCGCCCCGGCGCCCCGCCGGGCCCGTCGCGTCCGCCGCCCGTCCGGCCACCTCAGCGTGGTACCGGACTCCGAGGTCTGACCCGGCACCGTCGGCGTTCAGGTCGCCGACGGCGCCGGGCGGCCCCGGCCCCCGCTCCCCCCCCGGCATCTCACCCGTCGGGCAGGAGTGCGCCCCGAGGCGGTCTTGAGCTTTGCACCACGACTCCCTATCTTGCGTGCAACGTTGCACTGTCCATGAGGGCCGGAAGGGGTCCGCATGCAGGGAAGCGCGATCCGGTTGCGGGGCCTGCGCAAGGCGTTCGGGCGGACCACCGCGGTGGCCGGGGTCGACCTGGAGATCGCGGACGGCGCGTTCTTCTCCCTGCTCGGACCCTCGGGCTCGGGCAAGACCACGGTGCTGCGCCTGATCGCCGGTTTCGAGCGCCCCACCGCCGGAACCGTCGCCCTCGGCGGCCGGGACGTCACGGCCCTCGCCCCGTTCGAGCGGGACGTGCACACCGTCTTCCAGGACTACGCCCTCTTCCCGCACATGACGGTCGAACAGAACGTCGCCTACGCCCTCAGGATCCGCAAGGTGCCCAAGGCGCGGCGCCTGGCCCAGGCGCGCGAGGCGCTGGACCAGGTCGGCCTGGACGGCTACGGCGCCCGGCGCCCGGGGGCGCTCTCCGGCGGCCAGCGCCAGCGCGTCGCCCTCGCCCGCGCCCTGGTGGGCCGCCCCCGGGTGCTGCTCCTGGACGAACCGCTCGGCGCCCTCGACCGGGAGCTGCGGGAGCGGATGCAGAGCGAACTCAAGGCGCTCCAGCGCGAGGTGGGCATCACCTTCGTCCTCGTCACCCACGACCAGACCGAGGCACTTGCCCTCAGCGACCGGGTCGCCGTCCTCCGCGAGGGCCGCGTGGAACAGGCCGGCACCCCCGCCGAGATCTACGAACGGCCCGCGACCGCCTTCGTCGCGGGCTTCGTCGGCGCCTCCAACCTGCTCCGGGACGCGGCCGCCCGGCGGATCCTGGGCACCGGCGGCCTCCACACCGTCCGCCCGGAGAAGATCCGTGTCCGCGCCGAGGCCACCGGGGCGGACGGCCCCGGGTACGTCACGGCCACCGGCACCGTCGCCGAGGTCGTCTACCTCGGCGACTCCACCCGCTTCCTGGTCGACCTCGACGCGGGCGGCCGGCTCACCGCGCTCCAGCAGAACCTGGAGAACTCCGCCGCGGACGTCGCCGCCTACCGCGGCACCCGCGTCGGCCTGACCTGGCACCGCCGGCACGCGGTCCCGGTCCCCGACACCCGCTGAAACACCCGCTGAACCCCGTCCCACCCCACTGGGAGTCACCGCATGCGCCCCACCCGCATCCTCACCCGCGCGACCGCCGCCGCACTGCTGCTCGCCGCCACCGCCTGCGGCTCCTCCGGCGGCTCCTCCTCGTCCGGCGGTCTCCGACCACCCGACCTCAAGGCCCCCACCCACCTGGGCCGGGCGGAGGGGCAGGTGAACCTGATCGCCTGGGCGGGCTACGTCGAGGACGGCTCGGACGACCCGAAGGCCGACTGGGTCAGCGGCTTCGAGAAGCAGACCGGCTGCCGGGTCCGCGCCAAGGTGGCGGCCGACTCCGACGAGATGGTCAAGCTGATGAAGACCGGGGACTACGACGCCGTGTCGGCCTCCGGGGACGCCTCCCTGCGGCTCATCGCGTCCGGCGACGCGGCCCCCGTCAACACCGACCTCGTACCGAACTACCGCGGTGTCTACCCCGACCTGCGGATGCAGCCGTGGAACTCCGTCAAGGGCCGCGCCTACGGCATCCCGCACGGCCGGGGCGCCAACCTCCTCATGTACGACACGCGGAGGGTGAAGCCCGCGCCCACCTCCTGGTCGGCCGTCTTCGACGGCGCGGCGCCGTACAAGGGGCATGTCACGGCCTACGACTCGCCGATCTACATCGCCGACGCGGCGCTCTACCTCAAGGCGTCCCGGCCCGAGCTGAGGATCGAGGACCCCTACGCGCTGGACCAGAAGCAGTTCGACGCGGCCGTGGCCCTGCTGAAGAAGCAGAACGCGGACATCGGCGAGTACTGGGGCGACTACCTCAAGGAGGTCTCCGCCTTCAAGAGCGGCGACTCCGTGATCGGCACCACCTGGCAGGTCATCGCCAACCTCGCCGCCTCCGAAGGCGCGGAGGTCAGGGCGTTCGTCCCCCAGGAGGGCTCGACCGGCTGGTCCGACACCTGGATGGTCTCCGCCAGGGCGAAGCACCCCACCTGCGCCTACAAGTGGCTGGACTGGATCGTCTCGCCGAAGGTCAACGCCCAGGTCGCCGAGTACTTCGGCGAGGCGCCCGCCAACGCCGGGGCCTGCGCGCACACCGCCGACCGGAACTTCTGCGCCACCTACCACGCGGCCGACGCGGCGTACTGGAAGCGGATCGCCTTCTGGAACACGCCCATCGAACAGTGCCTGGACGGCCGCACCGACGTGAAGTGCGTGCCCTACGCCGCGTGGGTGCGGGCCTGGACCGAGATCAAGGGCTGAACCGTGGCCGCCACCGCGCGCACCGCCGCCGCACCGGCCCGCGATCCCCTCACGCGGCTCGCCGGGGCGCTGCACCGGCGCCCCCGGCTCGGACTCGGGCTGCTGCTCACCGCCCCGCTGCTCTGGCTCTGCGTGCTCTATCTCGGCTCGCTGGCCGTGCTGTTCGTCTCCGCCTTCTGGACGACGGACTCCTTCACCGCCGCGGTCGTCAAGGTCTGGTCGGCGGACAACTTCCACACCCTGCTGACGACACCGGTCTACCGCCAGGTGACGGTCCGCAGCATCGGTGTGGCGCTCGCCGTCACCGCCCTGTGCACGGTGATCGCCCTTCCGCTGGCCTTCTACACCGCGTGTGTCGCCCGGCCGCGGCTGCGTCCGCTGCTCGTGGTGGCCGTCCTCACCCCGCTGTGGGCGAGCTATCTGGTCAAGGTGTACGCCTGGCGGCTCATCCTGTCCCAGGGCGGCCTCGCCGACTGGCTGCTGCGGCCGCTGGGGCTGAGCGGACCCGGGTTCGGGCTGCCGGCGGCGGTGCTGACCCTGACGTACCTGTGGCTGCCGTACATGGTCCTGCCGGTGCACACCGCCCTGGTGCGGCTGCCCGCGGGGCTGCTGGACGCCTCGGCCGACCTCGGTGCCCGGCCCTGGCGCACCGTCCGCTCGGTGGTGCTGCCCCTCGTGCTGCCGTCGGTCGCCGCCGGCTCGGTGTTCACCTTCTCGCTCAGCCTCGGCGACTACATCACCGTGGAGATCGTCGGCGGCAAGACCCAGCTGATCGGCAACCTCGTCCACTCCGAGATCGAACTCGACCCGCCGCTGGCCGCCGCCCTCGCCACCGTGCCCGTCGCCGTCATCGTCCTCTATCTGCTGGCGCTGCGCCGCACGGGCGCGCTCAGCGGGCTCTGACCGCCCGTCCCGGCACGTCACAGGGGGTTCCCGCCATGTTGTACCTCTCCCGCCGGGCGCGCATCGCGCTGCGCGCCGCCGCCTGCGCGGGCTTCGCGCTGCTGTACGTCCCGCTGCTGCTGGTCCTCGTCAACTCCCTCAACCCCGACCGCAGCGCGAGCTGGCCGCCGCCGGGGCTGACCACCCGCTGGTGGGCGGCGGCCTGGCACAGCTCGGGGGCCCGTCACGCGCTGTGGGTGTCGGTACGGGCCGGGCTGGGGGCCACCGCGATCGCCCTGGTCCTCGGCACGCTCATCGCCTTCGCCGTGGCCCGCCACCGCTTCTTCGGCAGCGGCGCCCTGTCCTTCGCCGTCGTGCTGCCCATCGCGCTGCCCGGCATCGTCACCGGCATCGCCCTCAACTCCGCGTTCTCCACGGTCCTCGCGCCGCTCGGGATCGGCCTCGGCCTGTTCACCGTGGTCGTCGGGCACGCCACCTTCTGCGTCGTCGTGGTCTTCAACAACGTGGTGGCCCGGCTGCGGCGCACCTCGGGCTCCTGCGAGGAGGCGGCGGCGGACCTGGGCGCCCACCCCCTGCGCGCCTTCGCCGACGTCACCTTCCCGCTGATCCGCTCCGCGCTGCTGGCGGGCGCGCTGCTGTCCTTCGCGCTGTCCTTCGACGAGATCGTGGTGACCACCTTCACCGCCGGACCCGGGGTCGAGACCCTGCCCGTCTGGATCTACGGCAACATGACCAGACCGCGCCAGGCGCCCGTGGTGAACGTCGTGGCGGCCGTCCTGGTGCTGCTCTCCGTCGTCCCGATCCACCTCGCCCAGCGGCTGTCGTCCGACACGGCGACCACGAGCCGCGTGTAGCGGGCACACACTTCGGTAACGCAAGCGGCTTGCATGAATTGCGCTATTCTTGCGGCCATGACGCGACGACTTGCGGAAGTGGCGAAGAAGGTCGGGGTCAGCGAGGCCACGGTCAGCCGGGTGCTCAACGGCAAACCGGGAGTCTCCGCGGCCACCCGGCAGGCGGTGCTGTCCGCGCTGGACGTGCTCGGCTACGAGCGGCCCACCCAGCTGCGCGGCGAGCGCGCGCGTCTGGTCGGGCTGGTCCTGCCCGAGCTGCAGAACCCCATCTTCCCGGCCTTCGCCGAGGTCATCGGCGGCGCCCTGGCCCAGCTGGGGCTCACGCCCGTGCTGTGCACCCAGACCAAGGGCGGGGTGTCGGAGGCCGACTACGTGGAACTGCTGCTCCAGCAGCAGGTCTCCGGCGTCGTCTTCGCCGGCGGTCTGTACGCCCAGTCGGACGCGCCGCACGACCACTACCGGCTGCTGGCCGACCGCAACATCCCGGTCGTGCTGGTCAACGCCCGCATCGAACACCTCGGGTTCCCGGGCGTGTCCTGCGACGACGCGGTGGCGGTGGAGCAGGCGTGGCGCCATCTGGCCTCCCTGGGGCACGAGCGGATCGGCCTCGTCCTCGGCCCAGGGGACCATGTGCCGTCCGCGCGCAAGCTCGCGGCGGCCCGCGCGATCCGCCCCGATCTGCCCGAGGAGTTCGTCGCCCGCGCCATCTTCTCCATCGAGGGCGGCCACGCGGCGGCGGCCAAGCTCATCGACCGCGGGGTCACCGGGTTCATCTGCGCCAGCGACCCGCTCGCCCTGGGTGTCGTACGGGCCGCCCGCCGCCGCGGACTCGACGTCCCCGCGCGGATCTCGGTCGTGGGGTACGACGACTCCGCCCTGATGAACTGCACCGCACCGCCGCTGACCACGGTCCGCCAGCCCATCGAGTCGATGGGCAAGGCGGTCGTGGAGCTGCTGCACGCCCGGATCGGGGGCAGCGCCGTACCGGCGGACGAGCTGCTGTTCGAACCGGAGCTGGTGGTCCGCGGCTCGACCGCCCAGGCACCCCGCCCCTGAGGCCATCTCCGGGTTTGACGATGCCGGGTAGCGTCCCGGAGATCCATCGCCCTGTCAAATAATTGCAGATTCTGCGCGACATCTTGCGAAGACCTGTCGCCGGTGCTTGAGTGTGCGGCGCCCACCGCTCCTGTCCAGAGGGGTCCACCGATGAGAAGCACCGGGTTCCGCCATGCCGTCGCCGCGATCGGCGTCTGCTCCCTCGCCCTCGCCGCGACGGCGTGCGGCTCCGACGACGACGCGTCCGCGAACGGCAAGACCCGCATCACGGTCAACTGCCAGCCGCCCAAGAGCGCCAGGACCGACCGGACGTTCTTCGACGAGGACGTGGCGTCCTTCGAGAAGCAGAACCCGGACATCGACGTCGTCGCGCACGACGCGTTCCCCTGCGAGGACCCCAAGACGTTCGACGCGAAACTGGCCGGCGGCCAGATGGAGGACGTCTTCTACACCTACTTCACCGACGTCCGCCATGTGGTCGCCACCGGCCAGGCCGCCGACCTCACCCCGTACGTCAAGGAGCTCAAGAGCTACCCCACCCTCAGCAAGCAGCTGCGCGACATCTACACCGTCGACGGCAAGGTCTACGGCATCCCGCGCACCGGCTACTCGATGGGCCTGATCTACAACAGGAAGCTCTTCGAGAAGGCCGGACTCGACCCCGACAAGCCGCCCACGACCTGGGCGGAGGTCCGCGCCGACGCCAAGCGGATCGCCGCGCTCGGCGGCGGCACCGTCGGCTACGCCGACTACAGCGCCCAGAACCAGGGCGGCTGGCACTTCACCGCCGAGCTGTACTCCCAGGGCGGCGACGTCGTCAGCGCCGACGGCAAGAAGGCCAGTGTCGACACCCCCGCGGGCCATGCCGTCCTCCAGAACCTGCACGACATGCGCTGGACCGACGACTCCATGGGCAGCAAGCAGCTCCTCGTCATCAACGACGCCCAGCAGATGATGGGTTCGGGCAAGCTCGGCATGTACCTCTCCGCCCCCGACAACATCCCGATCCTGGTCAAGGAGAAGGGCGGCAACTACAAGGACCTCGCCCTCGCCCCGATGCCCGGCGGGCAGGGCACCCTCGTCGGCGGCGACGGTTACATGTTCAGCAAGAAGGACACACCCGCCCAGATCCGGGCCGGCCTGAAGTGGCTCGACCACATGTTCCTCACCCCCGGCAAGGGCTTCCTCGGCGACTACGCCCGCGCCAAGAAGCACGACGCCCCGGTCGGCCTGCCCGAGCCCCGCCTGTTCACCGGCGCCGCCGACGCCACCGACCAGCAGGTCAAGAAGGCCAACGCCAATGTGCCGGTGGAGAACTACCGCTCCTTCCTGGACGGCAACCAGAGCCTCACGCTGAAGGTGGAACCGCCCAGCGCCCAGCAGATCTACTCCGTGCTGGACGGCGTGGTCTCCGCCGTGCTCACCAAGAAGGACGCCGACATCGACCAGCTCCTGAAGGACGCCTCGGGCAAGATCGACGGCATCCTGGAGCGGAGCTGAGCCGCCATGACCAAGACGGCCGAGCGGCGGCCCCTGCGGGAGCGGGCCGCCGTCCCCCCGCCGCCACAGCCGCCCCGCCCCGCCGGGCAGCGGCGGCGCCGCCTCGCCGAACAGGCCCGCGCCTACGCCTTCCTGCTCGGCGGCCTGATCTGCTTCGCCCTGTTCTCCTGGTACCCGGCGATCCGCGCCGTCGTGATCGCCTTCCAGAAGTACACGCCCGGCCAGTCGCCCCAGTGGGTGGGCACCGCCAACTTCACCCACGTCCTGCACGACCCGGAGTTCGCCGACGCCTGGCGCAACACCCTCGTCTTCACCGGACTCGCCCTGCTGATCGGCTTCGCCGTCCCGTTCGTGCTGGCCCTCGTCCTCAACGAACTGCGGCACGCCCGCGCCTTCTTCCGGGTCGCCGTCTATCTGCCGGTGATGATCCCGCCGGTGGTCAGCGCCCTGCTGTGGAAGTGGTTCTACGACCCGGGCGCCGGCCTCGCCAACGAGGCGCTGCGCACCCTGCACCTGCCCACCTCGAACTGGACCAACGGCGCCGACACCGCCCTGGTCTCCCTGGTTCTGGTCGCCACCTGGGCCAACCTCGGCGGTACCGTCCTCATCTACCTGGCCGCCCTCCAGTCCATCCCCGGCGAGCTGTACGAGGCCGCCGAACTGGACGGCGCGAGCCTCCTCCAGCGCGTCCGCCACGTCACCGTCCCGCAGACGCGGTTCGTGATCCTGATGCTGATGCTCCTCCAGATCATCGCGACCATGCAGGTCTTCACCGAGCCGTTCGTCATCACCGGCGGCGGCCCCGAGAACGCCACCGTCACCGTGCTCTACCTCATCTACAAGTACGCCTTCCTCTACAACGACTTCGGCGGCGCCTGCGCGCTCAGCGTGATGCTGCTCGTGCTGCTCGGCCTGTTCTCCGCCCTGTACCTGCGGCTGACCCGCTCCGGCTCCGGCCAGGAGGATTCCCAATGACGTTGTCAAGCCGGGGCGGTGACGCCTCGTGACGGGGTCATGCCGCTGCGGCAGCGGGTTGGGGCGCGACGGCCGCGAAGGTCCGATGGTCGCGTATCAGGGCCCAGAGCACGTTCAGGCGGCGTCTGGCCAGCGCGAGGACGGCCTGCTTGTGGGACTTTCCTTCGGCGCGTTTGCGCTGGTAGAAGGTCCTGGACTGCGGGCAGTGCACGGTGGCGGTCTGGGCGGAGAGGTAGAACATCCGCAGGAGTCGGCGGCTGTAGCGTCTGGGCCTGCGCAGGTTGCCGCTGACCTTGCCCGAGTCGCGGGGGACGGGGGCGAGTCCGGCAACGCCGGCGAGCCGGTCGGGGCTGCCGAAGGCGGCCATGTCACCACCGGTCGCGGCGATGAACTCCGCCCCGAGCATGTCGCCGATGCCGGGCATGCTGGTGATCACTTCGGCGTCGGGATGTTCGCGAAACCGGCCCTGGATGAGGGCGTTGGTCTGGGCGATCTCCTCGTCGAGGGCCATCACCTCCCTGGCCAGGGTGTGGACCATCTTCGCGGCGGTCTTCTCCCCGGGAACGACGGTGAACTGCGCCTCGGCGGCGGTGACGGCGGCGTCGGCGGCGCTCTTGGCGACGTTCAGGGTGCGGACGCCGTGGTTCTTGAGCCAGGTGGTCAGCCGGGCCCGGCCGATCCGGCGCAGGGCGGCCGGGGCCTGGTATCCGGTCAGCAGGACGAGCGCGGTCTTGGAGGTGCTGTAGTCGAAGGCCCTCTCCAGGGCGGGGAAGTACTCCAGGATCTGCGCTCGCAGCCGGTTGACGGCCCGGGTGCGGTCGGCGGACAGGTCCATGCGGCGGCCGGTCAGGATCTTCAGGTCGACCGCGATCCCGCTGGTCTCCTGCAGCGGCTGGAGGTCGCGGCGCATGCGGGCCTGGTCGGCGATGACGAAGGCGTCCTTGGCGTCGCTCTTGCCGTCGCCGCGGTAGGACCCGGAGGCGTGGTGCACGGTCCGGCCGGGGATGTAGAACAGCCGCTGTCCGTGGTTGACCAGCAGCGCGATCCACAGCGCGGCGCCGCCGGCGTTGAGGTCGACCGCCCAGGTGACGGGGTCGCCGTCGGCGAGGTCCAGGACGTCACCGAGCAGCTGCAGCAGCTCGTCCTCGCTGTTCGGCACCCGGCGCGAGAGCGCCTTCTCACCGTCCGCATCGATCACGGTGCAGTGGTGCTCGGCCTTGCCCGCATCCGTCCCCGCCCACAGTTCGGGCACCGGACTCTCCTTCGTCGTTCGCTTGTGCTGTCCCAGCAGACGACCTCGCTGTCACGTCCATACGAGCGATTCGGTTCGCGCATCCCAATCAGCAGTCGAGTCGTCGCGGGATGCCGGGCGGCCAATCCTCCTCAGCCACGAACGCGGCACTCGCATGAAAGCCACACCCGGCATCCCTGGGTGTCCCGATCTTACGAATGACCGCGATCAACCCACGAAGAAAGGTATGGACGCATGAGCAGCACCCGTACCCTCGTCTCCCCGGCGGCCCTGGCCCGCCCGCGCGGCAAGGTCCTCTACTGGACCGTCTTCACCGGTGTGGTGCTGCTGTTCGCGCTCGCCTTCCTCTTCCCCGTCTACTGGATGGTCACCGGCGCCCTGAAGTCGCCGGACGAGGTGGCGCAGACCCCGCCCACCCTGGTGCCCGAGCAGTGGCACCTGAGTGCCTACACCGACGCCTGGGACCTGATGCAACTGCCCCGGCACCTGTGGAACACCCTCGTCCAGGCGGCCGGCGCCTGGGCCTTCCAACTCGTCCTGTGCACCGCCGCCGCCTACGCCCTGTCCAAGCTGAGACCGGCCTTCGGCAAGGTGATCCTCGGCGGCATCCTCGCCACCCTGATGGTCCCGGCCCAGGCGCTGGTCGTACCGAAGTACCTCACCGTCGCCGACCTGCCGCTCCTCCACACCAGCCTGCTCAACGACCCCCTCGCCATCTGGCTGCCGGCCGTCGCCAACGCCTTCAACCTCTACCTGCTCAAACGGTTCTTCGACCAGATACCGCGGGACGTCCTGGAGGCCGCCGAGATCGACGGCGCCGGAAAACTGCGCACCCTGTGGTCGATCGTGCTGCCGATGTCGCGGCCCGTGCTCGGCGTGGTGTCCATCTTCGCGCTGGTCGCCGTCTGGCAGGACTTCCTGTGGCCGCTGATGGTCTTCTCCGACACCGACAAGCAGCCCATCGGCGTGGCCCTCGTCCAGCTGTCGCAGAACATCCAGCTGACCGTGCTCATCGCCGCCATGGTGATCGCCAGCATCCCGATGGTCGCGCTCTTCCTCGTCTTCCAGCGGCACATCATCGCCGGGATCAGCGCGGGCAGCACCAAGGGCTGACCTGACCCGGCCCCTCGCACCGAGACAGACCGAGACAGAAAGGCACGCACCGTGGGACAGCCCACCCCTGCCCGGAGCAGCCGCGCCGACGACGCCTGGTGGCGCTCCGCCGTCATCTACCAGGTGTACGTCCGCAGCTTCGCCGACGGCGACGGCGACGGCACCGGAGACCTCGCCGGCGTCCGCTCCCGGCTGCCGTACCTCGCCGCACTCGGCGTGGACGCCCTGTGGTTCAACCCCTGGTACCTGTCCCCGATGAAGGACGGCGGCTACGACGTCGCCGACTACCGAACGGTCGACCCCGCCTTCGGCACCCTCGCCGAGGCCGAGAAACTCATCGCCGAGGCCCGCGAGCTGGGCATCCGCACCATCGTCGACATCGTGCCCAACCACGTCTCCGACCAGCACCCCTGGTTCCGGGCCGCGCTGGCCGGCGGCGGCGAGCGCGAGCTGTTCCACTTCCGGCCCGGCCGCGGCGCCCACGGCGAACTCCCGCCCAACGACTGGACGTCCGAGTTCGGCGGCCCGGCCTGGACCCGGCTGCCCGACGGCGCCTGGTACCTGCACCTGTTCGCCCCCGAACAGCCCGACCTCAACTGGGCGCACCCGGCCGTCCGCCAGGAGCACGAGGACATCCTGCGGTTCTGGTTCGAGCGGGGCGTCGCCGGGGTCCGCATCGACTCCGCGGCCCTGCTCGCCAAGGACCCCCGCCTGCCCGACTTCACCCCGGGCCGCGACCCGCACCCCTACGTCGACCGCGACGAACTCCACGACGTCTACCGCTCCTGGCGCCGGATCGCCGACGAGTACGGCGGCGTCTTCGTCGGCGAGGTGTGGCTCCCCGACAGCGAGCGCTTCGCCCGCTATCTGCGCCCCGACGAACTGCACAGCGCCTTCAACTTCGCCTTCATGGCCTGCCCCTGGGAGGCGGCCCGGCTGCGCCGCTCCATCGACGAGACCCTGGCCGAGCACGCGCCCGTGGGCGCCCCCGCCACCTGGGTGCTGTGCAACCACGACGTCACCCGGACCGTCACCCGCTACGGCCGCGCCGACACCGGCTTCGACTTCGCCGCCAAGGCGTTCGGCACCCCCACCGACCCGGTCCTCGGCACCCGCCGGGCCCGCGCGGCGGCCCTGCTGTCCCTGGCCCTGCCCGGCGCCGTCTACGTCTACCAGGGGGAGGAGCTGGGCCTGCCCGAGGCGGACATCCCGCCGGCGCGCATCGAGGACCCGATGCACGTACGCTCCGGCGGCACCGACCCGGGCCGTGACGGCTGCCGGGTCCCGCTGCCCTGGGCGGCCGACGCCCCCCACGCCGGCTTCGGCACCGGCGCGGACCGGGAACCGTGGCTGCCGCAGCCCGCGGGCTGGGCCGCCCACGCCGTCGACCGGCAACAGCGCGACCCCGGCTCCATGCTGGCCCTGTACCGGGAGGCGATCCGGCTCCGCCCGCACTTCGGCGACGCCCCCCTCACCTGGCACGACGCCCCCGACGGGGTCCTCTCCTTCCGCCGCGCCGAGGGCACGGCCTGCGTGGTCAACCTCGGCGCCGACCCCGTGGCACCACCCGCTCACACCCGACTCCTGCTGGCCAGCGGACCCCTGGACGACTCGGGCCGCATCCCGCAGGACACGGCGGTCTGGCTGCGCGACTGAGCCCGCGCAGCGCCGGGGGCCCGCCACCGGCCGGCTTCCTCCCCACGACCGGAGGGGCCCCCGGCCGCCGACCCGCACAGCGCTATCCCCGCACCCCACCACGAAGGGATCAGCACATGTACGGCACCAGCACGCCCAGATCCACCCGTCGCCTGCCGGCTCTCGCGGCCACCGTCGCCCTCGGCGCCGGCATGCTCGTCACCCTCACCGCGCCCGCCGCGCACGCGGCGGCGGGCGCGAACCTCCCCTTCACCTCGGTGGAGGCCGAGTCCGCCACCACCACCGGCACGAAGATCGGCCCCGATTTCACCCAGGGCACCCTCGCCTCCGAGGCGTCGGGCCGCCAGGCCGTCCGCCTCGCCTCCGGACAGCGCGTGGAGTTCACCGCGCCGCGCGCCGCCAACGCCCTGAACGTCGCCTACACCGTCCCCGACGGCCAGTCCGGCACCCTCGACGTCTACGTCAACGGCACCCGGCTCGCCAGGACGCTCACCGTCACCTCCAAGTACTCCTACGTGGACACCGGCTGGATCGCCGGGGCCAAGACCCACCACTTCTACGACAACGCCCGGCTGCTGCTCGGACAGAACGTCCAGGCCGGCGACAAGATCGCCCTGGTGGCCACGAACGTCCAGGTCACCGTGGACGTCGCCGACTTCGAACAGGTCGCACCGGCCGCCGCCCAGCCCGCCGGATCGGTCTCCGTCACCGGCAAGGGCGCCGACCCCACCGGTCAGGGCGACTCCACGCAGGCCTTCCGCGACGCCATCAACGCCGCACAGGGCGGGGTGGTGTGGATCCCGCCGGGCGACTACCGGCTGACCTCCGCGCTCGGCGGCGTACAGAACGTCACCCTCCAGGGCGCGGGCAGCTGGTACTCCGTCGTGCACAGCTCCAGCTTCGTCAACCAGGGCAGCTCCGCGGGCAACGTCCACCTCAAGGACTTCGCGGTCATCGGCGAGGTCACCGAACGCAACGACGGCAGCCCCGACAACTTCGTCAACGGCTCCCTCGGACCGGGCTCGTCCGTCTCCGGCATGTGGATCCAGCACCTCAAGTGCGGTCTGTGGCTCACCGGCGACAACGACAACCTCGTCGTGGAGAACAACCGCATCCTCGACACCACCGCCGACGGCCTCAACCTCAACGGCAACGCCAAGGGCGTACGGGTGCGCAACAACTTCCTGCGCAACCAGGGCGACGACTCCCTGGCCATGTGGTCCCTGTACGCGCCCGACACGGACAGCAGCTTCGAGAACAACACCATCTCGCAGCCCAACCTCGCCAACGGCATCGCCGTCTACGGCGGCACCGACATCACCGTCCGCGGCAACCTGGTCTCCGACACCAACGCCCTCGGCAGCGGCATCGCCATCTCCAACCAGAAGTTCATGGACCCCTTCTCGCCGCTGGCCGGGACCATCACGGTCGACGGCAACACCCTGGTGCGGGCGGGCGCGCTCAACCCCAACTGGAACCACCCGATGGGCGCCCTGCGCGTCGACTCCTACGACAGCGCCATCAACGCCACCGTCCACATCACCGACACCACCGTCACCGACAGCCCCTACAGCGCTTTCGAGTTCGTCTCCGGCGGCGGCCAGGGCTACCCGGTCAAGAACGTCGACGTCACCGGGGCGACCGTGAAGAACACCGGCACGGTCGTCGTCCAGGCCGAAGCGCAGGGCGCCGCCACGTTCCGGAACGTCACCGCGACCGGGGTGGGCGCGGCCGGTGTCTACAACTGCCCCTACCCGAACGGCTCGGGCAGCTTCGCGATCACCGACGGCAGCGGCAACTCCGGCTGGACGAGCACCTGGTCGGACTGCTCCACCTGGCCGCAGCCGGGACAGGGCAACCCCGACCCCGACCCGAACCGCAACCTCGCCAAGGGCCGCCCGGCCACCGCCACCGGCTCCCAGGACGTGTACACACCCGGCAAGGCGGTCGACGGCGACGCGAACAGCTACTGGGAGTCCGCCAACAACGCCTTCCCGCAGTCCCTCACGGTCGACCTCGGATCGAGCCAGACCGTACGCCGGCTGGTGCTGAAGCTCCCGCCGTCCGCCGCCTGGGGCGCCCGCACCCAGACCGTCGCGGTCCTGGGCAGCACCGACGGCACGCACTACACCACCGTGGCGGGCGCGCAGGGCTACCGCTTCGACCCGGCGAGCGGCAACAGCGCCACCGTCGCCCTGCCGAGCGGCACCGGCCTGCGCTGGCTGCGGCTGACCGTCACCGGCAACACCGGCTGGCCGGCCGGGCAGTTCAGCGAAGTGGAGGCGTACACGGCGCCCTGACCCCGCGCCGGGCGGCGGCGGGCCGCACCGCGCCCGCCGCCGCTCAGGTCTCCTTCAGCGGTGCGTACGCCTCGGCGCCGAGACCGAACGTCCAGGCGACGCCCTCTCTGGCCTCCCGGGTCGACGGCGGCACCCGCAGCCAGTAGGTGCGGCGGGTGCCGTCCGGCTCCGGCGTGGAGTTGAGCACCTCCACCATCACCACCGGCTCGTCCCCCTCCAGGTCGATCCGCCAGAGTGTGCCCGTCTCGTCGCGGTGCACCGGGACGGCACCGGAGTCCGCGAGATACCGGTCGTAGCCGTAGTGCTCCAGCATCACACGGCGCAGCTCCGCGTTCTCCTCGGTGCGGATGCGCTCCGGGGTGAGGGTGCTCAGCTCCGCCAGGAAGGCGGCCGGGACCGGCATGCCCCGCCACGCGTACAGCGCGAAGCCGTCCGGGTAGGCGAGCGCGGGGCCGTCCCCGCGGTCCAGGCGCCCCGCCTCGTCGCGGTGCAGGGCGACGGGCCGCTCGCAGATCACCGCGGCCTTCTCGAACGGCCACCACCAGCCGGCGCTGCGGCACACCAGCGCCAGCCCGTCGAGCGGCGGCCGGCCGGTGTCGAACGCGGCCAGCCACGGCGCGTCGTGCTGGCCCAGCACCGCGTCCAGCAGGATCAGCCGAAGCTCGGCCTCGGCCTCGCTCCCGGCCTCGTTCCCGGGCCCGCTGTCGGTCCCGGTGCTGCCGCCGGCGCCCGCACCGGCGTGCGTCCCGCCGCCGTCGGCCGTCCCGGTGAGATCGTCCAGCACGCCTCGGCGGATCCGGTCCACCAGGGCCTGCGTCGGCTCCCAGAGCGCACCGCCGGTCGCCGCCCAGCGCGCCGACCAGCCGGCCGCGCCCAGCTCCGCCTGCGTCCGGCGCCGCTCGGCCGCCCACGGGCCGGTGCGGACCGCGTCCCGGACGCTGGGACCGGCGTCCTGAAGGTCCTGCACCAGCCGCACACCCGCCCGCGGGGACGGGGCCCACACGATGCGCTCCGGCTCGGCGAGCCCGGCCCGCCGGTAGGCCAGCCGTACGCCCTCCTCGGCCGCGGCCCGGTCGGCGGGCCGTGCCGCCGTCGCCCAGGACCGCCACCGCGCCACCGCGTCGGCGGCCCCCGTGCCACCGGCTTCGTCGGCACCGGCCCGCGTGGAACCGGCCTGCGCGGCACCGTCCGGCGCCCGCTCCGTCGCCACCGTCATCGTGTCCCCCCGCTCCTTCTGTTCCTTCTGTTCCGTCTGCTCTGTCTGGTCCGTCTGTTCCGCCGTCGTCATGTGCCGCACCGTGCCCGCCCCGTCAGTCCGCGACGATCCGCACCGAACCGGGCACGTACTCCCGCTGCCGGATCACCCGGTACCACCCCTTGGACAGGGTGATCGCCGCGTGCTCCTCGTGCACCACCCGGCCGCCCTCGGGCAGCCGCAGCAGCATCGGCCCGAACGGGCCGGGCTCCCGGACCAGTTCCCCCGGACCCACCACCGCGTGGGCGTGACCGGTGACCTCGCCCAGGGCCAGGACCATCCGGCCGCGCGCGTCCCGCGGCTCCTTCGGCGCCCGCCGCGCGTGCGGCGGCACCGCCTCCTCGGCGACGGGCACGATCAGCACATCTCCCTGCCGGTACACGGGCAGCCCCCTCTCCGCCCGGCGCACCGCGCCCCGGGCCATGACGACGACAGTACGAGCCACCACTGACAACGGCCCGGCGGCCGGCCACCGGCAACGGCCCGCCGGACGCCGGGCGGTGGCGCGCGGTGGCGCGCGGCCCCGCCCCGCCGCCCGGCGTTGTCAGTGCCGGTTGGTAGAACTGCTCGCACAGTCGAGATCCGTCCGCCGCCGCCTGTCAGGAGCCGCCCGCATGGCCCTCTACGAGCACCTTTCCGAGTTGTACGGCCTGCCGGCCTTCACCTGCCCCGAGGACCCGACGGCGGTGGACCTGCCCGCCCCGGACACCGTCGCCTGGCGCATCGCCGTCGAGATCGAGGAGGAAGAGGACGGCTGGCGCAAGCAGTTCGAGCGGTTCTGCGCCGCGGTGGACACCACCCGGGTGCGCGCGCTGATCGTCGGCCCCTGGGACGAGCCCTTCGACAACGGCCCCGACGCCGAGATCGAGGCCCTGCTCGCCGCCCGCGACCGGCTGCCCGCGCTGCGGGCCCTGTTCCTGGGGGACATGGTCTCCGAGGAGTGCGAGCTGTCCTGGATCACACAGACCGACGTGACCACGGTGCTGCGCGGCTTCCCGGAACTGGAGGAGTTCGGGGTGCGCGGCGGCACCGGCCTCGCCTTCCCGGCCCTGCGCCACGAGCACCTGCGCTCCCTGACGGTGCAGACCGGCGGGCTGCCCGTCGCGGTGGTGCGCGGCATCGGCGCCAGCGACCTGCCCGCCCTGGAACACCTCGACCTGTGGCTGGGCACGTCCTGGTACGGCGCCGACTCCGAACCCGCCGACCTCGAACCGATCCTCGGCGGCGCCCGCCTGCCGCGGCTGCGCCACCTGGCGCTGCGCAACAGCGAGATCCAGGACGCGGTGGCCGCGGCCGTGGCCGCCGCCCCCGTCGTCGCCCGCGTCGAAGTGCTCGACCTTTCGATGGGCGTCCTGACCGACGACGGCGCCACCGCCCTGCTGGGCGGCCAGCCGCTGACCCACCTCAAGAAGCTCGATCTGCACCACCACTACATCACCGAACCCCTCCAGCAGCGCATACGCGCCACGCTGGAACCGGCGGGCGTCGAGATCGACCTCGACGCGAGCGACACCGACGAGTACGAGGACAGCGACGGCACCGTCGTCCGCTATGTCGCGGCGGGGGAGTGAGACCCCGATGCGCTACTACCCCTCGCACCTGACGAGCTTCCACGGCCTGCCGGTGCACGACTTCGCGGCGCCCGAGCCCCGCCGCAAGGTCCCCGCCGCACCGCCGGAGCCCGGCGCGGTGGCCTGGCGGCTGTCCTGCCTGTGGGAGGAGATCCCCTTCGCGACACTGTGGCCCCGGTTCCTCGACGAGGTGCCCACCGAGCAGGTCACCGCCCTCGTCCTGGGCGCCTGGTGGGACGAGTGGGACGAGCACGGCATCGGGCCCGTCCTGGAGGCGCTGACCGCCGAGGCCCACCGCTTCCCGCGGCTGCGGGCGCTGTTCCTCGCCGACGTGGAGTCCGAGGAGTCCGAGATCTCCTGGATCAAGCAGGGCGATGTGACCACCGTCCTGCGCGCCTGGCCGCACCTGGCGGAACTGGGCGTCCGCGGCGCCGAGGACCTGGTGCTCGAACCGCTGCGGCACGAGGGGCTGCGCACGCTGCGCATCGAGTCCGGCGGCCTGCCCCGCCCGGTGGTGCACGCGGTGAGCGCCTGCGACCTGCCCGCCCTCGAACACCTCGATCTGTGGCTGGGCACCTCCTGGTACGGCGGCGACTGCACCCGCGCGGACGCCGACGCGCTGCTGGCCTCGCTCGGCGACCGGCCCCGCCTGCGCCACCTGGGCCTGAAGAACAGCGACATCCAGGACGACATCGCCGCCGCCGTGGCCGCCGCGCCCGTCGTCGCCGGACTCGACTCGCTCGACCTGTCCATGGGCACCCTCGGCGAGGACGGCGGCGGCGCCCTGCTGGCCGGACAGCCGCTCACCCACCTGAAGTCGTTGGACCTCCGCCACCACTTCATGAGCGAGGCGCTCACCGAGCGGCTGCGCGCCACCCTCGCGCCGCACGGCGTGGACCTGGGGCTCACCCCCGCCCACAGCGCGGGCCGGGCACGGGAACGCTATGTCGCCGTCGGAGAGTGAGAGCGCGCCGCGGTTCGCGGTGGTCGGCAACCCGGAGAACCGCCGGGTGGCGCTGTTCACCGCGGCCGTGCGCGCCGCCGGACTGCCCGCGCCCCGCGTCGTGCCGTGGACCGGGGTGCTGCGGGCGGGCGGTGCCGACTTCGCGCCCGGCGAGACCGTACGCCTGGACTCGCCCGGGGAGAACGCGGAGGCCGACCTGCTGCTGCGCGGCGTGGACGACCCCACCCGCGTCGAGGGCTCGGCCCGCTGGTACACGCGGTTCCTGACCGCCGTGGGCGGCCTGCGCGGCGGCGTACGCCTCGACCATCCCGGCGACCTGGCGGTGCTCTTCGACAAGCGCCGCTGCCACGCCGTCCTGGAAGCGGCCGGTGTGCCCGTGCCGTCCTCCCCGACGTCCGGGCCCGCCGCCGCGGCGGTCGGCGGCTGGGACGACGTACGGCGGCTGATGCGGGAGCACCGCATGCCCCGGCTGTTCGTCAAGCTCGCGCACGGCTCCTCGGCATCCGGCGTCCTCGCCGTGGAGTCCGGCGGCAGGGGCCGCGTACGGGCCACGACCTCCGTCGAACGCGCCGAGGACGGACGGCTGTACAACTCGCTGCGGATCCGCCGC
Organism: Streptomyces sp. SAT1; assembly: GCF_001654495.1. GTDB lineage: Bacteria > Actinomycetota > Actinomycetes > Streptomycetales > Streptomycetaceae > Streptomyces > Streptomyces andamanensis. Next base: position 6,307,766 of record NZ_CP015849.1, read on the forward strand.
TACGAGGACGAGCGCGACATCGCCGCCGTCGTCGACACCCTGGCGCCCGACGGGCTGCACCTGGAGCGCTGGGTGCCCAAGGCGTCCCAGCAGGGCCGCGCCGCCGACCTGCGGGTGCTCGTCGTCGCCGGACGCGCCACCCACGCCGTGGTGCGCACGAGCACCGCGCCCCTGACCAACCTCCACCTGGGCGGCGCCCGCGGCGACCTCGACGCGGCGCGGCGCGCGGTGGAGGCCGCCGGGGGCCGCTGGTCCGACGTGCTCGGTGTGTGCGAGCGGGCCGCGGCCTGCTTCCCGCGCACCCTGTGCGTCGGCGTCGACCTGCTGCCGGCCGTCGGCTGGCGCCGCTTCGCGGTCGGCGAGGTCAACGCCTTCGGCGATCTGCTGCCCCGGCTCACCGGCCTGCCGGGCAGCGGCGCCGAGGGGCTCGACACCTACGCGGCGCAGGTCGCCGCCGTCCTCGGCGCCCCCGCCCGCCCGCACCACCGGACCGAGGCCCCGGCCCGCTCCTCTCGGCCTTCCCCGCCTTCCCCGCCTTCCCCGCCTTCTCTGCCTTCTCTGCCTTCCCTGTCTTTCCGGCCCGCACCCCAGCACAGAACAGGACCCGGCCATGCCGTCGCCTGACCCGACGCCCCCGCCCCACGACCCGCCCCGGCGCCGCGTCAGCCCCGCACCCCCGGCCGCACCCGCCGGGGCGAGCCCGGACATGCACGAGGTGGTCGGCAGCCACGACCTGCTCCTGGTCACCCTGGACACCCTGCGCCACGACGTCGCCGCCGAACTCGCCGCGGCCGGCCGCATCCCGCACCTCGCCCGCCATCTGCCCGGCGGCCACTGGGAGCGACGGCACGCGCCCGGCTCCTTCACCTACGCCTCCCACCAGGCGATCTTCGCCGGCTTCCTGCCCACCCCGGCCGCGCCGGGGCCGCACCCGCGCCTGTTCGCGGCGAGCTTCGCGGGCAGCGAGACGACCAAGGACGGCACCTGGGTCTTCGACACCCCCGACCTCGTCTCCGGCCTCGCCCAGGCCGGTTACCACACGGTGTGCGTCGGCGGTGTGGGCTTCTTCAACAAGCAGGGCGCGCTGGGCTCCGTGCTGCCGGGACTCTTCCACGAGTCCCACTGGGAGCCCGGCTTCGGCGTGGCCTCGCCGACATCCTTCGAGGCGCAGGTGGCGTGCGCCGAGCAGGCGGTGCGGCGACTGCCCCGCGAGCAGCGGCTGTTCCTCTTCGTCAACGTGTCGGCCCTGCACCAGCCGAACTGGTTCCATCTGCCCGGCGCCACCCGAGAGGCGGGCGACAGCCGGGAGACGCACGCCGCCGCCCTGGAGTACGTCGACCGGCACATCGGCCGCCTGTTCGCCGCCGCGAGCAGCCGCCGCCGCTGCTTCGCCGTCGTCTGCTCCGACCACGGCACGGCCTACGGCGACGACGGCTACACCGGCCACAGCCTCGGGCACGAGTCCGTGTGGACGGTGCCCTACGCCCACTTCTTCCTGGAGCCCGGACCCGGTGCCGAGCCCGGACCCCCCAGCCCCACCGCAGCCCGAGCCCCCTCCGGAGCCCCCCGATGACCACCGTGACCAGCCTGCGGCCCGCCGGGAAGGCACCCGCACCGCCGAGCCCGTACCAGCACTACGTCTACGCCTACCCGCACAAGACGGCCTACCGGCGGCTGCCCGACCGCCCCCGGCTCGCCGCCCTGTGGGCCGCCGAACCCAAGGACGCGCTCTCGCTCTACCTGCACATCCCGTTCTGCGAGGTGCGCTGCGGCTTCTGCAACCTCTTCACCCGCATCGGCGCCCCCGACGGGCTGACCGGTGCCTACCTGGACGCCCTGGAGCGCCAGGCGGGCGCCGTCCGCGACGCGCTCGGGGACGGCGCGCCGGTCCGGTTCGCCACCGCGGCCTTCGGCGGCGGCACCCCCACCTTCCTCACCGCCGCCGAGCTGACCCGGCTCTGCGACATCGCCGAACACCGCATGGGCGCCGACCTGCGGGCCGTCCCGCTGTCGGTGGAGGCCTCGCCCGCCACCGCCACCGCCGACCGGCTGGAGGTCCTGGCCGACCGCGGCGCCACCCGGCTCAGCCTCGGCGTGCAGAGCTTCGACGACACCGAGGCACGGGCGGCGGTGCGCCCGCAGCGCCGCGCGGACGTCGAGGCGGCCCTCGCCCGGATCCGCGACGCGCGCGTCCCGGTGCTCAACATAGACCTGATCTACGGCATCGACGGGCAGACGGAGGCCAGTTGGCTGCGCTCCCTGGACGCGGCCCTGGCCTGGCGGCCCGAAGAGCTCTACCTCTACCCGCTCTACATCCGCCCGCTGACCGGACTCGGCCGCCGCGCCACCGGACCCGACCCATCCTGGGACGAACAGCGGCTGCGGCTGTACCGGACGGGCCGCGACCACCTCCTGGCCCACGGCTACACCCAGCAGTCCATGCGCATGTTCCGCCGCACCGACGCCCCGCCGCAGGGCGCCGACGACTACGCCTGCCAGAGCGACGGCATGATCGGCCTGGGCTGCGGCGCCCGCTCCTACACCGCCGACCTGCACTACTCCTTCGACTACGCGGTCGGCACCCACGAGATACGCGCCATCGTCGACGACTACGTCGCCCGCCCCGCCGCCGACTTCGCGCACGCCGAGTACGGCCGCCGCGTCGACGCCGGCGAGGCCCGCCGCCGCCATCTGCTCCAGTCGCTGCTCCAGGCCGACGGCCTCGACACGGCCGAGTACCGGACCCGCTTCGGCACCGCGCCCGAGGAGGACTTCCCGGCCGAACTCGCCCGGTTCGCCGAGCGGGGCTGGCTCGCTGCCACCGACCCGCGCACCGCCCTGCGGCTCACCCCGGAGGGCCTGGCCCACTCCGACGCCCTCGGACCCGAGCTGTTCTCGCCCGCGGTCCGCGCCGCCATGACCGCCTACGCCCGCAAGTGAGCCGCGCCATGGACCTCACCCTCCTCTACCGCGGCCCCCTCGCCTCCTGCGACTACGACTGCCCCTACTGCCCGTTCGCCAAGCGGCGCGACAGCCGCGAGCAACTGCGCGCCGACCGCGCGAGCCTGGAGCGGTTCGCCGACTGGGCCGCCGGGCAGCGCGGCGACCGGCTCTCCGTGCTGTTCACCCCCTGGGGCGAGGGCCTGGTGCGCTCCTGGTACCGGCGCACACTCGTCGAGCTGTCCCGCCTGCCGCACATCCGGCGGGTGGCGATCCAGACCAACCTGAGCTGCCGCACCGACTGGCTCGCCGACGCCGACCCGGACACGCTGGCCCTGTGGTGCACCTACCACCCGGGCCAGACGCCGTACGACCGCTTCCTCGCCAAGTGCCGTGACCTGGCGGACCGTTCGATCCGGTTCAGCGTCGGCGTGGTCGGCCTGCCCGAGCACCTGCCCGAGGCCCGCCGCCTGCGCGCAGACCTGCCCGCGCACGTCTATCTGTGGATCAACGCCGCCGAGGGACACGTCTACGACGACGCCGAGGCCGGCCGCTGGACCGCGATCGACCCGCTCTTCCCCTACAGCCGCCACCCGCACACCAGCGCCGGACTGCCCTGCCGCACCGGCGAGTCCGTCGTCTCCGTCGACGGCGAGGGCACCGTGCGCCGCTGCCACTTCGTCCGCGCCGCACTCGGCAACCTCTACGACGGCTCCTACCGGGCCGCGCTGCGCCCGCGCCCCTGCCCGCTCGCCGTGTGCGACTGCCACATCGGCTACGTCCACCTGGAGACCCTGCCGCTGTACGACGTGTTCGCGGGCGGCGTGCTGGAACGGATACCGGCCGCGCCCGTGGTGGTCCCGTAGCCCCGTTGTACCGACGGCTTTCCCACAGGTGACACCGCACCCTTCCCTCCCGTCCGGTGCTCTTGGAACACTCGGCGCGCAGCACTCCGACTGTTCCGGCCATCCGCACACCAGGAGGAGAGGACCCCCCATGCCGTCACCCACCCCCGAGGTCAACCGGCGCCGCTTCCTTCAGATCGCGGGCGCCACCACGGCGTTCACCGCGCTCAGCGGCAGCATCCAGCGTGCCGCCGCACTGCCCGCCCACCACCGCACCGGGTCGGTCGAGGACGTCGAGCACATCGTCGTCCTCATGCAGGAGAACCGCTCCTTCGACCACTACTTCGGCACCCTGCGGGGTGTGCGCGGCTTCGGCGACCCGCGCCCGGTCACCCTGCCCGGCGGCAAGCCGGTCTGGTACCAGAAGGACACCGCGGGCCGGGAGATCCTGCCCTTCCGCCCCGACGCCGACGACCTCGGCCTGGCCTTCGTGCAGGACCTCCCGCACGGCTGGAACGACGGCCACGCCGCCCACGCCCGGGGCCGCTACGACCGCTGGGTGCCCACCAAGGGCAGTACGACGATGGCGTACCTGACCCGCCAGGACATCCCCTTCCACCACGCGCTCGCCGACGCCTTCACCGTCTGCGACGCCTACCACTGCTCGCTGATCGGCTCCACCGACCCCAACCGCTACTACATGTGGACGGGGTACACCGGCAACGACGGCAAGGGCGGCGGCCCGGTCATCGGCAACGACGAGGCGGGCTACAGCTGGACGACCTACCCCGAGCGGCTGGAGCGGGCCGGGGTCTCCTGGAAGATCTACCAGGACATCGGCGACGGACTCGACGCCGCCGGCGGCTGGGGCTGGATCCAGGACGCCTACCGGGGCAACTACGGCGACAACTCGCTGCTGTACTTCGACCAGTACCGCAACGCCCGGCCCGGCGACCCGCTCCACGACAAGGCCCGCACCGGCACCGACGCGAGCCGGGGCGAGGGCTTCTTCGACCAACTGCGGGCCGACGTCAAGGGCGGCAGGCTGCCCCGGATATCGTGGGTCGTCGCCCCCGAGGCGTTCACCGAGCACCCCAACTGGCCCGCCAACTACGGTGCCTGGTACATCTCCCAGGTCCTGGACGCGCTCACCGGTGATCCCCAGGTGTGGGCGAGAACCGCCCTGTTCATCACCTACGACGAGAACGACGGCTTCTTCGACCACCTCGTGCCGCCCTTCCCGCCGGACTCGGCCGACCAGGGGCTGTCCACCGTCGACCCGGGCCCGGACCTGTTCAAGGGCGGCGGCGGTCAGGTCGCCGGTCCCTACGGGCTGGGCCAGCGGGTGCCGATGCTGGTCGTCTCGCCGTGGAGCAAGGGCGGGTTCGTCTGCTCCGAGACCTTCGACCACACCTCGATCATCCGGTTCATGGAGCGCCGCTTCGGGGTGCGCGAGCCGAATATCTCGCCCTGGCGGCGGGCGGTCTGCGGCGATCTGACGGCCGCGTTCGACTTCTCCCGCGTGGACAGCCGCCCGGTCTCCCTGCCCGACACCTCCGGCTACGCGCCGCCGGACCGCGACCGCCACCCCGACTACGTCCCGGTCCCGCCCGCCCAGGGCTCCCTGCCCCGCCAGGAACCCGGCAGCCGGCCCGCCCGTCCGCTCAAGTACGCGCCCGTGGTGGACGGTTCGGCGGACCCGGCGGCCGGGAAGTTCACCCTGTCCTTCGCCTCCGGAGCGCAGGCCGGGGCCGCCTTCCTGATCACCTCGGGCAACCGCACCGACGGCCCGTGGACCTACACCACCGAGGCCGGCCGGACCGTCTCGGACACCTGGAACTCGGCCTACTCCGGGGGCTCGTACGACCTGACCGTGCACGGCCCCAACGGCTTCCTGCGCACCTTCCGCGGCCCCGGCCGCACGGCGGGCCCGGAGGTCACCGCGCGCTACGCGGGCGACGACGTGGAGCTCACCTTCACCCACCGGGGGACGGGCACGGCACGGCTCAGGGTGACCGTCGGCTACGGCGGCCGGCCGGTGGAGGTCGCGGTCGAGGCGGGGGCCACGGTGCGCCGCCGGTTCGCCCTCGCCGCGAGCCGGCGCTGGTACGACCTGACGGTCACCTCCGCGGGCGATCCGTCGTTCGTGCGGAGGTTCGCCGGGCATGTCGAGAACGGCCTTCCCGGAGTGAGCGACCCCGCGATCGCGGCCGGCTGACCGGCGTCCGCGCGGCGGTTGCTTTCCGGCCGGCTCGCGGTAGTGTGCCCCGGTGACCACGCATTCGAACACACCTGCAGGCTGGTACCCGGACCCCCACGGGGCGGCGCAGACGCTGCGCTACTGGGACGGCGCGCAGTGGACCGAGCACACCCACGCCGACCAGCAGGCTCCCGCCGCCCAGCAGGTGCCGCCGCAGGCCCAGACGCCCGCGGCGGCCCCGCAGGCCGGGTTCGACCCGCGCGTGCAGCAGCAGGTGCGGGAGGAGGCCGGTGTCGCCTCCGGCAACGTGGGCGGCGGCACCCTGTTCAGCGAGCCGGTCCTCGTGGTGAACCAGAAGGCCAAGCTGATCGAGCTGACCAACGAGTACGAGGTCTTCGACCAGAACGGCAACCGGCTCGGCGTCGTCACCGAGATCGGCCAGAGCGCCCTGCGCAAGGTCGTGCGGTTCGTCTCCAGCATCGACCAGTTCCTGACGCACCGGCTGGAGATCCGGGACGCCTACGGGCAGCCGCAGCTGGTGCTGACCCGGCCCGCGAAGTTCCTCAAGTCGCGGGTGATCGTCTCCCGCCCGGACGGTTCGCAGGTCGGCGAGATCGTCCAGCAGAACGTCTTCGGAAAGATCAACTTCGCGATGAACGCGAACGGGCAGCAGGTCGGCGCCATCAAGGCGGAGAACTGGCGGGCCTGGAACTTCGCGATCGTCGACCACGCCGACAACGAGGTCGCCCGGATCACCAAGACCTGGGAGGGCCTGGCCAAGACGATGTTCACGACGGCCGACAACTACGTCCTCCAGATCCACTACCAGCTGCCCGAGCCGCTGCTGAGCCTCGTGGTGGCGACGGCGCTGACCGTGGACACGGCACTCAAGCAGGACGCGCGCGGCCTGGGCTGACACGCCCCGGCCGCGGGCCCGGAGCGCGCTCGGAGCTCTCAGAGCTTGCTGAGGCGTTCCGGCCCGGACCGGCGGGAGCGGCGCGTCCGGCGCCGCACGCGCAGCGCCGGTTCCCGGGCGGCCGACCCGGCTTCCAGGGCCAGCACAGCGGCCACGGGGTGCTCCTCGTGGCCGCTGCCTTGTGCGGGCGCGGGCGCGGGCGTGCGCGGGTGCGCGGGGACGCTCTCCCGTACCGGCGGAGTTCCGGGTGCGGGCGCCGGTACGGCGGCGAGCGCGGGCGATGCCCCCGGCCCGGACTCCGACGCGAGCCCGGCACCGGCCCCGGTCTCGATCCCGGTGTCGGCCGCCGTCGCGGGCACCCGAACCCCGTCCGCCGCGGCCGGTTCCGTACGCGACGGGGTCGCCCGGGTCAGCTCGACGACGCCCCAGGCGGCGAGCGCCGCACCGGCCAGGGCGAGCAGCACCCCGCGCACCCCGCCCTGGAGCCCCTGTCCGAGCAGGGTGAGACCGATCACGGCGGCGGCCACCGGATTGGCCAGCGTCACCACGGCCAGCGGTGCGCCCAGACCGCCTCGGTAGGCGGTCTGCGAGAGCAGCAGCCCGCCCGTCGCGAACGCCGCGACCAGCAGCGCCACCACGATCACCCGCGCGCTGAGCAGCGGTCCGGTGTGGTCCGTGGCGGCCACGGTCACCGTCTGGGTGAGCGCCGAGGCGACTCCCGAGGCGAGGCCGGAGGCGGTCGCGTGCCGCAGGCCCGGCCGGGCGCCGGGCCGGGACAGCACACCGATGAGGACGGCCGTGGTGCCCGCCACAGCCAGGGCCTCGGCCGGGCTCAGCACCTGCTCGGGCGCGGGCCCGGACGCGGCGACCAGCAGTGCGGCGAGACCGAGCAGCGTGCAGGCCGTGCCGCGCCACTCGGCGGCGGCGACCTTCCGCCCGGCCAGCCGCGCGCCCATCGGCACGGCGGCCACGAGGGTGAGCGCGCCGAGCGGCTGGACCACGGTCAGCGGCCCGTACTTCAAGGCCACCACGTGCAGCAGCGCCGCCGATCCGTTCAGCGCCACCGCTCCCCACCAGGCGCCGCGGCGCAGCAGCGCGAGCGCGCCGGTGGCGGCGGCCCGCGCGGCGAGCCGCTCCTGGGCGACCGCGGCGGCGGCGTAGGCGACGGCCGAGAAGAGCGAGAGGACCAGGGCGAGCAGGGCGGCGCTCATCGGACGGCCCCCACGAGCGTGCCGTCCTCGGCCGGTACGGGCCGTCCGGGGCCGCGTGCCACGACGAGCGTCCGGCCGCTCGGCCGCGGCAGGGCGACGAGGGCCAGGGCGAGCAGCGCCGTGGCGACGATCGCGTCGAGCCAGTAGTGGTTGGCGGTGCCCACGATCACCAGCAGGGTCAGCAGCGGGTGCAGCAGCCACAGCCAGCGCAGGCGGGACCGGGTGGCGGCGACCAGGGCGAGGGCCACCATCAGCGCCCAGCCGAAGTGCAGCGAGGGCATGGCCGCGAACTGGTTCGACAGATGGTCCGTCCTGGGCGGCCCGTACACCGAGGGCCCGTACACGTGCGCGGTGTCGATCAGGCCGGTGGCGGCGAGCATGCGCGGCGGGGCGAGCGGGAACGCCAGGTGCAGCGCCAGGGCGGCGGCGGTCAGCGCGGCGAGGACGCGGCGGGTCCAGACGTAGTGCGCCGGGCGGCGCAGATAGAGCCAGACCAGCAGCCCGACGGTGGCCGGGAAGTGCACGGTCGCGTAGTAGGTGTTCGCCACGCGCACCAGGGTGTCGCCGTGCAGCAGCAGCGACTGGACGGCGCCCTCGCCGGGCAGGTGCAGCGCACGTTCCAGGTGCCACACGTGGTCCGCGTTGCGGAAGGCCTCGCCGGTGTGGTCGGCGGCCAGTCGGCGGCCGAGCTTGTAGACGAGGAACAGCCCCGCGACGAGCAGCAGCTCGCGCACGAGCGCGGGCCGCGCGGGCCGCGCGGGTGCCGCGGCGGCGCCCTCGGTTCGGGATGTCATGCCCCGGCCCCTTCGCGTCCGTGTGTGCGTGTGTGGTGAGTGGGTGCGTCCCGGCAGGGGCGAGCCGCCCGTACCCGAAGCATCGATACGACATCGTACCGATACGCCAGTGTACCGATACGATGGTGTACCGGTACACTGGCGTATCGATTGAGGCTTCTCACACACGGCTGAGGTCTCTCACACCGGACATGAACCACACTGGAGAGCGGCTGGAGCCGCGCTGGAGCCACGAGCGAGGAGAAGAGCGATGACGTCGCAGGCCGCGGACGGACCGGACACGGTTGTCGCCTCGCGCCGCTCCAAGATCACGCCCGAGCGTGAGCAGGAGTTCTTCGACGCCGTCCTCGAACAGGTCCGCGAGTGCGGGTACGACGCCGTGACCATGGAGGGCGTCGCCGCCACCACCCGGTGCAGCAAGTCCACGCTCTACCGGCAGTGGAAGAACAAGCCGCGGTTCGTGGTGGCCGCCCTGCGCGCCAACCGGCGCAGCCGCTTCGGCGGGATCGACACCGGCTCGCTGGCCGAGGACCTGCGCCGGGCCGCGCGGGCGGCGGGGGAGTGGTCGGGCAAGGACACCCGGTTGCTCCAGGCGCTCGGGCACGCCATCATGCAGGACCCGGAGCTGAAGCAGGCGCTGCGCGAGGCCGTCGTGGAGCCGGAGATCGCCGCGCTGCGGGAGATCCTGCGCCGCGGCGTCGAACGCGGCGAGGTGGCCCGGGACAACCCGGCGCTGGCCTATGTGCCCGCGCAGATGTTCGGCGTCGTACGCATCCGGCCCGTCATCGACGGGACCTACGCCGACCCGGACTACCTCGTCCGGTTCGTCGAGGCCGCCGTGCTGCCCGCACTCGGCCTCGAACCCTGACCCAGGCCGCCGTCCACGGGATGACCGGACGACGGCCTGCACGCGCCGCACCGTGGGGACGGGGGCGGCGCGCTCCCGGCCGGGCGGCCCCTCTTGAGCGGAGAGGGAGCCCGCCCGGCCGGCAAAGCGGGACGCGCGGCGTCAGGCGCTCTGGCCGCTGCCGCCGCCCGAGGACACCTTGATCCCCTTGGTGATGTCGTCCAGCAGCGACTGCGGCTGGTCGGCGTCCACCCCGAAGCGCACCACGACCAGCTGGCCGGGCCGCGCCGGGGACGGGAAGACCAGGGACTCGACGATCCCGTCCGCGCCCTTGCTCGTGACCGCCTTCCAGCGCACCAGATAGCCCTTCTGGCCGGCCACGGTCACCGCCTTCGAGGCGAGCACCTGGTGCGAGGTCACCGCGCCGTAGGTCGTCCCGCCGTACGACTCCTTCACATTGGCCTCGATGTCGGCCTTGGCGACCTCCTCGGGCGTACTGCCCGCGGTGCGCAGCGCCGCGGCGGGCACCGAGTAGGCGCCGCCCTTGGTGCAGGACTTCGAGGTGTCACCGGGGCACTTGTAGCCGCTGTCGGAGGTGAGCTGGGCGCCCACGCCGATCTGCTGGCCGTACCAGCCGTCCGGGACGGGCAGGCTGATGCCGTTGACCGGGTCGGCGACCGAACCGCTGCGGATCTTCGGCGCCTCGGCACCGCCCCCGGACCCGTCCGGGTCACCGGACCCACCGGAACCGCCCGAGCCGCCCGGCCCGCCGGACCCGCCCGAGCCGCCGAGGCCCCCGGAGCCGTCCGACCCGCCCGAGCCGCCGGGACCGTCGCCGAACGGGCCGCCCCGGCCGCCGGAACCCTCCCGGTCCCCGGGACCGCGCTGCCCGCCGGGACCCTGCTGGGACCCGGCGCGGCTGCCGCCGCCGTCGTCCTTGCTCAGCGCGTACACGCCGACCCCGATGCTCGCCAGCACCGCGGCGGTCACCGCGACGGCTATCCCGGTCCGCAGCCCGCGCCGCGAACGGGCCGGCGGCTGCGCCGGATAGCCGGGGTATCCCGGATGCACCGGATACCCGGGCTGCACCGGAGCCCCAGGATCCCCCGGCTGTCCGTACAGTCCCTGCGGCGGTCCCTGCGGGCCGGGCTGCCCCGGCTGTCCGGTGTACGGCGGCCCGCCCGCGTCGTCCCCGGGCTCCGAGGACGGCGGCCGCGCCGGCTGCTCCGGGGGCACCGGACCGGCGGCCGGGTGCGCCGGCGGACCCCACGCGGCGGCCGGACCGGCCGGGCGGACCCGGTCCGTCCACGCCTTGCCGTCCCACCAGCGCTCGGTGGCGGGACCGTCATTCGTCTGGCCCGGGTCGGGGTACCACCCGGGAGGAGTCACCTGCGTCATGCCCCCACCGTATGAGGCGTCCGTGAAAGCGGTATGAGAGGGACCCCGCTGCGGCCCGGTTCCGCCACGGAGGCCGGGGCCGCGCACGGCACCCGTCACCCGTCACGGCAAGAGGTGGCCCGACCGGGCTCCGCTCGGGCGGCCCGGCCGCTAGGCTCGGCATTCGTACGTCGTTCGGGCGACTTGGGAGGTAGCGGGATGACGGAGGTACGGCCGGGACCGGCCGCCTCGGCCTCCCTGTGGGAGCGCGACGAGGAAGTCACCGCCATCCTCCGTGCGGTGGAGGCCCTGTGCTCCGACCGCGCGTCCCACGGAGAACTGCTGGTCCTCCAGGGCGAGGCCGGGCTCGGCAAGACCACCCTGCTCGCCCGCACCCGCCGCATCGCCGAGGCACGCGGCTGCACCGTGTGGTCGGCGCGCGGCGGCGAGATCCTGCGCTCCGTCCCCTTCAACGTGGTGCGCCAACTCCTCCAGCCCGCACTGCTGTCGCTGATGCCCGAGGAGGCACGCGAGTACCTGGGCGAGTGGTACGGCATCGCCGGGCCCGCCCTCGGCATAGCGGAACCCGGCGGCGGGCAGGCCGACCCGCGGAGCGTGTGCGAGGGCCTGGTCGCCGCGGTGAGCCGGCTGGCCGGGCGGGACTGGCCGCTCGTACTGATGATCGACGACGTCCACTGGGCCGACGAGGAGAGCCTGCGCTGGCTCGCCGCCTTCGCCGGCCGCCTCACCGAGCTGTCCGTGCTCCTCGTCGTGACCCGCCGCCCCGGCGAAGTGAGCGGCGACAGCGCCCAGTTGCTGGAGACGGTCGCCGCCGCCGCGGGGGTCCGCACCCTCAGCTGCCTCTCCCCGGAGGCCACCGCCGCGCTCACCCGCACCACGCTCGGCGACCACGCCGACGGCCCGTTCTGCCGCGAGGTGTGGGCGGTCACCGACGGCAACCCCTACGACACCGTCGAACTCCTCGCCAAGGTCCGCGACAGCGAGATGGACCCGGTCGAGGCGCACGCGGGCGAACTGCGCGACCTGAACCGCTCCGCCCGCGGCGGCGGCCTCGTCGCCCGCCTGGAGGAACTCGGCATCGACGCCACCCGGTTCGCGTGGGCCGCCGCCATCCTGGGCACCGACATCTCCGTCCAGCTGGTCGCCCGGCTCGCGACCATGAACCGCGACGACGCCGCGCGCTGCGCCGAACTGCTGCGCGAGGCCCGCATCCTCACCGAGCCCGATCCGGCCACCGCGGGCGCCGACGAAGGCGACCTGGAGTTCGTGCACCCGCTCATCGCCACCGCCGTCTACAGCTCCATCCCGGACGCGCTGCGCACCGCCATGCACGGCATCGCCGCCCAAGTGGTCACCGACTCCGGTCTCGGCGCCGCTGCCGCCTCCCGGCATCTGCTCCAGGTCCACCCGGACGACGACGAGGAACTCGTCGAGCAGTTGCGGCAGGCCGCCCGCGAACACCTCGCCGTCGGCGCCCCGGAAGCCGCCCGCCGCTGCCTGGAGCGGGCCCTGCTGGAACCGCCCACTCCCGAGGTGCACGCACGCGTGCTGTACGAACTGGGCTGCGCCACCCTGCTCACCGCTCCGGCCACCACCATCGACCACCTCCAGCTGGCGCTGAGCATGCCCGGCCTGGACGGCGCCACCCGCGTGGACGCCGTCTGGCGGCTGTCCCAGGCGCTGCTGCACAACAACCAGCTGGAGGACGCCGTCCACACGGTCGAGGCCGAGGCCGCCCGGCACCCGCCGGGCCCCGTCCGGCTGCGCCTCCAGGCCGTCCAGTTCATGTGGGAGGGCCTGCACACCGGTGAGACCATCACCCCGGACCGCTCCGAACGGCTGGCCGAACTCGCCGCCGGCTGCACCGGACGCGACAACTCCGAGCGCGCCCTGCTGATCCTGCGCGGCTTCGACGCCATGGCACGCGGAGAGAACGCCGAGGAGGTCGCGGAGCTGTGCGACCGCGCCCTCGTCAACGGCCGCCTCGCCCCCGGACTCGGCTGGACCGACACCGAGTGGGGCATCGAACTGCTGCTGATGCTCGCCAGCGCCTATGCCTACAGCGACCGCCTCGACCGCGCCGAAGCCCTCTACAACGAAGCGCTGCGCGCCTACGAGAACGCCCACTGGAACGGCGGCCACCTCGCCCTCGCGTACGCCTACGTGGGCCTCGGCCACCGCAGGCGCGGCCGGCTGCGCGAGGCGGAGCAGGCCCTGCGCGAGTCGCTGGCCATCGCCGAACGCGTCGGCCGCGGGCTGCCGTTGTACTGGACCGCCACCTGCAACCTGGTGGACACCCTGCTCGCCCGCGGCCATGTCGAGGAGGCCTGGGAGATCGCGGAGCGGTACGGCTTCGCGCCGCCCTACCCGGCCACCATCGTCATCCCGGACCCGCGCAGCGTCCGCGGCCGGCTGCTGCTCGCCGCCGGCCGCACCAAAGAGGGCGTGGCCGAACTGGAGGCCGCCGAGCAGGCCGCCGCCGTGCGCGGCCACCACAATCCGGTCATGGTGCCCTGGGCGGCGGATCTGGCCCGCGCCCTCGCCGTCGAGGACCCGGACCGTGCCGCGCGGCTCGCCTCCGACGTGCGCCGCCAGGCCGAGCGGTTCGGCACCGACACCGCCATAGGGGAGGCCCTGCGCTGCGCCGCCGCGCTGGAGACCGGCCCGCGGGCGGTCGCTCTCGCCGCGCAGGCCGTCACCTACCTGGAGGCGTCACCCTGCCAGTACGAACACGCCGCCGCCCGCGTCGAGCACGGCATCGCCGCCGGGTCGGCGGCCGAGCTGCGGCGCGGTCTGGCACTGGCCCGGTCCTGCGGCGCGGACGGTCTGGCGGACCGTGCCCGCGCGGCACTGGAGTCGAACGGATTCCCGCTGGAAGAGGAGGACTGAGCGGCCCCGCACCCGCGCGGACCCGCTCACCCGGCCCCGCACCCGCGCGGACCCGCTCACCCGGACCCGGTGCCGGACCCACTCCGGACCCGGCGACGGCCTCAGCCCGCTCCCGACTCGCCCGGCCCGCCCGCGTCCGGCTCCTCCGCCAGCACCCGCTGGGCCACCGCGAACGCCGAGTTGGCCGCGGGCACCCCGCAGTACACCGCGCTCTGCAGGAGCACCGCGCCGATCTCCTCGGGGGTCAGCCCGTTGCGTCGCGCCGCGCGGACGTGCATCGCCAGCTCGTCGTGGTGGCCGTGGGCGACCAGCGCGGTCATGGTGATCATGCTGCGTTCGCGCCGGGTGAGCGTGGGGTCGGTCCAGATCTCGCCCCAGGCGTAGCGGGAGATGAAGTCCTGGAAGCGGGCCGTGAACGGGGTCTGCCGGGCCTGGGCGCGGTCCACGTGCGCGTCACCCAGCACCTCGCGCCGGACCCGCATGCCCTGCCGGGCGGGGCCGTCCAGCTGAGTGCGCAGCGCGGTCAGCACGGCCTCGGGGCACTGCGCGGGTGCCAGGTGCGAGGCGCCCGGGATCTCGGTGAGGGCCGCGCCGGGCACCGCGTCGGCGATCTCCCGCAGATGCGCGGGCGGTGTCGCCGGGTCCTGGCGGCCCGCGATCAGCAGCGTGGGCGTGCGGATCTCGGAGAGCCTGCCGGTGAGGTCGAAGGCGGCCAGCGCGTCGCAGCAGGCGGCGTACGCCTCCGGGTCGGCCTCCCGGTGGTCGCGGATCAGCTCGGGCACGGTGAAGTCACCGGCGAACCAGCGGGATCCGGCGCTCGCGGCCAGCGCGGCGAGCCCCTCCCGGCGCACCAGCGCGGCCCGCTCCCGCCAGGGCCGCGCCCCGCCGAAGTGGGCCGAGGAGCAGATCACCGCCAGGGACGTCAGGCGCTCGGGGTGGTGCACGGCGAGATACAGCCCCACGGCACCGCCCAGGGACACCCCGGCGTACGCGAACCGCTCCAGGCCGAGCGCGTCCGCCAGCTCCAGGACCAGCGCGGCGAGGTCGGCCACGGTCGCGCCCGGACCGATCAGGCCGGCCGCCGAACCGCCGTGTCCGGGCAGGTCCCAGCGGACCACCCGGTGGGAGGCGGCCAGTTCCGGGGCGACCCGGTCCCACAGTGCCGAGGAGGTGCCCAGGGAGGGGCCGAGCAGCAGGGCGGGTGCCGTGGCGGGGCCTTCGGCACGGTGGTGCACGGTCAACGTCGCTCCAGAGCACGGTCGGTGAGGGTTCCGGCGCAGCCGGTGTAACGGGTGGGGTCGGTCGGGCCCGCCAGGTCGGTGTCCCGCAACTCCGGCACCTCGGCGAGGAGTCCGGCGAGCGGTCGGTCCTCGGCGTAGGCCCGGCGGGCCAGTTCGGTGAGGAGTTCCCGGGCGCGGGCGCGGCCGAGCACCCCGGACAGTTCGGCCGACAGCCGCTCCGAGACGATCAGTCCGTGGGTGAGGCCGAGGTGCGCGCGCATCGCACCGGCGTCCACCCGCAGCCCCTCGGCCAGCTCCGCCGCGTCGCGGGCCGCGCCGCCCACCAGCCGCAGCAGATCGCGCAGCGGCTCCCATTCGGCGTGCCAGGCGCCCGCGGGGCGCTCGTCCTCGGCGGCCATGGACGCGTACAGCGTGGCCGCGAGCTGAGGGGCGCGCCGGGCGGCGGCGGCGATCAGGGTGGAGCGCACCGGGTTCGCCTTGTGCGGCATGGCCGAGGAGCCGCCGCCGCTGCCCTCGGCCAGCTCGGCGATCTCGGTGCGGCACAGCGTCAGCACATCGGCCGCCGTCTTGCCCAGGGCGCCCGCCGTGAAGGCGAGGCAGCCGGCCAGGTCGGCGACCGGGGTGCGCAGAGTGTGCCAGGGCAGCAGCGGGGCGCGCAGCCCGAGTTCGCGGGCGTACGCCGTCACCAGCGCGGCCGGGTCCTCGGCGCCGTAGGCCGCGAACGCCGCCAAGGTGCCCGCCGCGCCGCCCAGTTGCACCGGCAGCGCGTCCCGTACGCGCGCGACGCGGTCCCGGGCGTCCAGGACGAGCGAGCGCCAGCCGGCCGCCTTCAGCCCGAACGTGGTCGGCACGGCGTGCTGGGTCAGCGTCCGGCCGGGCAGCACGGTGTCGCGGTGCGCGGCGGCCGTGCGGGCGAGGGCGGCCTCGGTGCGGGCCAGGTCGGCGAGGACCAGGTCCAGGGTGCGCGCGGCGACCAGCATCGCGGCCGTGTCCATGATGTCCTGGCTGGTCGCGCCCCGGTGCACGCAGGCGCCGTACTCCTCGCCCGCCGCCTCGGTCACCGCCGCGGTCAGGTCGGCGGCCAGCGGGATCACGGGATTGCCGCCGCCGCGGGCGCGTTCGGCCAGTGCGGGCAGGTCGAAGCGGGCCGGGTCGGCGGCCCGGGTCACCGCCTCGGCCGCGCCCTCGGGGACGAGGCCGAGCGCGGACTGCGCCCGGGTGAGCGCGGCCTCCGCCTCCAGCAGCGCGCTCAGGAAGGCGGCGTCGCCGGTCGCCGCCGCCGCGGCGGAACCGGTCCAGCCGGGCGCGAGCAGCCCGGCCTCGGCGCGGGTGCTGTCGGGTCGTGGTGCGGGTGGTGTCACCGGAACTCCAGGAAGACCGTCTCGCCCTCGCCCTGAAGGCGGATGTCGAAACGGTATGCCCCGCTGTCCTCGCGCGCCGCGATCAGCGTGGCGCGCCGTTGCTCGTCCAGCTGGGAGAGCAGCGGATCGGCGGCCAGGGCGGCGTCGTCGCCGGGCAGGTAGATGCGGGTGAACAGGTGCACGAGCAGGCCGCGCGCGAAGACGCAGACGCTCAGGTACGGGGCGTTGCCCCCGCGGGCGCCGGGCCGCAGGGTGCGCACGTACCAGTGGCCGTCCGCGTCGGTCTGGATCCGGCCGAAGCCGGTGAACTCCACGCCGTTGCGGCCGAGGAAGCCGCCGGAGGCCGGGTCGCGCCGCATCGAGCCGTCCACGGCGGGTATGCGCCCCTGCGGGTCCGGGCCCCATGTCTCGATCAGCGCGTCGGGCAGCGGACGGCCCTCGCCGTCGGTCACGTACCCGTGCACGGTGACGGTGTCCGGATGGCCGTGGGGCGCGACGTCCTCGCCGCCGGGGAAGGGCAGCGCGTAGCCGTAGAAGGGGCCCACGGTGTGTGAGGGGGTGGGTGCCGCGCCCTCGGGGCGGCCGGTGCCGGTCGTCGTCATGGCAGTTCAGCGCCCTTCTTCGAGCCAGGTGGCGGCGGGGCCGTCGAGCACGATGTCCCAGCGGTAGCCGAGGGAGAACTCCGGTACGGACAGGCTGTGGTCGTAGGCGGCGACCAGCCGCTGCCGGGCGGCGTCGTCCGTCACGGACCGGAGGATCGGGTCGTACGGGAAGAGCGGGTCGTTCGGGAAGTACATCTGCGTCACCAGACGCTGGGTGAACGCCGCGCCGAAGACGGAGAAGTGGATGTGCGCGGGCCGCCAGGCGTTGAGGTGGTTGCGCCACGGGTAGGGGCCGGGCTGGATGGTGGTGAAGCGGTAGCGGCCGTCGGCGTCGGTCAGGGTGCGGCCGACGCCGGTGAAGTTCGGGTCGAGCGGGGCGTCGTGCTGCTCGCGCCGATGGGCGTAGCGGCCCGCTGAGTTGGCCTGCCAGATCTCGACGAGCTGGCCGCGCACCGGACGTCCGGCGCGGTCCAGGAGCCGGCCCGAGACGGTGATGCGTTCGCCGACCGGTTCCCCGGTGTGCTGCCGGGTGAGGTCGTTGTCGGTCTCGGTGAGGTCCCGTTCGCCGAAGGCGGGCGAGGTCAGCTCGACCAGTTCCGGGTCCCGGGCGGTGTCGATGGCCACCAGCGGCTGCTTCGGGTGGCGCAGCACCGAGGAGCGGTAGGGCGCGTAGTCGCGGCGCGGGTGGTGCTCGACGGGGGCGCCCTGGGCGAGCCGCTTCTCGTACGCGGCGTGCTCGGCCGCGATCTCCTGGTCGATGTCCTGCTGGGTGAGGGTCATGGGGCGGTCTCCTAGCGCTCCAGGACGAGGGCGAGGCCCTGTCCGACGCCGATGCAGAGGGTGGCCATGCCGGTGCCCGAGCCCTTGCGGGCGAGCTGGTGGGCGACGGTGCCGGCGAGCCGGGCGCCCGAGGCGCCGAGCGGGTGGCCGAGGGCGATGGCGCCGCCCTGCGGATTGAGGACGGCCGGGTCGAGCGCGGGCCACTCGGCGAGGCAGCCGAGCACCTGCGCGGCGAACGCCTCGTTGAGTTCGAGGACGTCCAGGTCGGCGAAGCTCCTCCCGGCCCTGGCCAGGGCGCGCCGGACGGCCTCGACGGGGGCGAGCCCGAAGTAGTGCGGGTCGGTGGCGCTGACACCGGTGGCCGAGATCCGGGCCAGTGGCTCGCGGCCGGTGGCCCGCAGACCCTCCTCGTCGGTCAGCAGCAGGGCGGCGGCGCCGTCGTTCAGCGGGGAGGCGTTGCCCGCGGTGACCGTGCCGCCTTCCGTGCGGAACGCCGGTTTCAGGGCCGCCAGCGCCGCCGGGGAGGTGTCCGGCCGTACGGACTCGTCGGCGGCGAACACCACCGGCTCGCCCTTGCGCCGGGGCAGCGTCAGCGGCGCCAGCTCGGCGTCGAACAGCCCGGCCCGCTGCGCGGCGGCGGCCTTGCGGTGGCTGTGCAGGGCGAACTCGTCCTGCTGCGCGCGGCTGATCGCGTGCTTGCCGGCGATCAGTTCGGCGGACTCGCCCAGCGGGACCGTCCACTGCGGCTCCATACGCGGGTTGACCATGCGCCAGCCCAGCGTGGTCGAGTACAGCTCGGTGTGCCCGGCCGGGAAGGGGCCCTCCGCCTTGGGCAGTACGTAGGGGGCGCGGGTCATGGACTCGACCCCGCCCGCCACGACGACGGAGGCGTCCCCGACGGCGACGGCGCGGGCCGCCTGGACCACCGCCTCCAGGCCGGAGGCGCACAGCCGGTTGACGGTCACGCCGGGCACGGAGGTGGGCAGCCCGGCGAGCAGGGCGGCCATGCGGCCGACGTTGCGGTTCTCCTCGCCCGCGCCGTTGGCGTTGCCGAGGTACACGTCCTCGATCCGCGCCGGGTCCAGGCCGGGGGTGCGGGCGAGGAGCGCGCGCAGGGCGTGCGCGGCCAGGTCGTCCGGGCGCACCTGGGCCAGGGCGCCGCCGTAGCGGCCGAAGGGGGTGCGGACGGCGTCGACGACATAGACGGTCCTGGTCATCGCGGCTCTCCGGGGACACGGACCTCGGCGTCGGTCCTGGCGGTGATCTCCTCGGTGGTGACCCCGGGCGCGGTCTCGACGAGGACGAGTCCGTCGCCGGTGACGTCCAGGACGCCGAGGTCGGTGACGATCCGGTCGACGCAGGCCGCGCCGGTCAGCGGCAGCGTGCACCGCTGGACGATCTTCGGGGAGCCGTCCTTGGCGGTGTGGGTCATCACGACGACGACCGTGCGGGCACCGTGCACCAGGTCCATCGCCCCGCCGATCCCGGTGATCATCTTGCCCGGGACCGCCCAGTTGGCCAGGTCGCCGCCCGCGGACACCTGCATCGCGCCGAGCACGGCCACGTCGATGTGCCCGCCGCGGATCATCGCGAAGGACAGCGCCGAGTCGAAGAAGGAGGCGCCCGGCAGCACCGTGACGGTCTCCTTGCCGGCGTTGATCAGGTCCGGGTCGACGGCGTCCTCGGGCGGGTAGGGGCCGGTGCCCAGGATGCCGTTCTCCGACTCCAGCACCACCTCGACGCCCGGCGGCAGGTGGTTCGGGATGAGCGTCGGCAGACCGATGCCGAGGTTGACGTACTGGCCGTCGCGCAGCTCGCGCGCCGCACGGGCGGCCATCTCCTCACGGGTCCAGGCCATCACGCGCTCACCGTCCGCTTCTCGATCCGCTTGTCGGCGGCCTGTTCGGCGGTGAGCGCGACCACGCGCTGCACGAAGACGCCGGGCAGGTGCACCGCGTCCGGGTCCAGCTCGCCCGGCTCGACCAGTTCCTCGACCTCCGCGACGGTCACCCTGCCCGCCATGGCGGCCAGCGGGTTGAAGTTGCGGGCGGACTTGGCGAACACCAGGTTCCCGTGCCGGTCGCCGCGGGCGGCGCGGACCAGCGCGAAGTCGGTGCGGATGCCGCGCTCCAGGACGTAGGAGGCGCCGTCGAAGTCGCGGACCTCCTTCGGCGGCGAGGCGAGGGCGACGCCGCCCTGCCCGTCGTAGCGCCAGGGCAGTCCGCCGTCGGCGACCTGGGTGCCGACACCGGCGGGGGTGTAGAAGGCGGGGATCCCGGCGCCGCCGGCCCGCAGCCGCTCGGCCAGCGTGCCCTGCGGGATCAGCTCCACCTCCAGCTCGCCGGCCAGGTACTGGCGGGCGAACTCCTTGTTGGCGCCGATGTAGGAGCCGGTCACCCGGGCGATCCGGCCGGCCGCGAGGAGCACGGCGAGGCCGGACTCCAGCGCGCCGCAGTTGTTCGAGACGACCGACAGGGTGCCGCTCCCGCGCTCGTACAGCGCCTGGATCAGCACGTTCGGCACGCCGCTGAGCCCGAATCCGCCCACCGCCAGCGACGCGCCGTCGCCCACGTCGGCCACCGCCTGGGCGGCAGTGGGGACCACCTTGTCCATCGAACACGCCTCGTCTCTGCCGGGGCCCTGCCGGACGGCACCGGACGGCACCGTCGGTCCGGCGCCGTGGACAGTCGCCGTGGATAGTCAGGGC
This sequence comes from Streptomyces sp. SAT1, assembly GCF_001654495.1. Classification (GTDB taxonomy): domain Bacteria; phylum Actinomycetota; class Actinomycetes; order Streptomycetales; family Streptomycetaceae; genus Streptomyces; species Streptomyces andamanensis. The sequence goes on from NZ_CP015849.1 coordinate 6,328,497, forward strand.
ACTGAGTATTTCCGCGAGCGAGCCTCACGCTGCCACCGTCGCCGGAGGCCGTCAAGGGTTCTGACCAGTGGTTCACATCATCCGCGTGTCACGGGACCGGGTGGCGGCCCAACGGAGATATTGTTCAGTGCACCTACAGAACGGGCGCAGTGTGCGCCTGCGAGAACGAGGAGCGCTCATGGCCGCGGTGGACCTGACGACCCACCCCGGGCACCTGGCCCGGCGCCTCCAGCAGGCCCACTACCTGCTGTGGAACACGATGGTCTCCGAGGAGATCACCTCACCGCAGTTCGCCGTGCTCAACGCGCTGGTCGCCGAGCCCGGACTCGACCAGCGCACCGTGGGGGAGCGGGTCGGGCTCGACCGCTCCACCATCGCCGAGGTCGTCAGCCGCCTCGAACGCCGCGGTCTGCTCGGCAAGGTCCGCGACCCCGGGGACGGCCGCCGCTTCCTGCTCCGGCCGACCGCGGAGGGCGAGCGCACCCACGGCAGGCTCACCGTGCGCACGGCTCGGATGAACCAGGTCTTCCTGGGCCCGCTCAGCCCCGCCGAGCAGACCCAGTTCTTCGACCTGATCCGGCGCGTCGCGGACGCCGCCGAGGGCCTGCGCAACCCGGCGGAACCCGCCGCCCGCGCCTGAACCGGGGGCCGCGCCCACCTGGACCGGCCTCCGCCCGCCCCGGACGGGCCCGCCTCACGCACCGGTTGGCCCGTCCGGGCCCGGGTACCCGGCCGTCGGCCGAGGGGCCCGGCGTGCGGAAGGAGCGCGACACGATGAAGGCAGTGACCTGGCAGGGCAAGCGCGACGTCCGGGTGGAGGACGTCCCCGACCCCACGATCAAGGAACCCACCGACGCGGTCATCCGCATCACCTCGACCGGCCTGTGCGGCTCCGACCTGCACCTGTACGAGGTGCTGACCCCGTTCATGACCCCCGGCGACATCCTCGGCCACGAACCGATGGGCATCGTCGAGGAGGTCGGCTCCGAGGTGAGCGGCCTCCGACCCGGTGACCGGGTCGTCGTACCGTTCCAGATCTCCTGCGGCCACTGCCACATGTGCTCCGCGGGTCTCCAGACGCAGTGCGAGACCACCCAGGTCACCAGCGAGCACATGGGCGCCGCCCTGTTCGGCTACACCCGGCTCTACGGCGCCGTCCCGGGCGCCCAGGCCGAGTACCTGCGCGTCCCGCAGGCCCAGTACGGCCCGATCAAGGTGCCGCAGGGTCCGTCCGACGACCGCTTCGTCTACCTCTCCGACGTGCTGCCCACCGCCTGGCAGGCCGTCGCCTACGCCGACGTCCCGCGCGGCGGCACCGTCGCCGTGCTCGGCCTCGGTCCGATCGGCGACATGGCCTGCCGGATCGCCCTGGCGCGCGGCGCCGGCCGGGTCTTCGGCGTCGACCTGGTCACCGAACGGCTGGACCGGGCCCGGCGGCGCGGCGTGGAGACGTACGACCTGCGCGACTTCGACCACGAGAAGGACCTGGTCGCCGCGGTGCACGACCAGACCGACGGGCGCGGCCCGGACGCGGTGATCGACGCCGTCGGCACCGAGGCGCACGGCAGCCATGTGGCCCGGTTCGTGCAGCAGGCCGCCGCGATGATGCCGCGCGCCCTGAGCGGCCCGCTCTCCGAACGCTTCAGCGTCGACCGGCTCACCGCCCTGTACACCGCCATCGACCTGGTGCGCCGCGGCGGCACCATCTCCCTGTCCGGTGTCTACGGCGGCCAGGCCGACCCGCTGCCGCTGCTCACCATGTTCGACAAGCAGCTCCAGATCCGGATGGGCCAGGCCAACGTCCGCCACTGGACCGACGACATCCTGCCCTACCTCACCGACGAGGACCCGCTCGGCGTCGACGACTTCGCCACCCACCGGGTCCCGCTGTCCGAGGCCGCGCACGCCTACGAGATGTTCCAGCACAAGCAGGACGGCGCGGTGAAGATCCTGATGACGCCCTGACCCGGCGGACATGACGCCCCGGCCTGGCGGAGCGGGAGGCCGGCCGCGTCAGGGGCCGAGGATCCGCGCCAGGTCGTAGCGGACGGGCTCCTCCAGCTGGGCGTACGTGCAGCTCTCCGGGGCCCGGTCCGGGCGCCAGCGGCGAAAGCGCGCCGTGTGCCGGAACCGGGCCCCGTTCTCCATGTGGTCGTACGCCACCTCGGCCACCCGCTCCGGCCGCAGCGGCACCCACGACAGGTCCTTGCGGCCAGACCAGCGGCTCGGCGCGCCCGGCAGCCGGGCCGACTCGTGCGCCGCCTCCTCGGACCACGCGGCCCACGGATGCCCGGCCGGATCGTCCATGCGCAACGGCGCCAGCTCCTCGATCAGTTCGGCGCGCCGCTTCATCGGGAACGCCGCCGCCACTCCCACGTGCTGGAGGACGCCCCGGCCGTCGTAGAGCCCGAGCAGCAGCGAGCCCACGACCGGGCCGCTCTTGTGCAGGCGGTAGCCGGCCACCACCACGTCCGCCGTCCGCTCGTGCTTGATCTTGAACATGGCCCGCTGGTCCTGGAGGTAGGGCAGCCCCGGCGGCTTGGCGATCACCCCGTCGAGCCCGGCCCCCTCGTACTGCTCGAACCACTGCCGGGCCACGTCGATGTCCGTCGTCGCCGGCGCCACGTGCACCGGCGCCCCCGCCCCCGCGAGCGCCCGCTCCAGCAGCGCCCGCCGGTCCGCCAGCGCTACGTCGAGCAGGGTCTCGGCGTCCAGCGCCAGCAGGTCGAACGCCACGAAGGAGGCCGGGGTCCGCTCCGCCAGCGCGCGCACCCGCGAGTCGGCCGGATGGATCCGCTCGGTCAGCGCGTCGAAGTCGAGCCGCCCCTCACGCGCGATCACGATCTCCCCGTCCAGCACGCACCGCTCGGGCAGCCGCTCCCGGAACGCCGCGACCAGCTCCGGGAAGTACCTGGTCAGCGGCTTGCCCGTCCGGCTGCCCAGCTCGACCTCGGCCCCGTCGCGGAACACGATCGCCCGGAACCCGTCCCACTTCGCCTCGTAGTGCATCCCCGGCGGGATGCGCGCCACCGGCTTGGCGAGCATGGGCTTCACGGGCGGCATCACGGGCAGCTCCATGGCTGCGATTGTGCGCGCGGTACGCGCCTTTCGCCCGGTGTGCGAGGTGTGCGGGGTACGCCTACCGTGGCTCGCATGGGCGAAGCGGTGGAACTCGACGTGGCCGGCCGGACCGTACGGCTGTCCAGCCCGGACAAGGTGTTCTTCCCGGAGCACGGATACACCAAGCTGGACGTCGCCCGGTACTACCAGGCGGTCGCGCCCGGCATCCTGCGTGCCCTGCGCGAACGGCCCACCACCCTGGAGCGCTACCCGGACGGCATCGACGGCGAGTGGTTCTACCAGAAGCGCGCGCCCCGGGGCATGCCCGACTGGATCCCGACCGCCCACATCACCTTCCCCAGCGGACGCAGCGCCGACGAGATGTGCCCCACCGAGCAGGCGGCGGTGGTCTGGGCGGCCCAGTACGGCACCCTCACCTTCCACCCCTGGCCGGTCCGGCGCGACGACGTCGAGCACCCCGACGAACTGCGCATCGACCTCGACCCGCAGCCCGGCACCGACTACACCGACGCCGTCCGCGCCGCCGCTGAACTGCGCGCCGTCCTCGACGAGTTCGGCGGCCTGCGCGGCTGGCCCAAGACCTCCGGCGGACGCGGACTGCACGTCTTCGTGCCCATCGAGCCGCGCTGGACCTTCACCCAGGTGCGGCGGGCCGCCATCGCCGTGGGCCGGGAGCTGGAGCGCCGCATGCCGGAGCAGGTCACCACCAAGTGGTGGAAGGAGGAGCGCGGCGCGCGCATCTTCATCGACTACAACCAGACCGCCCGCGACCGCACCATCGCCTCCGCCTACTCCGTACGCCCGCGCCCGCACGCCCCGGTCTCCGCGCCGCTGCGCTGGGAGGAGGTGCCCACCGCCCGCCCGCGCGACTTCGACATCACCACGATGCCCGCCCGCTTCGCCGAGGCCGGTGACGTGCACGCCGACATGGACGACCACGCCTACGCGCTGGACGCCCTGCTCGATCTGGCCGCGCGCGACGAACGCGACCACGGGCTGGGTGATCTGCCGTATCCGCCCGAGTACCCGAAGATGCCGGGGGAGCCGAAGCGGGTGCAGCCGAGCCGGGCCAGGGCCGCCGGGCAGAACCCCGCCGCCTCCTGAGCCGGACCGGGAGCACCTTCTGAGCCAGGCCGGGAGCGCCCTCTGAGCCAAGACCGGGAACGCCTCCTGAGCCGGGCCGGGACAGGAGGCGGGCACCGTCCGCAGTGCAGCACGGCGTACGACGGGAGACGGGAGACGGGAGACGGGACCGGGACCCGGGAGACCCGCCGCGCCCGCACCGGCGGATCATGACCGGGTGACCCTACTGCTGACCCGCCGCGACCTCGAAGCCGTCCTGGACCCCGCCGACTGCGTAGACGCCCTGCGCGAGGGCTTCCGCCGCGCCCCGCACACCACGGTCCCCGGACAGCGGATCCGCACCGACCTGCCCTTCCCCGGCACGGCCACCGCCCTGATCCCCGGCCTGCTGCCGGGCATCGACGCCTACACCGTCAAGGTCAACGCCAAGTTCCCCGGCGCGCGCCCCGCCCTGCGCGGGGTGATCTGCCTGCACAGCGGCCGGGACGGCGAACTGCTCGCCCTGCTGGACTCCGCCACCGTCACCGCCCGGCGCACCGGCACGGCCGCCGCCCTGGGCACCCACCTGCTGGCCGCGGCCGGGGACGACACGGTCCTCGGCGTGGTGGGCGCGGGCGCCCAGGCCGAGGCGACCGTGCGCGCCCTGGACACCCTGCGCCCCCGCCGGGACCTGGTCATCCACGATCTGGACCCCGGCCGTGCGGCCGAGTTCGCCGCCCGGCACGGCGGCCGGGTACTGGACTCCGCCGCCGAGGTCGCCGCCCGCGCGGAGACCGTCGTCCTGGCCACCTGGTCCCGGCAGCCGCTGCTGGGCCTCGCCGACGTCCGGGAGGGCACCCACCTCACCAGCCTGGGCAGCGACGAGCCGGGCAAGCGGGAACTGGCGGCGGACCTGCTGCGCGCCGCCGTGCTCGTGGTCGACGACCGCGAACTGGCCGCCGCCATGGGCGTGCTGGCCGCGGCGGGGCTGCCCGCCTCGGCCGCCGACGCCACGCTCGGCGAGGTACTGGACGGCACGCGTCCCGGCCGACCCGACGCCTCGGCCCGTACCGTCTACGCGCCGGTCGGCCTGCCCTGGCAGGACCTGGCGGTCGCCTGGACCGCGTACCGGCGCGCCGGGGAACTGGGTGTCGGACGGCATGTCGACCTCCTCGGCTGAGGGCGGCCTCCGGCGGCCCGGCACCGGCCGGGAAAGCGCTCTCACCACGGGCGGATCACCGGGCTATCCTGATCCGCAGCCGCCCGTGAGGAGTCCCGAAGTGAGCGAGACCGCGCCGCGTCCCACACTGGAGGCGGTGGCCGCGCGGGCGGGGGTGTCCCGGGCCACCGTGTCCCGGGTGGTCAACGGCGGGGACGGCGTGCGCGAACCCCTCGCCGCACGGGTCCGCCGGGCCGTGGACGAACTCGGCTATGTGCCCAACCAGGCCGCCCGCAGCCTGGTGACCAAGCGGCACGACGCCGTCGCCGTCGTCATCGCCGAACCGGAGACCCGGGTCTTCGCCGACCCCTTCTTCGCCCGCCAACTGCGCGGCATCAGCAAGGAGCTGACGGCCCACGACATCCAGCTCGTGCTGCTGCTCACCGAGGGCCGCGAGGACCACGCCCGGGTCGGGCGCTATCTGGCGGGCGGCCATGTCGACGGGGCGCTGGTCTTCTCCCTCCACCTCGACGATCCGCTGCCCGCGCTGATCCAGCGCGCCGGGGTGCCGACCGTGTTCGGCGGGCGGCCCGGCTGGAGCGACGGCATGCGGGAGGCGGCCTACGTCGACAGCGACAACCGGGGAGGCGCCCGGACGGCCGTACGGCACCTGGCCGGGCTCGGCCGGCGGCGGATCGCCCACATCTGCGGGCCGCTGGACCAGACCTCGGCGGCGGACCGGCTCGAAGGCTACCGGGACGTCATGGACGGCGGCGATCCCCGGCTGATCGCGGAGAGCGACTTCACGCCCGCCGGGGGCGAGCGCGCCCTCGGTGAACTCCTGGACCGGGTGCCCGATCTCGACGCGGTCTTCGCCGCGAACGACCTCACCGCCTCGGGCGCGCTGCGCGTGCTGCGCGCCCGCGGGCTGCGGGTGCCCGAGGACGTCGCCGTCGTCGGCTTCGACGACATGCTGCCGCTGGCCGAACAGACCGATCCGCCCCTGACGACGGTCCGCCAGGACATCGAGGGGATGGGCCGCCTGATGGCCCGCCTGCTGCTGCGGGGCCGCGACACCGCCCCGCCCGGCCCCGCCGGACCTGCCAGGCCCACCGGCCCCACCGGACCTGCCAGGCCCGCCGGTCCCGCCGGTCCCGCCGGGGACGCCGGACGCAGCCTCGTCCTGCCGACCGAACTGATCCGCCGGGCGTCCGCGTAGCGCACCCCGGCCGTACCCGCACCTGCACCCGTACCCGTCTCCCTTTCCGGGCGCACCGCCCCGGCTCCGGCCGGCCGCCGCCGTCGAGCTCGATGTCAGTGGCTCCGCGTACGGTTCACCCATGAGCGGCATGCCGACGCACGACGTCGGAGACGTACGACAGGCGTGGGGCCGGGTGACCGGATGGCTGGAGCAGCACGCTCCGGCTGTCTTCGCCGCCCTCGGCGGCCCGGGAAGCGCGACGGCCGTCAGGGCCACCGAGACGCGCATGGGTCTGGTGCTCCCGACGGAGATGCGGCAGTGGCTGCTGGCGAACGACCTCGATGCCGGCAGGCGGCCCGATTCCCGATCGCCTCTGGTGGCGCTGGGATGCGGGGGAGTCCTTCCCAGCGGCGGACTGCTCCTCGGCCTCACGGACATCGAGCGTGTCCACCTCCACAAAGTGGCCATGGCGGAGAGGGAGCCGTCCGCGGACCCCGACCGCCCGTCCTGGCGCCGGGAGTGGGTGCCGGTCTCCGCGGAGAGCGACGGCTTCTACGGGAGATTCCTGGACATACGCACAGGGAAGGTCGGTTCCTGGACCGAAGGTGCTTTCCCCCGCGACGCCGAACACGCCTCGTTGGCCGCCTTCTTCCAGGCCGTGGCCGACCGGCTGGAAGGGGGCGACGCAGCAGGTACGGCAGGGCGCCGTATGCCTGATGGCGGTCCGCAGGCCGAGGCGATACGCCTTTGGGCGCGCGCGAACGGCTACCTCGTCAACGATCGCGGGCGCGTTCCCGCAGCCGTCCGCGAGGCATACGAAGCATCGCGGTGAGCGGCCCGCCTTTCCTTCGGCACCCTGACTCCGAAGCCGCCCACCGCACGTCCGGACCGCCCGGCTACCCCGGTTGCCGCCGCGGTGCCGGTTCGAGGACCGCGAAGCGGGCGCCGGACGGGTCGGTGAGCCGGGCGACGCGGCCGACGTCCGGGACCTCGGTGACCGGCAGGAGGATCCCGCCGCCCAGCTCCACGGCACGGGCCTCGGTGGTGTCGGCGTCCGCGACGGCGAAGTACGGCAGCCAGTACGGCCCCGTCCGGGCCGCCACCGGATCGTCGCCGAGCGGGACGACACCGCCGAACATGGCGTCCTGGCCGCCGTCGGCGGGGTGGACGCAGGTGTAGGTGCCGTCGGGGAGGGGGACCGCCGACGTCTCCAGGCCGAGCACCCGGTGGTAGAAGGCGGCGGCCGCCGCCAGGTCGGGCGTGTACAGCTCCACCCAGCACAGCGAGCCGGGCTCCCCGGCCGCGTCGAGTCCCTGGCGCCGCCCCGGCTGCCAGAGGCCGAACGGCGCCCCGGCCCGGTCGGCGAGGAGGGCCGTGTGCCCCTGGCCCAGCACGTCCACCGGCGCGACCAGCACCCTGCCGTGTGCCTCCTCGGCGGCCTGTGCGGTCGCCCGCGCGTCGGCACACCGGAAGTACACGGTCCAGGCGGACGGGCCCCCGTCCGCAGGGGCGGGCATCGCACCGGCCGTGATCCGGCCGTCGAGCAGGAAGAAGCCGTAGCCGCCGGCGTCGGGTCCGGCCGACCGGAACTCCCAGCCGAAGAGCCCGCCGTAGAAGGAACGGGCGGCGCCGGGATCGGGAACGGTGACGTCGGTCCAGTTCGGAGCGCCGTCGGCGAAACGGGTGGTGAGCATCGTCGCCCTCCTTCGAAGGGACGCGTGGTCCGCTCCACCGAGTCTCGCACCGCCCCCGGACGACCGCCGCCGAAGCGCCGCCGCTCCGCGCGCCGCCGTGCGCGGCGGCTGTCCGGGAGGCCATCATCGGAACGCACCGGAGGGCGGCGGAAGGCCCCTGCCGCCGGCGTTGACCGCGCGTTGATCGAACGTTTTTCGCCGTCCGGCACGATCTCGCCCATGCACATCGAAACGATCACACCGGCCGACCCCGCCTGGCAGGCCCAGGCCCTGTGCGCGCAGACCGGGGCGGAGTTCTTCTTCCCGGAACCGGGCAGCTCCGTGCGCGAGGCCAAGCGCATCTGCGCGCTGTGCGAGATGCGCCCGGCCTGCCTGGAGTACGCGCTCGCCAACGACGAGCGCTTCGGCGTCTGGGGCGGGCTGTCCGAGAAGGAACGGCAGAACCTGCGCCGCAGGGCGCAGTAGGGTCAGCCGCCGGCCCGCGCCGCCAGCCGCGCCTTGCGCGCCGCCAGCTTCTCGTCGAACTTGGTGGCCTCCGTGTTCAGGCCGCCCATGAACAGGCCCAGCTCCTCCTGCGCGCGCAGCCCCTCAGGGCCGAGACCGCCGATCTCCATGATCTTCAGATAGCGCAGCACGGGCTGGAGCACGTCGTCGTGGTGGATGCGCAGGTTGTAGACCTCGCCGATGGCCATCTGGGCCGCCGCCCGCTCGAAGCCCGGAATGCCGTGGCCCGGCATGCGGAAGCCGACCACGACGTCCCGCACCGCCCGCATCGTGAGGTCGGGGGCGATCTCGAAGGCCGCCTTGAGCAGATTGCGGTAGAAGATCATGTGCAGGTTCTCGTCGGCCGCGATGCGCGCGAGCATGCGGTCGCAGACCGGGTCGCCCGACTGGTGGCCGGTGTTGCGGTGCGAGATCCGCGTGGCCAGCTCCTGGAAGGCGACATAGGCCACCGAGTGCAGCATCGAGTGGCTGTTGTCGGACTCGAAGCCCTCGCTCATGTGCGACATCCGGAACCGCTCCAGCTGGTCCGGGTCGACCGCGCGCGAGGCCAGCAGGTAGTCGCGCATCACGATGCCGTGCCTGCCCTCCTCCGCGGTCCAGCGGTGCACCCAGGTCCCCCAGGCGCCGTCACGGCCGAAGAGCGTGGCGATCTCGTGGTGGTAGCTGGGCAGGTTGTCCTCGGTCAGCAGATTGACGACGAGGGCGATCCGGCCGATCTCGGTGACCTTCGACTGCTCCTTCTCCCACGCCTCGCCGTCCTCGAAGAGCCCGGGGAAGTTCCGGCCGTCGCTCCAGGGGACGTACTCGTGCGGCATCCAGTCCTTGGCGACCCGCAGATGCCGGTCGAGTTCCTTCTCGACCACCTCTTCCAGCGCGTAGAGCAGCCGCGCGTCGGTCCAGGCGGACGAACTGCCGAGGTGCGAGGAAGTGATCGTCAAGAGAACTCCAAGGGGACGCGCGCGGGCGGGGCCGGCGGGTACATGCGGGAACAGAGCGCACGACGACGTGCGGGGGGACAGCTCGATGTACGCGGGAACCGGCGAGCGGTGCCGGATCCGTCAACCTACGGGATCGTAGGCTACGAGACCGTAGGTTACGAAGCCGTAGGTTAAGGGCGTCGTAAAGATCACTGATCAGACCGCACGGCCGGGAGAAGCGGCGGGCGCGGGACGGCTCCGGGACCCGCAGGTCCCGGAGCCGGGCGGGCGACCCGTTCACCCGGACGAGGGCGCTGTGCGCCCCGCCGGGAGAGAGGCAAGTCACACCGCCGCGAGCCCGCCGCTACGTGGGATCCCCGACCGCCTCCCGGGTGGTCTCCGTCAGTCTTCCCTCCTCCAGGAGCAGCCACCGGGTGATGCCGATCGACTCCAGGAACGGCAGATCGTGGCTCGCCACCAACAGGGCGCCCTCGTAGGACTCCAGAGCGGTGGTCAGCCGGCGCACGCTCGCCAGGTCCAGATTGTTCGTCGGTTCGTCCAGCAGCAGGAGCTGCGGCGCGGGCTCGGCCAGCATCAGCGCGGCCAGTGCCGCCCGGAAGCGCTCGCCGCCGGACAGCGTAGCGGCCGGCTGGTCGGCGCGGGCGCCCCGGAACAGGAAGCGGGCGAGCCGGGCCCGGACCCGGTTGTCCGTGGCGTCCGGCGCGAACCGGGCCACGTTCTCGGCGACGCTCAGCCGATCGTCGAGGACGTCGAGGCGCTGCGGCAGGAACCGCAGCGGCACGTGCGCCACCGCCTCGCCCGCCACCGGCGCCAGCTCCCCGGCGACCGTGCGCAGCAGCGTCGTCTTGCCCGCGCCGTTGCGCCCGACCAGCGCGATCCGTTCCGGTCCGTACAGGTCCAGGCCGCCGCGCGCACACGCGCCGTGGGCCGTCTCCAGGTCCCGCAGGGTGAGGACGGCACGGCCCGGCGGTACGGCCGTGTACGGCAGCTCGATCCGGATCTCGTCGTCGTCGCGCACCGCCTCCACCGCCTCGTCGAGCCGCTCCCTGGCCTCGGCCAGCTTCTCCTCGTGCATCAGGCGGTGCTTGCCCGCCGACTCCTGCGCGGAGCGCTTGCGCTGGTTCATCACCGCCCTGGGCTCGCGTCTGGTGTCGTACATCTTCTGGCCGTAGCGCTTGCGGCGGGCCAGTTTCACGTGCGCGTCGGCCAGTTCACGGCGCTGGCGGCGCAGATCGGTCCCGGCGACCCGGACCATCCGCTCGGCGGCCTCCTGCTCGACGGCCAGCGCCTGCTCGTACGCCGAGAAGCTGCCGCCGTACCAGGTGATCTCCCCGGAGCGCAGATCGGCGATCCGGTCGGCCAGCTCCAGCAGACCGCGGTCGTGGCTGACCACGACCAGCACGCCCGGCCAGGCGGAGACCGCCGCGTACAGCCGTCTCCGCGCGTACAGGTCGAGGTTGTTGGTCGGCTCGTCCAGGAGCAGCACCTCGGGCCGGCGCAGCAGCAGCGCGGCCAGCCGCAGCAGGACCGACTCGCCGCCGGACACCTCCGCGACGGTGCGGTCGAGCCCGAGGTGGCCGAGCCCGAGTTCGCCGAGGGCGGCCAGGGCGCGTTCCTCCACGTCCCAGTCGTCGCCGACGGTCTCGAAGTGCTCCTCGGACGCGTCGCCCGCCTCGATGGCGTGCAGCGCGGCCCGCCGCGCGGCGATGCCGAGCGCCTCGTCGACGCGGAGCGCGGTGTCGAGCGTGACGTTCTGCGGCAGGTGTCCGACCTCGCCGACCGCGCGGACCGTGCCGCCGGACGGGGTGAGCTCACCGGCGAGCAGTCTCAACAGGGTGGACTTGCCCGAGCCGTTGACGCCGACGAGCCCGGTGCGGCCGGGGCCGAAGGCGGCGTCGAGGCCGGAGAGGACGGAGGTCCCGTCCGGCCAGGCGAAGGACAGGGACGAACAGGTGAGGGATGCTGACATGGGCGCCTCGCGGGTGCTGGATGCGGTGGGTACGGGAAGCGGACATGCACCTGGACACCGCGGGACCACGGACACCGTGTGGGAGGGACGCCACGGGGCAGAAGAAATGCCCTGGGCCGGACTCCGTCAGGACGGCTCGACGCCGAGGTCGCACGCGACGCACACACCTGTGCGGTGTGACGCGGTGTCTCAGGACCTCAGACGGACAACGTCCTTCTCCGATCGACGGCAACAGAACCGCTGTACACCGTAGGAGCGGCCCCCAGGGCTGTCAACGCGATTACGGGCGGACCCCCCCGCCCAGGGAAGGAGGCCGGCCATGACCGACGGCGCGCGCTCCGCCGCACCCCGGCGGCCCCCGCTCTCCCTGCCCGCCCGGCTGTCCCTGCTGGCCTGGGACAGCGCCCGGCCGCCGCACGGCGCCGACGTCCTGCCCCGCCTGGTCCGGGCCGGTGCCCTGGCCGAACTGGCCCAGCGCGGACTGCTCGTCGACGACCACGGCGTCGCCACCCCCGCCGACCTCGACTCCTCGACCGGCGACCCGGTCCTGGACGGCCTGCTCGAACTCGTCCGGGAGTCCGGGCCGCGCCCCTGGCGGGGCTGGGTGAGCGCGTGGGCCGGGTACACCTTCACGGCCGTACGGGAGCAGCTGACCGCCGGGGGATGGCTGCGTGCGGGGCCGCGGCGCGCGCTCGGCCTCCTGCCGCCCGCGCGGTACACCCCGGCGCGCGCCGGGGTCCCGGCCGCCCTGCGCGAGCGGGCGCGACGGCTGCTGGACGGCACCCGGCCCGCCGCGGCGGCCGACGCGCGCGACGCGCTCGTCGCCGTCCTCGCGGTGGCCGCGGGGCTGCTCCCCGCCCCGCCCGGCGCCGACCGGGCCGCCCGGGAGCGGCGGGCCGACGAACTGGCCGGGCGCGCCGCGGCGGCGGACCCGGCCCTCGGCCGGGTCCTCGACGAGCTGCGCGCGGCATTGTCCGCGGCGGTCACGGCTGCGGCGCCCGCGCGCGGCTGAGCCTTCCGTCTCGCCCGTGCCCTGGGAGGCCACGACGGCGGCACCTGCGCGCGGCTGAGCCGCGTCGGCCCAGGACGCCCGCCCGGCTCGAACCACCCCACACGGCCCCACTCGGCCTGCCCCGCCGCCCCGGACCTGCCTGCTTGGCCCGGCCCGTCCCGTACCGAACTGCCTGGTCCGGTCCGCCTGGGTCCTTCCGCCCGGTCCGGTTCACGCCGTACTGGCCCACGCGGCCCGGCCCGCCTGGGGTCCGTCTGCCTGGCCCGGCTCGCCCCGCACCGAACTGCCTGGTCCGGCCCGCCCCGTACCGGCCTACGCGGCCCGGCCCGCCCCGGGCCTGCCTGCTCTGGCCCGCACCGTACCGACCACTCGGCCTGGTCCGCCCCGGACCCGCCCGCCGGGCCTGACTCGTCCTGTACCTGCCTACCGGGCCTGACCCGCCCCGGACCTTTCCGCCGACCCTGACCCGCCCCGGACCTTTCCGCCGACCCTGGCCCGCCCCGGACCCTTCCACCGGGCCTGACCCGCCTCGGCCCCCGGCCCGAACCGGCCGTCTCCAGCCCGCCCCGCGCGTCGCGTACACGGCGGATTCCTGCCAGCCGTGTCCCGCGTCCGCCTGGTTGAGTTCCGGGCATGACGAAGTCGAACGCCGATACGAACACCCTGCGCGGGCGCGCCCTCGCCTTCCGCGCCCTGCATGTCCCGGGCCGCCCGCTGGTGCTGCCCAACGCCTGGGACGCGATGAGCGCACGGCTCGCCGAGGAGGCGGGCGCTGCGGCCGTGGCGACCACCAGCGCGGGGCTCGCCTGGGCGCTGGGCGAGGCGGACGGCGACCGGCTGGACCGGGACCGGGCGCTGGCCGCCCTCGCCCGCGTCACCGCCGTCACCGGCCTGCCGGTCAGCGCGGACATCGAGAGCGGCTATGCGAAGGACGCCGCCGGAGTGGCCGCCACCGTCCGCGCGGTGCTCGCCGCCGGAGCGGTGGGCGTCAACATCGAGGACGCCGCGCACGAGGCGGGCGGGGGCGCGCTGCGGTCGGTGGCCGAGCAGGCGGAGCGGCTGGAGGCGGCGCGCGAGGCGGCGGACGCGGCAGGGGTGCCGCTGTTCGTCAACGCCCGCGTCGACACCTTCCTGCGCGGCGCCGGAGGTGTGGACGCCACTCTGGAGCGGGCCGCCGCCTACCGCGCGGCGGGCGCCGACGGCGTCTTCGTGCCCGGGGCCGTCGATCCGGGCGTGGTGAAGACGCTCGCCGACGGCGTCGACGGTCCGCTCAACGTGCTGGCCGTCCCCGGTGCCCCGCCGGTCGCCGAGCTGGCCGCCCTCGGCGTCGCACGGGTGAGCGCCGGATCCGCCCTCGCCGAGACCGCCTACGCCGCCGCCCGCCGTGCCGTGCGGGAGCTGCTGGCGCAGGGCACCCTCGGCGCCCCGGCGGACGGCTTCGGCTACGCCGCCCTGAACGCGCTTCCGGCCCGCGCCGACCGGAACGCTGCGGGTCACTACAGCTAGCAGCCGGTCCTGGGGCCGTTCCCGGCCCGGAGCGGGGTCAGAGCACGTCCCGCATCAGCTCGGCGAGGTCGTGGTCGAGGTCGAGCTGCCGGTACTCCAGACCCACGGGCACCAGCTCGCCCGTCGCCTGGAGGAAACGCCGTATCTCACCGCTGAGGACGTGCACCACGGCGGTGCCCTCCGGGGCGTGGAACTCCAGGACGGTGCGGTCGTACCCGTAGGGGCGCACACGGACGTCCCCGTGCCCCTCGGGCTCGCGCAGACCGGCCGCCAGCAGATCGCGGGCGAACGTCCAGCAGACCTCGACACCTTCGAGGGTGGCGGGCGCCGGGAAGGTCATGCGGACGGCGAACGGGTCGCTCCGGTCGTAGTGCAGTGTGGCGGGGATGCTGGGCATCCGCGGGGCTGCCGCGACCAGGCGTGCCTCGACGGTCTGCTCGATGACGGTGGACAACGCCTTGCTCCCTTGTGACGTCTGACGGCCGGGGGACACGTCCGGGTGGATGAAGCTCGGGCACTGGAAGAGACGACTGAATCAGCCGTTGAGTGCACACGGGGAGCGAGTGACCTCGGTCACCGCGTTCATGCATGCGAGTGACATGAGTCTCGGCCGGGCCGGTCCTCCGGTGTTCCGCCGTGCGTGCGGCGGGAGTTGGCGGAGGACGTCTGGACGCCGTCCGGCCGGTGGGCTAGCTTCGCCCGCCATGAGGCGCTGGGGAACGATGCGACGGATGAGCCGTACGAGCAGCACGAGCCGTACGAGCGGCGTGGGCAGCACGAGCCGGGGGAGCGGACCGGCGGCCCGGACCGGGCGGACGGCGGCCGTGGCCCTGGGAGTGGCGGTGCTGGCCGTGTCGGCGGCCGTGCCCGCCCAGGCGGGCGGCGGGGACCGGGACGCGGCGGGGGCGCGGCGACCGCACGCGCCGCACTGGCGGCTGACGGACGGCGGCGCCCCGGACGTCCGCTTCCGCGGGCTGTCCGCCGTCAGCCGCCGCACCGCCTGGGTGGCCGGCACCGGCGGCACCGTGCTGCGCACCACCGACGGCGGCACCTCCTGGCGGAACGTCTCACCGGCCGGCGGCGCGGACCTGGAGTTCCGGGACATCGAGGCGTTCGACGCGCGGCGGGCCGTGGCGCTGGCCATCGGCGAGGGCGAGGCGTCCCGGGTGTACCGCACCGAGGACGGCGGGGCGACCTGGACGGAGTCCTTCCGCAACACCGACACCGCCGCCTTCTACGACTGCCTCGCCTTCTTCGACTCCCGGCACGGCCTGGCGATGAGCGACCCGGTCGACGGCAGGTTCCGCATCCTGTCCACCGCCGACGGCGGCCGCTCCTGGAAGGTGCTGCCCGACCGGGGCATGCCGGCCGCCCAGCCCGGCGAGGCGGGGTTCGCCGCGAGCGGCCAGTGCCTGGTCGCCTCCGGGCCGCGGGACGTGTGGCTGGCCACCGGCGGCGGCGCACGCGCGCGCGTGCTGCACTCTTCTGACCGCGGGCTGACCTGGCGGGCCACCGATGTGCCGGTCCCGGCGGGCGACCCGGCCAAGGGCGTCTTCGCGCTGGCCGTCCGGGACCGTACGCACGCGCTGGCGGTCGGCGGTGACTACCGCGCCGACCAGGCGTCGCCGCGCGCGTCCGCCACGAGTTCCGACGGCGGGCGCACCTGGCGGCCGTCCGCCGTGCCGCCGCAGGCCTACCGCTCCGGCGCCGCCTGGCTCCCGTACACCCGGGCGTCCGCCCTCGCGGTCGGCCCCACCGGGACCGACCTCACCACCGACGGCGGCCGGACCTGGCGCACGGTCGACGCCGGTTCGTACGACACCGTCGACTGTGCCTGGGACGGCGGATGCTGGGCATCCGGGGAGAAGGGGCGGATCGCTCGACTGGCGCACTGAACATCGCCTGATGTGACGAATTGTTCCAGGATGCGGGTATCCGTTCCTTGACAGAGAGGAAGTGAACGGCATGCCACGCGGGTCCAGTCCCAAACGCGAGCGCCAGTACGAACACATCAAGGAGAGCGAGCAGGAGCGGGGCCGGAGCACCGGCCGGGCCGAGGAGATCGCCGCGCGCACGGTGAACAAGGAACGCGCCCGCTCTGGCGAGTCCAAGACCGCGAGCCGCGTCTCGACGCAGGACATGTCCTCCGGCAAACGCGGCGGACAGCGCTCGGGCCACGGCTCCCAGGGGCCCACCTACGACCAGCTCTACGAAGAGGCCAAGCGGCGCAACATCCACGGCCGCTCGGACATGAACAAGCAGCAGCTCCAGCGGGCCCTGGGCAAGAACTGACCGGTCCCGCGCGGGACGGACCCGCCACCGGTCCGCACGGCCGGACCGCGGGCCCGTCCCGGAGCGCGGTGAGCCGACGTTCCTCCCCGCCGCGCGCAGCAGGGCCCCACCCCGCCGCCCCGGTCCGGCCGTGCCACGTCGTACGCTCGTCCCACCATGACGACGACCGCAGGCATTCCCGAGGGCTGGCCCACGACCGAGGAGCAGGCCCGCGCCCTCCAGGACGAGTTGCGCACCCGCCTGGTGCTGGACGAGCCGGGACCGCCGCCCGGGGCGGGGCACGTGACAGGGGTCGACGTCGCCTACGACGACGAGCTGGACGCCGTCGCCGCTGCGGCCGTCGTGCTGGACGCCGCCACGCTGCGGGTGGTCGCCGAGGCCACCGCCGTCGGCCGGATCTCCTTCCCGTACGTCCCCGGCCTGCTGGCCTTCCGGGAGATCCCCACGGTGCTCGCCGCCCTCGGCGCCCTGGACCGGGATCCCGGCCTGGTCGTCTGCGACGGCTACGGCCTCGCCCATCCCCGCCGCTTCGGCCTCGCCTGCCACCTCGGTGTGCTCACCGGGCTGCCGACGATCGGCGTCGCCAAGAACCCGTTCACCTTCACCCACGACGACCCGGGCGCCGCGCGCGGCAGCGCGGTGCCGCTGTCGGCCGGTCCGGACGAGGTGGGCCGCGCGCTGCGCACCCGCGACGGGGTCAAACCCGTCTTCGTCTCGGTGGGCCATCGGGTGAGCCTGGACAACGCCTGCGCCCACACCCTCGCGCTCACCCCCTCCTACCGGCTGCCGGAGACCACCCGCCGGGCGGACGCCCTGTGCCGCAGGGCGCTCAAGGAGGCGACCGCGGACGCCCGCCCGGCATGATCCGAACGGAAGACCCTAGCGGTCCGTCGTCATCGTGCGGAAGGCGATGCCCGCCGCGCGCAGCCGCTCGACCAGCGCGTCGCCCATCGCGACGGCCGTCGTGACCTGGCCCGCCGTGTCGGGCAGGTCGTCCAGGGCGAGGCTGAGGGCCGACTCGGCGAACATCTTCGCCGTCTCGTCGTACCCGGGGTCGCCGCCCGCCACCTCGGTGCGCACCCGCCGTCCGCCGCCCTCGCCCACGAAGCGCACCGAGAACCAGCTCCTGGCCCGCCGTTCGGGGCTCGGCCCCTGCCCGGGGCTGATCCGGCCGGACAGCCAGCGCCGGGCCGGGGGGAGCTGGACGGCCGCCGTGAGCGTGGTGACGGCGGCCACCCCGCCGAGGGCGACGGGAAGGTGCCGTACGGCCGCGTAGTGGCGGTAGCGGAAGTCGGGTCCGTAGCGCTCCAGCGCCCGCGCGGAGCGCAGCACGATCTGCGGATCGAGGGTCGGCAGCGGCAGTGCCCACGCGCCCACCTCCGGCGCGAAGCGCGGCGCGCACACCGGCGGCACCGAGACCCGGCGCCCCGGCAGCCGCGGCTCGTGCCGCGCGCGCTCCCGCGCCGCGGCGCGCATCCGCAGCGGCCGCGCGAACTGGTTGAGCGCGGAGGCCAGCGTCCCGCCCGAGAAGCCGGCGTGCGCCCGGACGAACCCGTCCACGGCCAGCGGCACGCCCTCGGGGAGCTGCCGCACGGTGACGTACACGCCCAGGTCGTGCGGCACCGAGTCGAACCCGCAGGCGTGCACCAGCCGCGCCCCGGTCTCCCGCGCGCGTGCGTCGTGCCGTACGTACGTCAGATCGACGAACTCGGGCTCGCCCGTGAGGTCCAGATAGTCGGTGCCGCTGTCCGCGCAGGCGGCGACCAGTTCCTCGCCGTGGGCCACATAGGGACCCGCGGTGGTGGCCAGTACGCGGGTCCGCCGGGCCAGTTCCCGTACGGAGGCCGGGTCGGTGGCGTCCGCGTGCAGCACGGCGACGTCCGCGCCGCCGGGCAGTTCCTCGCGCAGTTCCTTCAGCCGCCGCTCGCTGCGCCCCGCGACCGCCCACCGCAGCCCCTCGGGGGCGTGCTCGGCCAGATACCGGGCGGTGAGCGTCCCCACGAACCCGGTGGCTCCGAAGAGCACGATGTCGTACGGACGTTCCGCCTTGTTCATCCTGCTCATGACACCCCTCGCTCCGCCGGACGGCGTCCCCGCGCCGCTGCCGGTGGCCGAGGCTAGCGTGAGGGGGCCGGGCCGGGCGACACGGGTGGCGTCCGGCGCACGCGGGACCGGCCGACGGCGGCCGGGGCCGGGCAGACCCGGGAGAGACCGGCCGGGAGCGGACGCGGGCGCGGCGGTCCGGCGCGCACGGCGGGCGCTCGCGCGGCGCGGCCGGCCGGGTTTGGCTAAGCGCTTGCTCGTTCAGGGCTTGTGCCGGGTGCGGCGCGTTCATAGCATCGTCGGTGTCACATCGGTTGTGTCACAGCGAGGGGGCCCCGGATGGCGACAGGACGGACACCCGGACGGGACGGCCCGCTGACCGGGGTGCGCGTGGTGGAGCTGGCCGGGATCGGCCCCGGGCCCTTCGCCGCGATGCTGCTCGGCGACCTCGGCGCGGACGTGGTGCGGGTGGACCGCCCCGGCGGCGCGGGCCTCGGCATCGACCCGGCCGCCGACGTCACCCACCGCAACAAGCGCGCGGTGGTCGTCGACCTGAAGTCCCCGGAAGGATCCGCCCGCGTCCTCGACCTCGCCGCCCGCGCCGACATCCTGATCGAGGGCTACCGGCCCGGCGTCGCCGAACGCCTCGGCGTCGGCCCCGAGGAGTGCCGTGCCCGCAACCCCCGCCTGGTCTACGGCCGGATGACCGGCTGGGGACAGGACGGACCGCTCGCCCCGCGCGCGGGCCACGACATCTCCTACATCGCCGTCACCGGCGCCCTCGGCCTGATCGGCGAGCCGGACCGGCCCCCGGCCGTCCCCGCCAACCTCCTCGGCGACTACGCGGGCGGCTCCCTCTACCTCGTCGTCGGCGTCCTCGCCGCCCTGCACCACGCCCGCGCCACCGGTGAGGGGCAGGTCGTGGACGCCGCCGTGGTCGACGGCACCGCCCATCTGTCGGCGATGCTGCACGGCATGCTCGCCGCCGGCGCCTGGCAGGACCGCCGCCACGCCAACCTCCTGGACGGCGGCTGCCCCTTCTACGGCACCTACGAGACCGCCGACGGCCGGTACATGGCGGTCGGCGCGCTGGAACAGCGGTTCTACGACGAGTTCATGACCCGCCTCGGCATC
Organism: Streptomyces sp. SAT1; assembly: GCF_001654495.1. GTDB lineage: Bacteria > Actinomycetota > Actinomycetes > Streptomycetales > Streptomycetaceae > Streptomyces > Streptomyces andamanensis. The sequence continues at coordinate 6,348,092 of NZ_CP015849.1, forward strand.
CCCGAGCAGGCGCCCGCCCGCGACGACATGACCCGCTGGGGCGAGTTGCGCGAGGCGATCGCCGCCCGCTTCCGCACCCGTACCCGGGACGAGTGGACGGTCGTGTTCGAGGACTCCGACGCCTGCGTGGCGCCCGTCCTGTCGCTGCGCGAGGCACCGCACCACCCGCACCTCGCCGCGCGCGGCACCTTCACCGAGCACGCCGGCCTCACCCAGCCGGCCCCCGCGCCCCGCTTCTCCGCCACCCCCGCCACCGTGCGCACCGCGCCCGCCGGGCCCGGCCACGGCGCCGACGCCGTGGCCGCCGACTGGAACCTGCCCGCCCCGCCCGCGACCCCGCTCCCGGAAAACCCTCAGTGAAAGGTCTGCCCGTGACCACCGAAGCGTACGTGTACGACGCGATCCGCACCCCGCGCGGCCGCGGCAAGGCGAACGGCGCCCTGCACGGCACGAAGCCCGTCGACCTGGTCGTCGGCCTCATCCACGAGATCCGCGCCCGCTTCCCGGACCTCGACCCGGCCGCCGTGGACGACATCGTGCTCGGCGTCGTCGGCCCGGTCGGCGACCAGGGCTCCGACATCGCCCGGATCGCCGCCGTCGCCGCCGGACTGCCGGACACGGTCGCCGGGGTCCAGGAGAACCGCTTCTGCGCCTCGGGCCTCGAAGCCGTCAACCTGGCCGCCGCCAAGGTGCGCTCCGGCTGGGAGGACCTGGTCCTGGCGGGCGGCGTCGAGTCCATGTCCCGGGTGCCGATGGCCTCGGACGGCGGCGCCTGGTTCAACGACCCGATGACCAACCTGGCCACCGGCTTCGTGCCCCAGGGCATCGGCGCCGACCTGATCGCCACCCTCGAGGGCTTCACCCGGCGCGACGTCGACGAGTACGCGGCCCTCTCGCAGGAACGCGCCGCCACCGCCGTCAAGGAGGGCCGCTTCGCCCGCTCCCTGGTCCCGGTGAAGGACCGCAACGGCCTCGTGGTCCTCGACCACGACGAGCACCCGCGCCCCGGCACCACCGCCGACTCCCTCGCCGGACTCAAGCCGTCCTTCGCCGACATCGGCGAACTGGGCGGCTTCGACGCCGTCGCCCTCCAGAAGTACCACTGGGTGGAGAAGATCGACCACGTCCACCACGCGGGCAACTCCTCCGGCATCGTGGACGGCGCCTCGCTCGTCGCCATCGGCTCGCGCGAGACCGGCGAGCGCCACGGCCTCACCCCGCGCGCGCGGATCGTCTCCGCCGCCGTCTCCGGCTCCGAGCCCACCATCATGCTCACCGGGCCCGCCCCCGCCACCCGCAAGGCCCTCGCCAAGGCCGGACTGACCATCGACGACATCGACCTCGTCGAGATCAACGAGGCGTTCGCCGCGGTCGTGCTGCGCTTCGCGAAGGACATGGGCCTGTCCCTGGACAAGGTCAACGTCAACGGCGGCGCCATCGCGCTCGGCCATCCGCTCGGCGCCACCGGCGCGATGATCCTCGGCACCCTCCTCGACGAACTGGAGCGCCAGGACAAGCGCTACGGCCTGGCCACCCTGTGCGTCGGCGGCGGCATGGGCATCGCCACCATCGTCGAGCGCGTCTGACCCCCAGCGGCACCCCGGGCCGGCAGCGCCCAGGACCCCCGGACTTCTACGGAGACCCTGACATGACCGAGAGCACGACCATCCGCTGGGAACAGGACGACACCGGTGTCGTCACCCTCGTCCTCGACGACCCGAACCAGTCCGCGAACACCATGAACCAGGCGTTCCGCGACTCGCTCGCCGCGATCACCGACCGCCTGGAGGCCGAGAAGGACTCCGTGCGCGGCGTCATCCTCACCTCCGCCAAGAAGACCTTCTTCGCGGGCGGCGACCTGCGCGACCTGATCCGGGTCACCCCGGACACCGCGCAGGACCTCTTCGACGGCGGCCTCGCCATCAAGCGGAACCTGCGCCGCATCGAGACGCTGGGCAAGCCGGTCGTCGCCGCCCTCAACGGCGCCGCGCTCGGCGGCGGCTACGAACTCGCCCTCGCCTGCCACCACCGCGTCGCCCTCGACACCCCCGGCACCCGGATCGGCTGCCCCGAGGTCACCCTCGGCCTCCTTCCCGGCGGCGGCGGAGTCGTCCGCAGCGTCCGGCTGCTCGGCATCACCGACGCCCTGCTCAAGGTGCTGCTCCAGGGCACCCAGTACAACGCCCGCCGCGCCCAGGAGAACGGCCTGGTCGACGAGGTGGCCGACACCCCCGGGGAACTGCTGGCCAAGGCCCGCGCCTTCATCGACGCGCACCCCGAGTCGCAGCAGCCCTGGGACCGGCCCGGCTACCGCATCCCGGGCGGCACCCCCGCGAACCCGAAGTTCGCCGCCAACCTGCCCGCCTTCCCGGCCAACCTGCGCAAGCAGACGGCCGGCGCGCCCTACCCGGCGCCGCGCAACATCATGGCCGCCGCCGTCGAGGGCGCCCAGGTCGACTTCGAGACCGCCCAGGTCATCGAGGCCCGCTACTTCGTGGAGCTGGCCGCCGGGCAGACCGCGAAGAACATGATCCAGGCGTTCTTCTTCGACCTCCAGGCCGTCAACTCCGGCGCCAACCGCCCCCAGGGCATCGAGCCCCGCCCGGTGCGCAGGGTCGCCGTGCTCGGCGCCGGGATGATGGGCGCGGGCATCGCCTACTCGTGCGCCCGCGCGGGCATCGAGGTCGTCCTCAAGGACGTCTCCCTGGAGTCCGCCGTCAAGGGCAAGGGCTACTCCGAGAAGCTGTGCGCCAAGGCCGTCTCCCGGGGCCGTACCAGCCAGGAGAAGGCGGACGCGCTGCTCGCCCGGATCACCCCCACCGCCGAGGCGGCCGACCTCGCGGGCTGCGACGCGGTGATCGAGGCCGTCTTCGAGGACCCGGCCCTCAAGCACAAGGTGTTCCAGGAGATCGAGCACGTCGTCGCGCCGGACGCGCTGCTGTGCTCCAACACCTCCACGCTGCCCATCACCGCGCTCGCCGAGGGCGTGGAGCGCCAGGGCGACTTCATCGGGCTGCACTTCTTCTCCCCGGTCGACAAGATGCCCCTGGTCGAGATCATCCGGGGCGAGCGCACCGGCGACGAGGCGCTGGCCCGCGCCTTCGACCTGGTCCGGCAGATCAAGAAGACCCCGATCGTGGTCAACGACTCGCGCGGCTTCTTCACCTCCCGGGTCATCGGCCACTTCATCAACGAGGGCGTGGCGATGGTCGGCGAGGGCATCGAGCCCGCCTCCGTCGAGCAGGCCGCCGCCCAGGCCGGCTACCCGGCCAAGGTGCTCTCCCTGATGGACGAGCTGACCCTCACCCTGCCCCGCAAGATCCGCGAGGAGTCGAAGCGGGCCGTCGAGGAGGCGGGCGGCACCTGGCCCACGCACCCCGCCGAGGCGGTCATCGACCGCATGGTCGACGAGTTCGGCCGCACCGGACGCAGCGGCGGCGCCGGCTTCTACGCGTACGGCGAGGACGGCCGGCGCGCCGGGCTGTGGCCGGGGCTGCGCGAGCACTTCACGAAGCCCGGGTACGAGATCCCCTTCCGCGACATGCAGGAGCGGATGCTCTTCGCCGAGGCGCTCGACACCGTCAAGCTGCTGGAGGAGGGCGTCCTGACCTCGGTCGCCGACGCCAACATCGGCTCCGTCTTCGGCATCGGCTTCCCCGGCTGGACCGGCGGCGTCCTCCAGTACGTCAACGGCTACGAGGGCGGGCTGCCCGGCTTCGTGGCCCGTGCCCGGGAGCTGGCCGGGCGCTACGGCGAGCGGTTCACCCCGCCCGCCCTGCTGGTCGCCAAGGCGGAGCGCGGGGAGACCTTCACCGACGCCCGCTGAGGCACCGCTCAGCCGGAGGGCGCGTCCTCGGCCCCGGGGTTCCCCGGGGTCCCGGGCGCGTCCTCGGGAGCACCCTCGGGGGAGCCGACCCACTCCCGCAGCTCCTCCTTCAGCGACCGCTGGAAGGTGGTCAGCAGCGCCTGCACCACCAGCGGGTGCATGTGCGCGGACAGGGACCTCACGTCCTCGGTGTCCCGCTCGGCCACCGCGTCGCGCAGCAGCCCCGACAGCTCGCGCGCGGCCGCGCGCGCGTGCTCGATCAGCGCCGTACGGGCGGCGAGCACGGTCTCCTCGGACAGCGGCACGTCGAGCAGCTCCACCCCCAGCCGCAGCAGCCCGGTGTCGACGCGGAACACGCCGTCCTGCCGGGTCAGCACGCTCATCGCGGCCAGCCGCTCCACGTCCTCGTCGCTCAGCCGCCGCCCGGCCCGCCGCGCCAGCTCGGGCCGGGACAGCGTCTCCACGCCCTCCGGCGCCCAGGAGGCGACCACCGCGCGGTGCACGGCCAGGTCGTGCGGGCTCAGACCGGGCGGGAGCTGCCGCAGATGGCGTTCGATCGCCGCCAGGGTCATGCCCTGGTGCTGCATCTCCTCGATCAGCTCCAGGCGCGCGAGGTGGTCGTGGCCGTAGTGCCCCACCCGGCGCGGGCCGATCACGGGCGGCGGCAGCAGGCCCCGGCTGCCGTAGAACCGGACTGTGCGCACCGTGACCCCGGCACGCGCGGCCAGCTCGTCGATGGTGAGGGCCGGCTCGCCGGTGTCGGTGGTCGTCATGTGCAGCAGTATCGCTGTCGCACCAATGGTGTGAAAGCCGGTGACCGATCTGCGTGGAAAGTGTGAGAAGCCCCGCTCTGTGACATCTGTCATCGCATGAGAAGTGATCTCTCGGGGAAGCTGCTTGTCTGGCCTGTACCGCGTCCCCAGTGGTCCGAGCCGGAATTGTACGGACACCCGGGCGCACCCCTGCCCGGCCCCCAGAGAGTGGAAACCACCGCGTGAGCAAGGATTCCGTGCGCACGGCACAGGTCACCGGCCATCCCCGGGCGACCGCCGCACCCGCCGACGCGGGTGACGCCGGGTACAGCAAGGACCTCAAGCACCGCCACGTCAACATGATCGCCATCGGCGGCGCGATCGGCACCGGCCTCTTCCTGGGCGCCGGCGGGCGGCTGCACACCGCCGGACCGGCGCTGGCGGTCGCCTACCTGGTCTGCGGCGTCTTCGCGTTCTTCGTCGTACGCGCCCTCGGCGAGCTGGTCCTGTACCGGCCCTCCTCCGGATCCTTCGTGTCGTACGCGCGCGAGTTCCTCGGTGAGAAGGGCGCCTACGTCGCCGGGTGGATGTACTTCCTGAACTGGTCGACGACCGGCATCGCCGACATCACCGCGATCGCCCTCTACACGCACTACTGGAGCCTGTTCACGCCCGTCCCGCAGTGGGTGCTGGCGCTGATCGCGCTCGCCGTCGTCCTCACCGTGAACCTGATCTCGGTGAAGATCTTCGGCGAGATGGAGTTCTGGTTCGCGATCGTCAAGGTGGCCACCCTGGTCGGCTTCATGCTGATCGGCATCTTCCTGCTGACCACGCAGCACCAGGTGGACGGCACGACGCCCGGCTGGAGCGTGATCAGCGACCACGGCGGCCTGCTGCCGCACGGCGCGATGCCGGTCGTGCTGGTCATGCAGGGCGTGATCTTCGCCTACGCCGCGCTGGAGCTGGTCGGTGTCGCCGCGGGCGAGACCGCGGAGCCGGAGAAGGTCGTCCCGCGCGCGGTGAACTCGATCATGTGGCGCGTCGCCCTGTTCTACGTCGGCTCGGTCGTCCTGCTCGCCCTGCTGCTGCCCGGCTCGGTCTACTCGGCCGGGGAGAGCCCCTTCGTCACGGTGCTGTCCAAGATCGGCGTGCCCGCCGCCGGTGACGTGATGAACCTCGTGGTGCTCACCGCGGCCATGTCCTCCCTGAACTCCGGTCTGTACTCCACCGGCCGCATCCTGCGCTCCATGGCGATGTCCGGCTCGGCCCCGAAGTTCACCCGCGTGATGAGCCGCAGCCAGGTCCCCTACGGCGGCATCCTGCTGACCTGCGCGGTCTGCGTGCTCGGCGTGGTGCTGAACTACCTGGTGCCCAGCCAGGCCTTCGAGATCGTGCTGAACGTCGCCTCGCTCGGCATCGTCAGCACCTGGGTGATCATCATGATCTGCCACCTGGTCTTCGTCCGCCGGGCCAGGGCGGGCCTGCTCGACCGGCCGCACTTCCGCCTCCCGGGCAGCCCGGTCACCGAGATCGCCACCATCGTCTTCCTGCTGGCCTGCCTCGGCCTGATGTGGAACGACCCCGACGTCGGCCGCAGGACCCTGCTCATGATCCCGCTGATCGCCGTCCTGCTGGTCGCCGGCTGGTTCGGGGTGCGCCGCCGCGTCACCGAGCAGGCCGCCGAGGCGCCCTCCCTCACGAAGTAGCAGGTCAGGGCCGTTGTCAGTGGCGGCCCGTACGGTGGCGTCATGTCGGAGACCAGGTATGTCCGAGGTGACGCCACCGCCCCGCGGGCAGCGGGCCCCAAGGTGATCGCCCACGTCTGCAACGACCGCGGCGGCTGGGGCCGGGGCTTCGTGCTCGCGCTCTCGCGCCGCCGGCCGGAGCCGGAGTGGCGTCCGGCACGGTGAACGCCACCGCCGCCGATGTGCCGACCAGGAAGCAGCCGCGTACCGGGCCTGGTACCGCGACCGCGCCGACAACGACTTCGCACTCGGCGCCGTGCAACTGGTGCGCACCGGCCCGGACCTCTGGGTGGCCAACATGATCGGCCAGCACGGCGTCCGGCGCGGCGGCGGCAAGGGCGTCCCCGTCCGCTACGAGGCGATCGACACCGCCCTGGACCGCCTCGCCGGCCACGCGGCGGCGCTGGCGGCCTCCGTGCACATGCCGCGGATCGGCTGCGGTCTCGCGGGCGGCGACTGGGACCGGATCGAGCCGCTGGCAGAGGCCCGGCTGCTGCGCCGGGGGATACCGGTGACGGTGTACGACCCCGAGGACGCGACGGCGGAGGGGGCGCAGGAGGCGGCGGTGGCGGCCCGGACCGCTCCCTAGCCTGTCGGGGGCCGGGAGCGGTCCGGGCCGCGGGTCACCTGGCGTGGACGTCGTTCGTCGCCTCGATCTTCTTCCACGAGCGGGGCTGCGCCGGGGCGGCCCCGGCCGGCGCGGCGAAGGACGCCGCCCGTGCCGCGGGTGCGGCCGGCTTGACCGGCTGGAAGAGCCAGGTGTCGAAGAGCGCGGCCAGCGGCTTGCCGGACACCTGCTCGGCGTACTTCTGGAAGTCGGCCACGGAGGCGTTGCCGTAGGCGTGCTGCTGCGGCCACCCCTTCAGCAGGGCGAAGAACGCCTTGTCACCGATCGCGTTGCGCAGCGCCTGGATGGCGACGGCACCGCGGTCGTAGACCGGCGCGTCGAACTGGTGGTCGGGGCCCGGGTCGCCCGGCTTCACCGTCCAGAAGGCGTCGTCCGCCGGGTGCGAGGCGTACACGTAGTCCGCCAGCTCCTGCGCCGTGCCCTCGCCCTCGTGCTCGGACCACAGCCACTGCGCGTACCGCGCGAAGCCCTCGTTGATCCAGATGTCCTTCCAGCCCTTGAGCGACACGCTGTCCCCGTACCACTGGTGGGCCAGCTCGTGCACCACCACGGAGGTGTTGGAGCCGTTGGCGAACTGCGCCGGGCTGTAGTAGACGCGGGTCTGCGTCTCCAGCGCGTAGCCGGTGGTCGTGTTCGGCACGTACCCGCCCGCCGAGCTGAACGGATACGGCCCGAAATAGCCGCTCAGCCAGTCGACGATCTCCCCGGTGCGCTCCACGCTCGCCCGCGCCGCGCCATCGTTGTCGCCGAGGTCCCTGCTGTAGGCGTTGACGATCGGGACACCGCCCTCGGAGGTGCCGGTGGTGATGTCGAACTTCCCGAGCGCGAGCGTGGACAGATAGGTCGCCTGCGGCTTGTCCTGCCGCCAGTTGTAGCGGGTCCAGCCCAGCTTGGAGGAGACCGACCGGAGGGTGCCGTTGGAGATCGCCTGCGTGCCGTCCGGCACCGCCACCGACACGTCGTAGGTGGCCTTGTCGCCGGGGTGGTCGTTGCTCGGGAACCACCACCAGGCGGCCTCGGGCTCGTCCGCCGCGACGGCGCCGTCCGGGGTGCGGTGCCAGGTGGAGAAGCCGTACGCGCTCTTGGTGGAGGGCACACCGCGGTAGCGCACGACCACCGTGACCGGCGTGCCCTTGGCCAGCGGGCTCTTCGGCGTGACCACCAGCTCGTGCTGCCGGGCCGTGGTGAAGGCGGCCCTGGTCCCGTTGACCCGCACCTCGCTCACGTCCAGCAGGAAGTCCAGGTCGAAGCTGGACAGGTCCTGCGTGGTCCGCGCCGAGATCGTCGCGGTGCCCTCCAGCTCGTCCGTCGCGGGCTGGTACGTCAGCCGGAGGTCGTAGTGGGAGACGTCGTAGCCGCCGTTGCCGTAGTCGGGGTAGTAGGGGTCGCCGAAGCCCGGCGCGCCGGGGGAGTGGCTCGCGGCCGACGCCGGGATCGCCAGCAGGAGGGAGGCCGCCGCCAGAGTGCCCGGCACGATGATTCTGCGGTGCACGTCAGCTCCAAGTCGTAGGGGGACGAGGTCTGTTCGGAGCCTATTGAGTCCCTGTGACCCCAGCCATGTCCATGGCCACCGCTGTCACAAGATCGCCATTCGGCCGTCATGAGCGAAACACTCCCGTGCTCCTGTGGTCCCTTTCGTCATCCCTGTCCCGGCGACACGTCAGCTTCCCTCTTCTGCGCGGCAGTTGCCCCCTGTACCGTCCCGCTCATGCCGAACAGCATGCGCATGACCACCTGGAGAACGCTCGCCGTGGCGGCCGTCGCCGTCCTGGCGGCCGTCCTCCTCAGCCCGGCGGCGCACGCCGCCCACCAGGACGCCCGCGGCCCCCGCGAGAGCCGGCCCGTCTACTCCTACGCCGACGCCGTCCGCGAGTCCGTCTGGGTCGACACCGGACTCGACGGGGACGGCGACGGGAAGCCCGACCGGGTCGCCGCCGACATCGTCCGGCCCCGCGAAGCGGCCCAGCAGGGCCGCAAGGTGCCCGTGATCATGGACGCCAGCCCCTACTACTCCTGCTGCGGACGCGGCAACGAGAGCCAGCTGAAGACGTACGACGCGGACGGCCACGTCGTGCAGATGCCCCTGAACTACGACAACTACTTCGTGCCGCGCGGCTACGCCTTCGTCGGCGTCGACCTGACCGGCACCAACCGCTCCGACGGCTGCGTCGACGTCGGCGGCCGCTCCGACATCCAGTCCGCCAAGGCCGTCGTCGACTGGCTCAACGGCCGCGCCAGGGCCTACAGCACCCGCACCGGCGCCACCCCCGTCAAGGCCACCTGGACCGACGGGAAGACCGGCATGATCGGCAAGAGCTGGGACGGCACCATCGCCAACGGCGTGGCCGCCACCGGCGTCAAGGGCCTGAAGACCATCGTGCCCATCAGCGCCATCTCCTCCTGGTACGACTACTACTTCTCCCAGGGCGCCCCGCTCTACGGCTCGGGCCCCGAATGGCTCTCCGACGCGGTCGAGAGCGACGCCGCGCACGCCCACTGCGCCGCCGTGCAGCAGAAGCTCGTCGACGGCGCCCCGCGCAACGGCGACTGGACCCCCCTGTGGTCCGAGCGCGACTACGTCAAGGACGCGGGCAAGGTCCGCGCCAGCGTCTTCGTCGTCCACGGCATGCAGGACCTCAACGTCCGCACCAAGAACTTCGGCCAGTGGTGGGACGCCCTCGCCGCCCACGGCGTGGAGCGCAAGATCTGGCTCTCCCAGACCGGCCACGTCGACCCGTTCGACTACCGCCGCGGCGCCTGGGTCGACACCCTGCACCGCTGGTTCGACCACGAACTCCTCGGCTACGACAACGGTATCGACCGCGAACCCATGGCCGACGTCGAACGCCACCCCGACCAGTGGGAGACCACCCCGCTCTGGCCGCCGCGCGGCACCGCCACGACCACCCTGCGTCCCGCGCCCGGCACCACCGCGGGCGTCGGCACCCTCGGCCTGCGGCCCGCCCGGGGCACCGAGACCTTCACCGACGACCCGAAGCGCAGCGAGACCGACTGGGCCGCGCGGATCGACAGCCCGTCCCCGGACAAGGCCGGGTTCGTTACCGGTCCGCTCACCCGCGATCTGCGGCTGTCCGGTTCCTCCCGGGTCACCGTGACCGCCGCGTCCACCACCGCGAGCGCCCATCTGTCCGCCGTCCTCGTCGACGTCGGCCCCGACACCATCCGCGACTACACCGACGCCGGCGAGGGCATCACCACGCTCGCCGACCGCACCTGCTGGGGCGCGAGCACCGCCGGGGACAGCGCCTGCTACCTGGAGACGGCCGCGAAGACGACCGCGGTCGACTTCACCGTCGTCAGCCGCGGCTGGGCCGACCTCGGCCACCGCACTCCGCAGGGCAAGGGCGGCCCGCTCGTCCCGGGCAAGGCGTACACGCTCACGCTCGACCTGGCCGCGACCGACCACGTCGTGCCCCGGGGCCACCGCCTGGCGCTGATCGTCGCGGGCACGGACAAGGACCTCATCGACCCGCCGTCCACCACCCCGACCCTCACCCTGGACCTGTCGCGCACCTCGGCCGCCCTCCCGCTGGTCGGCGGCGCACCGGCGTTCGCCCGCGCCACCGCCTCCGTCACGACCGGCCGGACCGCGTCCCCGCACGCCCTGACCGGCCTGCGCGCCCCGCACACCGCCCACCCGCTGCCCGGCCGGTGACGGCCCGGCACTGACAGGCGCCGCGAGCGCGCCGAAGGAACGGGGGCGGCCGGGCCGACGGGCCGGCCGCCCCTTCCGTCCGCCGGGCCCACCGGTCCGGCACGCGGCACCGGCCGACAGCCCTGCCGGGGGCCTGCCTCCCCCCGGCACGGCCGGACCGTGTTCCCGCACCCCGACCGGCCGACTCGCCCCGCGCTCGGCCTCCCCCGCATGGCTCATCCGTCGCCCGGCCGGTGACGGCCCCGGCGCCGAGCGGCGCCGCGAGCGCGCCGGAGGCGGACCCGGCGATCTCCCTGTCCACCGTCCACCGCCCACACCACCCGGTCCGGCGCGCGGCACCGACCGGCAGCCGCCCTGAGCCCCCCGCTCTCTCCGCCACATCCGGGCCGCGTCCCCGCGCGCCCTGCCCGCCCCGCGCGCCCCCTCTCGTCCGCCGGACCGGCGCGCGCGCCGCCGGTCCGAGCCCGCGCCCGCGCCGTCGCGCGCTCCTGCGCCGGGCCGCACGCGCCCGCCCGCATCCAACCGGCGCACCTGCCCCCCGCGCCGCCGGCCCACCGGGTCGAGCGGGTGACACGGCGCCGCGCACCGCGCGTACCGCTTCCGCGCGCCCCGGGCGGGCGCCCTCCCGCGTCCGCCGCCCGGCCGGTTCCGGGCTGCCGTCATGCGGGCACGGTCGCGAGGCGCGGTCAGTTCGAGGGGGCCGGGACCGCGAGGCCGGCGGCCTGCCGCGCGCAGCCCCAGGCCACGGTCACTCCGGCGCCGCCGTGGCCGTAGTTGTGGACCAGGGTCCGGCCGTCCGGCAGGGTCTCGCGCTCCAGGCGTACGCCGGTGCGCCGTGCCGGGCGCAGTCCCACCCGGTGCGCCAGCACCCGCGCACCGGCGATCTCCGGCCGCAGGGCCGCGCACCGGGCGACGATCCGCTCGGCCACCGCCGGATCCGGCTCCGTCGACCAGTCGTCCTCCTCGGCCGTCCCGCCGAGCAGGAGACCGCCCGGCTGCGGGATGTAGTAGACGGACTCCGCCGAGACGTCGTCGACGGCGGTCAGCCAGGTGGTGACCCCCGGGTTCGCCACGACCACCAGCTGCCCGCGCACCGGATGCACCTCCGGATCGGGAACGAGATCGCGCGCGCCGAGCCCGGCGCAGTTCACCACCACCGGGGCGTCCACGGCGGCCAGCTCCGGCACCGTCCGCTCCTCGATGACCCCGCCCGCGGCGCGCAGCCGCTCCCGCAGCCACGGCAGATGAACCGACATGTCGACCACCGGCAGCCGCGCCCACAGCGCCGTACCCGCGTACTCCCCGGCGCGCGCCGGGCGCAGCCCCGGCACCCGCGCCGCCCACGCACCGAGCCCGTCCAGCCGGGTGCCGCCGTGCACGCCCTCGACCATCCGCACGCCGGTCTCCTCGGGGCGCGCGGCCAGCTCCGTGTACACGTCCAGCGTGTGCAGCGCCCACTCCCCGACGAGCGCCTCCGGCTCGATCCGGTACGGCCACCACAGGCCGCCGGCCACCGCCGAGGTCGTCCGCTCGGCGGGCTCGCGCGCCCACACCCGCACCCGCCGGCCGCCCTCGGCCAGCACCACGGCGGTGGTCAGTCCTATGACCCCGCCGCCGACCACCACCACATCGCCGCTCAGTTCACCGTTCATCCCGGGACCGTAGCCGAAGGCGCCTGGGCGCGCCCGGCCGGATCCCCGTGCCCGGCCCGCACCGGGCTGCGGGCCGGGCACCGCCAGGCTCTAGGATCGGCCCTCTGATGACTGCCACCCTCGTCGCCAAGAACCTCGCCGCCGGACACGGCGACCGCGCGCTGTTCACCGGGCTCGACCTCGTCGTCGCCCCCTCGGACGTGATCGGTCTCGTCGGCGCCAACGGCGCGGGCAAGTCCACCCTGCTGCGGATCCTCGCCGGACTGGCTGTGCCCGAGCAGGGCGACCTCGCGCTCTCCCCGCCGACCGCGACCGTCGGCCACCTGCCCCAGGAACCCGAGCGCCGCCCCGGCGAGACCGTACGGGAGTTCCTGGCCCGCCGCACCGGGGTCACCGCCGCCCAGCGCGCCATGGACGAGGCCACCCAGGGGCTCGTCGACGGCGCCCCGGGCGCGGACGACGCCTACGCCGCCGCCCTGGAGCGCTGGCTCGGCCTCGGCGGCGCCGACCTCGACGAACGCACCGAGGAGACCACCGGCTCGCTCGGTCTCGCCGTCGACCTGGACCAGGCCATGACGTCCCTGTCGGGCGGCCAGGCGGCCCGCGCCGGGCTCGCCTCCCTGCTGCTCTCCCGCTACGACGTCTTCCTGCTCGACGAACCGACCAACGACCTGGACCTGGACGGCCTGGACCGGCTCGAACGCTTCGTCACCGGTCTGCGCGCGGGCACGGTCGTCGTCAGCCACGACCGCGAGTTCCTCACCCGCACCGTCACCAAGGTCCTCGAACTCGACCTCGCCCAGCGGCAGATCAATCTCTACGGCGGCGGCTACGCGGCCTATCTGGAGGAGCGCGAGGTCGCCCGCCGGCACGCCCGCGACGACTACGAGGAGTACGCCGACAAGAAGGCGGCCCTCCAGGAGCGCGCGCAGACGCAGCGGGCCTGGATGGACAAGGGCGTGAAGAACGCCCGGCGCAAGGCGGGAAGCGACAACGACAAGATCGGCCGCAAGTTCCGCAGCGAGGCCAGCGAGAAGCAGGCCGCCAAGGCCCGCCAGACCCAGCGCATGATCGAGCGCCTGGAGACCGTGGAGGAGCCCCGCAAGGAGTGGGAGCTGCACATGGAGATCGCGGCGGCCCCCCGCTCGGGCGCGGTCGTCGCCACGCTGCGCGACGCGGAGGTGCGGCGCGGCTCCTTCGCGCTCGGTCCCGTCTCCCTCCAGATCGACTGGGCGGACCGGGTGGCGGTCACCGGAGCCAACGGCGCGGGCAAGTCCACCCTGCTCGCCGCGCTGCTGGGCCGCCTCCCCCTGGACGCGGGGCGCGCCACCCTCGGCTCCGGCGTCCTGGTCGGCGAGGTCGACCAGGCCCGGCACCTGTTCCACGGTTCCGAAGCGCTGCTGGACGCCTTCCGCTCGGCCGTCCCGGACACCGAGCCCGCCGACGTACGCACCCTGCTCGCCAAGTTCGGCCTGAAGGCGGACCACGTGCTGCGCCCCGCCGCGACGCTCTCGCCGGGCGAGCGCACCAGGGCCGCGCTCGCCCTGCTCCAGGGCAGGGGCGTCAACCTGCTCGTCCTGGACGAGCCGACCAACCACCTGGACCTGCCCGCCATCGAGCAGCTGGAGTCCGCCCTGGACGCCTACGAGGGCACTCTCCTGCTGGTGACCCACGACCGGCGCATGCTGCGGGCCGTCCGCACCACCCGCCGCCTGGAGGTCGTGGACGGCAAGGTGAGCGAGTACCCGGGCGCGTTCTGAGGGCCGGTCGCGGCGGCGGCCCCGGGAGGCGCCCACCGGGGCCCCACCCACGGGGCTTTACACTCGGCAACCGTTGTCCAGCGCACAGAGACCGCACCGCAGACCGAAAGGCATGGTTGTCCATGTTCCAGGACGCGCCCATCTACCACCAACTCGTCGCCGAACGCGGGGACGTGCCCGCACGGGTCCGTGACGCGGCGACGAGCATACGGCGGGAGCTCGACCAGGTGATGCGGACGGGCCGGCCGTCGGGCGCCTTCGAGCCCGGCCCCGCCGGACGCGGCGCCGGTCCCCGCGCGCACTCCGCGCTGCCCCCCGGCCAGAGCCCGCGCTGACGTCCCGCAGCGCCGCCGGGCCCCCGGCCCCGTCGCACCCGGCCCGCCCCGCCCGCGTGTCCCAGGCAGTGACACGCACCGGACGGTGGACGGCCGGCCGCGCCGGGGCCTTTTCGAAGGCCGGAGGACCACCGGGCCCGGTCCGCGCCGCCGCACGGCGGCGCCGACCGGGCCCGCGGTGTGTCAGCGGCGGCCCTTGTCCCCGCCGTTCAGCAGTCCCGCGCGGCGCAGCGCGTCCGCCATGGCGCTGTTGGCCGGCGCCGGCGCCTGACGCGCACCGCCGCCGCCCCCACCGCCGCCGCGCCCCTGGCCCTGGCCCTGCCGCTGCTGCGGCGGCCGGCCGCCGCGCTGCCTGCGCGCCTCACCGCCGCCGCCCTGGCCCTGCCGCTCCTGCGGAGCCGCCGTGTCGTCCAGGCGCAGGGTCAGCGAGATCCGCTTGCGCGGGATGTCGACGTCCAGGACCTTCACCTTGACGATGTCACCGGGCTTGACCACGTCCCGCGGGTCCTTCACGAACGTCTTCGACATCGCGGAGACATGCACCAGACCGTCCTGGTGGACGCCGACGTCCACGAACGCCCCGAAGGCCGCCACGTTCGTCACCACGCCCTCCAGGACCATCCCGGAGGACAGGTCGGAGATCTTCTCCACGCCCTCCTTGAAGGTGGCCGTCCGGAAGGCGGGCCGCGGGTCGCGCCCCGGCTTCTCCAGCTCCTTGAGGATGTCGGAGACCGTGGGCAGACCGAAGGTGTCGTCGACGAAGTCGGCCGGGCGCAGCGAACGCAGCACGCCCGTGTTGCCCACGAGGGAGGCCACCTCCTGGCCCGTCGTCTTCACCATGCGGCGCACCACCGGATACGCCTCCGGGTGGACGCTGGAGGCGTCCAGCGGATCGTCGCCGCCACGGATCCGCAGGAAGCCCGCGCACTGCTCGTACGCCTTCGGGCCGAGCCGGGAGACCTTCTTCAGCTGGGCGCGCGAGGTGAAGGGGCCGTTGGCGTCGCGGTGCGACACGATGTTCTCGGCGAGGCCCGAGGTGATGCCGGAGACCCGCGCGAGCAGCGGCACGGACGCCGTGTTGACGTCCACGCCCACGCCGTTCACACAGTCCTCGACCACCGCGTCCAAGGAGCGGGAGAGCTTCACCTCGGAGAGGTCGTGCTGGTACTGGCCGACGCCGATCGACTTCGGGTCGATCTTCACCAGCTCGGCCAGCGGGTCCTGGAGCCGGCGCGCGATGGACACCGCGCCGCGCAGCGACACGTCCATGCCGGGCAGCTCCTGCGAGGCGTAGGCGGAGGCCGAGTACACCGAGGCGCCCGCCTCCGACACCATCACCTTGGTGAGGTTCAGCTCCGGGTGCCTGCTGATCAGGTCGGCGGCGAGCTTGTCGGTCTCCCGCGAGGCCGTGCCGTTGCCGATGGCGATCAGTTCGACCGCGTGCTCCTCGGCCAGCCGCGCCAGCGTGGCGATGGACTGGTCCCACTTGTTGGCCGGGACGTGCGGATGGATCACGTCCGTGGCGACGGCCTTGCCGGTCGCGTCGACCACGGCGACCTTCACGCCCGTACGGAAGCCCGGGTCCAGGCCGAGCGTGGCGCGGGTGCCGGCCGGGGCGGCCAGCAGCAGGTCGCGCAGGTTGGCCGCGAACACGTCCACCGCCTCGTCCTCGGCGGCCGTGCGCAGCCGCAGCCGCAGGTCGATGCCGAGATGGACGAGGATCCGGGTGCGCCAGGCCCAGCGGACGGTGTCCTTCAGCCACTTGTCGGCGGGCCGGCCGCGGTCGGCGATGCCGAAGCGGTGCGCCACGATCCCCTCGTACGAGGACGGTCCCTCGGTGGCCTCCTCGGGCTCCAGGACGAGGTCGAGGACCTCCTCCTTCTCGCCGCGCAGCATCGCCAGGATCCGGTGCGAGGGCAGGTCGGTGAACGGCTCGGCGAAGTCGAAGTAGTCGGCGAACTTCGCGCCCGCCTCCTCCTTGCCCTCGCGCACCTTCGCGGCCAGCCGCCCGCGTGTCCACATGCGCTCGCGCAGCTCGCCGATCAGGTCGGCGTCCTCGGAGAACCGCTCGGCGAGGATCGCGCGGGCGCCGTCCAGGGCGGCCTGCGGATCGGCGACGCCCTTGTCCGCGTCAACGAACGCCGCCGCCGCGGCCGACGGCTCGACACCCGGGTCGCCGAGCAGGCCGTCCGCCAGCGGTTCGAGGCCCGCCTCGCGCGCGATCTGCGCCTTGGTGCGCCGCTTCGGCTTGAACGGCAGGTAGATGTCCTCCAGCCGCGCCTTGGTCTCGGCGCCGCGGATCCGCGCCTCCAGCTCGTCGGTGAGCCTGCCCTGCTCGCGCACCGACTCCAGGATCGCGGCCCGCCGGTCCTCCAACTCCCGCAGATAGCGCAGCCGCTCCTCGATCGTGCGCAGCTGCGCGTCGTCGAGCGTCTCGGTGGCCTCCTTGCGGTAGCGGGCGATGAAGGGCACCGTCGAACCGCCGTCGAGCAGCTCCACGGCGGCCTTGACCTGCCGCTCCCGTACGCCGAGCTCCTCGGCGATCCTGCCTTCGATGGACCCTGTGAGGGGTGTCGTCACGTTCCCGTACCGCCTTCTCCACTTCGGGTTGCGCGGCAATTGTGGCAGGCGGCACCGACAAGCGGGGGACAGGGCGGTGTCCGGCGGGGCGCGTCGCGCGCCCGGACCGCGCCGCACGCGCTGCGCGCGCCCCGGCGGGCGTCCACCGGACGCATGGCAGAAAAGGTGGGGAATCCGTCGTTGCGGCCGTCGGCGGGGCCGCCGAGAATCGGGACCATGGCGCAGCGAACCGTTCTCTTCGTCCTCTTCGACGGCGTGCAGAGCCTGGACGTCACCGGCCCCCTGGAGGTCTTCGCCGGTGCCGAGAAGCAGACACCCGGCAGCTACCGGGTGCGCACGGCCTCCCTGGACGGCGCACCTGTACGCACCTCCAGCGGTCTGAACGTCGTACCGGACTCCTCGCTCGACGAGGCGTCCGTGCCGCACACCCTGGTCCTGCCCGGCGGCGAGGGCACCCGCAGGCCCGATCCGCGCCTGGTCGACTGGGTGCGCGGACAGGGGCCGCGCGCGGCCCGGCTGGTCTCGGTGTGCACCGGCGCGATCCTGCTGGCCCGAGCGGGGCTGCTGGACGGCCGCCGGTGCACCACCCACTGGGCGTACTGCGCCACCCTGGCCCGCGACCATCCGGCGGTGCGGGTCGAGGCCGACCCGATCTTCGTACGGGACGGCACGGTGTCGACCTCGGCCGGGGTCACCGCGGGGATCGACCTGGCGCTCGCGCTCGTCGAGGAGGACCTGGGCCGGGACACCGCGCTCCGCGTCGCCCGCCATCTGGTGGTGTTCCTGCGCAGACCGGGCAACCAGGCCCAGTTCAGCGCCCAGCTCACCGCCCAGACGGCGCACCGCGACCCGCTCCGGGACCTCCAGCAGTGGATCACCGAGCACCCGGCCGGCGACCTGGGCGTGGACGCGCTGGCCGCCCGCGCCGCCCTCTCGCCGCGCCACTTCGCCCGCGCCTTCCGCGCCGAGACGGGCATGACACCCGGCCGGTACGTCGACCGGGTCCGCCTGGAACACGCCCGGCGGCTGCTGGAGGACACCGCCGACGGCGTCGAGGAGATCTCCCGGGCCAGCGGTTACGGCACCCCCGAGGCCATGCGGCGCGCCTTCGTCCGCACTCTGGGCGCCGCCCCGGCGGAGTACCGCCGCCGCTTCCGCCCCGCCCCGACCGCCTGACCGCCGCGCGCACCGCCTGACCGCCGCGACCCGCGTACCACCTGCGCACGGCACACCACGCAGCACGCGCCCCGCGCCCATCACACGCCCCCACCGGAGGGAACACCATGCAGATCGCCATCGTCCTCTACGACCACTTCACCGCCCTGGACGCCGTGGGCCCCTACGAGACGCTGGGCCGGCTGCCCGGGGCGGACACCGTCTTCGTCGCCGAGCGGACCGGGCCCGTGCGTGCCGACACCGACAACCTCGCCCTGAGCGCCGACCGCACCCTGGCCGACGTACCGTCCCCCGACATCGTGGTCGTGCCGGGCGGCCCCGGGCAGCGGACCCAGATGGACAATCCGGTGCTCCTCGACTGGCTGCGCGCCGCCGACGCGACCACCACCTGGACCACCTCGGTGTGCACCGGCTCCCTGCTGCTGGGCGCCGCCGGACTGCTGCGCGGCCGGCGCGCCACCTCGCACTGGCTGGCCCTCGACCACCTGGGGACCTTCGGCGCCGAGCCCACCGGCGAGCGGGTGGTGACCGACGGCAAGTACGTCACCGCCGCCGGTGTCTCGGCCGGCATCGACATGGGCCTGACCCTGTTCGGCCGGATCGCGGGCGACGAGCGGGCGCAGGCCGTCCAGCTCCTGATCGAGTACGACCCGCAGCCGCCCTACGACGCCGGGTCCCCGCAGAAGGCGCCCGCCCATCTGGTGGAGGAGTTCCGCGGCGCCGGACGCGCGCGCTGATCCGGAGCCCTACCCGGCGCTCCAGGTGAAGCGCGGTGTCCTGCGCTCCAGGAAGGCGGCGACCCCCTCGGCGGTGTCGCCGCTGCCGCGTGCCTCGGCGCTCCAGTGGGCGTCCCGGCCGGTGCGGCCGTCCGCGAACTCCTTGGCCGCCGCCTGCGTCAGCTGCGAGCGCGCGGCCAGCACCCCGGTGAACTCCGCGACCCGCTTGCCGAGTCCGCCCCCGGGCAGCACCTCGTCGACGAGACCGGTGCGCAGCGCCCGCTGCGCGTCGATCAACTCGCCGGAGAAGAGCAGGTACTTGGTGGTGGCCGGGCCCACCAGGGACACCAGCCGCCGGGTCGCGGAGGCGGGGTAGACGATGCCGAGCTTCGCCGGGGTCACCCCGAACAGCGCGCCCTCCTCGGCGAACCGCAGATCGCAGGCGGCCGCGAGCTGGGCGCCGCCGCCGACGCAGTGCCCGCGCACCGCCGCCAGGGTCGGCTTGGGGAAGGCGGCGAGCGCTTCCTCGGCCGCCACCGCCAGCGTTTGCGCCTCCTCGGGCGAGCGCCGGAGCGTGGAGATGTCCGCCCCGGCGCAGAACGTCCCGTCCGCGCCGGTCAGCACCAGGACCCGTACGCCCGGATCGGCGGCCAGGCGGTCCAGGAGCGGTGGCAGCGCGCGCCACATCGCGGCGGTCATGGCGTTGCGCTTGGCCGGGTGGTGGACGACGACGGTGGCGACCGCGTCGGTGACGTCGTGCAGCAGCTGCGGCTCCATGGCCCGGATGCTATCGGTGCGAGCGGGTGTGCGAACGGGACGGGTGCGACCGCGCTCCCGGGGCGGTGCCGCCCGCGCGATCCGTACAAACCGAAGAGTTCGCAAACGCGGCACCGACTGAGCAGAACCGTTTCTCTGAGGGGCCGGAACAGCCAGGAACGATCGGGACGCGCCGGATACCGGCCGACTTGCGTCAGTCCTTGGGGATGAGCGCCGCGTTACCAACACTCGACGTGTGGTGACAATCGAGCGCGAGGGCGGCGACCGGACGATGGACGACCAGGGGCGCGGGAACGGACCGCGCCCGGCAGGCGGCACGGGGGCCCCGCCGACCGGAGCACCGCCGCACCCGCTGCCGTACGAGGGAGTCTGGCGCTTCACCGCGCCCGCCGTCGACGCCTCCGTCCCGCAGGCCCGGCACGCCGTGCGCGACCTGCTGCTGCGCCAGCGGGTGCCGGTCTCCGACGACCTGGTGCACGGACTGCTGCTGATCGTGTCCGAGCTGGTCACGAACGCGGTCCGGCACGCGGCGGTGGTGTCGCCGGTGCTCGCCGTGGAGGTGGCCGTCGGCGCCGAGTGGCTGCGGGTCTCCGTGGAGGACGGCCACCCCTACCGGCCGACCGCGCTGGAGGCCGACCACGGCCGCACCGGCGGGCGCGGACTGCTGCTGGTGCGCGAGATCGCCCGGGAGGCCGGCGGGGTCTGCGACGTCCAGCACACGGCGAGCGGCGGCAAGGTGATCTGGGCCGCCCTGCCGCTCACCCCCGCGTCGTAGCCGTCGTAGCCGTCGTAGCCGTCGTAGCCGTCGTAGCCGTCGTAGCCGTCGTGACCGCCGTGGGCCCCGTAGCCGTCGTAGCCGCCGTGGCCCCGGCGGGCCGGGCCCTACGGCCTCACCAGCCCGCCGGGCCGGTCAGCTCCCGGACCGCCGGACGGACCGCGTCCAGCACCGTCATGAACCACGCGGAGAACGGGTCGCGCGCGTGCCGCTCGGCCAGCTCCGCCGGGGAGACGAACGCGGTCGCGCCGACCTCCTCCGGATCGGGCCGCAGCGCCGACTGCACCAGGCCGACGAACAGGTGGTTGAACTCCTGCTCCACCAGGCCCGACGCCGGGTCCGGGTGGTTGTAGCGGACGGTGCCCGCCTCCGCGAGCAGCGTCGGCGAGACCCCCAGCTCCTCGTAGGTCCGCCGGGCCGCCGCCGCGAACGGCGACTCGCCGGGGTACGGATGACCGCAGCAGGTGTTGGACCACACGCCGGGGGAGTGGTACTTGCCCAGCGCCCGCTGCTGGAGCAGCAGCCGGCCCTGCTCGTCGAAGAGGAACACGGAGAAGGCGCGGTGCAACTGCCCCGGCGGCTGGTGCGCGGCGAGCTTCTCCGCGGTGCCGATCGTCACGCCGTCCTCGTCGACGAGTTCCAGCAAGATCGCGTCCGCGGTGCCGTTCGACGAGCTGTGCGTCGCGGTGGCAGGTGTGATCGGCATACCCATCCTTCGCATCGGTCCTCGAGCCCCAAGTCTGCCGCACGAAACCGGCACTCCCGGCACTTCCCGGCGTACCCGCATGTCCCGCGCCCGGGTGTGGACACGACCGGACACGGACGCTCAGCGCACGAGGGCCCGGTTACTGATCGTGCCCTGCCGGACACCGGCGGAACCGTCCGGGTCCCCCGGCGGACCGGCGCCCGGGACGGCGCTCAGTGGCACAGCCGCGCCTCGTGCTCGGCGTGCCCGCCGGGCTCCAGCTGGAAGGTGCAGTGCTCCACGTCGAAGTGGTGGCCGAGGCAGCCCTGCAACTCGTGCAACAGCTTTTCGTGACCGATGGCGCTCAGCACCTCGGAACTGACCACCACGTGCGCGGACAGTACCGGAAGGCCGGAGGTGATCGTCCAGGCGTGCAGATCATGGACGTCCTCGACGCCGTCCAGGGCCAGGATGTGCGCGCGCACCTCGTCCATGTCCACGTTCTTCGGGGCGGCCTCCAGCAGGACGTCCAGGGTCTCGCGCAGCAGCTTGACCGTGCGCGGCACGATCAGCAGGCCGATGGCGAGCGAGGCGACCGGGTCGGCGGCCTGCCAGCCGGTGAGCAGGATGACCGCGGCCGAGATCATGACGGCCAGCGAGCCGAGCGCGTCCGCGGCCACCTCCAGGAAGGCGCCCCGCACGTTCAGGCTCTCCTGCTGGCCCCGCATCAGCAGCGTCAGCGACACCGAGTTCGCCACCAGGCCGATCAGACCGAACACGATCATCAGCCCGCCGTGCGTCTCGGCGGGCGTCATGAACCGCTGCACCGCCTCGTACAGGACGTAGCCGCCGACGCCGAGCAGCAGCAGGCAGTTGGCCAGCGCGGCGAGGATCTCGGCGCGGGCGTAGCCGAAGGTGCGGTTGCCGCCCGCCGGCCGGTTCGCGAAGTGGATGGCGAGCAGCGCCATGCCCAGGCCCAGGGCGTCCGTCGCCATGTGCGCGGCGTCCGCGACCAGCGCGAGCGAGTCCGCGAGCACCCCGCCGACGATCTCCACCACCATGACGGCGAGCGTGATCGACAGCGCGACGCGCAGCGTGCCGCGGTGGGCGGCCGCCGCCGTACCGGCGGCGCCGTGCGTGTGCCCGTGGTCGTGACCGGCCCCCATAGCCTCTCCACCCTCCTGAGTTCCGTCCCGGATATCCGCCAGGAACCACAGTGAACTACGGGCGGGGGGTATGGGGCAACGCGGCACTGAACACCGTTGTCATGTGCCCTGACCTGCGTAAACGATCCGCAGGTCAGAACGTTTCGGCGGGGCGGCGCCCCGGCGCGCGGCCCGCGCGCCGCCGTCCGCGCCGCACTCCGCGCCGACGGGGCGAACGCCCGGATCCGGCGCGGAGTTTGTGACCCGCCCCCGGATCACCCATGATGATCGCGGCGCAGGCTGCGGCAGATGACGTCGATCGGCCCCCGAGCGGGCGGTGGACGCGGGCTTCCCGGCATCCGATAGCCTCTGCCGACATGCCGCCCGGCCGCCCTGCGGCGAGCGGCACCCCTCCACCATGCACATGACCGGCGCGCGCCGGCACCAGGGAGTGAGTTCGGTTGTCGACCGCCATCCTCACCGGTCAGCCGGTCCCCGGATCGTCGATCGAGGCCGATCTGCGGTCCCTCGGCTTCGACGTGCGGCACGCCGCCGACGCCGGTGACGCCGAGACACTCCTCGCCCGGGTGCCCGGCGGGGAACGCGTCGCCGTCGTGGACGCCCGCTTCGTCGGCCACACCCACGCCCTGCGCCTGGGACTGACCGACCCCCGCTTCCCGCTGGCCGCCGTCCCCGGCGCCGTCACCGCCCAGCCCGCCGCCCGGCCGGCCCTGACCCGCGCGCTGGCCCGGGAGGTCACCCCCGGCGGCGGCACCGCGCTCGCCGTGGACAGCGTCGCCGACCGTGCCGTCACCGCCCTGCACGCCGACGGCGCCGCCGTGCACCACCCCGAGCTCGGCCGCCTCGTCGCCGTCGTCCCCGCCGACCCGCAGGCCCGCAACGAGGCACGGCAGGCCGTCGCCGCCGTCGACGACGAGGCCGTCCGTCTGAAGTCGGCCGTCAAGGCCCGCGACGGCTTCTTCACCACGTTCTTCATCAGCCCGTACTCGCGCTACCTCGCCCGCTGGTGCGCCCGCCGCGGCCTGACGCCCAATCAGGTCACCACCGCCTCGCTGCTCACCGCGCTCATAGCGGCCGGCTGCGCCGCCACCGGCACCCGCGGCGGCTTCGTCGCCGCCGGCGTGCTCCTGATCGCCTCGTTCGTCCTGGACTGCACCGACGGCCAGCTCGCCCGCTACTCGCTCCAGTACTCCACCCTCGGCGCCTGGCTCGACGCCACCTTCGACCGGGCCAAGGAGTACGCCTACTACGCCGGGCTCGCCCTCGGCGCGGCCCGCGGCGGCGACGACGTGTGGGCGCTCGCCCTGGGCGCGATGGTGCTCCAGACCTGCCGGCACGTCGTCGACTTCTCCTTCAACGAGGCGAACCACGACGCCACCGCCAACACCAGCCCCACCGCCGCCCTCTCCGACCGGCTCGACAGCGTCGGCTGGACGGTGTGGCTGCGCCGGATGATCGTGCTGCCCATCGGCGAACGCTGGGCCATGATCGCGGTGCTCACCGCCGCGACCACCCCCCGCATCACCCTGTACGCGCTGCTCGTCGGCTGCGCCTTCGCCGCCGCGTACACCACCGCCGGCCGTCTGCTGCGCTCGGTGACCCGCCGGGCCACCCGCACCGACCGTGCCGCGCAGGCGCTGGCCGACCTCGCCGACAGCGGCCCGCTCACCGAGGGCCTGGCCCGCCTCTTCGCCCGGCCCGCCCGCCGGCTGCCCGGCATCGCCGCGCCCGCCGTGGCCCTCGTCGGCGGCCTCGCCGTCGTCGCCACCGCGGCCCTCACCGACTTCGGCGGCCCCTGGCCGGTCGCCGGCGCGCTCTGCTACGTCCTCACCTCGGCGCTCGCCGTCGCCCGCCCCCTCAAGGGCGCCCTCGACTGGCTGGTCCCGCCGTTCTTCCGCGCCGCCGAGTACGGCACCGTGCTGGCCCTGGCCGCCCGCGCCGATGCGCGCGGAGCCCTTCCGGCGGCGTTCGGGCTGGTGGCGGCCGTCGCCTACCATCACTACGACACGGTGTACCGCATCCGCGGCGACGCCGGAGCGCCGCCGCGCCGCCTGGTGCGCGCCGTCGGGGGACAGGAGGGGCGGACCCTGCTCGTCGCCGTACTGGCGGCGCTGCTCACCGCCGCGCAGTTCAAGGCCGCGCTCACGGCCGTCGCCGTGCTCGTCGCCGTGGTGGTGCTCGCCGAGAGCATCCGCTTCTGGGTCACCGCCCACAAGGACGGTGCGCCCGCCGTACACGATGAAGGAGAACCCGCATGATCGGCCTCGTGCTGGCGGCCGGCGCCGGACGGCGTCTGCGCCCCTACACCGACACCCTGCCCAAGGCGCTGGTGCCGGTCGGGCCCGCGGGCATAGAGGACGGCTCCGACGGGCTCACCGTCCTCGACCTCACCCTCGCCAACTTCGCCGAGATCGGTCTGACCGAGGCCGGGATCATCGTCGGCTACCGCAAGGAGGCCGTCCACGAGCGCAAGGCGGCCCTGGAGCGGAAGTACGGCCTGAAGCTCACCCTCATCGACAACGACAAGGCCGAGGAGTGGAACAACGCCTACTCCCTGTGGTGCGGCCGTGACGCCCTCAGGGACGGCGTGATCCTCGCCAACGGCGACACCGTCCACCCCGTCTCCGTCGAGAAGACCCTGCTCGCGGCCCGCGGCGACGGCAAGCGGATCATCCTCGCCCTGGACACCGTCAAGACGCTGGCCGACGAGGAGATGAAGGTCGTCGCCGACCCGTCCACCGGGGTGCGCCGGATCACCAAGCTGATGGACCCGGCCGAGGCCACCGGCGAGTACATCGGCGTCACCCTCATCGAGGGCGAGGCCGCCGCCGACCTGGCCGACGCGCTGAGGACCACCTTCGAGCGCGACCCGCAGCTGTACTACGAGGACGGCTACCAGGAGCTGGTCGACCGCGGCTTCCGGATCGACGTGGCGCCCATCGGCGAGGTCGACTGGGTCGAGATCGACAACCACGACGACCTCGCCCGGGGACGGGAGATCGCGTGCCGCTACTGACCCGGCTGATCCCCTCGCCGGTCGCGGTGGACATCCGGCCCGGCGCCCTCGACGACCTGGCCGGTGTCCTCGCCGACGAACGCATCTCGCACTCCGGGCGGCTCGCCGTCGCCGTCAGCGGCGGCTCCGGCGCCCGGCTGCGCGAGCGGATCGCCCCGACCCTGCCCGGTGCCACCTGGTACGAGGTCGGCGGCGGCAGCCTGGACGACGCGATCCGGCTGGCCGGCGAGATGAAGAGCGGCCACTACGACGCCGTGGTGGGCCTGGGCGGCGGCAAGATCATCGACTGCGCCAAGTTCGCCGCCGCGCGCGTCGGCCTTCCGCTGGTCGCCGTGCCGACCAACCTCGCGCACGACGGCCTGTGCTCCCCGGTCGCCACCCTGGACAACGACGCGGGCCGCGGCTCCTACGGCGTGCCCAACCCGATCGCCGTCGTCATCGACCTGGACGTCATCCGCGCGGCCCCGGCCCGCTTCGTCCGCTCGGGCATCGGCGACGCCGTCTCGAACATCAACGCGATCGCGGACTGGGAGCTCGCCCACCGCGTGAACGGCGAGAAGATCGACGGCCTGGCCGCCGCCATGGCCCGGCAGGCGGGCGAGGCGGTGCTGCGGCACCCGGGCGGCATCGAGGACAGCGGCTTCCTCCAGGTGCTGGCCGAGGCCCTGGTCCTCACCGGCATCGCCATGGCCGTCTCGGGCGACTCGCGCCCCGCCTCCGGCTCCTGCCACGAGATCAACCACGCCTTCGACCTGCTCTACCCCCGCCGCGCCGCCAGCCACGGCGAGCAGTGCGGACTGGGCGCGGCCTTCGCGATGCACCTGCGCGGCGCGCGGGAGGAGGCGGTCCTGATGGCGCAGGTGCTGCGCCGGCACGGCCTGCCGGTGCTGCCGCAGGACATCGGCTTCACGGTGGACGAGTTCGTCCGCGCCGTGGAGTTCGCCCCGGAGACCCGGCCCGGCCGCTACACGATCCTCGAACACCTCGACCTCAAGACCGAACAGATCAAGGACGCCTACGCCGACTATGTCAAGGCCATCGGTAGCTGAACTCAGGCCGGTCGTGCACCCCGCGGGGGTCAAGGACCGGCGCAGCGGTGAGCACTGGATGGGACGCCTCTACATGCGCGAGGTGTCCCTGCGGGTCGACCGCTACCTGGTGAACACCAAGGTCACGCCCAACCAGCTCACGTACCTGATGACGGTGTGCGGAGTGCTCGCCGCCCCGGCCCTGCTGGTGCCGGGGATCTGGGGCGCCGTGCTCGGTGTCGTCGCGGTCCAGCTCTATCTGCTGCTGGACTGCGTCGACGGCGAGGTCGCCCGCTGGAAGCAGCAGTTCTCGCTCGGCGGGGTCTACCTGGACCGGGTCGGCGCCTATCTGACCGACGCCGCCGTCCTGGTCGGCCTCGGCCTGCGCGCCGCCGACCTGTTCGGCAGCGGGCGCATCGACTGGCTGTGGGCCTTCCTGGGCACCCTGGCCGCGCTCGGCGCGATCCTGATCAAGGCCGAGACCGACCTGGTCGGCGTGGCCCGGCACCAGGGCGGGCTGCCCCCGGTCAAGGAGAGCGCCGCCGAACCGCGCTCCTCCGGGATGGCGCTGGCCCGCCGCGCCGCCGCCGCGCTCAAGTTCCACCGGCTGATCCTCGGCATCGAGGCCTCGCTGCTGATCCTGGTCCTCGCCGTCGTCGACCAGATACGGGGCGACCTGTTCTTCACCCGCCTCGGCACCGCCGTCCTGGCCGGCATCGCGGTCCTGCAGACTCTGCTGCACCTGGTGTCGGTCCTCGTCTCCAGCAGGCTGCGGTGACCGGCGCGGCCACACCGGCGAAGGTCGGGGCCGTCGTCATCACCATGGGCAACCGCCCCGACGAGCTGCGCGCGCTGCTCGACTCCGTGGCCAAGCAGGACGGCGACCCGGTCGAGGTCGTCGTCGTCGGCAACGGCTCGCCCGTCCCGGACGTCCCCGAGGGCGTACGCACCGTCGAGCTGCCCGAGAACCTCGGCATCCCCGGCGGACGCAACGTGGGCATCGAGGCATTCGGCCCCGGCGGCACCGACGTCGACATCCTGCTCTTCCTCGACGACGACGGCCTGCTCGCCCGCCAGGACACCGCCGAGCTGTGCCGCCGCGCCTTCGCGGACGACGGGAAGCTGGGCATCATCAGCTTCCGCATCGCCGACCCCGACACCGGGGTCACCCAGCGCCGCCACGTGCCCCGGCTGCGGGCCTCCGACCCGATGCGCTCCTCCCGGGTCACCACCTTCCTCGGTGGCGCCAACGCGGTCCGCACCAAGGTCCTCGCCGAGGTCGGCGGCCTGCCGGACGAGTTCTTCTACGCCCATGAGGAGACCGACCTGGCCTGGCGGGCCCTGGACGCGGGCTGGATGATCGACTACCGGTCCGACATGGTGCTGTTCCACCCCACGACCGCGCCCTCGCGGCACGCGGTCTACCACCGCATGGTCGCCCGCAACCGGGTCTGGCTGGCCCGCCGCAACCTCCCGGCCCCGCTGATCCCGGTCTACCTGGGCGTCTGGATGGTCCTCACGCTGGCCCGCCGCCCCTCGCGCCCGGCCCTGAAGTCCTGGTTCACCGGCTTCAAGGAGGGCTGGACCACCCCCTGCGGTCCGCGCCGGCCCATGCGCTGGCGTACCGTCTGGCGGCTCACCCGGCTGGGGCGGCCGCCCGTCATCTGACAAGCTCGTTCTTCGGGAGCGTCGGCCGTGCCGGCCGGTGCGGTGTGCCCTCGCGGCACTCCGTGCCGGCCGGCATCCGAGGACGAAGGACGAGTCCGGTGAGTGAGACCGCGCGGGACGACGGCACCGGCACCGGCGCGGTGCCGCCGGCCCGGGAGAACCTTCCGGCGGCACGGCTCGCCGCCGAGTACGGGCTGACCGTCAGCGGTGCCCGGCCCCCGCTCCTGGAGTACGCGCGCCGGCTGTGGAGCAGGCGCCACTTCGTCCTGGCCTTCTCCCGGGCGAAGCTGACCGCCCAGTACAGCCAGGCCGGGCTCGGCCAGCTCTGGCAGGTGGCCACCCCGCTGCTGAACGCGGCCGTGTACTACTTCGTCTTCGGGATGCTCCTGCGCACCGACCGGGGGCTGCCGAACGGCACGTATCTGCCCTTCCTGGTCACCGGTGTCTTCGTCTTCACCTTCACGCAGAGCTCCGTCATCGCGGGGGTGCGCGCCATCTCCGGCAACCTCGGCCTGGTGCGCGCCCTGCACTTCCCGCGGGCCGCGCTGCCGGTCTCGTTCGCGCTCCAGCAGCTCCAGCAGCTGCTGTTCTCGATGATCGTGCTGTTCGCCGTGGTGATGGCCGCCGGCAGCCTGCCGGCGCCCTCGTGGCTGCTGGTCGTCCCGGTCCTGCTGCTCCAGTTCCTGTTCAACACGGGCCTGTCGCTGATCGTGGCCCGGATGGGCGCCGGGACCCCGGACCTGGCCCAGCTGATGCCGTTCCTCCTGCGCACCTGGATGTACGCCTCGGGCGTGATGTTCTCCATCGACGGCATGCTCAAGGGCCGGCCGGAGTGGTTCATCCGGCTGATGCAGAGCAATCCGGCCGCCGTCTACATGGACCTGATGCGCTTCGCGCTGATCGACGGCTACGGCGCCTCGCACCTTCCGCCGCACGTCTGGACGCTTGCCCTGGTGTGGGCCGTGATCTTCTTCTCCGGTGGATTCGTCTACTTCTGGAAGGCGGAGGAAAGGTACGGCCGTGGCTGAAAACCTCGCTGGTGAACTGTCCGAAGAGGGCCTCGGCGGAAAGTCGCGGTGGGCTGCGCGTCCGTAAAGGAAACGTCAACTCGCGCGGTTCTTAGGAATCTTGAACGCGATCGGTGTGTTGTTGTGATCTGCGGGACACCCCCCCTGCGACCCCCGGCGTTGTACAACGTAAGCTGTACCGGTCCCGGAAAGCGGCAAGTGGGGAGATAATGCGCGACACCCTCCGCCGGGCCGCTCCCGCGAAGGGCCGGGCGGCGTGTCCGAAATAGTGTGTCTTGGGTCGGCAGTGTAGAACGGGAGATGTGACGGCAATGGCTACGGAAACTCCCCTGCTCAACGGAGCATGTGCCGTCCCCGTGCCGGGCAGCGGACGATGACGCGGAGGAATGAGGCGCCCGATCCGGAACGCGCCACCCTCGACAAGGCCGCGGGCGAGAACTTCCCCGTGGCCCCGTTCTTCCTGCCCCGCGCCTGGCGCACCGACCTCATGGCCGTCTACGGCTTCGCCCGTCTGGTCGACGACATCGGCGACGGCGACCTCGCCCCCGGCGGCGCCGACGCCCGGCTGCTCGGCGCGACGCCCGAGCAGGCCGAGGACCGCCTCGCCCTCCTCGACGCCTTCGAGGCCGACCTGCGCCGGGTCTTCGACGGCACCCCGCGCCACCCCCTGCTGCGCCGCCTCCAGCACACGGTCCGCCGCTGCGCGCTGACCCCCGAGCCCTTCCTCGGCCTGATCGCCGCCAACCGGCAGGACCAGCTCGTCGCCCGCTACGAGACCTACGACGACCTGCTCGCCTACTGCGAGCTGTCCGCCAACCCCGTCGGCCGCCTCGTCCTCGCCGTCACCGGCACCTCCACCCCCGAGCGGATCCGCCGCTCCGACGCGATCTGCACCGCCCTCCAGATCGTCGAGCACCTCCAGGACGTCGCCGAGGACCTCGCCCGCGACCGCATCTACCTGCCCGCCTCGGACATGAAGCGCTTCCACGTCCAGGAGGCGGACCTCGCCACACCCACCGCGGGCGCATCGGTGCGCGCGCTGGTCGCGTACGAAGCCGAACGCGCCCGTGAACTCCTGAATGAAGGCGCCCCCCTGGTGGGTAGCGTCCACGGCAGACTCAAGCTGCTGCTCGCGGGGTTCGTGGCGGGAGGGAGGGCGGCGGTCCGCGCGATCGCCGCCGCCGAATACGACGTACTTCCCGGCCCGCCCAAGCCCGGCAAGGTCCAGTTGCTGCGCGAGGTGGGCGTGACTCTGCGAGGAGAGGGGTGATCCGGTCCGTGGAGTCGGAACAGCACGCGTCCGCACCGGTACTCGCCGCCTACAGCTACTGCGAGGCCGTCACCGGACAGCAGGCCCGTAACTTCGCCTACGGCATCAGACTCCTGCCGGCGCCCAAGCGCCGCGCGATGTCGGCGCTGTACGCGTTCTCGCGGCGGGTCGACGACATCGGCGACGGGGCGCTGGCGGACGACGTCAAGGCCGTCCGGCTGCAGGACACCCGGGCCCTGCTCGACCGGATCCGCGAGGGCGGCGTCGAGGACGACGACACCGACCCCGTCGCCGTGGCGCTCGCCCACGCCGCCCGCACCTTCCCGATCCCGCTGGGCGGCCTGGACGAACTCATCGACGGAGTCCTCGCCGACGTGCGCGGCGAGACGTACGAGACCTGGGACGACCTGAAGGTCTACTGCCGGTGCGTGGCCGGGGCCATCGGACGGCTCTCGCTCGGCGTGTTCGGCACCGAGCCCGGCGCGCGCGGCGCCGAGCGCGCCCCCGAGTACGCCGACACGCTGGGTCTGGCGCTGCAACTGACCAACATCCTGCGCGACGTCCGCGAGGACGCCGAGGGCGGCCGCACCTACCTGCCCGCCGACGACCTGGCCAAGTTCGGCTGCTCGGCCGGTTTCCGCGGCTCCACCCCGCCGGAGGGCTCCGACTTCGCCGGCCTGGTCCACTTCGAAGTGCGGCGCGCCCGCGCCCTGTTCGCCGAGGGCTACCAGCTGCTGCCCATGCTGGACCGGCGCAGCGGCGCCTGTGTCGCCGCCATGGCCGGGATCTACCGCCGGCTCCTCGACCGCATCGCCCGCGAACCCGAGGCCGTGCTGCGCGGCCGGGTCTCCCTGCCCGGCCGCGAGAAGGCGTACGTCGCCGTGCGCGGACTGTCCGGCCTGGACACCCGGCACGTCACCCGGCAGACCGTCAGGAGGCGTGCCTGATGGGCACCTCGACCACAGGGCGGCACGCGGGCCCGCGACGGCGGGCAACCTTCGGGTGCCCGACGGCGTCACTGACGGCGACGGCCGGCCGGGGAGCACGCGCCCACCGCGGCGGACGTACAGGGGAGGGCGCACGATGACCGACGGGACGCGACCGGACGGCGACCGGACGGCGGCGGCGCCCGGACGGCACGCCGTCGTCGTCGGCGGCGGCCTCGCCGGCCTGACCTCCGCGCTCGCCCTCGCCGACGCCGGGGTGCGCGTGACGCTGCTGGAGAGCAGACCGCGTCTGGGCGGCCTCGCCTTCTCCTTCCGGCGCGGTGACCTCACCGTCGACAACGGCCAGCACGTCTACCTGCGCTGCTGCACCGCCTACCGCTGGTTCCTCGACCGGATCGAGGGCGCCGCGCTGGCCCCGCTCCAGGACCGGCTCGACGTGCCCGTCCTGGACGCCGCCAGACCCGAGGGACGTCGGCTCGGCAGGCTGCGCCGCGACCCGCTGCCCGTACCCCTGCACCTCGGGCGCAGCCTGGCCACCTATCCGCATCTCTCGCTCGCCGAGCGCGCCAGGGTCGGCCGCGCCGCGCTCGCCCTCAAGGCGCTGGACCCCACCGATCCCGCGCTGGACAGCCAGGACTTCGGCAGCTGGCTGGCCGCGCGCGGCCAGTCGCCCCGCGCCGTCGAGGCACTGTGGGACCTCGTGGGGGTCGCCACCCTCAACGCGGTCGCCTCCGACGCCTCACTGGGGCTGGCCGCGATGGTGTTCAAGACCGGTCTGCTGTCCGACCCGGGCGCGGCCGACATCGGCTGGGCCCGCGTCCCGCTGGGCGAACTGCACGACCGCCTGGCCCGCAGGGCGCTCGACTCCGCGGGCGTCCGTACCGAGGTCCGTACACGCGTCACCTCCGTCTCCCCCCACGAGAACGGCCGCTGGAGCGTCCAGGTTCCCGGCGAGACCCTGGAAGCCGACACGGTCGTCCTCGCCGTACCCCAGCGCGAGGCGTACGAACTGCTGCCGCCGGGCGCCCTGGACGCCCCGGAACGGCTCCTGGACATCGGCACCGCGCCCATCCTCAACGTCCACGTCGTCTACGACCGCAAGGTCCTCGGCCGGCCCTTCGTCGCCGCCCTCGGCACCCCCGTGCAGTGGGTCTTCGACCGCACCGACGCCTCCGGCCTGAAGCAGGGCCAGTACCTGGCGCTGTCCCAGTCGGTGGCGCAGGACGAGATCGACGCCCCGGTGGCCGAGCTGCGCGAGCGCTACCTGCCCGAGCTGCGCCGGCTGCTGCCGCGCTCGCGCGGCGCCGAGGTGAAGGACTTCTTCGTCACCCGCGAGCGCACGGCCACGTTCGCTCCCACCCCGGGCGTCGGACGGCTGCGTCCCGGCGCCCGCACCAAGGCGCCCGGCCTGTACCTGGCCGGCGCGTGGACCGCCACCGGCTGGCCCGCGACCATGGAGAGCGCGGTCCGCAGCGGCGTCGGCGCGGCGGACGCCGCGCTGCGCGCCCTGGGCCGGCCCCGCCCCAGCCGTCTGTTCGCCCTGAAGGAGACGGCCCACCGCACTGCCACCGGGGACACCCCCCGGGGCCCCGGCCGACAACCGGGAGAGACCGGCGCCGCCCAGCGAGGGGGGATCCGGTGAAGGTCGACCAGCAGCCCGCAGCCGGTACTGCCGGCGCCGCCGGCACCGCCGGCACTGCGACAATAGGAGAGACTGTGCCCACTGTGCCCCCGGCCTCGCCGGCCGCTCGGCAGACCGCGGTGGACGTGACCGCGCTCCTGGAGCGCGGCCGGACCCTGGCGACCCCGGTCCTGCGGGAGGCCGTCGACCGCCTGGCCCCTCCCATGGACACCGTCGCCGCCTACCACTTCGGCTGGATCGACGCCGCCGGCAACCCGGCCCACGGCGACGGCGGCAAGGCCGTGCGCCCCGCCCTCGCGGTGCTCTCCGCCGAGGTCACCGGCGCCGCCCCCGAGGCCGGGGTGCCCGGCGCGGTCGCCGTCGAGCTCGTCCACAACTTCTCCCTGCTGCACGACGACCTCATGGACGGCGACGAGCAGCGCCGCCACCGCGACACCGTCTGGAAGGTGCACGGCCCCGCCCAGGCCATCCTGGTCGGCGACGCCCTGTTCGCGCTCGCCAACGAGGTGCTGCTGGAGCTGGGCACCGTCGAGGCGGGCCGCGCCGCCCGCCGCCTCACCGCGGCCACCCGCGCCCTGATCGACGGCCAGGCCCAGGACATCTCCTACGAGCACCGCGACCGGGTCAGCGTCGAGGAGTGCCTGGAGATGGAGGGCAACAAGACCGGCGCCCTGCTCGCCTGCGCCAGCTCCATCGGCGCGGTGCTCGGCGGCGCGGACGACGCGACCGCCGACACCCTGGAGAAGTACGGCTACCACCTCGGCCTGGCGTTCCAGGCCGTCGACGACCTCCTCGGCATCTGGGGCGACCCGGAGTCCACCGGCAAGCAGACCTGGAGCGATCTGCGCCAGCGCAAGAAGTCCCTGCCGGTGGTGGCCGCCCTCGCGGCGGGCGGAGAAGCCTCCGAGCGGCTCGGCGAGATCCTCGCCGCCGACGCCAAGAGCAGCGACTTCGAGAACTTCTCCGAGGAGGAGTTCGCGGCCCGCGCCGCCCTGATCGAGGAGGCGGGCGGCCGCGAGTGGACCGCCCAGGAGGCACGCCGTCAGCACACCATCGCCATCGAAGCCCTCGACTCCGTGAACATGCCCGACCAGGTCAGGTCCGCGTTCGCGGCGCTCGCCGACTTCGTCGTCGTACGAAAGAGATGATCACTATCGCACCCACCCTCGCGTAGTCGCCGGCCGGTGCCGAAAGGTTTCAGGCACCGGTCGACGGCGGACCCACAGCAGCACGACTTGCACGACTGCACGAAGGGGAAGCCATGACAGCGACGACCGACGGAAGCACCGGGGCCACACTGCCGTCCCGCGCTGCCGCGGCCAGCGAAACCGTACTCACCACCCCCGTGACGGCCGGGGTACAAGAAGCCGCCGCACACGCCACCCGGCGTGCCACCGACTTCCTGCTCGCGCAGCAGGACGCCGAGGGCTGGTGGAAGGGCGACCTCGAGACCAACGTCACGATGGACGCCGAGGACCTGCTCCTGCGCCAGTTCCTGGGGATCGCCGACGAGGCGACCACCCGCGCCGCCGCGCTCTTCATCCGCGGCGAGCAGCGCGCGGACGGCACCTGGGCCACCTTCCACGGCGGCCCGGGGGAGCTGTCCACCACCATCGAGGCCTATGTCGCCCTCCGGCTGGCCGGCGACGCGCCCGACGCCCCGCACATGGCGAGGGCGTCCGCCTGGATCCGCGAGCGGGGCGGCATCGCCGCCGCCCGGGTGTTCACCCGGATCTGGCTCGCCCTGTTCGGCTGGTGGAAGTGGGAGGACCTGCCGGAGATGCCTCCGGAGCTGATCTACTTCCCCGACTGGATGCCGCTCAACATCTACGACTTCGGCTGCTGGGCCCGGCAGACCATCGTGCCGCTCACCATCGTCTCGGCCAAGCGCCCGGTGCGTCCCGCGCCGTTCCCGCTGGACGAGCTGCACACCGATCCGCTGCGGCCCAACCCGCCCCGGCCGCTCGCCCCCGCGGCGAGCTGGGACGGCGTCTTCCAGCGCCTGGACCTGGGCCTGCAGATGTTCCGCAAGGTGGCGCCGAAGCGGCTGCGCCGGGCCGCGATGAACTCCGCCGTGCGCTGGATCATCGAACGGCAGGAGAACGACGGCTGCTGGGGCGGCATCCAGCCGCCCGCCGTGTACTCGGTCATCGCCCTGCATCTGATGGGCTACGACCTCAACCACCCCGTGATGCGCGCCGGTCTGGAGTCGCTGGACCGCTTCACGGTCTGGCGCGAGGACGGCGCCCGGATGATCGAGGCGTGCCAGTCCCCGGTCTGGGACACCTGTCTGGCCACCATCGCGCTCGCCGACGCCGGGCTGCCCGCCGACCATCCGCAACTGGTCAAGGCCGCCGACTGGATGCTCGGCGAACAGATCGTGCGCCCCGGCGACTGGTCGGTGCGCCGGCCCGGACTGCCCCCGGGCGGCTGGGCGTTCGAGTTCCACAACGACAACTACCCCGACATCGACGACACCGCCGAGGTGGTCCTGGCCCTGCGCCGGGTCCGCCACCACGACCCGGAGCGCGTCGACAAGGCCATCGGCCGCGGGGTGCGCTGGAACCTCGGCATGCAGTCGAAGAACGGCGCCTGGGGCGCGTTCGACGTCGACAACACCAGCCCCTTCCCCAACCGGCTGCCGTTCTGCGACTTCGGCGAGGTCATCGACCCGCCGTCGGCCGACGTCACCGCGCACGTCGTGGAGATGCTGGCCGTCGAGGGCCTGGCCCACGACCCGCGCACCCGGCGCGGCATCCGCTGGCTGCTGGACGAACAGGAGCCGGACGGCTCCTGGTTCGGCCGCTGGGGCGTCAACTACGTCTACGGCACCGGCTCCGTGGTGCCCGCCCTGACCGCGGCCGGTCTGCCCGGCTCCCACCCGGCGATCCGCCGCGCGGTGGCCTGGCTGGAGCGGGTGCAGAACGACGACGGCGGCTGGGGCGAGGACCTGCGCTCCTACCACGACTCCACGGAGTGGAGCGGCAAGGGCGCCTCGACCGCCTCGCAGACCGCGTGGGCGCTGATGGCGCTGCTCGCGGCCGGCGAGCGGGACTCCAAGGCGGTGGAACGCGGCGTGCGCTGGCTCGCCGACACCCAGCGGGAGGACGGCTCCTGGGACGAGCCGTACTTCACCGGGACCGGCTTCCCCTGGGACTTCTCCATCAACTACCACCTCTACCGGCAGGTCTTCCCGCTCACCGCGCTCGGCCGGTACGTGCACGGTGAACCCTTCGCCGACCGGGCACGGGCCGACCGGCCCCGCGCCGAGGCGCAGGGGAGCTGATGAGCACCCGGCCCGCCCCGGACCCGCTGCTGATCGCCTGTGCGCTCGGCATCGAGCACCTCGCCCTGCGCAGCGGTGACCGCGGCGCCCGGCGGGCGGGCCGGCGGCGCACCGCGGACGGTACGGACCGGCGCTCCGGCGCCGGGCCGGTCACCGTCCTGCGCACCGGCATGGGACCCCGGGCGGCGGAACGCTCCGTCACCCGGGCCCTGGCCGACCCGGCGTGGGACCGGTCCGCCGTTCTGGCCACCGGCTTCTGCGCCGGCCTCGCCCCGGGGATGCACCCCGGCGACCTGGTCGTCGCCGAGGAGACCCGGGACCCGCGCGGCACCGTCGCCTGCGTCGGCACCGAACTGCTCGTCAAGGAACTCGCCCGCACCCTGCCCGGCCGCAGGGTGCACACCGGGCCCGTCACCGGGTCCGACCACGTCGTCCGCGGTCCCGAGCGGTCCGATCTGCTCGCCACCGGTGCCATCGCGGTCGACATGGAGTCGGCGGCCACGCTGCTCGGCGCCGTCCGTACGGGCGAGCGCCCGGTTGCGGCCGTCCGGGTGGTCGTGGACGCTCCGGAACACGAACTCGTACGCATCGGCACGGTGCGCGGTGGAATATCAGCCTTCCGCGTTCTCCGTGCCGTCCTCCCTACTTTCTTCGAATGGCACCGTAATGTGCTGCTCCCCAGGAGGTGAGCCAGATGGCCATGCCGCTGCGCCAGTCCATCAAGGTCGCTACATATCTGGCCGAACAGAAGCTCCGCAAGCGGGACAAGTTCCCGCTGATCGTGGAGCTGGAACCGC
The DNA here is from genome assembly GCF_001654495.1 of Streptomyces sp. SAT1. Taxonomy (GTDB): domain Bacteria; phylum Actinomycetota; class Actinomycetes; order Streptomycetales; family Streptomycetaceae; genus Streptomyces; species Streptomyces andamanensis. Next base: position 6,385,023 of record NZ_CP015849.1, read on the forward strand.
TCTTCGCCTGCAACCTGAAGTGCGAGGGCTGCGGCAAGATCCAGCACCCCGCCGGGGTGCTCAAGCAGCGCATGCCCGTGGCCCAGGCCGTGGGCGCGGTGCTGGAGTCCGGTGCGCCGATGGTGTCCATCGCCGGCGGTGAGCCGCTGATGCACCCTCAGATCGACGAGATCGTCCGCCAGTTGGTGGCCAAGCGCAAGTACGTCTTCCTGTGCACCAACGCCATGCTGCTGCGCAAGAAGATGGACAAGTTCACCCCGTCGCCCTACTTCGCGTTCGCCGTGCACATCGACGGCCTGCGCGAACGGCACGACGAGTCGGTGGCGAAGGAGGGCGTGTTCGACGAGGCCGTGGCCGCCATCAAGGAGGCCAAGCGGCGCGGCTTCCGGGTGACCACCAACTCCACCTTCTTCAACACCGACACCCCGCAGACCATCATCGAGGTGCTCAACTTCCTCAACGACGACCTCAAGGTCGACGAGATGATGATCTCGCCCGCCTACGCCTACGAGAAGGCCCCCGACCAGGAGCACTTCCTCGGCGTCGAGCAGACCCGCGAGCTGTTCAAGAAGGCGTTCTCGGGCGGCAACCGGCTGCGCTGGAGGCTCAACCACTCCCCGCTCTTCCTGGACTTCCTGGAGGGCAAGGTCGACTTCCCGTGCACCGCCTGGGCGATCCCGAACTACTCGCTCTTCGGCTGGCAGCGCCCCTGCTACCTGATGAGCGACGGCTACGTCCCGACGTACCGCGAACTCGTCGAGAAGACCGACTGGGACAAGTACGGCCGCGGCAAGGACCCGCGCTGCGCCAACTGCATGGCGCACTGCGGCTACGAGCCCACCGCCGTCCTCGCCACCATGGGTTCCCTCAAGGAGTCCCTGCGCGCCATGCGCGAGACCGTCTCGGGAAACCGGAACTGACGCCGTGACGGCCGTTTCCTTGGGCGTTCCCGAGGTACCGGCCCGGCCGGTCGCCGCGCGGCGTGTGTCGCGGCAGATCCAGGTCGGGCCGGTGGCCGTCGGGGCGGGGCCCCGGTGTCGGTGCAGTCGATGACGACGACGCGTACGTCGGACATCGGTGCGACGTTGCAGCAGATCGCGGAGCTGACGGCGTCGGGGTGCCAGATCGTGCGGGTGGCGTGTCCGACGCAGGATGACGCGGATGCGCTGGCGGTGATCGCGCGGAAGTCGCAGATCCCGGTGATCGCGGACATTCATTTCCAGCCGAAGTATGTGTTCGCCGCGATCGAGGCGGGGTGTGCGGCGGTGCGGGTGAATCCGGGGAACATCAAGAAGTTCGACGATCAGGTGCGGGAGATCGCGAAGGCGGCGAAGGACCACGGCACGCCGGTGCGGATCGGGGTGAACGCGGGGTCTTTGGACCGGCGGTTGCTGCAGAAGTACGGGAAGGCGACGCCGGAGGCGCTGGTGGAGTCGGCGCTGTGGGAGGCGTCGCTGTTCGAGGAGCATGGTTTCCGGGACATCAAGATCTCGGTGAAGCACAACGATCCGGTCGTGATGATCGAGGCGTACCGGCAGTTGGCGCAGCAGTGCGACTATCCGCTGCATCTGGGGGTGACGGAGGCGGGTCCGGCGTTCCAGGGGACGGTCAAGTCGGCGGTGGCGTTCGGTGCGCTGCTGTCGCAGGGGATCGGGGACACGATCCGGGTGTCGCTGTCGGCGCCGCCGGCCGAGGAGGTCAAGGTCGGTATCCAGATCCTGGAGTCGCTGAATCTGAGGCAGCGGGGTCTGGAGATCGTGTCGTGTCCGTCGTGCGGGCGGGCGCAGGTGGATGTGTACAAGCTGGCGGAGGAGGTCACGGCGGGTCTGACGGGCATGGAGGTGCCGTTGCGGGTCGCGGTGATGGGCTGTGTCGTCAATGGTCCTGGTGAGGCGCGTGAGGCGGATCTGGGTGTGGCGTCGGGCAACGGGAAGGGGCAGATCTTCGTGAAGGGCGAGGTCATCAAGACGGTGCCCGAGTCGAAGATTGTGGAGACCCTGATCGAGGAGGCCATGAAGCTGGCCGAGCAGATGGAGGCAGACGGCGTCGCGGCAGACGCCCCCGCCGCCACCGGAACACCCACGGTGACGGTGAGTTGACGTACGGCACGGACCGAGAGGGGGCCCAGCGTGACCATTCTGGAGACGATCCGGGGACCACGCGACCTGAAGGCGCTGTCCGAGGCGGAACTCGGCGAACTGTCCGGTGAGATACGCGACTTCCTGGTGCACGCGGTCGCCAGGACCGGCGGTCACCTCGGGCCCAACCTGGGGGTGGTGGAACTCACCGTCGCACTGCACCGGGTCTTCGAGTCGCCGGCCGACCGGATCCTGTGGGACACCGGCCACCAGAGCTATGTGCACAAGCTGCTGACGGGACGTCAGGACTTCTCCAAGCTGCGCGGCAAGGGCGGCCTGTCCGGCTACCCCTCCCGCGAGGAGTCCGAGCACGACATCATCGAGAACAGCCACGCCTCGACCGCGCTCGGCTGGGCCGACGGCCTCGCCAAGGCGCGTGACGTGCAAGGGGAGAAGGGGCATGTCGTCGCCGTCATCGGGGACGGCGCGCTCACCGGCGGCATGGCCTGGGAGGCGCTGAACAACATCGCCGCCGCCCGCGACCGGCCGCTGATCATCGTCGTCAACGACAACGAGCGCTCCTACGCGCCCACCATCGGCGGCCTCGCCAACCACCTGGCCACCCTGCGCACCACCGACGGCTACGAGAAGTTCCTCGCCTGGGGCAAGGAACTGCTCCAGCGCACCCCCGTCGTCGGCGGCACCCTCTACGAGTCGCTGCACGGCGCGAAGAAGGGCTTCAAGGACGCCTTCGCACCGCAGGGCATGTTCGAGGACCTGGGCCTGAAGTACCTCGGCCCGATCGACGGCCACGACGTGCGCGCCCTGGAGTCGGCGCTGCGCCGCGCCAAGCGCTTCGGCGGCCCGGTGCTCGTGCACTGCCTCACCGAGAAGGGCCGCGGCTACGAACCCGCCCTGGCCGACGAGGCGGACCACTTCCACACGGTCGGTGCGATGGACCCGCTCACCTGCGCGCCCCTCGCCCCGTCCGGCGGTCCGTCCTGGACCTCGGTGTTCGGCGAGGAGATCGTCCGGATCGGCGAGGAGCGCGAGGACGTCGTGGCCATCACGGCGGCCATGCTGCATCCGGTGGGCCTCGGCGCGTTCGCCGAGCGGTTCCCGGACCGGGTCTGGGACGTCGGCATCGCCGAGCAGCACGCGGCGGTCTCCGCGGCGGGCCTGGCCACCGGCGGACTGCACCCGGTCGTCGCCGTCTACGCCACCTTCCTCAACCGTGCCTTCGACCAGGTGCTGATGGACGTGGCGCTGCACCGGTGCGGGGTCACCTTCGTCCTGGACCGTGCCGGCGTCACCGGTGTGGACGGCGCCTCCCACAACGGCATGTGGGACATGTCGATCCTCCAGGTCGTGCCCGGTCTCAGGATCGCCGCGCCGCGCGACGCCGGGCAGTTGCGCGCCCAGTTGCGCGAGGCCGTCGCGGTGGACGACGCGCCGACGCTGGTGCGCTTCCCCAAGGAGTCCGTGGGCCCGGACATCCCGGCCGTCGACCGGGTGGGCGGCATGGACGTCCTGCACCGGGCGGAGCGGCCCGACGTGCTGCTGGTGGCCGTCGGCGTGATGGCGCCGGTGTGCCTCCAGGCCGCCGGGCTGCTCCAGGCGCGCGGCATCGGCTGCACGGTCGTCGACCCCCGCTGGGTCAAACCCGTCGACCCGGCGCTGCCGGAGCTGGCCGCCGCGCACCGGCTGGTCGCCGTGGTCGAGGACAACAGCCGCGCCGCCGGGGTCGGCTCCGCGGTGGCCCTGGCCCTGGGCGACGCCGATGTGGACGTACCGGTGCGGCGGTTCGGTGTCCCGGAGCAGTTCCTCGCACACGCCAAACGCGGTGAGGTGCTGGCCGACATCGGGCTGACCCCGGTGGAGATCGCCGGCCGGATCGGCGCGAGCCCGGCCGTCCGGGACGGCGGCGGGACCCGGCCGGAGCGGACCGTTCCCGCGCAGCAACCCGCCGCGGCCGGCGAGGCCGCCGGTCCGGCCGGGGCCGTCATGGCAGTCAAGGAGAAAACTGAATGACCACGGAGTTCGACCTCGGCGCCCTCCTGGCCGAGCGCGGCGCCGAGCGCTACGAGCTGCACAGCAAGCACCTGAACCACCAGCTGCCGCGCATGCTGCACACCATCGGTTTCGACAAGGTCTACGAACGGGCCGAGGGCGCCCACTTCTGGGACGCCGACGGCAACGACTACCTGGACATGCTCGCCGGGTTCGGTGTGATGGGCCTGGGCCGGCACCACCCGGTCGTCCGCAAGGCCCTGCACGACGTGCTGGACGCCGGCCTCGCCGACCTCACCCGCTTCGACTGCCAGCCGCTGCCCGGACTGCTGGCGGAGCGGCTGCTCGCCCACAGTCCGCACCTGGACCGGGTGTTCTTCGGCAACAGCGGCACCGAGGCGGTCGAGACCGCGCTCAAGTTCGCCCGCCGCGCCACCGGCAGACAGCGGATTCTCTACTGCGAGCACTCCTTCCACGGCCTGACCACCGGCTCGCTCTCCGTGAACGGCGAGGAGGGCTTCCGTGACGGCTTCGCCCCGCTGCTGCCCGACACGGCCGTCCCGCTCGGCGACCTCGACGCGCTCGCCCGGGAACTGAAGAAGGGCGACGTGGCCGCCCTGATCGTGGAACCCGTCCAGGGCAAGGGCGTGCACGAGACCCCGCCCGGCTATCTGCGGGCCGCGCAGGAGCTGCTGCACCGGCACAAGGCCCTGCTCATCGCCGACGAGGTGCAGACCGGCCTCGGCCGCACCGGCGACTTCTACGCCTACCAGCACGAGGCCGGTGTCGAACCGGACCTGGTCTGCGTGGCCAAGGCCCTCTCCGGCGGCTATGTGCCGGTGAGCGCGACCCTCGGCAGGGACTGGATCTTCAAGAAGGTCTACTCCTCGATCGACCGGGTGCTGGTGCACTCGGCGAGCTTCGGCTCCAACGCGCAGGCCATGGCGGCGGGCCTCGCGGTGCTGTCGGTCATGGAGAACGAGCAGACCGTCGCCCATGTGCGGACCGTGGGCGACCTGCTGAAGTCCCGGCTGGCGGCGCTCACCGACAAGTACGAGCTGCTCGCCGACGTACGCGGCCGGGGCCTGATGATCGGCATCGAGTTCGGCCGGCCGAAGTCGCTGAAGCTGCGCGGGCGCTGGACCATGCTCCAGGCGGCCCGCAAGGGCCTGTTCGCGCAGATGGTGGTCGTCCCGCTGCTCCAGCGCCACCGGATCCTCACCCAGGTCTCCGGCGACCACCTGGAGGTGATCAAGCTGATCCCGCCGCTGGTGATCGACGAGGCGGACGTGGACCGGTTCGTGGACGCCTTCACCGCGGTGATGGACGACGCGCACGGCGGCGGACTGATGTGGGACTTCGGGAAGACGCTGGTCAAGCAGGCGGTGGCCAACCGGTAGCCGCCGCCGGGGCCCTGCCCGCGCGCCGGTTTTGCCCCTGAGGCAAGAAATTTGCCCCAGGGGCAATCCTGCGGCTGAATGGAGGCATGAGCACCCCCGAGTCCGGGCCACCGGAGGGGCAGGCCGAGACCTTGCCCGCCGTGGCGCCCCAACTGCGCGCGCTGCGCCGCCGGGCCTCCCTCACCCTGGAGGTCGCGGCCCGCGCCGCCGGGCTGTCGCCCGCCCATCTCTCCCGGCTGGAGACCGGGCAGCGCCAGCCCTCGCTGCCGATGCTCCTGTCGCTCGCCCGCGTCTACGGTACGACCGTCTCCGAACTGCTCGGCGAGAGCGCCGCGGACCGGGACGCCATCGTCCGCTCCGGCGACATGGAGCCCACCCCCGCCGGCGGCTGGACCTACTGGCAGGCGGGCTCACCCGGGCGCGGCATGCAGGCCCTGCGGGTCCGTGTGCCGCACGGCTCCCAGGGCGACATCGTACGCGTGCACCCCGGCGAGGAGTGGCTGTACGTCCTCAAGGGCCGGCTGCGGCTGCGCCTGGGCGACAGCACCCACCTGCTCGCGCCCGGCGACAGCGCGCACTTCGACTCGCTGACCCCGCACCGCATCGCGGCCGAGGACCCCGACGGGCTCGACCTGCTCTTCGTCCACACCCTGCTGCAGAGTCCCACGGCCGCGCTGTGCCTGGGCCCCCACACCGGAGAGATGTCATGAGCGACATGGAGGAGAAGTTCCCGCGCGCCCTGTGGGTCCGGCTGATCATCTACATCGCCGTCGGACACCTCTTCGCCGCGTTCATCTGGCTGTTGTTCGAGATCGGCGCCAAGTGAGGTGAGCCCCGCACGCGGCGGGCAGGCTCAGTCCAGCAGGCGCTCGCGCAGCCGCTCCCTGACCGGCGGCGCGAGCCTGAGCCCCCGCTCCAGATAGGCGTCGACCCCGCCCCAGGTCTCCTCGACGGTCTCCAGGGCCGCCGTCAGATACTCCGCCCGCGCGTCGAACAGCGGGCTCAGCAGCTCCATCACCTCGGGGGCGCGGGCCGCGGGCGAGGTGCCGCCGCGGCGCACCTTGTAGCGGCGGTGCGGGGCGTTGGACTCCAGGTAGTCCGCGACGATCGCGTCCCGCTCCACGCCCAGCGCCAGCAGCGTCACGGCTATCGAAAGACCGGCGCGGTCCTTGCCCGCCGCGCAGTGCATCAGGGCCGGGACGCTGTCCTCGGCGAGCGCGTGCAGCACCTGGGAGTGCTCGGCGGTGCGCTCCGTGACCATCGTGCGGTACGAGGCGATCATCCGGTCCGCGCCCTTGCCGCCGTCCAGGATCGCCCGCAGCTGGTCGAGGTCGCCGTCGCGGACCATCTTCCAGAACTCGGCGCCGTCGGCGGGGTCGCTCAGCGGCAGGTTCACATTGCGCACCCCGGGCAGCGCGACGTCCGGCCCTTCGAGCTTCTGGTCGGCCGCGTTGCGGAAGTCGAAGACGGTGTGCAGGCCCAGCGAGGCGAGGAAGGCGGTGTCCTGCTCGGTGGCGTGCGCCAGGTGGCCGCTGCGGAACAGCACCCCGTGCCGCACCCGCCGCCCGTCCACGGTCGGCAGTCCGCCCACGTCGCGGAAGTTGCGGACTCCGGTCAGCTCCGGCTCGGTCGACGGCACCTGCTGCGTCACGGGGACTCCTCCCTGTCCGCCCCGCCTTCACGGCTCGTCGGCGGGCGCGGTCCCGACGATACGACATGCCCGCCCGGGGCGGCAGCGCCGTCGTACCGCCTCGTACGGCGGGCGTATTCCCGGCTCGGCGGTGATGTCGAAGTGGCCTTTCTCACCGACCGTCAACCCCTGCCTACGGTCGCGTAAGTCACATCGGAAGGTGAATCATGGGCCGACGTGGCAGACGATTCGAAGAGTGACAGCAGATCAGTGATCGGGTCGTACGTGGCGGTGGGGGACAGCTTCACCGAGGGCGTCGGAGACCTTGGACCCGACGGAGCGTTCGTCGGCTGGGCCGACCGGCTCGCCGTGCTGCTCGCCGACCGGCGACCCGAGGGCGACTTCCGGTACACCAACCTCGCCGTGCGCGGAAAACTGCTCGACCAGATCGTGGCGGACCAGGTGCCGCGGGCGGCCTCACTCGCCCCCGACCTGATCTCCTTCTGTGCGGGCGGCAACGACATCATCCGGCCCGGCACCGACCCGGACGACGTGGCCGAACGGTTCGAGAAGGCGGTCGCCCGGCTCACCGAGGCGGCCGGCACCGTCCTGGTCACCACCGGCTTCGACACCCGCGGCGTACCCCTGCTCAAACACCTGCGCGGCAAGATCGCCACATACAACGGGCATGTGCGCGCCGTCGCCGACCGCTACGGCTGCCCCGTGCTCGACCTGTGGTCGCTCAGGACCGTCCAGGACCGGCGGGCCTGGGACCACGACCGGCTGCACCTCTCGCCCGAGGGGCACACCCGTGTCGCGCTGCGCGCCGGGCAGGTCCTCGGCGTCGACGTACCGGCCGACCCGGACCAGCCCTGGCCTCCGCTGCCGCCGCGCGGCACGCTGGAGGTCCGCCGCGACGACGTCCACTGGGCCCGCGAGTACCTGGTCCCGTGGATCGGCCGCCGTCTGCGGGGCGAGTCCTCGGGGGACGCGGTGACGGCCAAGGGCACGCTGTCCCCGGACGACATCAGGACGCGGATCGCGTCGGTGGCCTGAGGCGCGCTGACCGGGACCCGCCGCGCGCGGGCCCCGGCCACCGGTCCCGCGCACCCGCCGGAGCCCGGCAGGGCATCGGGCGCGCTCACCGGGCCGCGGTGGTCAACGCCTCCCGGTCCAGGCCCAGTTCGCGGGCCAGGGCCTCGTCGACCCATTCCAGCGCCCGGGTCCGGGACAGCGTGCCCCCGTAGCAGGTCAGCTGTACGGCGAGACCGTCCAGATAGGCCGTCAGCCGCAGGGCGGTACCGGCCGGGTCGGGGCAGCGGAACTCGCCCGCCGCCACCCCCTCGGCCACGACCGCCGTGAGCGCCGCCTTCCAGCGCCGGTCCAGGTCCCGGGTGACCTCCCGCAGCGCGGGCTCGCGCACCGCGGCGGCCCAGCCCTCGATCCACAGCCGCCAGCCCTTGGCGCTGCCCGTCGGCGCGTACCAGCGCACCGCCGCCCGCAGCCTGCGCACCGCCGTCGTACGCCGTCCGAGCAGCGCGCGCAGCCGCGCCAGGTCGTCCTCGGCGGCGCGCGCGAACGCGGCGGCCAGCAGGTTCTCCTTGGTCGAGAAGTGGTAGAGCACCAGCGCGTTGCTCACCCCGAGGACCGCGGCCACGTCGGCGATCCGCACCGCCGCCACACCACGCGCCTCGATCTGCCCGATGGCGGCCCGCAGCAACTCCTCGCGCCGCTCCGCCACGCTCAACCGCACTCTCGCCACGCGAGTCACCCTAATGGGTCTTGCCTCTCAGACAAGATCTGTGCCAGGCGCCCGTCGGGGGCGGCGCGGGGCGGCCCGGGAACGGCGCGGCGGCCCCTTCATAATGGACCACCTGAGCGACCCCACCTGGAGGTAACGTGGCCGGCTTCCGTCCCTCGATTCCCGGGCTGAACGCCCTGCGGCCCGAGGCCTTCGGCGTGGACCCCGGCGGTGCGCGCATGGCGCGGATCCGCCGCTCCCCGCATTTCAAGGACGGCGTCTTCCAGAACCCGGGAGGCCCGGCGAGCATCCGGCCCTCGGGCTCGATGCTGGACTTCGCCAAGCACTACTTCGACAAGGACGAGCGGGTCCGGCGCTCGCCCCGGGGCAACATCCCGGTGCACGCCACCACCTTCGCGGACCTGGCCCGCCCCGCGGCCAGCGGTCTGCGCCTGACCTGGCTGGGGCACTCCAGCGTGCTCGTGGAGATCGACGGGCACCGGGTGCTCTTCGACCCGGTGTGGGGCGAGCGCTGTTCGCCGTTCCCCTTCGCGGGCCCCCGCAGGCTGCACCCCGTGCCCCTGTCGCTGGCCGCGCTCGGCCCGGTCGACGTGGTCGTCATCTCCCACGACCACTACGACCACCTGGACCTGCCCACCATCAAGGCGCTGGCCGCCACGGACACCCTCTTCGCGGTGCCGCTCGGCGTCGGCGCCCACCTCGAACACTGGGGCGTCGCCGCCGACCGGCTGCGCGAACTGGACTGGCACGAGGCGACCAAGGTAGGCGGACTGACCCTGACCGCCACCCCCGCCCGGCACTTCTGCGGCCGCGGCCTGCGCAACACCCAGCACACCCTGTGGGCCTCCTGGGTCGTCGCCGGTGACGAGCACCGCGTCTACCACAGCGGCGACACCGGCTACTTCGACGGCTTCCGGGACATCGGCGCCGACCACGGCCCCTTCGACGCCACGATGATCCAGCTCGGCGCGTACTCCGACTTCTGGCCCGAGGGCCAGCCGGACGCCGGGCCGCTGCCGGGCGCCTGGCCGGACATCCACATGAACCCCACCCAGGGCGTGCAGAGCCACCTCGATCTGCAACAGGGCCGGGCCGAGGGCGTCATGCTGCCCATCCACTGGGGGACGTTCAACCTCGCCCTGCACCCCTGGTCGGAACCGGCGGAGTGGGCGCTGGCCGCGGCGGACGCGGTCGGCCAGGCACTGGCCCTGCCCATCCCGGGCCGCCCCTTCGAACCGGCCGGTGAGCTGCCCGCGCTCCCGTGGTGGCGCGACGTGTCCCAGTCCGCCCATGCCCGCAGGTGGCCGGCGCCCGAACTGGGCCTGAGGACCGCCCGCGGCCTCGACCTGCTGGCCGAGGACTGAACGAGGACCGGCCACCCGCCGCACCCTCGCGGCCTCCGCCGCGTCCTGCTGTCAGGTGTGTGCCCGCCCGGCCTCCGGGACGTCCTTCACGAACACGATCCCGTCGGTCCGGGCCAGGTGCGCCGGGTCGAGCGGGGCGTAGCCGTGGTACGGCGACCGCCGGGGGACGGGCGGGGTGCCGCCCGCGAGGGCGTCCGCCAGGCCGCGCGCGTCGACGACACGGGGCCCGTCGGTTCCCGGGAGGGCGTACAGGATCCCTTCGAGGGTGTCCGGCGGCGGGACGTCCACGCCCCGGTGGCGGAGTGTGCCGAGGGCGGTCGCCAGGAACGCGTACTCCTCGCCCAGGCGGGCGCCCACCAGCGCGCCCGCGCTCCACCACCGCACCGGCCGGCCGTCCATGCGGATGGTGCTCAGCTCCCGCTGGAGATGGCCGTTGTGTGCGTGGACCAGCACCGGGCCGCGTTCGGCGAGGGCCAGCAGGTTGGCCGCCATCATCCGGTCCCGCAGGGCCACCAGCCAGGTCATCCGGGCCGGTGAGGTGTCGGCCGTCCGGGAGTGGTAGCGCAGCAGCCCGGTGGCGGTACGCCCGTACAGGCGCGCCCGCTCCAGCTCCGGTGGCGCGGCCGCCTCCATGAGCAGCGGTGTCTGGGTGTCGAGCAGCGTCACCAGGTCGTCGGCGATCAGCCGGAGCCGCGCGGCCTCGGCCGAGCGCCCCACCGACCGGGCCGGGTCCCGCATCGCGGCCGGTTCGCTCCAGCGGCCGTCGGCGCCGAGCAGCCGGTCCAGCTCCGGCGCGGCGCACGGAAGCAGACCGGCGTCCACCCGGGCGGCGAGAAAGGCGTGCAGCGCGGTCAGGGCGTGCCGGGGGCTCTCGGCGCCGGTCATCTCCAGCGGGCCGTCGATCCCGGCGAAGCGCACCCGCTCGGACAGCGCTCGGCCCTCGTTGAACTCCCGCATCCAGCGCACCAGTTCACGGTTGGGCGCCGACACGTTGAACCACTCGTGACTGAAGCCGCGCTCCATCACCTCGTCCAGGGACCCCCTGCCCCAGGTGACGTAGTCGTCCACGACCAGGCCCCGCAGGCAGTCGCTCTCGATCGCGACGGTGCGGTACCCCTCCTCCTCGACGAGCTGCCGGAACAGCGCGTCGCGCGGTGCGAGGAGCGCGTCCTCCCCGTGGGTGGGCTCGCCCAGGGCGAGGATCCGGGGCCGGGACGGGAGCAGCCGCAGCACGGCGGCGGCGTCCACGGCATGGGCGGTGTTCCTGATACCGGTAGCCATGCCTTCAACGCTATCGTTGAACCCTCGGTGGAGACTTTTTTCGACCTCTCCCTTCGCAAGCCCCGGAAAACGGCAGGATCATGGAGTCCGACCCTCAAAGCACCCGACGGCTCAGGCCGGTCGACCTGGCCCGCGCGCACGGGGTGTCCACCCAGGCGGTCAGGAACTATGAGGAGGCCGGCATCCTTCCGGCCGCCGCCCGCACCGAGCACGGCTACCGCGCCTACACCCCGCTGCACGCGCGCGCCCTGCGCGCGTTCCTCGCCCTGGTGCCCGGCCACGGCCACCGCACGGCGGCCGCGGTGATGCGGGCGGTCGGCGAGGGCGCGGTGGAGGAGGCGCTGCGCCTGATCGACGAGAGCCACGCCCAGCTCCTGGAGGACCGGCGGACCCTTGAGTCGGTCGAACTGGCCCTCCAGGGCCTCGAATCGCCCGCAGCGCGCGGTTCCGGCGCGGTGCCCCGGCCCGGCCGGACGCCCGCCCCCGGTCCGCCGGCCCGGTCCTCGGGCGGGTCCTCGGGCGGCTTCATCGGACCGCTGGCCGGGCAGCTCGGCATCCGCCCCGCGACCCTGCGCAAGTGGGAGCGCGCCGGGCTGGTCCGCCCGCGCCGCGATCCGCGCACCGGCTACCGGGTGTACGACGAGGCCGCCGTGCGCGACGCCCGGCTGGTGCACCAGCTCAGGCGCGGCGGCCATCCGCTGGAGCGGATCGGGCCGTTGATCGAACGGGTCCGCACGGCGGGCGGCCCCGAGCCGCTGGAGGCCACCCTGCGCGACTGGCGGGACCGCCTCAGCGCCCGCGGGCGCGCGCTGCTGGCCGGGGCCGCCGAACTGGACGCGTATCTGCGCGAGCGCGGCTGAAGGGCGCCGCTGTCGCGCGGCTGGGGTGAGGGGTGCGCCGGCCGGGACACGGCGCACCCCTCACCGGTGCCCTTCTCGCGACCGGGGCGCGCGGGTGTGCGCCTCGGAGGGACCCGCGCTGAAGGGCGGTCGGGACAGGTGCCGGGGAGACCGGTCACCCGCTGCGTTCCGCGGCGAGGCAGGTGCGGCACACCATCCGCCGCGCGGCACGCGGCTTGGTGGCCAGACCGGCCCCGGTCAGGTCGTGCAGCGTCTGCGGGGTGGGCCGCCCGTGGCTGCGGCAGATGCCCGCGCCGCACGTACGGCAGACGGCGACGGCGACCGTCGTGACGTCGAGTTCCTGGCAGTCGAAGCAGATCATCGCGCCGCTCCGTCCCGGCCGGGGCCGGACGGGGGCCGCGCACACGGCGGGCATGCCGGGCGGGGGCGGTGCGGGGGAGTGGGTCCGTGAGCGGCCACGGACGACGGCGAGGCGTCCACGTGCGTACCTCCCGAGGGCATGCGTCCTGACATCGGTCAGGAACCATCAGCCCGGAGGAGGGCGGTTCGGACCGGGGAACGGCCCAGGCGGGATCCATCGCCGAGTCCGAGTGAACCGGTCCGGGCGGCGCCGGTCAAGGCCGCCGCCGCCATCGGTGTCCCGGTCCCGCGGCGCGGGCCTATTCCAGACAGCCCGTGAGACGCGCGTACGCCTGCCGGGCCTGGGTCAGGAACTCCTCGGCGGCCGGGGGGTCTTCGCACTCCTCGACCCGCCAGTGGTGCGCCGGGTCGAGCCGGTGCAGCACGGTGGCGAGGGTGCCCTCGTCCGCGTGCCAGGCACGCAGCGCCCGTACGCCGGTGAGGGCGGCGAAGTTGGCGTCGTGCGCCGGTACGCACACCAGCTCCGGGCACGGACGGCCGTCCCTGAGCGCGTGCACCAGCGCGACCGGCCGGGCCCGCACGGTCCGGCCCGGCAGCGCCGGTTCCTCCATCAGCAGCAGGACGGCGGTCGGCTCGCCGTCCTCGGTGAGGGTGCCGTCGATCCGTCCGGCGCCGACCGGGTAGCCGGTCACGCGGGTCGAGCCCGCGGCGGCCAGATCGTGTCCGTCCGATCCGTCGTGCGGTGCGAACGGCGATCCGACCGTCGCCGCCACCATGACCATGATCTCCATCGCAGGCTCCTCCCGTGGTACGGCGGTCCGCGTAGAGGCCATCAGCACGGCGGTGCGTGCGGTCAAGGGCGAGCCTCATCGCCCCGGCACGTTCATTCTCCCCGGCCCGAATGCCGGATATGCCTGCCATGTCCACCTGATGCCCCAGGCCGCCGGGGCGGGCCGGCTCGGGCTGGCGCGCGGGCGCCCGCTGTGGGCACCATGGACGGAGACGGGCGATGAGGCTCGCCCTTGACCGCACATTCCCGTGCTGATGGCCTCTGTGAACGACGGCCGCCCGCCCCGGCGGCCCGGTTACGGAGGCATCGCGGATGTACGCGTACACGATGCGCAACGTGCGGATGGTCCACGGCGACAAGGCCGTCCTGGACGACGTCACCCTCTCCTTCCGGCCCGGCGCCAAGATCGGCGTGGTCGGCCCCAACGGCATGGGCAAGTCCACCCTCCTGCGGATCATGGCGGGACTCGAACGGCCCGCGCGCGGGCAGGCGGCCCCGGCCCCGGGCACCCGCGTCGGCATCCTGGAGCAGGAACCCCGGCTCGACGACGCGGCCACCGTCCGGGACAACGTCGAGGAGGGCGTCGCGGACGTCCGGGACATGCTGCGCCGCTACGAGGAGGTCACCGCGCGCCTCGGCCGGGCCGGAGAACCGGAGGCACAGGGCCTCCTGGACGAACTCGGCGCGCTCCAGGAGGCCCTGGACCACGTGGGCGCCTGGGACCTCGACTCCCGGCTGGAGCAGGCCATGGACGCCCTGCGCTGCCCGCCGCCCGGCACCCCGGTCCGCGGCCTGTCGGGCGGCGAGCGCCGCCGGGTCGCGCTGTGCCGGCTGCTGCTGTCCCAGCCGGACCTGCTGCTCCTGGACGAGCCGACCAACCACCTGGACGCCGAGTCCGTGGCCTGGCTGGAACAGCACCTGGCCGACTATCCCGGCACGGTCGTCGCGGTCACCCACGACCGGTACTTCCTGGACAACGTCGCCCGCCGGATCCTGGAGATCGACCGCGGCCGCGTCCACCCCTACGAGGGGAACTACTCCACCTACCTGGAGACCAAGGCCGCCCGCCTTCAGGTGGAGGGCCGCAAGGACGCCAAGCGGCAGAAGCGGCTCGCCGAGGAACTGGCCTGGGTGCGCTCGGGCGCCAAGGGCCGGCAGGCCGCCTCCAAGGCACGCGTGCAGCGCTACGAGGAACTGGCGAGCGAGGCTGCGCGCCGCCGCGAACCGGACTTCGAGGAGATCCGGATCCCGCCGGGCCCGCGCCTGGGCAGCCTCGTCCTGGAGGCCGACCACCTCACCAAGGGCCACGGCGGCCGGCCGCTGATGGAGGACCTGTCCTTCTCGCTGCCGCGCGGCGGCCTCGTCGGCGTGATCGGCCCCAACGGCGTGGGCAAGACGACGCTCTTCAGGATGATCGTCGGCGAGGAGCGGCCCGACAGCGGGACCCTGCGCCTGGGCGACACGGTCCGCGTCTCCTACGCCGACCAGGACCGCGCCGGGCTCGACCCGGCCGCCAGCGTGTGGGAGGCGGTCTCCGGCGGCCGGGAGCACCTGCGCGTCGGCGGTGTGGAACTGCCCTCGCGCGCCTATGTCGCCACCTTCGGCTTCAAGGGCGCCGACCAGCAGAAGCCCGTCGGCCTGATGTCCGGCGGCGAGCGCAACCGGCTCAACCTGGCGCTCACCCTCCAGCAGGGCGGCAACCTGCTGCTGCTGGACGAGCCGACCAACGACCTCGACGTGGAGACCCTGGCCTCGCTGGAGCACGCACTGCTCGCCTTCCCCGGCTGCGCCGTGATCAGCGCGCACGACCGGTGGTTCCTGGACCGCGTCGCCACCCATGTGCTCGCCTGGGAGGGCGGCGCCCACTGGTTCTGGTTCGAGGGCAACTTCGCCGACTACGAGGCCGGCAAGCGGCAGCGGCTCGGCGAGGAGGCCGCCCGCCCGCACCCGGTCACGCACCGGCGGCTGGTCCGCGGCTGACCGCCCGACAGGAGCACCGCGCCATGACAGAACTCGACCGGGCGGCGGTGGCGGCCCTGCGCACGGCCCGCGTCACCGTCGTCAACGCCGAGTGGCACCTGCGCGAGGAACAGGCCCTCGGCCGGCTCGCCCGGACCGGCGGCCTGGCCTGCACCCCGCTCTTCCCCGGCCACTTCGTCATCCAGGTCGTCGCGATCGGCGGACGGCCGCTCGGCCGCGCCCGCCACCACCGCGACGGCCGCCGCGCCCGCTGGGTCGCCGTCCCCGCGGGCACCGCGCACGAGATCGGCGCCTACCGCACCCTGCACGGCGCCGCCCGCGCCCTGGCCCGCCACGCGGGCCTGCGCCGCCGCCGCGTCACCGACATCCCCTGCGGCCTCCCGCCGGACGGCGGCGCGGACGGCTCCGGCCGGAGCACGGGCCGCGGGCTCGCGCACGGCTCCCCGGAGCCACCGGCGGACCCGAAGCGGTGAGCCGCACCGGTCGCCAGGGCCCGGCGGGCGGCACCGCGCTGCGCTTCGTGCTGCTCATCGGCGTGGTGAGCCTGTTCTCCGACATGGCCCACGAGGGCGCGCGCGGCATCACCGGACCGTTCCTCGGCTCGCTCGGCGCCGGGGCCCTCGCCGTCTCCGTGATCGCGGGCACCGGCGAACTCCTCGGCTACGCACTGCGGTTCGTGTCCGGCCGCGCCGCCGACCGCACCGGCCGGTACTGGCCGATCACCGCCGCCGGCTACCTGGTGCAGATGGTCGCGGTGCCGCTGCTCGCCCTGGCCGGGCAGTGGCCGGTGGCCGCCGTGCTGATCGCCGCCGAGCGCGCCGGACGCGCCCTGCGCACCCCCGCCCGGGACGCGATGCTCGCCCACGCCACCGCCGAGCTGGGCCGCGGCCGGGTCTTCGGCGTACGGGAGGCCCTGGACGCGGCCGGTGCGATGACCGGCCCGCTCGTCGTGGCCGGTGTCCTCGCGCTGCACGGCGGCTACCGCACCGGCTTCGCCGTGCTCGCCGTACCGGCCGCGCTCACCCTGCTCGTCCTGGCCGCCGCGTGGCGGCAGTACCCCGACCCGTCCGGCCTGGACACCGGCGGGGACGTCCCCGGAAGGCACGGCACCCCCCGGGCCTTTTGGACCTATCTGGCGGCCATGGGGCTGATCGCCGCCGCCTACGCCGACTACCCGCTCATCGCCTACCACTTCGGCCGGGCGCACGTCGTCTCCGCCCCCTGGATCCCCGTCCTGTACTCCGTCGCCATGGCCACCGAGGCCCTCGCCGCGCTCACGCTCGGCCGCCTGTTCGACCGGTGGGGGCTGCGGACGGTGGTGGGCGCGACCCTGCTGACGGCGTGCTTCCCGCCGCTGGTCTTCCTCGGCGGCCCGGTGGCCGCCGTGTGCGGCGTGGTGCTGTGGGGGCTGGGCACGGCCGCCCAGGAGTCGGTGGTCAGGGCCGCCCTCACCGGCATGACCGCCCCCGGCCGCCGGGCCTCCGCCTTCGGCCTCTTCGACACCGGCTTCGGCCTGTGCTGGTGCGCGGGCAGCCTCGCCCTCGGGGCCCTCTACGACCACTCCGTCACCGGCCTGGTGGTCTTCTCCGTCGCCCTGCAACTGGCCGCCGTCCCGCTGCTGCTCAAGGTGCGCCACATCACCTGACCGCCGCGCGGGACCGGCTGGCTCACCGCAGCAGCCGCCTCAGCACGTCCTCGGCCCTCCCGTAGGCATGCGAGCCCACCCGCAGCCGCCACACGGTCCCCGGCACGCCGTCGCCCGGCGTCACGACCCGGACCGGCCGGGGCGCGGGCGCCGCGTGCGCGGGCACCCCCGCCTCGCGCAGCGCGTCGACCTCGTCGACCCGGCGCGCGGGGATGTCGGCGACCGGCGCCCAGGAGTCCGGCGTACGTCGCGGCGCTCCGCCCACGGAGCCGCTCCGTCCGGCGTACCCTGGATATCCGCGCGGGTGATCCATGGGGCACACTGTGGAGGCGCCCAGCGCGTCGGTGATGGGGCTCACCGCGAACCGCGGCATCATGCCGCTGACGGTCCCTGGCAGAACAGCCGAGCCGTGCCATGAGGACGGCTCCCGTCGCCAGGAGGCTCCCGTGGAGTTCGACGTGACCGTGGAGATCCCGCAGGGGTCCCGCAACAAGTACGAGATGGACCACGAACTGCACCGCATCCGGCTGGACCGGCTGCTGTTCACCTCCACCAAGTACCCGGCCGACTACGGCTACATCGAGGGCACCCTGGGCCGCGACGGCGACCCGCTGGACGCGCTGGTGCTCACCGGCGAGCCGACCTTCCCCGGCTGCGCCGTCGAATGCCGGGCGGTGGGCATGTTCGTCATGAAGGACGAGCACGGCCCGGACGAGAAGATCCTCTGCGTCCCCGCCCACGACCCGCGCCACGCGCCCCTGCGGGACATCGACGACATCCCCGAGTTCGACCGCCTGGAGATCACCCACTTCTTCGAGGTCTACAAGGACCTGGAACCCGGCAAGTCCGTCGAGGGCTCCCACTGGGAGGGCCGCGAGCAGGCGTACGCGGAGATCGGTGCCGCCCGGGAGCGGGCCGCGGCCACCCCGGGGACGACCGGTGACTGAGCCGCGCGCCCGGCCCGTGGGCACCCTGGTCCTCATGCGGCACGGCCAGAGCACCACCAACGCGGAGGGCCGCTTCACCGGCTGGACCGACGTGCCCCTCACCCCCCGGGGCGAGGACGAGACCGTCCGGGCGGCCCGGTCGATCGCCCGCGAAGGGCTCCTGCCGGACGTCGTCCACACCTCCCTGCTGCGCCGCTCCGTGCACAGCGCCGACCTGGCCCTCGGCGCGCTGGACCGGCTGTGGATCCCCGTACGCCGCAGCCGGCGGCTGAACGAGCGCCAGTACGGAGCCCTGACCGGCCGCCTCAAGCACGAGGTCCGCCGGGAGGCGGGCGACGACCGCTACCGGCACTGGCGCCGCTCGCTGCACGGCCGCCCCGCCCCGATGCCCGCCGACGCGCTGGCCCGGCTGCGCGCCGACCCGCGCTACGCGGCCCTGCGCCCCGACGGGGTGCCCGCCGTGGAGAGCCTGGCCGACATGATCACCCGGGTCGTCCCCTACTGGACCGACGTCCTCGTACCCCAACTGCGCACCGGAGCCACCGTGCTGGTCGTCGCGCACGGCAACTCCCTGCGCGCGCTGTCGGCCGTGCTGGGCCGCCTCACCGGCGACGAGGCGGAACGGCTCGACATCCCCACCGGCGCACCCCTGCGCCACGACTTCGACGGCGACCTGCGCCCCCTCGTACGCCACGGCACCTACCTGGACCCCGGCAGCGCCGCCCGCGCCGACCTGGTGGCCGCCGAGGGCCACTGACCCCGCCGCCCCTCCCTCGATCCACCACCCCCGCCACCCCGGAGGAAGACGCCATGACTCTGCGCCCCGCCGAGCTGCACGCCGTCGAGATCCTCGACTCCCGCGCCCGGCCCACCCTCGCCGTCACCCTCACCACCGACGACGGCACCCGGACCCGGGCCGGTGTGCCCTCCGGGGCCTCCACCGGCACCCGGGAGGCCGTCGAACTGCGCGACGGGGACGAGGCCCGCTACCGGGGCCAGGGCGTCCTGACCGCGGTCGGGCACGTCAACGGCGAGATCGCCCGCGCCCTGACCGGCCGCGCCTTCGACTCGGCCGCCGACCTCGACCGGGCACTGGTCGAACTGGACGGCACCGGCACCAAGTCCCGGCTCGGCGCCAACGCCGTCGTCGGGGTCTCCCTCGCCGCCTGGCGCGCCGAGGCCGCCCTCGCCGGGCGGGAGCTGTGGCAGCACCTCGCCCGGGTCGCGGGCACCACCCCGCGGCTGCCGGTGCCGCACTTCAACGTCGTCAACGGCGGCGCCCACGCCGCGAACGCGCTCGACTTCCAGGAGTTCATGCTCGCCCCGCTCGGCGCGCCGAGCCTGCCCGAGGCGGTGCGGGCCGGAGCGGAGATCTACGGACGGCTCAAGGCCCGGCTGTCCGCCGAGGGGCACACCACCGGGCTGGGCGACGAGGGCGGCTTCGCCCCCGCCGTCGACCGTCCCGAGGACGTCCTGCGGCTGCTCACCGAGGCGATCGGCGACGCGGGCCACACCCCCGGCCGGGACGGCGTGGCCCTCGCCCTCGACCCGGCGGCCAGCGAGTTCCGCGACGGCGACGGCTACCGGGTCGCGGGGGAGCACCTGAGCGCGGACCGCCTCATCGACCGCTACGAGGAGATCGTCGACCGCTTCCCGGTCTGGTCGATCGAGGACGGCCTGGCCGAGGACGACTGGGACGGCTGGGTCCGGCTGACCGCGCGCCTGGGCCACGGGACGCAGATCATGGGCGACGACATCTTCGTCACCGACCCCGCCGTCCTCACCGAGGCGATCGGCCGGAAGGTCGCCAACTCCGCGCTCATCAAGGTGAATCAGATCGGCACCGTCACCGAGACCCTGGAGGCGACGCGGATCTGCCGGGAGGCCGGGTACACGCAGATGGTCTCCCACCGCTCGGGCGAGACCGAGGACGCCTTCATCGCCGACCTGGCCGTCGGCACCGGCTGCGGCCAGCTCAAGTCCGGTGCCCCGGCCCGCGGGGAGCGCGTCGCCAAGTACAACCGGCTGATCGAGATCGCCGAGGCCCACCCCGAGCTGCCGTTCGGACTGGCCGGCTGACGCGGCACACCCGCCCCGCCGGGCGCCGGACCCACGGCGCCCGGCGGGGCGTTCGCGCGCGGCGGTCCGGGATGACCTCCCCGTACGGCCGCGGGCGGGTGTCACCCTGTCGAGTGGATCTCCGCCCGCTCGCCTGACCCGGGCCGCCCGGCATCGTGATGATGCAGGCGTGATTACCGAATCCACACGGTCCGGGCCCCGTCGCAGGGCTCTGACCACCTCAGGTCTCGTCCTGTTCACCGCGCTCTCGACGCTGGCCGCCGTACCGGCCGCGCCGGCCGCCGCCTCCGCCACGGCCGCCCGGCCCACGAGCCGCCCCGCCGCCGCACGGCCGCCCGCCACCCGGGCCGAAGCCGCGACCGACGCCTACCTGCGCTCGATCCGGCGCGACCCCGCGGCCCTGCGCCGCTTCTTCCAACACCTGCCCAAGGGCGGCGACCTGCACAACCACCTCTCCGGCGCGGTCACCACCGAGTACCTCGTCGAACTGGCCGCCGAGGACGGCCTGTGCATCCGGACCGCGACGATGACGGCCGTGCCCCCGCCCTGCGGCGCCGGCACCCGGCCCGCCGCCGACGCCCGCACCGACAAGGCGTTCCGCGACGCGATCGTGCGCGCCTGGTCCATGCAGGACTTCCCGCCCGGCGGCAACGGCCACGACCACTTCTTCGACACCTTCGGCAAGTTCGGCGAGGTGACCTGGCGCCACCGGGGCAAGCTGCTCGCCGACGTCGCCGACCACCTCGCCGTCCAGAACCAGTCCTATCTGGAGACGCTGGTCACGCCCGCCTCCGACGGCGCGAAGAAGCTCGCCGACCAGGTCGGCTGGGACCCCGACCCGGCCACCCTGCACCGCAAGTTGACGGCCGGCGGCGGACTCGACCAACTGGTCGCGCAGGCCCGTACGGAAGCCGACGACGGCGACGCCGAGTTCCGCGCCGCCGAGCACTGCGGGACCAGCTCCGCCCGGCCCGGCTGCGCCGTCACCGTGCGCTGGATCTCCCAGGTCTCGCGCGGCAGTTCACCGCAGCGCGTCTTCACACAGATGGCCCTCGGCATGCGCCTGTCCGAGCGCGACCACCGCTTCGTCGCGGTCAACCTGGTCCAGCCGGAGGACGGCGAGACCGCCCTGCGCGACTACAGCCTCCAGATGCGCATGCTCAAGTACCTGCGCACCGTCTACCCGCACGCCCACCTCACCCTGCACGCCGGGGAGCTGTGGCCGGGCCTGGTCAAGCCCGCCGACCTGAAGTTCCACATCAAGGAGGCGGTGGACGTCGCCGGTGCCGAGCGCATCGGCCACGGCGTCGACCTCGTCCACGAGGACGACTGGCAGCGCACCGCCCGCACGATGGCCGCCCGGGAGACGGCCGTCGAGGTGCCGTTCACCAGCAACGCGCAGATCCTCGGCGTCAAGGGCGCCGAGCACCCCTTCGAGACCTACCGCCGCTACGGCGTACCGGTCGTGCTCGCCACCGACGACCCCGGGGTGAGCCGGACCGACATCACCCACGAGTACCAGTACGCCTCCCGGACGTACGCGCTGGCCTACCCCGAGCTGAAGGACCTGGCGCGGGCCTCCCTGGAGTACGCGTTCGCGCCCGGCGCCAGCCTGTGGCAGGGCAACCCGACCCGCTCCGGCTACACGCCCGTGGCCGCCTGCCGCGGGGTGCGCCCCGGCGTCGACCGGCCGGGCGGCGCGTGCGCCCGGCTGCTGGACTCCAGCCTCAAGGCGCGGCTGGAGTGGCGCCAGGAGACCGCCTTCCACCGCTTCGAGGCGTCGGCGGGCCGGACCCGCTGACCGTGCGCGCCCGGCCCGGTACCCCCGCACCGGGCCGGGCGCCGCGGGCGGCTCGGGTAAGGTCGGTGTGTCATTCAACCGGCCCCGAGCGGGGCCGCGCCCCGGGCACCAGCACCACCGCGGCCGCCGCCGGAAGCCCCTGGAAAGCAGGATCCGCAACACATGAGCAGGTACGGGTTTCTCGTCTCGCCCTCGCACAACCGCGTGTACGCCCGGTCGGCGCCCGCGCTGGCGCTGGCGGAACTGGAGGCGTTCGGCGAGACCGTGATCGACGGCGGTGTCCAGGACGCCGGGATCACCGAGATCGGCGGGGTCCCCTACGTCACGTTCAGCGCCGCGGAGCTGTCCGGCACCGAGATCAGGCTGCTGTCGAACCTGTCGTCGCTGTACGCCCTCTTCGCCGTCGAGAGCGACCTGCTGCGGCCGGTCGCCAGGCAGCCCCTCGACCTGTTCGAGAGCGACCTGCTCACCATCCAGAAGTACGCGGGCAAGACCAACGAGGACTTCACCCGGCTCCTGCTGAACGTGACCGCGCTGGCCTCCGACGAGCCCGCCCGGCTGCTGACGGGCGACCTGCGCCTGCTCGACCCGATGTGCGGCCGGGGCACCACCCTCAACCAGGCCGTCATGTACGGCATGGACGCCTCGGGGATCGAGATCGACCCCAAGGACTTCGACGCCTACTCCGCGTTCTTCCGCACCTGGCTGAAGAACAGCCGCCTCAAGCACCGCGCCGAGACCGGCACCGTACGGCGGCAGAAGGCGACCCTGGGGCGGCGGCTCCAGGTCGCCCTCGGCGCCTCCAAGGAGCTGTACCGCGAGGGCAGCACCATCGACGTGACCGTCGTCAACGCGGACACCCTCCGCGGCGGCGACTTCTTCCGGCGCGGCGAGTTCGACCTGATCGTCACCGACGCGCCGTACGGCGTGCAGCACGGCAGCCGCCCGCACGGCGGCGGGAACGCCGGACGGCTCTCCCGCAGCCCGGTGGACCTGCTGGCCGCCGCCGTCCCGGTCTGGCAGCCGCTGCTGCGGCCCGGCGGCGCCCTCGGCATCTCCTGGAACACCCATGTGGCGGGCCGGGAGCAGCTGGCCGAGATCCTGGAGGCCCACGGCTTCACCGTCCGCGACTCCGCGGCGTACCGGGGCTTCGAGCACCGCGTGGACCAGGCGATCAACCGGGACATCATCGTGGCCCGCAAGAACTAGCGCTTCCCCGGCCGGGGGAGGGGCGCGTCACCGGGGCGGCGGCGGCCGGGTCGCGCGCCGCGCGGACCGCGCCGACGATGAGGTCAAGGTTCCCCACCCCTAAGGACGGGCCGATGCCTCTCCCGCGTCGCGCGGGCCCTTCCGGGCCGCGCCCCACCGCCCTCGCGGCGGCCGCACTCCTCTGCGCCCTGGCGGCCGGCACGCTGACCGGATGCGGCGGCGGCAACGACCGGGGCGGCGGATCCGCCACCCGGACGCCGAGCGCACCCGAGACGGGCTCCTTCTCCGCCGGGACCCTGCCGTCCGCGCTGGCCTCGTCGGCCTCGGCGGCCGTGTCCTCCGCGCGGGCGTCGGCCTCGGCGGCGGCGTCCTCCCTCCAGGCGCGCGCCTCCGAGTTCGAGGCGTCGGTGTCGGCGGACACCGCCCGCTCCGCCGCGGCGGCCGAGAAGGCGCTGAAGGGCGTGCGGGGCAGGGGCAACGCCGTGGGTGAGGTCGGGATGACCGGGGTGCCCCGGGACCGGACCGGCGGGGTGCTCGCCGTCCTGGTGACCATCACCAACAAGACCGACCGCAAGGCGTCGTACGCCGTCCAGGTCGACTTCGCCGACGCCGACGGCAAGGTGGCCGAGACTCGGTACGTCGGAGCGCAGGACCTCGAACCGGGGAAGAAGGCGCAGCCGATCGCGTTCAGCCGGCAGTCGGCCGACAAGAAGCTGACGGCCCGGCTGGCGAAGGCCCAGCGGTACTGAGCCGGCCGCCGGACACGGACGAGCGGCCCGGAGTCCGCGCCCACGGGGGGCGGACTCCGGGCCGTTCAGCCGTGCGGGGGCGGGTCAGCAGGCGCCGAGGTCCTGCCAGACGCCCCACTCACCGGTGGTGCCGGGCTCCTCGCCCGTCGTCCACCACTTGGCCTTCCAGTTGTGGCCCTTGTAGGAAACCTGCTGGCCGCCGGTGTAGACGGTGCCCTTGGCCCACGGGGCGGCGGTGCACTGGTTGCCGTTGCCGCCGGTGATGGTCAGGGCGTACGTCGCCGAGTGGCTGCCGGAGGCGCTCGAACCGGTGACGGTGATGTTGTAGGTGCCCGAGACCGCCGCCGAGGTGGTGGCGAGGGAGAGGGTCGCGGAGCCGCCCGCGGTGACCGAGGTGGGGCTGACCGAGGCGGTGACGCCCGCCGGGGCACCGCTGACGCTGAGGTTCACCGTCTGCGCGTCGCCCTTGGTCACGGCCGTCTTCACCGTGGTGGTGGCGGACTGGCCCGCCGTCACGGTGCCGGAGGCCGCGCCGAGCGCCAGGGAGAAGTCGTTGGACGGAGCGGTGCTGCCGCTGGTGAACGGCTCGAAGATGTGGGAGAAGTCCCAGGTGTTCTGCTGGATGCCGGAGCAGTTGTCGGCGGCGCCGCCGCCCGCACAACCGCCGTTGTCGCGCTGGAGCGCCCAGAAGGACAGCGTGTTGATGCCCTTGGAGACGGCCCAGTTGTAGACCGAGGTGGCGTTGGCCAGGGTGAAGGTCTCGGCCGGTCCGAAGTCGTCGACGCCGGGCATCTCGGTGACGCCGACCATGCCCCACAGCTGCGCGGAGGTCTTGTTCGGGTAGAGCTGGCCGAGCGTGTTGACCAGGCCCTGGGCGGCGGTCTGGGTGTCCTTCGCCATGTCGTGGGACTGGTTGTCGTAGTAGTCGAACGTCATCAGGTTGACGACGTCGATCCGGGTGCCGTTGCTGACCGCGTTCTGCAGCAGCTGGACGCCGTTGTCGGCGAGGCCGTGCGTGGTGGTCGGCAGGGTGTAGGAGAACTCCACCGTGCGGCCGTTGGCCGCCGCCCAGTCCTGGACCAGCTTGATCGCCTTGTTGCGGCGGTCGATGCCGGCCGAGTTGTCGATCGAGTCGGCCTCGATGTCCATGTCGAGCCGCGAGATGTCGTAGGTCGTGATGACCTTCTCGTACGCGGCGGCGATCTGCTGGACGTCGGTGCAGCTGTCGGCGATCTCGGTGCCCGTGGTGTCGGCCGTGTAGCCGCCGAACGAGGGGATGACGTCCCCGCCGTTGTTCTGGATGGTCTTGATGTCGCTGCCGAAGGTCGACTGGGAGATCGGCATGCCGGTGTCGCCGTTCCAGTACGGCGTGCACGAGCCCTTGGACGCGGTCTGGAGGAACGCCATCGTCAGGTGCTTGGCACCCGACTGGGCGGCCAGCGCGGCGGGGCTCTCGCCGGTCCAGGCCTCGAAGTAGGGCGCGAAGACGTGCGCGGGCAGCGGTGTGGCCGCCTGCGCCGTGCCGGTGCCCGCCAGGGCGAGGCCCACCGAGGCCGCCGTGGTGACGGCCGCGGTGAGGACCGCGCGGAAGGAACGCCTGAGTCTCATGTCAGTCCCGGTGTGAGGAGGGGGAGTTCGCCGGATCCCGTACGGGGTAGAGAAGTTGATGCGTATGGGATAGCGCCCGCCGACCAGGTGGGTCAATGGTCTGGACCAAAAAGGGACTAGACCAATTCGCCGGTCCGGAAACTCATTCGCCTGCACAGGGCCCGCGGCGGCCGACTGGACCACCCGGGGGCCTCTTTCGCCCCTCTGGGCTCAGCGACCGCTCAGGTAGGCCGCGCCGAGATCCCGCAGCCGGTCGTGGACGCCCTCATAGGCGCGGGCCGCGCCCAGCACCCGCTTGGGCAGCTTGGCGACCATCGTGTACAGGGTGTCGCAGACGTTCGCCGCGGGCGCCAGACCCGCCTGGCTCACCAGTTGGTACGCGTCGAGTTGATCGAGCCCGAGCAGCTCGGACGTCCACTGCACCAGGTCGCGCTGGCTGATGCGGAAGGCGTCCTCCAGCGGCCGGGCGTGCCCGGTGCTCAGCAGGAACCCGTCGTTCTCCAGCCGCGGCACGGCGGGCGCGCCGCCCTTGACGAGATCCACGGCCACCACCGTGTTCATCGCCGTCTCCACCGCAGTACCGCACACCTCGCCCTCGCCCTGCCGGGCATGGCCGTCGCCGACGGCCAGCATCGCGCCCTCGACGTTGACGCCGAAGTAGACGGTGGTCCCGGCCCGCAGCTCGGGCGTGTCCATGTTGCCGCCGTGCACCCCCGGGGAGATCGACATCAGCCGTTCGCCCGCCGCCGGGGCCACCCCCACCGTGCCGTGCATCGGGTCGAGCGGCAGCTCCACCGCGAAGTCGCCGCGGGTCGCCTCGAACCGGCAGGTGCCGGCCTTCGTGTCGATGGCGTAGACCCACACCCGCTCCTCCAGCGCGGGGTGCAGCATGGCCGTGGCGTGTGTCGCCGTCAGCGCGCCGAAGTGCGGGAACGTACTGGACACGCCCCAGTCGCGGGCCGGCGCGATGTCCACGAAGTGCACGGCGAGCGTGTCGCCGCGCTCGGCTCCGGCCACCGCGATCGGACCGGTGACCGGGTTCAGGTACGGGAACGAGCAGACCCGGCTGGGCAGATCGGCCGGTCCGCGCACCCGGCCGCCGAAGCAGTCCTCGGTGGTCAGCTCCACGATGCTGCCGGGCTCCACCGTCACCACGGGCGACCCGCCGCCGAAGGCGTAGGCGTAACGGGCGGGGTCCGAGGGGACGTTGATCACCGGGGCGGAAGTGTTCATGCGGGAGGTTCCTCCTGGGTGCCGGATCGCGGATGCGAACGCGGGTGGGGCGGGCGAGGGACAGGGTGCCGCGTGCGGCGGCACCCGGGGGGAGGACTACCCGCCGGGCGGCGGGGCCACCGGATCGTCCGTGCTCTCCGCGTGCTGCACGGCCGCCAGGTCGGGCCGCCGGCCGGTCAGCAGCAGCCCGGCCAGGACCACGACGCCGATGCCGAGCCACACGAACCCCAGCCGCTGCGCCGCGATGTCGGCGTTCACCACCACGTACGCCAGGATCGCGAAGCCGATCGCGGGTGCGATCAGATGCCGCCAGAAGTCGCGGCTGCGCCGCCGGACCAGATAGTGCACGACCACGGACACGTGCAGCACCAGGAACGTCGTCAGGGCACCGAAGTTGACCAGGCTGCTGAGCAGGGTCACCCCGTCGTCGCGGGAGTTCATGTAGAGGCCCAGCGCCAGCGAGACGGCGGCCGTGAGCAGGGTCGCGTTCACCGGCACCCGGTGGCGCGGGTGCACCTTGGCCAGGAACGCGGGCAGTTGGCGGTCCCGGGCCATCGCGTACAGCAGGCGCGAGGTCGCGGCCTGCGCCACCAGCGAGTTGGCGAAGCCCCAGGCCACCGCGGTGGCGGCGGCGGTCAGCGTGGCCAGCCACTCGCCGGAGGCGACCCGGGCCGCGTCGTAGAAGGCGGTGCCGCCGGGATCGCCCTCGGTGAGCAGCCGGTCCGGTGCGGGCACCAGCAGCGACGCCAGCCAGGTCTGGACGATGAACAGGGCGCCCGCCAGCACCAGCGCCGCCACCATCGAACGGCCGATGGCGCGGGCCGAGTCCTTGTTCTCCTCGGCGAGCGTCGAGATGCCGTCGAAGCCGAGGAAGCTCAGCACGGCAACGGAGACGGCCCCGAAGACCAGCGACCAGGAGAAGGTGTGCCCGTTGTAGACCGCCGTGAAGTCGAAGCCCCGGCCCTTGCCCTGGGCCAGGGCGATCACACCGATCACCAGGAAGACGGCCAGCACCACGAGTTCGGCGAGCAGCATCAGCTTGTTGACCCGCGCGGTCATCCGGATGCCGGTGTAGTTGACCGCGGTGTTGAGCAGCACGAAGCCTGTCAGCCACAGCCACACGGGGACGGCCGGGACCAGCGAGTTCATGGCGATCCCGGCGATCAGGTACAGCAGGCCGGGCACCAGGACGTAGTCGAGGAGGATCATCCAGCCGGAGAGGAAGCCGACCGGGGCGGCGATCCCGCGGCCCGCGTAGGCGTAGACCGAGCCGGACATCGGGAACGCCTTCGCCATCTGCGCGTACGACAGGGCCGTGAACATCATCGCCACCATGCCGACCGCGTAGGTCAGGGCGACCATGCCGCCCGAGCTCTGGAAGACGCTGCCGAAGATCCCGAAGGGTGCGATGGGCACCATGAAGACCAGGCCGTAGACGAGCAGGTCCTTGAAGCCCAGCGAGCGGTGCAGTTCCTGCCGGTAGCCGTAGCTCTCCAGCGTGCCGGAAGCCGGTGGTTCGGACATCAGGTTCTCCTCACTGCGGGGTGCCCGCGCGTCGCGGGGAGAGCGTACGGCCAGTTATTTCCAGATGGAAGTATCTCGGCGGAGTCAGGTGATGGAACCCCGGCACCGCGGGAGACGGGTCAGGGGCCCCCGGGGCGGAACGAGGTCACCACGCGCAGGTCGGGGCCGTCCGCGCGGGCCAGATGCAGGGCGGCCCGTGGCGGTCCCTGCGGCGCCGCGCGCCACGCCTCGCGCGGGCCCGGCCCCCGCGCGGCCAGCAGACGCCGTACGGCCGCGGGCAGAGCGGCGTCCGCCCGCAGGGCGCGGCCCGCGGCGAGCGCGGCGACCAGGTGCACGCCGTCGTAGAGGCCGCGCGCGTAGGAGTCCAGCACCGGAGCAGTCGGGCCGAGCAGGGCGCGGTGCCGCTCGGTCAGGGCGAGCGCGCGGTCGTCGGCCAGCGAGGCGAAGGAGTCCATGCAGGAGTACAGGCCGCCGGTGTCGTCGCCGCCGCAGGCCAGCAGGCCGTTCTCCTCCAGCGCCCCGGACAGCCGCACCAGCCGGCGGTCGAGACCGCTGTGCCGCAGCCCCCGGTTGAACGCCACCAGATCCCGCCCGATCAGACTCACCAGGACCGCCTGGACCCGGTGCGCGCGCAGCTCCTCCACCAGGCGCCCCAGCGCCCGGTCCACCTGCCCCAGCGGCACCCGGTGCTCCAGCACCACCCGCGCGTGGCACCCGGCCGCGGCGTCACGGGCGGCCCGGTGCACGGCCCGCGGCCAGATGTAGTCGTTGCCCACCAGCGCCCAGCGGCGCACCTGGTGACGTTCGGTCAGAAACCCTATAGCTTCGGTCAGTTGCTCCCCGGGGCCGACGCCGGTGCAGGCCACGCCCGGCAGCCTGGCGCCTCCCTCGTGCGGCGGGGTGAAGACATACGGCACCCGGCCGCTCACCACCGCCTCGACGGCGCGATGGACATCGCTGGAGTGGAAGCCGGCCACCGCGTCCACCGCCCCCGCGCCGACCAGTCCCGCCACCTGCGCGGCGACCGCGGCCGGGGCCCGGCCGCCGTCCACCAGGTCCATCCGGTGTTCTGCACACGGATCGGCACGGACCCGCCCCCGGCGGGCGCCCCGTCCTGACCCGGCGGGCCGGGCATCCGCCGGCCCCTCGGCCCGCCGCGCCCGCGCCGCCGTCCCAAGGCCCCCGGGCCCGGCCGCGATCCCGCCCGCCGCGTTGATCTCGTGCGCCGCCAGCACGGCCGCGTCCAGCGCGGACGGCCCGATCAGGCCCAGCGCCCCGGACTGCGGCACCACCAGGCAGAGCCGGAACGCCGCCGCGTCACCCGGCGCGTACAGCGCGTCGAGCGGCTCGATCAGCCGCGCCTGGAGGTTCACGCCGTAGTCCACGCCGCGAGTATGCTCCAGGAAGCGGCGGACGGAGGAGGTGAGTGCGCGTGGGGAGCGTACGGCCGGACCCCGTCGCAGACACCGCACCGCCCCCGGCCCCCGCGGCGGCGACCGCGCCGGGCCTCCCGGCGCCGCACGGCCTCCTGGCCGCCCGCACCGGCGGGCCCCCGCTCGTGGAGATCCTCACCCTCGCCCAGCGGCGGCTCGTGCAGGGGCTGGCCGCCGTGCTCGACGAGGAGCAGTGCACCGTCGACCAGTGGCGCGTCCTGCGCGCCCTCGCCGACGACGCGGGCCGCCCCATGGGCGAGCTGTCGCACGGACTGCTCATCCCGCACGCCTCCCTGACCCGCCTGGTGGACGCGCTCGCCGACGACGGCTGGGTCTACCGCAGGCAGTCCGACACCGACCGGCGCAGCATCCGCGTCCACCTCTCCCGGCGCGGCCGGGACCGGCTCACCCGGCTCGACGCACTCGCCGCCGCCCACGAGTCGGCGCTGCGCGCCGCGGCGGGCACCGGTGGCGCGGACGGCCTCGGCGCCCTGGTGGCCCATCTCGCGGCGGACCCCGGCGCCCGCGCCTGACACCGGCCGCCCGTGCCGTCGGTCCCGACGCGGACGTTTCCGGCGCGGACGTTCATTCTGCGCGGACGTTTTTTCGGTCGGCCGTACGACGCCTCATACCAGAGCGGGACGCTCGGCGGGGGATTTTGGCGACTGCTCATCGCACATGATGCCTTGGTGACTACTGTGAGTGTCCACCGGACGACGTAGCGGCGCTCTCCAGGGCCCGGCCGTCCGGCACAGCGATGGCGTATGCCCGCTCGCGTCTCCCGCGCGAGCGCACAGGCCCGGACCCAGTACGAGGAACAGATGTCTCACCTCCGCGCACCGGCCGCCCGCGCAGATCACCGCGAGGGCGGCGGACGGCACGGGCGGCCGGTGGCCCGCACCGTCCCCTCGCTGCCCGAGACCCGCATACGGCCCCAACTGCTGCGGCTGGCCGTGCTGCCGCCCCTCGCGGTGGCGCTCGGCGCGGGCGCGGCCGTGCTCTTCACGGTGCGCTCCACCGGCGCCCGCCCCGGCCTCGCCCTGTGGGCGGTGCTCGCGGGCGCGCTGGCGGTCACGGCCGCGGGCATCGTGACCGGCGCCGTCGCCGCCGGGCGCGCGGCCGCCTCCGTGCACGAGCGGCTGGACGCGCTGCGCCGCGGCACCGCGCACCGCGAGGCCGAACTGAGCGCGCTCGTCGAGGCGTTGCGGCACGGCGAGACCCTGCCCCCGCGCACTCCGCCCGGCGGCGCCCCCGGCGACGCCGACGGGTTCGAGCTGCTCGCCGCCGACCTGGCCCGCGCCCACGAGGGGGCGGTCGACGCCGTCGTGCGGGCCGCCCGGCTCTCCGGCCGCGACGGCAGCGAGCAGAAGCTGGAGGTCTTCCTCAACCTCGCCCGGCGCCTCCAGTCCCTGGTGCACCGCGAGATCTCCATCCTCGACGAGCTGGAGAACGAGATCGAGGACCCCGACCTGCTCAAGGGCCTCTTCCACGTCGACCACCTCGCCACCCGCATCCGCCGCCACGCCGAGAACCTCGCCGTCCTCGGCGGCGCCGTCTCCCGGCGCCAGTGGAGCCACCCCGTCTCCATGACCGAGGTGCTGCGCTCGGCCATCGCGGAGGTCGAGCAGTACTCGCGGGTGAAGCTCGTCCCGCCCGTCGACGGCCGGCTGCGCGGCCACGCCGTCGCCGACGTCATCCATCTGCTGGCCGAACTCGTCGAGAACGCCACGGTGTTCTCCGCCCCGAACACCCAAGTGCTGCTGCGCGCGGGCCTGGTGACCTCGGGACTGGCCGTGGAGGTGGAGGACCGGGGCCTCGGCATGCCGGTCGGCGAACAGGTCCGGATGAACACCCTGCTCGCCGACCCGGACCAGGCCGACGTGGCCGGACTGCTCGCGGACGGTCGCATCGGGCTGTTCGTCGTCTCCCAACTGGCCAAGCGGCACGGCATCGACGTCCGGTTGCAGACCAACATCTACGGCGGCGTGCAGGCGGTGCTCGTGGTGCCGCAGGCCCTGCTCGGACCCGAGCCGGGCATCGGGTCCGGCACCGGGGCCCGGTCCGGAGCGGGGTCGGGAGCGCGGGCCGGGGGAGCCGGTGCGGTCGGTACCGCCCCCTGCGCCGGTACCCAGGACTCGGCGAGGGACGGCGTCCCTGCCGCCCCCGCCACCTCTGCCGGCTGCGGAACCCCCGGCGCCCCCGACACCCTCGGCGCCCCCGACACCCCCGGCGCCCACCCGCAGGCCCCGGCGCGCGACGGCGGCGTACCCGCTCTGCCTGCCGTGGCCGCCGAGCCCGCCGCGGGCGGGGGTCCCGGACCGGCCGGGGACGGCACCCACGCTGCCGCCGGGCCGTACGCCGAACCGGCCGTGCCCTCCCACCACCAGGAGCCCGCGCCCCTGCCGCGACGCGGTGACCGGCACGGCCGGGCGAACCCGGCGGAGGCCGCCCCCGGCATCCGGCCGCACGACCGGGCCGCCGTGGCGGCGAACGCCGGTGTCCTGCCCGTACCGCGCGTCGACGTGGTGCGCGGCGTCATGGAGCCGCCCAGCCTGCCCCGGCGCCGCGCCCAGCAGCACATCGCGCCCCAGCTGCGCGGCGGCCCCGCGCCCCGCCAGGACAGCGACGACACCGTGGGCCACGATCCCGGTCTGATGGCCGCCTTCCAGCGCGGGATCGGGCTCGCCGAGGGCCGCCAGCGCCAGGACGCGTCCCCGGAGCCGGCCGAGGCCGCGCACCACGACGGGAGCGCGCCCGCCGGATGACCCGCACGACCGCCCCCGCCCACCCGCACACCTCCGTCCCGACCCCCACTCGTCCCCCCGCCTGCGCCCCCACCTGCGGCGCGCCCCCGGACCTTCGTACCCCAAGGAGTCGATCCACCATGGCGAGCGATGCGCCGACCGGCCATGTTTCCGACCTCGACTGGCTGATGAGCGGCCTCGTGCAGCGCGTACCGCACACGACCAGCGCGGTCCTGCTGTCCTGCGACGGACTGGTGAAGTCCGTGCACGGCCTCGACCCCGACAGCGCCGACCACATGGCCGCGCTGGCCTCCGGCCTGTACTCCCTCGGCCGCAGCGCCGGTATCCGCTTCGGCGACGGCGGCGACGTGCGGCAGGTCGTCGTCGAACTCGACTCGACCCTGCTGTTCGTCAGCACCGCGGGTTCCGGCACCTGTCTCGCCGTGCTCGCGGGCCGCGAGGCCGACGCGGCGGTGCTCGGCTACGAGATGGCGATGCTGGTCAAGAGCGTCCGCCCGTACCTCGTGACCGCGCCCCGGCAGCACACCGCCGAACCCCCGGCGCTGCGGCCTTGAGCGCGGCGGTGACCGGCGACGGGCCCTGGCTCGACGACGCGGCCGGGCGGCTGGTGCGCCCTTTCACGGTCAGCAACGGCCGCACCCGGCCCACCATCGCCTTCGACCTGATGTCCCAGGTGATGGCGACCGGGGTGACGCCGCTCGGGTACCTCGGACCCGAGCACGGCGAGGCACTCGACCTGTGCCTGGCCCCGGTCTCGGTGGCCGAGGTGGCCGCGCACCTGAGGCTGCCCGCGGCGGTGGCCAAGGTGCTGCTGGCCGATCTCGTCGACTGCGGCGCCCTGACCACCAAACCGCCCGTCACCCCCCACCTTCCCACCGACCGGGCCCTACTGGAGGCAGTGCTCGATGGACTACGACGACAGCTCTGACCACGGCGACGGCCCCGCGGGCCACGACGGCGGCACGGCGACCCACCACCCGTACACGGGCCCCCCGACGCCTCCCGCCTGCGACGACGGCCCCGCCGACCCCTTCCCCACCGCGCTGAAGATCCTGGTGGCGGGCGGGTTCGGCGTGGGCAAGACGACCTTCGTCGGCGCGGTGAGCGAGATCGCGCCGCTCAGCACGGAGGAACTGCTCACCACGGCCGGCGCTGACACCGACAGCCTCGACGGCATCGAGAACAAGGTCGAGACGACCGTCGCGATGGACTTCGGCCGGATCACCCTGGACGCGGAGCACGTCCTGTACCTGTTCGGCACCCCCGGACAGGAGCGGTTCTGGTTCATGTGGGACGAGCTGTCGGAGGGCGCCCTCGGCGCGGTCATCCTCGCCGACACCCGCCGCCTGGGGGAGTGCTTCGCCGCCGTCGACTTCTTCGAGCAGCGCGGCCTCGCCTTCATCGTCGCCGTCAACGAGTTCGACGGCGCCCACCGCTACCGCCTGGACGACATCCGCTCCGCGCTCGACCTCGCCGAGGAGATCCCCGTGGTGCGCTGCGACGCCCGTATCTCCAGCTCGGGCGTCCAGACCCTGCTGACCCTCGTACGGCACCTCATCGCCCACGCGTCCGCACCGGAGCCCAGCCACGGCGCCCACCTGTGACCACCCGCCCGACCTCGCCGCTGTCCCGAACCCGCCACGGAGCCCTGCCCCGAACCCGCCACGGAGCCCGTCCATGACACACGCCCACGACGCCGGAGCCCGGCGATGACCTACGACCCGCCGCGCCCGGCCGGTCGGCTGCTGCTCACTCCCGAGGACCGGGAGGCACCCGCCCGTGCCCGGCGGCTGCGCCGGCTGGGCCTGGGCGAGCGCGCCGAACCGGCCCTCGACGCCTTCGCCGACCGGCTCGCCGGACGCACCCGGGCGCCGTACGCCATGGTCAACTTCCCCGGTGAGCACGGGCAGTTCTTCGCCGGACTGCACCGGCCGTCCCGGGACGTGCTGGACGTGGACGCCCCGGCACCGCACGGCCCGCCGCGCCCCGGCGACCCGGCGGCCGGAGCGGGAGCGTACCGGGAACTGGGCCGCCGCCTGACGCGCGACCAGGGCTTCTGCCCGCACGTGCTGGTGCGCGGCAAGGCGCTGGTGCTGGAGGACGTCCGCGACTACCCGCGGTTCGCGGGCAACGCGGTGGTCGACGAGTTCGGCATCCGCTCCTACCTCGGCGCGCCGCTGGTGGACAGCGCGGGCATGGTGCTGGGCACGGTGTGCGTCGTCGACGTCGAGCCGCGGCCGTGGGGCCGGGAGGGGCTGGACACCATCAAGGCGGCGGCGGCCGAACTGAGCGGGCGGCTGCGGCGCCGCGAGGCCGAGCGGAGCCCGGACGCCCCGGACGACCCGGACGCCCCGGGGCGCCCGGACGGTCCGCCGCCGGGCTGAACCGGCCCGGGACCCGGGGGCACGGCCGTGTCGCGGGCCGTCTTCCGGACGGCGTGAAGGAAAGCTGTGGCCGTGGTTAAGAAATCCTCGATGGACCGGCGCACCCCGCGTACGGCAGATTGCCAGGTGATTCCACCCCCTCGTCCCGGATGCGGGTCCCTCCGGCGTGCGCCGGACCCGGACCGGGCTCGACCCACAGGAGCCGTAGCGTGAAGGCGCTGGTCAAGCAGAAGGCGGAGCCGGGGCTCTGGCTCACGGACGTGCCCGAGCCCGCCGTCGGACCCGGTGACGTACTGATCAAGGTCCTGCGGACCGGCATCTGCGGGACCGATCTGCACATCCGGGCGTGGGACGGCTGGGCACAGCAGGCGATCCGCACCCCGCTCACGATCGGCCACGAGTTCGTCGGCGAGGTCGTCGCCACCGGCCGCGACGTCACCGAGATCAAGACCGGCGACCGGGTCAGCGGCGAGGGCCACCTCGTGTGCGGCAAGTGCCGCAACTGCCTGGCCGGGCGCCGCCATCTGTGCCGCGCCACGGTCGGCCTGGGGGTGGGCCGCGACGGCGCGTTCGCCGAGTACGTCGCCCTGCCCGCCGGGAACGTGTGGGTGCACCGCGTCCCCGTCGACCTCGACATCGCCGCGATCTTCGACCCGTTCGGCAACGCCGTGCACACCGCGCTGTCCTTCCCGCTGGTCGGCGAGGACGTGCTGATCACCGGCGCCGGGCCGATCGGCCTGATGGCGGCGGCCGTCGCCAAGCACGCGGGCGCCCGCAACGTCGTCATCACCGACGTCAGCGAGGAGCGTCTCGAACTCGCCCGCAAGATAGGGGTCAGTCTCGCCCTCAACGTCGGCGGCGCCACCATCGCCGAGGGGCAGCGCGTGCTCGGCCTGCGCGAGGGCTTCGACATCGGCCTGGAGATGTCCGGGCGGCCCGAGGCGATGCGCGACATGATCGCCAACATGACGCACGGCGGCCGGATCGCCATGCTCGGCCTGCCCGCCCAGGAGTTCCCGGTCGACTGGGCCCGGATCGTCACCTCGATGATCACCGTCAAGGGCATCTACGGCCGCGAGATGTTCGAGACCTGGTACGCCATGTCGGTGCTGCTGGAGGGCGGCCTCGACCTCGCCCCGGTGATCACCGGCCGGTACGCCTGCACCGACTTCGAGGCCGCCTTCGACGAGGCGGCCGGCGGCCGGGGCGGCAAGGTCATCCTGGACTGGACCGCGTAACCCGCACCCGCCACCGCGCCCTTCGCGTCGGCGCAGGCCGTCCTGCCGGTCCTGCGCCTTCGGAGCGGGCAGTCCTTCGCCTTCAGGCAAGCATCCGAGGAGCTTTTCCATGTTCGACTCCGTGCGTGACGACCTGCGCGCCACCCTCGACGAGATCCGTGCCGCCGGTCTGCACAAGCCCGAGCGGGTCATCGGCACCCCGCAGTCCGCGACCGTCGAGGTCACCGCGGGCGGCCGGCCCGGCGAGGTGCTCAACTTCTGCGCCAACAACTACCTGGGCCTCGCCGACCACCCCGAGGTCGTGGCCGCCGCCCACCAGGCACTGGACCGCTGGGGCTACGGCATGGCGTCCGTGCGCTTCATCTGCGGCACCCAGGAGGTGCACAAGGAGCTGGAGGCCCGGCTGTCGGGCTTCCTCGGCCAGGAGGACACGATCCTGTACTCCTCCTGCTTCGACGCCAACGGCGGTGTCTTCGAGACCCTGCTCGGCGCGGAGGACGCGGTGATCTCCGACGCCCTCAACCACGCCTCCATCATCGACGGCATCCGCCTGTCCAAGGCCCGCCGCCTGCGCTACGCCAACCGCGACATGGCCGATCTGGAGGCGCAGCTCAAGGCCGCAGGCGACGCCCGCCGCAGGCTGATCGTCACCGACGGCGTCTTCTCCATGGACGGCTACGTGGCACCCCTGGCGGAGATCTGCGACCTCGCCGACCGCTACGACGCCATGGTCATGGTGGACGACTCGCACGCCGTCGGCTTCGTCGGCCCCGGCGGGCGCGGCACCCCCGAGCTGCACGGCGTCATGGACCGCGTCGACATCATCACCGGCACCCTCGGCAAGGCGCTCGGCGGCGCCTCCGGCGGCTATGTCGCCGCCCGCGCCGAGATCGTCGCCCTGCTGCGCCAGCGCTCCCGGCCCTACCTGTTCTCCAACACCCTCGCCCCGGTGATCGCGGCGGCCTCCCTGAAGGTCCTCGACCTGCTGGAGTCGGCCGACGACCTGCGCGTCCGGCTGGCCGAGAACACCAAGCTGTTCCGCTCACGGATGACCGAGGCGGGCTTCGACGTGCTGCCCGGCGACCACGCCATCGCCCCGGTGATGATCGGCGACGCCGCGAAGGCGGCCCGGATGGCGGAACTGCTGCTGGAGCGCGGTGTGTACGTGATCGGCTTCTCCTACCCGGTGGTGCCGCAGGGGCAGGCGCGCATCCGCGTGCAACTGTCCGCCGCGCACTCGACCGCCGACGTCAACCGCGCGGTCGACGCCTTCGTCGCCGCCCGTACCGAGCTGGACGGCTGACCTGCGGGGACACACCCGTCCCGCACTCCTGAGATAATCGGTTCCATGATCGAAGCGCGGCGGCTGCACATCCTCCGGGCAGTGGCCGACCACCGTACGGTGACGGCCGCGGCCGCCGCGCTCTACCTCACCCCCTCGGCGGTCTCCCAGCAGCTCACCGCGCTGGAGCAGGAGACGGGCCACCGGCTCGTGGAACGCGGCGCCAAGGGCGTACGGCTGACCCCGGCCGGTGAGATCCTGCTCAGCCACACCAACGCGGTCCTCGCCCAGCTGGAGCGCGCGGAGGCGGAGCTGGCGGCCTACGGTTCGGGGGAGGCCGGCACGGTCACCGTGGCCGCCTTCGCCACCGGCATCGCCGAGGTGGTCGCCCCGGCACTCGTCCGGCTGGCCGCGTCGGCGCCCGGCATCCGCATCCGCGTCCACGACGCCGAGGGCGACGCCAGCCTGCCGATGGTGCTGGACCGGCAGGTGGACGTCGCCGTCGCCGTCGAGTACCGGGGCGCGCCGTCCGCCGACGATCCGCGCCTGACCCACGTCCCGCTCTACGCCGAGCCCTTCGACGTGGTGGTCCCGGTCGCCCACCGGGTGGCGGACGCCTCCGAGGTCCCGCTCGCCGAGCTGGCCAAGGACGCGTGGATCAGCCCGTACCCGGGCAACCCCTGCCATGACGTGTCCGTGCTGGCCTGCGAGAACGCCGGGTTCGCGCCGCGTATCGAACACTCGTCCGATGACTTCCGCGCGGTCGTGGCCCTCGCCGCCGCCGACGCGGGCGTGGCCCTCGTCCCGCGCTCCGCGCTGCGCGGCATGGACCTCACGGGCGTGGTCGTGCGCCCGGTCGACGGGGTCGCGCCCACCCGGCGCGTCTTCGCCGCGGTACGCCGTGGGGCGGAGGAACACCCGCTGATCCGGCCGGTGCTGGACGCGCTGGACGCGGCGGCGCGCTCCTGAGGGCGGGACCGGGCGGAACCGGGCGGGACCGGGCGGGGCGAGGGCTGAGCGGGCCGACCGCGCCCGGGGGCGGGGGGCAATGTGGAGAGGCGTGGGTCGTGCGGTGCGGGGCCGTGCGGGATGAGTGCGGTGCCGGGCCGTGCGGGGTGACGCGCCGGGGGCGGCGGGCGGCTGTCAGTGGGTGCGGCTAGCGTGCGGGACATGCCGGATGCAGAAGACGTACGCCGTATCGCCCTGTCCCTGCCGGACACGACGGAGAAGACGGCCTGGAGCATGCCCACGTTCCGGGTCGCGGGCAAGATGTTCGCCACGCTGCCGGAGGAGGAGACCTCCGTCGCCGTGCGCTGTCCCAAGGAGGAGCGCGCCGAACTGGTCCTGGCCGAACCGGGGAAGTTCTGGATCGCCGGTCACGAGGCGCAGTTCGCCTGGGTGAGGGTGCGGCTGGCAGCGCTGGAGGACGAGGCCGAGCTGCGCGACATCCTCGCCGACTCCTGGCGCCAGGCCGCCCCGGGCCGCCTGCTGGAGGCCCACCCGGAGCTGGGCCTGCCCGCTGCTCCCTGAAGTTGCCTTTCCCGAAGGCCCAGTTCCCGAGGGTCCAGTTCTTGAGGGTCCAGTTCTTGTGGATCGCCTCCCGGAAAATCCCGAGGGCGTTGTCGGTGGGCCATGGCATGATCCGGAGGTGCGGGGCGCAAGCGGGTTTTCGGCCGGGGCGAGGGCGGAGGACCGGACCGGCGGGCGGACCGTACGGGCCTGAGGGCCCGGGGGCCGGGGGATCGGGGCACGGGGGCACGGGGACGGGACATGCCAGGGAGGGGAGCGTCGAACGGATGACCGGGACGTCATCACAGCCGTCACCGCAGGACAGCGTCGCGGGTGCCGGGAGCGAGGCCGGAGCCGGACCTGGGGCCGGACCCGGACCCGGCCCCGGGGCCGTGGCCGGGGGTGTCGGTGCGGCCGGTGTGCCGGCCGGTGCCGTGCCGGCCGGTGCCGTGCCGGCCGGCGGCGCGCTGAACGCCGCCGCGTCGGACGGGCGCGGGGCGCGGCCGGTCTGGTCACGGGACTTCGCGCTGTTCTTCGTCGCGCGGGCCGTCGCCCGGCTGGGCGACACCATGCTGCCCGTGGCGCTCGCCGCCGGACTGCTGCAACACGGCTACGGCGCGGGCGCGGTGGGTCTCGCCATGGCCTCGACGGCCGCCGCCTTCGCCGGACTCGTGGTCTTCGGCGGCGTCATCGCCGACCGCTTCAGCACCCGCAAGCTGATGATCGGCGCGGATCTGGTGCGGCTCGGCACCCAGTCCCTCGCCGCGGTCCTCTTCTACTCGGGGCACGTGGTGCTCTGGGAGATCTGTGTCATCGGGCTCGCCAACGGCGTGGCGGGAGCCGTCTTCCAGCCGGGCGTCGCCAGTACGGTGCCCCGGCTCGCCGCCGACATCCAGGGCGCCAACGGCGCGATACGGATCGCCGAGTCCGCCGCCCAGCTCGCGGGCCCGGCCGTCGCCGGTGTCCTCGTGGGCTTCGCCTCGCCCGGCGGGGTCTTCGCCGCCCACGCCGCCACCTACGCGGTCAGCGCGCTGTGTCTGCTCCTGCTCAGGCTGCCTCCGCTCCCGCCCGGCAGCCGCCCGGCGGCGGCCGCACAGGGATCCGGCTGGGGCACCTTCCGGGCCGACCTGGTCGAGGGCTGGCGGGAGTTCCGCTCGCGCGCCTGGCTGTGGGGAGTCATCGCGGTCTGGTGTCTCTACATGATCGCCGTGTGGGGTCCGACCGTGCCGCTGGTGGCCACCGAGGTGGTCCAGCAGCACGGCCCGCGCGCCTACGGTCTGATCAACTCCGCCTTGGGCGCGGGCACCGTCGTCGGCGGCTTCCTCGCGCTGCGACTGCGCCCGCGCCGGATGCTGCGCGCCGGGGCGGTGGCCCTCTTCGCCTTCTGCTGCTTCCCGGCGGCGGTCGGCGCGGGCCTCGGCGTGGAAGCCATGGCCGCGGGGGCCGCGGTCGCCGGTGCGGGACAGGCGTTCTGGGGCGTGATGTGGGCGACCAGCGTCCAGACCCAGGTCCCCTCGGAGGTCCTCAACCGCATCCACGCCTACGACGTGGCGGGCTCCCTCGCCATGATGCCCGTGGGCCAGGCCCTCGCCGGACCCGCCGCCTCCGCCCTCGGCGCGGGCCATGTGCTGCTGGTGTCCGCGGCGACGAGCGTCGTCGTACCGGTCGTGCTGCTCGCCGTCCCCGCGATCAGCGGCCTCGTACGCGCCGACCCGCCCGGCCCCCACATACGCCGGGCGCGACCGGCGAAGCACTGACCGCCGCCCCCGCTCACCCGCTCGGTGTGCCCGCCCCGAGGAACGCGGAGATCCGCGCCCGCAGGGACGGCGCGTCGAGGCCGTGCGCGGCGGTGTGCTCCTCCAGAGTGCCGTAACGCCGCAGCTCGGCCCGGCCCACCCCGAGGCCCAGGATCCGGTGGGGGACGGCGGAGAGCGCGTCGTTCGCCGCCGCTGTCGACGTGTCCGCGAGATACGGCTCGACGAGCACCACGTCCGGCCCGGCGCCCCGGACGGCACGGCGCAGGGCGTCCGCGTCGAACGGCCGTACGGTCGTCGCGTACAGCACGGTGACGTCCAGGCCCTCCGTCGCGTCGAGCACCGCGTCCAGCAGCGGCCCGACCGCGACCACGACGCCGCGGCGGCCCTCGCGCACCGTCAGGAAGTGCTCGCCGTCGACCGCCCGACCGCGGGCGTTCGACTGCACGGACAGCCGCACGTAGACCTTGTCGTCCCCGGCGGCGACCGCGTGCCGCAGCAGCGTCTCGGCCTCGTCCGGATGGCCGGGCACCTGGACGGTCCAGCCGTCGAGGGTGTCGAGCAGGGCGACATCACCGGGCGCCATATGGGTGAACCCGCCGGCCGGCCAGTCGAACGAGGCCGCGGCGCTCACCAGCACCGCGCCCACACCTTGGTGGCCCAGATCCAGTTTCACCTGTTCGAAGGGCCGCTCCACGAGAAAGCTGGCGAAGGTGTGCACCACCGGCCGCATACCGGTCAGCGCGAGGCCGGCACCGGCGCCGACGAGCAACTGCTCGCGGATGCCCACGTTGATCACCCGGTCGGGATGCCGCCGCAGCGCCTCGGTGAAGCCGTCCTTGCCGATCTCGGCGAGGACGACCGCCACCCGCGGGTCCTCGTCGAGGAGGCGTGTGACGACGGGAGCGAAACGGTCACGCATGGTGTCCATGGAGGTCGAGCCCTTCTGCGTACGGGACGTTCGGGATGTTCAGGGTCGGTCGGCGGTGGTGATGGTGATGGCGGGCCGGTGGACGGGCTGAGGAGGCGGCCCCGGGCACCGGCCGCCCCCTCAGGAGTCCTTCGGCTCCACCCGCGCCACCACCACGTGCGGGCGGCCCGGGTGCGGCGCGGTGAACGCGTCGTACAGCGCCTCGTGGTCGCGGCCGTCGACGGTCGCCGCAGACCAGCCGGCCGCCTCGAAGCGGGCCGCGATCCCGCCGGGACGGGCATGGCTGGCGGAGGAGTTGTCGACGACGACGGTGTGCAGCCGGTCCAGCCCCGCGGGACCGGCGAAGGCGATCGCCTCGTGGTTGCTCCCCTCGTCCAGTTCGGCGTCCCCGATCAGCACCCACACCCGGGGTTCGCGCAGCCCCTGGGCGCGCAGCCCGAGCGCCGTGCCGACCGCGAGGGGCAGCCCGTGCCCCAGCGACCCGCTGCCGATCTCCACGCCCGGCACCAGCGTGCGGTCCGGATGGTGCCCGAGCGGGGAGTCGTAGGCGCCGAAGCCCGGCAGCCAGTCCACGGGCAGGAAGCCCTTGGCGGCGAGGACGGCGTAGTACGCCATCGGCCCGTGCCCCTTGGAGAGCAGGAACCGGTCGCGCTCCGGGGCGTCCCGCCGCTCCGGTCCCACCCGCAGGACCCGGTCGTACAGGACCCACAGCACATCGAGCGTCGACGTGGCCGCCGGCCCGTGCTTCTCGTCGCCCGTCATGAGCCCCATCAGCCGGGGCAGGTCGGCGTACCCGTGGGTGCGCCCGAGTTCGTCGGTGGTCGTCATGCCGACGATCGTGCAACCTCGACCAAACTTGAGGTCAAGCACCGCATCCGGCCACTCGCCCGCCCCGGCAAAGGTGTGCGCGACCACCGACCCGAGTGCGGTATGGTTTTCCTGCACGTCACGCCAGGGGAAACCCCAGGTCAGACGGGCATCGGGACGTGGCGCAGCTTGGTAGCGCACTTGACTGGGGGTCAAGGGGTCGCAGGTTCAAATCCTGTCGTCCCGACTGGAGACAGTCGCAGGTCAGGGCCGGTTTCGGAGGCATCCGAAACCGGCCCTCGGTCATGCTCCGGGGCAGGCGGGGATGAGCGTTACCGGGCCCAGGCCAGCGGGTGAGGAGGATCCCGCCGGGAGGGGAACGTGGGCCTGCAGCAGGCTGAGGTGTGCGGGGAACCTGGCACCAGCGGCCGGAAACTTGTGGGTCTTCGGGCGTAGCCGACACTGACCTTGTCATTTAACGACCGGGGGCGAACGCGGCTCGAACTTGATCAGCGTTTTCGCAGTTCGGCGGACGTTTGGGCGGCCTTCGTCTGATCCTGTGCTCCGTCGCGGGCACGGGGCTCTGTATGGCGGACTCAACCGGGGCCGGATCGACGTCGCCCGGCCGCGTCGTGCCCTGGCCGGGGCGCCGTCGCCGAGGGCGGCGGACGATCGGCTCGCGCTGGCCGTGGATGTCTCGCCGTGGCTGCGGCCGGGCGCCAACACATGTGCCGGCCGAGCCTTTTGCCACGCGTTCGGCCGGGGCGAGGGCAAGCACCAGATGGTGCCTGGCTGGCCGTACTCGGTGGTGGCCGCGCTGGAGATCGGCCGCACTTCGTGGGGCACCGAGCAGGCCGTGACGGTCACGGACACCCGGCTCTATGGGAAGGCGAGCGCGCAGGCGTGGGACCGGCTGCACCCGCGGCTGACCCGCCGGGCCGCGCGGCTCGACCACGACGGGCCGCTGCACGTCATCGAGGGCACCGCCATCCGCCTGGTCGTGGAGAAGCTGCCCAGCGGCGGGGTCAACAAGCCGGTGTGGCTGTGGTGGTCGCGCATCGGCGCCACCGAAGCGGACGTCGACCGCTGCTGGCAGTCCTTCTTCCGCCGCTTCGACATCGAGCACACATTCCGCCTGTTCAAGCAGACTCTCGGCTGGACTAAGCCCCGGCTCCGAAGCTCGGAAGCGGCTGACCGGTGGGCCTGGCTGGTGATCGCGGCCTATGCCCAGTTCCGCCTCGCCCGACCGCTGGCCACCGACCTCCGTCGGCCCTGGGAGAAGCCGACGGAGCCGAACAGGCTGACACCGGCCCGCGTCCGCAGAGGGCTCAGGAACCTGCAGGCGAGGACCGGGTCTCCGGCCGGTGCACCGAAACCTTCCCGGCCGGGGCCTGGCAGGCCGCAGGGACCGAAGAAGCGCCGCCCGGCCGCCCGACATGACGTGGGCAAAGTCCGCGCCACCGGCGAGGCGTTCAGTCGTCCCGCTCACCACAAGCAAGGCGCCAAACCCCGTCGCTGGAGCGGTACTGACACCATCGGCAGAGCCCAGTAATCTGCCCTGACGCAGGACAGCGTGATCTTCGGCAGGGGCTCTCATGACAAGCGGCAACAGGTCCGGCACGGATATCGGCGGCGGCCACATCGGACTGGCCGTGACGATCATTGCTCTGTCGTTGTTGCCAGCTTCCCCGGCGCTCGCTGGGCTTTGATCGTCGCAGGAGGCTTCACCGCCTGGTTCATCCTCGCGCTCACCGTAATTCACATCAGGGGCGGACGCGGCAGGGAAGCAGTTCGACGGGCCTATGTCGCCACTTTCGGCTGGGGCGACTACGTCACACCCTGTCGGGGTTAAACGACAAGCTGACTGGTTGTCTTTGAACCGTGGTCGACGGTGCTCTGTATGACATCGAGGGGAACGCGGGCGAGGATGCGGTCTCGCGTCGCACCGCCCAGACCCCCCGGC
The DNA here is from genome assembly GCF_001654495.1 of Streptomyces sp. SAT1. Taxonomy (GTDB): domain Bacteria; phylum Actinomycetota; class Actinomycetes; order Streptomycetales; family Streptomycetaceae; genus Streptomyces; species Streptomyces andamanensis. The sequence goes on from NZ_CP015849.1 coordinate 6,429,399, forward strand.
TCCTGCCGAGGTCTACGACGCTGCACCCGGAGACTCCTCCGATCCGGGCGGCGGTGCTTGCGGCGAAGGGCGCGACATTGCCCAGCCTGGGTATTGGTCGCAAAGGACAGCCCCAAGCGCGTCGGACGACTGAGCGCGTGAGCGTCAGTCGGATAGGCGAGAACCCACTGGTCACGGCGCCTTGAAGGTGGGCCCAGCTCCTGCGGTGGATGAGCGGCCAGCAAGGTGGAGCACTTCGGTTGGAAGTATTTGACCGGAGACAACAAACTGTTCATGTCGGTCGTTCCTGTGTGCAGAGATCCGCATTCAGCCATTCCTGCGCTCGTACAGGTGGGGATGACTGCATATGACCCCAAGGGGAACATTGTGGGAGCCTTTTCTTGCGCTGTGATAAACTCCCGGACTGGTATTGGATCCGGCTGTTAGGGGTGTTTTGGTGGCGGCGCTTTCGGAAATCAAGGCCCTGCTGGGCGAATCTCAATTCAATTGGTCAGATCCGATGCCATGGATCCAGCTGCAGCAAGAATTTGGTATCGAATTCCCAGTGGATTTCCGCGAGATTGTGGACGCCTATGGCTCGATCCAAATTAATGGGCAGCTGTATCTGGAGCACCCTGCCGGCCATCTCCTGCACAGTCTCGGAGAAACCATCAGGGGAGACCTGGAGATGTGGCGTGAGGGTGGCATGGCAGAATTCCTGCCCGCTCCAGCAGGAGGGAACCCCGGTGAGCTCATGCCGGTGGCATCAGCCGCGACGGGTGAATGGGTCTTCCTTCGCGTTCCCGGCGGTCCTTCACTTCCCTGGCGCGTCCTGGTTCAGGAGCTCGACAGTCCTGCCTGGGTTCTCCATGAGATGACGTTCAGTGACTGGTTGCTGGCCTATCTCAGAGGCGAGGACGTGACGGTGTGTTCTCGGAACACTGCGCCAGGTCGGCCGTTCTGGGAGTTCCTGGCCTGAGGGGCAAGGCTGTTCACCCGCGAGGCCATGATTCGTGCAGGCTGCCATGTCGGCGTGGCAGCCTACCAAGACGCCATTTCAGTTGGTCAGTCTGCGGTGGCATATGAGGGCCGCGCCAGATTTCGCAGGAGGCGAGTCATCGCTGCAGGCGGCGAGAGTTGTACCCTTTGTCGCCGTGCAGCTTGCCAGACTTCGGCGTCGGGACCGCCGCGACGTGGGCGGATTGGGGATATACCGGCGACCAGCGGGATGAGAGCCTGGCTGTCGTGGGGGTTGGCGGTGGAGATGCCGATCGGCAGGCAGATCTTGGCCGTTGCGATGAGGTCAATCTTCGATCCCTTCTTGCGCAGCCTGAGATGGCCACGAAGATGATCGCAGCCAGAACCTCGCGGTCCAGGCAGATCACTGGTGGCGGGCGAAGCCCGGCACGCCCTCGGCCGAGGCCGGACGCGTGATCTTACAGCTTGCTCTTTATGACGTGCATTCGCGTGGCCAATCGTTCGGATCCTCTGCGGAGGAGAAGGCATCTTGACTGATCACGCGCTTCTGCATGGAAACCTGGAGATCAGAAAAGGCTCCTGTGTCGGAAGTTTGCTGTTCCAGCTCTGCTGAACTACCACCGGCACTGCCGGACCCGGCTCACGCAGGCCGGGGAAGTACGTAGACCGCGCTCACTCCGCTGTCCGACGGATCACCGGAGTCGAGCACCGCGTCGTGGGACAGGGCGAAGCCCGCCTTCTCCAACGCGCGGCAGGAAGCGGTGTTGTCCTTCTGGGGGGTGGCGACGATCGCGGAGACGTCCGGGTGGAGGCGGAAGAGCGCGGCTGAGAACGCGGAGATCACCCTTGAACCGATCCCGCGGCCGCAGCGGGCCGCGTCGCCGATGAGGTAGTCGATGCCCGCGGCGGCCGGAACGCCGATGCCGCCGACACGCTCCCCGTCGGGAAGATCGGCGTGGCGGTATCCCTGGATCATCCCGATGGGATCGCCCTCGACCTCGATGACGAAGCAGCGGATCGGTCCGGTCCCGTCGATCCGGGGTCCGTACTTCCGTTCCACCTCTTCCAGGCTGAGGGTGTCACGCCACCAGGTACGGACATGAGGTGCGCTCAACCACCGGTGCAGGAGGGGAAGATCGGCGTGACCGAGTGCTGGGAACTCGACCGGTCCCGGTGAACCGGAGCGGGATGTCGCGGCGTTGGGCATGATCCACCTTGTCAGATTCGCCGGACGATGAGCATTTTCCCACCTCAGGTTGAGGCGTGACGACGGTCGGGGATGGTCTACACGAGGGCTGTGACCCGGTTGGTGCTACGGCGGAGTTTCCGCGGGAGACGCCAGCCCTTCAGGGCGGCCACTTGTTCGTCGAGGCAACGGATCCTGGTGTGGGTGCTGTCGTGCCGACGTTGCCGCAGCTTGAGACGCAGGCCGCGGAAGGGCAGCCGGATGATGCCGTCGGCGCCTTGATACGCCTTGTCCGCCCAGTACTTCACCTGCACGTCGCCGGGCTCAGTCACCGGCAGCACCTTTGTCGTGGCGAGCGCCGGGAACGGAGGGCGGGGCGACAGCAGTCGATCTGCCGCATCGGCGATGACCTGCCACGCCGAGCCGGGCTCGTCGGGCATGGCGGCGCCGAGCCGGCTGAGAGCCCCGCGGAGCTGCGCACCGACCGGTGAGCGGTCGGTGCGGACCCGGTCTAGCGGTTCGCGGCTTCGCGAGAGGCGATCCGGTTCGTGCGACCGACCGCGCGGCCCACCGCGTTGCGCACCGCGAGGCCCGGCCGGGTGCGGGGCACCATGAACCTGGAGAGCAGACCGACACGTCGCTGCCGGGGGCCAACCTCGCGGCGGAGCCGCGACTCGTAGGCGGCGAAGGCGCGGGTGTGGTCACCGGGATGGGCGGCGAGCTCTTCTGCGAGGGCGTACGCGCCCGCCATCGCCATGCTGGACCCGTCACCCAGCAGGGCTGTCGCCGCCGCCGCGTCCCCGAGCAGTACGACCCGTCCGCGGGACCACGAGGGCACCCGGACGGTGGTCAGGGGGTCGAAGAACGGAGCCGGGTGGTCGAGGAACGCCGCCACGAGTTCCGGTGCCCTCCACCGCACGTCGGCGTAGGCGTCGGCCACGGTCTGCTTGTGAAGGGCGATGTTCTTGCGGTCGTGGGGCGCCGACTGCGCGGCCCGGAAGGTGAAGATCGCGAGCGGGGTGGTCCGCGAGGGGTGGAGGACCAGCATCCGGTTCGGCACGGTCAGCATCGTCATCTCGGTCGGGTCCTCGATGGCGTCGGGTTCCAGCGGCACGGTCGCGCCGTACAGGCCCAGGTCGCCCGCGAACTGCCGCTCGGGCCCGAATACCAGGCGCCGTACGGTGGAGTGCATCCCGTCGGCACCGACTACCAAGTCGAAGCGCCGCGGCGCGGACCGCCGGAAGGTGACGTCCACCCCGCCTTCATCCTGGTCGAGAGCGGTGACCGTGTCGTCGAACAAGAACTCGGTCTCGGTCTGCGCCGACCGGTGGAGCACCTCGGACAGGTCGGCTCGGGTCACCTCGACCGTCGGCGCCTTGTCCGAGGTGAGCGGGAGTTGCAGGATTCGCCTGCCGTCGGGGTCGAGCAGGGTCAGCGACCGATTGCGGGTGGCGAGCTCGCGGAGCTGCGGGAGGATGCCCATGCGCTCGGCGACCGGGATCGCGGGCCCCTTCACGACGATCGCGCTACCACCGGAGCGCAGCTGCCGGGCGTGTTCGACGACCGTCGGCCGGTATCCATTCCGGGAGAGCCAGTACGCGAGTGCGGGCCCTGCGATTCCGGCACCGACTATCAGCACCTCGGGCTTCTTCATGACGATGACCTCTCGGAGTGTCGATGACCAGGCCCCGGCGAGTGCCGGGCCGGGTCTGAGGAAGCGGCGGCACGGGACGGTGCCACCGGACCAAGGTACGAGAAATTTCGTACCTCAGGGAATCATGCCCTTCAGGTACGATGCAAGTCTTACCTGAAGGAGGTGCCGTGTGGCTGGGACCAAGCTGGTTGGCCCGGAGGTCGATGCGCTCGATCTGGGTGCGGTGTTTCGCGCCCTCGCCGACAAGCACCGTCGTTCGGTGATGACGGAGTTGGCCGCCGACCGCAGCGACAGCGAGCGGGGCTGCAACTCGTTCGGTCTTTCGGTCTCGAAGCAGACCCAGACCCACCACTTCCGGGTCCTGCGCGAGGCAGGTCTCATTGACGAGATCGACTACGGCAACCGCAAGGGCATCCGACTGCGACGCGCGGACATCGAGAAGAGATTCCCCGGGCTGCTCGCGCTCCTGGGAGCAGAGCCCCCGGCCGACACCGCTCCTTTCTGAGCACGCCGGAGGGGAGTCCGAGTCGGCCCTGAGCCGCGAGCTCTACCGAATCCAGCTCGCGCCGTTCGCAGGTAGCCGAGCACGACGCGGGCACGAATGGGATCGGTGTCGCTTCGACCACCGCCCCGCGCTCGTGATGGGCGCCGAGCACTTCCCCGCGCGCTCTCTCACGCCAGCACCCACTGAGGTTTCCGCAACCCGCGTGCGGAACGGGGCCACTGAGGTGAGGACGGGGTCCGGGCACAGACAAGCTCCTGGTAGAGGAGTGCGTGTCGAGCCCAAGCCGTCCTGCCAGGAGCCTCCGCATGCTCGTCTGCCCAGCCGGGGCTGATCTGTCGACCTCCGCTGTGCGCTTCCTCGCTCGTGAGTTGACCGCACCGACAAGGGCTACCGGGGCGCCGACGGCACCGTGCGAGTTCCCTACTGGGGGCGCTGGGAGACTCTCCCTGGCCAGATGCTCAAACTGAGGTTGAAAAAGGCTCAATGCCGGCGGAGTGAGCGGCCGGGCGCCGACGGCTCACCGGCCCGGTGTCCGGTGGGAGGACTCCGCCTCCACCAACTGGGTCAACCGCTCGGGGGTGAGGGGGTGTTCCGGGTCCTTGAGCAGGTTCTCGCCCTTGAGGAACACCGCCGGTGTGGCCTGGACGGCGGTCTGCCGGTCGAAGTTCTGCTGCACCTTCTTCACCCAGGTGTCGTGCGTGCCCTCGCTGACCGCGGCGGTGAACTTCGCCATGTCCAGCCCGTCGACCTTCTTCCCGAGGTCGAGCAGGGCTTGTTTGTCCCCGAAGGTGTCCTCCTTCTCGGAGGGTGGCGGGGAGGCGTAGAGGGCGTCGTGGTACTCGCGGAACTTCCCCGCGTTCTGGGCTGCCGCCAGGGCGTTGGCGGCGTACTTCGATCCCTTGCCGGAGACGATGCGGTCGACGAAGGACAGGATGTGGTAGTCGACGCGCAGCTTGCCCTCGTCCTGGAGCTTGTTGATCGTCGCGTGCAGTTCGTGCTCGAACTTGGCGCATCCCGGGCAGCGGGGATCCTCGTAGACCGTCAGGGTCGCGGGGGCGTCCGCCCGGCCGCTGGGGATGACCAGCTTCCCGTCGCCCGTGGCGCCCGCGGGGGCGATGACCGGCCGGTCGTCCGCCGCCCGGCCGGGCTGCACCACGACGGCGACCGCGACGACCGCGACCAGGGTCGCCACGACCCCGGCGCTCACCGCGGCCTGCCGCTTGCGCCGGGAGCGCCGGGCGGCTCGTTCGCGTTCGGCCCGCAGGCGTTCGCGTGCCTGGCGGGCCCGGTTACGGGCAGTGGACTTGCTCATGTGCGACCTGTTCGGGAGGGTTCGGGAGATGGGGCGAGGTGAGGGGGCGCTGTCACGGCGCGAGGGCGGCGTCGAGCGAGAAGCGGCTCGCGGGCCACCGGGCCGCCCAGGCGCTCAGGACGAGCAGCCCTGCGTCCCTGAGGGCTTCCCGGAGATAGTGGGTGTCCGCGGAGTCGATCTCTCCGCCGCCGCCGAAGCAGCCGCAGTCGATGCTCAGGCCGCGGGCCCACGCCTGGACGATCCCGGCCAGGAACCCGGTGAGCAGCAGCGCGGACAGCACCGCGGCGAGCCGGACCCGCAGCCCCGCCAACAGCAGTACGGCGAGGGCGAGTTCCAGCGCGGGGAGGCCGTGGCCGACCGGAGTGACCAGCGCTTCGGGCAGGATCCGGTAGGCGCGCACCGCCTGGACGGATGCGGCCGGGTCCTGGATCTTCGTCCATCCGGCCCAGCCCCAGACGAGCGCGAGGGCGAGGCGTACGGCCGTGCCGGCGACCGGCAACGCCCGCCGGGCCCGGTCTCCTTGCGCGGGCGCCGGAGTACGGGTCGAAAGGCGCGTCGTCACCTGGGATCCTGTTCGCTCGGCTGCGACCGACGCCTTGCCGGTCCGCCCTCTCAACCTCGCCCGGACCGCCGCGGTCCGGTAGCGGCGGCTTTTCGATGGCCTCATAAGGCCGGCCTATGGGTGCGGTGGACGCCGAGGACTTCAGCTGAGGAATCAGCCGAGGAGTTCATCGGTCGTCGGGAGTAGGTCCAGCGCCTGAGGCGCACGTCGTGCCCGCCTGGCTAGGGTCGGGCCCCATGGAGACCACGGGAACCGTCCGTCGCAGGACGGCGGAGCGCACGCGCGACGTGCTGGAGCGGCTCGGCACCGAGCGGGACGTATGGGTGGCGACGGCTCACCCTGATCACGGACCCCATCAGGTGCCGCTGTGGTTCCTGTGGGACGGGCGGGCGGTGTGGATGTGCACCGGCGCCGCATCCGCGACCGTGCGGAACCTCCGCGCAGAGCCGCGTGTGCGGCTGTCGCTGCCGGACGCCTTCGACGTGGTGCTCCTCCAGGGCGAGGCGGAGTGCTTTCCGGACCGGGAGGTGCCCGCGGAGGCGGCGCAGGCGTACGCCGGCAAGTTCGGGTGGGATCCTCGCGCGGAGGAGGGGTCCTTCGTGTACGTGCGTGTGGTCCTGAGGACAGTGCGCGCGTGGCGCGGCGAGCCGGAGCTGCGGGGGAGAGTCGTCATGCGGGACGGGGTGTGGCTGGACCGGCCACCGTCCACCGCCGGCGTGCCTGTCACCTGAGAGCGCCCGGTTCGGCGCAGCCGCCGCCGGTCACACCGCCAAGGCCGGTTCCGGTCGGAGATGCCCGGAACCGGCCCCGGCCGCTGCGCGAGGCGGTGGCCCGGCGGCCCGCAGCCGCCCCGCATCGTTCACACGCGGATCACCAACTGCTCTTGGTCACCCCGGGAAGCTGTCCGGCGTGGGCGAGTTCGCGGACCCGGATGCGGGACAGGCCGAAGGTGCGGAGATGGCCGCGCGGGCGGCCGTCCACGGCGTCGCGGTTGCGGACGCGGGTGGCGGAGGCGTCGCGGGGCTGGCGGCGCAGTTCCCGCTGGGCGGCGGCCCGGTCCTCGGCGGAGGTGTCCGGGGAGGCGAGGGCCGCCTTCAGCTCCGCGCGGCGCGCGGCGTAGCGGGCCACGGTGCGGCGCCGCTGCTCATTCTTGGCGATCTTGCTCTTCTTCGCCATCAGATCTTCCCTCCCCGGGCGCGGATCCGTGCCACCGCCGCCTCGATGCCGATCGCGTCGACCGTCTTGAGTCCCTTGGCGGAGAGGGTGAGCCGGACATGGCGGCCCTCGCTGGGCAGCCAGTAGCGCTTGTGCTGGATGTTGGGGTCGAAGCGGCGCTTGGTACGCCGGTGCGAGTGCGAGATCTGGTGCCCGAAGCCGGGGCGGCGGCCGGTGAGTTGGCAGTGTGCTGACATGTTCCTCGTTCCTCCTTGGTGCTGGGGCGGCACTCTAGCAGCTTAATGAAAATGAAAACCAATACGTGTATGGTGCCGTCCATGGCCCGTAACGAACTGCGCCCGATCATCAAACTGAGGTCCACCGCCGGTACCGGCTACACCTACGTGACCCGCAAGAACCGCCGGAACGATCCCGACCGGCTCACTCTGCGCAAGTACGACCCGGTCGTCGGCCGCCACGTCGACTTCCGAGAGGAGCGCTGAGCACGATGAAGCCCGGAATCCACCCCGAGTACCGCCCGGTCGTCTTCTGCGACCGCGCGGCCGGCTTCGCCTTCCTGACCAGGTCGACGGCGACGAGCGACAGGACCGTCGACTGGGAGGACGGTCACACCTACCCGGTGATCGACGTCGAGATCTCCTCGGCGAGCCACCCCTTCTACACCGGCACCCAGCGGGTCCTGGACACCGCCGGACGCGTGGAGCGCTTCCAGCGGCGCTACGGCCGAGACGGCGGACGTGACGACGCACGTGACGGCGGACATGAGGACGCGCGGGACAACGGCCGTACCGGGGGCGGACGGTGAACGGCCATGACGGACGCCTGCCCGTCGCGATCGTCGCCGGACTGCACGCCGACGCCCGCCGGACCGCCGTCGAACGGATCCTGCGCACGGTCCCCGGCTCGGTCGCGCTCCACCACGACCTGACGGCCGCCGCCGACCGCGCGGTGCGCCGTACCGTACGGGACGCGGGCGCCACTTTGAGCAGCGGCGAAGCACCCCTGGTGAACGACTGCGCCTGCTGCGCGCTCCGCGAGGACCTGCTCCCCGAACTGCTGCGGCTGGCCGAGGAAGGCCGGCACCGCCTGGCCGTCGTGGAACTGTGGGACTCCGTGGAGCCCCAGGCCATGGCCCCGGTCATCGCCGCCGCGGACGGACCGCTGGTCCTCACGGGAACCGCCACCGCGGTCGACCCGGCCCTCGTCCTGCCGTACCTCGCCAACGGCGACGACCTCGCCGACATCGGGCTCGCCGCCGCCCCCACCGACCAGCGCACGGTCGCCGACACCTTCGCCCGGCAACTGGAGTACCCCACCGTGATCGCCCTCGTCGAGGGCACGGAGGCCGGACCGGACGCCGAGGCCGCTGACGACACCGACCACGCCCTGCTCGCCCAACTCACCCCGGGCGCCCGCAAGGTGCGGGCGGGTGGTGGAGCCCTCGCGGCCGCGCTGCTGGCGGGCTTCGACGTGACGGCGGCGGCGGCCCGGGTGCATCCGGCCTGCGCGCTGCTGCCGCAGGAGTGCGACGAGCACGGGGTCGGCACCTTCGTCTGGCGGCGCGAACGCCCCTTCCACCCGCAGCGCCTCTACGCGGCACTGGAGGATCTGACCTGTGCCGCCGCCCGCAGCCGCGGGCGGTTCTGGCTGGCGGACCGCCCCGACACCCTGCTCACCTGGGACGCGGCGGGCGGCGCGCTGTGCGTGGAATCGGCGGGCCCCTGGCTGGCCGCCCTGCCCGACGCGGCCTGGGACATGGTGCCCGCCGAGCGTCGTCTCGCCGCCGCCGTGGACTGGCATCCCGCGCACGGCGACCGCTGCCAGTACCTCAGCTTCACCTCGCCCGGCCTGGACCGGGACGGCCTGGCGGCCGTGCTCGACGCCTGCCTGCTCACCGACGACGAGTACGCGGCGGGCCGGGAACGCTGGCAGCAACTCCCGCACGCCTTCGACGATTTGCTCGACCCGGTGATCTGACGGGCTGCCCCGCCCCGGCCCGGCCTGGGCACCTCAGCCCGCCCGATCGTCCCCGCCCCACCACCTGAGGAAAGGACCGCAGCACGCCATGTCCCGCCGCCCCGCCACCACCGGCCGGAAGCACCCCGAGCGCCGCCGCGCCAACCCGCTGGACGCCGCCGGCATCACCTTCATCGACTACAAGGACACCGAACTGCTGCGGAAGTTCATCTCCGACCGGGGAAAGATCCGCAGCCGCCGGGTGACCCGGGTGACGCGGCAGCAGCAGCGCCGGCTGGCGCGGGCCGTCAAGAACGCCCGCGAGATGGCCCTGCTGCCGTACGGCTCCCGATAGATGCCGTGGGAGCTTCGTACGGACACCCTGTCCGCACGAAGCTCCCGAACTCATGCGCCGGCTACGGCACGTAGGGGTACCAGTCGCTCCAGCCGCTGGTCCCGAAGTACGAGTAGTAGACGTGGTTCGTCGCCGTCACGGCGTACACGCGTCGCTGTGTGCTGGGCCGGATCTCCCAGTTGCGCATGGTGGCGCCCGGCCGTCGCCGACCCGGACGGGGCCGTTGCTGCCGGCGGAGACGCGGTAGATGTAGTTGTTCGGAGGACTCACGGCGAACACCTCGTCGCGCTGCCCGTCGTGGTCCCAGTCGGGTGACAGGGTCCTGCTTCCGCAGACGTACGGCATCGTGTGGCCGAAGGCCGTGAGGAAGCAGGGCGCGGGTGCGGCGGATGCGGCGTGCGCGGGCGGTGCCGCCGGAGCCGCCAGGGCGACGACACCGGCGGCGACGACCGCCGTCCTGCGGAGGTTCATCTGCTCTCCGACCGATCGCGGGGCGGTGGTGTCAGGGGTCCACGAACGGATTGCGCACCCACTTGGTGGCCGTCATCCTCGACGGCTCCTCGGAGCCGCCGAAGGCGACGCGCGCGTAGTCCAGCCGTTCCCCGTCCTGGAAGTAGGTCAGGAGGACATGCCGCCAGGCGTAGCACTTCTTGTCGCCGACGGGCACCTGGAAGACCGTCGGTGCCACCCTGACCTTGGAGGTCCCGCCCGCGAACACATATCCCTGGAGCCGGGCCGTCGCCCTGTTCTTGTCGGCCGGCTCGCGTCGCACAACTGGAGCGTGATGTCGTCCAGCCGCCGCGCATTGACCCACTGACCGCTCCAGTCCACCCGGAACCCTCCCGAGTCCCCGGACGGGAACTGCTCGGCGGCCGCCGCCGGGCCGGTCAGCCCGGTGGTCGCTGCGGCGAGAGCGGCGGCGAGCACCGCGATTCCCCTGGCTGTCACTGCCTTGATTCTCACAGTACCGGTAGCCCCCTCGCCGGTTGGCGGAGCGGCATGCCCCGCCGATCGGCAGGCACGTTAGCAGGAATGTGCATGATCCGGACAGTTCTGCCCATAAAAGGACTCAGGGTAGGGGAGTGGTGAGGTAGCGTCCGCGCCCAGATGCGGCGGAGGATTCCGTCGAGCGAGGGGGGAATCAGCATGGCACCGCGGCCAGGAGGCGAGACGGACAAGTTCGGAAACCGCTACGAGGGGGTCTGGACAATCAGACACGCTCTGTACGTGCTCCTGGGCAGAGGGACATCGATCACCCTGGAGCCGGTCGCGCCCTTGGGCGATGGTGCCGAGTTCGTCTACCGCCACGGCGGCGGGACGGAGGTGCACCAGGTCAAACGGCAGAACCGCAACGCGAACAGTTGGAACGTGGCCTCCCTGCGTAACAGGGACGTCTGGCGCAACCTGCGTTCGCACGTCGAGGCGGATCGTGCCTTCCACTTCGTCTCCATGGTCCCCGCGCGTGCGCTGGACGAACTGGCCGATCGCGCGCGCCGCTCCGACGACGTGGCGTCCTTCGAGACCGAGTGGCTGACCGAAGAACTTCTAGGGTCCTTCTACGCCCTCGCTTCGACCGACGTCTACGGCTCGGCCGCGATGGCTTGGCGCATGCTGCGCGGATTCTGGGTCGAGTGGCCCGATGAACGCGACCTCGTGAACACCAACGGGGTCCTGGCCGAGCAGGTTCTCGCCGGTGCGCCGGGCCGGCTCGCGGCTGCCGGACTCGGTGATCTCCTGTGGGACAGCCTGGGAACCACCCTCGACGCCCCCGCCATCACCGCACGGCTCGGGCACTACGGGCTGCGCCGGATCAGCCGCGTGGACGGCGCTGCGGTGACCGACGCGGTGAGCGGGGCGACGCGCCGGTGGGCGGCGAGTGTCGAGCGCGACCTGCTCCGCCCGGCGATTCCGAGAGAGGAAGCCGGCCAACTGGTGGAGCAGGCCACACGGGGGACCGAACAGCTCATCCTCGTGACGGGGGCCGCGGGCAGCGGAAAGAGCGCCGTACTGCATCAGACGTGCATCGCCCTGGAGAACCGGGGTCTTCCGGTGCTCGCTTTCCGGCTCGACAGGCTGGGCGCCTTCGCCTCGACCGACGAACTGGGGCGGCGCATCGGGCTGGACATGTCCCCGGTCGGTGCCCTGGGGGCGGTGGCCGCCGGGCTGCCCTGTGTGCTCGTCGTGGACCAGCTCGACGCGGTGAGCCTCGCCTCGGGACGTATCCCGGATGCCTTCGACGCGGTGGCCGACCTGGTGGGGGAGGCGACGGCTCACCCCGCCATGTGTGTCGTTCTCGTGTGCCGGGCGTTCGACGCCGAAGCCGATCCCCGCATTCGCCGGTTCACCACGATGCGCCCCTGCCCGCACATCGCCGTCGGTTCACTGTCCGACGCGCAGCTCGACACCGCGGTCGCGAGCATGGGCCGTAACGCCGCCGGACTGGCCCCGCCGCAACGGGCGCTGCTGCGCTCGCCCCTGCACCTGGTCCTGCTGGCCGGAGTCGCGGACGCGGAGCGAGCCGTCTCCTTCCGGACCACCCGGCAACTGTTCGATGAGTTCTGGGACACCAAGCGACAGCAGTGCGAACGTCGCCTGTCACGGGTCCGCTTCCCCGAGACGGTGTCGGCTGTCGTGACGGCGATGAGCGCGCGGCAGCAGCTGTTCGTTCCGCGCAGTGTGCTCGACCGGGACGATCTCGCCACGAGCGGTGACGTACTCGTGTCGGAGCACGTCCTCGTCCGTGACGGTCGGCAGTTGGCCTTCTTCCACGAAAGCTTCTTCGATTACGCCTTCGCGCGTCACTGGCTCGGACGCGACGAGAGTCTGGTCGCCTTCCTGACCGGCGGTGAACAGGAGTTGTTCCGCCGCGCGCAGGTGCGGCAGGTCCTCGACCATCTGCGGGACCTGGACCCGGGGCGGTTCGCCGAGGAGGTCGAGGCGCTGCTGACCAGCCCGGAGATCCGCTATCACCTCAAAGAGGCGACCCTGGCCCTGCTGCGGGGCCTTGATGCTCCCACTGCTGCCGAATGGGACGCCGTGGCACGCGTGCTGGACACCCGCCCTGCCTTCCGAGCCCGTCTGGTCGAGGCGCTGAGCAACGCGGCATGGTTCTGTCGCGCGGACGACGAGGGGGCCATCGAGAATTGGCTGACCGGCGCCGATACCAGAGATCGCGACCAGGCGGTGACGCTGATGGCCGGCGGTGCGAACGCGTGCCCCGACCGGGTCGCTCGCGTCCTGGAACCGCGCACCTCGGCCCCCGGATACGGCTCCTGGCTGACCCGCATTCTCCCGTACGCGCATCTGTCCGGCAGCCGGGGCCTCTTCGATCTCGTCCTGGACGGAGTCCGAACCGGTCTCTTTACGGGCCATGAGTTCTACGTGTGGATGTCGGCGGAGGATCTGGCAGCCGAAGAGCCCGTCTGGGCAACCGAGTTGATCGCGGCGCTGCTGACGGAGCGCCCCGACGCCCTCGGGCTCGACGACCGGGGGCGGGTCGCGGCACTGCTGACCCGGGAACATGCGGCACTCCGGACGGTGGCCGCCGCCGCAGCTGGAGCCCCGGAGGAATTCTGTGCCCGGATACTGCCTGTGCTGCTCGGCGCCATGAGTGCGACCGCCGTCGCAGCACCAGGCGTTGCACCGGTACAAGACCGGCATTTCGCGTACGGCAACCGGACAGGCAAGCCCAGCAACTTAGGCGAGGCCCTTTTCCAGGGTGCGGCCGGTGCATTACGTGACGTGGCGAGCCGGGATGCCGATCGCGGGCGCACTCTCGCACAGGGACTGGTGGGCGCGCCGTACGAGTCGGCGCAGTGGCTTTTCTATCAGGCGCTCATCGGGGCAGGGGCCGCCCTCGCGTCCTGGTCCGCCGAGATCCTTCTGGAGGGCAGGCACCGTCTCCTGTCGGGGTACGTAGCGAACGTGGTGTGGGGGGCACGTGAGGTTCTTCTCGCCATCGGTGACGCGCTGCCCGACGACACCCTTGGGCGGCTCGAGGAGGCGCTAAGCCATCTGCGCCTTCCCCCGGACGACGAACTGGCTCCCTGGCACGAGTTCACGTTGCTGACGGCGCTTCCCGAAGGACGTCTGTCCGAGCAGGCCACGCGCCGGGTCGCGGAACTGCGCAGACGCCATGGCGAACGGGAACCGGACACACCACATGACGTGAGAATCGGAGTCATCGGGTCGCCCATCCCCTCGGAGGCCGCCCGGCGCATGTCCGACGACCAATGGCTGCGGGCCATGAGAAAGCACAGCGGGGACCGCACCGACTGGACGACCTTCACCGGCGGCGCCCGCGAACTGTCCCATGTGCTGCAGCGCATGACCACGGAGGACCCCGGGCGGTTCGCGCGGCTCGCCCTGCGGCTTGACGCCGGGACGCACCCGGCGTACGGGGCCGCGGTGCTGCTGGGCCTTGGCGAGGCGGATCGGCACGGTGACCCTGACACGATTTTCGCAGCCGTCCGTCATCTCGCGGGTCAGCGCAAGCCCGCGCACGCCCGCTGGCTGGGACGGGCCGTGCAAAGGTACAACGCCTATGTGCCGCTCGACCTGGTGGCGACACTTCTCCACTACGCCCTCGACGCGCACGACACGGGCGACGTGGTCGGTGACGACGCGTTTGACGTGGACCGAGACCTGCTCACCGCGGGGATCAACACTGTGCGAGGCAGCGCCGCGGAGAGCCTGGGGGACCTGCTCTTCCACGACCCGGACGGGTCGCGCGCGACCTTGGTCGTACCTCATCTCGACCGACTGGCCGCCGACCCCTCTCTCCCCGTCCGCGCATGTGTGGCCCACCTGCTGGGTGCCGCGATGCGCCATGATCGCTCGGCGGCGGCCGACGCCTTCAGAGTGCTGGTCCAGGCCCCCGACCAACTGCTGGCGTCTCCTCATGTGACCCGCCTGTTCGTGGCTCTGTGCCATGGCGACCCGAAGGCATACAGAGTGGTGATGGAGCGGATGCTTCGCTCCCGGGTGCCAGCGGTTCGCCGAGTCGGCGGACAGGTGGCTGTGCTGGCGGCGATGGAGTGGGAGACGCGAGAGCTGCTGGATGACGTACTGGCCGGGAACGACAGGGAGCAACGTCAGGGCGCCGCAGACGTGTGCGCACAGCGCTTCGTCAACATCGGCGACGCCGAACTGGCCCACCACGCGCTGGTCCGGTTCTTCCACGACCCCGAGGAGGAGGTACGGGAAGCCGCCGCCGGGGTCGCCGCCGCGCTGCGGGGCCGACGCCTGGCGCCTGTGCGCCGGACGGTGACGGCATTGATCGAGTCCCGTGCCTTCGAGCCCGCCCTTCCTCAGCTGCTGCTCACTCTCGAACATGCTCCTGACCGGGTCGACGAACTGGTACTGCTCTGCGTAAGACGGTTCCTCAAGGTGTTCGGCGCCGCCTCCGCGGAACTGTCCCGCGGTGCGGCGGCCGACGCCCGCCACATCGGTGACCTGCTGGTCCGCGCCCTCACCCAGGCAGGTCCGGCCGCGCGCCGGTCCGACGTTCTCGACCTGCTGGATCAGTTGCTTCTTCTGGGGGCCTACGGCGTGACCGAGGCCATCAGCAGGGCCGACCGGGGCTGAGCGAAGCCGATCGCCGGTCGGCCGGGGGCCCTGGGACGCAAGCCTCGGGTGCTCCGGCCGTGCGCCACCGCGCGCCCCGGTATGCGTTCGATGCTCCGGTGGACATGGCTGAACGGCCCACCGCCCGCATGCGCCGATGCTCTGCTGTGCGCATGACGCATGACTCGAACGCTGATGATCGCACACCGTCCTGTCGCAGCCTGCCGGATACGGTGCTCAAGGACCTCGCACGGCTCGGCACTCGGTGTCAGTTTGCCGCAGGCGGCGTGCTGATCCGCGAGGGCGATCACGCGCAAGATCTGGTGGTGCTGCGCAAAGGGCTGGTGAAGGTCACAGGCCGGCTGAACGGCGGTGACCAGGCGAGACTCATGGACATCAGGATCGCCCGCGACGTCTTGGGCGAACTGTCCACGATGACCCTCAAACCGCGCTCGGCCACCGTCGTCGCCTGCGGCGACGTGACCGCCGCGGTCATTCCGTGGAGTGAGCTGCAGCCCTTTCTCATCGAGTACCCCGAGGCGGCGCTGGCCCTCTACCGGCTGTCCTGCGAGCGGCTGCGCCGGTCCGACCGGCGGCGGCTGGAGTTCGGCGGATATCCGGTCAAGGTGCGGCTCTCCCGGGTGCTCGTCGAACTGGCGGAGTCGTACGGGAAGTGGGGCCTGAAATCGGTCCGCATCGACCTGAACCTGACCCAGCCCGAGTTCGCCGCGCTCACCGGGTGCGGAACCCGCGCCGTGCAACAGGCATTTGCCCATCTTCGTGGCGCAGGGGTCATCAGCACGGGCTCTTGGCGCATCTATGTGTGCAAACCGGATCAGCTTCGCAAGGAGGCTCGGCTGCCGCCACGCCCTTCACCTGACGCTGTGTCAAGCAAACCGCATTAATGCGGCTTTCTTGGCTGCTCAGCCGCCCTTCCGCACAGTGGGTGTTCGCCACTACCCAACTTTTGCTGAAAGGTGGTTCGTCGTCGTGAACGAGCACTTATCCCGTCGGCTGTGCCTGGCCGCGGACATGGAGCAGTACAGCCGCCTCGACACCCGGACCCAGTCGGTCGTACAGTCCGACCTGGTCCGGCTGCTGGACGAGGCGGCGGCACTGGCCGGACTGGACCGTGCCGCCTGGGAGCGGCAGCCGCAGGGCGACCAGGAGCTCGCCGTCCTGCCCGTGACCACCCCGGAAGTCACCGTGCTCGGGCCCTTCGTGCACCAGTTGACAGCCCGGCTGGGCGTCCTCAACGCCCGGACGGGCGGACCACGGGTCAGGCTGCCGCTGGCCGTCGACCGAGGTGTCGTCGCGGACGCCGCTCTCGGTCACGCCGGACCCGCGCCGGTCGCGGTGGCCCGGTATGTGAACGCTCCCCAGCTCAAGGCCGTACTGGCCGCGATCCGCCCCGCAGACCTCGCCGTCATCGTCTCGGACCGGCTGTACCAGGACGTGGTGCGCTCCGGGTACCCCGACCTCGACCCGGCCCAGTACGTCCGGGCCCATGTGCGTGTGAAGGAGTTCGGCGGCTACGGCTGGATCCGCGTACCCGGCCACGCGCCGGACGAGGTGAGCCCGGCCGTGGACGGCCCGGACGGGTCGCTGCCCCCGGCGAAGGACCGGCTCTCCGGCCGGCCGGCACCCTCTCAGTACGTCCACCAAGGAGTCGCCGTCGGGCGGGACGTCAGGGGCGGTCTCACCGTCGGACTGCCCGTCACCCCTCCGCAGACCGGCTCCGGACACGTCCGGTGACGGCTCCGTACTGGGACGGTATCCAGTGGGCGGGCTTCGGAGTGAATGTCGGTCACGGCATGTACGGCGACATCCACATCCACCCGTCCATCCCAGCGAACGGCCGGCCCCACGGCCGGCGCCGGACGCTCAGCCCGATCTCGGCGGCCCGGCACGCAGAGGTGCGGTCGGCCTTGGTCACTCTCGTGCAGGCCTGTGAACGCGCCGTCGCGGCGCTTTCCTCGACCGGCCTGTCGAGGCCGGAAGGGAGGAGCGAAGACCATGACTCCGACTGACCCCCTGGGCGTGTTCGCCCGGATCGACAGGGACTTCCTCGAAGCGCCCGACGCGCTCCAGCTGTTCCTCACGGTGACCGTCGGCGCGCGCGCCGTCCGGCTGTCTCCGCAGGAGAGCAGAAAGGCCCTCTACGGGCCGCGCCCCGACACGGCACTGCGGACGGCGGTCTGGCGGCAGGCCGTCTCCGTGGCCCAGCGGGAGCCCGTGGGCCGTGACAGCACATGGCGGCTGCTCGTCGTCTGGCTGGCGTTGCCCGGCCTGTACCGCAATCTGCACAAGATCCGGCGCCGGTTCGGGGTCGACCGGACCGATCTGGAGGCGGAGGCCGTCCTCGGCGTGCTCACCGCCCTCGATGCGGCGGACCCGTCCTCTCCAGACGCGGGGGGCCGCGTGATCAAGGAGGGTGTCAACCGGATGTGGGACTACGCGAACCGTACGCGCAAGGAGGTCCCGGTCGTGGACATCACCGCCTTCGCCGATGCCCGCGACGCCGTTATCGCGGCGTACGAGCCTCCGCAGCCGCCCGGCGGATGGGAACTGCACCTCACACCCCCGCCACTCCACGGCGGGCTGGCCGCGACACTGCGTTTCGCCGAGTCGCGCACCCAGCGGGAAGGGGAGCGCCTCGGTGCACTCGCCCAGCGCACCGGTCTGTCCCACCTGGTGTTCCGGGCCCGCCGTCACGAAGAGGCCGACCTCATCGGCACTCTGTCGCTGCTCCCCGCGGGAGGCCGGCGGTGAACGCGCGCTCCGGTTCTCCCCTCACCTTCGCCGAGGCCTTCGACCTGCCCCTCAGCGTCGACCTGCGCACGGCTGCCCGAGCCCTCGCGATCTGCCGGGGTACGGCCTACAAGCTGATCCGCCTCGGTGCATTCCCCTGCCCGGTACTGCGCGTGGGCGGGCAGTACCGCATCCCGACCGCGTACCTGCTGCGCTCCCTCGGTATCGAGGAGCGACCGGTCTACGCCGTCGACCTGGAAGCAGGTGCCACGCACGCCGCCCGCTTCGACGACGTCCCTCCTCATGGAACGGAGATCCACCCGTGATCGCCTCAACGGCACTCGGGCTCTCACCCGACTCCCCCCTCAGCTGCTTCGTCGTCGGCCCCATCGGTGACCCCTACGCGGCACACGGCAGTCCCGAGCAGGAGGCGTACGAGCACCACCTCGGGATCTTCGAGCAAGTGATCGCCCCGGCCTGCGAGAAGTACGGGATCACGGCCGTACGCGCGGACGGCATCGCGCACGCCGGTGACATCAACGAGCAGATCTGTCGGCATGTGGTCGAGTCCGACCTGGTCATCGCCGACGTCAGCGGCGGCAACCCCAACGTGATGTACGAGCTGGGGCTGCGGCACATCACGGGCAGGCCGACGATCCACATCGGCGAGGCCGGGCAACTGCCGTTCGACATCGCGGCGATCAGGACGATCCGGTACCAGCGGTCGCGCAGTCACCTGGCCGGTGCGCGCAAGGAGATCGAGAACGCCCTGGAGGCCGGGCTGCGGGACGGCTTCGAACCGCTCACCCCCGCACGGGTGCTGCGCAGCCTGGAGACCGCCGACGGTTCGGCGTCGTCCGAGGCGAGTGCGGATACGGACGAAGAGGACGCGACCGGTCTGCTCGACGACTTCGCCGCCATTGAGGACGGACTGGCCGCCATGACCGCGAACGTGGACACGATCGCGAAGACCGTCGAGGTCATCGGCACGTTGACCGAGCAGTCCAGCGCCGAGCTGTCCGACTTGGCGCAGGCGAACGCGCCCGCGAGCGCACGGCTCGCGGCCGTGGCCCGGTACGCGCAGTCGCTCGACGCGCCGGCCGGGGAAATGGACACGGCCGCAGCGGAGTTCGCCGCGCGGATGGTGACCCTGGACAGCGGTGTGCGGGCCGCGCTGGGGCTCGTCGAGATGACTCCGCCCGACGAGCGGGGGGAGGACGTGGCTGAGTTCCTGCAACAGCTCATCTCCTTGAACGAGTCGGCGCAGGAGGCGCTGGTCGAGGTCGGCTCCTTCGGGGTCTCGGCGGGCGGCCTGGTCCGGGTGAGCAGGCACCTGCGCAAGCCGGTGAAGCAGATCTCGGGTGCGGTGAAGCGGGTTACCGGCGCTGTCACCAGCATGGGGGAGTGGGCCGACAAGGCCTGCGCTCTGGCGGGGTCCGGCGCTGAGTGACGATGTCCTCGCAGGGGTCCGGGCCACGAGGCTCGGACCCCGTCGCCCTGTGCGCGAGGGGTTATGTCATGACCCGGCGTCGGCGTAGCCCCGGTTGCGGACGATGTCGTGGGTGAGGTGGGTGAACGCCTGGGCGGCGGCCGTCTCGTAGGCGTTGCCGCGGCGCAGGAGGGTGACGGTGCGGGCGGGGAGGGCGGGGGTGAGGGGGACGGGGGTGAGGTGGGGGTGGTCGTGGGTGATGGCGTCGGGGAGCACGGTGGTGATCGTCGTACGGCGCACGATCTCGACGAGGGCCTGGATGGAGTTGGCCTCGACCGCGATGCGCGGGCGCACCCCGTGGGCCGCGAAGTGGGCGTCGATGTGGCCCCGGGTGGCGAAGTCGCCGCTGAGCAGGCCGAGATGATGGCTCGTCAGGTCGCGGATCAGTAGCGGGCGGGGCGGGCCTCCCTCCGGGGCGCGGGCGCCGGTGACCAGGCTCAGGGTCTCGGTGAACAGGGTCGTCGCGGTGATCCCGGGCAGATGGGCGCCCGCGAAGGCGATGCCGAGGTCGATGTCGTCGGCGAGCAGTGCCGACTCGATGCGGTCCTGGGTCATCTCCTTCAGGTCCAGGGTGATGCCCGGGTGCCGGGTGTGCAGTCCGGCGACCAGGGGGCCGACCAGATACGCGGTGAAGGTCGGCGTCACGGCCAGGCGGAGGTGGCCCCGCGTGAGGTCGCGGACGTCCTGGACGGCGCGCTCGGCGGTGGCCAGGTCCCTCAGGGCCCGGCGGGCGTGCAGCGCGTAGGTCTCGCCGGCGTCGGTGAGCCGCACGCTGCGGCCGGTCCGGTCGAGCAGTTGTGCGCCCACGGTCCGCTCCAGCTGTCTGACCTGCTGGGAGAGGGTCGGCTGCGAGATGCGCAGCTCCTCGGCGGCGCGGGTGAAGCTGCCGTGCTCGGCCACGGCGAGCAGATAGCGCAGATGACGCAGTTCCAGGGCCATGGACGCCACTGTAGAGCCAGGTGGGAGCCAGGTCGGCGCCATGTATAGATGTCAGCAATGGCAGGCATGAGTATTGCGTCTTGGACACTATAGGTACAGGTCATGCAGGGTGGATGCATCGCGGCCGACCGGCCGGACCCATCGAAGACCCACCGAAGGGAGTGACCCATGCGTGACCTCGCCGAGGGCGTCTCGCGATTCCAGCGGCACGTCCATCCCGCCAAGGCGGACCTGTTCGCCCGTCTCGCCGGGCACCACGCGCCGCACACGCTGTTCATCGGCTGCTCCGACGCGCGCGTGGTCCCCGAACTGATCACCGCCAGCGAACCGGGCGAGCTGTTCGTCGTCCGCACCGCGGGCAACCTCGTCCCCGCGTACACACCGGGCCCGGACGCGGTGGCGGCCGGTATCGAGTACGCCGTCGCCGTCCTCGGCGTCCGTGACGTCGTGATCTGCGGGCACTCGGGCTGCGGCGCGATGACGGCGCTGGCCGAGACGCACGACCTCAGCGGTGTCCCGGCGGTCGCCGGCTGGCTGCGGCACGCGGACGCCTCCCGTGCCCGTACCGCCGCACGCGGGGACGTCACCGCCCTGGTCCGGCAGAACGTGCTCGCCCAGCTGGCGACCCTGGCCACCCATCCCTCCGTGGCCCGCGCCCTGGCCGAGGGCGCCCTCACCGCGCACGGGTGGGTCTACGACATCGCCACCGGCGGGGTGGAGGTCCTCACCTCCGCCCCCGTCCCGGCCATCCCGGCGGCTACGGACGCCCCGGCCACCCCCGCTCCGGCGGCCTGACCGCCGGGCCCGGCCCCGTCGCCCTTCCGCCCTCTCTGGGCCCCGGGCATCCCTACCTCCCGGCCGCCGCCGTGTCGCGGCGGACCGGGCGTTCCCCCACCCTGGTAACCAGGAAGGACATTCCCTGATGACGCACGCCCAGTTCGACCCCTCCGCCCGGCAGGCCCTCGCCGTCACCGCCGTCGAGGCCAAGATCCGCAAGGACCTCAGCTGGCAGCAGATCGCGGACGCGGCCGGCCTCTCCGTGGCCTTCACCACCGCTGCCGTGCTCGGCCAGCACGCCCTGCCCGAGGAGTCCGCCGCGGCCGTCGCCGAGCTGCTCGGCCTGGACGACGACGCCGTGACGCTGCTCCGGACGATCCCGACCCGCGGCTCCCTGGCCGGTGCCGTCCCCACCGACCCGACCATCTACCGCTTCTACGAGATGCTCCAGGTGTACGGCACCACGCTCAAGGCACTCGTGCACGAGCAGTTCGGCGACGGCATCATCTCCGCGATCAACTTCAAGCTGGACGTCAAGAAGGTCGCCGACCCCGAGGGCGGCGAGCGCGCCGTGATCACCCTGGACGGCAAGTACCTGCCGACCAAGCCCTTCTGACCGCCGAGTGACCGGTGCGCGGGGCCGGGCCGGGGGCGCACCACGACTCCCCGGCCCGCCCCGCCCGGACCTTCGGATCCGTCCGGACCTCCGGATCCGCCCCGCCCGATACCTCA
The DNA here is from genome assembly GCF_001654495.1 of Streptomyces sp. SAT1. GTDB lineage: Bacteria > Actinomycetota > Actinomycetes > Streptomycetales > Streptomycetaceae > Streptomyces > Streptomyces andamanensis. The sequence goes on from NZ_CP015849.1 coordinate 6,451,315, forward strand.
CTCCGCAGGACTCGCCGAAAGACTCCGCAGAACTCACCGAAAGCCACTCCCCATGGACTTCGCACAGCGCACCATCGACCTCGCCCGCCGCAATGTCGCCGAGGGCGGGCGCCCGTTCGCCACCGTCATCGTCAAGGACGGCAAGATCCTGGCCGAGAGCGCCAACCAGGTCGCTCAGACCAGCGACCCCACCGCCCACGCCGAGATCCTCGCTGTACGCGAGGCGTGCACCCGGCTCGGCACGGAACACCTCGTCGGCGCCACCGTCTACGTCCTCGCCCACCCCTGCCCGATGTGCCTGGGTTCGCTCTACTACTGCTCGCCGGACGAGGTCGTCTTCCTCACCACCCGCGACGCCTACGAACCCCACTACGTCGACGACCGCAAGTACTTCGAACTCGACACCTTCTACGGCGAGTTCGCCAAGGACTGGCGCGAGCGCCGACTGCCCATGCGGCACGAGCCGCGCGAGGACGCCGTCGACGTCTACCGGCTGTGGCAGGAGCGCAACGGCGGTGAGCGCCGCGTCGCCGGTGTCCCCACGGCGGCCTGAGGAGGCGACGCGACCGTGAACCCCACCGAAGCGTCCGACAGAGACCCCACCCAAGCGTCCGCCGGAGCCCCCGCCGGAGAGCCCTCCGGACGCTCCGCCCGCCGCCCCGCCGAGGCGACCGCCGCCGACCTGCCGTACCTGGAACGTGCCGTCGGCCTGGCGGCCGAGGCGCTGCGCGCCGGGGACGAGCCGTTCGGATCGCTGCTGGTCGGCGGCGACGGGCGGATCCTGGCGGAGGACCGCAACCGGGTGCACACCCTGGGCGACCGCACCCGTCACCCCGAGTTCGCCCTGGCGCGCTGGGCCATCGAGCACCTCGATGGCCGCGAGCGGGCGGCGGCGACCGTCTTCACCTCGGGTGAGCACTGCACCATGTGCGCCGCCGCCCACGGCTGGGCCGGGCTCGGGACCGTCGTCTACGCCCACTCGGCCGCCGAGCTGACCGCGTGGCTGACCGCCCTGGACGCGCCGCCGTCCCCGGTGCGCTGTCTGCCGCTGCGGGACGTGGTGCCCGGCCTCGATGTGCGCGGGCCCGCCCCGGCGCTCACCTCCCGGCTGCGCGCGCTGCACCACGAGTTCCACCGGCGGTGCGCGGAAGGACCGTGACCGGCCGACGGCCGCGCGCGGCTACAACACCGCGATGTCCAGCGGCCGGTGACCGACCGCCAGGCGGGTGACGCGGCCCGTGCCGAGGTCGACGGCGCTGATGCCGTCCCAGTGTCCGTCCCGGGTGAAGCCGCCCGACACATAGGCGGTGCGGCCGTCCGCCGACACGGCGACGTCCTCGTGCGGCCCGCCGAGCGGGACGACCCGCTCCTGGCCGCCGGGGGAGCGCACCGTCAGCGACGGCCCCTCGTCCCGGGACGGATCGATCGGCCCGGTGCCGACCACGTACAGCGTGCCGTCCGCGCCGATCGTGACCCCGTGCTGATGGGTGTCGGCGGTCATCGGCTCGACCCGGACCCGGCCGGAGCGGGGGTCCACCACCGCGAGCCGCTCGCCCTCGAACGGCAGCAGCAGCGCCCCGTCGGACGGCCGTACGGCCGCGTAGTGCGGCTTCAGCCATGAGCCGAGGCCGCCCTCGGTGCCGTACGGGGCCACCTCGATACGGCGCGCGGACCAGGTGCCGGTGTCGACGACCGTGACGTCGAACGAGTCGTGCCCGGTGGCATGGACCTGGCGGCCGTCGCGCGAGACGTCGACGTCGAAGGGGCGGCGTCCCACCGGCACGGTCCGCACCACCGCGCGACGGCGCGTGTCGATCACCTCCAGGGTGCCGCCGCCATCGGGGACGTTCACCCCGACGTACACCCGCGTGCCGTCCGGGGACAGGGCGATGCCCATGCCGCCGCCCCGGTACTCACCGGTGGTCACCGGGCCCGTGGCCGTGGCGTACGGGATCAGCGCGACGCGGCGCCGGGCGCCGGTGTCCACGACCGCCACACCCTCGGCCGTCGCCACCCACGCCATGCCGTCGGCGCCGAGTGCGACGCCGTACGGAGCCGCGCCCACGGTCACCGAGCCCAGGGCGGCCGCCCGGCCGCGGCGCGCCGGGTCGACGAAGGTCACCGTGTCGGCGCCGAAGTCGGTCACCAGCAGGGCGCCTTCGGGCAGCGCGCCCGCCGGGGACGGGTCCGTGGGACCGGCCGCCGTCGCGGGCGTACGGGCGGGCGCACCCGCGCCGTCGCCGCGCCCGGTGTCCGCCGCGCATCCGGCGAGCACCACGCAGACCGTCAGCGCGGCCAGCACCGCCGACACTCGCGATGCCCCGGCCCGCGATGCCCCGGCCCGCGATGCCCCGGCCCGCGATGCCCCGGCCCGCGATGCCCCGGCCCTCGGACCCCCGGCCCTCAGCCCCGGCCACGTCATCGTCCGGCCTCCCGGCCGCGCGTACCCGCCCGCCCCTCGGCCTCCCGCAGGACGGCGGCGATGCCGTCGAAACCCCGGCGTTCGGCGTGGGCGAGCGCCGTCGTGCCGTCGCCGTCCGGCAGCAGCGGGTCGGCGCCCGCCGCGAGCAGCACCTCCACGACCTCCTGGTGGGTGCGCCCGCCGTCGCCGAGGATCACCGCCTCCAACAGGGCGGTCCAGCCGAGCCGGTTGACGTGGTCCACGTCGATGTCCGTCTCGGCCAGCACCGCCCGTACGTAGGCCACATGGCCGCGCTCGCTCGCCGGGATCACCGACACCCCGCCGAACCGGTTGGTCAGCGCCGGATCCGGCCCGCCGGGCAGCAGCACGCGCATCATCGCCACGCTGCCGGTCACGCCGGTCACCAGCCAGGCGCTGTCCTGCCGTGCGTCCTGCGCGTTCACGTCCGCGCCCGCGCCGACCAGCGCCTCGGCGGCGGCGACCCGGTCGGCGAGGGCCGCCCGCAGGAGCGGTGTACGGCCGTCCTCGTCGCGTGCCTCCAGCCGAGCGCCCGCGTCCAGCGCGGCGCGTACGGCGGCGGTGTCACCGCGCCGCGCGGCGTCCAGCAGGGCGCGGTCGGCCGGGGAGAGGGATTTCTTGGCCACGACGGAACTCCTCCACAAGAAGGCGGCAGCGGACAGGAACGAGTGCGGCGGGGCGCGGGCGGGTGCCGGGATCAGCGGCCGTTGCCGATGGCCGCCACGCCGACCTGGGCGAACTTCTCGTCCAGGTCGCCGGAGGGCGCGCCCGCCACGCCGACGGCCGCGATCGGCGCGTTGTCGTAGGCGACCGGGGCGCCGCCCGCGAGGAACAGTGTGCCCGGGATGTCCTTGAGGGTGGGCGCCCCGTCCAGGCGCTTGACCAGCTGGGAGGTGGGGGCGTTCCAGGACACGGCGGTGTACGCCTTCTTGACCGCGGAGTCGTAGGACTGCGGACCGGCGCCGTCCCCGCGCAGGGTGACGACCGTGTTGCCGTTGCGGTCCACCACCGCGACGGTCACCCGCTGGCCCTCCTTCTGCGCCGCCTTGAGGGCCGCCCGCGCGGCCTCGGTGGCGGCCTCGACCGTCAGGTGGGTGCTGGTGGTCGTGGCCCTGCCCTTCACCGCGGCGGTCGCCGCGACCGGCGCGGCGGCCGGGGTGCCGGCGGAGGCGGACACCGCGCCGGCCACCCCGGCACCGACCGCCGCCACGGCCGCCACGGCGGTGACGGTCCTGGCGCGGGTGGAGAACTTCTTGGCCTTGTGCTGCATGACGGGCAACTCCCCGGTGGTGTCGTGGCGCGGTGCTGTCCGCGCCGTGCCTCCAGCCTCGGGCCGCCCACCCCGCGCCCCCGTCGGCGTACCGGCTCGCTCCGGCGCGCGGGACGGCTGACGGCGGGGTCAACCGAACGGTTGACCCCGCCGGGCGCGGTCGGGGCGACAATGTCAGTGCCGCCGTACGCCGATGCCGTCGGCGCCGCCATATGTCCCGGTGCACGAAGGTGCCAGTAGCCCCGTCGGGGGAGGAGCGGAGCAGCCCATGCAGTCCAGCAGCCGTCCCCCGTCGAGCGGGCCGAAGGCCGCCGACGGCGGGGCCCGCGGGCTCGCGTTCGCCGTCCACCTGGCGTTCTTCCTGCTGCTGGGCTCCGCCCTGGCCCGCTATGCGCAGCGGCACGGCGCCCAGCCGCAGGTGCCCGCGGTCCTGGCGCTGGCCGGGGCCCTGGCCGTGCTGTACGTCATCGGCCGGCGCACGGCCGACGGGCCGCCCGGCGACGGACTCGCCGCCGGGGACGCGGGCGGCGCGGGCGCGGCCCCCGGACGGCGGCGGCCGTCGTCCGGCGGGCTGCTACGGCTGGGCGCGCTGGTCGCGGTCTGGGCGGTGCTGGTCGCGCTGGCACCCAGTTTCGCCTGGTGCGCGGTGCCGCTCTTCTACACCGCGCTGCGCACCCTGCCCGAACGCGCCGCGTACACGCTGGTGGCGTTCTTCACCGTCTTCGTGGTGGTGGCGCAACTGCGGCTGGCCGACCGGATCGACGTCGACCTGGTGGTCGGCCCGCCGGCCGTGGCCCTCCTGGCGACCGCGGTCTTCACCCGCATGGACCGGCAGGCGGCCCGGCAGGCCGTGCTCATCCGCGACCTGGTCCGCACCCGCCGCGAACTGGCCGCCACCGAACGCCGCGAAGGCACCCTCGCCGAGCGCCAGCGGCTCGCCATGGAGATCCACGACACCCTCGCCCAGAGCCTGTCCAGCCAGCGGATGCTGCTCCAGGCCGCCGACCGGCTGTGGGCCACCGATCCGGAGCGGGCGCGCGCCCATGTGCGCACCGCCGGCACGATCGCCGAGCGCAGTCTCACCGAGGCCCGCTGGTTCGTGCACGACCTGGCACCGGCCGACCTCGCCGAGGGCGACGGCCTGGAAGCGGCGCTGCGCGGCCTCGCCTCCCGCGAGAGCACACCCGAGCGCACCGTCACCTGCCACATCGACGGCACCCCGGGGCCGGCCGGGCTCCCCGACCGGGTGCAGTCCGCGCTGCTGCGCATCGCGCAGGGCGCCCTCGCCAACGTCCGTGAGCACTCCGGCGCGACCCGGGCCGCCCTCACCCTCACCTATCTGGGCGACCAGGTCCGTCTTGACATCGCGGACGACGGGCGCGGCCTGGACACCGGCGTGCGGGCGGTGCGCGCCGACGGGCCCGCCGGGGTGCGCGGGCACGGGCTGCCCGCGATCCGCGCCCGGGTCCGCCAGCTCGGCGGGACCCTGACCGTCGAGTCCGCGCCCGGCGACGGCACGGTCGTCTCGGCCGCCGTACCGCTCCCCGCCGCTCCCGGCCCCGGCCCCAGCCCCAGCCCCACGGAGGTCTCCGCACCGTGAACCACCCCCGACCGACCGGCCCGACCGGCCCGTACGGAGCTGACGACCCGACCGGCCCGTACGGAGCTGATGACCCGACCGGCCCGTACGGAGCTGATGAACCGTACGGACCGGCCGGAGCACAGCAGCCGGCCGCGCCCGCCACGCCTGCTGCGGCGCCGTCCGTGCGGCTGGTGCTGTGCGACGACCACGCCGTGGTCCGCGCCGGTCTGCGCGCCCTGCTGGGCAGCGCGGCGGGCATCGAGGTGGTGGGTGAGGCGGGCGGCGGGGCGGAGGCGGTCGCGCTCGCCGCGAAGCTCGCCCCCGACGTGGTCCTCATGGACCTGCAACTGGGGGAGGGGATGGACGGCGTGGAGGCCACCCGCCGGATCACCGCCGCTTCCGGCGGCGCCGTCCACGTCCTGGTCCTGACCACGTACGACACCGACGCCGACATCACCCGTGCCATCGAGGCGGGCGCCACCGGGTACCTGCTGAAGGCCGAGCGCCCCGACGAGCTGTTCACGGCGATCCACAGCGCCGCCGCCGGCCGTACCGCGCTGTCGGCGCCGGTCGCCCACCGGGTCATGGCCAGGATGCGCAGCCCGCGCCCCGGCCTCACCGACCGCGAGCGCGACATCCTCGGCCAGCTCGCCCGCGGGCTCACCAACCGGGACATCGCCAAGGCCCTGTTCCTGAGCGAGGCCACGGTCAAGACCCACCTGGGGCGCGTCTACGACAAGCTGGGCGTCGACACCCGCGCGGGCGCCGTGGCGGTGGCCAAGGAACAGCGCCTGCTGCCCTGAACCACCGCCGGGACCGGGCCCCCCGGCCCCCCGGCCCCCGGCTCACCTACCGCCGGTCGGTGGGAGGCGGATCGAGCCGGAGCCCCGGCCCCGTCCTCGGCAGCAGCGCGGCGTACAGCACCGACGCGACCACCAGGCCCACCGGCAGGGCGAGGTCCACGCCGCCGAGGGCGGACGCGATCGGCCCGGTGCAGGAGAGGGTGTCGACGCACAGGGACGCGGCGGCGGTGCCCGCGAGGACGGCGACCGCGCCGGCCCGGTTCACGCCGCCGGAGTACCAGAAGGGGCTGCCCCGGGTCTCGTCCGTCAGGGCGCGCCCGTCGTAGCGGTTGCGGCGCAGCAGGATGTCGGTGGCGTAGACGGCCATGCTGGGACCGAGGAGCGCGACGGTGAGCTGGAGGACGTTGTTCACCGTGTCGAGGAAGTTGGACACGAGCAGCGCGTACAGGGTGAGCGCGACCGAGACCGTGCCGTCGACGAGGACGCTGAGCGAGCGGCGGATGCGCACGCCCACCGCCTGGAGGGCCAGGCCCGCGCTGTAGGCGGTCAGGGCGTTGATGGCGACGGTGCCGAGGATCAGCGCCAGCAGGAAGACCGGGTCGAACCAGCCGGGCAGGATCCCGCGCAGCGCGCTCTGCGGGTCGGTCATGTCGACGGCGGTCGCGGCGAACGCGCCCAGCGCGCAGACCAGCGTGCCCGGCAGGAAGCCGCCGAGCGCCGTCCAGCCGACGATCGCCCGCGCCGACGTCGTACGGGGCAGATAGCGGGAGAAGTCCGCGCTGGTCGTGTACGACAGCGGGCCCGAGGCGACGAGGGCGATCCCGCCGAGGACGGCCGCCCACAGTGCGGTGCCGGTCAGCGGCTGCTCGGGCGTGTAGGAGAAGTCCGCGTGCCGGACGACGGCGACCGCGACCCCCGCGAAGGCGACGGTGAGGGCCAGGGTGATCGGGAGATACAGCTTCATGATCAGTGCGTGGCCGTAGACGCTGATGGTGAGGGTCAGGGCCGCGACGGCCACCACGACGACGATCTTCACCCCGGTGTTCACCGGCAGGCCCGCCTCGCCGGCCAGGGAGAAGGCCGCTGTCGCGGCGGCGGCGAGGTTGAGTGCGAAGTAGCAGACGGAGATCAGCCAGCCGACGACGGCGTTGTTCACGCGGTTGCCGCGGATCCCGTACATGGCGCGGGTGATCACCTCGCTCGGTGTGCCCGCGGCCGGACCGGAGACGGCCAGCACCCCGGTCAGCAGCCAGAACGCGTTGCCCACCACGATGACCGCGAGCGCCTGCCACAGACCGAGGCCCATCAGGACGAGCGCGCCGCCGACCACCAGGCTGAGGTAGTTGACGTTCGCGGCGGCCCACACGGAGAACAACTCCCGTGGCCGGCCGCGGCGTTCGCCGTCCGGGATGTGGTCGATGCCGTGGGCCTCGACGCGCGCCGCGCGCTCGGGGGGCGGCGGTGCGCCGGGACGGTCGTCGACGTCCGGGTGCGGGTCGGGGATCGTGGACGCCATTGTCCCTCCGGGGCGTTCGGAGCGTGCTCACCGGTCGGAGCCTGCTCACCGGTCGGAGCTTGCTTATTGGTCGGTCACTCAATAGCATCCGGCACATGTCGTCAAGCGTCAGCCGCAAACGAGTTCGCAAAGACCCGGCCACCCGGCGTGCGGAGATCGTCGGCACCGCCGCGGCGATCGCGCTGGCCGAGGGGCTGGAGTGCATCACCCTGCGCCGGATCGCCGAGGAACTGGCGGTGCGCCCGGGGCTGATCAGCCACTACTTCCCCGCCGCGGACGATCTCGTGGCGGAGGCGTTCGGCAGCGCCGCCACCGGCGAGCTGGACGCCCTGGTCCCGGCCGGGCGGCCCGGCGAGACGCCCACCCTGCGCCTGGTCCGGTTCCTCGCCCGCACGACGGGCGACGCCTACGACACGATGAGCAGGCTGTGGATCAACGCCCGGCACCTGAGCCGCTACCGGCCCGAACTGCGCGAGCGGGTCGTCGGGCAGGAGGCCGCCTGGCGCGGTCGCCTCGGCGCGCTCGTCCAGGAGGGCGTGGACGCGGGCGAGTTCCACCCGGCCGACGTGTCCGTGGCCGTCGTCCAGATCCTCGTCGTCCTCGACGGCCTGGGCGCGCACGCGAACACCGGTACGGCCGAGCACCCGGCGGCGGTGAGCGGCATGGCCGCCGCCACGGCGGAGAACGCGCTCGGGCTGCCCGCGGGCACGCTCGCCGCACCCGCCGAGGGAGCGGTTCCCGCCGTGCGGAGCGCCGCCGACGGGGAGAGCGCCCCCGCGTCGGCACGGACCACGGCCACCGCCACCGCCGCCTCCACTGTCACCTCCGGCTCTGCATCCGGCTCCGGCCCTGGATCCGGCTCTGCATCCGGCTCCGGCCCTGGACCCGGCTCCGGTTCCGGTTCCGGGTTTCGGTCCGGTTCCGAACCGGCCCCGGTCTCCCGCACGGAGTCCTCGGAGTCCTCGGAGCCCTCGGCCCCGTAGAGGCGCCACCGCCCGCCGCGCCCCGCACACCCCGCACCACCAGTTCGCAAGGAGCGACCCGTGTCCCCCGATCTCGTCCTGCTCTCCGCCCGGCTGCTCGACCCGGGCACGGGCTCGCTCCTGCCGCACACCGCGCTGGCCGTCGGCGACGGCCGTATCACCCACCTCGGGGACGACCGCGAGATCCGGGCGCTGGCCGGACCGGCGACCACCGTGCTCGACCTGAAGGGCGCGGTGGTCACCGCGGGCTTCACGGACGGCCATCTGCACCCGGTCTCCGGCGCCGAACGCACCATGGGCGTGGACCTCTCCGCCTGCCGCGATCTGGCGGACGTGCGCGCGGCGCTCGCCGGTCCGGCCGCGGCGCTCGCGCCCGGCGCCTGGCTGCGCGGCTGGGGCCTGGACCCGAACTCCTTCGGCGACGCACCCGTGGCCGCCGCGTCCCTCGGCCCGGTCCTCGACGGCGTACCGGCCCTGATCGACCTGTTCGACGGGCACTCCATGCTGGCCAGCGCCCGTGCGCTGGAACAGGCGGGTGTCGACGGGCCCCGCCGGTTCGAGCAGGCCGCCGAGATCGTCTGCGACGAGGCGGGCCGCCCCACCGGGCTGCTGCTGGAGGACGCGGCCTGCGAACTCGTCGAGGCCGTCGCGCCCCGGCCGACCGGGGACGAGCTGCGGGCACGGACCGCCGAGGTGCTGCGGGAGATGGCCGCGACCGGGCTGACCGGCGGGCATGCCATGGACGCGAACGGCGCGACCCTCGACATCCTCGGCGCGCTGGAGGGCGACGGCGACCTGCCGCTGCGGCTGCGGGTGGCGCCCTGGTGCCAGCCCGGCGCCGACGCGGAGGCGGTCGACGGACTCGTCCGGCAGCAGGGCACCGGCGGCAGGCTGTGGCAGGTCGCCGGGGTGAAGATGTTCATGGACGGCACCATCGACAACGGCACCGCCTGGCTGGAGAGCCCCGACTGCCACGGGGAGTCCCGGGACGCCTTCTGGCCCGACCCCGACCAGTACCGCCGGGTGGTCGGCGCGCTGCACCGGGCCGGGGTGCCCACGGCCACCCACGCCATCGGGGACGCCGCCGTCCGTCACGTCCTGGACTCGGTGGAACGGGCGCAGGCGGAGACCCCGGCGGCGGACGGCGCACCGGTACGGCACCGGGTGGAGCACATCGAGACCGTCCCGGACGACACCGTGCCGCGCTTCGCCCGGCTCGGGGTGGCGGCCTCGATGCAGCCCACCCACTGCTGCGAGTACACGCGCGCCGACCACACCGACAACTGGTCGCGCCGCCTCGGCGAGGAGCGGGCGTCCCGGGCGTTCCGCTGCCGCGACCTGTGGGACGCGGGCGCCCGGGTTGTCCTCGGCTCCGACTGGCCCATCGCGCCCTATCCGCCCCTCGGTGTCATGGCGGGCGCCCGGCACCGGCGCCCCGGCGACCTCTCCCGGCCGCCGCACGGCCCCGAGCAGGCGCTGACCCCGCTCCGGGCGCTGCGCGGCATCACCCTCAACCCGGCCTGGGCCGCGGGGGAGGAGCACATGGCCGGCCGTCTCGCCGTCGGGTACCGTGCGGATCTCACGGTGCTCGCCGACAACCCCCTCGACGTGGCCGACGCGGACCTGGCCGGGCTGCCGGTCCTGCTCACGGTGGTGGCCGGGCGCCCCACCCACCGCGCCGCCGGGATCTGAACGCCCGCCGGGCGAGGCGGCGGGCGGAGCGGCCGGCGACGGGCGGCGCGGGGGCGGACGGGCGGCCGGAGCGCTGGTGGAACGTCGTCAGATGTCTGATGTCCTACCTTGATACGCTGGGGGTGCGGCCCGCGCAAGAGGCAGGCGCAGCCATCGAGGAAGGGGCAGGTGTGAACCCGTCGCGTCCGAAGGAGTTCCGGACGACGGCCCGGCCGTCGCTGCGGCAGGAGGTCTCGGAGGCGATCAAGAGTTACATCCTCGACAACCGCCTCAAGCCGGGCGACCCGCTGCCGTCCGAGGCCGAGCTGTGCGCCGCGCTCGGCGCCAGCCGGTCCAGCATCCGCGAGGCGGTCAAGGCCCTGGCCGTGCTCGACATCGTGGAGGTGCGGCGCGGCCACGGGACGTACGTGGGCCGGCTCAGCCTCTCCGCGCTGGTGGAGGGCCTGGTCTTCCGCGGTCTGCTCAGTCCTCAGGACGACTTCCGGATCCTGTCCGAGCTGATCGAGGTGCGCGAGCTGATCGAGCGCGGCATGGCCGAGCGCATCCTCGCGGCGCTCGCCCCCGGCGATCTGGACGCGCTGGACGCGCTGGTGGACGAGATGGACGCCCTCGGCGCCGCGGGCGAGGACCTCGCGACCTGCGACCGCGCCTTCCACGAACGGCTGATGGAACCGATCGGAAACCAACTGGTCAGCCAGCTCTCCCAGGCGTTCTGGGACGTGTACGCCCTCGTGGCGCCGCATCTCAGGGGCGGCTCCGAAACGGACCAGGCCGGCACGGTCGCCGATCACCGCGCCCTGGTCCGCGCGGCCAGGGACCGCGACGCGGACGCTTTCTCGCGCGCCCTCGCCGGTCACTACGCGCCCGTACGCACCCGGCTGGCCCAGGCCCGCGCCGCTCAGGACGGCCCGACGACCGGGGCCGCGACTGCCTCCTGAGACCGTCCGACCGCCGGGGCCGCGCCCGCCTCCTGAGACCCGCCCGGCCCGGCGTCCTCCGCCGCCCTCCGGTCGTGCCTCCGGCTCCCGGGGCCCCGAAGCCCCGGGGTGCCCGGCGTGTCCGTAACACTTGTCATGCTCAAGCATTCAAGCGCTTGTCATGCGCATGACTTATGTCGGGCCCCCGCTCCGCCCCGTTCGCCTCCCCACCTGTGACCTGCCCCCCTCTTGACCCGCCCGCCCGGAGGATGCTTAAAGTTCGGACGTCAGACGTCCTACGTCCCTGTCCGGCACCATCCACGGAGAAGTACTCATGCCCTTGACCGCACCCCTGCGCGGAGTCGTCCCGCCCGTCTGCACCCCGCTCGACGCCCAGGGAGACGTCGACACGGGCTCCCTGGCCCGGCTGGTCGAGCACCTGCTCGCCGGCGGGGTCCACGGCCTGTTCGCCCTCGGCTCCACCAGTGAGGTCGCCTACCTCACCGACGAGCAGCGCGGTGCCGTACTGGAGACCGTGGTGAACGTGGTCGACGGCCGGGTGCCGGTGCTCGCCGGGGCCATCGACACCACCACGCCCCGCGTCCTCGACCACGCCCGCGCCGCGGCCCGGCTCGGGGCCGACGCGCTGGTGGCCACCGCGCCCTTCTATACCCGCACCCACCCCTGGGAGACCGCCCGGCACTTCCGCCGTGTCCGGGACCGGGTGGACCTGCCGCTGTTCGCCTACGACCTCCCGGTCTCCGTGCACAGCAAGCTCTCGCCCGCCCTGGTGCTCGACCTGGCCGCCGACGGCACCCTCGCGGGCGTCAAGGACAGCAGCGGCGACGAGGGCTCGCTGCGCCGCCTGCTCGTCGCCCTCGGCGGCCGGGAAGGACGTGACGCCGGACCGGCCCCCGCCTTCTCGGTGCTGACCGGGTCCGAGCTGACGGTGGACGCGGCGCTGCTCGCGGGCGCCGACGGCGTCGTCCCTGGTCTGGGCAACGTCGACCCCGCCGGATACGTACGCCTCCACGACGCGGCCCGAGCCGGTGACTGGTCGCGCGCGGCCGCGGAGCAGGAGCGGCTGGCCGCCCTGTTCGCCATGGTCGACGCGGGCCCCGAGGACGAGATGGGCCGCAGTTCCTCCGCGCTCGGCGCGTTCAAGGCCGCGCTGCGGCTGCTGGGCGTCATCGACCACGCCGACACCGCGTTCCCGCAGATCGGGCTGAGCGCCTCGTCCGTCGCCGCCGTCGACGCCCGGCTGCGCGCCGCCGGACTCACCCCGGCCCGATGACCGCCGCCCAGCCGTCCGGTACGGCCGGACCCGGTCCCGAGACGGACAGGGCGGCCGGTCCCGAGACGGGCACGTCGGCCGGTCCCGTCATCGGCCTCGACCTCGGCGGGACCAAGATCGACGCCGCCCTAGTCGCCGTCGACGGCACGGTGCTGCGCCGGCACACCCGGCCCACCCCCGCCCGCGCGGGCGCGGCGGCGGTCCTGAACGCGCTGGCCGCCGCCGCCCGCGAGGTGGACGGCGGCGCCGGAGCGATCGGCGTCGCCGCCGCCGGTGTCATCGACCCGGTCACCGGGACCGTCACCAGCGCCACCGACTCCCTCACCGGCTGGGCCGGCACCGCGCTGGCCGCGGGCCTGTCCGCGCGCACCGGCCTGCCGGTCGCCTGCGACAACGACGTACGCGCCACCGCCGCCACGGAACTGGCCGCGCTCGACGGGTCGCGCCGCTCGCTCCTGCTGGCGGCCGTGGGCACCGGGGTCGGCGGCGCCGTCGCGGTCGACGGCAGGATGCTGCACGGCAGCGCGGGCATCGCCGGTCACCTCGGCCATGTGCCCAGCCCGGAGGCCGAGGGGCTGCCCTGCACCTGCGGCGGCAGCGGCCATCTGGAGGCCGTGGCCGCCGGGCCCGCCATCACCGCCCTGTACGGACGGCTCGCAGGAGAGCCCGTCGGCCGGCTCCAGGACGTGGCCGGGCGCGCCGCGCGGGGCGACGCCGCCGCCCGGCGGGCGATCACCACCGGGGCCCGCGCCGCCGGGCGGGTCCTGGGCGGCCTGGCCAACGCGCTGGGCCCGGACCGGGTCGTCGTCGGCGGCGGCGTACCGCGCATCGGCGCGCTGTACTGGACCGCGCTCACCGAAGCCTTCCGCGCGGAACTGATGGCCCCGCTGCGCGCGCTGCGCCCCGTGCCCCCGCGCCTGGGCGCCGACGCGGCCGTCCGGGGCGCCGCCCTGCTCACCCGCACCACCCCGCTGCACGGCCCCGCGACCCCCGCGACCGGTCCGGCCGTGCCCCAGCCCGTACCCGGAGGAACCCGATGACCCTGTCCGCGGCAACCGTCGCCGCCGCCGTCCGCGGCCGGCTGATCGTCTCCTGCCAGGCACCGCCCGGCGACCCGATGCGCGAGACGCCGACCCTGGTCGCGCTGGCCCGCGCCGCCGCGGCCGGGGGCGCCGCGGGCATCCGCGTCAACGAACCCGAGGTGGTGGCCGCCGTCAGGGCCGCCGTGGACCTGCCCGTGATCGGCCTGTGGAAGGACGGCGACACCGGCGTCTACATCACCCCGACCGTGCGCCACGCCCTCGCCGTCGCCGAGGCCGGCGCGCACGTGGTCGCCGCCGACGCCACCGCACGGCCCCGCCCGGACGGCGGCTCGTTCGCCGGTCTGGTGGCCGCCGTGCACGCGGCGGGCGCCCTGGTCATGGCCGACGTCGCCACTCTGGAGGAAGGCGTGCGCGCCGCCGGGCAGGGCGCGGACTTCGTCTCCACCACCCTGTCCGGATACGTGCCCGGGTCCCCGCGGCGGTCCGGCCCCGACCTGGACCTGGTCGCCGCCCTCGCCGCCGCGACCGCCGCCCCGGTCGTCGCCGAAGGCCGTATCGGCACCCCCGAGGAGGCCGCCGCCGCGCTGGAGAGGGGCGCCCACAGCGTCGTCGTCGGCACCGCCATCACCGCCCCGACCGCCCTCACCCGGCGGTTCGTGACCCGTCTCACCCGTCCCTGAGCGTTCTCCCTCGTTCCCGACCGCACTCGACGACGAGTCCGTCCGGCATCCTGGAGTCACCGTGCACCACACCACCGCGCCGCCCTCGGCCCCCTGGTACCGCCAGGTGGGCCGCAGCCAGTGGAAGTCGTTCTTCGCCGCCTGGATCGGCTATCTGCTCGACGGCTTCGACTTCGTCCTGATCACCCTGGTGCTCACCGAGATCAGCGACGACTTCCACCTGGACACGGTCCAGGCCGCCAGCCTGGTCTCCGCCGCCTTCATCACCCGCTGGCTCGGCGGGGCGGTGCTCGGCGCCCTCGGCGACCGCTTCGGCCGGAAGCTGTCGATGGTGGTCAGCATCCTGCTGTACTCGCTGGGCAGCTTCGCCTGCGGGTTCGCCTGGGACTACACCAGCCTGTTCGTCGCCCGGCTCGCCATCGGCATGGGCATGGCCGGCGAGTACTCGTCCAGCGCCACCTATGTGATGGAGAGCTGGCCGGTGCACATGCGCAACCGGGCCAGCGGCTTCCTGATCTCCGGCTACTCGGTGGGCACGGTCCTGGCCGCCGAGGTGTACAAGTGGGTGGTGCCGAACCTCGGCTGGCGCTGGATGTTCTATCTGGGCCTGATCCCCGTCCTGATCGCGCTGTGGATGCGCCGCGCCCTGCCCGAGGCCGCCGACTGGAAGGCGTCCGTCGCCGAGCGCGGACAGCGGCCCAACCCGTTCCGCCCGCTCTTCGCCACCCCCGCGAGGGCCACCACGAACGTCGTACTCGCGGTCGCGGCCACCGTCTCGCTCTTCGCGGTCTTCACCCCGCTCGGCGAGGGCCTGGTGCCGCTGCTGTCGGTGGTGGCCGGAATCTGCCTGATCGCCTTCGCCGTGCAGCTCGGCGGGCGGCGCGGCTGGCTGCTCCACGTGTCGATGATCGTCACGATCTTCTTCGCGTTCCTGTACTCCTGGCCCATCCAGGCGCTGCTGCCCACCTATCTGAAGTCCGACCTCGGCTACGACCCGGGCCAGGTCACCGACGTGCTGTTCTACGCGGGCTTCGGCACGATGGCCGGCTGCTGGCTGGCGGGCTTCGTCGGCGACTGGATCGGCACCAAGAAGGCGTACGCCTTCACCCTGCTCGCCTCGCTGGCCTTCGTCTTCCCGGTGTTCGCGGTCAAGGACAGCCTGCCGCTGCTCGGCGTGCTGCTGTTCGTGCTCCAGGCCACCAGCTTCGGCATCTCCGGGCTGCTGCCGCGCTACATCGGCGGGCACTTCCCGACCCACTCCAGGGCCGCCGCCCTGGGCTTCACCTACAACGTGGGCGCGCTGGGCGGCGCCGTGGCCCCCGTGCTCGGCGCGCACCTCGCCTCGGGCATGGACCTGGGGCAGGCGCTGGCCGTCCTCACCTTCGCCGGGACGATGATCGTGGTGCTGCTGGTCGGTCTCGACGTGCCGGGCAGGCTGGGCCGGCTGCTCGACCCGGAGGGCCCGGCCGACCACCTCGTGGACGAGGGCGTCGGCGGGGCGCCGCGGGGCACACCGCAGCACACGCGCCCCTGAGGGCTGGCCGTGCACCGCGCGGCCCAGCGTCAGGCCACGTACCCGACGTGCGCCAGCGCCTGCTTCAGCAGGACGCCGTGCCCGCCCGGCATCTCGCCCTGGAGGGCGGCGGAGACCGCCTCCTGCGGCGTGAACCAGACCAGGTCCAGGGCGTCCTGCCGGGGCCGGCAGTCACCGGCCACCGGGACGACGTACGCGAGCGAGACGGCGTGCTGACGCGGGTCGTGGTACGGCGTGACGCCCGCCGTCGGGAAGTACTCCGCCACCGTGAACGGCTGGAGGGAGGCGGGCACCCGGGGCAGCGCCACCGGTCCGAGATCCTTCTCCAGGTGGCGCAGCAGGGCGTCGCGCACCCGCTCGTGGTGCAGCACCCGGCCGGAGACCAGCGTCCGGCTGACCGTGCCGTCCGGTCCGATGCGCAGCAGCAGTCCGATGCTGGTCACTTCGCCGCTGTCGTCCACGCGCACCGGCACCGCCTCGACGTACAGGATCGGCATGCGGGCGCGCGCCGACTCCAGCTCGTCGGTGCTCAGCCAACCGGGCGTGATCTCGGTCATGTCAGACATTGCTTGATCATACTTTCAGTCATTCCCGAAGGGGGAGGGCGGCGGGGCGCCGCCCCGCGTCACGGCTTCACGGCCACCGCGCCGAACTGCGGCACCACGGCGGACGGCCCGGCCCCGGGCCGCCACCGCGAGCAGGGCACCAGACCCGGCTCGACCAGGTCCAGGCCCTCGAAGAAGGCGGCCACCTCGGCGCGCGGCCGGGCGGTGATCGGGGGAGTGGCGTTCTCGTTCCAGAACGCCATGGCACCCACGTTGCCCTCGCCGCCCAGGTCGGCGTCGAGGGTCGGGTGGGTGAGGACCAGGAAGCTGCCCGGGGGGACGGCCGCCATGACCCGGCGGACGATGTCGCGGGCCCTGTCGGTGTCCAGGACGAAGTTCAGGATGCCGAGCATCATCACGGCGACCGGCCGGCCGAAGTCCAGGGTCTCGGCGGCCCGCTCGACGATGGCGTCCGGGTCGTGCACATCGGCGTCGATGTAGTCGGTGGCCCCGGCGGCGGTGCTGGTCAGCAGGGTGCGGGCGTGGGCGAGGACGATCGGGTCGTTGTCGACGTACACGATCCGCGCGTCGGGGGCGAGCCGCTGGGCGATCTCGTGCGTGTTGTCGACCGTGGGCAGTCCGGTGCCGATGTCGAGGAACTGCCGTATCCCGCGCTCGGCGGTCAGGAAGCGCACCGCCCGGCCCAGGAACTCGCGGTCCGCGCGCGCGACCTCGCGGATCACCGGGAACATCCCGGCGACATGCTCGCCGACCCGCTGGTCGACCTCGTAGTTGTCCTTGCCGCCCACCCAGTAGTTCCAGACCCGCGCGTTGTGCGCCACCCCGGTGTTCAGCCTCGGCGACCCGCCCGACGGGGTGTTGCTCTCGCTCACGTCCGTGCTCCCTGGTTCGTCTGTGTCCGTCGTACGTCCCGGTCGTCAGTCCCCGGTCGTACGTCCCGGTCGGTCTACGCGTGTATCACGGCGGCGTCGTCCACCCGCCGGTCCCAGCCATTGTGCCGCGCGGTGATCACGGTGTCCCGGGAATCGGCGGACCGGACCGGACGCGCGCGCCCGCGGACGGCGTTTGCCCGCGGGGCGTGCGCCGTGTTTGTCTCGGGGACCGGCGGGCCGGGGCCCCGGCCGTGCGGCCCCGGCCCCGGCCCGCCGCCGCACCGCCCGTCGGCGCGCCCGCCCCGCCCTCCCACAGGAACCGGTACATGTCCAGCACCCCCTCGCCCGTGCTCACCACCGCCGACGGCGGCGCCACCGGCCCCGCCGGGTCCGGCGCCCCTGCCGACATACGTCTGATCGTCACGGACATGGACGGCACGCTCCTTGACGACAGCAAGCGGATCCCGCCGGGGCTGTGGCCGGTCCTGGCCGAACTGCGCCGCCGCGGAGTGCTCTTCAGCCCGGCGAGCGGACGCCAGTACGCCACGCTGGCCGAACAGTTCGCCGGTGCGGAGGAGGGCATGGTGTTCATCGCGGAGAACGGCACCTATGTCGTCCGTGACGGCGTCGAGCTCAGCTCCGACCCGCTGGACCCGGCGGTGGCCGCCCGGCTGGTCGCCACCGTGCGGGAGCTGGCCGGGCGCGGCGCGGACGTGGACGCCGTGGTCTGCGGCAAGCGGTCCGCCTACGTCGAGCGGAGCGACGAGCCGTTCCTCGCCGAGGTCCGCAAGTACTACGTACGGCACCGCGTCGTGGCGGACGCCGCCGCGGTCGACGACGACATCATCAAGGTCGCCCTCTTCGACTTCGGGTCCGCCGAGCGGACCACCGCCCCGGCCCTGGCGCCGTTCACCGCCACCCACCAGGTGGTCGTCTCGGGCGAGCACTGGGTGGACGTCATGAACCGCACCGCCGACAAGGGTGCCGCGCTGCGCCGCCTCCAGCGGGACCTGGGCATCACGCCCGCGCAGACCCTGGCGTTCGGCGACTATCTCAACGACCTGGAGATGCTGGACGCCGCCGAGTGGTCGTTCGCCATGGAGAACGCGCACCCCGAGGTCGTCCGGCGGGCCCGCCACCTGGCCCCCTCCAACAACGACAACGGCGTCCTGCGCACCATCGCCCGCCTGCTGGACCTGCCGGAGGAGCTGCTGTCGGCCGAGCCGCGCGCGGCGGGTACGGGCACCGGCGTACGGGACTGATGCGGCGTACGGTGCGGGCGCCGGGCTCACCCGACGGACTCCGCCACCTTCTCCGCCACCTTCTTGTCGAGCGCCGCGCGCACGAGCGCCGCCGCGAGGGCGGCCGGATCCGTGTCGCCCGCCACCGAGGCCAGCCGCTCCGGGTCCTCGGGCAGCCCGAGCCGCTCCGCACCGGACAGCGCCTTGGCGTCCAGGTACGGAGCGATGTCGGTCCACACGGCCTGCGCCTCGCGCAGGAAGATGTCGGCGCCCGCCGGGCCGAGGCCCGGGACCTCCTGGAGCAGATCGCGCAGCGCCGCCACGTCGCCGCCCGCCTCCCGGTGCAGCCGCCGCAGGTCGCCGCCCCAGCGCTCCTGGACCAGTTCGGCGCCCTCGCCGAGCTGGGTGGCGGTGCGTTCGTCGTAGCGCCGGTAGCCGCCGCGGCCCAGCGCGTCCACGCGCCGCTGCCAGTCGGCCGCGGCCATGCTGCGCGGATCGCGCAGCCCGGCCTCGGACAGCTCCCGGGCCGCCGCGACGGCGACCGAGCCGCGGATACGGGCGCTGAGCAGCACCGCGAGGACCAGCAGCCGGTAGAGCGGCTGCGGGGTGTCCTTCAGCGGGATACCGGCCTCGTGGGCGAAGGTCTCGCCGTGCTCGGCGACCAGGTCGCGCACGATCTCGGCCTCGCGGCTCCGTGTCCCCGCGCTCACCGGACGGCTCCGACGGCCTCGGCGATCTCGACGGCCTCGTCCATCACGCGCCCCTTTCGCCGGTCGTCCCGCGGCACCCGTCGGGGGCCGCCGACACCTCTCGGCGGTCGTGCGGTCAGTCGTCGTCGCGGGAGACGTTCTCGGCCGCGAACATCCAGCGCTGCTTCTCCAGCTCCGCGGTGATCGTGATCAGCAGGTCCTGGGTGACCGGGTCCGGCTTCTCGGTCGCTTCGATACGCTCGCGCAGCCGCGCGATGGCCGCCTCCAGGGCCTCGACGATCACCTGGACGACGTCGTCGTCGCGGATCCAGCCGTCCTTCGGGCCGGGCAGCGTGAACGCGGAGGCGATCGTCTCCGGGCGGCCGTCCGGCGGCAGACCGAGCGCCGAGGAGCGCTCGGCGACGGTGTCGGCGAACTCGCGGGCCGAGGCCACCACCTCGTCCAGTTGCAGGTGGATGGAGCGGAAGCGCGGGCCGACGATGTTCCAGTGCGCCTGCTTCCCGATCAGCGACAGGCCGAGGAGGTCCACCAGGGTGCTCTGCAGCGCCTCCCCGGTGACCTGGCGTGCCGACTCGGGAATCGTGCTCTTCACGACAGTCATGCGGTGGTTCTCCCTCGTGGGGTCGTCTCTGGCGGTACCGGGCGGGTGCCCGCCGGACACCGTCGCAAACCGGCCCCGCCCCGGCCGGACCGCACGCGAGGCGGTGCGGGTCAGCGGGGCAGGACCCGCTGGAGGAAGGCCGTCACGTCCGCGAACACCTGGGCCCGGTCGGTCTCCAGGAACACCTCGTGCCGGGCGCCCGGATAGATCCGCTCGGTCAGGTCGCCGCCGCCGTCCCGGCCGCCGGTGAGCCGCTCCACGCCGACCCGGCTCCCGGCGAGCGGCACCAGCCGGTCGTCGTCGCCGTGCAGCCACAGCACCGGGAGCCGCCCCACGTCCCCGCCCTCGGCCACCGTCCGCAGGGTCCGCGCGAACGCCTCCAGCGTGGGCCGCTTCATCGGGCCGTGCCACACCAGCGGGTCCGCCCGGTACGCGGCGCCGACCGCCGGGTCCCGGGAGAGCGCCGCCGGGCTGATCGGCGTGTCGGGGATCTCGTCCAGGGCGAGCAGCCGGCCCGGCAGTTCCCAGGCGCCGATGACCGGCCCCGACAGCACGAGCGCGGTCAGCTCGGCGCCGTACCGCTGGGCGTAGCGGGCCGCGATCAGACCGCCCATGGAGTGGCCGAGCAGGACCAGCGGCAGCCCCGGGTGCGCGGCGCGGGCGAGGTCCGCCACGGCGTGCACGTCGGCGACCACGTCCTCGAAGTCCTCGATCACCGCCCGCTCGCCCGCCGACCCGCCGTGACCCCGGTGATCGGGGGCGTACACCGCCGCGCCGAGCCCGGCGAGCACACCGGCCACCTCCTCGTACCGCCCGGCGTGCTCGCCGTAGCCGTGGACCAGCAGGGCGAGGAAGCGCGGGCGCGGGTGCGGCCACACGCGGACGCGGACGGCGCCCCGGGACCCGGTGAGGACGTGCTCGCGGGTGTCGCTCATGTCTCCTCCAGCGGCGTCGGCGGACCCTGCGGGGATCTTCCCAGCGGGTCGGCCCGAGGTCTATAGTCCGAAACTAGCAGTGCTAATTAATGGTTGATGGCCGTACGCGGCCGAGCCGGCCGAGCGCCCCTGCGGGCCCGCGCGGCCGCCGCCGGTCCGTACGCCACCGTGCGAGCCTCCTGGGAGACCTGCCGTGCGCCCCGTCCACTTCGCGGCTGCCCGCCGCACCCCGATCGGCAAGGTGCGCGGCAGCCTGTCCACCGTGCGCCCCGACGACCTGGCCGCCGCGGTGCTGCGCGCCCTGCTCGCCGACGCGCCCGCGCTCGACCCGGCCCGCGTGGACGACATCTACTGGGGCGCCGCCAACCAGGCGGGCGAGGACAACCGCAACGTCGCCCGGATGGCCGCCCTGCTCGCCGGACTCCCCGAGTCCGTGCCCGGCGCCACCGTCAACCGGCTGTGCGCCTCCGGCCTGGAGGCGGTCACCACCGCCGCGCGCGCCGTGGCCGCCGGAGAGGCCGACATCGTGCTCGCGGGCGGCTCCGAGTCGATGAGCCGCGCCCCCTTCGTGCTGCCCCGCCCGGACGAGGCGCTGCCGCACCGCATGGAGACGTACGACACCCGGCTCGGCTGGCGCCTGGTCAACCCGGCGATGAAGGACCTGCACGGGCTGCTGTCCATGGGGGAGACCGCCGAGGAGGTCGCCGCCCGGTACGGCATCACCCGCGAGCGGCAGGACGACTTCGCGCTGCGCAGCCACCGGCGCGCCGCCCGCGCCCGCGCCGAGGGCCACTTCGACCGGGAACTCCTGCCCGTCGAGCGCCCCGACGGCGTCCTGGTCGACACCGACGAGTGCGTCCGCGAGGACACCTCGTACGAGAAGCTGGCCCGGCTGCGGCCCGTCTTCCGCACGGACGGCACGGTCACCGCGGGCAACGCCTCCCCGATGAACGACGGCGCCGCCGGACTGCTCCTGGTGAGCGAGGAGGCCCTGGACGACCTCGGTCTGACGTCCCTGGGCCGCTATGTCGCCGGGGCCTCGGCGGGCGTGCACCCGGACGTGATGGGCATCGGCCCCGTCCCCGCCACCCGCAAGGTGCTGGCCCGCGCCGGATGGGAGATCGGCGGCATCGAGGAGGCCGAGTTCAACGAGGCGTTCGCGGCTCAGGCCCTCGCCTGCGTCGACCAGCTCGGCATCGACGAGGACCTGGTCAACCCGAGCGGCGGCGCCATCGCGCTGGGCCACCCGCTCGGCTGCTCCGGCGCCCGCATCCTCACCACCCTGCTGCACCGCATGAACCGCACCGGCGCGACCCGCGGCCTCGCCACGATGTGCGTGGGCGTCGGCCAGGGCAGCGCCGTCCTGGTCGAACGCCCCTGACCGCCCCGCACCGCCCCCCGGCCGCGCGTCCCCCCACGTCACCGGTCCCGCCCGAGCCCCGTCACAGCACCACCGCCGCACCACAGCACCACCAAGGGAGCACCCCCATGGCCACCCTCTCCGTCGCCGCGATCCTCGCCGAGAACGCCCGCCGCCGCCCTCACCGGACCGCCCTCGTCGAAGGCGACCTGCGGCTCAGCTTCGCCCAGGTGTGGCAGCGGGCCCGCGCGCAGGCCGGGGCGCTCACCGGGCTCGGGATCCGGCCGGGGGACCGCGTCGCCCTGATGGCGCCCAACACCGCCGAGTTCCCGCAGGCGTACTACGCCATCGCCGCCGCCGGGGCGGTCGTCGTCCCCGTGCACCTGCTGCTGTCCGCCGCCGAGGTCGAGCACGTCCTGCGGGACAGCGGCGCCACACTGCTGCTGTGCCACCCGGCGCAGGCGGACACGGGCACCGCCGCCGCCCGCGCCACCGGGGTGCGTGTCGTCACCCTGGGCGCCGAACTGGAGGCGCTGGCGGCCGGTGCCGAACCGCTGCCCTCCTACGTCACCCGGGCCGCCGACGACCCGGCCGTCGTCTTCTACACCAGCGGCACCACCGGCGTCCCCAAGGGCGCCGTGCTCAGCCACTTCAATCTGGTGATGAACGCGACCGTCAACGCCTTCGACGCCAACGACATCCGCCCCGACGACATCGCCCTCGGCGCGCTCCCGCTGTTCCACGCCTTCGGCCAGACGGTGTCCATGAACTCCACCTGGCGGGCCGGGGCGACCCTCGTCCTGCTGCCGCGCTTCGACGCGTCCCGGGCGATCGAGCTGATGGTGAAGGAGGGCGTCAACACCTTCCACGGCGTGCCGACCATGTTCGTCTCCCTGGCCGCCGCGGCGGCCGGCGCCGACGTCCTGCCGGACCTGCGCCTGTGCGTCTCCGGCGGGGCCTCCCTGCCGGTCGCCGTGCTGGAGCGGTTCGAGGCGGCGTTCGGCGCGAGGATCCACGAGGGCTACGGGCTGTCGGAGACCTCCCCGGCGGCGGCCGTCAACCAGCCGGTGTTCGGCACGCGGCCCGGCTCCATCGGCCACCCGCTGTGGGGCGTGGACGTCGAGATCGCCCGCGCCGAGGCCGAGGACCGCGTCGAACTGCTGCCGCCGGGCGAGGTCGGCGAGGTCGTGGTGCGCGGCCACAACGTCTTCTCCGGCTACCTCGGCCGCCCCGAGGCCACCGCCGAGGCGCTGGTCGACGGCTGGTTCCGTACCGGCGACCTCGGCACCAAGGACGACGAGGGCTTCCTGCGCATCGTCGACCGCAAGAAGGACGTCATCATCCGCGGCGGCTACAACGTCTACCCGCGCGAGGTCGAGGAGGTGCTGCTGCGCCACCCCGGTGTCGCCCAGGCGGCCGTCATCGGCCTGCCCGACGAACTGCACGGCGAGGAGGTGTGCGCGGTCGTCGTCCCGGCCCCCGGCGCCGGGCCGGACGCCGCCGCCGTCACCGCCTGGGCCAAGGAGCACCTGGGCCGCCACAAGTACCCGCGCCGCGTGGAGTTCACCGACGCGCTGCCGCTCGGCCCCAGCATGAAGGTGCTCAAGCGCGAGCTGCGGGCGCGGTACGCCTGACGGGACTCCCGCCGGAACACACGTCGGACCACACGTCGGACCACACGCCGGAACACCCGGCGGAGCATCTGACGCACACCCCGCCGGAGCCCGCACCGCGCGTGCGGACATAGCATCGGTGTCCGCATGGACACGATGAATCTGTGGCACCTCACCGGCTGGGGCTTCGCGGCGCTCGCCTTCGCGGCCCTGCTCGTCGGCTTCTCCAAGACCGCCGTCAGCGGGGCCAACACGGTCAGCCTCGCGATCTTCGCGGCCCTGCTGCCCGCCCGCGCCTCGACCGGGGTGCTGCTGCCGCTGCTGATCGCGGGGGACGTCCTCGCCGTGCTCACCTACCGGCGGCACGCCCACTGGCCCACGCTGTGGCGGCTGTTCCCGGCCGTCGCCGCCGGGGTGGTCGTCGGCACCCTGTTCCTGCTGTGGGCCGACGACGGGGTCGTACGCGTCTCGATCGGCGCCATCCTGCTGCTGATGGCGGCCGTCACGGTCCTGCGGCGCCGGGCGGCCGACCGCCCCGGCGAACCCGAGGCGGTCACCACCCGCTCCGGCCGCCTCAAGGCCCGTTCCTACGGCGTCCTCGGCGGCTTCACCACCATGGTCGCCAACGCGGGCGGCCCGGTGATGTCGCTCTATCTGCTCTCCGCGGGCTTCCGCAAGCTCGGGTTCCTCGGGACGTCGGCCTTCTTCTTCCTGATCGTCAACGTCGCCAAGGTGCCGTTCAGCGCGGGCCTCGGCCTGATCGACGGCCGCTCGCTGCTGCTCGACGCGTCCCTCGCGGTGTTCGTGGTGCCCGGGGCGCTGCTCGGCCGGTGGGCCGTCGACCGGATCGACCAGCGGCTCTTCGAACGGCTGGTGATCGCGGCGACGGTCGTCGGGGGCGTGCAGCTGCTGCTCACCTGAGGCCCGGCCCGGGGTGCGCCCTACGCCCTACGAGGCCGTGGACGCCGGGGCCGAGGCGGACGCGGTGGCGCGGGCCAGGGCCGCCCGCAGCCGGTCGTAGCGCTGCACGTTCGTCCAGTCGTCGGCACGCCGCGGGCGCCCCGCGCAGAGGCCCCACAGAGCGGCCATGATCACGGTCGCCAGCGGGATGAGCAGCCAGGTCAGTGGGTCCAAGGTCGTCCTCTCCCTTCCCAGTGGATCAGCGGGTCAGGGCGACCATGACATACATGATCAGTTCTACATACTGGTACGAAGAGCGACGTTCCGCTTTTCACCCGGAAGGATCCAGTACGGCGGGCGGCCCACGGTCCACCCGGAGGCCGCCAGGGCAATGATCCGGTCGGCGACAGGCCAAGTGATCGTTAAGATGGGCCGGTTGCCGCGACCCGGAGGCGGTGGCTCGGCTGCCGCCGTGCCCACCACCGGGACGGGGCGGGCACAGGGGGGTCAGGGACAGTGTCGACTTCGGGGACAGAGGGCGGTCTACAGGTGCTGGTGGCGGATCGGTACCGGCTCCACGCGGTCATCGGGCGGGGCGGGATGGGGGAGGTCTGGCAGGCCCAGGACGAGGTCCTCGGCCGGCCGGTCGCGGTCAAACTGCTGTTGAGCGACGTCGCCGACGCCTCGGCCGAGGCCCGTTTCCGGCTGGAGGCGCAGACCTCCGCCCGGCTGCACCACCCGCATGTGGTGGGCACGCTCGACTTCGGCACCTGGGAGCACCGCTGCTTCCTCGTCATGGAACTGGTCGACGGCGGCAGCCTCTCGGGCGAACTGAACGCGGGCGGCCCGCTCACCCCCGACCGGCTGGCCCAGGTCGCCGAACAGGCCGCCGAGGGCCTGGCCGCCGCCCACACCCAGGGCATCGTGCACCGCGACATCAAGCCGGGCAACCTGCTCAGCGACCGCGACGGCACGGTCCGCATCGGCGACTTCGGCATCGCGCGCTTCCTCGACGACCCGTCCGCCGGACTCACCACCACCGGACAGATCGTCGGCACCGGCCTCTACCTGGCCCCCGAGCGCGCCATCGGCACCCCCGCCTCCCCGGCCTCCGACCTGTACTCACTGGGCTGCGTGCTCTACCAACTGGCCGTCGGCCGCCCGCCCTTCGAGTCGGACACCGCCACCGGACTGCTCTACCAGCACGTCGACTCCCCGCCCGTACCCCCGCACCAGCGCGGCGCCGTGCTGCCGCCCGCCTTCGAGGCGTACCTGCTGAGCATGCTCGCCAAGCGGCCCGAGGAGCGGCCCACGGCCCGGCAGACGGCGGACTGGTTCCGCAGCGGCGCCTGGCGGGGCGCCCCCGAACCACTGCCGCCGGAGCTGCCCGGCCACGCCGTCGAGCCCTACGCGCCCGCCTCGCCCGCCCGGCACCGGGCCGCGCCCCAGGGCGCTCCCGGCCACGCCGCGCACCCGCAGGCGTCCGCCGTGGACACCGGCTGGAACACCACCGTCCACCGCGTGCCCGCGCGCCGCCCCGGCCTGCGCACCTCGCTGCGCCGCCACTCCCGCCTGATCGCCGTGCTCGGCGGTGCGGCCCTGTTCGTCTGCGCACTGCTGCTCGGCATGAGCCTGTTCCAGGCGTAGCCTGCCGGGCATGCGGATCTCCGTCTCCTCCGACCTGGACGCGCCCGTGGCCCGCGCGCTGGTCGCCGCGCTCCGCGAGCGCGGCCACGACGTCACCGCCCACGGCGCGCTGCGCCCCGGCGGCGACCCGCGCTGGGCGGTGTGCTCGCAGGCAGCGGCGCGGGACGTCGCCGAGGGCCGCTGCGACCAGGCGGTCGTGTGCTGCTGGACCGGCACCGGCGCGTCCATCGCCGCCAACAAGGTGCCCGGCGTCCGCGCCGCCCTGTGCACCGACGCCGCCACGGCGGACGGCGCCCGCCGCTGGAACGACGCCAACGTCCTCGCCCTCGGCCTGCGGCTGACCTCCCAGCCGCTGCTCGACGAGATCCTCGACGCCTGGTTCACCGCCGCGCCCAGCGAGGACGCCGAGGACCGCGAGAACATCGCCCTCGTCGGACGCCTGGACGAGGCGAGGGCGCAGGAGGCGTGACGGGCCGGGGCCACCGGAAGGCGGGCGGTCAGCCGGGCGGCCGTACGGCCTCCGCCAGCGCGTCCGCGCGGAACAGCGCGCGCCCGGCGGCAACGCGCCGCTCGCGCTCCGGGCCGCGCGCCGTCAGCCGGGCGAGGGAGGCCAGCAGCCCGGCCTCGTCCGGTACGTGGTCGGACACCCCGGCCGCCGCCATCCGGCGGACCCCCTCCGCCCCGTGCCCCGGCAGCGGCCGGTAGCCCACGACCGGCAGCCCCGCGGCGAGCGCCTGGACGGCGGTCTGCCCGGCCGCGTTGTCCACCAGGGCGGCGCAGGCGCGCAGCAGGGCGGGCATGTCCGTCACCCACCCGGGCGTGAGCACCCCGGGAACCGTGGACAGGGCGCGGCGCAGCCGGTCGTTGCGCCCGCAGAGCACGACGGGCAGGTAACCGTGCGCGGCGAGCAGCCGCGCGGTGCGGTGCAGCCGCGCCCCGGCCCCCCAGGCGCCCGCCGAGACCAGGACCGCCGGACGACCGGGTCCGTACGGTTCGAAGCGGCGCCGCCACTCCGACGAATCCGAATCCGAATCCGAATCCGAATGCGGATCCGAATCCGAATTCGATGACTCCGACGGCTCCGGGGCCCCTGACGACTCCGACGGCTGCGTCGGCTCCGGTGTGCCGGGCGCCGGTCCGGCGAAGAACGCGGGGTCCACGACCGGGCCGGTCACCCGGGCGGGCCGCCCCAGGGCCGCGCGCACCTCGTCGGCGGCCCGGTCCGTGAGGCACAGGTGCAGATCGTTGCCGGGGTGCAGCCACTGGCGGTGCACCGCGAAGTCCACCACGACCACCGCGCTGGGCACCCGCAGCGTCCCGTGCGCCCGCAGATGGCCGGTGAGCTGGGCCGCCAGATGGAACACCGGCACCACCAGGTCGGCACGCGAGCGGCGCACCAGCTCCAGCAGCCGGTCACCGGCCAGCCGCGCCAGCGGAGTCCCGCTCGGCCGGGGCCGGGGGCCGGGCCGCAGGAAGAGGTCGTAGACACCGGCGTAGACCCAGGGGCAGTGCCGTACGACGGCCTGATAGCCGCCGCGCAGCCCCGTCCCCAGCCCCCAGGGCAGCAGTTCCAGTACGTCGACGATCTGCGCCTCCTTCCCGGCGGCGCGGGCCCGGCGCACCAGCTCGGCGGCGACCGTGTCGTGCCCCGAGCCCATGGACGCGCTGACGACGAGCAGCCGCCCGGCCCCGGCGGCGGACCCCTCGGCGGCGGGGCCCTCGAACACGGCGGGAGCGGCGGCGGCCGGGCCGGTCAGGGGGCCCCGAGCGGCGGGCACCGGTGGCGGTACGGGCGTTTCGGACGACACTGGAAGTGAGTAACCCTCACCCACCGCAGCCAAACGAACCGCAGTCACCCGAACGGACACCCCCAGCCCGTCCCGCGTTTCCGACCCGGCCCCCGGGACGCTCCACGCCCGGCACGCCGTACCGGACCGCCGGGGCCGCACCGCCGGCCCCGGGCCCGTCGATCCAGAGGTGCCCCGATGACCCAAGCCCCTTCCCGCGCACGGTCCGGCTCCGGGACCCGCCCCGGGGCGCCGGCCGCGCCGGGCACCGAGCGCCGCGGAGGCGACGGCGGCAGGCCGGTCGGCGGGGGTGCGCTGGTCACCGGCGCCTCCTCCGGGATCGGCGCGGCCGTCGCCCGGCGGCTCGCCGCTGAGGGCGGCTGGCAGATGGTGCTCAACGGCCGCGACCGCACCCGCCTGGAGGAGGTCGCCCGGGGCACCTCGGCACTGGCCTACGCCGCGGACCTGTCGGGGCCGGGGGCCGGGCGCCGGCTCTCCGAGTTCGCCCTCGACAGCCTCGGCCGGGTGGACCTGCTGGTGGCGGGCGCGGGCATCGGCTGGGCCGGTCCCTTCAGCACCATGCCCCAGCCCGCCATCGACGAGGTCTTCGACGTCAACGTGCTCGCCACGGTGCACCTGGTCCGGCTGCTGCTGCCGCACATGGTGGGGCGGGGCACCGGCCGCGTGGTCATCATCGGCTCCCTCGCGGGCACGGTCGGCGTACGCGACGAGGCGGTCTACTCGGCCGCCAAGGCCGCGCTGGCCACCTTCGCCGACGCCGTCCGCTACGAACTGCGCGGCACCGGCGTCGGCATCAGCCATGTGGTGCCGGGCGTGGTGGACACCCCCTTCTTCGACCGCCGTGGTGTGCCCTACCGGCGCGCGCGTCCCCGGCCCGTTCCGGCGGGCCGGGTCGCCGACGCCGTGTGGGAGGCGGTCGCCCGCGGCCGGGACGAGGTCTACGTCCCCGGCTGGACCCGGCTGCCCGGCCGGATCCGCGGTGCCGCCCCCGCCCTGTACCGGCGCCTCGCCTCACGCTTCGGGTGAGGGCCGATGCGCGGGAGCAGGTCCATGAGCGACGGGGGACGCCTGACCGGCCGGGGGCTCAGAGGCGACGGGGGATCGGCGAACGGTGCGGGCCGGTGGGCCGAGGGCGCGGAACGGCGGTCCGCGCCGGTGCCCCGCGTGCCCCTCACCACCGCGGAACCCGCCACCTCCGCCGGTCCCGTCGCCGCCGCCGCCCCCGTCGGCCCCCTCGCCTCGGCGGGGGCGCTCGCGGCCGTGGCGTCCCTCGCCGCCGTGACCGCTGCGGCCGTCGTGCACATCGTCCCGGCGGCGTCCTGGCTGCCGCGCTTCCGCTCCCGCTGTCTGCCGCACCTGGCCGGACACGGCCGGACCGGCCATGTGGCGCTCACCTTCGACGACGGCCCCGACCCCGCGAGCACCCCGCACTTCCTGAACGCGCTGGACCGGCTCGACGTCCGCGCCACCTTCTTCGTGCTCGGCGAGAGCGCGGTGCGCCATCCCGGACTCGTCCGCGACATGGCCGGACGCGGACACGAGGTCGCCGTGCACGGCTGGACCCACAGCCGCCCCTGGCTGCCCGACCCGGGCCGGGACCTGCGGGAGACGGCACGCGCGGTCCGGGCCGTGCACACCCTCACGGGCCGCCGCCCGCTCTGGTACCGGCCGCCCTACGGCATCCTCACCGGCGGCCGCTGGGCCGCCGCCCGGCGCCTGGGGCTGCGGCCGGTGCTGTGGAGCGCGTGGGGCCGGGACTGGACGGCGGACGCGACCGCCGCCTCCGTGCACGCGAACGTCATGGCCGATCTCCGCGGCGGCGGCACGGTCCTGCTGCACGACACGGACCGCGCCTCGGCCCCCGGCTGCTGGCACGCCGCCCTCGGCGCCCTGCCCGGCCTGCTCGCCGCCTGCCGGGAGTCCGGCTGGGACGTGGGCACCCTGGCCGAGCACGAGGTGGCGGGCCGGGCCGGGAGCCGCCGGCGCCCCGGCGCACACCTTCCGGCCACGCCGCCTCCCGGCGCCCCGCCTACCCCTGCGGCCTGCGACGCAGCAGATACGTGTCCATGATCCAGCCCTTGCGCTCCCGGGCCTCGGCGCGCAGCCGCTCGATGCGCGGCCCGGCCTCGGCGATCGGACCGGAGACGAGGATCTCGTCCGGGGTGCCTATGTAGGCGCCCCAGTAGATGTCGATGTCCTGGTCGGCGTACTGCCGGAACGCCTGCTGCGCGTCGAGCATCACCACCACGTCGTCCACCCCCTCGGGGAACCCCTCGGCCAGCCGCCGTCCCGTGGTGATCTGCACCGGCCGGGCGACCCGGTTGAGCCCGGTGCGGTGCCGGGCCACCAGCGCGGAGACACTGCTGATGCCGGGCACCACGTCGTACGAGAACTCCACGGCACCGCGCGCCAGCACCTCCTCCAGGATGCCCAGGGTGCTGTCGTACAGCGCGGGATCGCCCCAGACGAGGAACGCGCCGGTCCCGTCCTCGTCCAGCTCGTCGGTGATCAGCCGCTCGTAGATGTCCGCGCGGGCGCTGCGCCACTGGTCGACGGCGGGGGAGTAGCCGCGGCCGCCCGCCCGGCGGTCCCGCTCCGGGTCGCGCGCCTCCACCACCCGGTACCCGCCCTCGGGCAGATGGGCGTCCAGGATGTCCCGGCGCAGCCGCACGAGGTCCGACTTCACCTCGCCCTTGTCCAGGACGAAGAACACGTCCGTGTCGCGCAGCGCCCTGACCGCCTGCAACGTGAGCTGGTCGGGGTCGCCCGCGCCGATACCGATGACATGAATCTCTCGCACCCCCCGAGTGTGCCGCAGGGCACTGACACCGCGTGCACCAGGTGCTGCGCCCGGTCACCGGCGGTGCTTCGGCGGGACGGCTCCGCCCGGGTGCCTCCGCCCGGGTGCCTACGCCCCGGCGCGCAGCCGGGGCGCGCTCCGTGCCGCGTCCACCGCCCCGGCCGTCCCGTCCTCCACGGCGTCGGCCAGTGCCCGCGCCCAGCCCACGAGCCCGGCCACGTCCATGCCGTACGGCTCCCGCACCCCGGAGTCCGCCGCCCAGTCCCGTACGCCCTGCGCACCGCGCCGCAGCAGGCGGGCGCCGCCGGTCACATTGCCGCGGGCGGAGTGCGTGAGGCCCACCGCGAGCTGGGCCAGCGCGCGCCACAGCCCGCGCTCGGTCTCGGGCCCGGACTTCCAGGCGTCCTCGAAGACCTCGTGCGCGTGGAAGGGCCGTCCCGCGTCCAGCAGCGTCTGCGCCTCGGCGACCGTCCGGTCCGGGGTGCGCACCACCCCCTCGGGCTGCCGCGCCACTCCGTCCGCGCCGTAGGGCAGCGGGCGCCCCAGGCCGTCGCGTGGCCGGGCGTTGCGCGCCCGCCCCTCACTGTCCCGGTCCCGCGCGCCGACCGCCCGGTCGGATGATGTGCTGCTCATACCCACGATTCTCCCCCGTCGCCGCGTCGTCCCGAGCGCCCTCCCGAGTGCCCCCTTCGGCACCGCCCCGGGCGTGCGGTAAAGTGACCTTCGCGCGATCACGCGGGTCCACCGCACGAGAGCGCATCGGGACGTGGCGCAGCTTGGTAGCGCACTTGACTGGGGGTCAAGGGGTCGCAGGTTCAAATCCTGTCGTCCCGACTGGAGACAGTCGCAGGTCAGGGCCGGTTTCGGAGACATCCAAGACCGGCCCTTGATCATTTCTGGGGACCAGGTGGGGACCGGCGCCCTTGACCGGGGTCAGCGGGCCACGACGATCGGGCTCGGCAGCGAGCGAGGTGCGCGGAGCACGCTGAGGTGTGCGGAGAGCGCCGCCCCGGCGGCCGTGATCTTGTGTACGGCGGGGCGCAACGGTGGACTCGGGTATCGGAACTCTCGAAATGCCTCTGCCGAGGACATCGCAGGCGGGGATCACAGGTAGTCGAAGAAGCGGATCCACCACGTCGGGGGGGCTGATGCCGAGGGTGCGGGCGAGGAGCGCGGCGGGCAGCTCGGTGGCGAGCTGGAACAGTGCGGTCGAGCGGGCTTCCGCGAGCCGGATGCCGAGTTCGCGGAGGCGTTCGCCCATGGCCCAGGCATTCCGATCTCTACTTTCAGGCGGCTGGCGAACTCTCCCAGCAGATCGTGCTTGTCGGCATCGGGCGGACTGACCGGCTGGGAGGCAGACGCGGTAGAGGTTCCTGCCACCGCTCAGCCCAGAAGGTTCGGCCCGGGTGCGGCTCACGGCGACGACCCGCACTCAACGGAGCGAATCCCCACCGTCCGAGCGGCGGAAACCCGTATTACCACGGAGCTGATGTGAAGTCCTTGGTGGATCGACGCCGGGAATCATCAAGGTCAAAATAACTGACTCTGCGATCGTGAAACTTCAGAACGCTGGAGCAGTCACCCGCAAGATTCCGGACACGTCGAAATCTCCGAAGTTCGAGGGATATGAGTTCCACATCCCAAACTCAGCTTTTCCTCTCTCCAACCGACTCAGGCGGAGCGGCGAAATTGAAGTATCATCCTGACGACATCACGCCGGTTGACACGTGGGAATACTTGGCCAGGAACGAAGGACGATTTTTCCGCTCGGGATCATTCGACGCCGTCGAACTGGCCGGTATGATCGCAACCGAGGCACTCATCAGGGGGGCAGGCGACATTCGTATCAGGTCCGAGGGTGATTGGCTCACTGTGACCGCGGACCATGACTGGTTGGGTGGCCAGGAAACCGAAGCCTTCCGTGCGGTGACTCCATTCCCGGAGGGCGGACCCAACAGCATGTTGGCGGAGGTTCTTGCGGTTGGTTTTTCTGAGGGAGTAGCAACGGCAACCCCTGACAGTGTGAGGGTGGTCAAGGGCGAATCCGCTCCCAGCGCTTGCAGGGCTGATCACCCTGTTGCACGGGCTGTGTCTTTTCGCCGAGGCGCGAGGGGCGATGTGGACTGAACTGGCGGTTCCGTGACCGATGTCGTTGCTGTTGTCTGGAACCGCGTGATCAACGCAGTTCCGAGTGGGCGCGATGGTGCACGACAGAGGAATCCGAGGCCGCCCCTGACCGCTTTCCGGTTCCGGGGGTGTGCGGTCGGTCCGGGTCGTTCCGCTCATCTGGTGCCGGAGCGCAGCAGCAGTCGGACGGCGAGGGCTCCCGTGGTGACGGCGACGAGCGCGCAGGCGGCGCAGGCGAGGGACATGCGGGGGGCGGTCGAGGTGCGGGTGAGGGTTCCGCAGACCGCCACGCCGAGGGTGAGGCCGAGCTGCCGGACGGCGTTGGCCGCGCCGCCGGCCGCGCCCGCGTGGTGGGGCGGGGCCGTGGCGATGGCGACGGCGGGCAGCACGGGCGAGACCACGCCCGCGCCGACTCCGCTGAGCACCAGGAACGGCAGCAGCACGGGCCAGTCCGGCCGGCCGGCCACCGCGGTGGCGATGAGCGCGCCGACGCCGACCAGGATCGTGCCCGCGCCGAGGGTCCAGGCCGGGTGGAGCGCGTGGAGGTGCCTGCTGACCAGGCCGGAGACCGCGACGAAGACCACGAGCTGGACGACGAGGACGAGGGAGACCGCTGACGACGCCAGGCCGAGACCGGTCTGCATCCAGGTCGCCAGGGCGGGCAGCGCCCCGAACGCGGCGAAGTAGTACCCGAAGGCCGCCAGCAGGACCGCGGCGAACCTCGGTGCCGTGACGAGCGCGGGCGGCAGGATGGGCCGCGGGCAACGGCGTTCGGCGAGCACGAACCCGCCCCCCGCGCCGAGGGCCGCGAGCCAGCCCGCGAGCGAGTTCGGCGCGCCCCACCCCGATTCGCCGCCGGCGATCACCGCGTAGGCGAGACCTGTCACCGCGACGCTGACCAGCACGATGCCCGGCCAGTCCACCCCGGTGCGGAACAGGCCCCGGGCCGCCCGGTCCGGGCCCGGTGCATGGCCCGGCTCCCGCGCCGGGTCCGGAACCCGGTCCGGAGCCCGGTCCGGAGCCGGGTCCGGCGGCGGAGGTACCGTCGCGTGCGGCAACGAGCGGGCGGCCAGCGCCAGCGCCCCGGCGCACAGGGGGAGCGAGCCGAGGAACAGCCAGCGCCAGCCCGCGTACTCCGTCAGTACGCCGCCGCAGACGGTGCCGACCGCCGAGGCGGCCCCCGCCACCGCGCCCCAGACCGCGAACGCGGTCGCCCGCTGCCCGGGGCGTGCGTAGGTCAGTCCGATCAGCGGGACGATGGTGGCGAGCATCGCGGCCCCGGCCACGCCCTGGCCGGCCCGTGCTGCGATCAGCAGGCCCGGCGAGGTGGCGAGGCCGCACGCCAGGGTGGCCAGGGTGAATCCGGCCAGCCCCGCGAGGCACACCCGGCGGCTCCCGAGCGCGTCGCCGATCGCGCCGGCGCCGAGCAGCAGTCCGGCCAGCGCGAGGGTGTAGACGTCGATCACCCACTGCTGGGCGCCGTGGTCCGCGCCGAGACCGGCGCCGATGCCGGGCAGGGCGACGGTCACGATCGACGTGTACAGCAGCAGCAGGAACGTACCGAGGCAGCAGGCGGCCAGCGGCAGCCAGCCCGGTCCGCTCCCGGTTTCCGCCGGGGCGGCGCGCGAAGGGGTGCGAGGGGCGTCGGGCGCCGTCGGGGGCAGGGCGCGGATGCGGTCGCGGGCGGTCATGACCCGACAGTGATGTAATGCTCTTGTGCATGTAAACCCTTACGGGCGCCCTCTGCTGGACAACGTGATCGACCTGCTCAACCGGCCGCCCACCGGCATCGAGGACATCGCCGCGCGCTGGGTCGCCGTCGGCATGCCGCTGGAGAACGAGGCGCGCGAGGGTGACGCCGCGCTGGTGCGCGACTATCTCCGCGGCTGGCGGCGCCTGGTCGACGCCGAGGACGAACCGGCCCGCGTCGCGGTCCTCAACGCACTGCTGACCCGCTACGCGGGACCGCCCACCGTCACCGACCACGACGGCAGCGGCTGGCACCTGCACTACCGGCCCGACGGCGCGGGTCTGGGCGCGGTCCTCGCCGCCTCCACCACCGTCGCGGCGGCCCAGCACCTCA
Organism: Streptomyces sp. SAT1; assembly: GCF_001654495.1. Taxonomy (GTDB): domain Bacteria; phylum Actinomycetota; class Actinomycetes; order Streptomycetales; family Streptomycetaceae; genus Streptomyces; species Streptomyces andamanensis. The sequence goes on from NZ_CP015849.1 coordinate 6,486,332, forward strand.
CCGCGCACGGCATGCGGCGCCTCGGCCGCTGCGCCCTGCCCGAGTGCGGCGACGCCTATGTCGACCACAGCCGGCCGGGACGCCAGCGGTACTGCTCCCACGCCTGCGCCAACCGCGACGCCGTACGGCGCCACCGCCGGGCCGCGCGGGAGGCCGGCTCGTAGCGGCCGCGGACCCGCGCGGGCCGCCGCGTGGCGGCCGAGAGCGGCTACGGCAGTCGCCTGCCGAATTGCAAAAGTTCGCAATTGGTTAGATGCTGTGCTGGCTGTGCCCGCAGGAAGCGCGGGCACAGCCTTGTGCGCGCGCCCGGCCTGGGGCGGACGCCGTGAGAGTCGACAGTCGAGGGGTCGGGCCGGTGCCGGTACGGAACGTGCTGCGGGAAGCCGAGGTCGCCACGCGATGAGCACCCCGCTGACACGGGCCGCCCGCTCGGTGCGCTCGCTGCTGCCCGCGCGGTCCGACCTGGCGGACGCCCGCCGGGATCCGCGCCGCGACCTGCTCGCCGGTCTCACCGTGGCGATCGTGGCGCTGCCGCTCGCGCTGGGCTTCGGGGTGTCCTCCGGACTCGGCGCGGAGGCGGGCCTCGCGACCGCCGTGGTGGCCGGGGCGGTCGCGGCCGTCTTCGGCGGCTCGAACCTCCAGGTGTCCGGGCCCACCGGCGCCATGACCGTCGTCCTGGTACCGATCTTCGGCCGGTACGGGGCGGGCGGGGTGCTGACCGTCGGCCTGATCGCGGGCTTCCTGCTGGTCGCCCTCGCCGTGCTGCGGGCGGGGAAGTACATGCAGTACGTGCCCGCCCCCGTGGTGGAGGGCTTCACCCTCGGCATCGCCTGTGTGATCGGGTTGCAGCAGGTGCCGAACGCGCTGGGCGTGGCCAAACCCGAGGGCGACCGCGTGCTGGTGGTGACCTGGCGGGCCGTCGAGGAGTTCGCGAGGACACCGAACTGGACGGCGGCCGGCCTCGCCGTCGCCGTGGCGGCGTTCATGCTGGCCGGCGCCCGCCGCTGGCCCGCCGTCCCGTTCTCCGTCGTCGCCGTCGTGGCCGCCACCGCGGTGGCGCAGCTCGCCGGTCTGGACGCGGCCGCGCCGATCGGCGACCTGCCGGCCGGACTGCCCGCGCCGTCGCTTGCCTTCCTCGACGCGGGGGCGCTCGGCTCGCTGCTCGCACCCGCGGTCGCGGTGGCCGCCCTGGCCGCGCTGGAGTCGCTGCTGTCCGCCTCGGTGGCCGACGGGATGACGACGGGGCAGAAGCACGACCCCGACCGGGAGCTGTTCGGGCAGGGCCTCGCCAACATCGCGGCCCCGCTGTTCGGCGGGGTGCCCGCCACCGGCGCCATCGCGCGCACCGCGGTCAACGTCCGCACCGGCGCGCGCTCCCGGCTCGCCGCACTGACCCACGCCGCCGTCCTCGCGGTGATCGTCTTCGCCGCCGCGCCGCTCGTGTCGAGGATCCCGCTCGCCGCGCTCGCGGGCGTGCTGCTGGCCACCGCGGTCCGCATGGTCGAGGTCGCCTCGCTGAAGGCGATGGCGCGCGCCACCCGCTCGGACGCGCTGACCCTCGTCCTCACGGCCGCCGCGACCCTCGCCCTCGACCTGGTCTACGCCGTGATCATCGGCCTCGCCGTCGCGGGCGCCCTCGCCCTGCGCGCGGTCGCCCGGCAGGTCCGCCTCGACCGGATGCCGCTGGACGGGACGGACGGGCCGGGCGAGGGCGAGCGCACGGCCGCGGCTGACGCCCTGTCGGCCGGGCACATCGTCGCCTACCGCATCGACGGCCCGCTGTTCTTCGCCGCCGCCCACCGCTTCCTGCGGGAACTGGGCGAGGTCACCGGGGCCCGGGTGGTCGTCCTGCGCATGTCGCGGGTGACGACGGTGGACGCCACCGGCGCACTGGTCCTCAAGGACGTGGTGGAGAAGCTGAACAGGCGCGGCATCGCCGTGATGACCTCGGGGATACGGCCGGGACAGCGCCGGGTCCTCGACTCGGTCGGCGCGTTGGAGCTGCTGCGCCGAGAGGGCCGCGAGTACGCGACCACAGCGGAGGCGCTGCGCGGCGCGCGCGACCATGTCGACCTGACCGGGCCGCTGCCCGCCGAACCCGCAGCCGAACCCGCCGCCGTACCCGCCGGGCCGCAGCGCGGCAGTGAGGAACCCGTCCGATGAGCACCGCCCGCGCAGCGCTGCGCATGACCGAGGTCTCCGGCCCCGAGGCCCTGTGGCTCCTGGAGGGCAGCCGCCTGGGCCGGCTGGTGTACGTCCGCCGCGAGCAGGCCGTCGTGCGTCCGGGACGGCACGTGTGGCACGTGGGCCGCCTCGTCGTGCGCACCCCGGTGCCGGCCGCCGCGGTGCCCGCCTCGGCGGCGTACCACGTGGACGAGGTGGACCGGGACACCGGCACCGGCTGGAGCGTCACCGCCGACGGCCCCGCCGAGGTGGTCGCCGATCCCGACGAGGCCGCCCACTACCGGCGCGTCCTGTGCGGCTGGACGCACGGCCCGCACGACACGATCGTGCGGCTGCGCCCGCGGACCGTCACCGGCTTCCGGTTCGCCCGGGTACGGGGCTGAGCGGCCATGACCGTGACCACGCGGCTCGAAGCCCTGCCCCACCGCCACGTCCTGACCGTGCCGACACTGCCGTCCGCCGTGCGCCTGGCGCGGGAGACGGCCGAGCAGGCACTGACGGAGTGGGGCGTCAGCCTGTTGCATCCCGCCGTCGGCCAGGCGCTGCTGATCGTCAGCGAGCTGGTCACCAACGCCGTACGGCACGCGGCCGCGCTCTCCCCGCAGACCACGGTCCTCTACGCGGCGGGCGCGGACTGCCTGGCCTTCGGCGTCCACGACCGCCACCCCTACCGCCCGCGGCTGACCGGGATGGTCGGCGGTACGGCCGCCGGGGGACTGGCCACCGTCATGGAACTCACCCTCGGCCTGGGCGGCACCGCGGTCGTGCGCGGCGACGCCGACGGGCGGGGCAAGACGATCTGGATCACCCTGCCCCTCTGAACACGGAAGACACGGCGTATAGAATTGCTGACCTCGGCAATTACCGAGTTCGGCACGACAAGTGGGTGGATGCGATGCGCCGAGGTCCGGCCCGGTCGGCCGTGCCGGCGGGCGGGAGAGGCGACGGCAGCAGCATGAGCACGCCGCTGTACCAGCTGAAGGCCGAGTTCTTCAAGACGCTCGGCCACCCGGCGCGCATCCGCGTCCTGGAGCTGCTGAGCGAGCGCGAGCACGCGGTCGCCGAGATGCTGCCCGAGATCGGTATCGAGCCCGCGCACCTCTCCCAGCAACTGGCCGTGCTGCGCCGGGCCAACCTGGTCGTGACCCGCAAGGAGGGCTCGACCGTGTACTACTCCCTGACCAGCCCGCATGTGGCGGAGCTGCTCAGGGTGGCCCGCACCATCCTGTCCGGGGTCCTGGCGGGCCAGGCCGAACTGCTCGCCGACCTGCGGGCCGCCCAGGGTGAGGGCGGCCCGCAGGCGTAGGCGGCATCGGACGGCGGCCGCCCCGCGCCCGTGATGGTCAGCGCTCCGCCGGCGCCGGGCGGCCGTCCCGCTCAGTAGGCGGTGGCGACGCTCACTCCGTTGAAGCCGTCCACCGCGTACAGGCTGATGTAGTGGGTGCCGGCCGGCGGGTTGTCGACCGTCAGGGTGTGGCCGTTGCCGGGGCCGGTGGCGCGCTGGGTGTAACTGCCGGTGCCCGCCCAGCCGTCGGCGCTGTAGTACAGGTCCGCGTCGCCCGTGCCGCCGGAGGTGGTGATGGTCAGCCGGGAGGTGCCGGCCGGGACGCGCAGATAGAGGTAGGCGTAGTTCCCGGTGGTGGCGGACTGGCCGGCGCGCGCGCAGTTCTGGCCCAGCTCCCGCGCGTCGGTGCCGGTGCACTGGGTGGCGGGCGGGGTGGTGGTGCCGCCGCTGCAACTGCCGGCCGCGCAGGACGCCAGCCAGGTGCGCCAGTCGCTGTCGTAGCGGGTGCCGACGGTGCCGGTGAGATAGCTGCGGGCGGCGTTCCAGTCACCGGCGCGGTAGTCGCCGAGCACGGTGGCCATGTCGGAGGGATGGTGCTCCAGCATGTACCGGACGGCGAGATAGCCCCAGCGGTAGACGCGCGTGGTGTCGTTGTCGTAGGTGGTGTCGAACAGCGTGCTCAGGGCGTAGGTGCCGCGGCCCGCCTCGTCCATGGCCTCGGGGTAGGGGACACCGCGGTAGGAGTAGGAGACGTACTCCGCGAAGCCCTCGATCCACCAGACGGTCGGTGTGGTGACGCCCGCGTCGAAGTCGCCGTACATGTCGAAGCGGCCGTCGAGGTAGTGCGTGTACTCGTGGTTGAGGTTCCAGATCTGGAAGTCCGGGCGCAGCCATTCGGCCTCGTAGGCGACGAAGCGCGGCTGGTTTCCGGCCGCCGCCGGGTCGCCCTCCAGATACATGCCGCCGTTGTTGGTGTCGATGCCGTACATGGCACCGGCGTACGTCTGGTAGTCGGCGCTGGAGTCGTAGACGACGACCTCGATGGTGCTGTTGCGGTCGTCGGCGACCGGGCCCTTGTCCTTGACCACACCGTGGAAGTAGGCGTCCTGGCCGCGCAGGCTGGAGCAGGTGGCGGCCAGCTCCGCCGAGGTCATCTGCTGCGCCTTGATCGTGATGCTGGAGCTGCACGGGTAGGTCGTGGTGAGGACGGCCCTGGTCAGCTGCGCCGCGAGGTCGCAGGTGCCGTACACGGAGCAGTTCGCCCGGTCGTAGTAGTCCGTCATCTCGGCGACACCGACCCACAGCGGCGCGGTGGCGCCGGTGATGGAACCGGCGTGCAGCAGGTCGACGGCGAGCGGCTGGACCTTGGACCGCAGCGAGGCGTGCTGGAGGAACCGGCCGAGTTCCCGGCCCGCGTTGGACGTCAGGTACGACTGGTCCGTGCCGAGCAGGGCGAGGTGGCCGGAGGCGAAGCGGTACAGGGAGTCGATCAGGCTCGGGTCGGCCTCGACGGCCGTGACGAACTCGGGCACCTGGTGGCCCCGGAAGGTCACCGTGTACACGTTGTTGACCGCGTTGAGCATCCACCAGGACGCGTTCCACGACGTGTCGTAGTCCGCCAGCAGCCGCTCGAGGACGTAGACGTAGCGGGCGTTCTCCTCGGCGCTGTCGATGAGGGTGACGGCCTCGGCGAGGGTCTCACCGTTGGCGTCGGTCACGTCGCGGGAGTGCGCGCTCGCGAAGAAGGCGTCGAGACCGCCGCGGATCGCCGTGCGCAGGGTGCTGCCGTAGGGGCCCACCGCGTCCGCGTTGTAGTACTGCACGTAGTAACCGGCGCGCAGGTAGAGGACGGTCTGCGGCATGCCGGTGCTCGCGTCGCCGGGGTAGGCGGCCGAGCCGTCGCGCAGCGCGTCGGCGACGGTGGCCATCTGGGCTTCGCGGAAGGCGCCGCGCGCGTCGTCCCCGGTCAGGTTGAACAGGGTGTTGACGCAGTCGGTGGTGGACGCCTGGATCTGCCGCACCAGAGCACTGCCGGTGCGGGTGGTGAAGGCGGAGACGTCGCAGGTGGCGGCGGCGCGCTTCTTCCCGGGGGTGCCGCCGGCCGCCGTCTCCATCGACTTGGAGGGCCGCGCCGGCGGCTTCGCCGTCTCGCCGTAGGGCTTCTTGAGGTTGTCGTCGCTCGCGGCCAGCGGGGGCAGTTCGGACGCTTTCAGGCGTCCCCGGCCCGTGTGTCCGGTCGCGGTCGTGGCGGACTGCGCCGCGGGTGGGGCTCCGGTGTGCCGCGCGCCGTGCGCCGAGGGTGCGGGTGCGGCGGACGCGGGCGATGCGGCGGATGCGGTGGTCGCCGTCCGCGCGCCGGCCTGCTGTGCCGGCAGACCGACGGCCAGGGCGAGGGCCAGGGCCAGCGGCACTGCCGCGCCCAGACTTCGCCGGAATCGCCGGACCGGTGACTTTCTCACTGCGCCTCCCATGAGGGGCCGGGCCACGCGGTGCGTGGCCGATGGGACGGGGAGGTCGTGTTCAGGGGAGGGCCGTGCCGCCGACGGGTCGGATCGCACGGCCGCGCCACGATTGACATGGCCACGACCTGCGCCATGTACCATTGCACAGGTCACATGTCTCAGGGAAGGCGTCCGGAGGAATTGAGGGCTTCCCGCAGGTGGACAGGGAGGGGCGGCGGGCAGGCGTGCGGCGGCAGGAGGCCGTACGGCGGCGGGGCATACGAAAGCCGCCGCGCCGGACTCGGTCGGCGCGGCGGGGATCGGAAGGGGAGGGAGCGGGGAGGGAAGGGGAGGCGGAGGGTCAGCGGTTGTTGAGCCGCAGGGCCGGTCCGGGCTGTTCGGGCTTGGGCCGGCCGTCCGCCCACAGGGTGCGCACATGCGAGAGGTGGCGGCGCATGCACTCCTCCGCCTCCCGGCCCCGGCCGGCCACCAGCAGATCGAGGAGTTCGACGTGCTCCTCGGCGGAGGCGACCAGACGGCCGGTCTCGTTCAGACTCCCGAGCCCGAACAGCCGGGAGCGCTTGCGCAGATCGGCCACCACGGCCACCAGATGGTGGTTGCCCGCCAGGGACAGCAGCTCCAGATGGAACCGGTGGTCGGCCTCCAGGTACTTCAGGACGTCGTGCTCCCGCGCCGCCGTGACGATCTGCTGCGCCAGCGGACGCAGCGCCTCCAACTGCTCGGTGCTCGCCGAGGCGGCGACGCGGCCCACGGTGGGGACCTCGATCAGGGCGCGGATGTCGGTGAACTCGTCGAGGTCCCGCTCGGTCATCTCCGTGACCCGGAAGCCCTTGTTGCGCACCGCCTCGACCAGGCCCTCCCGGGCCAGGTCCAGCATGGCCTCGCGCACCGGGGTGGCGGAGACGCCGAGCTCGCCCGCGAGGGCGGGGGCCGAGTAGATCACACCAGGGCGCAGCTCACCGGCGATGAGCGCCGCCCGCAGCGCGTCGGCGACCTGGTCGCGCAGATGGGTCTGGACGGAGATCGCCCGCGGTTCGAGATGGGCCATCTGTGCGCTCCTCCGTGTGACCGGTCTGCGGTGCTCAGCCCGATGACCTCCCACTATACAATGTCACGTTGCTCCACGGCCTTCTCCGGGACCACCGGAGCCGGATGCAGCGCCGCCCCCGGAGAAGGCGCTCAGGATCCGTTCGGCGGCGAGAGTGGCCGTCAGACGGCCCTGCCTGACCTGCTGTTCGAGCTCGGGCGCCAGAGAGCGGACGGCCGGGTCGGCGTGCAGCCGACCCAGCAGCTCGTCGTGGACCATGCTCCAGGTCCAGTCGACCTGCTGCGCACGGCGCTTGGCGGTGAGGCGGCCCGCCGAGTCCAGCAGGGCGCGGTGCTGCTCCAGACGTTCCCAGACGGTGTCCAGACCGGTCGACTCGCGGGCGCTGCAACTGAGCACCGGCGGCGTCCAGAAGGTGTCCTTCCCGTGCATCAGCCGCAGCGCACCGGCCAGTTCGCGGCCCGCCGCGCGGGCGTCGCGCTCGTGCGGCCCGTCCGCCTTGTTCACCGCGATCACGTCGGCCAGCTCCAGCACGCCCTTCTTGATGCCCTGCAACTGGTCGCCGGTGCGGGCCAGGGTGAGCAGCAGGAAGGAGTCGACCATGCCCGCGACGGCCGTCTCGGACTGGCCCACCCCGACCGTCTCCACCAGCACCACGTCGTAGCCCGCGGCCTCCATGACCACGATCGACTCGCGGGTCGCCTTGGCCACCCCGCCGAGGGTGCCCGCGCTGGGGGAGGGCCGGACGAACGCCGCCGGGTCGACGGCCAGCCGCTCCATACGGGTCTTGTCGCCGAGGATGGAACCGCCGGTCCGGGTGGAGGACGGGTCGACGGCGAGCACCGCCACCCGGTGGCCCTGCCCGGTCAGCATGGTGCCGAAGGCGTCGATGAACGTCGACTTGCCGACGCCCGGCACCCCGCTCACCCCGATCCGCCGGGCCCGGCCGCTGTGCGGCATCAGCTGGGTCAGCAACTCCTGGGCCAGCGCCCGGTGCTGCGGCCGCACCGACTCCACCAGTGTGATCGCGCGGGCCACCAGCGCCCGCTTGCCGTCCAGGACGCCCTTGACGTACGTGTCCAGATCGATGGCCATCAGCTCACCGGCTCACAGCTCGTCGTGGCCGAGATCCGCCGCCAGCCGCGTCACCAGGTCGCGGGCCGCGTCGGGGATCACCGTGCCGGGCGGGAAGACGGCCGTCGCGCCCATCTCCAGGAGCGTCGGTACGTCCTGCGGCGGGATCACCCCGCCCACCACGATCATGATGTCGCCGCGGCCCTCCTCGGCGAGCGCCTCGCGCAGCGCGGGCACCAGCGTCAGATGCCCGGCGGCCAGCGACGACACCCCGACGATGTGCACGTCCGCCTCGACGGCCTGCCGGGCGACCTCCGCCGGGGTCTGGAACAGCGGGCCGACGTCCACGTCGAAGCCCAGGTCGGCGAAGGCCGTGGCGATCACCTTCTGGCCGCGGTCGTGGCCGTCCTGGCCCATCTTGGCGACCAGGATGCGCGGCCGGCGGCCCTCGGCCTCCGCGAAGTCGTCCACCACCGCGCGGGTGCGGTCCACGTCCGGCGACTGGCCTGCCTCGTTGCGGTACACACCGGAGATGGTACGGATCTGGCCCGCGTGCCGCCCGTACACCTTCTCCAGGGCGTCGCTGATCTCCCCGACGGTCGCCTTGGCACGGGCCGCCCGCACCGCCAGCTCCAGCAGGTTGCCCTCGCCGCCGGCCGCCCGGGTCAGGGCGTCCAGCGCGTCCCGGCACGCCGTCTCGTCCCGCTCCTCACGCAGCCGCCGCAGCTTGGCGATCTGCTGGGTGCGCACCGAGGAGTTGTCGACCTTGAGCACCTCGATCTGCTCGTCGCTGTCCACCCGGTACTTGTTCACCCCGATCACCGGCTGCCGCCCTGAGTCGATGCGCGCCTGGGTGCGGGCCGCCGCCTCTTCCACGCGCAGCTTGGGGATGCCCGCGTCGATGGCCTGCGCCATGCCGCCCGCCTGCTCCACCTCCTGGATGTGCTGCCACGCGCGGCGGGCCAGGTCGTACGTCAGCCGCTCCACGTACGCGCTGCCGCCCCACGGGTCGATCACCCGGGTGGTGCCGGACTCCTGCTGGATCAGCAGCTGGGTGTTGCGGGCGATGCGCGCGGAGAAGTCGGTGGGCAGCGCCAGCGCCTCGTCCAGGGCGTTGGTGTGCAGCGACTGGGTGTGCCCCTGGGTGGCCGCCATCGCCTCCACACAGGTGCGCGTGACGTTGTTGAACACGTCCTGCGCGGTCAGCGACCAGCCGGAGGTCTGCGAATGGGTGCGCAGGGACAGCGACTTGGCGTTCTTCGGGTCGAACTGCCTGACCAGCTTGGCCCACAGCAGCCGGGCCGCGCGCAACTTGGCGATCTCCATGAAGAAGTTCATGCCGATCGCCCAGAAGAACGACAGCCTGGGCGCGAAGGCGTCCACGTCCAGGCCCGCGTCCCGGCCCGCCCGGATGTACTCCACGCCGTCCGCCAGCGTGTACGCCAGCTCCAGGTCGGCCGTCGCGCCCGCCTCCTGGATGTGGTACCCGGAGATCGAGATGGAGTTGTAGCGGGGCATCCGCTGCGAGGTGAAGGCGAAGATGTCGGAGATGATCCGCATCGACGGCTTCGGCGGATAGATGTAGGTGTTGCGGACCATGAACTCCTTGAGGATGTCGTTCTGGATGGTCCCGGCCAGCTTCTCCGCGGGGACGCCCTGCTCCTCCGCGGCCACGATGTACAGCGCCAGCACCGGCAGCACCGCGCCGTTCATCGTCATCGACACCGTCATCCGGTCCAGCGGGATGCCGTCGAAGAGCTGCCGCATGTCGTAGATCGAGTCGATCGCCACGCCCGCCATGCCGACGTCACCGGTCACCCGCGGGTGGTCGCTGTCGTAGCCGCGGTGCGTGGGCAGGTCGAAGGCGACCGACAGGCCCTTCTGACCGGCCGCCAGATTGCGCCGGTAGAACGCGTTGGACTCCTCCGCCGTGGAGAAGCCCGCGTACTGGCGGATCGTCCAGGGCTGGTTGACATACATCGTCGGGTACGGGCCGCGCAGATACGGGGCGACGCCCGGGAAGGTGTCCAGGAAGTCCAGGCCCTCCAGGTCCTGCCCGGTGTACAGCGGCTTGACGGTGATGCCCTCGGGCGTCTCCCAGAGCAGGTCGTCGCCGTCGGCGGCCTTCTGCACGGCGGTGCGCCACTCGTCGGCGCCGCCGTCGGGGCGCGGCTCTCCGAGCTCGATCGCCGAGAAGTCGGGGACGGACATCAGGACACTCCCATGCGGTCGAGTGCGGCGGAGAGCACGGCGACGGCGTCGCAGCCGGCGAAGACGTAGGTGTCCACGTCCTCGTACGGTCCGGGGCGGCCGGCGAGGAACACATGCCCGGCGCCCGCCTCCCGCAAGCCCCGGACGACCACGCCGGCCTGCTCCTCGTACAGCGCGTCGCTGGAGCACAGGCACGCCTCGCGCGCGCCGCTCTCCTCGAAGGTGCCCTCGGTGACCGGTTCGATGCCGCCCGCCTGGAACAGGTTGGCGGCGAAGGTGAGCCGGGCGGTGTGCGCGGCGGCCGGGCCGAGTGCCGCCAGATACACGCGGGGCCGGGCCCCGGTCGCGGCGAGGTGGGCGTCGGAGCGGGCCCGCAGCTCCTCGAACGCCTCGTCCCGGCGCACCCGGGGCAGCCCGCCGGACGGCGGTTCGGGCGCCGGTTCGCGCACCACCGGCTTCTCCGCCAGGTGCGGGAACTCGCTGACACCCGTGACCGGTTCGCGGCGCTTGGCGAGCTTCGCGCTGCGTGCGGCCCAGGTCGCCGCCAGCCGCTCGCCGACCAGCCCGGAGCGCAACGCGGGGCCCTGGCCTCCGGCGCGCTCGATCTCCTGGAAGAACTCCCAGCCCGCGTGGGCGAGTTCGTCGGTCAGGCGCTCCACGTACCAGGAGCCGCCCGCCGGGTCGACCACCCGGGACAGCTGCGACTCCTCGACGAGGATGACGGAGGTGTTGCGGGCGATCCGCCGGGCGAACGCGTCGGACAGGCCGAGCGCGTGGTCGAAGGGCAGCACGGTCACCGCGTCCGCGCCGCCCACCCCGGCGGCCAGGGCGGCGACCGTGGTGCGCAGGATGTTCACCCACGGGTCGCGGCGGGTCATCATCACCGAGGAGGTCACCGCGTGCTGGAGCTGGCCGCCCGCGCGGGGCGCCCCGCACACCTCGGCCACCCGCGCCCACAGCCGCCGGGCGGCGCGCAGCTTGGCGATGGTCAGGAACTGGTCGGCGGTCGCGGCGTAGCGGAACTCCAGCTGCGCCAGCGCCTGGGCGGTGTCCAGCCCGGCCCCGGTCAGTTCACGCAGATAGGCGACACCGGTCGCCAGCGAGCAGCCCAGCTCCTGCGCGGCCGAGCCGCCGGCCTCGTGGTACGGCAGCGCGTCCACGGTCAGCGCGCGCAGCCCCGGGTACCGTGCCGCGCACAGCCGGGCCGCCTCCGCCACGGACGCCGTGTCGCGGGGCCGGCCGGTGCGGGCCTCCAGGCCCAGCGGGTCGGCGCCCAGGTTGCCGCGGGCCGCGTCGGCGGCCACCTCGCGCTCGGCGAACAGCCGCAGCAGCTCGCGCGCGGCCGGTTCCGCCGCCTCGCCCGCGTCCAGGACGACCGGGGCCAGGTCGAGGTAGACGCCGTCGAGGACGGTGCCGAGCGCGGGGACGGGGATGCCGCGGTCGCCGACGGCCAGCCACAGCGAGGTGACGCCGTTCTCCAGGTCGTTCAGGACGGGCGCCGCCTCGGCCACCGTGTGCCGCTGGCGCACGTCCCAGCCGCCGACCGTGCTCCCCTCGGCCTTCCCGCCGCGCACGAACGGCGGGAAGCCGGGCAGGCCGGGGTCGGGCGCGTGGTCGCGCGCGGTGTACAGGGGGCGGGCGCGCAACCCGTCCTCCAGCGCGGTGGACAGAGCGCCCTCCGCCTCGTCGTCCGGTACTTCCCGGCCCGACTTGCGCAGCACACCCGCCACCAGGTGGCGCCACTGCTCATGCGTCGCGTCAGGGAAGTCGGCCGCCAGGGAGAGCCCGTCGTCAGGCAGGACCGTCATGGTCGGATGCTAGGGCAGTCCGGTGGAGCGCAGGCAGAGGCCGAGGTTGTGACCTTGTTCTCTCCCGGAGTGTGGCGTAGGCCGCTCGGGTGAAAGCGACGGCGCGCTGCCGCCCGCGTGGGGCGGGTGGCCGTACGGGTCCTTCCGCGCCCGAGCCCGGAAACGGGGCCGCGGGCGGGGCGGGGCGAGGCGAGGCGGGCGCGGGGGCGGGTCGCGCGGGCGGAGGCGGCGCGCTGCCGGGGGCCGGGCCGTGCCGGGAGGACCGCTTGGCGCCCCCGCGGCGGTGCTTCCGGCGCGGCCGGCCGGTGGCCCCGCCCGGTCGTCGAGGCCGCGTCCGGTGCCGGCGAGCGGCTCGCCGGCACGGTGTGCCCCCTTCAGCGGTGACGGGTACGGCCTCATGGTGGTCAGGCCGGTGCGGGGGCCGGGCAGGTGGGCGCCGGGGTCTCGGGGAGGGGGCCGGTGTCCGCGCCGGGCAGCATCACCCGGGCGCTCGCCAGCAGTGCCGCCGTCACCTCGTCGAGGTCGAGGCGGCGTTCCACGGCGCGCAGCCGGGGCAGGCCCGCCCGGGTGCTGGCGCGCGGCGGGGCGAGGAGCTGGCAGCAGTCCTCGTCGGGCAGCACCGAGATCTCCGCGGTGCCGACGCGCACGGCCTCGTCGATGATCTCCTGCTTCTCCCAGCCGATCAGCGGACGCAGCACCGGCAGCGCCGCCGCCTCGTCCACCGCCGCGAGGTTGGCCAGTGTCTGGCTGGCCACCTGCCCCAGGCTGTCGCCGGTCACCAGCGCCTCGGCGCCGGTACGGGCGGCGAGTGCCGAGGCGGTGCGGATCATCAGGCGGCGCTGGGCGACGACCTGGAGCCGCCCGGCGCCCGCCACGGCGAGCTGCTTCTGCGCCTTGCCCAGCGCGATGACGTGCAGCCGTCCGGGCGGCTGGTACCGGTTCAGCTCCCGGGCCAGGGCGTACGCCTTGTACACCGACGCCGGGTTCGTGTACGGGGCGCCGCTGAAGTGCACGAAGTCGCAGTGCAGCCCGCGCCGCATGGCCCGGTGCGCGGCCACCGGAGAGTCGTAGCCCCCGGACAGCAGCGCGAGGGCCCGCCCGCTGGAGCCGACCGGCAGCCCGGTCAGCCCCCGGTGCCGCCGCCAGGACAGGTACGTCTCCTTGCGGTCGATCTCCACGGACAGCGTCACCTCGGGCCGGGTGAGGTCGACGCGCAGCCCGGGTGATCTCCTCCAGGGTGCTGGGCACCCGCAGGGCCGGTTCGACGGAGTTGAAGCCGATCACCCGGCGCGCCCGCTCCACCAGCGCGTCCTGCGGGACCTGCCCGCCGACCACGGTGACGTTCTGCGCGGTCTTGATCCAGGTCGAGCCGCCGATCCCGCGCAGCGCGATCCGCAGGTTGTCGTGCAGCCGCTCGGTGAACCGGTGCCGGTTGCGGCCCTTGAGGAAGATCTCGCCGTGCTTGAGCAGGACGCAGGCGCCGTGCGGCGCGGTGCCCGCCCGGGGAGCGGGCACCTGGGGGTTGCCGGACATAGCGGACATGTGAGCCTCTCAGAAGTCCCAGTCGTCGTCGGAGGTGTTCTCCGCCTTGCCCATGACGTACGAGGAGCCGGAGCCGGAGAAGAAGTCGTGGTTCTCGTCCGCGCCGGGCGAGAGCGCCGCCAGGATCTCCGGGTTGACCTCGGTCTCGTCCGCGCCGAAGCGGGCCGGGTAACCGAGGTTCATCAGCGCCTTGTTCGCGTTGTAGCGGACGAAGACGGCCACGTCGTCCATCAGGCCCAGCGGCTCGTACAGCTCGCCCGAGTAGCGCAGCTCCAGCTCGTACAGCTCCTCCAGCAGCGCATGGGTGAAGGCGCGCATCTCCTCCTGACCCGCCGCCGTCAGCCGCTCAAGGCCGCGCTGGAACTTGTAGCCGGAGTAGTAGCCGTGCACCGCCTTGTCGCGCAGGATCAGCCGGATCATGTCGGCGGTGTTGGTGAGCAGCGCGTGCGTGGAGAAGTGCAGCGGCAGATAGAAGCCCGCGTACAGCAGCAGCGACGACAGCAGCGTGGAGGCGACCTTCCGCTTGAGCGGGTCGTCGCCGTAGTAGTGCGCGAGGACGGCCTTGCAGCGCTGCTGGAGGACGTCGTTGGCCACCGCCCAGCGGTAGGCGTCGTCGATCTCCGGGGTGCTGGAGAGGGTGGAGAACACCGAGGAGTAGCTGCGGGCGTGCACGGCCTGCATGAAGGCGATGTTGGTGTACACGGCCTGCTCGTGCTCGGTGCGCGCGTCCTGGATCTGCACGATCTCGCCGACCGTGGCCTGCACGGTGTCGAGCATGGTCAGACCGGTGAACACCCGCATGGTCAGGGTGCGTTCGCCCGCGGTGAGCCGCTGCTGCCAGGCGCCCACGTCGTTGGAGAGCGGCACCTTCTCGGGCAGCCAGAAGTTGGCGGTGAGCCGGTTCCACACCTCCAGGTCCTTCTCGTCGGTGACGCGGTTCCAGTTGACCGGGCGCAGCCGGGCGGCCGGGTCCTGGCGGAAGGCCGGCGGGGTGACCGAGGTCTCGGTCAGCGGGGCGGGGGTGGTGGTCATCGGGGTGCTTTCGTGAACGGGGCGTGCGAGGGGGTCACAGGGTGCAGGACAGGCAGTTCTCGATCTCGGTGCCCTCCAGGGCCTCCTGGCGCAGCCGGATGTAGTAGAGCGTCTTGATGCCCTGGCGCCAGGCGAGGATCTGCGCCTTGTTGAGGTCGCGGGTGGTGGCCGTGTCCCGGAAGAACAGGGTGCAGCTGAGGCCCTGGTCGACATGGCGGGTGGCCGCGGCGTAGGTGGCGATGATCTTCTCGTAGCCGATCTCGTACGCGTCCTGGAAGTACTCCAGGTTGTCGTTGTCCATGTGCGGCGCCGGGTAGTAGACGCGGCCGAGCCTGCCCTCCTTGCGGATCTCCACCTTCGAGGCGATCGGGTGGATGGAGGCGGTCGAGTCGTTGATGTAGCTGATGGACCCGGTCGGCGGCACGGCCTGGAGGTACTGGTTGTAGATGCCGTGCTCCCGCACCGACCGCTTCAGCTCCCGCCAGTCGTCCTGGGTGGGCAGCGCGATCCCCGCGTCGGCGAACAGCTCCCGCACCCGCTCGGTGGCCGGCTCCCACACCCGCTCGGTGTACTTGTCGAAGTACGAGCCATCGGCGTACGCGGACTTCTCGAACCCGTCGAAGGCGGTGCCGCGTTCGATCGCGATCCGGTTCGAGGCGCGCAGCGCGTGGTAGGCGATCGTGCAGAAGTACAGGTCGGTGAAGTCGACGCCCTCCTCGCTGCCGTAGTGGATGCGCTGCGAGGCGAGGTAGCCGTGCAGGTTCATCTGGCCCAGGCCGATGGAGTGCGACAGGTCGTTGCCGTGCGCCACGGACGGCACCGCGTCGATGTGCGACTGGTCGGAGACGGACGTCAGGCCGCGCACCGCCGTCTCCACGCTCGCGCCGAGGTCGGGGGAGGCCATGGCGGCGGCGATGTTCAGCGAGCCCAGGTTGCAGGAGATGTCCCGGCCGACGCTCTCGTAGCCGAGCGAGGCGTCGTACGTGCTCGGCGTGTTCACCTGGAGGATCTCCGAGCACAGGTTGGACATGTTGATCCAGCCCGGGACCGGGTTGGCCCGGTTCACGGTGTCCTCGAACAGCAGGTACGGGTAGCCCGACTCGAACTGCAGCTCCGCGATCGTCTTGAAGAACTCGCGGGCGCTGAGCGTGGTCCTGCGGATGCGCGGGTTGGCGACCAGGTCGTCGTAGTGCTCGCTGACGGAGAGATCGGCCAGCGGCCTGCCGTACTCGCGCTCCACGTCGTAGGGCGAGAACAGGTGCATGTCCTCGTCGCGCTTGGCCAGTTCGAAGGTGATGTCCGGGACGACCACGCCCAGCGACAGCGTCTTGATGCGGATCTTCTCGTCCGCGTTCTCCCGCTTGGTGTCCAGGAACCGCATGATGTCCGGGTGGTGGGCGTGCAGGTACACCGCGCCCGCGCCCTGGCGCGCGCCGAGCTGGTTGGCGTAGGAGAAGGAATCCTCCAGCAGTTTCATCACCGGGACCACCCCGGAGGACTGGTTCTCGATCTTCTTGATCGGGGCGCCCTGTTCGCGCAGGTTGGTCAGCAGCAGCGCCACCCCGCCGCCGCGCTTGGACAGCTGGAGCGCCGAGTTGACGCCCCGGCCGATGGACTCCAGGTTGTCCTCGACGCGCAGCAGGAAGCAGGAGACCAGCTCGCCGCGCTGCGCCTTGCCCGCGTTGAGGAAGGTCGGTGTGGCCGGCTGGAAGCGGCCGGTCATCATCTCGTCCACCAGCCGGGACGCCAGCGCCTCGTCCCCGGCGCCGAGGAAGAGCGCGGTCGCGGCCACCCGGTCCTCGTAGCGCTCCAGGTAGCGGGAGCCGTCGAAGGTCTTGAGCGTGTACGACGTGTAGTACTTGAACGCGCCGAGGAAGGTGCGGAAGCGGTGCTCATGGGCGTACGCCTGCCGGTACAGGCCCTTGACGAACTCCCAGTCGTAGCGCCGGATCGGGGCTTCCTCGTAGTAGTCGTTCTCGATCAGGTGGTCGATCTTCTCCTTGAGGGTGGGGAAGACCACCGTGTTCGGGTTGACGTGCTGGAGGAAGTACTGGCGTACGGCCTCGCGGTCCTTGTCGAACTGGATGCGGCCGTCGCAGTCGTACATGTTCAGCAGGGCGTTGAGCGCGTGGTAGTCCTTGCGCGTACCGACCGACTCGCGCCGGGCGGTGATCACGCCGCCGCCGATGAGTGTCGTGTCCAAAACGTCCTCAGTCCTTTCCTCACGGCACGGACGTCGCGCTCCGTGCCCAGCAGTTCGAATCGGTACAGCTCGGGAACCCCGCACTTCGCCGCGATCACCCGTCCGGCCAGGCAGTAGTCCACGCCGAAGTTGGTGTTGCCGGACGCGATGACCCCGCGCAGCAGCGCGCGGTTGGCCTCGACGTTCAGAAAGCGGATCACCTGCCTGGGGACCGCCCCGGCGCGTTCGCCGCCGCCGTAGGTCGGCGTGATCAGCACATACGGCCCGGTCATCCGCGGCAGGCCGTCGCGGTGCGGATGCAGGGGGATGCGCGTGGCGGGCAGACTCAGCTTCTCCACGAAGCGCTTGGTGTTCTCCGAGACGCTGGAGAAATACACGAGGCCGCTCATCGACCGCCGCTCCTCTCGCTCGTTCCCGTCCCTGTCCGAGGACCGGGGGAGGAGGAGCGTCGCGGCGCGTACGGCGGGGCCGGGCGGCGGCGGAAGAAGGGCACGCCGGACCCGGGTCCGTGCTGCTGCCACGCGGCCCTCCCTCGGGGCCTCGGAGCACGCACGCCGCTCGTCGGCGTACGCACCGGTGGCAGGTCTTCGGACTCGCGGGCGTGTCTCGTGTCGTACGAGACGTCTACTGGCCGTCGCTTCCCAGGCCCGGTCCACCGGGTCCAGTGCGTATGACGGCGGTCGTTCCCGCTCACCGCTGCGGGGCAGTCCCGGATTCCCACCGGGTTCCCTCTTGCCTCGCCCGGCACCGGAGTGCCTGGCGAACCACCAGCACGGCCAACACTACATCTAGAACGCTGCCATGGTGCACAGCCCCAGATGTTGTGTCTTCGAGGAAACTTAGGTATACCTAAGCCCTGTCGCGGTGGCGGTAGCGGCGCACGGCGCGCGGACCCGGAAACGGCACTGGGCGGGAAGCGCCGTACCCGCGCTTCCCGCCCGCCTCCCAGGGCACCCCCGTCACCACCCCTCCTCCGGACCCCTTCCGTCCCCGTTCCGGCGCCTTTCCGGCCCCCTATTCCGGCCCCGCCGTGTCCCCGCGCGCGGACACGGCGGCCGGGGCGCCGGACGGCGCCCCCCGGTGCCCGGCCCCGCCCGCGCCGCGCCGCGAAGAGGGGGCCGATAGGGTGTCCCCGCGCGGCGTGCGGGCCCGTCGCCGGGCAGTGGGAGCAGGTCCGCGGTTCAGATGTCGGAGACGGTCCGGGCGACGGGCCGGACCACGGCGGGCGCGAGGGTCGCCCGGAGCGGACTGCGGGCGGCGGAGGACGGCGGAGCGGTGATGGCGGACGACCGGAACGGGCCACGGGACGGGCACGAGGAGCCGCGGACAGGCGACGCGGCGGGGGAGGACCCGTACGCCTCACTGCTCGACCTGCCGCTCAGCTCCGACCTGAACCGCATCGGCGAGCAACTGCGCGCCCTGGCGCGTGCCCAGAGCACCCTTCAGGAACTCCTCCAGGCGGTCGTCGACATCACCGGGGACCTGGACCTGCCCAGGGTGCTGCGCCGTATCGTGCGCACCGCCATGGACCTGGTCGGCGCGCGCTACGGCGCCATGGGCGTCCTCGACGAGGAGGGGCGGCTGCTGGACGAGTTCATCCCGCTCGGCCTGAGCGCGCAGGAACTCGCGGACCTGAAGGGCGTGGAGCTGCCCAGGGGCCGGGGGCTGCTGGGCCACCTGATCCACCACCCCGAGCCGCTGCGGGTGCGCGACATCTCCCGGCATCCGGAGTCCGCCGGGTTCCCGCCCGGCCACCCGCCGATGAACACCCTGCTCGGCGTGGCCATCAGCGTGCGCGGACGCGTCTACGGCAACCTCTACCTCTCCGAGCGCAAGGACGGCCAGCCCTTCGACCGGCACGACGAGGGCGTCATCCGGGCGCTCGCCGGCACCGCCGGGGTGGCCATCGAGAACGCCCGCCTCTACCACCAGGCCCGCAACAGCGCCGAGCAGTTCCAGCGGCTCCTGCTGCCCCGGCTGCCCGACCTGAGGCCCTTCGCCGCCGGCGCGGCCTACCGCCCGGCCAGCGCACCCGCCGCGGTGGGCGGCGACTGGTACGACGCGATGCGGCTGCCCGACGGCGCCTGCGTGGCCGTCATCGGCGACGTGGTCGGCCACGATCTGCGGGCCGCCGCCGACATGGCGCAGATCCGCAACATGCTGCGGGCGCTCTACTACGACCGGGGCACCCCGCCCAGCACCTCCCTCACCCGGCTCGACCGCATCATCCACTCCCTGGACGAGGCGCCTGTCGCCACCGCGCTGCTGGCCCGCCTCGAACCGGTGGAGGGCGCCTGGCAGTTGCACTGGTCCAGCGCCGGGCACCCGCCGCCGCTCCTGCTGCTGCCCGACGGCCGCGTCCGCTACCTGGACACCGACCCCGGACTGCCCCTCGGCGTGGCGCCCGACCTCGCCCGGCCCGATCACCGCGAGTCCGTCCCCGTGGACAGCACCGTCGTCCTGTACACGGACGGCCTGGTGGAGGTCCCCGGCCGGTCCATCGACGAGGGCCTCGCCGAGCTCGCCGCCACCGCGTCGCGCCACGCCGGACGGCCACCCGAGGAACTGTGCCGGGCGCTGGCCGAGCACCATCCCAGCGACGGCCACGACGACATGGCGGTCCTCGCCCTGCGCACCCCGCCCCTCACCGGCTACGCCCGTACGTAGGCCGCCGCCGGGCGCGGCCCCGCCTCACAGCGCGCGGCGGCGGGCGGCGGCCTCGCGGTCGTAGGCGGTACGGGCCCGGACGGCGGCCTCGCGGCCGGAGACCTCGGCCACCGGCACGTCCCACCAGGCCGCGGCGGGCGGCGCCGCCGTGCCCCCGTCCGAGGTGTCCGGCTCGACGTACACGCACGTGGGACGGTCGGCGGCGCGGGCCGTGCGCAGCGCCGCGCGCAGCTCGCCCGCGGTCCGGGCGCGCAGCACGTCCATGCCGAGGCTGGCGGCGTTGGCGGCGAGGTCGACCGGGAGCGGGGCCCCGGTGAAGGCGCCGTCGGCGTCGCGGTGGCGGTAGGCGGTGCCGAAGCGTTCGGCGCCCACCGCCTCCGACAGACCGCCGATGGAGGCGTACCCGTGGTTCTGCACCAGCAGCAGCTTGACCGGCAGGCCCTCCTGGACGGCGGTGACGATCTCCGTGGGCATCATCAGATAGGTGCCGTCGCCGACCAGCGCCCACACCGGCACACCGGGCGCCGCCTGCTGCACGCCGATCGCGGCCGGGATCTCGTAGCCCATGCAGGAGTAGCCGTACTCCACGTGGTACTGGTGCGGCGAGCGCGCCCGCCACAGCTTGTGCAGGTCGCCGGGGAGCGAACCGGCCGCGTTGACCACCACGTCCTCGTCGCCGACCACCGCGTCCAGGGCGCCCAGCACCTGTGTCTGCGTCGGGACGGCGTCGTCGTCGGCGCGGAAGGCGGCCTCGACCACCCGCTCCCAGCGCCGCTTCCCCTCCCGGTACGCGGCCTCGTGGGCGGCGTCGACGCGGTGCCCGGCCAGCGCGGCGGTGAGCGCGGTGAGCCCGGCCCGCGCGTCGCACACCACGGTGGTGCCCGCCATCTTGTGCGCGTCGGACGCGCTGATGTTGAGGTTGACGAAACGGACCCCGGGATGCCGGAAGAGCGTCCCGGAGGCCGTGGTGAAGTCGGTGTAGCGGGTGCCGACGCCGAGGACCAGGTCGGCGCCGCGCGCCAGGCCGTCGGCGACCTCGGTGCCGGTGTGCCCGACGCCGCCGACGTCCGCCGGATGGTCGTACCGCAGCGACCCCTTGCCCGCCTGGGTGGAGGCGACCGGGATGCCGGTGGCGTCGGCCAGCGCCCGCAGCGCGTCCTCGGCCGCGCTGTGCCGGACCCCGCCGCCCGCGACGATCAGCGGACGGGCCGCCGACCTGACCGCCTCGGCCGCGGCGGCGAGTTCGGCCGGATCGGGGGCGGGCCGCCGGATGCGCCACACCCGCTCCGCCAGGAACTCCTCGGGCCAGTCGTACGCCTCCGCCTGCACGTCCTGCGGCAGCGCGAGGGTGACCGCGCCGGTCTCCGCCGGGTCGGTGAGGACCCGTACGGCGTTCAGCGCGGACGGGACCAGCCCCTCGGGGCGGGTGATCCGGTCGAAGAAGCGGGAGACCGGCCGCAGCGTGTCGTTGACGGACACGTCGGCCGCCGAGGGATGCTCCAGCTGCTGGAGCAGCGGATCGGCCCGGTGCGTGGCGAAGTAGTCGCCGGGCAGCAGCAGCACGGGCAGCCGGTTGACGGTCGCCAGGGCCGCGCCGGTGACCAGGTTGGTGGCGCCCGGCCCGATGGACGTGGTGACCGCCATCGTGGACAGCCGACCGCTGCGGCGGGCGAAGCCGACCGCCGCGTGCACCATCGCCTGCTCGTTGCGGCCCTGGTGGTACGGCATCACGTCCGCGTGCTCGACGAGCGCCTGGCCGATGCCCGCCACGTTGCCGTGGCCGAAGATGCCCCAGGTCCCGGCGATCAACCGCCGCCGCACACCGTCGCGTTCGGTGTACTGGGCGGCCAGGAACCGGATCAGGGCCTGGGCGACGGTCATCCGGCGGGTACCGGGGGAGGGGCCGGATCCGGTACCGGGGCCGGGACCGGTCGCGGGGGTGCGGGTGCTCATCGGGACGGCTCCGGGGCGCGGTAGAAGGGGAGGCGGGGGTCGACGGGCTGCTCGGGCCAGGTGCCGCGGATCCAGGCGTGGTCCGGGTGGTCGCGGATCAGCCATGCGCGGTCGGCCCCCGGGCCCGCCATGACGTTGAGGTAGTACATGTGGTGGCCGGGTACCGCCATCGACGGGCCGTGCCAGCCGTCCGGGATCAGTACCACGTCGCCGTCGCGGACCTCCGCGAGCACGTCCGTGTCCCGGCCCGGCCCGGACGGCGACACCCGCTGGTAGCCGAGCCCCGGCGTGCCGTCGTGGCCGCTGAACTCGAAGTAGTAGATCTCCTCCAGGACCGACTCCTCGCCGGGCCGGTCCTCGTCGTGCTTGTGCGGCGGGAACGACGACCAGTTGCCGCCCGGGGTGAGTACCTCCACGGCGATCAGCCGGTCGCAGCCGAACACGCCCGCCGCCGCGAAGTTGTTGACCTGGCGCGAGCAGGACCCGCTGCCCCGCAGTTCCACCGGCACGCCGGCCGCCGGCCCGTGGCGGGCGGGCAGGCGGCGGGTGCAGCGCGCGCCGGTGAGCGCGAAGCGCCCGCCCCCGCCGGACGAGACGGTCACCCGCGCGTCCCGGGGCACGTACGCGAAGTCGCTCACCCCGGCGAACACGCTCTCCCGTCCGGTGAGCGCGAACGTGCCGTGCCCGAAGTCGTCGGCGCAGCCGACCTCGCAGCCCCCGCCGAGCGGAAGGACGATCCACTCGCTGTCACCGGTGTCGAAGGTGTGCGAGCCGCCCGGCGCCAGCTCCAGGATCCGGAGCGAGGAGTGGCCCCAGCCCGCGGACTCGGGCGTGATCCGCACGGCGTAGGGGCCGTCGGCGGCCCGGCCCGCGGGGAGGTGGAGACGGCGGGGGCCGGGGGCGGCGGGGCCGCCGGGTCCGGGCGCGGCGGCGGGCGTGGACGTCATCGGATGATCTCCCTCCTCGTCTCCCCCGATCACACCCGAACACACCCGTTTCCGCCAGACCGCCGTGCGGAGCCCATGTCCTGACCGCGGATCGGCGGCGGCGGATTGACAGCGGGCGCGCCACGGGGTGGACTCGCGGAGAAGGACGACGCGGGACCCCGCCGGGCCCGCACCGACGACCCCCGAAGGGAACGGCTGCCATGGCCACGGCCCCCGCGCTCGACCGGATCCGGGTCGGCTCGGCCCCCGACTCCTGGGGCGTCTGGTTCCCCGACGACCCGCGCCAGACCCCCTGGCACCGCTTCCTGGACGAGGTGGCCGAGGCCGGCTACCCCTGGATCGAACTCGGCCCGTACGGCTATCTGCCGACCGACCCGGCCCGGCTCAGCGACGAACTCGGCCGGCGCGGCCTGAAGGTCTCCGCGGGCACCGTCTTCACCGGCCTGCACCGCGGCCCGTCCGTGTGGCAGGACACCTGGGAGCACGTCGGCCGCGTCGCCGCGCTCACCCGCGCCATGGGCGCACGGCACCTCGTCGTCATCCCCTCCTTCTGGCGGGACGACAGGACGGCCGAGATCCTGGAGCCGCCCGAGCTGACGAGCGAGCAGTGGGGGCACCTGGCCCGGGGCACCGAACGCCTCGGCCGCGAGGTCAAGGAGACCTACGGCCTCGACATCGTCGTCCACCCGCACGCCGACACCCACATCGACACCGAGGCGCACGTCGCCCGCTTCCTCGACGCCACCGACCCCGACCTGGTCCGCCTGTGCCTGGACACCGGGCACTACGCCTACTGCGGCGGGGACAGCGTGCGGCTGATCGAGACCTACGGCGAGCGGATCGGCTATCTGCACCTCAAGCAGGTCGACCCGGAGGTCCTGGCCCGGGTGGTGGCCGACGGGGTGCCGTTCGGGCCCGCCGTGCGGCGCGGTGTGATGTGCGAACCGCCCTTGGGGGTCCCGGACCTGGAGCCCGTCCTGGCCGCCGCGCAGAAGCTGGGCGTCGACCTGTTCGCGATCGTCGAACAGGACATGTACCCCTGCGCGCCGGACGCGCCCCTGCCCATCGCCGTACGCACCCGCCGCTTTCTGCGGTCCTGCGGCGCCTGACGCGGCGGGGGAGGGCGGACCGTCCACCTCGGCGCCGGTGTCTGACGCACCGGGCGGGCGGTCGTCCACCCCGGCGCGGCGTCCGCCGGCCCGGTGCCGCGCGGGCGTCCGCCGGTGGCCCGGCCGGACCCGCGTCCCGTCCCCGGGCGCACCGCCCGCGCTAGAGTCGCCCCTGGTACGGCATCACCGGCGGCCGCGACGGCCGGCCGGTGGCGCGGTATCGGTGCCGGTGCCGGACACGCCCTTCGACGGGGAGCCTCATGAGCACAGCGCGTGACCTGATGATCGTCGCCCTGGACACGGCACCCGCCCGGCGTCTGGAACGCGGCGACCTCTCGCTCGCGCTGGCCGGTGCGGAGGCGTACGACCTGCTCCGGGCCGGGACGATCGTGCTGGACGGCGGCGGACGCATCCTGCCGGTACCCCGCACCGGCCACGGACCGCGTCCGGAACCCGGCCCCGGCCACGGGCCCAGCCTCGGACCCAGTCCCGGCCACGGACCCAGCCCCGGACCCAGCCCCGGACCCAGTCCCGGGCCCGCCGACCGGCTCCTGGAGGAGGCCGCCGCCGCGCTTCGGCGCGAGGCGCCCTACGAATCGCTGCCGGACTGGCTCTGGCGGCGCGGACGCGGCCTGGCCTCGGTCCGGCTGGCCGCGCTCGCGGAGGAGGGGCACGTGTCCTGGGAGCGCAGCCGCTGGCTGCCGTTCCGCGGCGGACGCACCGTCCTCGGTGACACCGCGGCACGGCGGCGGGCGGCGTACCGCTGGGCCGCCGACGAGCCCGTACTGCTCGCCCTCGCCGCGGCGGCCGGGATCCGCGACGAGATCGCCCCGGACGAGCCGACGGCCACCGACGACACGGTCCTCACCGTGCTCGCCGCCGTACACGACGCGGTGATGGAACTGGAGGCGGTGCGCCGCCGCCGCGCCATCGAGGACGCCGCCTTCGCCAACGTCTGGCGGGGCGCCTGAGCGCGGCGCCGGCGCCGGGGCCCGCCCCGGCCCCCCGTCTCGGCCCGCCACCCGCCGAACGCTCAGAGACCGACCGCGTACACCTTGCGCAGCGTCTCGTGCACCGTCCACGTCGTACGGTCGCCCTCCCGCAGCACCGCCACGTCGCCGGGGCCGACGCGCAGGGTCGGGCCGCCCTCCACCTCGATCGTCGCCGAGCCGCTGACCACGTAGAACAGCTCGTCCGCCTCGGTGTCGGTGACGACGCCCGGGGTGATCTGCCAGATCCCGCGCGCCTGCCGGCCGTCGGCCGACTCCCGGAGGACCTTCCCGGTGACCTCCGGGCTGCCGGAGACGATCTGTGCCGGGTCGAGCGGTTCGGGGACCAGCTCGCTGTCGGGGACGGCCGGTACGTGGAGCGCGAAACTGTGGGTCATGCGGGGACCCTAACGGGGCGACGCGGCCGCGCGGCGTGGACAGAGTGTGCGGGATCGGCGCGCGGGCACGGACACTTCGTCGCGCGCCGTGAAGTGGCGCGGGCGGGCGCCCCGGGTGATCGTTGGGGGGTTCCGACTCCGTACGCCCGGGAAGCGAGCAGCCCATGGCGGACCCCACGCCGGCCGTGCCCGCGCGGCCCGCCCACGACGACCCCCGGGCCATGCTGCTCTTCGGTGGGGTCTACGGCGCCGTGGTGGCCTGCGCCATGGTCGCCGCGCTCACCGAGTACGGGCACACCTCACCGGCCGCCCGCCGCTACGACGCCGCCTGGCTGCTGGTCACCGCCTTCGCCTCGGCCCTCGCCCACGGCTACTCCCACTACATCGCCGAACGCGGACCACACCGGCGCGGCGAGGCACTGCGCGCGCTCGCCGCCGAGTGGCCGCTGGTCGCGGCCATGCTGCCCACGGTGCTGATCCTCGCCGGGGCCGGCTGGGGCTGGTGGCCCGCGGACGGCGTGGAGTACCCGGCGTTCGTCCTCAACATCGCCCTGCTGTTCACCCTCGGCCTGGCCTCGGCCCGGCGGGCCGGGCGGCGCTGGACGGCCGCACTGGCCACCGGGTTCGTGGACGCCCTGTTCGGACTGCTCGTCGTGGTGGCCAACGCGGTCATCAAGTGACCCGGCGCCCGCCCGGTGGGGGGCGGGAAAGACGGGGCCGCTCCAGCCGCCTCGGACTCAGAGCACCCGTCCGGCCACGGCGTCGTCCAGACCGGTGCACGCCACCCTCCCGCGCACCACGGCGCACGCCTCCACCCCGCGCGGCGAGGGGACGGCCAGCATCGGACTGGCGTCGCCTGCGGTGTCCGCGGCGGAGTAGGCGGCGGACAGGGTGTCCTCCTCGCTCCGCACGGAGACCTCCCGCGCCACCGCGCCGCGCACCGCCACCTGCGACCAGGCGGCACGGCAGGACGGCGACCAGCGCAGCCGCACCGTGTACGTCGTGTCGGCGACGGAACTCTCGGTGCGGGCGTCCCGGGCGCAGGCCGAGGCGCCGGGCAGCGCGCCCTGGCAGGACCGGCCGTGGCAGCGCAGGGCGGCCAGCACGGCGGCCCGCGCGCCCGGGGAGGCACCGCGCGAGGAGGTGGCCAGGGCCGTGACCACCGCGGCGAGCGCGGTGAGCAGGGTGAGCGCGGGCAGCACCAGCCCCCGGCCGCGCCGCCGTGGCCGGGCGGGACCCGGACGGCCGGACGCTCCGGGCCCGCCGTCTGGGACGGGGGCGGTCGATGGGACAGATGAGGATGAGGTCGGTGGGACAGGAGCGGTCAGTAGGGCGGATGAGGTCAGTGGGACGGGTGCGGTCGGTGGGGTCTGCGCGCGTTGGGCGGGGAGGCCGGTAGCGGCGTCCGCCCGGGGCCCGGTCGCCACCGGTGCCGCCCAGAGGGCCAGTGCCGGGCCCGGGTCGGCGCCCGCGAGCCGGGCCAGCGCCTCCACGGCCGAGCGGGGCGGGTGCTTGGCGCCGCTGAGATAGCGGTGCCAGGCGGACTTGCTGTACGGGGTACGCGCGGCCAGGGCCGCCAGACTCAGACCGGTGCGCTCCCTCAGCTCGCGCAGGTTCGCCGCCAGCGGCCCGGACGAGGGTGCCGCTTCCTGGGGCTGGCGCATGTGCTGCTCCCGACTCCGTTCCGCTTCGGGTGATTTCACCCCGGATGCCCCCATGGCTTCCCGGGACGGGGACACCGCCACACATCCGGCGGGTATGAGGAGGGTGAGCCGGACACGGGCCCGCCGCCGCGCACGTGAACCACCGGGCGGCGGCGGGCAGCCTTCCGTCACCGGCCGTGACGGGCGCCGGTCACGGAAGGGGGAGGGGCGTCAGCACCACGGCAGTGTGCCGCGCACCACCCGCACGTAGTGCGCCGAGACATAGCCGCGGCTCTGGGCGAGCCGGTACCACTGGTGTGTGCCGCGCACCGAGGAACCGTTCGTCCGGCACCGGAGCGCCACCAGACTGCCCGCGCGCAGCCGCCCGGTCACCCGGTAGCCGGTACCCGGGCCGGAGCGGACCAGCAGCGGATAGCGGTGGGTGACCACCCGTCCGTAGGCGTGCGTCGAACGGCCGTGCGTGGCCCGGTGGTTGACGTGGTGCGCGGGCCGTGCGGCCGGCGCGGACGATGTGTTCGAGGCGGCCGCGGACACCGCGGCGCGCGGGACGGCGTGGGTGGCGGGGGCGGCCTCGGCCGCCGTGGGCACGAGCGCGAGGATCGCGACCGTGGCCAGCAGGCCGCCGGTGAGGGTCCGTCGGATCATGGAAACCTCCGGGCTGTCGTTCCGGTGACGGTGACCACCTGACGTGATCACACGTCGCCCAGCGTTTCCGTGCCGGCCGCCCCCGATGCCGTCCCCGCGTCCCGGGGACGGCGGGGACGTCCCCGGGACCGCGCGGCGGGCACACCGCAACGATCGCTCCGGGGAATCCGGATCCGGCCGAAGCCGAGCTGGGAGCCGCCCTCACCCACTGTGCACTCGCGAACTACTTGAGTAACGCAACGATATGGTAAACTGGAGCCATGGCCTCTGCATCATCCCCGTCGCCCGGACCCGTCTCGCCCGAAGTGGCCGAGATCGAGCGCGCGCTCACCAGGATCACCTATCTGAGCACGCGGGCCCGGCAGCACGAGAAGATGATGGGGCTGGCCGGAGTACCGCTGGACCGCGCCGCGGTCGCGCTGCTGCGCCAGATCGCCGACTCCGAACCGCTGCGCCCCGGCGAACTGGCGCACCGTCTCGGCGTGGAGGCCTCGCACGTCACCCGCACCGTGCAGCAACTGGAGAAGACCGGGCACGTCACCCGCGTCCCCGACCCCGACGACCGGCGGGCCCAGCGCATCCGGCTCACCGAGACGGGCCGCGACGCCATAGCCCGCGTCCGCGAGGTCGGCGCCCGGGGCATGGAGGCCGCCCTGTCCAACTGGTCCGCCGACGAACTCGGGCAGCTCGCCACCCTGTTCCACCGCATGGTCGACGACTTCCTCGCCTACGCCAAGGACGTGGACCCCGACCACGAGCCCGCCGCCTCGCACACCGGCTGAGAGCACCCGCGCGCGTGCGGTAATGTTTACCTGCGCGTTCACGCGGTTCACCGCACGTGAGCGCATCGGGACGTGGCGCAGCTTGGTAGCGCACTTGACTGGGGGTCAAGGGGTCGCAGGTTCAAATCCTGTCGTCCCGACTCGTGAGAGTCGCAGGTCAGGGCCGGTTTCGGAGAAATCCGAAGTCGGCCCTCGATCATTTTCGGGGCGAGCATGACACGCTCGTGGGACCGGACGGTCTGCCGTGCGTCGCAGCGGCCTGCGAGAAGCTCGCCCGGAACCCGGAAGAAGCTGTTCGCCAGGGTGCCGCAGATATCTCGATGTGGACAGACGACACAGGCTCTTGATCTGGATCGACCTGCCGGTGGGCGGACCTGCCCGCGCCGAGGGAAGAGCAGCCGGACCACCGCGGCTTCATGACCGACAAGGACGGGGCCCGGTCACCGGCCCGGCTCCTGCCCCGGCCGCCTCCTGACCGCCCCGACGTGGCCCCGGCGTCGGGCCGGGCCAGGTCGGGGCCACGTCTCACCGGCCTGGTGATGGCCGGTGCCGCGCCTCACGTGGCCGGCAGTGACACCGTGCCGTAGAGCGTCCAGTGGTCGGAGTGCCCGGAGCCCGAGGAGACGGAGCAGTTCCTGACGGGGGCGTTCTTCGGGGCGAAGATGTAGTCGATCTTCCGGGTCGGCTTGCCGCCCGAGGCGTTGGCGGTGGGCGCCCCGGTCCGCTTCGCGTCCGGGTCACCCTGCTGGCCGCATTCGAGGTACTTGTCGTAGACGGGGTCCAGCGCCTCGCTCGGTCCGCCCTCCTTCGGGCCGGCCTGCGGATACGGCGGCACCAGATTGAAGTCTCCGCCGAACACGACCCGGTACCCCTTGGCCTCGTACGTCCTGGTGATGTCCAGCAGTTGCTGGGCCTGACGCTTGCGCCAGGTGCCGTCGGGGTCCTCGTAGAGGTAGCCCGCGCTCAGGTGAGCCGTGCAGGCGGCGACGGCGCGCGAGGGGAGGACGGCGCACACGGCGGTGCGCTGCTCGTACTTGAGGTTGTAGGTCGGCGAGACCAGGTCGTAGCGCTTGTACCAGACGTTCTCGTCGGGGACCGCGATGGCGACGCCGTACGCACCGCGGTCCGCCACGACGTTGTCGTTCTTGTCCTTGATCGCGCACTGCTTCTGGATCAGTGGACCGTTCGCGTCACCCTCGTTGTGGATGGGAGCGAACCGGACGTCCCACTGCCTGCCGGTACCGCCCTCGCCCACCGGCTTCTCCAGCATCTCCTCGACACGCTTGGCGTGCTTCTCGCAGAACTCCTGGAAGAAGATGACGTCCGGCAGCGCACCGGACCCGCTGCGCAGGTGAGCGCTGATGTCGGAGTTCAGCTCCGCGTAGCCCGCCAGACCGCCGCTCCAGGCGCAACTGCGGTTGTTCGCACACAGGTTCCAGGTCATGACGTTCAGGTCCGAGGCCGCCGCGGAACCGGCCGCGGGCATGTCGTGCGTGTCACTGGCGAGGGTGCCGGCGACGGGCTCCAGCACGAACTTCTCCCACGACCCGGCGGAGGCGGCCCGAGCCCGCAGCTCTCCGTCGTTGTCGTCCCCCAACTCCGCCGAGACGTACTTCAGTTCCTTCTGGGCGTCGGTGGCCGTCCCGTCGTTCTGGGCCTTCTCGCTCGCCTGCAGCGTCACGACGACCGAACCGCGGGGCGAGTCGGGCAGGACGGCGTCGTCCAGATAGTGGGGGATGAACTGCTGCCACTGGCCGAGGCGGACGCCCCTCGCCCTGAGCATCCCCTTCTGGTCACCGCCGTCGGCGAACTCGGCCGAGGCGAAGAAGCCCGTGATCTCGGAGCGGAACCCGATCGTCCTGCCCGCGTGGTTCGTGTGCAAGGTGAACCGCTCCCAGGTCCCCGGCTGGTCCGCCGAGGCCCGCAGCCGCCATTCCTTGGAGTCGGCGTCATGAAGCCGCACCGACACGTACTTCCGGTTCGCGAGCGACCTCAACGCCCATTTCTGCCCGGCCGACTTGGCGACGGCATCGGCGTCCGCCGACACAGCCGTCGCACTGGCCGGGCCGGCCGAGAACAGCAGCAGACCTGATATCAGGACACAGAAAGCCGCGACTGTGTTCACAAGGCGTCGCACGCCGTCATCCCCTCGTAGGAAACAGTGGGAAACAGTAGGAACTGCAGGAAACATGCAGGGCCGGGTCGCCGGAAGGCCAGGACCTGACCCCGGGCAACGCACCTGGCCCCGGCCCACCCTACGGGGGCGGGCCGGGGCCAGGGACGTGAGGAGCGTCAGCCGAATGCCTTGACCGTGTTCCAGTTCACCGACAGCACGATCCGCACCGCGGCGTTGGTGTTGGTCCGCGACGGATGGTAGATCCGCGTGGCGCCGTCGGAGGAGAAGCGGGCCCAGATGTCCGGGATGCCGTCCCCGTTGACGTCCGGGATACCGATGGCCGTGGGCACCTTGGCGTCGGTCCAACTGGTGCCGTACGGCTCGTCCTTGCCGGTGAGCGAGTTGGCGGCCAGCTTGAGCGACGTGAGGTCGACGCTGCCGGCGACGGAACCGGGCTTGCCCTGGCGGTCGTACATCGCGCCGGTGTCCAGGTTGCGCCACAGCAGGTCGGGCGTCTTGTCACCGTTGATGTCGGCGACGTTGACCACCTCGCGGCGGCCCCAGGCGTCGTCGTTCATCAGCGTGGCGGTCTGGAACGTCGCGCCGGTGTAGCCCGTCAGCGTCCACAGCTGCGCACCGGACCGCAGGACCAGGTCGGGCAGCTTGTCGCCGGTGATGTCGCCGACGGCCATGATCTGGGTCCACGTCGACGGTGCCGGGGTACCGGAGGGCAGGCGGACCTCCAGGCGCTTGGTGACGTCGAAGCTGCCGTAGCCGTCGCCCGGGTAGAGCCAGAACCGGCCGTCCGGGGAGACCGCGAACAGGTCGGTGACACCGTCACCGGGGTAGGTGTCCTGGTAGTGCGCGATCAGGGCGGCCTTGCCGGTGGCCGCGTCGTACCAGTACCCCTTCGGGTCGCGCTGCTCGCCCGCCTTCCTGGTGCTGTCGTAGGAGGCGGTCAGGCAGTTGTACAGGTCGCCGTCGTCGCCGCCCACGCAGTTGCGCAGGTTGCCGTTGGCGTCGACGATCATCAGGTCCGGCTTGCCGTCGCCGGTGGCGTCCATGGGACCGTCGGTCTTGTCGCGTGGCGGCACGTAGAAGGTGTAGTCGGTGCGCTTGCTGGCGTTGCCGACGTTGTCGTAGGCGTACACCTGGAGGGTGTTGGGGCCGGCGTGCGCGGGAGCCAGCGCGCTGACGGTGGCCTCGCCGTTCTTCGCGGTGACGTCGACGGGGTTGTTGCCCTCGATGGACCAGCGGAACTTGGTCGCGCCGGTGGCGCTGAAGGTCACCGAGCCCTTGTCACCGAACTTGATGCCCGACCAGTTGTCCTGCTCGCTCGTGGCCTCGGGGAAGTCCGTGCTGTCGACGGTCGGCTGGGGCGGGGCACTCGCGTCGATGTTGATCCGGCAGGGATCGCTGCCCGGAGGGAAGAACGACGAGGTCAGGCCCTCGGAGTCCTTGGAACGCACGTCCCACGAGTAGGTGGTCTTGTCCTCCAGGGGGAACGTGGCCGGGATGGTCACGGACGCCGTGCCGCTCGCGTTCGGCGTGACGTCGGTGGGGTTCGGGACCGTGCCGCCGGTCTTCCAGAAGCGGAACTGCAGCTTCTGGAGGTTGCTGTCGGGGTCCTTGCCGGTGGCCGTCAGGACGATGTTCGTCTTGCCGACGGTCACGCCCGAGCCACCGACGGAACAGGTGCCGCCGGGGTTGGACTTGCCGCCGGTGGGCTCGGACGGAGGCCGGTTGTAGACGACCTCCAGGGTGGCGCTGGTCGCCTTGAACTTGCGCCAGGTCTGGTTGTCGCCCTCGGTGCCGGGGGCGGCCCGCATCCCGAGAGTGATGTTGGACCAGCCGCCGGTCGCGCCCTTCTGGGCGGCGTCCTTGACGTTGAAGCTCTCGTATTCGTCGGGGCAGGAGCTGGAGGACCAGCCGTGCGCGAAGGACCGCTTCTCCTGGACGGTGGACCAGCTGGGCTGCTTGTTCCACGTCGTGCCCGAGGAGATGGCTCCGGTCAGGACGACCTCGAAGTCGCGCTTCGTACAGGACCAGGAGTGGTTGTTCAGGACCTTGAAGTGCGCCGAGGAGATCTTCGCGTCCGTGATCTTGGAGTTGTAGTTCATCCGCCAGAACGACCGGGCGGTGCCGTTGGTCTCGCTCTCGTGGCCGACGCGGGCGTCGGACGTGCCGGAGGAGAAGTTCGTGCCGTCCCAGAAGCTGGTGTTCGGGTACGGCTTGTACGCCACGGTCCAGGCCTGCCAGCCGGTGTTGAGGGGCGGGTCGACGAAGACCGGGTACGTCGTGTCGGCGGCGGTGAACAGGCCGGTCTTCGCGGCCTGCAGGCCCAGGCGCGCGCTGCCGGTGCCGTCGCCGTCGAGCCGCACGGGCACAGGAGCGCTGTGGGCCCCGGGCTCGATGCCCGTCAGGCCGGACAGCTTCAGCACATCGGCGGAGGTGGCGACGGAGGTGCGCGGGGTGCTGTCCTTGCCGGCCTCGGCCAGCTCGGGGTCGCGGCCCGCGGAGTCCCAGGCGAACGGGGTCGGGATGGATCCGATCTCCTTGCCGGACTTGTCCTGGACGACCACATGGCTGCCGCTCTTGTCCTGGCGGAAGCGGGCCGTCGCCGAGCGCAGCCCGTAGGTCACCGTGGCGAGGGCCTCGGAGCGGGCGGCCTCCTTGTTCTTGACGATCAGCAACTGCGCGAAGCCACCCTCCTCGCGGGCGACCAGCAGCAGGTCGACGCCCGGCAGCACCTCGGGGTACAGGGCGCGCGGTCCGTCGAGGACCGGTTCGGGCAGGGCGCCGGGCCAGGTGTAGGCGACGGTGTCCCCGTCGATGTCGACCTCGGCCAGCAGCGTGTCGTGGACCTTCGGGCTGTCGTCGCTGTCGACGAGTGGCCGGCGCGTGAAGGAGCGATCGGCGTGGGCGCCCTTGGTACCGCTGGAGAAGCGGATCGGGTGGGCGGCGTTGACGGGCTGGACGCCCAGGTTGCGCGGGGCGTTCGGCACCCGGCGCAGCCGGTTGTCGATCGGCGCCCAGGCGCCCGTCGCGGTCTTCGCCCTGGTCGGCGTGGCCGTGATGACGGTGCGCAGTCGGCCGTCCGGCTGCGCCCAGGTCTGGGAGGTCGCCGTGGTGGCGGTCTCCACGAGGACCTGCTTGCGGGTGCGCCGGGCCTCGGCCTGCGCGGCGCTCTCGTCACGCGGAGGCGTCGACGCGGGGTGCGCGCCGGTGGCCTTGCGCGCTTGCGGGGGTGGGGCTCCGTCAGTTTGCCACCAGGGCAACAGAGCAGCGGTCAGGGCGGCCAGCACGAGGCCGAGGGTGAGGGCCAGCCTGGTGCGCGTGCGCACGAAGGGGCTGAGAAAACGATGCGGCGCGGACACGGCGGCGGTCTACTCCCGTGGGGACCTGGGCGGATGGGCATGGGCGCGCACACGATCACATGATCTGCACAGCTGGTCCACGTGTGAAGAATTTATGAATCCGTGACGAACGCATGGGCCGGAGTTGGTCGCCGCTTGACGATGCGTCATGTGCGGCTTTTGGCCGCCCGGAGTGCGGCCTTTGCGGCGGATATTCATGGCCTTGTCGACTTGTTGCCCGTAGGTGTCGATCCGCTGACACCTGTCCCGTGACGCGGATCACTTACATCGATGGAACCTCCGAGGATCGATCTTGAATTGTGTGGCGCTCATGACAGAGGGTGCGGAGTCATCTGTCGTTTTTCTTCGTATGCCTTGGTGGGGTCGACGCGTATGCGCGCTCAAAGTCCACCGTCGTGGCTGAGGCGGTTCCGCCCGGCGACGACGGAGTCACAACGACGGCGCCGCCGGCAAAGCCGCGCGGCGACCGTCCTTCTGTTGTCCACGACCTTGCTGGTGACCAGTCTCGGCCCGGAGGCGTGGGCGATACCCGGCCCCGGCATGAGCCGGGAGGAGGTCAAGCTCCCCGATCTGCCCGTCCCCACCGCGCTGGACGCGGACGAGGAAGCGGAGAAGAACCTCACCACCGCGCCCGAGGTCCCCGTCACGCCCTACACCCCGAGCGCGGTCACCCCGTGGTCCCAGGACAGCGGTGTCGCCACCCTGACGGCCGACACCGCACCGGGCACCACGGTCCCGGTCGACGACCTGCCGATCGCGGTGGGCGTGCCCGAGGGCGCCGACCCGGCCGCCATCGACGGCGACTGGAAGGTCGACCTGGCCGCGCCGTCCGCCTCGCAGGACGCCGGCGTCTCCGGCA
The DNA here is from genome assembly GCF_001654495.1 of Streptomyces sp. SAT1. Classification (GTDB taxonomy): domain Bacteria; phylum Actinomycetota; class Actinomycetes; order Streptomycetales; family Streptomycetaceae; genus Streptomyces; species Streptomyces andamanensis. The sequence continues at coordinate 6,520,684 of NZ_CP015849.1, forward strand.
TGATCATGAAGGTCACGCCGCCGGCCGACGCCGATCCGGCCGCGCAGGTCTCGATCGCGGTCGACACCGCCGGCTTCGCCGACCTGTACGGCACGCAGGCCGCCTCACGCTTCGGCATGGTCCTGCTGCCGAACTGCGTCATGGACAGCCCCGACAGCGGAGACTGCGCCGCCGACGGCGGTACGACCACCATGTCGGGCAAGACCGAGAAGCGGCCCGAGCGGCTGCGCAGCTCGGTGAAGGTCGTCGCCGCCGCCAAGGCACCGACGAAGTACAAGGCATCGAAGAAGGCCACCCGGCACCAGATCCTCACCGGCTCCGTGCCGGTCGGGGCCCTGCTCGCGCACGACACCACCGGCACGAGCGCCTCGGGCGCCTCGGTCCGGACCGCGTCGTACCGCGACGGCGATGTGCTGCCGGTGGTGGACGCCTCGGGTCCGCAGGTCATCGGCGCGATGGACACGGGAGCCTCCGCGGGCGGCGACTTCACCGCGTCCCCGCTGCTGTCGTCGGGCGCCTGGGCGGCCGGCTCCTCCTCGGGCGCGTTCACGTACTCCTACGACGTGCAGGTGCCGCAGACCGCCGGCGGCCCGATGCCGAAGATCTCCCTGGGCTACTCCTCCCAGTCGGTGGACGGCCGCACCTCGGCCACGAACAACCAGGCCTCCTGGATCGGTGACGGCTGGGACTACAACCCCGGCTCCATCACCCGGACGTACGCCAACTGCCGTGAGGACTCGAAGAAGAGCGGGTCCAACAACAAGACGCACCGCACCGCCGACCTGTGCTGGGGCTCGGACAACGCGACCCTGTCGCTGGGCGGGATGACCACCGAGCTGGTCTGGGACAAGGACAAGCACGAGTGGTTCACCGCCAACGGCGACGGCTCGAAGATCGAGCGCCTCACCGACGCGGGCAACGGCAACGGCGCCTACAAGGGCGAGTACTGGGTCGTCACCACCCGTGACGGCACCCGCTACCACTTCGGTCTCAACAAGCTGCCCAACTGGACCTCGGGCCAGCCGACCACCGACTCGGTGCTCACCGTGCCGGTCTACGGCAACCACGAGGGCGAGGACTGCTACAAGGCCGGCGACTGGGTCCACTCCGCCTGCACGCAGGGCTGGCGCTGGAACCTCGACTACGTCGAGGACATCCACGGCAACGCCATGTCCCTGTGGTGGAAGAAGGACCAGAACTACTACGCCCGCAACTTCGACTTCAAGGCGCCGGTCGTCTACGACCGCGACGGCTGGCTCGACCACATCGACTACGGCCAGCGCAAGGACACCCTCTTCACCGCCACCGCGCCGGCCCGGGTGAACTTCACCGTCGAGGAGCGCTGCCTGCCCGAGGGCGGACTGACCTGCTCCGACGCCAACTTCGAGGACAAGGACCCGGGCAAGTACCGCATCTGGTACGACACCCCGGCCGACCTGAACTGCAGGAAGGTCACCTCGACCTACAAGACGAAGTGCTGGAACGCCGGCCCCTCCTTCTGGAGCCGCAAGCGCCTGACGCAGATCCAGACCTCCGCGCAGCGCCGTACCGACACCACGGCCCGTCAGGTCGTGGACCGCTTCACGCTCACCCAGAACTTCCCCGTCCTCACCTCGGGCCCGAACACGGCGCTGTGGCTGGAGTCGGTGCAGCGCACCGGCTTCGCGCGCAACGGCAGCACCGACAAGAGCGTCGCGATGAACGCGGTGCGCTTCGAGCCCACCGTCGACGACATGCCGAACCGGGTGATGCGCGGGCAGAACGATCCGCGGCCCGGCTTCTCCCGGCCGCGCATCGGACGCGTCATCAACGAGTACGGCGGCGAGACCGTCGTCACCTACAAGCAGCCCACCGGCGACTGCGCCACCGGAACCGGCCTGCCGGGCAAGGGCTCCGCCGCCCTCAAGACGAACACCCGGCTGTGCTACCCCTCGTTCTGGTCCCCGGACCCCGAGGTCGAGGACATCGACTGGTTCCAGAAGTACGTCGTCGACTCCATCGAGGAACTCCCCAACGTCGACGGGGCGTTCGCGACCAAGACGTCGTACACGTACAAGAACCCGGGCTGGAAGCTCGCCGAGCAGGAGTTCACCAAGAAGTCGACCCGCACGTACTCGCAGTTCGCGGGCGTCGAGCAGACCACGGTGATCACCGGCTCCGAGGATCCCTCGATCGGCTCCAAGCAGTCCAAGTCGGTGACCCGCTTCTTCCGCGGCATGGGCGACAGCGTGTCCATGAAGGACATCACCGGCACCGAGATCGCCAAGGACCGCGAGGCGTTCGCCGGCCGCATCGCGGAGGAACTGGACTACGACAAGGCCACCGACGCCGACACGGACTGGGTCTCCCGCTCCGTCACCGTCCCGGAGGCCACCGAACTGGCCCACCGCGACCGCGACGACGGCCTGGACCCGCTGCGCGCCTGGCGCGTCACCGAGCCGGACGAGATCGCCTACACCAAGTCCTCCGGCACCAACAGTGACGACACCCGCACCGAGCGGACCGTCAAGACCCACACGACGTACGAGACGGCCTACGGCCTGCCCGTCCAGGTCGAGTCCCTCGGCGACACCGGCAGGACCGGCGACGAGTCCTGCACGAAGTCGGAGTACGTCCACAACACCAAGAAGAACCTGATCGGCCTGACCAAGCAGGTCCTGATCTCCCCGACGACCTGCGTCGCGGCCGACTTCACGAACCTGTCGACGCTGTCCGGCGGCACCCGCACCGCGTACGACGGGCAGGCGTACGGCGCCGCGCTCGCCGACGCCACCGAGGGCGAGGCGTCCGAGACCTGGTCGGTCAACGGCGAGGGCACGGGCTGGCAGTCCGACGGCACGTCCGAGTTCGACGACATCGGCCGGGTCACCCGCACCACCGACCAGGACCACAAGACCGCCGGTCTCATCACCTACGAGCCCGCCCGCGGCCAGGTCTTCAAGGTCACCGAGACCAACGCCCTCGGCCAGTCCGAGATCCGTGAGATCGAGCCCGGTCGTGGCACCACGACGAAGACGATCGACGCCAACAACCACGTCACCCAGGCCGAGTTCGACCCGCTGGGCCGCCTCGAGAACGCCTGGGCCGCGGACCGGCCGCCCGCCGACGGCGCCGTGCCCGACTTCCACGCCGTCTACACGGTCCCGCAGTACAAGGAGGGCGAGGACCGCAAGCCGTCCTACGTCACCACCTACTCGCGCGGCTACAACGACCGTGTCGAGACCTCCGTCACCCTCTACGACGGCCTCGGCCGCGAACGGCAGACGCAGGAGGAGGCCGACGGCGGCGGCTGGCTGATCACCGACACGCTGTACAACAGCTCCGGTGAGGTCTGGCAGACCAACAACGCCTATCTGACCTACGACGCCAAGCCCGGCGAGCTGTTCACACCGCTCGCCGACACCGCCGTCCCGAACATCACCCGCTACACCTACGACGGTTCGGGCCGGGTGCTCCAGGAGACCCCGGTCCTCAAGGTCGCGGACCCGCTGACCGGCGAGACCCAGTCCAAGGAGGTCCCCGAGCGGGCCACCCGCTACGAGTACGGCCTGGACTGGTCGAAGGTCGACAACCCGCAGGGCACCTCCGACTACCGCGTCTTCACCGACGCGCTCGGACGCACCTCGCGCGTCGACACCTTCAACGCCGACGCGCCCGGCGGCTTCACGTCGATGCGCTACCAGTACGACCCCCGCGGGCAGCTGGTGAAGGCGGCCAACTCCGCCGACGCCGCCCACCCGTGGACGTGGACCTACGACCACCGGGGCCGGCTCGACACGGCCACCGACCCGGACGCCGGGGCCACCAAGACCACGTACGACAACCACGACCGCGTCCTCACCACGAAGAACGCGCGCGGCACCGTCGTGTGGAACGGCTACGACCAGCTGTCGCGGCCGACCGAGCAGCGCCTGGACAGCGCGTCCGGCACCCTGCTCTCCAGCCTCACCTACGACCTGGCGCCGGGCGGCAAGGGCATGCCCTACACCGCCACCCGCTACACCGACGGCCAGGCGTACACCCAGCAGGTCAACGGCTACACCAAGGACTACCAGCCGACCTCGACCACGCTGAGCCTGCCGAGCACCCTGGCCGCCACCTGGGGCCTGGACGAGTCCTACACGTACTCCTACAAGTACGCCGACAACGGTGTGCTGGAGGAGTCCACGCTGCCGAAGGTGGGCAAGCTGGACCAGGAGAGGATCGTCGTCCGCTACAACAAGGACGGCAAGCCCCTCTCCGTCTCCGGCAAGGACTGGTACGGCTCCGAGACGGTCTACGACCCCTACGGCCAGGTGCTGCGCTCCACGCTCGGCGCCCAGCCCTACCGGGTCTGGACGCAGAACACCTTCGACGAGTCCAGTGGTGAGCTGAAGGACCAGCAGGTCTTCCGCGAGAAGAGCGACGACAAGACCCTCGTCTCCGGAAACCTCGTCTCCAAGCGGTCGTACACCTACGACCCGTCGGGCAACGTCACCTCCATCCAGGAGGCGGCCACCGGCGTCGACGAGCGCCAGTGCTTCGTCTACGACCCGCTGGGCGAGCTGAAGACGGCCTGGACCTCCAAGGACCAGAGCTCCTGCACCGGTCCGAAGAACAGCGACGGCACGCTCAACGTCGCCGCGGGCAAGGACGGCTCCGGCTACTGGCAGGAGTACGAGTACGACCTGCTCGGCAACCGCACCAAGCTGACCGAGAAGGACCTCACCGGCGCCACCGCCAAGGACGCCACGACCACCTACGCCTACGGCAAGGCCGACGGCACCCAGCCGCACACGCTGACCAAGGTGTCCAAGACCTACACCACGCCCCAGGGCGCGCAGGTCAAGGCCGAGGCGGAACGCCTGTACGAGCTGACCGGCGAGACCAAGTCCGTCACGTCCGTCGAGAACGGCGACAAGCAGGAGCTGTCCTGGACGTACGACGGCAAGGTCGAGCGGATCAAGGGCGCGGGCAGCGGCGGCAAGACCCCGTACGTGGGCCTCGCCGACAAGTGCCTGGACCTGAACGGCGGCCTCACGGAGGCCGGCCGGAAGATCGAGCTCTACACCTGCAACGCCTCACCGGCCCAGAGCTGGCGCTTCGTGCCCTCTCCGGGCGCGGCCCAGACCGACGGTGACCGGGGCACGCTGACCATCTACGACAAGTGGTGCCTGCAGCCGGCCGGCAGCACGGCGGGGTCGGCGCTCCAGTTGCAGAAGTGCGACGGCTCGGCCGGGCAGGAGCTGAAGCGGAACGCCTCCGGGCAGCTCACGCACATCGCCTCGGGCCTGTGCCTGGCGGTCCAGGACGCGAACTCGGCGGACTCCACCCCGATCGTGCTGGCCACCTGCGACAGCACCAAGGCGGCCCAGGTGTGGCTGCCGCAGAACGACACCCGCTACATCTACGGGCCCAGCGGGGAACGCCTGCTGACCATCCGGGGCAAGCAGGCCACCCTCACCCTCGGTGAGTCCGAGGTCACCGTCCAGCAGGGCGGTGTCATGGTGCAGACCCAGCGCACCTACGACGCCCCCGGCGGCGCGGTCATGCGGTACGCCAACGGCGGCGCGGGCGAGCGCATGGTCGCGCTCACCAGCGACCACCAGGGCAGCTCGTACGCCGAGGTCTACCTCGGCAGCGGGATGCCGGTGCGCTTCCGCAAGCAGGACCCGTTCGGCAACCAGCGCGGCGCGGACACGGCCGGCGTGAACTTCCAGAGCCACAGCGGCTTCCTGGGCGCGCCCCGTGACGATCCCTCCGGCTACCAGCCGCTGGGCGCCCGTCTGTACGACCCGGTGGTCGGACGCTTCCTGTCCGCCGACCCGGTGGTGGACCTCAACGACGTCCAGCAGTCCAACGGCTACGCCTACGCGCACAACAACCCGGTCACGTTCTCCGACCCGACGGGTATGGCGATCTCGCTGACCGCGTCGGAGCGGGCCGCGGCCCTCGCGGGCGCGGGTCTGTCCGCGGCCCAGGTCGCCCAGGCCCAGGCCATGCAGGGCAAGTCCCTGACCTCGGTGATCCTGGCCGTGGCGTGGGAGACGCTGAAGGACTTCATCGGCATCAACGACGCCATCGCCTGCTTCGGCGGCAGCATGTGGTCCTGCATCAGCATCGCGGTCGACGCCATCCCGTGGACCAAGCTGGGCAAGATCCCGTCCGTCATCAAGGCCGTCAAGCGCACCATCAAGGCGGTCGAGTCCTTCAAGGCGGCCAAGAAGGCGGCCGAGCTGGTGCTGAAGGCGGCGAAGGCCGCCGAGGCCGCGGCGCTGAGAGCGAAGAAACTCGCCATCGAGCGAGCCAAGAAGCTGGCGGCGCAACGAGCCAAGAAGAGAGCGGCCGAGGCAGCCAAGAGAACCGCCGACAAGGCACTGGAAGCCGCCAAGAAGACGGGCAACCCCCGGCACAAGGCGGCCCAGGCCAAGGCGGCCCCGAAGGTGTCGTCCCACACCCGTGGTGGCGGCGGCAAGTCCGGGGGAGGCGGCTCCAAACCCGGTGGCCACTCCGGCGGATCCGCAAAGAGCAAGGGCGGAAGCAGCGGCAGCGGCGGCTCGGGCAAGGCCGGCGAGGGCGGCAGCGGTGAGGGCGCGACGTGCAACAGCTTCGCCCCTGGCACCAGGGTCCTGATGGCCGACGGCTCCACCAAGCCGATCGAGAAGGTCAAGGCCGGCGACAAGGTCGTCGCGACCGACCCGAAGACGGGCGAGACCCGCGTCGAGACGGTCACGGCCGAGATCCGTGGCCAGGGCCTCAAGCACCTGGTCAAGGTCACGATCGACACCGACGGCCCGAAGGGCACGAAGACGGCCCAGGTCACCGCGACCGACGGCCACCCCTTCTGGGTCCCCGCCCTGAACGCCTGGGTCAAGGCCACCGACCTCCAGCCGGGCGAATGGCTCCGCACCAGCTCGGGCACGCACGTCCAGATCACGGCCGTCACCCGCTGGACGGTCGCGCAGACCACCGTCCACAACATGACGGTGTCGGACCTGCACACGTACTATGTGCTGGCGGGGGCCGCGTCGGTCCTGGTTCACAACTGCAATTCCGCTCTCTCGGACCTGCCGATCCATGAGAGGCCGACGCGCTTTTATGCAAAGGCGAGTGAGATGTTGGACCGCATTCAGGGGAACCCCGCGACTCGCGAGCAGATGTATGGCAGCGTCGATGCAGGGCATGGCGGTGTGACGTCGCTGAGTAATGACGACCTGATCCGATTCGGCGGGCCGAATGGAAGCGAACCTATTACCGGGTTCAGGGATTTCGCTCCTGGGGATGATATAAATCTTCCCGGATCTCGGCTGCATATCGCTGACGGGAATAACAGAACCGAGGAGATAAGGAACCGCGTTCTGGACGGGCGGATGCACCCGGATACGCTCATCGAAATGATGATTGGGGGGAACTAGTGGAGGCATGGGCTGTCCGACTGGAGTCGTCCGTACACTTCACGGCGTACGTGCTGCGTGGGGATAGTGAGCTTCCCGAAAGGACCTGGGTATGCCTGCGGTCCCCTGAATCACTGCCGCCGGTGTCCTGGCTCGGCTGTTGGAGCACTCAGGAGAGGGTCGATGCTGGCCAGGTGGGACAAGTGCTGGGTGCCATCCAGCAATCGATTGGGGAGCCCGTGGCTGTTGGTCCTTATGGGCCAATAGTCAGAGCCTCGATCTACTTCAATTCTTGGGATTCTTGGGGAGGTGGATCTCCGCGTCCGATTGTTGGGTTCCGGCCGTGGGAATCCAATCCGAGAGGGATCGAAGAAATCGGCATTAAATCTCTCGACTTCTCGCGCGGAGGTGTGCTGGTCGAGGTTTGAGATGCCTTGCTGGGATGATTCCCCGTAGGGATGTCTGAGGAATTACACTGCTGCCCCCACCGGAGAATCCGGTGGGGGCAGCAGTGGTCTGGGAGGGGGCTTGACGGCAACGCTGACGGCAACGTCAGCGGACGACGGCTGTGGTGGGTGGGTCTTCAGGTCCGTCGTCAGTCGACCCGAGGGCGTTGCCGAGGGTGTCGATGGCTTGGCGCTGGAGGCGGAGTCGGACGTGGGCGTAGACGCCGGCGGTGACGCCGATGTGGGCGTGGCCGAGGAGTTCTTTGATCACGATGAGGTCGACTCCCTGTTCCAGGAGCAGGGTGGCGGTCGAGTGTCGGAGGTCGTGGAAGCGGATGGGGCGGAGTCCGGCCCGGTCGAGGAAGGTGCGGAAGCGGCGGGTGAGGTTGGCCGGGTCGAGAGGCCGCCCTGTGGGCGTGGTGAAGACGAGGCCGTTGTCTCTCCAGTCTGGCCCTGCGGTCTCGCGCTCTGTGTCCTGCCGTTCCTTGTGTTCCTTGAGGGAGTGAAGGCATTCGGTCGGGAGCGCGATACGGCGTTCGGACGCCCGGGTCTTGGTGGGGAGATGGGTGAGGCCGCCGGTGCGTGTGCGCTGGAGTGAGCGCCGGATGCTGGCTGTTCCGGTGGTGAGGTCGAGGTCTTCCCAACGGAGGCCGAGGAGTTCGCCTTTGCGGAGTCCGGTTCGTAGTGCGAGTTCATACAGCGCGTGGAGCCGGTCGGCGCGGGCCGCGTTGAGGAACTGACAGGCCTCTGCCGCGGTGAGTGGACGGAAGCGCGTGGGCTGGTACGTGGTGGTCTTGACGTTGCGGGCGACGTTGCGGGGCAGCCCGTCTTCGCGGACGGCGTGTTCCAGTGCCGACTTGAGCACCGAGTGCACGTAGGTCACGGTCAGCGGACAGTTGCTTCTGGCAGCACTGGCCGATGGTGCAGCACTTCTTCCGTTCGGTGTCCAGGCCCTGGGTGCAGCACTGGCAGGTGGTGCGGAGTCGGTCGAGGAAGGTGCGGACGTCCTTGGCGGTGAGCCGTGCGATTTTCTTGGTGCCGAGGCCGAGGCCGAGGCCGGGGATGAGGTGGAGGCGGACGCAGGCGGCGTATCGGGTGCGAGTGTTCTCGCAAAGCCAGTGGACGGCGACGCTGCCGAGCCAGTAGGTAAGGTAGTCGCCGACGGTGCTGTCGGCGGTGGCGACGGGCAGTCCGTGGTTGCTGTCTGTGATCTTCTCGGCGAGTTTGTCGGCAGCCTCTCTGCGGGTGGTGCCGTAGACGCGGACGCGTTTGCCGTGTGCCGTTGGCGGCTAGGACATAGCCGGCGGCTTCCCAGCGGCCGTCTTTTCGCTGGGAAATGGTTCCTTCGCCGTTGGCGCGGGCCTTCTTGCGCTTGGGGGCGGCCATCGGGCGGCTTCTTCCAGGTGGCGCTGGACGTAGTCAGCGAGGGCGCGGGCGGGGATGCGACGGGCGCGGCCGATGGTCAGGGAGGCGAGGCGGCGGGTGCGCAGGAGGTCGTAGAGGGCGGAGCGGCCGATCTTGAGGCGGGCCATGGCCTCGGGGACGGTGAGGAGTTCGTCGTCACGCACCGGCTGTTACTCCCTGTTCGGGTGTCGGGCCGGCGTGGATGAGTGCGGCGAGGCGTTCGAGGTCGTGGGTGAGGCCGGTGCCGTCGTAGGCCCAGTGGGCGAGGACGAGGGTGGTTGGTGAGGGCGGAGGGGTGTGGCGGCAGTGCCAGGCGGCGCGGGCGGCCCGGAGCGCGCTGAGGGTGGTGGAGTAGGCGCGGGTTTTGGTGGAGAAGTGGCCGCGGAAACCGAGCATGTGGGCCCACTTGCGCAGGTCCAGGTGCCTGAGGTCGTCGCGGGCGCCGAGGGTCCAGGCGGTGCGGATCATGCGGGCGGCGTGCTCGGGTACGGACTGGAACCAGAGTTCCGTGATCCTCTTGAGCCGGTGGTCGAGGGTGCCGGTCGCGGCTTCGGTGCCTTTGGTGGCGTACTGGGCGACGTATCCGGCGACCTTGCCCTCGGTGATCGTGGCTCCGGCCTGGAAGGCGGTGGACTGGATGATCCTTGTGTCGATTTGCTTGCCGAAGGCGAAGGAGTGGGTGCGGGCGTTGATCTTCGGCCCGTCGATGTGGGTGCGGGCGGCCGCGAGCCGGATGGCGTTGGCGAGGAGTTCGGGCGCGGCCCAGGCGGGTGGCGGGGTGTAGGAGCCTGCAGGGCCGTCGAGGCGGATGACGGCGTGGAAGTGGATCAGTCCGCGCTGCTGGTACTCGGCGACCTTGGCGTACGAGACCCGGACGACCTTGTGCAGCAGGCGCTGCGGAAGTCCGGCTCTGCGGCGGCGATGGTGCGGCGCAGGTGGAGCATGAAGCGGGCCCACAGGGTCGGGGCGCGGGCGTTGCACAGCACCGCGCCGGTGTAGTCATACCGCTCGGGGTCGAGTGGGGCGCCGAGGAGCGGGTCACTCTTGGTGTGGGTGCGTCCGCAGCGGCAGCGGGCGGAGCCACCCACGCGTCCCTCGTGGACTGGTCCGTACGAGGGTGCGGCGAGGGTGGCGAAGACGCGGGGGTGGGTGGCGACTTGTTCGGGGATGTTCTTGCCGCCGTGCAGGCCGGCGGCGATGAGGTGGTAGGTGTCCTGTCGATAGAGCTCGGCGCAGGAGGGGCAGCGGGTGGTGCGGCGGTTGCCGCAGCGGACCAGGAGGTGCCCGGCGGGCAGTTCCTTGGACTTCAATTCGCGCAGGATCTCGCCGGTGAAGGCGTCGATCTCGGTGCGCTGGCCTTCGAGCCGGATCGGCTGGGCGCAGCCGCCGAGCGAGGACAGCTGCCGTACCAGGCCGAGCAGGTCGCGGTACCCGGTGAACGTGGGCAGCGTGGGTGCGGCCGGTTCGCGGCGGGGGATTGCGGTGGTCGGGGTGGGCGGTGGCATCCTGGCGACTCTCTCTGCGCTGCGGCACACGTGTGCCGTGGATGGACAGGAGGGAGGCCCCGGCAGGGGCGGGGGTTTGGCGACTACACGCCCTTGCCGGGGATCATTGCGAAGCGGGACCGGGAGGCGGCGGTCACGCGGCCTTGTCCAGGTTGACGCGGTCGGGCAGGTCGCGGACGTTGAGCCCTTCGGCGCACATGAGGTCGTTGATCTGCCAGCAGGCTTCGGTGGGCAGGTAGACCGAGCGCAGTCGGACGGGGGTGCGCATGTCGCCGCCGGAGGCGATGGAGACGCCTTTGGGCATGGTGCGGTCGGCGGCGGTGATGTCCAGGTCCCGGCCGTCGGGGAAGAGGTGCAGGAAGTCTTCGATGGTGTCGACGCGGGGGCAGATCCGGGCGGACAGGTTGGTTCGTACGGCGGTGGTGAGGACGTCGGCGGAGGGTTTCTGGGTGAGCAGCCACAGCCGGATGCCGAGCTTGGCGCCCTGGCTGGCGATGGCGAGCAGTTCAACCTCGAAGCATTCGCGGGCTTTGCGGTCGGGGTGGCGGGCGTAGTTCGCCACCCCATCGATCACCACGAGCAGCAGCGGCAGCTCGGGGGCTGAAGTCGGTGATGCGGTCGGTGCGTCCGGACCAGAACAACCGCTCGCGGCGCTGCATCTCCTCGCGGACCCAGCGCAGGATCTCGGTCGGCTCGTCGGGGTGGATCGCGTCGGAGACCTTGTAGGCGGTGCGCCACCAGGGCGCGACGGCAACGGGGTTGGGGTCGATCACGATCAGGCGCACGTCCCGCATCAGGGAGGCGTAGGCGAGCAGGGTGTTGACGGTGATCGACTTGCCGGAGCGGGTGAGGCCGGCGACGAGGGCGTGAGCGGAGTAGGCGAGGTTGAGCACGACGGGGGTGTCGTCTTCGTCCCAGCGGAGCAGCACGTCATCGGTGGAGACGAACTGCCCCGGTCGGCACACCGGGAAGCCGTCCGGCACGAGGAGCGGTGAGCGGATCACCGCCTCCAGTGGCTCACACCGGAACCCCCGGGCGACGATCACTCCGGGCTTGGGCTGGCTGATCCGGATGTTTTCGCCCGAGCTACGGAGCTTGGGGAAACCGATGGAGACTACCTTTACCGGGGAGTCACCAATAATCACTGGAAGCTCGATGAGGCGAAAGCAGGAATCGCCGAGCCCCGCGGTGGACACAGCGACCCTGTTGCGCACTCAGGTGATGACACGGAGAGCGTATTCACGTCGTGGTCACCGGATTTGGATACGGCGCGAGAGTTCGGCGACAGCGGATCTCTGGTGGTGAGAATTCCACGCAGTGCGATCGATCCAAGTCGTATGCGGGTTGCCGGTGACCGGGGACTCGAAGAGCTGGAAGTGCTGATCGAAGGCCGCGTCACAGGCTGTCAGGTGAGCTGTGAATTCGGTCCTTCCAGATGACGGACGCTGAATGACCGTGCTGGCGAGAGGTGTTTTGGATGTCTGGAACCAATGCAGGCGACTTGTTTGTGCGCTATTGCTTGCCGGGGAACAGATATAAAAGACTCCTCTCTGCTAGCTTTATGAGGGCTGATCGTGAGGAAGCCCTTGAGTTCGCTACGGCCATGCTGGACGACAGTCGCAAGGCTTCGTCGGTCGAGTTGGAGCAGCTCTTGGGCGGTGACTGGCGGGGGGCGCTCACGGCGTGCTGGTTCATCGGGTTCGCCCAGAAATATGAATTTCGGGATGAGCTGCACAGCTTTCTCAGGGAAGGGAATGTCAGACGCACAGGAAAAGGTATTGCGTTCGCGCTGGCTCGGTTCTGTCGCCCCTCTGACGCGAGTGCATTGCACCAGTATTTCGGACGCAGTTTGGGCGAGCTACAGAACCGGGCAAATCGGCCGTGGTTCCTCGGTGCGCTGCTGCATATCGAGAGGCGCTTGGGCGCAGTGAATTCGCAGGATCTACTTGCGCCCGACGGGTTGTGGGACCGTTGGTCGGCGGCAGGCTTCCTTGGGAGTGCTGATCCTTCTCACTGGGAGAGGGAAGTGGTGGACTGGATCGCTCTTGCTGAGAGTTTGGACTGATCATCGGTAGGTCATAGCTCCTCCCGGTTCTGGGGGCTTCCTTCGCCGAAGCTATCCGCGATAGCAGAACGAAGCCCCGCCGGGCGCGTCCCGGCGGGGCTTCTGCGTGGGGGACGAGAGTGGATGACGGCAACGCCAGCGGACGGTGGCGCAGGGCGGTGGCTCATCGCCGCCACTGTCGGCCTTGGTGATCGCGGGCCGGCCGAAAGCGGCTGAGGGTGTCGACGGCGTCGCGCTGGAGACGGAGGCGGCCCTTGCGGGTCTGTTCGTACGCCGCACTCCAGGGCCGGTCCTGCCTCCGGCACTTTGATTCCGTATACGTGATGCCCCGGACACGGATACCCGGTGCGCGGAGACCCGCCTAACGTCACCGTCACTCAAAGGCACCACAGAAGGACGAGGAGGCGGTGTCGTGGCCAAGCACTACTTCCAGGTCGATGTTCCCACGTGGAGTGCGGCGCAGCCGGAGCGGCAGGGCAGGCACATCTTCACCGGGAGCGCGGACGACGGGCGGCAGGCCGTGCGGTTGGCGCGGAGGGTGTGTGAGGCGACTCTCGCGGCGCGGGCGGCCGGGGAGCCCCTGCCGCGCAGGAGCCCGGACGGGTGGGGTGCGCGCGGGGTGCGGCCCGGCTGGGAGCTGGACTGGACGGCCGCCACCGTCGTGCCCTGGCGGCACAACAGCCTTCTCTGACAGGGGGTACGGGCGCTACGGGGTCTCTGCGGACGTGCGGAGGAGGTCGCGCCGGGAGAGGGCGCCCGTCTTGCGGATGGCTCGGGCGACATGCTGTTCCACCGTCCGGGGGGACAGGTGCAGGACCACCGCGATCTCGCGGTTCATCAGGCCGCTGGCCGCGAGTTCGGCCACCTCGCGCTCGCGCGGGGAGAGCCGGTCGTCCAGGGCGGGACGGCCCGGCCGCCGGGCCTCCGCGGGCTGGTGGGCCCGGAGCAGGGCGCGGGCCCTGGCGGTGTCGTACACCGCGCCCAGTGCGGTGTACTCGTCGACGCAGTGCCGCAGGGACGCGACGGCGTGTGCGCGGCTCCGGCCGTCACCGGCGGCGCCGTCCGCGCCGTCCGGCTCGCCCGCGTGGTCCTGGGCCGGCCCGCCGTCCGCGTCGGCGCGCTCCGCGTCCTGGGCGAGGGCGCAGCGCGCCGCGCCCTCGGTGGTCAGGGCCCAGGCGTACGGGCGGGGCAGGGCCCGGTAGGCGGCAGCGGCCTTCCGGTACGACCTGACCGCCTCCCGGCGGCGGCCCTCGCACTCCGCCAGCGCGGCCCGGCTCCACGCGGCGGCGGCGTGCGCGGCCGAGGCGTCGTTTCCCTCCAGCCCCTGTTCGAACTCGACGACCATGTGGCGGGCGGCCGCCGTGTCGCCCGTGCGTGCCAGCGCCTCCACCGCCCAGGGGGCCAGTTCCGCCGCCCAGGTCCAGATGCCCTTGTCGGCCACGGCCGCCCAGGCCGACCGCGCCTGGTCCGCGGCGGCCGGAAGATCGTCACGGGCCAGCGCGAGACGGACCAGCGCGCCCGCCGTGGCCGCGGCCAGTGGCATGCGGGTGCACTGGGGCGAGGGCGCCCCCAGGGCGGTCAGCCAGCGCAGTGCCTCCGCCCAGTCGCCCTGGGCGAAGGCGAGCATGCCCCGCACCATGTGCCCGTCCGCCGCCACCACGGGCATGTCGGCCGCCGTCGCGATGAACTGCTCGCACCGCCCGCCCAGTTCGGCCCACTGGCCGGTCCACCAGTCCAGCAGCAGCCGCGTGCCCTGCGCCGTCCGCTCGGCGTACAGGGCACCGGTGCGGGCCGAGAGGTCGAGACTGGCGGCCAGCAGTTCCCGCCCCCACGGGTAGGAGCCCCGCCAGACCGCGGCGTCGGCGGCGTTGCACAGCCCGCGTACGGCCTGCTCCCTGCATCCGGCCGACGGGCTGTCGACGGGCAGCGCCGCCACGAGCTGCCGGGCCTGCGGGTCGCCGCAGACGACGGCCAGCGACGCACGGCTGGCGGCGACGGCGGCCCGTGCGACGTCGTTCCCGCTGTCGCGGGCGAGGCCGGCGGCCCGGCGCAGCCACTCGCGGTGACCCGGCAGCGCCCCCGTCGGCCACTCCGGCATGGCCAGCGCCACCATCGCCCGTGCGGCGAGCGTGGGCCGCACCTCGCTCAACTCCTCGGCCGCTGCTTCCAGTTCGCGTACTCCGGCGGCGAGGTCGCCGATCTGGTTGTACAGCATCAGGCCCAGGTCGAGCCGGAGTTCGCCCCGTACGTCCACGGGCAGGCCGGGGTCCCGGACGACCTGGGTGAGCACGTCCACGGTCTGGTCCGACCGGAGCCCGACGACCGCGCTGCGGGCCAGCAGCGGCGCCAGCCGGGCGCGGTCCACCGGTGAGACCTCCGGCACCGCGAGCGTCCGTTCCAGGAGGCCGATCGCCTCCTGGTGGCGGCCCGACTCCACCGCCGTCCGGGCGGCCTTCTCCACCGCCCTGAGCCAGCTCTTGCGCCGTCCGGCGGCCCTGCGGTGCCGGGCCACCTCGGCCCACGGCGCGGGCCGTCGGCGGGAGAGCACCCGGGACGCCCGCTCGTGCAGTTCCTGGCGGACCGGTCCGGGCACGTGCTCGCGCACGGCCGGGGCGGCGAGGGGTACGGCGAATCCGTAGCGCCCCTCGGCCACCTCCGACAGCGCCGCGCCGGCCAGGGCCGCGAGCAGCGCGTCCCGGCCGCGGGCCTCGTCCAGCCCGGCCACGGCGAGCAGTTCGTCGCGGCCGGCCGGTTCGTCCAGCACTCCTGCGGCCCAGACGACGGGCCGGTCCGCGGCGGCCAGGGCGCCGGTACGGCTCAGTACCAGCTCGGCCAGCCGCACGGGGACACCGGCCGCGTCGACGTCGGCGGCCGTGCACCGGGAGCCCGTGCCCGCGCGGAGAACGGCGAGCAGATCGGTCACGACCTGCGGCACCCCGCCGGAGACCAGGTGCAGCCGGACCACGGCCTCTTGCGTCGCGCGCTCGCCCAGGGTCTCCGAGGCCGCCAGCCGCACCCGTTCCACGTCCCAGGGGCGCAGCCGGTGCCGGAAGGCCGCGAGGCCGGGAGGGTAGGAGACGGCCGGGGTGCCCAGCGGCAGGCCGGTGCCGCCCAACTCCTCGGGCCGGTAGGCCAGTACGGTCGCCAGGCCCTCGCGGGGCCGCTCCGCGGCGCGGCGCAGCCACTGCCGCTCGTCCGGTGTCGCCCGGTGCACGTCGTCCACCAGGAGCAGGGCGGGTCCGTCGGCGGTGTCCGGAGGTTCCTCCGCCGCGCCGCACCGCCACCGGATCCGACGGGCCCCAGCGGCCTCCGGGAGAGCGTCCAGCTCGTGCAGGACATGGCTCTTGCCCATGCCCGCGGGGCCTTCCACGAGGACGAGGACCGAGCCGCTGCCCGCGAGCGCCAGACGCAACGGGGCGAGCCAGAGGGACCGTTGGGCAGCGGTCATGTCATCGACCATCGCTTTCGATCGGCCCGGCCGGCGGGGCACGGAGGCCCGCCCCGTGGCAAGAGGAGTTCCGGCGGCTCCTGCCGGGATCCGGCCCCAGCGTACGGACCCCGGTCAGCATGCGTACAGACGGGTCCGGGGCGCTACGGATACGCAAGAAACACCTCGTGGTGGCGGTCCGGCCACCGCCGAGGGCGGGCGGTGCGCGGAGCGTGCGTACCGCAGACACCTTCAAATCCGGCAGAAGCTACGGAAGTTCGCGCGGAGCGGTCGCCCGCGCGTCTGCCCGGAGATGGGGGAGACCGGCGGTGGCGCACCGTCCACTCGGCTGTCATGTGCGCTTCATTTCCCGCGTATCCGTAAATCCCGCGCCCGGATGGAAGGCAAATCGCTCCGCGCCCTAGGGTTCCGGCCGAGCACGAACCCCGCCTCCGGCTCTCGGCGCCTGTCCGGGTCCGTGGCGGGGCCGCAACTCCCCACACCCCTGCGGAGCTTCGGAGCCACCATGCGGGCGAACCCCGCGCCGTCCGCGGCGCGCGGGGGCGCCCGGCCCGCTGCCGTACCCGGAAGACGTACGCCGAGGACGTACCCCGAAGACGTACGCCGAGGACGTACCCCGAAGACGTACGCCGAGGACGTACGTCCCCGGGAGGCCGACGCGGCGGCGGTGGACCCCAGGTCCGGGGGCCCGTCCGGGCCCCACCCCCCACCACACCCGAAAGGACGTGTGTGCCCATGAGGGCCAGCGATCCCCAGCCCCCCACCCCCGGGACAGCGGTGAGAAACCGCCGCCGGGCCGCCCTGGCCGCGGCCGTCGCCGCGACCTCCCTGCTCGTCGGCGCGAGCGGCATGGCCCAGGCCGCCACCCCGGCCGCGCGGGCCGAGGCGGCCCCCGCCGTCGCGCAGTACACCAACCTGAACTTCAACGAGCTGGTGCAGGAGCAGGACCAGTGGTGCTGGGCCGCCACCGGCCTGAGCATCGCCCAGTACAAGGGCTACGGGCGCAACGTCAGCCAGAACAGCTTCTGCCTCGCCTCCCGCGGCTACTCCAGCGGCTACTGCCCCAACCAGGCCGCCGAACTGTCCACCGTCCAGCGCGGCTGGCGCGCCCTCGGCCTGAGCGCGGGCACGGAGGTGAACGGCCGTGTCAGCTTCGCCACCGTACAGAGCGAGATAAACGCCGACCGGCCCATCGAGACCGGCGTGTACTGGACCGCCGGCGGCGGCCACGCGCGCGTGATCTACGGCTACGACGCGTCGGCCGGCACCATCCTCTTCAGCGACCCCTGGCCCAGCAACCAGCGCTACCAGGAGATGTACTACAACTCCTACATCAGCAACTCCCAGTTCTACTGGGGCGGTTCCGTCTACCGGGTCGGGGCGTGATCAGCATGAGGAAGAACACCCGCCGTGCACTGACGGCCACCACCTCGCTCGCCGCCGGCGCGGGCGTGAGCCTCGGACTGTTCCTCGGCACCGGCTCCGCGCACGCCGCCGACCTGTCCGTACCGGCCCCGAAGGCGCCCGCCGCCACCGACCTCGCCCAGGCCGCGCACGCGGCGGACACCGCGCAGGCACGGGAGATGGCCGGCCGCTTCTTCGTCCACCTCGACCAGCGCGCCCGCCACCTGCCCGTGGACCAGGCCGCCCGCGCCGACATCACCGCGCAGGCCGCGGCCAAGTCGCCCGAGGCGGCGGGCGACGCGGTCCCGGTCTACTCGCTGAGCGCCGACTTCGTCACCGGCAAGGCGGGCAGCGCACCGGCCCAGGTCGCCTACCTGGCCGTGAAGTCCGTCTCCGCCGACGGCCGTCAGGCCACCGCCCGCGTCGAGCCGCAGCAGCACGGCTACGCCGTCGTCGGCATGGCCCAGGGCACCGACGAGATCGGCTACGCCGCCAAGGCCAAGGACGGCTACGCCTTCACCGAACCGCAGCTCAACGCCTGGTACCGGGTCAGCGGCCAACAGGTCCTGCCGCTCAACGAGTCCGCCCGCCAGTCGGTCGGCGAACACGGCACCACCCTCACCGCCTACCAGCACCTCGTGCACCAGCGCTACGCCGACAAGCTCGCCGGCTCCGCCTACCAGAAGTCCCACAAGTACGGCGGCGTCACCCCCGCCACGGGAACCGTCTCCCTCGCCGACACCACCCCGCGCGCTCTGCTGGCGGGCGGCGGCGGTGCGGTCGCGGCGGGCGCCGGCGCCCTCCTGATCACCCTGGTCACGCGCCGCCGGGACACGACGGCCTGACCCGCGGCTGCCGGTGCCCCGTGCCGCTTCCCGGGCACGGGGGCACGGGGCACCGGCAGTGGCTCGACGGGCTCGCCACCGGGCGGGAATCCCGCGTACGGTGGCCGCGTGGCGAACGGAGACCTGCGGCGGCTTCTGCCCCGCCTGCGCCGCCTGGCCTCCCTGACGCAAGAAGAGCTGGCCGAGCGCTCCGGCGTGTCCGTCGAGGTGATCCGCCAGTTGGAACAGGGGCGGAAGCACTCGGCTCGCCTGCCCACGCTGCACGCGCTGGCGAACGGGCTCGGCGTGGAGCTGACCACGCTTCTGGGCGATCCTCCTGCCGTCTCCTCGACCGGGGAGAACGACGGACCGCGCTTCGTGGCGGTGCGTCGCGCCGTCATGCCGGTGCTCGGGGGCCCGGCCCCCGCGCCGCCGGGGCCCGGCTTCTCCGCGGCCCGCCTGCGCGAGCGGATCGCGGAGGGCTGGACGCGGTACCACTCCGCCGAGTTCGACACGGTGATGGAGGCGCTGCCCGACCTGATCGCGGACGCGCGCTCCGCCGCGGCCTCGGGCGACGAGGGGGAGCGCGGGGCCGGTTTCGCGGCGCTGGGCAAGGCGCTTCAGCTCGCCGGACATGTCGCCGTACGGATGGGGAAGACAGATCTGGCCCTCATCGGTCTGGAACGCGCGACGGACGCCGCCGGGCAGTCCTCCGATCCATTGCTTCCGGCGATGATCGCCAACTCCATGGCGTGGACCTACCAGCGGCAGGGGCGCCTCGAGGACGCGCTGAGCGTTGCGCTGCGCGCGGCCGATGACCTGGCGGGCGCGGGCCGTACCGACTCGGCCGACGGCCTGAAGGTGTGGGGCGGGCTGACCATGAGCGCCGCCACGTCGGCCGCGCGCAGCGGCGACTACGAGCGTGCGGCGATGATGATGGAGACGGCGGAGAAGGAGGCCGTACGGGTCGCCGAGCTCCCCGACGGCGGGGACAACCGCATGGTCAGTGTCTTCAGCCCGTCATCGGTCCGTATCGAACGTGTCCGGCTCGCCGTGCAGTACGGGCATCCGCAGGACGCCCTGGCCCTGGCCAAGGGGATGCGGCTCAGCAAGGACACACCGCCGTCCTGGCGGACCTGGCTCCTGCTGGACGTGGCACGAGCGCACACGGACATCGGGGACGCGGCCGGAGCGGTCAAGACCCTGGAGTCCCTGCGCCGGGTGGCACCGACGTGGATGCGGCACCACACCCTGGCCGTGGCCATCGTGCGGGACCTCTGGGCTCTGCCCGACCACCCGCCGGGGCTGCGTCCGTTGGCGGAGTTCCTGGGGGTCAGTGCCTAGCGTGGCGAAAGTGGGACGTTCCGCCCCTGTCGGCGTCCCCTGCGTGTCGGTTCCATGAACGGACAGCGCTCCGGCGGCCGCTCGCCCGGCCCCGGGGCTCGCCTGACCCGAGGAAGCAGAACGACATGCCCCGACTTGCGACGCAGGCCCGCCCGACTGGACACCCTGGCTACAGCGAAACTTTGCCGCGTGAGCCCGAGAGCGCCAGCACCGCGCGACGTCTCCTGCACACCGCCCTCTCCTGCTGGGGCCTGGACGAGTTGGCCGAGGACGGAGCGCTGGTCGTGACGGAACTGGTCGCCAACGCGGTCCGGCACGCCCGGCGGAAATCCATCCGCGTCATGGTGGAGCGCACAGCTGTGCGGACGGTCCGGGTGGCCGTCGTGGACTTCTCTCGCGATCTTCCCGCGCTTTGCCCACCGGGGGACGAGGCGGAGGGCGGCCGCGGCCTGCTCCTGGTGTCGGCGCTGGCTGCGGACTGGGGCACGGACGAGCGCCGCTGGGGAAAGATCGTGTGGGCCGACCTGGAGGGACGCCGGTGACCGGCGACGAGAGTCCCGTACGCAGTACGGCCCGAGCCCACCTGTCGCAGCTGATCGAGATGTTCGGCACCGACGGGTGTCTGCGGATCCACACGGCGTCCGCGCCCGATGGGGGCAGTGCCGATCAGATCGCCGTCTCCGACAGCAGCCGGGCGGAAGACGACGGGCAACTCTGAAAGGAGGCGGACGGGGTCCGGGCCCGCCGCCTCGCGTTCCGGCGCTTCACCGGGCTCACGTTCCGGGTGTTCCGAGCGTCTCCGCAGCACGCGCCGTATCCGCTCGTGGTGCGGCCAGCCGGTTCCGGTCGCGCAGGCGAAGGCTGATCAGCGCGGTGGCGGTGAAGACGGCGGCCTCGTAGAGCATGGCGTGCCGGAAGGCGGCTCCCGGGTCGGCGGCGGGGGCGAAGTAGACGAGTCCCGCCGCGGCCACCCCGATCGACCCGCCCAGTTGCTGAGCCGTGGGCAACAGCCCGGACACGGAACCGGCCGCGGAGCCGTCCACCCTCGCCAGCACCAGAGCGAACACCGAGGCGGTGAACGAGCCGAACGCGGCGCCGCCGAGAGCCTGGACCGGCAACGCCGCCCAGCGTCCGGCCGCCGTGCCGATGAGCGGCCCGAGAGCCAGGGCCGTGCCCGCCAGGATCAGCGCCGAGGCCGTGAGCACGGCCGGCCCGTGTCGGCGGGCCAGGGCGGGTGCGCCACGGCTGCCGAGCACGGCCGCGGCCGCGAAGGGAGCCGACGTCAGCGCTGCCGTGAGGGCGGGATACCCGAGGGCTGATTGCAGATGGAGGAAGAGCAGATATGTGAAGGACGGCACCCCGGTGTTGAACACGAACACCAGGAGAACGCCCGCACGCGCCCTCCGGTCGCGGAACAGCGAGGGATCCACCAGGGGATCGGGCCGGTGCGGGAGGGTCAGGGCGAAGCAGCCGAGCACGGCAGCGGAAACGGCCGGAGCGGCCCATGTCCACCAGGGCCAGCCGGTCTCCCCTCCCAGCGCGAGCGGCAGCACCAGCGCACCGAAGCCCACGGTGGTCAGCGACACGCCCACCCCGTCCACGCGCTGTCCGGCCGCGCCTCGCGTGCGAGGCAGTACGGTCGCGCCCGCGAGCGAGACGAGTGCCACCGGCACCGTGACCAGGAACACCGAGCGCCAGCCGAGGCCGAAGAGGTCGGCGCCGACGAGGAGTCCGCCGATCAGCGGCCCGGCCAGCGACGCCACTCCCATCGTGGCACCGAACAGGCCGAGGGCCCGTGGGCGCCGGGCAGCGGGGACGGTGACCTGGATGATCGACAGAACCTGCGGGGCGACCAGGCCGCTGCCCGCGCCCTGGACCAGCCGGGCCGCGATGAGGAACGCGGCGTCGGGAGCACACGCGGCGGCTGCCGAACCGGCCGTGAAGACCACGGTGCCCAGCATGAACAGCCGACGGTAGCCGTACCGGTCACCGAGGCGCGCGGCCGTGATGAGCAAGCAGGCGTAGGTCAGGGTGTACCCGGCCAGTATCAGCTGCACGGCACCTGAGCCGGCCCCCAGGTCGGCCTGGATCGCGGGGGCGGCGATCTGCGCGATGGTGACGTTGAGCAACTGCACGAATGTCGCGCACAGCACGACCGGCAGGACGAGCCGCCCGCCGTCACCGGCCGCGAGCCGGCCCGCGCTCGGAAACGGGGCCCCCTTCACGGGCCGATACCGGCTCACGAGGCGAGGGCCGCGGCGAGCTCGCCCGGCCGGGCTGCGAACGGGCTGTGGCTGCCGGGCAGGGTGCGCACAGTGAACGGGCTGGCGGGGAAGGCGCGGTCGGCCTCCGCGATCATCAGGTCCTGCGCGGCCGGTGCCAGCGCCCGGTCCTCGGCACAGCGCAGGAAAGTCCGTGGAATGCGTCCCCACCGTGCCGCGGTCAGGGTGACCGGCGCCGTCGGGATGGCCAGGGGCAGATCAGGGCTCAGCGCGGACCGCCACCGGTCGAAGCGGTCCCGCGGGGTGTCGTGGTAGTGGGTCTCCCGCAGTTCGGCCAGGTAGGCGGGATCCGGTGACAGCGGATTGATCCGTACGGCGCCCAGGGCCTCGGGGTCGCCGATGTTCAGGTTCCGGCCCAGCGCGGTGGCGTTCTCGGGTGAGCCCAGGTAGTCGAGGAACCGCGGCCGCCCGCCCGGGACGAACGCGGACAGGTAGACGATCCGGTCCACCAGCTCGGGCGCCCGCTCCGCGGCCAGGGACGCGGGACCGCCCCCCGCGCTGTGCGCGACGAGCACGACAGTGCGACGGTGACGCACCTGGCGCAGCACACTCAGTACCGCCTCGGCGCAGTCGTCCATCGTCAGGGAGGCGAGCCGTGACCTCTCGGTCAGCAGACCCGGCTGACCGGGCCGCAGGTATCCGCTGGGCAGGGGCGCGTCGAAGCCGTGCCCCGGCATGTCGACGGCCAGGCTCGCGGCGCCCAGTCCTGCCAGCGCGCGCTGCGTCGCCGCCCACTGCCCGGAGCTGTGCCAGGCGCCGTGCAAGAAGACGAAGACGGTGTCGGTGAGGGATACGTTCTTCATGGCTCCATTCCAGACGGCAGCCACCGCGCCATCCATTGATAGATCTGGTAAGTGGCATGGCGATATCTTTGAGGTCTTGTCGGCACTCGATCGGGCTAATCGGTCCAATCAAGCCAATCGGACTTATTGGATCGACGGGGCCGAGCGGACGGAGGGCGGGTCATGGAAGCGCGACACCTGCGGTACGCGGTCGCTCTCGCCGAGCACGAACACTTCGGGCGGGCGGCCGGTGCGCTGGGCATCGCGCAGCCGCCGCTCTCCAAGCAGATCGCCGACCTGGAACGCGAGGTCGGGGCCCGGCTGTTCGACCGCACACGGCAGGGGGTGTTCCCGACCGCCGCCGGTGAGGCGTTCCTCGCGCGGGCGCGCCGGGCGCTCGACGAGATCGCGGCGGCCACGGTCGACGCGGGCCGGGCCGCGCGCGGCGAGACGGGACGGCTGCGCCTCGGCTTCGTCGCCTCGGCACTGCTCGACCCGCTGCCGGGCGTCCTGAGCCGGTTCGGCCGTGAACGGCCCGACGCGAGACTGGAACTGCACGAGATGGCGACCAGCCGCAGCAGCTCGGCTCTCGTCGCCGGAGAGCTCGACGCGGCCTTCACCCTCGGCCCGCCACGGGGTGCCGGAGCCGAGCATCTCGTGTCCGTCCCGGTCGGACACGACCATGTGACCGCCGTGGTGAGTACGGCGCACCCGTATGCGGGTCAACGCTCGGTGAGTGCCGACCAGTTGCGGCGCCAGCCGCTGATCGTGTCGGCCGGTGAGGACGAGCCCGCCGTGGTCGCCGGACTGCGCGCCCTGCTGGGCACGGACTCATCGGCTCTCGGCGGCGCGACCGTCGCGAGGGACGTGCACACCATCATCGGCCTCGCCGCCTCGGGCGTGGGCGTCGGCCTGGGGCCGTCCCGCATGAGGGCGGTCCCGCGTCCGGGAGTGCGGTTCTGTGAAGTGACCCCGCGCACGCCGCTGCCCGATCTCGTCCTGTCCTTCGCGGCCCGCGATCACTCCCCGGTGCTGCACGCCTTCCTCGACACCATCCGGAAGAACTGCCCCGACGTCGGCGCCGCGCTCGACGACCGGCTCCGCCCTCACATGTGATGCGGGCCGGTCGCCGGTGAGCGTGACGGCGAGTGGTGTTCCGTGGCGGTCGGACGGCATGCCGCCTCCTGGGCGGCCATGACCTCGTCGCCGTGTTCGAAGGCCCAGGCGCCGAAGGCGCCGATGGGGGTGAGCAGGGTCCGGCCGAGGGGCGTGAGGCCGTACTCGACCGCGGAGGGGGTGTCAGGGGGCGTACGGCGGGTCACCAGGCCGTTGTACCGCAGCCGCCGCAGCGTCTCGGTGAGGACCTTGGAGCTGATGCCTCCGATGCGCTCGCGGAGTTCGACGGGGCGTCGGGGGCCGTCGCGCAGCGCCCAGAGCACCACTGGGTTCCAGGTGTTGGCGAGCAGGTCGAAGGCGAGGCGGGCACGGCAGTCCGCGAGGAAGGCGTCGGTCGTCGTCACTTACCACATGGTGCCCGAACCGCCCTCTAGCGTCGTTGCGGACGGTCGGAACGGGCACGGAGAGGGACCGCGTGATGAGGATCGGTGTACTGGGCACGGGCAACATGGCCGACGCGCTCGCCACCCACTGGGTGCGGGCCGGGCACGAGGTGACCATCGGGGGACGGGACACGGGCAGGGCCGAGCGGCTCGCGGCGCGCGTCGGGGGCGGCGCGAGGCCCGCGGGGCTGCGTACGGCGGCCGGTTCCGGGCAGGACGTGGTGCTGGCCGCGCTGCCCTTCGGCGCGGGGGAAGAGGTGGTGCGGGAGCTGCGCTCGGTTCTGGCGGGCACGGTGCTGCTGGACTGCTCCAACCCCATCGGGGAGGGGTTCCGGCTGCTCACCGGGGGAGGGCCGTCGGCGGCGGAGCGCCTTGCGGCGGCGGCGCCCGGAGCCCGTGTGGTCAAGGCGTTCAACCTCTGCCACGAGGACGTGTGGCGTATGCGGCCGCCCGTCTTCGGCGGACGGCCACTGGCCGTGCCCCTCTGCGGCGACGACGAGACGGCCCTCACGCGGGTACGGGAGCTGGTGCGGGACGTGGGCTGCGAACCCCTGGCGGGCGGCGGCCTCGAACGGGCGGGGCTGCTGGAGGCGACCGCCGCGCTGTTCATCTCCCTGTGGGTCGGGGAAGGGGCGGACGCACAGGCCATCGCGCCTCCGCTGGCCCACGCGGCCGGGGCGGCGGCGGGCGTCCGTACGGCCTGAACGCGCGCCATTCGCGCGGGGGTCGGCCCGAGCGTCGAGGGGCTGTGCGGGGCGGAGTCGGGGCGGCGCACCGCCCCCTCCGGGACCGGCCCGCGCACGCTCCGCTCGTCCGGTGGTGGACGACCCCTTGACTGCGCCCCCGGGTGGGCCGACACTCCAGTGAGGAACCCTAGTGAACAGGTAGGGAATCATGAGGCGCCTTGAGTCGGTGACCGGCCGTGCGAGCCGTACGCCCCGGCCCTCGCCCCTGCTCACCTCGCGCCGCCACATCGACCTGCTGCGCGTGTGCAGCGCCATGAGCCTCATGCGCCGCGCCACGAGCCCGTCGTCGCTGTCCGGCTGAACCGCGCCCGAACCGACCGAGCCGACCGGGCACCCCGCGCTCGTACCGTCCTACGGCTTCGTGCCGTCCGGCGGTCTCCCGCGACCGGCCGGACGCGGTCCCGGCTCGGCTCGGCCCGGCCCGGCCCCCGCCACGTCCGGGGCGGGGGCCGGGCTCAGACCGCCCGCCGCCCGGCCGCCCGCCCCCTGCCGTCAGCCGCTCCGCCACCCACCGCCTCCGCCACCGCTGCGCGTGCGTCCGCGCGTGCCCGTACCCGGGGAGACCCATGTCCGTCACACCGCAGACCGCCGCCCACCTCACCGGCCCCCGCGGCGCCTCCGTCCCCGCCTTCCGGGGCCGGATCGGGCGCGACGCGCGCAGCGGCCACTACGCCGTGCCCGGCCGCTACCGGCTCCATCTGTCCACCGCCTGTCCGCAAGGGCTGGGTGTCGCCGTCGTGCACGGCCTGCTGGGCATCGGGGAGAGCTGTCCGGTGACGGTCCTGCCCGCGGTGCCGGACGGCCCGGACGGCGGTCACGCGGTCCTGCGCCCGCTGTACGAGGCGAGCGCGCACCGCCACCCGGGACCGGCGCTCGCTCCGGTGCTCAGCGACGACTGGTCGGGACGGATCGTCAGCACCCACGCCCCCGACATCGCCCGTGACCTGGACCGGTACTTCGGCGACGGCCGGGCGGCCCTGTACCCGAGCGCGGAGGAGGCCGCGATCGAGGCCGTGGAGCGGCTGTGCGCCCAGGAGGTGGAGGAGGCCGCCCAGCGCGCCGGGGAGGCGGACGCCGCCCCCGCCCACCGGGCCGAGGCGCTCGGTGTGCTGCTCGGTGCGCTGGACGTGCTGGAGCGCCGGCTGACCGACCGGGACCATGTGGCGGGCCACGGGCTCACCGGCGCCGACGTGACGCTGTGGGTCACCCTCGTCCAGCTCGACCTCGTGCACCGCCACCACCTCGACGCCCGCGCGGTGCACCGTATCGCCGACCACCCGGCCCTGTGGGACCACGCCCGCCGCCTCACCGCGCTCCCGGCCTTCGGCGCCGCCCTCGACCCGGCCGGCATCGCCCGCCGCCACCGGGCCCACTGCCGGGGCCTGGAGGCCGCGGGCGCGGCCGTCCAGATCCTGGACTGGGCCGCCCACGCGGACGGCACCCACCGGGTCCACCGGCCCTGAGCCGTCCCACCGGCCGTCCCACGGGCCGTCACATCGGCGTTCCCGCAAGGCGTCATGCCGGCGGTCCCACAGGCTGCCGGTCGGCCGTCCCACCGGCTGTTCCACCGACCGTTCCACCGGCCGTTCCACGTGACGGACCGGCGTTGACTTTCGGACGGACAACTGACTTACTTACGGCCCGGAATGGTCACGGATGCGGCACACGCGCCCACCCGTGCCCCGGACCGGACGCCCCGGACGCCCCGGACGCGAGGCCCAGCGACAAGCAACAGGCACAGACGACAAGCGACAGGTGACGGACATGCACGCAGCTCCCCGGACGGCCACAGGCCGCGTCCGAGGCTGCGTACCGGCCTCCGCGTCGTCCTCCCCGCCGGTCTCCGCCCAGCGTCTGGTGGCCGACCGCGCCGTCGATCTGCTGCGCGTCAGCAGCGCACTGTGTACCGCGTGTACCGCGCCGGGCCGTGCCCGCCGCCGGGCCTGACGACCCTCTCCGGTCTCCGGCCCACGGCCCCCGGCCCGCTTCTTCGCCCCGTGCCGAACACCGCTGCCGCGGTGATCCGTTGCCCCCGCCCTGACGCCAGCCGTGCGCCGCCGTGCGCCGCGCCGCCCGCACCGCGGTCCCCGAGACACCGTGGTGCGCCGCCGCGGCCCCGAGCGAATGCCGTCGTGGCCAGGGGCGTCCGACCTCGCCGGAGCCCACCATGAGTGAACCCCCTGGCGCCGCCGTGTCCCTCGCCGAGGCACCGCCGGCCGCCGCCCCCTCGCCCACGCCCCCCACCGCCCTGCGGGTGCGCCCCTCGCGCCGCCCCGGCCGGTGGATCGCCACCGCCGTCGTCCTGGTGCTGATCGCCCAGTTCGCACACGGACTGGCCACCAACCCGTTCTACCAGTGGGACCGCTTCGGCTACTGGTTCCTGCGGCCCACCATCCTCGACGGCCTCCTGGTCACCCTGGAGGTCACCGCGCTCAGCGCCGTACTGGGCCTGCTCGGCGGCATCGTCCTGGCGCTCGCCCGGCTCTCCCGCAGCCCGGTGCTGCGCGCGGTGAGCTGGACCTATGTGTGGGCGCTGCGGTCCGTGCCGCTGATCGTGGTGCTGATCTTCCTCTACAACTTCTCCGCCCTGTACCAGACGCTCAGCGTCGGCATCCCCTTCGGCCCGGCCTTCTTCCGCTTCGACGAGTCCCGGCTCGCCACCGACATGGCCGTCGCCGTCCTCGGACTCAGCCTCAACGAGGCGGCGTACGCGGCCGAGGTGGTCCGCGGCGGCGTGCTCTCCGTCGCCCAGGGCCAGCACGAGGCCGCCGCCGCCCTCGGTCTGCCCCGGCTCCGCCGGTTTTGGCGGATCGTCCTGCCGCAGGCCCTGCGCTCCATCGTCCCGAACTACGTCAACCAGCTGATCGGCCTGGTCAAGAGCACCTCCCTGGTCTTCTACGTGTCCCTGCTCGACCTGTTCGGCTCCGCGCAGACCATGGGCTCCACCTACCCCGGCGACATCGTGCCGCTGCTGCTCGTGGTCACCGCCTGGTACCTGATCCTCACCAGCGTCGTCTCCGCCGCCCAGTTCTACGTGGAGCGCCACTACGCCCGCGGCGCCCTGCGCGCCCTGCCGCCGACCCCGCTCCAGCGGTTGCGCGCCCACTCCACCGGCCTGCGCGAACGCCTCCGCAAGGAAGCCGCCGTATGACCGCCGAGGGCCCCGCGGCCCCGCACCCGTCAAAGTCGCCCCCGGAGCCGAAGCCGAACCCTCCCGCCGCCGTCGCCTCCACCGCCGCCTCCACCCCGACAAGGACAGCCGCCATGACCACCTCCCGTCACCGTCTCCCCGTCCGGACCCTGCGCGGGCTCGCCGCCGGCACCGCGTCCGCCGCCCTCGCGCTCTCCCTCGCCGGCTGCGGCGGCGACAGTGAGGCCGCCACCACCACCGAGGGCGCCGCGGGCAAGGTCACCGTGGGGCGGCTGTCCAACGGCGCCGCCCGGCAGACCGTCCTCGACGTGCCCGAGGTCAAGTCCCTCAACGCCGAACTGCCCGCCGCCGTACGCAAGAGAGGCACGCTCGTCATCGCGGTCGGCGCGCTGCCCGCGGGGTCGCCGCCGCTGGAGTACGTCGGCGGCGACCAGAAGACCCTCACCGGCTCCGAACCCGACCTCGGCCGGCTGGTGGCCGCGGTGCTCGGCCTGCGGCCCGAGGTGAAGAACTTCACCTGGGAGAACATGTTCGTCGGCATCGACAGCGGCAAGGCCGACGTGGCCTTCTCCAACGTCACGGACACCGAGGAACGCAAGAAGAAGTACGAGTTCGCCTCCTACCGGCGCGACAACCTCGCCTTCGAGGTGCCGAAGAAGAGCACGTGGACGTTCGGCGGCGACTACCGCGCCCTCGCCGGGAAGACCGTGGCCGTGGGTTCCGGCACCAACCAGGAGAAGATCCTGCTGGAGTGGCAGGCCCGGCTCGCCGGAGAGGGCAAGCGGCTCACCGTCAAGCACTACCAGGACAGCAACAGCACCTACCTGGCCCTGGCGAGCGGCCGGATCGACGCCTACTTCGGCCCCAACCCCGGGGTCTCCTACCACGTCACGCAGAGCGCGAAGACGCCCCACGCCACCCGCAGCGCGGGCACCTTCTCCGGTGCCGGGGCGCGCCTCCAGGGCCTGATCGCGGCGACCGCGAAGAAGGACAGCGGCCTCGCCAAGCCGCTGGCCGACGCCGTCAACCACCTGATCGACAACGGGCAGTACGCCCGCTGGCTGGCCGCCTGGAACCTCTCCGACGAGGCCGTGGCGAAGTCCGAGACCAACCCGCCCGGCCTGCCCCTCGACAACTCCTGACCCCGGCCGGAGCGTCGCGCACCGCACGCGGCCCGGAGCCGCCGCCCCACCCTCCAGAAAGGCACCCCGCATGCCCACGACACCGCCTCCGCCCGCGCACCCCGGCGAACTCCACCTCGCCGTGGCCCTCGACGGCACCGGCTGGCACCCCGCCTCCTGGCGGGAGCCGGTCTCCCGGCCCCAGGATCTGTTCACCGCCCGCTACTGGGCCGACCTCGTCACCGAGGCCGAGCACGGCCTGCTCGACCTCGTGACCTTCGAGGACGGCCTGGGCCAGCAGTCCTCACGCTTCGGTGAGCCGGACGGCCGCACCGACCAGGTCCGCGGACGCCTGGACGCCGTACTCATCGCCTCCCGCGTCGCACCCCTTACCCAGCACATAGGTCTGGTCCCGACCGTAGTGGCCACCCACACGGAGCCGTTCCATATATCCAAGGCGATCGCGACGCTCGACCATGTGAGCGGCGGCAGGGCCGGGCTGCGCGTGCAGATCACGCCCCGCCCGCACGAGGCCGCCCACTTCGGTCGCCGCACCTTCCCGCCGATCACCCTGGAGAGCCTGCGCAGCCCGGCCGGGCAGGAGCGGATCTCCGAGCTGTTCGACGAGGCCGCCGACCACACCGAGGTCGTCCGCCGGCTCTGGGACAGCTGGGAGGACGACGCCGAGATCCGCGACGTCGCCACCGGCCGCTTCATCGACCGCGGCAAACTGCACTACATCGACTTCGAGGGCCGCTTCTTCAGCGTCAAGGGCCCCTCCATCACCCCGCGCCCGCCGCAGGGCCAGCCGATCGTCAGCGCCCTCGCCCACCAGACGGTCCCGTACCGGCTCGTCGCCCGCCAGGCCGACATCGGCTACGTCACCCCGCGCGACGCCGCCGACGCCCGCGCGATCGTCACCGAGATCCGCGCCGAACAGCGCGCCGCGGGCCGCGCGGACCAGCCGCTGCACGTCTTCGGCGACCTCGTGGTCCTCCTGGACGACGACCCGGACCGGGCAACGGCCCGCAAGGAACGCCTCGACACCCTCGACGGCGCCGAGTACACCAGCGACGCCCGGATCTTCACCGGCACCGCCGCACAACTGGCCGATCTGCTGGAGGAGCTGGCCACCGGCGGCCTCACCGGCTTCCGGCTGCGCCCGGCCGTCCTCGGGCACGACCTGCCCCGCATCACCCGGGACCTCGTCCCCGAACTCCAGCGCCGCGGCCGCTTCCGCCGCTCCTACGAGGGCGGCACCCTGCGCGGGCACCTGGGCCTGGCCCGCCCCGCCAACCGCTACGCCACCGCCGCCACCGTCTGAGCCGGAGGAACCGCACGCCATGAGCAAGCCGCACAAGCAGATCCACCTGGCCGCCCACTTCCCCGGCGTCAACAACACCACCGTGTGGAGCGACCCGGCCGCCGGCAGCCACATCGACTTCAGCTCCTTCGCCCACTTCGCGCGGACCGCCGAACGCGCCAAGTTCGACTTCCTGTTCCTCGCCGAGGGACTGCGCCTGCGCGAACAGGGCGGCAAGATCTACGACCTGGACGTCGTCGGCCGCCCCGACACCTTCACGGTCCTCGCCGCGCTGGCCGCCGTCACCGACCGCCTCGGCCTGACCGGCACCATCAACTCCACCTTCAACGAGCCCTACGAGGTGGCCCGCCAGTTCGCCAGCCTCGACCACCTCTCCGCGGGCCGCTCCGCCTGGAACGTCGTCACCTCCTGGGACGCCTTCACCGGGGAGAACTTCCGGCGCGGCGGCTTCCTCCCGCAGCACGAACGCTACTCGCGCGCCGAGGAGTTCCTGGCCACCGCGAACGAACTCTTCGACTCCTGGCACGGCGACGAGATCGTCGCCGACCCGGTCACCGGCACCTTCCTGCGGGACGCCACGGCCGGTGCCTTCGTCCACCAGGGGCAGCACTTCGACATCCACGGCCAGTTCGACGTGCCCCGCTCACCCCAGGGCCGACCGGTGATCTTCCAGGCCGGTGACTCCGAGGAGGGCCGCGAGTTCGCCGCGTCCGGCGCCGACGCCATCTTCAGCCGGTACGCCACCCTGGCCGAGGGACGGTCCTTCTACCAGGACGTCAAGGGCCGCCTGGCCAAGTACGGCCGCCGCCGCGACCAGTTGCTCATCCTGCCCGCCGCCACCTTCGTGCTCGGCGACACCGACGCCGAGGCCGAGGAACTGGCCCGCGAGGTCCGCAGGCAGCAGGTCAGCGGCGCCACCGCCCTCAAGCACCTGGAGTTCGTCTGGAACCGCGATCTGTCCGCGTACGACCCGGACGGCCCGCTGCCCGACCTCGACCCCGACACCGGCGGGGACCACATCGCGCGCGGCCGGGCCCAGGTGCGCATGTACCGGGACCCGCTGGCCACCGCCCGTGAGTGGCGCGAACTGGCCGCCGCCAACGGCTGGTCCATCCGCGACCTGGTCATCAACACCGGCAACCGGCAGACCTTCGTCGGCGCCCCCGCGACCGTCGCCCGCACCCTCGACGAGTTCGTCCAGACCGACGCCTGCGACGGCTTCATCCTCGTGCCGCACATCACCCCCGGCGGCCTCGACCCGTTCGCCGACAAGGTCGTGCCGCTCCTCCAGGAGAAGGGCGTCTTCCGCGCCGACTACGAGGGCACCACCCTGCGCGACCACCTCGGCCTCGCCCACCCGGACCACGCGAGAGAAGAGCGGGTGGCGTCGTGAAGTTCCTCGCCATCACCCTGATCGTGCACCGCCCGGACCCGGTCACCGGCGTCCTCAAGTCCACCCACGACCGCTTCCGCGAGGTCCTGGACAACGCCGTGCTCGCCGAGGAACTCGGCTTCGACGGCTTCGGCGTGGGGGAGCGGCACGAGCGGCCGTTCCTCTCCTCCGCGCCCACCGTGGTCCTCGGCCACCTCGCCGCGCTCACCCGGCGGATCCGGCTCTTCACCGCCGTCACCACCCTCAGCCTGCTCGACCCGGTCCGCGCCTACGAGGACTACGCGACCCTGGACCACCTGGCCGAGGGCCGGCTCGACCTCATCATCGGCAAGGGCAACGGCTCCGCCCAGCGCGACCTGTTCCAGGTCACGCCCGAGGACCAGTGGGACCGCAACGCCGAGAGCTACGAGGTGTTCCGCACCCTGTGGCGGCAGGACAAGGTCACCGCCGACACCCGCTTCCGGCCCCCGCTGAAGGACGCCGAGGTGTGGCCGCGCCCCTACCAGCGGCCCGTCCGCGTCTGGCACGGCAGCGCCACCAGCAAGGAGAGCGTCGACCTGGCCGCCCGCTACGGCGACCCGCTGTTCTCCGCCAACGTCACCCACCCCATCGAGCCCTACGCCGAACTCGTCCGCCACTACCGCGAACGCTGGGAGCACCACGGCCACGACCCGGCGGACATCGCCGTCGGCGCGGGCTCGGCGGGCCTGTACGTCGCCCGCACCACCCAGGAGGCGCTGGCCGCCTACCGGCCGGTGTTCGAGAGCAACCTCGCCTTCCAGCAGCGCACCGGCCTGCCCGTCGTCTTCGGGACGCTGGAGGACTTCGCCGCCCGCTCCTCGGCGCTCATCGGCAGCCCCCAGCAGGTCATCGACAAGGTGCACCGCTACCACGAGCGGTTCGGGCACACCGTGCAGCACGTCCAGGCCGACGCGGGCGGACTCACCGACACCCAGCACCGCGACTCGCTCGAACTGTTCCAGAGCGAGGTCGCGCCCGTCCTGCGCCGGAGCATCCCCGACCCGCCCTTCCCCTGGGCGCCGTCCGGTGCCCGGCAGAAGTCCCGGCCCGTACCCGCCGACCACTGAGGAGCCCACCCGTGTCCCTCGGCACCCCCCTCGGCGTCCTCGACCTGGTCCCCGTACCCTCCGGGGCCACCGCGTCCGACGCCCTGCGCAACTCCCTCGACCTCGTCCGGCAGACCGAACGCCTCGGCTACACCCGCTACTGGTTCGCCGAACACCACCTCAACCCCGGCGTGGCGGGCACCTCGCCCGCCGTCCTGCTCGCGCTGACGGCCGCCGCCACCTCCACCATCCGGCTCGGCTCCGGCGCCGTCCAGCTCGGCCACCGCACCGCCCTGTCCACGGTCGAGGAGTTCGGGCTGCTCGACGCCCTGCACCCCGGCCGCCTCG
Source organism: Streptomyces sp. SAT1 (assembly GCF_001654495.1). Taxonomy (GTDB): domain Bacteria; phylum Actinomycetota; class Actinomycetes; order Streptomycetales; family Streptomycetaceae; genus Streptomyces; species Streptomyces andamanensis. Next base: position 6,554,270 of record NZ_CP015849.1, read on the forward strand.
ACCTGGGCCTCGGCCGCTCCGGCGGACGCCCCGCGCCCGCACCGGACACCCCGGCACCGGACGCCACCCCCGTCGTCGACGGCCGCGCCCCGGGCGGCCTGCTCGTCCCGCGCCGCTTCTCCTTCGAGTCGCTGCTCGGCTCGCCCCGCATCGCCCTGCAACGCAACCTGCTGCTGCTCCCCGGCGCCGAACCCCAGGAGTACCCCGACCAGCTCGACGACATCCTCGCCCTGCTGGCCGGGACCTACCGCTCGGCGGACGGCGTCGAGGCGCACGCGGTGCCCGGCGAGGGCGCCGACCTCCAGGTGTGGATCCTGGGCAGCAGCGGCGGACCGAGCGCCCGGGAGGCGGGCGCGCGCGGACTGCGCTTCGCGGCGAACTACCACGTCAGCCCGGCCACCGTACTGGAGGCCGTGGACGGCTACCGGGCCGCCTTCCAGCCCTCCGACGTCCTCGACAAGCCCTACGTCAGCGTCTCCGCCGACGTCGTCGTCGCCGAGGACGACGCCACCGCCCGCCACCTCGCCGCCGGCTACGGGCCCTGGGTGCGCAGCATCCGCACCGCCGAGGGCGCCATCGCCTACCCCGCCCCCGAGGAGGCCCGCGCCCTGCCCTGGACCGAGGAGGACGAGGACCTGGTGCGCGACCGCGTCGACACCCGGTTCGTGGGCACCCCGGCCCACGTCGCCGACCGGCTCGAACAGCTCCGCGACGCCACCGGCGCCGACGAACTCCTCGTCACGACCATCACCCACGACCACGGCGCCCGCGTACGGTCCTACGAGCTGCTGGCCCGGGAGTGGAGCCGCAGATCCGGCTGAGGCCCCCGGCCACCGGGGCGGGCCGGGCCGCGCGGGCCCGGCCCGGCTCAGGCCGCGCCGAACGCCGAGAACGCCCACCCCGTCGCCTGATGCGTCGCGTCGCCCGGGACGGCCCCCCGCGCGTCGCGCAGCGCCTCCGCCAGCGACAGACCGGCCCCCAGACCCTTGTGCAGCGCGAGCATCAGCGGCACCACCGCCTCGTCGTTGACGGGCGCGCTGCACGCCACCACCCCGGCCGTGCCCAGCGGCAGCAACGCCGTCACCAGGCCGAGCAGTTCGTCCGCGCCGACCGAGGCGAGACGCGCCGTGTCGCAGCACGACAGGATGATCCGGTACGGGCTGCGGTCCAGCCGCTCGAAGTCGTGCACGATCAGCGGCCCGTCCGCCATGGTCAGCGACGAGAACAGCGGGCTGTCGGCACGGAACGTGCCGTGCGCGGCGATGTGCGCGAGCGCCGCGCCGTCCAGCTCCCGCAGCACCCGCGACACATGCGCGCCGCCCTCCTCCAGCACGGTCGCCCTGCCGTAGCGAGCGGCCAGCTCCGGCACCTCCGCGCCGCCCGACGCCAGCCCGGGGCCGCGCACCAGCACCGGACGGCCCACCGGCGGCGGCGCGGTCTCCCGGGCCCGCAGCCAGCTGCTCGCCGACGGCGACACGCTCAGCACCCGCTCGCGCAGCGACGGCAGCAGCGCCCACGGCACCCGGTGCAGCGAACCCGGCGGCACCACCACGACCGGGCCGGGACCGAGCTGCCGTACGGCCGGACCGAGCAGGATCTCCTCCAGCCGGCGGCCCGCCGCCTCCACCAGCGGCAGCCGGGCCGCCGCGCCGGGGTGCGCCAGCCGCCGCAGCCCCGCCTGCACGTGCTCGGCCTCCGCCACCGCGTCCGCGAGCCGCCCGGCCTCGAACCGGCGCACCCGCCCCTGGCCGCACAGCAGCACCTGCACCCGCCCGTCCAGCACCGCGAGCTCGACCAGCCAGCCCTCGTCCAGCCGTTCCAGCAGCCGGGCGGGCCGGAAGCGGTCGCCGCCCCCTGGCGCCTCCCCGCGCAGATGCAGCGTACGGGAGCGGATCTCCCGTTCCAGACGCCGCTGTTCGCGCTCCAGCGCCGGGACCGGATGGCCGTCCTGCCGGGCCTCCTCGGCACGGGCCGCGATCTCCCGGAACGCGGTCAGCGAGCTGAGCAGCGCCGGATCGGCGGGCGGCCGGGTGGGCGGCGCGGTCAGCACCGTCGCCCGCCAGCGCTCGCTCCACACCAGCAGCCTCCTCGGACCGCCCGACGCGAGCGCCGCCTCCTGGGCCAGCGCGGCCAGTTCGGCGCCCTGCGCGGTGGCACGGGCCCGCAGCTCGGAGGCGCCCAGCGTCATCCGGTGGTCGTCGAGCACGTCGAGGCCGCGTCGGCACGCCTCCAGGACACCCCGGTCCGACCCGGCCGCCCGTGCCCTGAGCGCCTGCGCCGCCCAGCCGTTCATCCGCGCCAGCGGCGGTCCGCCGCGCCTGCTGCGCGCGGCCACCGCCAGATGCCGCTCCGCCTCCTCGGACCGGCCCAGGGCCAGCGCGATCCGGCCCGCGAGCAGCGACGCCTGCGGCGCGGCCGGGGAACCGAAGGCGGCCAGCCGCTCGGCCACCGCCGCCGCGTCCGCGACCAGCCGCCCCGAGCGGCGCCCGGTCGCCGCCCGCGCCTCGATCAGCACCAGCCGGGCGTGCGTGGCCCACCAGGCGCGCCGCTGCGCGGCGAACAGCCGCACCGCCACCGCCGCCCGCGCGATCGCCGTGTCCGGGTCGCCGGCCAGCCGCGCCGCGCGCGCCGCGACGAGCAGCAGCTCCGCCTTGCGGGTCGACTGCCCGCCGAGCCGGTCCAGTTCGGCGATCGCCGTGTCCGCCTCGGCCAGCGCCTCGGGCGCGAGACCGGCCGCCATCAGCACCTCGCAGCGCCGGATGTCCAGCATGAAGGTGGGCGTGCCCAGCTTGGCGTACCGCTCCTCGGCCTCGTCCAGCAGCCGCAGCGCCGCCGGCACGTCGCCCTGCCGGAACGCGGCGAGGCCGCGGCTCTCCACCGCGTCCGCCTTGTCGTGCTCCTGGTCGGTGGTGTCCCACAGCGCCTCGGCCGCCGTGAAGTCGGCGTCGGCCCGCTCCACCGCGCCCAGCGCCAGATGCACGGTGGCCCGCAGGGTCAGCGCCCGCGCCGTCCAGATCACATCACCGGCCTGGCGCAGCACCCCCACGGCCCGGCGTACGTCCTCCAGCGCCTCCCGGTGCCGGCCCAGCACCCACCACACGTACGCCCGCCGGTATCTGACCCGTGCCCGGGTGTGCCCGGTGCCGCGCGCCACGCCCCGCTCGAACGCGGCCAGGCCCTGCCGGGTGCGGCCCGCGTGCACCAGCGCGACCCCGAGCGTGGCCAGCACATCGGCCTCCCGCTCGGCCGACTCCGCCCGCGCCGCCAGGTCCCGGGCCCGGCGCAGATGCCGCAGCGCCAGGCGCAGATCGCCGAAGTCCCGCTGCCAGATCCCGATCACCTGATGCGCCACCGACGCGTGCAGCGGCGCGGGCCGGGCGTCGAGCAGCGCGCGGGCCCGCGCCAGTGCCTCGCCGGGGTCGGCGAACACCAAAGGCAGCAGGTCGAGCACCGTATCGCTTCCCGCAGTCACCCCCCGGATGGTAGTGGTCCGGAAGTGGACCCGGAACCGCGTCCCCGGGCCGCGGCGCCGCCGCGGCTGTATCAGACGCGGACCCGGCGGCTCTGACTGACGACCACCGTCCCGACGGGAGGACACGCGCGCCATGGCACCACAGCGTTTCCACGAGCAGTTCGCGCAGATCCAGCGCTCGATGCCCGGCGTCCCGCTGGCCTTGGGCCCGGACGACTCAGCGGAGTTCCTGTACGAGAAAGGGGTGGTCCTCGCCCGCGACGGCGAGGAGGCCCGGCTCGTCGAGGACACCGTGCGCACCCACTTCACGGCGGCGCCCGAGCTGACCGCCGACCGGGTGCGCCGGGCGGGTCCGGAGACCAACCGCACCGGCGTCACCCGGATCCAGGTCGGCGACCCCGGGCACGGCGACGGCGGCGGCGACCTCGCCGTCGCGCACGCCCTGCGCGCCCTGCGCGAACACGAGGGACGCGCCGGCCGGCGCCTGGTCAGCCGCAACCACGTGGTGTCCATCGCGGTCAACGCCTGCCCCGGCGACGAGCCGGTGCCCGCACCGCGCACCGCCCGCATGAACCCCGCGCCCGAGAGCACCCCGCACGACCCGGACACCGCCGTGGCCGTCCTCGTCGTCGACACCGGGCTCATGCACGACCACGCGGACGCCCCGCTGCTCGGCCATGTGCGCGGCGACCGCCAGGTCGAGGAGACCCACGACGGTGTCCTGCGGCAGTACGTCGGCCACGGCACGTTCATCGCCGGGCTCCTCGCCGCCGTCGCGCCCAACACCGACATCACCGTCCGCAGCACCCTCGACGACGCCGGGGCGGTACTGGAGTCCGACTTCGGGCACCGGCTGTTCGAGGCCGTCGACGCGGGCGGCTGGCCCGACATCATCAGCCTCTCCGCGGGCACCTCCAACGGCCGCCTCGACGGCCTGCTCGGCGTGGACGCCTTCATGCGGGAACTGCGCGCCCGGGGCACGCTCCTGGTCGCCGCCGCGGGCAACAACGCCAGCGCCACGCCGTTCTGGCCCGCCGCCTACGCCGACCTGCCCGGCTACGCCGACGCGGTGCTGTCGGTCGGCGCGCTGCGCGGCGACGGCGAGCACGGCGCCTGCTTCAGCAACCACGGCCACTGGGTGAAGGCGTACGCCCCCGGCGAGCGGCTCACCAGCGTCCTCACCGGTTTCGAGACGCCCGTGCCCTACGTCTACCAGCACTCCACCTACGACGCCTGCCGGTTCGGCTTCCACTACGCCTGCACCTGCCAGTCACCGCCGCACGCGGGCCTGTTGAGCGTGGACGGCGACAACTCCCCGGACAAACCGGACCAGGTGATGTTCGAGGGGTACGCGCACTGGAGCGGCACCTCGTTCGCCACCCCCGTGGCCGCCGGTATGGTCGCCGCCCACATGACGGCCCACAAGGAGCGCGATCCCAGAGCCGCCCGCCGTCAACTCCTCGCCTCCCACGCCCAGTACGCCGAGGTGCGCGGGGCGCATGTACCGGCGCTGCGCCCGCCCACCTGGCGCCCGGTGCCCGTCCAGCGGCTGGCGCCGCCGGTATGAGCATCGGAACCCTTCCCTCCACGGCGTACGATGACAGGCCGTACACGAGGGGTGAGTCGGTGGACCGTGCAGATGTCGGGGCGCTCGTCCAGTCGGCGGTCGACGGTGACGCGGCCGCCTGGAAGGCGCTGGTGGAGGGCCTGAGCCCGCTGGTCTGGTCGGTGGTGCGCGCGCACCGGCTCTCCGACGCCGACGGGCACGAGGTGTATCAGACGGTATGGTTCCGTTTCGCCCAGCACCTGGGGCGGATCCGGGAGCCCGAGAAGGCCGGGTCCTGGCTGGCGAGCACCGCGCGCAACGAGTGCCTCAGGACGCTCCGCAGCCTGAGCCGGCTCACCGTCACCGACGATCCGCAGCTGCTCGACCGGGTTAGCGAGGAAGGGACGCCGGAGCAGTCGCTGCTGGACGCCGAGGAGGCCGCCGCGCAGAGCGAGCGGATCCGCCGGCTGTGGCAGGAGTTCGAGAAACTCGGCGACCGCTGCCGCCAGTTGCTGCGGGTCCTGATGGCCTCGCCGCCGCCCAGCTACCAGGAGGTCTCGGCCGCTCTCGGCGTCGCCGTGGGCAGTATCGGACCTCTGCGCCAGCGCTGCCTGCGGCGGCTGCGCGCACGACTCGACGCACGGGGGACTTCGTGAACGACAACGCCGGTAACCACGACACCACCGGTGGGCACGACGACGGCCGAGCCGGCGGCGACTTCGGCGAGGCCGAGCAGGAGCTGCTGGAGGAGGAGCTGCGGCAGGCCGCCGCGGTCCTCGACCCGGTCCCGGACAGTCTGCGCCAGCTCGCCGTGGAGGCGTTCGCCCTGCACGACCTGGACGCCCGGATCGCCGAGCTGACCTTCGACTCGCTGGTCGACGCCATCCCGGTCCGGGGCGCCACGGACGTGCCGCGGATGCTGACCTTCCAGGCCGGTGACCTGACCGTCGACGTGGAGGTCAGCGGCGACGGTCTGCTGGGGCAGGTGATGCCGCCGCAGCCGGCCCGTATCGAGGTGCTGAGCGGCCCGCGGGCCGGTGCCCGGCTCACCGCCGACGAACTGGGCCGCTTCGCCGCCCAGGCCCCGCCGGCCGGGCCGTTCGCGCTGCGGCTGCACGCGGGCGGGGACGTGGTGGTCACCGAGTGGCTGCGGGCCTGAGCGCCCGCGGGGCGCTCCTCACCAGGTGACGGGGAGGCTCTGCGGGCCGCGGATCATCGTCCTGCGGCGCCAGGCGACCTGGTCGGCCGGCACCGCGAGCCGCAGACCGGGCAGCCGGTCGAGCAGGGTGTCGACGAGCAGTCCGGTCTGGAGCCGGGCGAGGACGGCGCCGGTGCAGTAGTGCGGCCCGTTGCCGAAGGCCAGATGCGGATTGGGGTCCCGGTCCGGGTCGATGGTGTCCGGGGCGGGGAAGACGGCCGGGTCGCGGTTGGCGGCCAGGTAGGAGACGTAGACGGGGTCGCCCGCCGCGATGCGCACTCCGCGCAGTTCGACGTCCTCCAGGGCGATCCTGGCCAGGCCCACGGTGCTGCGGTGCGGGATGTGGCGCAGCAGCTCCTCCAGGACCGGGCCGCGCTCGTCGGGCCGCTGCCGCATCCGGGCCATCAGCTCGGGCCGGGTCAGCAGCAGGTAGAGCATCTGCCCCACGTTGTGGGTGACGGCCTCACCGCCGATCTGGAGCGGCCCGGCCAGGCCCACCGCCTCCTCCTCGCTGATGTCGCCCCGGCCCACGGCCGCGCCGAGCCGGGACAGCACGTCCTCGCCGGTGCTGTCCCGGCGGGCCCGGACGGTCGCGGCGATCCAGCCGTACATGCCCTCCTTGGCGCGGTCTGCGGCCTCCGCGCCCCCGCACATCGAGATGATCTGCCGGGTCCAGGTGTGGACCTGCTCGCGGTCGGACTCGCTCACCCCCATCACCTCGGCGACCACCGCGATGGGGAACGGTTCGAGGACCCGCTCCACCAGGTCGGCGGGCGGCCCGTCGCGCAGCACGGCGTCCACCAGGGGGTCCAGCAGTTCCTGGGCGCGGGGCCGCAGCCGCTTCATGGCACCGACGGTGAAGGCGCCGGCGATCGGCCTGCGCAGCCGGTTGTGGTCGGGCTGGTCGGCCCAGGCGAGGGAGCCGGGGCGCGGTTTGAAGTGCGGGGCCAGCCGCGTCACCTGACGCCGGGTGACCTCGGTACGGCTGAACCGGGGGTCGTTGGTGATCAGCTTCACGTCGTCGTGCCGGGTGGCCAGCCAGGCCCACCCCTCGCCGTGGGGCAGCCGGATCCGGGTGATCGGGCCCTCGCGCATCAGGCCGGCGAGTATCGGGTCGAACTCCGGCCCGTCCAGGTCCAGGGCGGGCCACTCGCGTATCGGGGGCGGCGGGGCCGGAGCCGGGGCCGGCGGTTCGACGGTGATCGGCACGACCCGGGCGGCAGGCCGCGGAGCCACCCGGTCGGGTGAGGGCGTGGTGATCTCCTGCGTCATACATCCACCCTCACCGCGGCCGGGCCGCTTGTCGCGTGGGAGTGCTCCAGCCGTGCGGCGCCCGGCGGGCGCGCACCGGGGCGGACCGGGTCGGCGGACCAGGCCGGCGGGCCGGTGCCGGGGCGCTGTCGGTGGCGTGCGGCAGGGTTGTCAGTGGTGTGCGGCAGGATCGGAGCCGTCACATCGCCGAGGCCCCCGCGACAAGGCCGGGGGCCGGGGGAGGGGAGCGCCATGCCCGTCACCGACCAGCGCGTGCTCGACCACGCGTTCCTGAAGAACCTGTACCGCAGCGACTACTACCCGGACCCGGTCGTGGACCTGGGCCGGGCGGTGCTGGTGCGGCTGTGCGAGCGCATCGAGGCGGAGCGGCCCGCGGACCTGGCCGCGCTGTACGCGCTGACGCACGCGGCGACCGAGGAGTTCAACGGTCTCCAGGACGACTTCGAGGCGGCGGGCAGCGAGATCGAGACGGTGGCCCGCGAGGAGATAGCGGAGGACTTCTGGTTCGTCGCCCAGGCATACGGCTTCACGGACGCCGACGCGGAGGAGCTGATCGCGCCCCGCGACTGGTGACGCCGCCGCCCCGGCCGGTACGGGACCGGCCGGGGCGGGCGGGGTACCGGTGCCCCGGACCACCGGGTCCGGGGCACCGTCCGGGTCAGCTCAGGGCGGCCAGGGCCTCGTTCCAGGTGGCCGAAGGACGCATCACCGCGGCGGCCTTGGCCGGGTCGGGCTGGTAGTAGCCGCCGATGTCGGCCGGCTCGCCCTGGACGGCGTTCAGCTCGTCGACGATCTGCTGCTCGCTGCCCGCGAGGGTCTCGGCGAGCTGCGCGAACGCCTTGGCCAGGTCGGCGTCGTCGGTCTGCCGGGCCAGCTCCTGCGCCCAGTACAGGGAGAGGTAGAAGTGGCTGCCGCGGTTGTCGATGCCGCCGACGCGACGGGTGGGGGACTTGTCCTCGTTGAGGAAGGTCGCCGTGGCCCGGTCGAGGGTGTCGGCGAGGACCTTGGCACGGGTGTTGCCGGTGGCCTCGGCGTACTGCTCCAGGGACGGCACCAGGGCGAAGAACTCGCCGAGGGAGTCCCAGCGCAGGTAGTTCTCCTTGACCAGCTGCTGCACGTGCTTGGGCGCGGAGCCGCCGGCGCCGGTCTCGAAGAGGCCGCCGCCCGCCATCAGCGGGACCACCGAGAGCATCTTGGCGCTGGTGCCCAGCTCCAGGATCGGGAACAGGTCGGTCAGGTAGTCGCGCAGCACGTTGCCGGTGACGGAGATGGTGTTCTCGCCGCGGCGGATGCGCTCCACCGACAGCCTGGTCGCCTCCTCCGGGGCCAGGATCCGGATGTCCAGGCCCTCGGTGTCGTGCTCCGGCAGGTACTGCTTCACCTTGGCGATCAGGTTGGCGTCGTGCGCGCGGGTCTCGTCCAGCCAGAAGACGGCCGGGTCGCCGGTGGCGCGGGCGCGGGTGACGGCCAGCTTCACCCAGTCCTTGACCGGCGCGTCCTTGGTCTGGCAGGCGCGGAAGATGTCACCGGCCGAGACGGCCTGCTCCAGGACCGCGTTGCCGGCCTGGTCGACCAGGCGGACCGTGCCGGTGACCGGGATCTCGAAGGTCTTGTCGTGGCTGCCGTACTCCTCGGCCTTCTGCGCCATCAGACCGACGTTCGGCACCGAGCCCATCGTCGAGGGGTCGTAGGCGCCGTGGGCGCGGCAGTCCTCGATCACGGCCTGGTAGACGCCCGCGTAGGAGGAGTCCGGCAGCACCGCGAGGGTGTCGTGCTCCTGGCCGTCGGGGCCCCACATGTGGCCGGAGGTGCGGATCATGGCCGGCATGGAGGCGTCCACGATCACGTCGGAGGGCACATGCAGGTTGGTGATGCCCTTGTCGGAGTCGACCATGGCCAGCTCCGGGCCCTCGGCCAGCTCGGCGTCGAAGGACGCCTTGATCTCGGCGCCCTCCGGCAGGCTCTCCAGGCCCTTGTGGATGCCGCCCAGGCCGTCGTTCGGGGTCAGGCCCGCGGCGGCGAAGGCCTCGCCGTACTTCGCGAACGTCTTCGGGAAGAAGGCGCGGACGACGTGGCCGAAGATGATCGGGTCGGAGACCTTCATCATGGTGGCCTTCAGGTGCACGGAGAACAGCACGCCCTCCGCCTTGGCGCGGGCGACCTGCTCGGTCAGGAACTCGCGCAGCGCGGCGACCCGCATCACGGAGGCGTCGACGACCTCGCCCGCGAGGACCGGCACCGACTCGCGCAGCACGGTGGTGGAGCCGTCGTCGCCCTTCAGTTCGATGCGCAGCGCGCCGTCCTCGGCGATGACGACGGACTTCTCGGTGGAGCGGAAGTCGTCGGCGCCCATGGTCGCCACGTTCGTCTTGGACTCGCCGGTCCAGGCGCCCATGCGGTGCGGGTGGGTCTTGGCGTAGTTCTTCACCGAGGCGGGGGCGCGGCGGTCGGAGTTGCCCTCGCGCAGGACCGGGTTGACCGCGGAGCCCTTGATCTTGTCGTAGCGGGCGCGGATGTCGCGCTCCTCGTCGCTCTTCGGGTCGTCCGGGTAGTCCGGCAGCGCGTAGCCCTGGCCCTGCAGCTCGGCGATCGCGGCCTTGAGCTGCGGGATGGACGCCGAGATGTTCGGCAGCTTGATGATGTTGGCCTCGGGCGTCTTGGCCAGCTCGCCCAGCTCGGTCAGCGCGTCGGGGATCCGCTGGTCCTCGCTCAGGTACTCCGGGAACACCGCGATGATGCGCCCGGCCAGCGAGATGTCACGGGTCTCCACGGCCACACCCGCCTGCGAGGCGTACGCCCGGACCACCGGCAGGAAGGAATACGTCGCCAGGGCCGGGGCCTCGTCAGTGTGTGTGTAGATGATGGTCGAGTCAGTCACCGGTGCTCCGCTCCACGTCTGCAACATTGCTCGACATCAAGATATCTCGTGATCGGGCCCGGCTCGACAGGGGTCCGCGCCAAGAACCGGCTCAGGCGGAGACCGCGCCGTCCTCGGAGCCGCGCGGGCGGGGGACGACCACCGGGTCCGGCTGGAGCGTCACCGTGCGGGCCGGGGCCGGGATGCTGATGCCCTCGCGGCGGTAGCGCCGGTGCAGCCGCTTGATGAACTCGTGCTTGATCCGGTACTGGTCGCTGAACTCGCCGACGCCGAGGATCACCGTGAAACCGATCCGGGAGTCCCCGAAGGTGTGGAAGCGCAGCGCGGGCTCGTGCTCCGGCAGGGCGCCGGTGATCTCGTGCATCACCTCGGCGACCACCTCCAGCGTCACCCGTTCGACATGTTCCAGGTCGCTGTCGTAGCCCACCCCGGCCTGCACCAGGATCGTCAGCCGCTGCTCGGGGCGGCTGAAGTTGGTCATGTTCGTGCGGGCGAGCTGCCCGTTGGGGATGACGACCAGGTTGTTGGAGAGCTGGCGCACGGTCGTCTGGCGCCAGTTGATGTCCTCCACATAGCCCTCCTCGCCGGTGCTCAGCCGGATGTAGTCGCCCGGCTGGACGGTCTTGGAGGCCAGTATGTGGACCCCGGCGAAGAGGTTGGCGAGGGTGTCCTGGAGGGCGAGCGCGACCGCGAGACCGCCCACGCCCAGCGCGGTGAGCAGCGGCGCGATGGAGATGCCGAGGGTCTGGAGCATCACCAGGAAGCCGATCGCCAGCACCAGGATCCGGGTGATGTTGACGAAGATCGTGGCCGATCCGGCCACTCCGGAGCGGGACTGCGTGAGCGTGCGCACCAGCCCGGAGATCACGCGCGCCGCCGACAGGGTGACGACGAGGATCAGGAACACCGTCAGCGCCTGGTTCACATGGTGGCGGCTCACCCGGGCCAGCGGCAGCGCCGTCGCCGCGCCCGCGGCGCCGCCCGCGATGGCCGCCCAGGGCACCACCGTGCGCAGCGCGTCCACGATGACGTCGTCACCGCTCCAGCGGGTCCGCTTGGCGTGCCGGGCCAGCCACAGCAGCAGGGTCCGCGAGAGGAAGGCCACCACCACACCGGCGGCCAGGGAGCTTCCCGCGAGGAACACGTCGTCCAGGCTCACGTCGCGGTTCACCGGGCGCCTCCGCTGCGGCGGTCCGCGGGGACGGGGGCCGTCGAGGGCCTGGGGTGAAGTCGCGTCACGTGGTCACCTGCTCGCTTCCGGGCTACGGGGATCGCGCCGGGCGGCACTCGGTCCGAGGGCGGCGCGATCGCTCATCCTGCCCCATCCGTCAGGGTAGTTCGTACGCGACCGGGGCCCGGAGCGCACACGACCGGTGCCCGGGGAGCACGCGTCCCACGGCCCGTGCGGAGCCGCGCGCCCCCTTCCCCCGGCCGGGCGTTGACCTCAACGACACTTGAGGTCCTAGGTTCTCCACCATGAGCATGGAGACCACCGCCTGGACGCAACTGCACAGCGTGCTCAACGCCGAGCAGGAACGCCGTCCCTTCGCCCGCGCGACGCTGCGCCGCATCGGCGCCTTCGCCCGCCCCCACCGCCGCCGTATCGTCCGGTTCGTCGTCCTCGGGGTGGCGACGGCCCTGCTCGCCGTCGCCACCCCGGTGCTCGCCGGACGGGTCGTCGACGCCATCGTCTCCGGCGGCGACCGGTCCGAGGTCGTCCGCCTGGCCCTGCTCATCGCCCTGATCGCGGTGGCCGAGGCCGCGCTCGGCATCCTCGGGCGGCGCCTGTCGGCCGCCCTCGGCGAAGGGCTCATCCTCGATCTGCGCACGGCCGTGTTCGACCATGTGCAGCGCATGCCGGTCGCCTTCTTCACCCGCACCCGCACCGGCGCGCTCGTCTCCCGGCTCAACAACGACGTCATCGGCGCCCAGCGCGCCTTCAGCAACACCCTGTCCGGCGTGGTGAGCAACCTGGTGACGCTGGTGCTCACGCTCGCCGTCATGTTCACCCTGTCCTGGCAGATCACCCTGCTCGCCCTGGCGCTGCTGCCGGTGTTCGTGGTCCCGGCCCGGCGGATGGGCAGCCGGATGGCCCGGATGCAGCGCGAGGCGGCCGCCCTGAACGCCGCGATGGGCACCCGTATGACCGAGCGGTTCTCCGCCCCCGGCGCCACCCTCGTCAAGCTCTTCGGCCGCCCCGAGGAGGAGTCGGCGGAGTTCGCCGCCCGCGCCCGCCGGGTCCGCGACATCGGCGTCCGCACGGCCACCGCGCAGTCCGTCTTCATCACGGCCCTGACCCTCGTCTCCTCCCTGGCCCTGGCCCTGGTCTACGGCCTGGGCGGGTACTTCGCCCTGCGCGGCACCCTGGAGCCGGGCGCCGTCGTCGCGCTCGCCCTGCTGCTCACCCGGATGTACGCCCCGCTGACCGCGCTCGCCGGGGCGCGCGTGGAGGTGATGAGCGCCCTGGTCAGCTTCGAGCGCGTCTTCGAGGTGCTCGACCTGAAGCCGCTGATCGAGGAGCGGCCGGACGCCCGCGAGGTGCCGGACGGGCCGGTCGCGGTGGAGTTCGACGGCGTCCGCTTCGGCTACCCCTCCGCCGACAAGGTCTCCCTGGCCTCCCTTGAGGAGGTCGCGAGCCTCGACACCCGGGGCGGCGCCGAGGTCCTGCACGGCGTCTCCTTCCGCGCCGAACCCGGGCAGACCGTCGCCCTGGTCGGCTCCTCCGGCGCGGGCAAGTCGACCATCGCGCAGCTCCTGCCGCGCCTGTACGACGCCGACGAGGGCACCGTCCGCGTCGGCGGCGTGGACGTGCGCGAACTGAGCGCCGCCGGGCTGCGCGCCACGCTCGGCATGGTCACCCAGGACGGCCACCTCTTCCACGACTCGGTCCGCGCCAACCTGCTGCTGGCCCGCCCCGGCGCGAGCGACGCGGAGCTGTGGGACGCGCTCGGCCGGGCCCGCCTCGACGACCTCGTCCGCGCGCTGCCCGACGGCCTGGACACCGTCGTCGGCGAGCGCGGCTACCGGCTCTCGGGCGGGGAGCGCCAGCGCATGACCATCGCCCGGCTGCTGCTGGCCCGCCAGCGGGTCGTCATCCTCGACGAGGCCACCGCCCACCTCGACAACACCTCGGAGGCGGCCGTCCAGGAGGCGCTCACCGAGGCCCTCGCGGACCGCACCGCCGTGGTGATCGCCCACCGGCTCTCCACGGTCCGCACCGCCGACCTCATCCTGGTCGTGGAGGCGGGCACGATCGTCGAGCGCGGCACCCATGACGCGCTGCTGGCGGCGGACGGCCGCTACGCGCAGCTGTACCGCACCCAGTTCGCCCGGCAGCAGCCGGAGCGGGGCACCGAGGACGGCACCGGGCGGCGCGCCGGGCAGCCGGTCGGCGAGGCGGTGGCATAGGCCGGGCGGTACCCCCGGCGGCGGGCCGGCGCGGCCCGCCGCCGCAGGGGCCGGCCCTCAGCGCGGTCCGGTCGGCAGCACCGTCCGCCGGTGCGTGGCGTTGACGACGGCCGCCGCCGACGCGTACCAGGCGACCAGGCCCGTCGCGATGCCGAACCAGCCGCCGACCTTGGTCAGGGCGGACGGCCCCGCACCGCCCTGGAACTCACCGGCGGCCAGCAGGACGAAGGTCACGGTCAGCAGCACGAGCACGGCCAGCACGGCGACGCTGACGCGCAGCGCGGCCACCGCCATGTAGGCGGTGAAGATGCCCCAGCCGAGCAGATAGAGCCCGAGCGCGTTGTGCACGTCACCGGCGCCGGCGACATGCTGCACCAGCCACCAGTAGGTCAGCCAGAAGGCGCCGTACGACATGAACGCCGTGGCGCCGAAGGTGTTGCCCCGTCGGAACTCGAAGAGCCCCGCGACGAACTGCGCGAGTCCGCCGTAGAACGCCGCGAGGGCCAGCACGGGGAGGATGCCGCCGGCCTCCTTGAGGAGACCGGTGTTGATGACGGACAGGAGCAGTGTGGTGAGCGCGAAACCCGCGAGGCCCACCGGGGCCGGATCCGCGTGGGCGCGGGCCTGCGGATCCGCCGGACGCGCCTCCTCGCGGACGCCGCGGCTCGTGTCGTCGGCCATGGCCACCATCCCTTCGACCGGGGGCCAGCAGGACGGGCGGCCGAGTACCCACGGCGCGTCCGTCTCAGACGGTGTAGGGCCGGGCGGTCTCGGACGGCGTACGACCGGGGCAGCAGATGTCCCGCAGGGACACATGTCCCCTTGGGACATGACGGGTGTACGGTGAGGGGCATGACGGCGACGCAGCCCCCCAGCAGCAACCCGGCCGGCAACCCCGGCAGCCCCGGCAGCCCCGGCACCGGCGGTGCCCCCGGCGGCACCGGCGCTCCCGGAACCCCCGAGGACCGCCGCGCGCGCAAGGCCCGGCAGACTCGGAACGCGCTGGCCACCGCCGCCCTGGAACTGATCCTCGAACGCGGCCTCGCCGACACCACCGTGGAGGCGATCTCGGAACGCGCCGACGTCACCCGCCGCACCTTCAGCCGGAACTTCACCGGCAAGGAGGACGCGGCCCTGGACTTCGTCCGCGGCGACGGCGACCGCATCAACGCCCTGCTGCGCGCCCGTCCGGCCGCCGAGCCGCCGCTGCTCGCCTACCGCGCGGCCGTCCGCGGCTGGCTCGCCGACCGGACGGACCCGGCCTGGCACGACCGGCCGGACATGCGGCGGCTGCTGGCCCTGCTGGACCGCGAGCCCGCCCTGTTCGCCGCCTACGAACGCGTCCGGGTCGACGCCCAGGAGGAGTCCATCCGGATCATCGCCGCCCGGCTCGGCACCGACGACACCCAGGACGTACGCCCGTCCGTCGTCGTCGGCGCCGCCGCCGGGGTCCTCACCGCCGCGCTGCGCCAGTGGGCGCGCACGGCGGGGGACCACGCCACGGGAGCCGCCGACCTCGCCGCTCTCGTCGAGCGGGCCTACGACGCCCTGACCACGGCGGCCGTGACCGCGGCCGCCGACCGCACCACCGACAAGTGAGCACACCATGAGCACCACCACCCCCGCGCACCCCGCCCCCGGCCACGCCACCGAGTTCGCCGGCCGCACCGCCCTCGTCACCGGCGCCGCCTCCGGCATCGGCCTGGCCACCGCCCGCCGCCTCGGCGCCGGCGGCGCGCGCCTCGTCATCGCGGACCACGACGCCGAGGGCGCCGAGCGGGCCGCCGCGGAGCTGGCCGCCGAGGGCGTCGAGGCCGCCGCCGTGCGCACCGACGTCACCCGGCCCGAGTCCGTCGAGGCGGCGGTCGCCTTCGCGCAGGACACCTTCGGCGCCCTGCACCTGGCCGTGAACAACGCCGGGATCTCCGGCCCCAGCGCCCCGACCGGCGCCTACGACATCGACGCCTACCAGCGGGTCGTCCGCACCAACCTGGACGGCGTCTTCTACTCGCTGCGCTACGAACTGCCCGCGCTGGAGGCGGCCGGCGGCGGCGCGATCGTCAACGTGGCCTCCATCCTCGGCTCCGTCGGCTTCGCCGGTTCCCCCGCCTACGTCGCCGCCAAGCACGGCGTGGTCGGCCTGACGAAGACGGCCGCCGCCGAGTACGCGGCCCGCGGCATCCGCGTCAACGCGGTCGGCCCCGGCTTCATCGAGACCCCGCTGCTCGACGGCATGGAGGAGACCGCCCGCCGCGCCCTCGTCGGACGGCACCCCGCCGGGCGCCTCGGCCGGGCCGAGGAGGTCGCCGAACTCATCGCCTTCCTGCTCAGCGACCGCGCCTCCTACGTCCACGGCGGCTACCACCTGGTCGACGGCGCCTACACCGCCGTCTGAGCCCGCCGGGCCACGCAGACCACAGGAGGAAGGAACTTCCATGAAGGCACTCCAGTACCGCACCGTCGGCGCCCCGCCCGAGGTCGTCACCGTCCCCGATCCCGAGCCCGGCCCCGGCCAGATCCTGCTGAAGGTCACCGCCGCCGGTGTGTGCCACTCCGACATCGCCGTGATGAGCCGCCCGGCCGAGGCGCTCTCCTTCCCGCTGCCGCTCACCCTCGGCCACGAGGGCGTGGGCACGGTCGCGGCGCTCGGCGCCGGGGTGACCGGACTCGCCGAGGGCGACCAGGTCGCCGTGTACGGGCCCTGGGGCTGCGGCGCCTGCCCCAAGTGCGCCGAGGGCAAGGAGAACTACTGCCTGCGCGCCGGCGCGCTCGGCATCCGCCCGCCCGGCCTCGGCGCCCCCGGCGCGATGGCCGAGTACCTGCTCGTCGACGACGCCAGGCACCTGGTCCCGCTGGACGGCCTCGACCCGGTTGCCGCGGTCCCGCTGACCGACGCGGGCCTCACGCCGTACCACGCGGTCAAGCGGGCGCTGCCCCGCCTCGTGCCGGGCTCCACCGCCGTGGTGATCGGCGCCGGCGGCCTCGGACACGTCGCCGTGCAGCTGCTGCGGGCGCTGTCCCCGGCCCGGGTGGTCGCCCTCGACATCAGTGAGGACAAGCTGCGGCTGGCCCGCGAGGTCGGGGCGCACGAGACGGTCAGGTCCGACGAGCGGGCCGCCGCCGCGGTCCGCGAACTGACCGGCGGGCTGGGCGCCGAGGCCGTGTTCGACTTCGTCGGCGCCGCGCCGACCGTCGCCACCGCAGGGGCCGTGGCCGCCGTCGAGGGCGAGATCTCCGTCGTCGGCCTCGGCGGCGGGGCGCTGCCCGTCGGCTTCGGCCGGCTGCCGCACGAGGTCACGGTCAGCTCCCCGTACTGGGGCAGCCGCGGTGAACTCGCCGAGGTGCTGGCCCTGGCCCGCTCCGGCGCGCTGTCGGTGCACACGGAGACCTTCACACTCGACGAGGCACCGCTCGCCTACGAACGGCTGCACGCGGGCCGCATCGACGGGCGCGCGGTGGTCCTGCCCAACGGCTGAGCGGCGGGCCCCTCAGGAGGTGAGCGCCACCACGGCCTCGTCCGTGTAGACGAGGAACGTCAGCGTCTGCCGGAAGTACAGCTCGATCGCCTGCGCGTCGTGGGCGGTGTAGCCGATCGCGAGATCCTGGCCGAGCCGCAGCTCGAAGTCACCGCCCCGGGTGGACACCAGGAAGGCGCCGTCCACGGCGGGCGCCCAGATGGGCGGCCCGTCCAGGAGCCGGCTCAGATGCGCGGCGATCGGGTAGCCGTGGTCGGACGTCTCGTTCACCGCCGTGTACGGGTCGGCGCCCAGCACCAGCGCGTACGGACCGGCGACCCCGGCCAGCCGCAGCGTCGTCAGGGCGTGGCTGACCGCGTCCGGGTAGTCGCGCGGCTCCGCCGGCAGGCTCACCACCGGATTGGAGGTGCGCCTGCGCAGCCCGTCGATGCCCGCCGCCGCGTACCCCTCGAAGACGGCACGGTCCTCCGCGAACGCCATGGCGCGCGCCGCGTCCTTCACCGGCTGCCAGTCGGAGTCCTGCGCGCCGCGCTCCACGTCGTCCACCGCGTCCCGGGTGACCTTGAAGGGGACGCGCAGCTCGACGAGGGGCTGCACCTGGCGCAGCCGCGCGGTCACGCCCTGCGCGGGCGCCTCGATGGCGGTGAGGTGGCCGGTGCCCACCGCCGCCAGCGCCGGTCCCTCGGGCCCGGTCACGTCCACGGCGCGCCGGCCGCCGACGTTGCGCTGGAAGGTGCGGCGGGCCTCGTCCTCGATCTGGGCCCACGCCTCGGGCGTGATCGGGGCGAGTTCGCGGTGGAGGTTGGTCATGGCGGTGGGCGTGGACATGGATCAGGCTCCTTTCAGACTGCCGATCCCCAGGGAGCCCTCCGCCACGGCGGTGACCGCGGGCGGGGGCGGCGGGTCGTCGAGGAAGTCGGCGGTGGGGACGTGGAAGAGGCAGCCGGTGACCGCGGTGGAGAAGTCGAGGATCCGGTCGTGCACGCCGGGCCGGTCGCCGAGGAACATGTTCCGCAGCATCTGCTCGGTCACCGCGGGCGTACGGGCGTAGCCGATGAAGTAGGTGCCGAACTCGCCCTCGCCGACGCGTCCGAAGGGCATGTTGTCCCGGACGATCTTGCGTTCGGTGCCGTCCTCGTCGGTGACGGTGTTGAGCGCGACATGGGAGTCGACGGGCTTGACGTCGTCGGGCATCTCGACGTTGTCCAGCTTGGAGCGGCCGATGACCTTCTCCTGCTCCTCCACCGGCAGCGCCTTCCACGCGGCGAGGTCGTGCAGATACTTCTGGACGACGACGTAGCTGCCGCCCGCGAAGTCCGGGTCCTCCTCGCCGATGTGGACGGCGTCCAGGGCCAGGCGCCCCTCCGGGTTCTCGCTGCCGTCGACGAAACCGAGCAGGTCGCGCTCGTCGAACGACTTGAAGCCGTGCACCTCGTCCACGACCGTGACGGCGCCGCTGAGGCGCTCACCGATCAGCTGGGCCATCTCGAAGCACAGGTCCATGCGCCGGGAGCGCAGATGGAAGAGGAGGTCGCCCGGCGTGGAGGGCGCGTGGTGCCGGGCTCCGGTGAGCGGCACGAAGGGGTGCAGCTCGCGGGGGCGGGGGCCGTCGAAGAGGCGGTCCCAGGCGGTGGAGCCGATGCCGACGACACAGGTGAGGTCGTCGTCCGGGGCGCGGAACCCCACCGACCGTTTCAGCCCGGCCACATCCGGGAGCAGATCGCGGACGACCGCCTCACCACCGGAGACGATGGTGCAGACGAGGAACAGGGCGGATCTGGCGGGCGGGGCGATCACGGACTGCGGCTCGACCACGGAGCGTGCCTCCAGGCTGATGGCGGGAGTACTGCCGGATTCTCGTGCTGCGTGCTGTCCTGCGGACTCTGTGCTGTCCTGCGGACTCTACTGTCCGGGCCCGGTGGCCGCTGTGGACGGGCCGGACGGGAGCGGGGCGCATAACCTGGCACCTGAGCCCGCCGCGCGCCCTGGGCCAGGGCCTAGCGTCCGGCGTGGTTCAGCCAGTCGGCGAGGACCGCGGCCTCACTGTGGTCCACGTCCTTGGTGGCCGTCAGCAGCGTGAGCCTGCCGTGGGCCGCCAGGTCGTGCAGATGCTCGGCGGCGGAGTGGTGGTCGGGGTCGCCCAGCTCGGCGACGTAACGGCGGCGGAACTCGGTGAAGCGGTCCGGATCATGGTGATACCAGCGGCGCAGGTCGGTCGAGGGCGCGATGTCCCGCAGCCACTCGTCCCAGCGGGCGTCCTCCTTGCTCACCCCCCGGGGCCACAGGCGGTCCACCAGCACCCGCGTGCCGTCCCGCGGCGAGGCGTCCTCGTAGATCCTGCGGCAGCTGACCCGTCCGGACATGGCGGTACCTCCTCGTCGAACCGAGAGCCCCGTAGAACGAACCGAGAGTCCCGTCGAACGTAGAACACCACGGAGCATCCCGCAGAACGTCCCGCAGAACGTCCGCAGAACAGGGAGTACCCATGACCGACCAGAGGACCCCGGCGCAGTCCGCCGACGCCCCTGCCGAGGACGCCCCGGACCAGCGGGCTCCGGAGTTCCGCCCCTACCACCACCCGGCGGCGGGCTGGGGCGCGGCCAAGAGCGTCTCCCGCTTCCTGCTGCGCGAACGCGAGTTCGTCGACGGGCCGCGCGCCGTCCAGCGCATGAACCACGAGGGGGAGGGCTTCGACTGCCCCGGATGCGCCTGGCCGGACGACCTCAAGGGGCTGCGGCTCGACATCTGCGAGAACGGCATCAAACACGTCTCCTGGGAGATGACCCACCATCGGGTCGGCCCGGAGTTCTTCGCGGCGCACACCGTCACCGAGCTGTCCTCCTGGAGCGACGAGCAACTGGAACGCCAGGGCCGGCTGACCCACCCCATGAGCTACGACCCGGACACCGACACCTATGTGCCGATCTCCTGGAAGGACGCGTTCGCCCTGGTGGGACGCACCCTGCGCGAACTGGACAGCCCGCACCGGGCCACGTACTACACCTCCGGGCGGCTCGGGAACGAGGCGACCTTCCTCTACCAGCTCATGGCACGCGAGCTGGGCACGAACAACCTGCCCGACTGCTCCAACATGTGCCACGAGGCCAGCGGCCGCGCTCTCCAGGCCGCGCTCGGCACCGGCAAGGGCACGGCCGACCTCAAGGACTGGGAGGTCGCCGACGCCCTGTTCATCCTCGGGGTCAACGCCGCCTCCAACGCCCCGCGGATGCTCACTTCGCTCGCCGAGGCGCACAAGCGCGGCGCGAAGATCGTGCACATCAATCCGCTCGTGGAGGCCGCGGCGACCCGCACGATCATCCCGCACGACTTCGTCGACATGGCGCTGTTCCGGTCCACCCCGACCAGCTCGCTCAACATCCAGCCGCGCATCGGCGGCGACATGGCCCTGCTGCGCGGCATGGCCAAGGCCGTGCTCGCCGAGGCGGAGACCGACCCGAAGGCGCTCGACCGGGAGTTCATCGACCGGTACACCACGGGCTTCGACGCCTACCGGGCGCTCGTGGAGGCCACGCCGTGGGAGGAGATCGAGCGGCAGAGCGGTGTCGCCCGCGCCGACATCGCCAAGGCCGCCCGCGTCTACTGCGAGGCCGACCGGAGCATCTTCAGCTGGTGCCTGGGGATCACCCAGCACGAACACGGAGTGGACACCGTCCGGGAGATCGTCAACCTGCTGCTGCTCCGCGGCAACCTGGGCCGCGAGGGCGCCGGTCCGTCGCCGGTGCGCGGCCACAGCAACGTACAGGGCAACCGCACCTGCGGCATCGACCACCGCCCGCCCCCGGAGTTCCTGGACCGTCTGGCGAAGGCGTGCGCCATCGAACCGCCCCGCGAACACGGCCTGGACACCGTGCGCAGCATCGAGGCGATGCACCGCGGCGAGGTGACGGTCTTCGTCGGCATGGGCGGCAACTTCGCGCTGGCCGCCCCGGACACGGCGTACACCGCCGAGGCGCTGCGGCGGTGCGAACTGACCGTGCAGGTCAGCACCAAGCTCAACCGCAGCCATCTGGTGCACGGCCGCCGGGCGCTCATCCTGCCCTGCCTGGGCCGCACCGAGAAGGACCTCCAGAAGGCCGGCAAGCAGGCCACCTCGGTCGAGGACTCCATGAGCATGGTCCACCTCTCCCTCGGAATGAAGCGGCCCGCCTCGCCCCACCTGCTCTCCGAACCGGCCGTCATCGCCGGAATGGCGCGCGCCGCCCTGCCCGACAGCGACACCCCCTGGGAGTGGTACGTCGAGGACTACGACCGCATCCGCGACACCATGGCACGGGCCCTGGAGGGGTTCGAGGACTTCAACCGGCGCGTCCGTCTCCCGCTCGGCTTCCGCATCAAGCAGCCCGCCCGGGAACTCGTCTTCCGTACGGCCTCGGGCCGCGCGGAGTTCTCCGCCGCCGGACTCCCCGACGTCGTACCGGCCGACGGCGTGCTCAAGCTCGGCACGATGCGCTCCCACGACCAGTGGAACACCACGATCTACTCCGCCGACGACCGCTACCGCGGGATCAAGAACCTGCGCACCCTGATCTTCATGAACGCCCAGGACATGCGCGACCGCGGGCTCGCGCTCTTCGACGAGGTCGACATCACCAGCACGGCGCGGGACGGCTCGACCCGCAGCGTCCACCGCTACAAGGCCGTCCCGTACGACATCCCGCGCGGCTGCGCCGCCGGGTACATGCCGGAGCTGAACGTCCTGTGCGCCATCGGCGACCACAGCACCCAGAGCGACCAGCCGCTGATGAAGAACGTGGACGTGACCGTGCGGCCGTCGGGGACGGGGGACCGCACGGCCGGGTGACCGGGCGGCAAAGGGTCGTGGCTCACCCGGGCGGGTGCGAGAGGAGCCGCTCCAGCAGCAGGTAGCCGCGCCGCTCCGCGGCGGCGAGCAGGGCCGGGTCGATCCCGGCCTGCCACAGCTCGCCCGCCGCGGCGTCGTCCGCCTCGCGCAGCTCCACCACGGCCTCGGCCAGCCGCACCGGCAGCGCCGCGGGCGGCGGCCCCGCGGCACCGGCCAGCACTTCCTCCGCCTGCCGCGTGGCGCGGGCGCACGCGGCCAGCGCGTGCTCCACGCGTACGGCGGCGTGGTCGTCGACCACCAGCACCGCGCAGGCCAGGCCCACCGCGATGCCCAGGAGACTGGCGAGGGCCCGGTCCTGGACGAGCGCGCCGGCGGGGGCGGGAGCCGCCAGTTCGCTCAGCAGCAGCGCCAGTGGCGTCAGGAAGACGACGCCGAGGCCGTAGTTGAGGACCACCACGCATTCGAGCAGGAACTCCAGGACCACGATCACCAGCACGAGGACCACCGGGTCCGGGCGCGCGCCCAGCACCCCGAGCGCGAGCAGCAGCCCCAGCACCGTCCCCAGGGTCCGCTGGACGGCACGCTGCGCGGTCGTACGGATGTTGACCGAGTGCAGCACGGCGGCGGCCGAGATCGCCGCCCAGTAGCCGTGCCCCAGGCCGAGCCCGAGCGCCAGGGCGCCCGCCACCCCGGTCCCCAGCACCATACGCAGCGCGGGCACCACCCGCACCGAGCGGTGCACGGGCCCGGCGAGCCGCGGCCCCGCGAACAGCTCACCGGCCCGGCGCGTGGAGTCGGGCGAGGCCGGCTCGGGGTCCCCGCCCGCGGTGCGCGCGGCGGAAGAGGGCGGGGCAGCGTCCGCGTCCGCCTCCGCGTACGGCGTCGGCAAGCCGGGCAGCAGCTCCGGCCGGGCCCGGCGCCGGTCCGCGAGCAGCCGCGCCTGGCGCCGCAGCAGCTCCGCCGACTCGGCCCCCTTCGGCGGCGGCCGGCTCGCGGAGCCGATCAGCAGCGACCAGGACACGTCGGCCAGCCGGACGCAGACATCGGTCCCGTCCATCCTGTCCGGGCCGGTGCGCGCCCCGGCTCCGGGCGGACCGAGGCCGAGGGACCGGTGCGCGGGCGGCGCGAGACCGAGGCAGTGGTACGCGTGCAGCACAGCCACCGTCGACCGGTGCCGCTCCCGTCCCGCCGCACCCCGCGGATCCGCCCCGTCCGTATCGGTCGCCGTCGCCGTCAGCAGCCGGGCGAGCGCGCGCAGGGCGGCGGCCACGGCGAGCCGCTGCGGCCGGTCCGGATGGACGTACCGGCCCGCGACGGCCGTCCCCCAGGCGACCGCCGCGGCGGCCGCGGCCAGCCCGGTCCGGGGCAGGACGTCGGTGAACGCGGCCGGGCTCTCGGCGGCCACCGCGAAGGAGAAGAGCAGCAGCACCGCGCCGAGCCCGCCCAGCCGCGCCGCGTCGCACGTGAACTTCGCCGCCCCGGCGACCGCTGCCGTGGCCGCCACCACCAGGACGGCACCCGTCCCGCCCGCCCGCGGACGGACCAGGGCCGCCAGTGTCAGGCCGGAGCCCACACACGCGGTCATGGCGAGCGCGACCCACGCCAGCACGCGGGCCCGGCGCGGATAGGGCAGATTGCGCCCGAACGTGGTGGTGAAGGAGCCGAGCATCGCGTACACGGCGAGATCCGGGCGTCCGGCGAGCACGATCGGCAGGGCGACCAGCGCCATGGCCAGGGCCGCCCGCAGGGCGAACACCAGGGCCCCGTCCACCCGGCGCACGGCCAGTGCCCCGCGTGGCGAGAGCACCCGCGCCACTGCGGCGACCGCGCGGCCTGCCTCACCTCCACCTCCGGGATCCATCGGCCTCAGCATCTGTCGCATGTCCGGGCACGTCAAAACCTTCCGGGGTGGACCGACCGGATCCGGTGAGGGAGAACGTTCGGTCTTGACAAGGCGGAGCACGCTTGCCAGGCTCAAGGGAAGAGGGAGAACGTTCGTTCTCCCTCGCGGTCTCCGACGCGTTTCCCGCCGCGAACTCCGGCCTCCATCACGTATCGCCGAATCCGCCGAATCCGCCGAATCCATCGAATTCATGAATCCACCGAAAGGGATCACCGTGAGCACCATCGCCGCTCCGTCCGGTGTCACCGGGACGGCCTCCGCCCTGCGCCGCCTGTACTTCGTCCGCTGTGCCTTCGCCCTGACCTGGGCGCTCGTGATGTTCGCGACGGCGTCCGGGATCAGCCCGGCCACGGCCGTGCTGCTCGTGCTGTATCCGCTGTTCGACGTGGGTGCGGCCGTCGTCGACGCGAGGGCGTCGCGCGCCGCCGGATCTCCGACGCTGCTGCGCCTGAACATGGCCATCAGCTCGGTCGCGGCCGTCGGCGTGGCCGTCGCCTGCGCGTCCGGCATCCCGGCGGTGCTGCGGGTGTGGGGAGCCTGGGCGGTCGTGTCCGGCCTGGTCCAGCTGATCGTGGCCGTCCCCCGCCGGTCGCTGGGCGGCCAGTGGCCGATGATCCTCAGCGGCGGCATCTCGGTCCTGGCCGGGGCGTCGTTCGTCGCGTCGGCCGGGGCGGACGATCCCGCGCTCACCCGGTGCGGTCGGCTACGCCGTTCCGGGCGGAGTCTTCTTCCTCCTCTCCGCCCTGCGCCTGGGCCGCGCCGCCAAGGGGAACTGACAGCACGGACAGGACAGCGGGAGGCACCGGAACCCGAACCCGAACCCGAGGTGGACAAGTGAACCTGCGAGACAGCACGGCTCGCTGCGCCGTCGTCGCCGCGTTGTGCGGGACCCTGGCGCTGCCGACGACACATCAGGCGACGGAGGTGACGGCCGCGACGGAGGTGACGGCAGCGACGGCTGCGAGTGCCCGTACGACCGCCGGGCCCCTGGGCGGCCCGCTCGGCAGGCTCGGCCCTCTGACGGGCCTCGTCATCGAGCGCATCCGGGTGGGCGACGCCGTGGCGGCGGCCAAGTTCGGCACCGGCGCGCCCATCGAGGACCCCGTGCGCGAGGGGCAGGTCCTGGACCAGGTCCGTGCGCGGGCCGGTGCCGCCGGGCTGGACCCGGACGCGGCAGTGGCGTTCTTCCGGGACCAGATCACGGCCAGCAAGTTCACGCAGCGGGGGCTGTTCGCCCGCTGGGCCGCCCGCCCCGGGGAAGCTCCCGCGACACGTCCCGACCTCGGCCCGATCCGCGAGCGGCTCGACCGGCTGACCCGGGCCCTGCTCGACGAGCTCAAGGACACGGAGCGGTCGCGCGCCGAGCCCGTCGGCTGCGCGGCGCGACTCGCCCTGGCCGGCGCATCGGGCGCGGCTCTGGAACGCCTGGACGCACTCCACCGCCGCGCGCTCAGGACGGCGACGCGCTCCGTGTGCCGCTGAGATGCGTTCCGTCAGTCACCGGGACGCGCCCCGTCAGTCGCCGAGCGGCGCGGAACGCGCCCGGAGGATCCCCTCGACGCCCTGGAGGAAGGTCTCGGCCACCAGTTCGGGGTCGGAGAGGCACCCGGAGGCCATGGCGCCGTCCCGGAGCATGACGAGATGCCGGCCGGCGGCCTCGGCGGGTGCGTCACCGCCGGTCCGGGCCAGCAGCTCCGTGACGGTGTCCAGGAACCACTGCCGGTGGGCCAGGACGGCGCGGTGCACCGGATGGTCCGGATCCGGGTACTCCACCGCCGCGTTGAGGAAGGCGCAGCCCCGGAACCCCGGGGACCGGATCCCCGCGGCGATGGTCCGGCAGACGGCCCGGACCTTGTCGGCCGCCGACTCCTCACCCGCCTGTGCGGCCTCGGCCTGCGAGCGGAGTTCCCGGTCGGCCAGGCCGAGGTAGGCGAGGACGAGTTCTTCCTTGCCCGTGAAGTGGCGGTACAGCGTGGCCCGCGTGACCTGCGCCTCCGCGATGATCCGGTCGACGCCGACGGAGTGGATCCCCTCCGCGTAGAAGATCTTGGTCGCCGTACCGAGCAGCCGCGCCCGCGCTGCCGACGTGCCGCTTCCCCTGGTGCCCTGGCTCATCCAGCCAGGGTAGCGAAGTACGAGGGCGAACGATCGGTCTCGAACGGGGAGAATGGGAGAGAACGGGCAGAACAGGGAGAATGGGCAGAACGGGGAGAACTGGGAGTACGTAGCCGGGCGTACGTACGACGACCGGCGTCGGCTGTCGGGTAGCAGCCCCGGCCGCCATCCCGTGTGTCCGTGTTAGCCTCGTGCGTTTGCGTGGTCGTCGCGGTGAGCGATCCAGCCCGGCCGGTGCCGCCGGTGGGCGGGCTGTTCCGTCCTGCCGGGTCTTCCTCGGTACGTTCCTCCTGCGGAAGGCTGTTCGTGAAGCACCCCGATGACCCCGGCACCGCCGACTCCGGCACCGCCGACTCCGGCACCGCCGACTCCGGCACGGCTCAGGGCGGTCCCGCCCGGCCCGGCGCCACGACCCCGGCGCCGCCCCCGGCAGGCTCCTTCGCCGACCTGGGACTGCCGGCGGAGGTGCTGCGGACACTGAGCGCGTCCGGGGTGCGCGCGCCCTTCCCGATCCAGGCCGCCACCCTGCCGGACGCCCTGAAGGGCCGCGACGTCCTGGGGCGCGGGCGCACCGGCTCGGGTAAGACGCTCGCCTTCGGCCTGCCGCTGCTGACCCGTACGGCCGGGCGGCGAGCCGAACCGAAGCAGCCCCTCGCGCTGGTTCTCGTGCCCACCCGGGAACTGGCCCAACAGGTGACCGAGGCGCTGGCGCCGTACGCCGAGGCACTGCGGCTGCGGACGGCCACGGTCGTCGGCGGGGTGTCGACCGGACGGCAGGTCGCCGCGCTGCGCCAGGGAGCAGAGGTGGTCGTCGCCACCCCCGGACGCCTGCACGACCTGATCGAGCGCAACGCCTGCCGGCTGGGACGGGTGCGGATCACCGTGCTGGACGAGGCCGACCAGATGTGTGACCTGGGGTTCCTGCCGCAGGTCGTCGAGGCCCTCGACCAGGTGCACCCGGACGGTCAGCGGATGCTCTTCTCGGCCACGCTGGACGGCGACGTCGATCAGCTCGTCCGCCGCTACCTCCGCGATCCCGTGGCCCACGCGGCCGACCCGGACGCGGGCCGGATCACGACGATGGAGCACCACGTCCTGGTCGTCCACGGCCCCGACCGCTACGCCGTCGTCACGGAGATCGCCGCCCGCGACGGCCGCGTCCTGCTGTTCCTGGACACCAAGCACGCCGTCGACCAGCTCACCCGGCATCTGCGGGCCAGCGGTGTGCACGCGGGGGCGCTGCACAGCGGCAGGTCCCAGCCGCAGCGCACACGGACGCTGGCGCAGTTCAAGAACGGCCAGATCACCGTTCTGGTGGCGACCAATGTCGCGGCCCGCGGTCTGCACGTCGACGACCTCGATCTCGTGGTCAACGTCGATCCGCCCACCGACCCCAAGGACTATGTGCACCGGGCGGGCCGTACCGCCCGCGCCGGCGGGTCCGGCCGCGTGGTCACGCTCGTACCGGCGGGCCGCCGTGACGAGACGCGCCGGATGATGGCCGAGGCCGGTATCGAGGCGACCGTCACCAAGGTGCGCTCGGGCGAGGCGGAGCTGAGCCGGATCACCGGAGCCAAGGCCCCGTCCGGGACCCCGCTCGACGGCGGGGCCGCCCCCGCCCGGCCCAAGAACACCAACGCCCCCTTCCGCGGCCTGGGCACCAGCAAGGACCCCGCCCGCCGCGGAGGCGGCACGTCCCGGAAGGCGGGCGAGGCCCGCAAGCTCGCCGAGGCCCGCAAGGCGGCCCTCGTACGCCGCAACGGCTGAGGGCCGCTGCCCCGCCACCCGGTCGCGCACCACGTCCGGCATGACAAGCTGTGCGTGCCCATCCCCGAACCCAGGAGGTCACCATGACCGCAGAGCCCGTCACCACGGAAGGTTCGGAGCCGGCCGACGCCGAGACGTCCCCTCTGACGCCGGACGCCGACGGCAACTACGACCTCAAGCGCAAGTTCCGCGAAGCCCTCGCCCGCAAGCGCGGTGCGCAGGCGGAAGCCGCCGACGCCGCCGCCAACCCGGACGCGTCGAAGGTACGCGCGGCACACGGCCCGGCCACGAACCAGCGGTCGTTCAGGCGCAAGAGCGGCGGCTGAGCCGATCACGCCCGGTGCCCCGACCGCACGACCCGCGGACGGGACACCGGGCGTCCTCGCGTCCGGCACGGTCTCCCGCAGCACCTTCATCACCACGTCGAGATGGGTGAGCAGGGCGCCCTCGGGCCGGCCGGTGGTGCCGGAGGTGCAGAGGATCACTGCGATGTCCTCGGGCGCACGCGGCACCTGACGGTCGATCGGGGTGCTGTGCGCCGCGAGCGCGTCCAGCCGGGCTGGGCAGCAGCGGCGCCACCTTGTCGCCGGGTCCGATGCTCCGCGCGCGCAGCGCCGCCGCGTACCTCCGCGCCCCGTCCCACAGCTCGCGGTAGGTGATCTTCCGGGTACCGGACACGACCGCCGGGTGCTCCGGTCGCCGTAGCGCGGATCCGGCCGGGACGGACGCCACGGAGAGGGGCATGGGGTCTCACCCGCTCGCTTCCGCGGCCAGCCGCGCCTTGTCCGGTTTGCCGACGCCGGTGAGGGGCAGCGCACGGCGGACGTGGATCTGCGCGGGAACGTGCTTGGGCGAGATGGCGGCCCGGATGTGATCCGCCAGTTCGCCGGGGCCGGCCGTGCCCGCCTCGCGCAGCACCACGGCGGCGTGCAGGTGCTCGACCCGGTCCCGGTCCCGGACGCAGAAGACGGCCGCCTGCACGACATCGGGATGGGCCAGGAAGGCGTTCTCCACGGTCACCGGATGGATCTTGATGCCATTGGTCTTGATCACCTCGCCGATCCGGCCGCGCAGGTGAAGGTAGCCGTCACCGTCGACGAAGCCGAGATCACCGGTGTGCACCCAGCCGTCCCGTACGGTCCGGGCGGTGAGTTCGGGCTCGGCCACGTACTCGCTCATCGTGAACGGCGACCGCACACAGACCTCGCCGGTCTCGCCCGGCGGCAGGTCGTGGTGGTCGTCCGGATCGGTGATCCGGACCCAGCCGGGCATCGGCCGGCCGACCGTGACCCGCAGTCGGGGGTCGAGGTGCTCGGCGGGCGAGAGCATGCTGACGAAGCCCGCCTCGCTCGTGGCGTACACCTGGATCAGCACGTCGCCGAAGACCCTGACCGCCTCGCCCAGTCGCTCGGGGGACGCGGGGGAGCCCACGTACGTGACCATCTGGAGGCGGGACAGGTCGGTCGAGCCGACCTCCGGATGGTCCATGAGCAGATACAGCTGGGGAGGGGAGAGCAGCATGCGGGTGATCTTGTACCGCTCGATGCAGCGCAACACGTCACCCGCGTCGAAGCCGTCCCGCAGGACCACCGAGCCACCGGACGCCAGTGAGTCGTCGGCCGTGGCGCCGCTGGAGTGGCTGAGCGGGAGGCAGGCCAGATAGACCGACCGCCAGCCCATCCGGAGTCCGGCGGAGATGAAACCGTTGCGGGTCCGGAAGTCGAAGGCGATGCCCTTCGGCTCGCCGGTCGTCCCGCTCGTGTAGGTCACCACGGCGGGCCGGTCGAGTCCGATGTCGACGGCGGCCGGGTCCAGCGCGTCCGGGTCCCCGGTCGTCAGGTCCAGGACGTCGGGGCCGAGGTCGCCGAGGGCGACGAGGGTGAGCGGAGTGCCCAGCCGCCCGCGCAGCTCACGGGCGGCCGCGAGGTTCTCCGCGTCGACGGCCAGGTGCGTCGCACCGGTCTCCCGGAGGATCTTGAGCTTGGCGTCGGCGGCCAACTGGTCCGCCGGGTCGACCGCGTTGGTGGTGTGCAGATGGACCACCGTGGCCCCGGCCAGATTCGCGGCGTACCGCAGGACCAGGGTCGGGGCGGTGTTGGTGACGGTCAGAACGGCGACCACGGTTCCGCCGTCGATCCCGCCGGCGTGCTGGTGCAGGGCCTGCGCGCCCGACCGGACCAGGGTGGTCAGCTCCGCCGCGGTCAGCGTCTTGTCGCGCCAGGACAGGAGGATTTTCTCCGGTTCCGCGGATATCACCTGAAGGATCTGTCTGACATACGTTTCGTTCGACGGCATAGGAAGCTCCATCGGTGCCGTGTCGAGGAATTTCCGCAGAGCCTACAACAGGCGAATCAAGTACACCAGGAGTGTGAAAAGAAGAAACGGATGCGCGGGAGGTGCCGAATTGTCGCAGGCCGCGCCATCGAAGTGATATTCCGCTCTGAGACAATGCCCTCTACCGGTTCGGCCCCCGCATCGGCTTGGTCTTCGGAGAAAAGGGTCGTCATGAACCATTACCTGGAGCTCTTCTCGCGGTATACGGGGGAAGGTGGGTCACCGGAGGCGAAACGGGAGTTTCTCGAGATCGGCCGGCTCGCCGGGAAATTCCCGGCGGCCCGGAGCCTGCGGGACGGGGTCACCTCCGAGATCAGCGTGTGGTGCAGCAACGACTACCTGGGGATGGGGCAGCACCCGCTGGTCCTGGCGGCCACCCGCGAAGCCCTCGACGAGTACGGCGCGGGCTCGGGCGGCTCCCGGAACATCGGCGGGACCAACCACTACCACGTGCTGCTGGAGAAGGAACTGGCGGATCTGCACGGCAAGGCGGACGCCCTTCTCTTCACCTCCGGGTACACCGCGAACGACGGAGCACTCACGGTCCTCGCCGGCCGGCCGGAGAACTGCGTCGTCTTCTCCGACGAGATGAACCACGCCTCGATCATCGACGGACTCCGCCACAGCGGCGCCGAGAAACACATTTTCCGCCACAACGACATGACGCATCTGGAAGAGCTGATATCCGCCACCGACCCCGGTCGGCCGAAGATGATCGTCATGGAGTCGGTCTATTCGATGGCGGGTGATGTCGCCCCGCTCGCCGAGATAGCCCGGATCGCCCGCGAGCACGGCGCGATGACCTTCCTCGACGAGGTCCACGCGGTCGGGATGTACGGGCCGGAGGGAGCCGGTATCGCCGCGAGCCTGGGCATCGCGGACGAGTTCACCGTCATCATGGGAACCCTGGCCAAGGGGTTCGGCACCACCGGCGGATACATCGCCGGTCCCGCCGAGCTGGTCGACGCGGTGCGCGGCCTGTCCCGCCCCTTCATCTTCACCACCGCCCTGCCACCGGCGGTCGTGGCGGGCGCCCTCGCCGCGGTCCGGCACCTGCGCACCTCCGACGAGGAACGCGACCGGCTCCGCGAGAACGCGCGACTGACGCACCGGCTGCTCACGGAACACGGCATCCCCTTCGTCTCCGACGAGTCCCACATCGTCTCGATCTTCGTCGGGGACGACGCACTCGCCCGCCGGATCTCCGCCCTGCTGCTGGCACGCCACGGCATCTACGTCCAGGCGATCAACGCGCCGAGCGTGCGCGCGGGCCAGGAGATCCTCCGGAGCGCACCCGGAGCCGTGCACGAGCCCGCGGAGGTCGAGCAGTTCGTCGCCGCGCTGGACGGGATCTGGCGGGAACTGGGAGTGACACGAGCTCCGGGCCCGCACCGGCCGCCCGGAACGGACGGCTGACCCGCCCCGCGGGGCCGCACACGGCACTTCCGCCGCTCCGCGACCCGTCCGTCCCCCGTCCCGCGTCGTGTCGCGGCCTGCGATATCGGGCCGCTATACGACGTGGGCAAGATCGGCCTGGTAGGTCCGGCGGCGCTGCACGCCGGGCACGACGAAGGCCGCCCGGCCGACGCGCGACCCGTGGGAGCGGACACCCCGCCACGGTCCGGTGACCGGTGTTCCTGCTCGCCGTGAAGGAGTCCGAAGACACGATGGCGCACCCCGACGGTACGGAAGCACCGCTGCTGTGGACACTGGCCGGCAGTGGCAGGGAGTCGCTGGCGGCCGGCGCGCGCGGCCTGCACGCGTACCTGGCCGGCCGTGACGACTGGAGCCCCCGGGACATCGCGTCCACCCTCGCGCGCACCGCTTCCGAGGGGAGCCGGCGGGCGGCACTGGTGGCGGACGGCCGTGACGGGTTCCTGCGGCGGCTGGACGCGCTCGCCGACGGCAGGAGCATGCCCGGCCTGGTGGAGGGCGCCGCCGGAACCGGCCGCCGGGTCGCCTTCGTGTTCCCCGGACAGGGCGCCCAATGGCCCCGGATGGCGGTGGACCTGCTGGACACCTTCACGGTGTTCCGCGACCGGATGGACGCGTGCGCGCAGGCCCTGGAACCGTTCGTCGACTGGTCGCCCGTCGACGTGCTCCGCGACCCGGACGCGCCGGGCGCGCCCGCCGGGGACCGGGCCGACGTGGTGCAGCCCCTGCTGTTCGCCGTGACGGTGTCGCTCGCCGCGCTGTGGCGCTCCCACGGCGTGGAACCGGCCGCCGTGCTCGGACACAGCGTCGGCGAGGTCACCGCCGCCGCGGTCTGCGGCGCGCTGTCCCTGGACGACTCCGCGCGGGTGGTGGCTCTGTGGAGCCAGGCCCAGGCGACCCTGGCCGGGCAGGGCGACATGGTCTCCGTCATGGCCCCGGCCGACGAGGTCGAGCCACGGCTGCGCCGCTGGGAGGGCCGCCTCGTCGTCGCCGCGCACAACGGCCCGCGGTCCGTGATCGTCTCCGGCGACCGCGACGCCGCGGCCGAACTCCTCGCCGACCTGGCCGCGGAGGCGGTGCACGCACGGCGGATCGCCGTGGGCCTGGCCGCCCATTCCCCCCACATCGACGCGATCATCCCCCGGATGAGCGCCGACCTCGCACCGATCCGGCCCCGCACACCGCAGCTGCCCTACTACTCCGCGCTGACCGGCGGACGACTGGACGTCCCGGTACTGGACGCCGACTACTGGTGCCGCAACCTGCGCAACACGGTCAGGTTCCATCAGGCGACCGGCGCCCTGCTGCGGGACGGCCACGACGTCCTGCTGGAGGTCAGCCCGCACACCGTGCTGACCTCCGCCCTGACGGACTGCGCGGAGGAACACCGCGCGCGGACCGCCGTCCTCGGAACGCTGCGCCGGGACCAGGACGGTCCGGGCCGGTTCCTGACCTCGCTCGGTGACCTGTACGTGCGCGGTGTCACCCCGGAACGGGAAGCGCTGTCCGCCGCGGAGCACGCCCGGGTGCGGGAACTGCCGACGGCTGTCCTGGCGGCGCTCGCGCAGGACGGTCCGGCGAACGCCGACGGGCCGGACGGCGCGGGTGGTGACCGGGAGGCCGCCACCGCGTTCCGCGCGGAGCTGGCCGCGATGGACGTACCGGAGCGGCGTGCCGCGCTGGCCCGGCTGGTGGGCGAGGAGATCGCCGCGCTGACCGGACGGTCCGATCCTGTCCCCGCCGGCCTGGCCTTCCTCGACCTGGGATTCGACTCCGTCACTGCCGTGGAACTGCGCAACCGGCTGAGCGCGGCGACGGCGCTGCGCATCCCGGCGACGGTCGTCTTCGACTGCCCGACCCCGGAGGCCCTGACCGCGTACCTCTGCGCCGAGATCGGCGGCGACCGGCCCGACAGGAGGAACACGGACGCGGACGAGCCGGTGCGACGGCCCGCGGACGACGACCCCGTGGTGATCGTCGGAATGGGCTGCCGCTACCCCGGCGGCGTCGGCAGCCCCGACGAACTCTGGGAGCTGGTCTCGGCAGGTGCCGACGCCGTGTCCGCGCTGCCCGAGGACCGCGGCTGGGACACCGCCGGACGGTACGACCCCGCACCGGGCACGCCGGGCCGGTACTACCAGCGCGAGGCAGGTTCGCTCGCCGGTGCGGCCGAGTTCGACGCGGAGTTCTTCGGCATCTCGCCGCGCGAGGCGGCGGCGATGGACCCGCAGCAGCGGCTGCTGCTGGAGACGGCCTGGGAAGTGCTGGAACGGGCCGGTATCCGCCCCGCCACCCTGCGGCGGACCCCGACGGGCGTCTACGTCGGGGCGATGACCATGGACTACGGCCCCCCTCTCGAACAGGGCGCGGACGAGGGCGGCCACTTGCTGACCGGCAACACCGGAAGCGTCGCATCGGGCCGACTGGCCTACACCCTCGGTCTGGAGGGAGCGGCGGTCACCGTGGACACGGCGTGCTCGTCCTCGCTGGTGGCCCTGCACCTCGCGGTACGGGCGCTGCGGTCGGGGGAGTGCTCGCTGGCGCTGGCGGGCGGCGCGACCGTGATGTCCACCCTCGGCATGCTCGTGGAGTTCAGCCGTCAGGGCGGTCTGGCACCGGACGGCCGCTGCAAGGCATTCGCGGCAGCCGCCGACGGCTTCGGCCTGGCCGAGGGTGTGGGGATGCTGCTGCTGGAGCGGTTGTCGGACGCCCGGCGTCACGGGCATCCGGTGCTGGCCGTCGTCCGTGGTTCGGCGACGAACCAGGACGGTGCGAGCAACGGCCTGACGGCGCCCAGTGGTCCGTCGCAGCGGCGGGTGATCCGCGCGGCGTTGGCGGACGCGGGGCTGACGGCGTCCGAGGTGGATGTGGTGGAGGCGCACGGTACGGGGACCAGGCTGGGTGATCCGATCGAGGCTCAGGCGTTGCTGGCGACGTACGGCCAGGACCGGCCCGGTGACCGTCCGGTGTGGATCGGCTCGCTGAAGTCCAACATCGGCCATACCCAGGCCGCGGCGGGCGTGGGCGGTGTCATCAAGTCGGTGCTGGCGATGCGGCACGGGGTGATGCCGAAGACGCTGCATGTGGACGGTCCGACGCCGGAGGTGGACTGGTCGGCGGGGGCCGGCCGGCTGCTGACGGAGGCCCGCGCCTGGGACGACACGGGCCGTCCGCGCCGGACGGGTGTGTCCTCCTTCGGTATCAGCGGTACCAATGCTCACGTGATCTTGGAGGCTGCCCCGTCCGAGGCTCCGACCGAGGCCTTGGCCGAGGCCCCCGCCGGGACACCGGCGGATGCCCGGCGCCCTGGAACGGTCGTGTGGCCGGTGTCGGCGCGCAGTGCGGAGGCACTGCGGGCGCAGGCGGAGGCGTTGGCGGCGCGGGTGGCGGCGGAGCCCGGACTTGATGTGGCGGACGTGGGCTATTCGCTGGCGACGGGGCGTGCGTCGTTCGAGCACCGTGCCGTGGTGGTGGGCGGGGACCGCGGTGAGTTGCTCGGTGGGGTGAAGGCGCTGGCGGAAGGGCGTTCGGCACCGGTACCCGGGCTGGTGTCCGGTGGCGGGTTGGTCGACGGTCGTTCGG
Source organism: Streptomyces sp. SAT1 (assembly GCF_001654495.1). Lineage (GTDB taxonomy): Bacteria > Actinomycetota > Actinomycetes > Streptomycetales > Streptomycetaceae > Streptomyces > Streptomyces andamanensis. The sequence goes on from NZ_CP015849.1 coordinate 6,589,477, forward strand.
TGTTGGTGTTTCCGGGTCAGGGTTCGCAGTGGGTGGGGATGGCTGCGGGGCTGTTGGGTGAGTCGGGGGTGTTCGCGGGCGGATGGCGGAGTGCGGGCGGGCTCTGGCGCCTTATGTGGATTGGTCGTTGGGGGAGGCGCTGGGTTCGGAGCGGCTGCTGGCGCGGGTTGATGTGGTGCAGCCGGTGTTGTGGGCGGTGATGGTGTCGTTGGCGGGGGTGTGGGGTTCGTTCGGTGTGGTTCCTGATGCGGTGGTGGGTCACTCGCAGGGGGAGATTGCGGCTGCGTGTGTGGCGGGTGGTCTGAGTCTGGAGGACGGGGCGCGGGTGGTGGCTCTGCGTTCTCGTGCGGTGGGGGCGTTGGCGGGCCGCGGTGGTATGGCGTCGGTGCCGTTGCCGGTGGATGTGGTGCGGGAGCGTATCGCCTCGTGGGGTGGCCGGTTGTCGGTGGCGGCGGTCAACGGGCCTTCCTCGACGGTGGTGTCGGGTGACGCGGACGCGGTGGCGGCGTTGGTGGAGGGGTTGGTCGGGGAGGGTGTTCGGGCGCGGTTGATCGAGGTGGATTACGCGTCGCATTCCTCGCATGTGGAGGAGATCCGGGAGCGGTTGCTCGCTGAACTGGCAGACATCGTGCCGCTTTCCGGTGCGGTGCCGTTCTATTCGAGCGTGACGGGCGGCCTGTTGGACACAGGCGCTCTGGACGCCGGGTACTGGTTCCGGAATCTGCGGGAGACCGTCGAGTTCGAGCGGGCGACCCGCTCGCTCCTCGCGGCCGGGCACCGCGTCTTCATTGAGGCCGGTCCGCACCCCGTGCTGGGTGTGGCGGTGGGGGAGTCGGCGGAGGCGGCTGGTGCGGACGCGGCGGTGCTGGGGACGCTGCGGCGCGGGGAGGGTGGCCTGGAGCAGGTGCTGCGTGCGGTGGGCCGCGCGTGGGAACGGGGTCTGGAGGTGGACTGGTCGGGGGCGTTCCCGGGGGCGCGGCGGGTGGAGTTGCCGACGTACGCCTTCCAGCGCAGCCGCTACTGGCTGACGGCCCCCGCCGCCGTCCCGGCCGCCCCCGCCGAGGACCGCTGGGACGATCTGGAGTCACAGGACCCCGCCCGGCTCGCCGAAACCCTCGGGGTCGGCCGCGCGGCCCTGGACGAAGTCCTGCCGGCCCTGGTGAGCTGGCGGACCGTCAGAAGCCGGGAACGGCGGGCGGAATCCTGGCGCTACCGCGTTGCCTGGGCACCCCTGTCGGTCGCGCCGGCGGACGGCCTCGCCGGTCGCTGGCTGGCCCTGCGTCCCGAGGGCGACGACGCGGCGGCCGTCCTGGACGCCCTCGCCGAGGCCGGAGCCGACCTCGTCCCGTGCGTCGTCGCCGATCCGGGCGCGACCCGCGAACAACTGGCCGCGCTGCTCACGAAGACCGCCGGGGAGCAGCCGATCGCCGGCGTGCTGTCCCTGCTGTCCTGGGAGGAGCGCCCCCATCCCGAACACCCGGACCTGCCCGGCGGTACGGCACTGACCCTCGCGCTGGCCCAGGCGCTGGAGGACACGGCCGTCGACGCCCGGCTCTGGACGCTGACGAAGGGAACGGCGGTCCTCGGCGGCGCGGAGCGGCCCGGACACGTCGGTCAGGCCGCGTCCGCCGCCCTGGGCCGGACGCTGGCGCTGGAGCACCCGCATCGCCGGGGCGGTCTGATCGACCTGCCCGAGGCGCTGGACGCACGGGCCGCCCGCCGCTTGTGCGCGGTGCTCGCGGGAGCCGCGGCCGATGAGGAACAGGTGGCGGTGCGCTCCACCGGGGTCCACGGGCGCCGCCTCCGGCCCGCCCCGCCGTCCGTGCCGCCGAAGGTCCGCGAGGGGGGCCAGGACGGCGCGGCCGTCCGGGCGCGTACGCGACGCTGGCGGGGGACGGTCCTCGTCACCGGCGGCACCGGTGGCGTCGGCTCGCACACGGCCCGCTGGCTCGCGGGCCAGGGCGCGGAGCGGCTGCTGCTGGTCAGCCGTCGCGGCGCCGACGCGCCCGGCGCGGACGCGCTGCGGGCGGAACTGGCGGCGCTGGGCGCCGAAGCGGTCTTCGCGGCCTGCGACGCCGCCGACCCGGCCGCACTGACGGCGCTGGTCGCCGACATCCCGGCGCGACACCCGCTGTCCGCCGTCATCCACGCGGCGGGCGTCCTCGACGACGGTGTGCTCGACGCGCTCGACCCCGCACGGCTCGCCGCGGTGCTGCGCGCCAAACTGACCACCGCACGGAACCTGCACGAGGCCACCGCGGGTCTCGACCTGTCGGCCTTCGTGGTGTTCTCGTCGGTGATGGGCGTCGTGGGCAACGCCGGGCAGGGCAACTACGCGGCCGCCAACGCCGCCGTCGACGCACTCGTCGCCGCCCGCCGGGCGGCCGGGCTGCCCGGCACGTCCGTGGCCTGGGGAGCCTGGGCCGGACCGGGCATGCTGGCGGACGACGTCGCCGCGCGGCTGCGGGACTCGGGTATGCCGGTGATGGAGCCCGAGACGGCCGTCACCGCGATCGGCCGGGCACTCGCGGAGGACGACGCGCTGGTCGTGGTCGCCGATGTCGACTGGCGGCGCTTCACCACGGCCATGGGCCCGCGGTCCGCCGCCCTGCTCGACGGGATGCCGGACCCGGCTGCCGCGCGGCCCGCCCCCGGCGCCACCGCACCGCCGGCGCCCCGGGAGGGCGGCGGCTCCGCCGACGCCCTGCGGCGGCGGATCGCCGTACTGCCGGGCCACGAGGACCGGGTCAGGGCGCTCACCGAACTGGTACGCACCCACGCGGCGACGGTCCTGCGTCACCCCGACGTCGACGCGGTCCAGCCCGGAAAGGCGTTCTCCGCGCTCGGCTTCGACTCGCTGACGGCGGTCGAGCTGCGCAACCGGCTCGCCGCCGTGACCGGGCTGGCTCTGCCCGCCGCCGTCCTGTTCGACCATCCCACGCCGTCGGCACTGGCCGGGCGGCTGCTCGCGGACCTGGACCTGCCGGACGCGGCGGGCGGCACCGCCGGGTCCGACCGCTCCGCCGGCGCCGAGGCGAGCCGGGCGGCGGAGCCCGGCGGCAGCGAGCCGATCGCCGTCGTCGGCATGGGCTGCCGCTTCCCCGGTGGAGTCGCGCGGCCCGAGGACTTCTGGCACCTGGTCTCGAAAGGCGTCGACGCCGTCGGCGACTGGCCCTCGAACCGCGGCTGGGACACCGAGGGGCTGTACGACCCGGACCCCGACCGCACCGGCACCACGTACACCAGGCAGGGCGGGTTCCTGCACGATGCCGCCGAGTTCGACGCGGAGTTCTTCGGCATCTCGCCGCGCGAGGCCCTGGCCATGGACCCGCAGCAGCGGCTGCTCCTGGAAACCACCTGGGAGGCGGTCGAGGGCGCCGGACAGGACCCGACCGCGCTGAAGGACCGGCAGGTCGGCGTCTACATCGGCACCAACGGCCAGGACTACTCGGCGCTGCTGGAGGGCGCCGAGGGAGTGTCCGAGGGCCATCTGCTGACCGGCAACACGGCCAGCGTGCTGTCGGGGCGGCTGTCCTACGTCCTCGGCCTCCGGGGGCCCTCGCTCACCGTCGACACCGCGTGCTCCTCGTCGCTGGTGGCGCTCCACCTGGCCGTACAGGCGCTGCGGCGCGGCGATTGCGAGCAGGCCCTCGCGGGCGGGGTGACGGTGATGAGCACCCCACGGCTCTTCGTGGAGTTCAGCCGTCAGCGCGGGCTCGCCGCCGACGGACGGTGCAAGGCGTTCTCGGCGGAGGCGGACGGCACGGGCTGGGGCGAGGGCGCCGGAGTGCTGCTGCTGGAGCGCCACAGCGACGCCCTGCGCCACGGCCATCCCGTACTCGCGCTGATCAGCGGTACCGCCGTGAACCAGGACGGCGCCAGCAACGGGCTCACCGCCCCCAACGGCCCGTCCCAGCAGCAGGTCATCCGCGCCGCCCTGGCCGACGCCGCGCTGCGCGCCGAGCAGATCGACGCGATCGAGGCCCACGGCACCGGGACGAGGCTCGGCGATCCCATCGAAGCGCAGGCACTCCAAGCCGTCCACGGACCGGCGCGCCCGGCGGACCGCCCGCTGTGGCTCGGCTCGGTGAAGTCGAACATCGGGCACACCCAGGCGGCGGCCGGGGTGGCCGGGGTGATGAAGATGGTGCTGGCCATCCGCCACGGCGAACTGCCGGGAACCCTGCACGCCGGGACGCCGAACCCGCACGTCGACTGGTCCGGCGGTGGCATCCGCCTGCTCACCGCGCGCACCCCGTGGCCGGAGACCGGGAGTCCGCGTCGGGCGGGCGTGTCGTCGTTCGGCATCAGCGGCACCAACGCACACGTGATCATCGAGCAGGCGCCTGCCGTAGCGGCCGTGCCCGCTCCGGACCGTACCGGCGTCCCGGACCGTACCGGCACCCCGGACGTGCCCGCCTCGGACACCACCGCCGCCGCCACCCCCGCGCTCACCCCCACCGCCCGCCGTACCGGCCCGCCCGTGCCGTTGCTGCTCTCGGCCAGGACACCCGAGGCCCTGCGCGCACAGGCCGGCCGGCTGGTGAGCCGGCTCGATGCCGACCCGGACCTCGAACTGCCGGACGTCGCCTACTCGCTCGCCACGGGACGTGCCCCGCTCGAACACCGGGCCGTCGTCCTGGGACGGGGCCGGGCGGCCGTCCGGCGCTCGCTCACCGCACTCGCGCACGGCAGGTCAGCGGGCCGGCTGCTCACCGGCGGTCCCGTACGCCCCGGCCGGACCGCCTTCCTCTTCCCGGGACAGGGCAGCCAGCGGGCCGGAGCGGGTGCGGAGCTCTACCGTGAGGACCCGGTGTTCGCCGACGCCCTCGACGAGGTGCTGACCGGCTTGGACCCGCACCTCGACCTCCCCCTGCGCGACATCCTGTTCGCCGGGCCCGGAACCCCCCGCGCGGACCTGCTCGACCGCACCCGGTACACCCAGCCCGCGCTGTTCGCCCTGGAGACGGCGCTGTTCCGGCTCGTACGGCACTGGGGTGTGCGGCCCGACCTGCTGATGGGGCACTCCATCGGTGAACTCGCCGCCGCCCACGCGGCGGGCGTGCTGGACCTGCCCGACGCCTGCGCGCTGGTCGCGGCCCGGGGCCGGCTGATGGACGAACTGCCCGAGGGCGGGGCGATGGTGGCGGTGGAGGCCACCGAGGAGGAAGTGCGGCAGGCCCTGCTGGACGACCGCGCCGGGCACCCCGTCCCGGAGGGGGAAGCGGGCCGGGACGGGGTGGACATCGCCGCCGTCAACGGACCCGCCTCGGTGGTCCTGTCCGGTGACGCGGACGCGGTACGGCGCCTGGCCGGGGCGTTCCGCTCCCGAGGACGGCGGACCCGGCGCCTGAAGGTGAGCCACGCGTTCCACTCCGCCCGGACGGACGGGATGCTCGACGCGTTCCGGGACGTGGCCGAGTCGCTGACCTACCACGCGCCCGGCATCGAGATCGTCTCCAACCTGACCGGGCGTACGGCCACGGCCGCGGAGCTCCGCTCACCCGACCACTGGGTACGCCACGTCCGGGGCACCGTGCGCTTCCTGGAAGGGGCCCGCCGGCTGCGGGCCGAGGGCGCGACGACGTACCTCGAGATCGGACCGGGCGGCGTGCTGTCCGGCATGCTCCACGCCTGTCTCTCCGACCCCGATCCCGGCCCCGACCCCGACCCTGCTCCTGCCCCGGCGGCGCCGGGACGGTGCCGCTGCTGCGCGACGGCCGCGGCGAGCCGGAGGCGGTCCGCACCGCACTCGCCTCGCTGCACCTGCGCGGCGTACCGGTGGACTGGTCGGCGGGCTGGAGCGGCACCGACGTGCGGCGGGTCGACCTGCCCACCTACGCCTTCCAGCGCAGGCGCTTCTGGCCGGAAGCCGCCCCGGACCCGGCCCCCGCCGCCTGGCGCCGCCGGGGGACCGCGACCGCGGTGCCCGCCGGCCCCCAGCGCTACCGCATCGCCTGGGAGCCGCTCACCGCGCCCGCGGAGCCCCGCCTCTCCGGTCGCTGGCTGCTCGTCACCCCGGACGGGCCCGGCGCCGAGGACACCGCGCTCGCCTGCGAACAGGCCCTCGCCGGACACGGCGCCGACGTGCTCGTGATCCGGGTCGGGAACGCCGTCGAACGCGCTGAACTTGCCTCACTGCTGCCGGAGTTCGGCGTACTCGCGGGCGTCCTGTCCCTGCTGTCCCTGGCCGAGGGCCCCCACCCGGGCCTGCGGACGCTCGACGCCTGCCTGACCGGGACCTTGCTGCTGCTCCAGGCGCTGGGCGACAGCGGTATCGACGCACCCCTGTGGTGCGCCACCCGCGGCGCGGTGGCCGCTGACGGCACGGAGGAGATCCGTCCCGAGCAGGCGCAGGTGTGGGGCCTTGGCCGGGTGGCGGCACTGGAGCACCCGTTGCGCTGGGGCGGCTTGGTCGACCTGCCGGACCGGCTGGACGGGCCCGCGCTGGACGGGCTGTGCGCGGTACTGGCCGGACGGGACGGCGAGGACCAGGTGGCCGTACGCGCGCCGGTACCGCTGGGCCGCCGCCTCGTTCCCGCGCCGGAGCCCGCGGCACCCGCGCCCGCACCGTGGACGGCGCGCGGCACGGTCCTCGTCACCGGCGGCACCGGCGGCCTCGGTGCCCAGGTGGCGCGCTGGCTCGCGGAGCGCGGGGCGGAACACCTCGTCCTCCTCGGCCGACGGGGCCCCGAGGCCCCCGGAGCCGACGAGCTGACCGGCGCTCTGGCGGCGCTCGGCACCCGGAGCACCCTCCTGGCCTGCGACGTCGCCGACCGCGCCGCGCTGGAACGGGTCCTGGAGCGGCTGCGCGACGCGGGCGAGACCGTGCGGGGCGTGGTGCACACCGCGGGACTCACCTCGGACACCGCGCTGATGGACTGCACACCGGCGGAACTGGCCCGGCGGACGGCGGCCAAGACACGCGGCGCGGCCCACCTCGACGCCCTGTTCGAAGACTGCCCGCTGGACGCCTTCGTGCTGTTCTCCTCGATCTCGGGCACCTGGGGCAGCGGCGGCCAGGGCGCGTACGCGGCGGCCAACGCCTACCTGGACGGCCTCGCCGCGGCGAGGCGCCGCCGGGGCCTGACGGCGACCTCGGTGGCCTGGGGCCCCTGGGCCGGCGCGGGCATGGCCGCCGGCGCCGTGGGCGACGGTCTGCGCCGCCATGGGCTGGTGCCGATGGCTCCCGAGGCGGCGCTCTGCGCGCTCGGCCTGGCGCTGGCCCTGGACGAGGGCGAACCGGTCGTCGCCGAGCTGGACCGGAGCCGCTTCGTGCCCACCTTCGGTTCGGTGCGGGACAGCGCGCTGCTGCGCGGCCTGCCCGCCGTCCCGGAGTCCCGGGCGGCGGAGGCCGCCGCCGGGTCCGGGCCCGGTACGGGCGGCGAACCGTCGTGGCGGCACCGGCTGCACCGGCTGTCCGAGCCCGAGGGCCGCAAACTGCTGACGGAACTGGTCCGGAGCGAAGCGGCCGCCGTGCTGGGCCACGAGTCGGCCGCCGGATTCGCGGCCGACCGCCCGTTCCGCGAGGTCGGCTTCGACTCGCTCACCGCCGTCGAACTCCGCAACCGGCTGGTCGCGGCCACCGCTCTGCCGCTCGCGCTCACCTCTGTCTTCGACCACCCGACGGCAGCGGCCCTCGCCGCGCACCTCTTCGCCCAACTGAACGGCACGGAGCGAAACGCCGACGGCGCGACCGACACGACGGGCACGACCGACACGACCGGCACGGCCGCGGCGGACTCCGCAGCCGCAGCCGCAGCCGCAGCCGCAGCCTCAGCCGCCGTCGGCGGCGCGGCCGGCCCCGCGGCGGACGTGGAGCCCCTGGCGATCGTCTCGATGGCCTGCCGATTCCCGGGCGGCGTCCGCTCACCCGATGACCTGTGGCGGCTGGTGGCCGACGGAGTGGACGCGGTCACCGCGCTGCCCGCCGACCGCGGCTGGCCGCTGGACACCCTCTACGACCCGGACCCCCTGCACCCGGGCACCTTCTACACCACCGGCGGCGGATTCCTGGACGGGGCGGCCGAGTTCGACGCGGAGTTCTTCGGCATCTCCCCGCGTGAAGCACTGGCCATGGACCCGCAGCAGCGACTGCTGCTCGAAACCAGCTGGGAGGCGCTGGAACGGGCGGGACTCGATCCCACGTCGGTACGCGGCAGCGACGGCGGCGTCTACGTCGGCGTCGCCGCCCAGGGCTACGGCACCGGCCCGCAGGACCCGTCCGACGAGATCGAGGGGCACCTCCTCAGCGGCACGGTCACCAGCGTCGCCTCCGGCCGCGTCGCCTACACCCTCGGACTCGGCGGCCCCGCCGTGACCGTGGAAACGGCCTGCTCGTCCTCGCTGGTGGCACTGCACCTGGCCGGCCAGGCACTGCGCGCCGGCGACTGCTCGTTCGCCCTGGTCGGCGGCGCCGCGGTGATGGCGAGCCCGGACGTCTTCGTCGAGTTCAGCCGTCAGCAGGGCCTGTCGCCCGACGGCCGCTGCCGCTCCTTCGCCGAAGGGGCCAACGGTACGGGCTGGGGCGAAGGGGTGGGCGTACTGCTCGTGGAACGCCTCTTTGACGCGCGCCGCCTCGGGCATCCGGTCCTCGCCCTCGTAAGGGGCACCGCGGTGAACCAGGACGGTGCCAGCAACGGCCTCACCGCCCCGAGCGGCCCCGCGCAGCAGCGGGTGATCAGGACCGCGCTGGCCACGGCGGGGCTGTCCGGCGCCGACATCGACCTGGTCGAGGCGCACGGCACCGGCACCGTCCTCGGCGACCCGATCGAGGCGCAGGCGCTGCTGGCCACGTACGGTCAGGACCGGCCCGCCGACCGGCCGTTGTGGCTGGGGTCGTTGAAGTCGAACATCGGGCACACCCAGGCCGCCGCCGGGGTCGCCGGGGTCATCAAGACGGTCCTCGCACTGCGCAACGGCGTGCTCCCCGCCACCCTGCACGCACAGCAGGCGTCCAGCCGGGTGGACTGGTCGGCCGGCGCGGTACGGCTGCTCGCGGACGCCCGCCCCTGGGACGCCCCGGACGGCGGCCGGCCGCGCCGCGCCGGCGTCTCCGCGTTCGGCATGAGCGGCACCAACGCCCACGCCATCCTGGAGGAAGCACCCGCCGCCGAAGCCCGGCCGGCCCACGGCACATGCGGCGAACCGTCCGAGGACACCGGGACCACGGTTCCCTGGCTGCTCTCCGCCATGACCCCCGCGGCCCTGCGCCGGCAGGCGCGCCGACTGGGCGAGCACCTGCGGGCCGATCCCGGCGGGGGCGCCGCCGGACCGGCCCGCGCGCTCGCCACCACCCGCCCCGCCCTGCCCTTCCGGGCGGCCGCCACCGGCCGCGACCGCGACGCGCTCCTCGGCTGGCTGGACGCGCTCGCGGCGGGAGAACCCGCGCCCGACGCCGTGCAGGACCGGGCGCGCGGCGGCCGCACGGTCTTCGTCTTCCCCGGCCAGGGCTCGCAGTGGGCCGGCATGGCCGTGGCGGCGCTCGACACCTCCGAGGCGTTCGCCACCGCCGTCGCCGCCTGCGAACGGGCGCTCGCCCCGCACACCGACTGGTCCCTGACCGAGGTCCTGCGCGGCACGCCCGGCGCACCGGCACTCGACCGCGTGGACGTCGTCCAGCCGGTGCTCTTCGCCGTGCTGGTCGCGCTGGCCGCGCACTGGCGCGACACCGGGGTCACCCCGGACGCGGTCGTCGGGCACAGCCAGGGCGAGATCGCCGCCGCCTGCGTCGCCGGAGCACTGTCGCTCGACGACGCGGCCCTCGTGGTGGCGCTGCGCAGCCGGGCGCTGCTGAGGCTGGCGGGACGCGGCGGCATGGTGTCGGTCGCCGCCTCCACCGAGCGGACCACGAGTCTGCTGCCCCCCGGCGGACGCGTGTGCGTGGCCGCGGTGAACGGCCCCGGAGCCGTGGTCGTCGCCGGGGAGCCCGAGGAGCTGACCGCCCTGCTCGCGGTCTGCGCCCGGGAAGGCGTACGGGCCAAGGCGATCCCGGTCGACTACGCGGCCCACTCGGCCCAGGTCGCCGAGATCGAGGACGAACTGCGCCAAGCCCTCACCGGGATACGGCCCCGCGCCTCGGCCGTCCCGCTCTACTCGACGGTGACCGGCGGACCCGTCGCCGGAGAATCGCTCGACGCCGCCTACTGGTACCGCAACCTGCGCGAGCCGGTCGACTTCGCCGGTGCGACCCGCACCCTGCTGGACGCCGGTCACACCCTGTTCGTCGAGGTCAGCCCACACCCGGTGCTGCTCGCCGGGATCGAGGCGGTGGCCGCGGAGGCCGGGCGGGAGGTGTCGGCGGTCGGTACGCTGCGGCGCGGCGACGGTGGCCGGGACCGGCTGCTGGCCTCACTGACCGAGGCGTGGGCGGCCGGCGGCGGCCCGGTGGACTGGTCGCCCTGGACGGGGGCCCCCGGGCCGGGCGGCCCGCCTCCCTTCCCGCTGCCGACGTACCCCTTCCAGCGCGACCGGTACTGGCTGCCCACACCGGGCCGGACGGCCGTCGCGGCCGCCACCGGCATGCCGGTCGAGGAGGCCGAACAGGTCGAGGAGGCCGAGGCGGCCGAGGAGACGGCGGAGGCCGCGGGCGACGACGACGGCACCCCCGCCGCGCGACTGGCCGCCCGGCTGGCCCCGCTGGACCGGCAGGCACGCCGTCAAGCGCTGCTCGACCTGGTCATCCGGCACGCGGCCGCGGTCCTCGGTCATCGCGGAGCCGGTCCGGTGCGCCCCGAACGCTCCTTCTCCGAGGTCGGCTTCGACTCGATGCTCGCGGTGCGGTTCAGGAACGCGCTGTGTGAGGCCACCGGCCTGGCCGTCCCGCCGACGGCCGTCTTCGACCACCCGACGCCCGAGGCGCTCGCCGGATACCTGGACGCGGAGCTGTCCGCCGCGCCCGAACCGCCCTCGCCGCTGCTGGCCGAGCTGGACCGGCTGGCCGCGCTCCTCGCGGCCGTCCCGCCCCGAGCGGCCGGCACCGACGGGGTCGGCGAACGGCTGAACGAGCTGCTGCGCGGCTGGGATCGGCGCACCGGCGCGCCGGACGGCGAGGCACCACCGCCCGCACCGGTGGACGACACCGCCACGGCGACGGAAACGGCGACAGCGGACGAGTTGTTCGCCCTGCTCGACAACGACTTCGGCAACGCCTGAGAGAGAGCTGGCACTGATGTCCGACGACAAGAAGCTGCTCGACTACCTCAGGCGCGCCACCGCGGACCTCGGTGACGCCCGGAGGCAGCTGCGCGAGGCCGAGCGGGCCCGCCACGAACCGATCGCCATCGTCTCCATGGCCTGCCGCTATCCCGGCGGCGCCCACACGCCCGAACTGCTGTGGGATCTGGTCTCCCGGGGCGCCGACGCGGTCTCCGCCTGGCCCGTCAACCGCGGCTGGGACCTGGAGGGCCTCTACGACCCGGACCCCGACCACCCCGGTACCTCCTACACCCGGCACGGCGGCTTCCTCCACGACGCGGCCGATTTCGACGCGGAGTTCTTCGGCATCTCGCCGCGCGAGGCCCTGGCGACCGACCCCCAGCAGCGGCTGGCACTGGAGACCGCCTGGGAGGCGGTCGAGCGGGCCGCGATCGACCCCCGCACCTTGCGGCGCACCGGCACGGGTGTCTTCCTCGGGGCGATCGGCAACGGCTACGGCGCGGGCTCGCGCCACCTCCCCGACGTCCAGGGTCTGCTGGACACCGGGACCGCGAGCAGTGTGGTCTCCGGCCGGATCGCCTACACCCTGGGCCTGGAAGGGCCCGCGGTGACCGTGGACACGGCCTGCTCCTCGTCCCTGGTCGCCCTGCACCTGGCGATCAGGGCGCTGCGGGCGGGCGACTGCACGCTGGCCCTGGCCGGCGGGGTGTCGGTGATGGCGACCCCCGACGCGTTCGTGGCGTTCAGCCGCCAGCGCGCGCTGGCGGCCGACGGCCGCTGCAAGGCGTTCGGGGCCGACGCGGACGGCACCGGCTGGTCCGAGGGCGTCGGCGTCCTGCTGCTGGAGCGGCTGTCGGACGCCCGCCGCAACGGGCACCCGGTGCTGGCCGTCGTCCGCGGTTCGGCCACGAACCAGGACGGTGCGAGCAACGGCCTGACGGCGCCCAGCGGCCCGTCGCAGCGGCGGGTGATCCGTGCGGCGTTGGCGGACGCGGGGCTGACGGCGTCGGATGTGGACGTGGTGGAGGCGCACGGCACCGGCACCACCCTCGGCGACCCCATCGAGGCCCAGGCACTGCTGGCCACGTACGGCCAGGACCGGCCCGCCGACCGGCCGTTGTGGCTGGGCTCGTTGAAGTCGAACATCGGCCACACCTCGGCGGCGGCCGGAGTGGGCGGCGTCATCAAGATGGTGCTGGCGATCGAGCACGGCGAACTGCCCAGGACCCTGCACGCGGACCGGCCGACGCCCATGGTGGACTGGTCGTCGGGGGCCGTGGAGATCCTCGACGAGGCCCGTGCGTGGGACGACACGGGTCGTCCGCGCCGGGCGGGTGTGTCCGCCTTCGGCGTCAGCGGCACCAACGCCCATCTGATCCTGGAACAGGCCCCGGCGGAGGAAGCCGAACCGGCGGCCGAACCCGCTGCCGACGGCGATGCGTATCCGCTGCCCTGGGTGCTGTCGGGGCGTACCGACGAGGCGCTGCGCGACCAGGCGGCCCGCCTGCTGGCACACCTGAACGCCGGCCCCGGGCCCCTGCGGGCCGCCGACACCGGCCGCGCCCTCGCCCTCACGCGTACCGCCTTCGAGCGGCGGGCCGTGATCGTGGGAACCGACCAGGACCGGCTGATCGACGGCGTGAAAGCCCTGGCCGAGGGCCGGACGGTGCCGGGGCTGGTGCGGGGCGGCGGGGTGTCGTCGGGTCGTTCGGTGTTGGTGTTTCCGGGTCAGGGTTCGCAGTGGGTGGGGATGGCTGCGGGGCTGTTGGGTGAGTCGGAGGTCTTCGCGGGGCGGATGGCGGAGTGCGGGCGGGCTCTGGCGCCTTATGTGGATTGGTCGTTGGGGGAGGCGCTGGGGTCGGAGCGGCTGCTGGCGCGGGTCGATGTGGTGCAGCCGGTGCTGTGGGCGGTGATGGTGTCGCTGGCGGAGGTGTGGCGTTCGTTCGGTGTGGTTCCGGACGCGGTGGTGGGCCACTCGCAGGGGGAGATTGCGGCTGCGTGTGTGGCGGGTGGGCTGAGTCTGGAGGACGGGGCGCGGGTGGTCGCGTTGCGTTCCCGTGCGGTGAGGTTGCTGGCGGGCCGTGGCGGTATGGCGTCGGTGCCGTTGCCGGTGGATGTGGTGCGGGAGCGTATCGCCTCGTGGGGTGGCCGGTTGTCGGTGGCGGCGGTCAACGGGCCTTCCTCGTCGGTGGTTTCGGGTGACGCGGACGCGGTGGCGGCACTGGTGGAGGGGTTGGTCGGGGAGGGTGTGCGGGCGCGGTTGATCGAGGTGGATTACGCGTCGCATTCCTCGCATGTGGAGGAGATCCGGGAGCGGTTGCTTGCCGATCTGGCGGGGGTTGCTCCTGTTTCGGGTGTGGTGCCGTTCTTCTCGACGGTGACGGGTGGCTGGCTGGACACGGGGTCTTTGGACGCCGGGTACTGGTTCCGGAATCTGCGGGAGACGGTGGAGTTCGGGAGGGCGACGGAGTCGCTGTTGGGGGAGGGCTTCCGGTTCTTCGTCGAGGCCGGTCCGCACCCCGTGCTCACCTTCGGTGTCCAGCAGACCGCCGACAAGGCCGACACCGCCGCCTCAGCGCAGGGCCCCGCCGTGGCCGTCGGCACGCTGCGGCGCGGCGAGGGCGGCCTCGACCGCTTCCTGACCTCCCTGGGAGAGGCCCACGCGGGCGGTCTGTCGCCCGACTGGGACCGGGTGTTCGCCGGACACCGGTCGGACGGTGTCTCCCTGCCCACCTACCCCTTCCAGCGCCGTTCGTACTGGCTGGAGGACACGGGCCCGGCGGCGGGCGGCCCGTCCGGGACGTCCTCGGAGGGCGACGACTTCTGGGACGCCCTGGGCGGCGGTGACCTGGACCGGTTCACCACGACCCTCGGGGTGGCGCCCGAGGACCCGCTGAACGTGGTGCTCCCCGCGCTCGCCGCCTGGCGCACCGAGCGCACCGAGCGTTCGGTGGTCGACTCCTGGCGCTACCGCGTGACCTGGCGGGCCCTGCCCGAAGGCCCCCCGGTCGCACTGGACGGCAACTGGCTCCTGCTGTCGTCGGACGGTCAGCCCGAGGACGCGGTGCGCCGGTCGGAGGCGACCGTCCACGTCATGGAGCAGGCCGGGGCCTCGGTGGTCCACGTACGGCTCACCGAGGCGGAGGCCGACCGCGCCGTGCTGGCCGACCGGATCCGCGCCACCCTCGGCGCGCTGCCCGGCCCGGTGACGGGAGTGCTGTCGCTGCTGGGCCTCGACGAGCGCCCGCACTCCGCGCACCCCTCCGTCCCGCTGGGCACCGCGCTCAACCTGGCCCTGGTGCAGTCCCTCGGCGACACCGGGACCGACGCGCCCCTGTGGTGGGCCACCCGGGGCGCGGTGTCGGCCGGGGACACGGACACCGGGAGTGCGGTCAGCGCCGCGCAGCATCTGCTCTGGGGGCTGGGCCGGGTCGCCGCGCTGGAGTTCCCGCAGCGCTGGGGCGGTCTGATCGACCTCCCGGAGGTCCTGGACACGGACACCGCCGCCCGGCTGTGCCGGGTGCTGGCGGGCGAGGCCGCGGACGAGGACCAGGTGGCCGTACGGGCCACCGGCTGCCACGGCCGGAGGCTGGTCCGGGCCGCCCTGGGCGACACCGCGCCGGGGCGGAACTGGCGGCCCGGGGGCACCGTGCTGATCACCGGCGGTACCGGCGGGATCGGCGCGCAGATCGCGCGCTGGCTGGCCCGGCGGGGAGCCGGGCACCTGGTGCTGGTCAGCCGGCGCGGGGCGGACGCGCCGGGCGCGCCGGAGCTCTCCGCGGAACTGGCCGCCCTCGGCACCCGGACCACCCTGGCCTCGTGCGACGTCGCCGACCTGGAAGCCCTGCGCGCGCTGAAGGACGGCCTCGAACAGGACGGCCACCGGATCAGTACCGTCTTCCACGCCGCGGGCGCCGGGCTGCTGGTGCCACTGCCCGCCACCGACGTGGACGAGTTCGCCGGCACCCTCCACGCCAAGACCGGCGGGGCCAGGAACCTGGACCTGCTCTTCGACCGGGACACGCTCGACGCGTTCGTGCTGTTCTCCTCCATCTCCGGGGTGTGGGGCAGCGCCGTCCACGGCGCCTACGCCGCCGCCAACGCCTATCTCGACGGCCTCGCCGAGGACCGCAGGAGCCGTGGCCTCGCCGCGACCTCCGTGGTGTGGGGGATCTGGGACCCCGAGGGCGGGGCCGGGATGGCGGCCGAACTGGTGGAGGAGAACCTGCGCGGCCACGGCGTGCTCTTCATGCCGCCCGCGGTCGCGCTCACCGGGCTCCAGCAGGTCCTGGACCACGACGAGACGGTGGTCGTGGTCGCCGACATCGACTGGGACCGCTTCGCGACGGTGTTCACCTCGGCGCGCCCGAGTCCGCTGATCGGTGAACTCCCCGAGGTGCGCGCCGCGCTGGCCGCCGAACCGGCGACCGCCGGGACCGGGGCCGAAGAGACGTCCTCGGCGCTGCGCGACCGGCTGCGGCCGCTCCCCGCGGCCGAACGGACCCGGGTGCTGGTCGACCTGGTCCGGACCCACGCGGCCGCCGTCCTCGGCCACGGCTCGCCGGACGCGGTCGCCCCCGGCCGTGCCTTCCGCGACCTGGGCTTGGACTCGCTGACCGCCGTGGACATGCGCAACCGGCTCAACACCGCCACCGGTCTGCGGCTCCCGGTCACCGTCGTCTTCGACTACGCGTCGGCGACCGCGCTCGCCCGGCACCTGGAGACCGGACTGCTGGGCGCCGCCGAGGAACCCGCCACCGTGCGGCGGCCCCCGGCGGCGGCACCCGCCGCGGACGACGACCCCATCGTGATCGTCTCCATGAGCTGCCGCTACCCCGGCGGCGTACGGACCCCCGAGGACCTGTGGCGCCTGGTCGCCGACGGGCGCGACGCCGTCTCCGGGCTGCCGTCCGACCGGGGCTGGGACCTCGACGCGCTGTACGACGCGGACCCCGACCGGCCGGGCAGGAGCTACGTCGCCGCAGGCGGATTCATCCGGGACGCGGACCGGTTCGACCCCGGATTCTTCGGGATCTCACCGCGCGAGGCCCTGGCCATGGACCCGCAGCAGCGACTGCTGCTCGAAACCTCCTGGGAGGCGATCGAGCGCGCCGGTATCGACCCGGCGTCCCTGCACGGCACCCCGACCGGGGTCTTCGCCGGTGCCTCCTACCAGGGCTACGGCGGCACCCTGCGCGATGTCCCCGAAGAACTGGAGGGCCTGTTCATCGCGGGCATCTCCACCAGCGTCCTGTCCGGGAGGATCGCCTACCAACTCGGCCTCCAGGGGCCCGCCGTGACCGTGGACACGGCCTGCTCCTCGTCACTGGTCGCGGTCCACCTCGCCGCGCAGTCGCTGCGTTCGGGCGAATGCGCGCTGGCACTGGCGGGCGGCGCCACGGTGATGGGCACCCCGCTGTCGTTCACCGGCTTCAGCCGGCAGCGGGGGCTCGCCGAAGACGGGCGCTGCAAGTCCTTCGCCGCCTCGGCGGACGGCTTCGGCATGGCCGAGGGCGTGGGCCTGCTGGTCCTGGAACGCCTCTCGGACGCCCGCCGCAACGGCCACCCGGTGCTCGCGGTGGTGCGCGGCTCGGCGATCAACCAGGACGGCGCGAGCAACGGCCTGACCGCGCCCAGCGGCCTGGCCCAGCGCCGGGTCATCCGCGACGCGCTGGCGAACGCCCGGCTGACGGCCGCCGACGTGGACGCCGTCGAGGCGCACGGCACCGGCACCCGGCTGGGCGACCCGATCGAGGCCGACGCGCTGCTGGCCACCTACGGCCAGGACCGGCCGGCCGACCGGCCGTTGTGGCTGGGGTCGCTGAAGTCGAACATCGGGCACACCCAGGCCGCCGCCGGAGTGGGCGGCATCATCAAGATGGTGCTGGCCATGGGGCACGGCGAGCTGCCGCGGACCCTGCACATCGACCGGCCGTCCCCGAACGTCGACTGGACGGCGGCCGCCGTCGCGCTGCTGACCGAGGCCACCCCCTGGCCGCAGACCGGCCGGCCGCGCCGGGCCGGAGTGTCCTCGTTCGGCCTGAGCGGCACCAACGCCCATGTCGTCATCGAGCAGCCGCCCGCCGAGCCCGCACTCCCGCCGCCCGCCGTGCCGGCCGGGCCCGGACCCACCGCCGTGTCCGAGGCGCCCGCCGAACCCGCCGCCGTGTCCGAGGCGCACGCCGGACCCGCGCTCCCCGCCGGCTCGTCCGCCGGGTCCGGTGCGCCGGACGCGGGCGCCGCGCGGGCCGCCGTGCCGTGGGTCCTGTCCGGGCGGACCGCCGAGGCGGTGCGGGCCCAGGCGGAGCGGCTGCACACGTACCTGACGGAGCATCCGGAGCTGTCGTGCGCCGACGTCGGCTACTCCCTGGCCACCACCAGGACCGCCTTCGAGCACCGCGCGGCCGTCGTCGGTGACGACCGCGCGGCCCTGCTGGGCGGCCTGGCCGCGCTGGCCGCGGGAGAGCGCGCACCCGGCCTCGTCGAAGGCACCGTCGCCCGATCGGCCAGGACCGTCTTCGTCTTCCCCGGCCAGGGGTCCCAGTGGGCCGGCATGGCCCGGGAACTGCTCGACCACGCCCCGGCCTTCGCCGACCGGATCGCGGCCTGTGAACGCGCCCTCGCCCCGCACCTGGACTGGTCGCCGCTCGCGGTCCTGCGGGAGGAGCCCGACGCGCCCCCGCTGGACCGGGTGGACGTGGTGCAGCCGGTGCTGTTCGCCGTGATGGTGTCGCTGGCCGAGCTGTGGCGGGCGCACGGGATCGTCCCCGACGCCGTGGTCGGCCACTCCCAGGGGGAGATCGCCGCCGCCTGCGTGGCCGGCGCGCTCTCGCTGGAGGACGCGGCCCGGGTCGTCGCCCTGCGCAGCCGGGCCCTGCTGGCCCTGACCGGCCGCGGCGGCATGCTGTTCGTGCCGCAGCCGGCCGCAGCCGTACGCGAAGCCCTGTCCGCCCACGCCGGGGCACTCGACGTCGCCGCGGTCAACGGCCCGGCATCGGTGACGGTCTCCGGCGACCCGGCGGCACTGGAACGGCTGCGCGAGCGGTACGCCGAAGCGGGCGTCCTGACCTGGCCGGTCCCCGGCGTGGACTTCGCCGGGCACTCGCCCCAGGTGGAGGAGTTGCGGGAGGAACTGCTCACCCTCCTCGGCGGCACCGCGCCGCGGACGTCCCGCGTCCCGTTCTACTCCACGGTCAGCGGCGGCCCCCTGGACACCCTGGGGCTGGACGCCGCCTACTGGTACGAGAACCTGCGCCGGCCCGTGGAGTTCGCACGGGCGGTCGACGCGCTCATCGCCGACGGACACCACACCTTCGTCGAGTGCAGCACCCACCCCGCGCTGACCGTCTGGCTCCAGCAGGCCGTCGAAGCGGCCGGGGCCGGGGACGGAGCCGTCGTCGGCACCCTGCGGCGCGCCGAGGGCGGCCCCGGCCGCTTCCTCGCCGCGCTCGCCGAACTCCAGGTACACGGACTGCCGGTGGACTGGGACACGGTGTTCGCCGGCACCGGCGCGCGCAAGCGGCCCCTGCCCACGTACGCCTTCCAGCAGCAGCGCTACTGGCTGGACGCCACCCCCGCACCCGACCGGCCCGCCACCGCCCTGACCGGCAACGGCACCGGCCCGGCCGACTCCGGCTTCTGGGCAGCCGTCGACCACGGGGACCTGGACGCCCTCGCCACCACCCTGCGGGTCGAGGACGGGGAACTGAAAGCCTCCCTCGCCTCCCTGGTGCCCACCCTCGCCGCGTGGGCGCGCGGCCGGGCCGACGACCGGATTGCCGACAGCTGGCGCTACCGGGTCGCCTGGAAGCCCCTGCCGGCACCCGAGCGGCCCCGGCTCACCGGCGGCTGGCTCGTCGTCGCCCCGACCGGGGCCGCCGCCGACCCGGCCGTCGCGTTCGCCATGGACTCCCTGCGGGGACACGGCGCCACCCCCGTCCTGGTCGAGGCGGGCCCCGACGCGACCGACCGGACCCGGTTCGCCGCACTGCTCCGCGACGCCCACGGCCACACCGACGGGCCGCCCGCCGGGCTCCTGTCGCTGCTCGCCCTGGCCGAAGAACCCCACGGCGGGGGATCGGCGCTTCCCCGCGGCCTCGCCCTGACGGTCGCACTCCTCCAGGCCCTGGGTGACCTCGGCACCGACGCCCCGCTCTGGTGCGCCACCCGGGGCGCGGTGTCGGTCGGCCGCTCCGACCGGATCGACAGCGCGCTCCAGGCCCTGGTCTGGGGCCTCGGCGGGGTCGCCGGCGTGGAGTACCCGCAGCGCTGGGCGGGTCTGATCGACCTGCCGCGACGGCTCGACGACCGGGCCGCGACCCGGCTCGCCGAAGCGCTGACGAGCCCCGGCGGCGAGGACCAGCTGGCGGTACGCGCCACCGGCCTCTACGGCCGCAGGATCGTCCACGCCGGTCTCGGCGACACGCCCCCCGTGCGCGACTGGACCCCCGAGGGCACGGTCCTGATCACCGGCGGCACCGGCGGCCTCGGCGCCCAGATCGCCCGCTGGCTCGCCCGCACCGGCACCGCGCACCTGCTGCTCACCAGCCGGCGCGGCGCACAGGCCCCGGGAGCCGACGCCCTGCTGGCCGAACTGCGCGGGCTCGGCGCCGCCGCCACTGCGGTGGCCTGCGACGTCGCCGACCGCGACGCACTGGCGGAACTGCTCGCCGGCATTCCGGCCGAGCGCCCGCTGCGCGCCGTGCTGCACACCGCGGGCGTTCTCGACGACGGGGTGATCGACTCGGTCACCCCCGAACGCGCGGCCGGGGTCCTGCGCCCCAAGCTCGACGGCGCGCGCAACCTGGACGAGCTCACCCGGGAACTCGACCTCACCGCCTTCGTGCTGTTCTCCTCGCTCGCCGGCACGCTCGGCGGCACCGGCCAGGGCAGCTACGCCGCCGCCAACGCCTACCTCGACGCGCTCGCCCGGCAGCGCCGCGACCTCGGACTGCCCGGCACCTCCGTGGCCTGGGGCCTGTGGGGCGGCGACAGCCTCGCCTCCGGAGCGGTCGCCGA
The DNA here is from genome assembly GCF_001654495.1 of Streptomyces sp. SAT1. Lineage (GTDB taxonomy): Bacteria > Actinomycetota > Actinomycetes > Streptomycetales > Streptomycetaceae > Streptomyces > Streptomyces andamanensis. The sequence continues at coordinate 6,609,652 of NZ_CP015849.1, forward strand.
ACGGCTGATCCGCGACGGCCTGCCCGCCATGGACCCCGCCGCGGCCACGGCCGCGCTGCGCCAGGCGCTCGACCACGACGACACGGCCGTCCTCGTCGCCGACTTCGCCTGGGACCGCTTCACCCGGGCGTACACCGCGCTCCGGCCCAGCCCCGCCCTCGGGGACCTGCCCGAGGTGCGGGACGTACTCGCCGCCCCGGGCGGCCCCCGGAGCACGGCCGACGGCGCCGAGCCGCCGGCCCTGCGGCTGGCCGCACTGCCCCCGGCGGAACGCGACCGGGCGCTGCTGGACCTGGTCCGCCGCGAGGTCGCCGCCGTGCTCGGTCACCCCGGGCCCGAGGCGGTGGGACCCGACCAGGCGTTCAAGGACATCGGCTTCGACTCGATGACCGCCGTCGAACTGCGCAACCGGCTCGCCGCGGCCACCGGCCTGCGCCTGTCGGTGACCCTGGCCTTCGACTACCCCACGGCCACGGACCTCGCCGGACACCTGCGCACCGAACTGCCGGGGGCGCCCGCCACGCGGACGTCCGACGCTCCCGCGCGGGCGTCAGCGGCCGTCGCGGTGCCCGAGGACGAGGCGATCGCCGTGGTCGCCATGAGCTGCCGCTACCCCGGCGGCGTCAGCACCCCCGAGGAGCTGTGGGAACTCGTCGCGGGCGGACGGGACGCGATCACCGGCTTCCCCACCGGACGGGGCTGGGACCTGGACGGCCTCTACGACCCGGACCCGGACCGGACCGGCCGTACCTACGCGCGCGAAGGCGGCTTCCTCCACGACGCCGACCGCTTCGACCCGGCCTTCTTCGGGATCTCCCCGCGTGAGGCGCTGACCATCGACCCCCAGCAGCGGCTGCTGCTGGAACTCTCCTGGGAGGCGTTCGAGCGGGCCGGCATCGACCCGCTGTCGCTCAAGGGCAGCGCGAGCGGCGTCTTCGTCGGATGCAGCCACCACGACTACGGGGCGCGCGTCACCGAACCCTCCGAGGAGTTCGAGGGCTATCTCGGCGTCGGCAGCGCGGGCAGTGTGGCGTCCGGGCGGATCTCCTACACCCTCGGCCTCGAAGGGCCCGCGGTGACCGTCGACACGGCGTGCTCCTCGTCGCTGGTCGCGGTCCATCTCGCGGCCCGGTCGCTGCGGTCCGGCGAATGCTCGCTGGCGCTCGCCGGCGGGGTGACCGTGATGTCGACACCGGGCGCGTTCGTGGAGTTCAGCCGGCAACGGGTGCTCGCCGAGGACGGACGCTGCAAACCGTTCGCCGCCGCCGCCGACGGCACCTCCTGGGCCGAGGGCGCCGGACTGCTCGTCCTGGAACGCCTCTCGGACGCCCGGCGCAACGGCCACCCGGTGCTCGCTCTCGTACGCGGCTCCGCCGTCAACCAGGACGGTGCGAGCAACGGCCTGACCGCCCCCAACGGACCCTCCCAGCAGCGGGTCATCCGGGCGGCCCTCGCCGACGCCGGGCTGACGGGGGCCGAGGTCGACGCCGTGGAGGGACACGGCACCGGGACCCGGCTGGGCGACCCGATCGAGGCCCAGGCGCTCCTGGCCACCTACGGCCGGGAGCGCGACGGACGGCAGCCGCTGTGGCTGGGGTCGCTGAAGTCGAACATCGGGCACAGCCAGGCGGCCGCCGGAGTCGCGGGCATCATCAAGATGGTGCAGGCCATGCGGCACGGGGCGCTGCCGCGCACCCTGCACGTCGATGCGCCGACACCCCACGTGGACTGGTCGGCCGGAGCGGTCCGGCTGCTCACCGACGACACCCCGTGGCCGGAGACCGGGCGCCCCCGGCGGGCCGCCGTGTCGTCGTTCGGCGTCAGCGGAACCAACGCCCACACCATCCTCGAACAGCCCACCGAACCGGTCCGGGCCGCCGGCCCCGCGCCGGCCCCGGCGACCACCCCCGCCGCGCCCGCCCTGCCCTGGCTGCTCTCCGCCCGCGGCGCGGACGCGCTGCGCGAGCAGGCCGCCCGGCTGCTGCGGCACGTGGAGCACGACCCGGGCCTCACCGTCGCGGACGTGGGCCGCTCCCTGGCGCTGAACCGCAGCGCCTTCGAGCACCGGGCCGCCCTCACCGGCACGGACCGGCAGACCCTGCTCCAGGGGCTCACCGCCCTCGCCGCGGGCGAGCCGTCGCCGGACGTGGTGAGCGGTGTCACCGGCCCTGCCGCGAAGACCGCCTTCCTCTTCCCCGGCCAGGGCAGCCAGCGCACCGGCATGGGCGCCGGACTGTACGCGCGGTTCCCGGTCTTCGCCGACGCCTTCGACGCGGTCTGCGCGGAACTCGACCCGCTGCTCGACCGCCCGCTGCGGGAGGTGATCGACGCGGGCCCCGGCGACCGGGGCCACGGCCTGCTGGACCGCACCGAATACGCCCAGCCCGCCCTGTTCGCCCTGGGCGTCGCACTGTTCCGGCTCGTCGAGCACTGGGGTGTGCGTCCCGACCGGCTGCTCGGCCACTCCGTGGGAGAGCTGGCCGCCGCCCATGTCGCCGGCGTGTTCGCCCTGCCCGACGCCGCGGAGCTGGTCGTCGCGCGCGGACGGCTGATGCAGGCCCTCCCGGCGGGCGGCGCGATGGCCGCCCTCGCCGCCGGGGAGGAGGAGGTGCTGCCGCTGCTCGCGGGCCGCGAGAGCGCCGTCGGCCTCGCCGCGGTCAACGGCCCGGCCGCGACCGTGATCTCCGGCGACGCGGCGGCGGTGGACGAGATCGCCACCGTACTCGCCGCGCGCGGGCGCAAGACCCGTCGGCTGCGCGTCTCCCACGCCTTCCACTCGCCGCTGATGGAGCCCATGCTCGCCGAGTTCCGCGAGGTCGCGGCGCGGATCGTCCCGGGGGAGGCCACCGTCCCCGTCATCTCCGCCCTGACAGGCGAGCCGGCCGCCGCCGGGCAGCTCGGCTCACCGGACCACTGGGTGGAGCACGTGCGCGGCACCGTCCGCTTCCAGGACGCCGTACGCCACCTCGAACGCGACGGCGTCACCGCGTTCCTGGAACTCGGACCCGACGGCGCGCTCACCGCCCTGGGCCAGGACTGCCTGCCCGGCGCCACCGGAGGCAGCGGCACCGACGCCGACAGCCCCCTACTGCTGCCGCTGCTGCGCAAGGACCGGCCCGAAGCGCCCACGGCGACGGCCGCCCTGGCCCGGCTGCACATCGCGGGCGTCCCCGTGGACTGGAACGCCGTCCATCGCGGCGGCCCGTCCCGCTCCACCGTCGACCTGCCGACCTACGCCTTCCAGCGCGGCAGCTACTGGCTGGAGGCCGGCCCGGCCACCGCGGACCTGCCCGCGGCCGGACTCCGCAGGGTCGACCACCCGCTGCTCGGCGCCGGAACGGAACTCGCGGACTGTGACGGCTTCCTGTTCACCGGCAGGTTCTCGGTCCGCAGCCACCCCTGGCTGGCCGACCACGGCGTCTACGACGGCGTGCTGTTCCCCGCCACCGCGTTCCTGGAACTCGCGGTCCGCGCGGGCGACCAGGTCGGCTGCGACCAGGTCGAGGAACTGACCCTGGAGGCACCGCTGGTGCTCCCGGCAGGCGGAGCCGTCGCACTCCAGCTCACCGTCGGAAGCCCGGACGCCTCCGGCACCCGCCCGCTGACCGTCCACGCGCGGGCCGCCGACGACGGCCCCGACGCCCCCTGGACCCGGCACGCGAGCGGCCTGCTCACCTCCGCCGAGGACCCCGGCCCGGCGGACCCGGCCGAACCGGCGGACCCCGCGGCCTGGCCGCCGCCCGGTGCCGTCCCCCTCGACACGGAAGGCGTGTACGACCGCTTCGCGGACGGCGGATTCGCCTACGGCCCCGCGTTCCAGGGCCTGCGCGCGGCCTGGCGACTCGGCGACGAGGTGTACGCGGTCGCGAGCCTGCCCCAGGAGCAGCAGCAGGCCGCCGCCGCGTTCGGCCTGCATCCGGCCCTGCTGGACGCCGCCCTGCACGCACTGGTGTTCGACGTACTGGAAGGACCCGCGCAGGGCTGGCTGCCGTTCTCCTGGAACGGGGTGCGCCTGCACGCCTCCGGCGCCACCGAGCTCCGGCTGCGGCTCACCCCCACCGGCCGCGACGCCGTCGCCGTACGGGCGACCGACGCCACCGGACGGCCGGTGCTCTCGGCCCGCTCCCTCGTCCTGCGGCCCGTCTCGCCCGGCCGCTTCCGGGCCGCTCGCACCGGACACCACGAAGAACTCTTCCGCCCCGAGTGGCAGGCCCTGCCCGAGCGCGCCGGGACGGCGGCGGGCACCGTCTCCGGACCGGATTCCTGGGCCGTGCTCGGCACCGGGGACCCCCTGCCGCCCGGCGCCGCGCCGCTCCCCGGCCGTACGGTCACCGACCTCGCCGCGCTGTCCGCGCTGCTCGACGAGGGGGCCCCGCCGCCCCGGCTGGTCCTGGCCCCCTGCCCGCCCGCCCCCGCCTCGTACACCACGCCCGGCGCCCTCCGCGAAGCGGTCCACGACGGCCTCGGCACCGTCCTCGCCCTGCTGCGCGACTGGCTGGCCGACGAGCGCCTGACCGGCTCCCGGCTGGTCCTGGTCACCGCGGGCGCGGTGCCGGTGACCGGCGACGACGTCCCGGACCCGGCCCAGGCCGCGCTCTGGGGCCTGGTCCGCTCGGCGCAGACCGAGAACCCCGACCGCTTCGTCCTGCTGGACCTCGACGCCCACGAGATCCCGCCCGCCGTACTCGCCGAAGCCCTCGCGTCCGGGGAACCCCAGCTCGCGATCCGCGCCGGGGCCGTCCACATCGCCCGGCTGGCCCGCGTACCGCTGGCCGCCACCGCCCGCACCCCCGGCTGGGACGGCGACGGAACCGTCCTGATCACCGGCGGCACCGGCGCCATCGGCGCCCACGTCGCCCGCCACCTGGCCGCCGAGCACGGCGTCCGGCACCTGCTGCTGACCAGCCGCAGCGGCCCCGCCGCCGACGGCGCGGCGGAACTCCTCGCCGACCTCGCCGCCCTGGGCGCGCACGCCGAGATCACCGCCTGCGACGCCGCCGACCGCGACGCCCTGGCGGCCCTGCTGGCCGCCCTGCCTCCCGCACACCCCCTGACCGGCGTGGTGCACGCCGCGGGCGTCCTGGCCGACGGCGTCGTCGCCACCATGACGCCCGAGCAACTGGACCTCGTCCTGCGCCCCAAGGTGGACGCCGCGATCAACCTGCACGAACTCACCGCCGGCCTGGACCTGTCCGAGTTCGTGCTGTTCTCGTCCATCGCCGGAGTCTTCGGCGGCATGGGCCAGGGCAACTACGCCGCCGCCAACGCCTTCCTGGACGCACTGGCCCACCGGCGCCGCGCCGACGGACTGCCCGGCCGCTCCCTCGCCTGGGGCCTGTGGGCCAACAGCACCGGGATGACCGGCGGGCTCACGGAGGCGGACCTGCGACGCATCGCCCGGGGCGGGATCGTCGCCTTCGAACCGGCCCGGGGACTGGCGCTGTTCGACACGGCCGGCACCCTCGACGAGCCGGTCGTCCTCCCGCTGCGGCTCGACACCGCGGTCGTCCGCGCCCAGGCCGCCACCGGCGGCGTCCCCGCCGTGCTGCGCGGCCTGGTGCGCCCCGCCGTCCGGCGCGTCGCCGCGGGCCCCGCCGCCGGCACCGGCCCCGACGGGCCCGAAGCGCTGAAGCGTCGCCTCGGCCCCCTCGACGACACCCGGCGCGCCCGGGTCCTCCTCGACCTGGTCCGCTCCCACGCCGCCCTGGTCCTCGGCCACAGCGGCCCGGCCGCGATCGAGCCAGGCCGCGGTCTGCTGGAGGTCGGCTTCGACTCGCTGACCGCGGTGGAACTGCGCAACCGGCTGCGCGCCGCCACCGGCCACCCCCTGCCGGCCACCCTGCTCTTCGACCACCCCACCCCGGCCGCGATCGCCGCACACCTCGCCGCCGAACTGGCCCCCGGGACCGGGCCGGGCCCGATCCCCGGCCTCGCCGAACTGGACCGCCTCGAAGGCGCCCTCGACGGCGGTGTCGACGACCCGGCGGACCGCGAACGGCTCGCCGGCCGGCTCCGGGAACTCCTGGGGCGCCTCGACGCGGCGGCCACCGCGGCCGACGGCGACGGCACGGCGGCCGGCTCCCTCGAGGACCGCATGGACGGCGCCAGCGACGACGAACTCTTCGACCTCATCGACAACGAGCTCGGTCTGTCATGACACCGACCCGACACGCGAACCAGGACGGCGGCTCCCGATGGTGAACGACGACAGGCTGAGGGACTACCTCAAGCGCGTGACGGCGGACCTGCACCGCACCCGCCGGCGCCTGACCGAGGCGGAGGAGGCGCGCCGCGAACCCATCGCGGTCGTCGCGATGAGCTGCCGCTACCCCGGCGGCGTACGGTCCCCCGAGGACCTGTGGCGCCTGGTCACCGACGGCACCGACGCCATTACCGGCTTCCCCCGCGACCGCGGCTGGGACCTCGACCACCTGGACGACCCGGAACAACTGCGCGAGGGCACCAGCCACACCGCCCTGGGCGGCTTCCTCGACGACGTCGGGCACTTCGACCCCGGGTTCTTCGGGATCTCCCCGCGCGAGGCGCTCGCGATGGACCCGCAGCAGCGGCTCCTGCTGGAAACCACCTGGGAGGCGTTCGAACGGGCCGGCATCGACCCCACGACCCTGCGGGGCAGCAGGACCGGTGTCTTCGCCGGAGTGATGTACCAGGACTACGCGGTACGGCTGCGCCAGGTCCCCGACGACGTGGCCGGCTACGTCGGCAGCGGCAGCTCCGACAGCGTCGCCTCGGGCCGCGTCGCCTACACCTTCGGACTGCAGGGCCCGGCGGTCAGCATCGACACCGCTTGCTCCTCCTCGCTGGTCGCCATCCACCTCGCCGCCCAGGCCCTGCGGGCCGGCGACTGCACCCTGGCCCTGGCCGGGGGCGCGATGGTCATGTCGACACCCGTCCCGTTCGTGGAGATGAGCCGCCAGGGCGGCCTGGCCCGGGACGGCCGCTGCAAGTCCTTCGCCGCCGCCGCCGACGGCACCGGCTGGGGCGAGGGCGTCGGCATGCTCCTGCTGGAGCGCCTCTCCGACGCCCGGCGCGACGGCCACCCGGTCCTGGCGCTGATCCGCGGCACCGCCGTCAACCAGGACGGCGCCAGCAGCAGGCTCACCGCCCCCAACGGCCCCGCCCAGCAGCGCGTCATCCGACACGCCCTGGCCAACGCCGGACTCACCCCCGCCGACGTGGACGTGGTCGAGGCGCACGGCACCGGCACCCCGCTGGGCGACCCCATCGAGGCCCAGGCCCTGCTGGCCACCTACGGGCAGGACCGAGCGGACGGTCAGCCGCTGCTGCTCGGCTCGCTGAAGTCCAACATCGGGCACACCCAGGCGGCGGCCGGTGTCGGCGGCGTCATCAAGACCGTCCTCGCCCTGCGGCACGGCACCGTCCCGCCCACCCTGCACGCCCAGGACCCGTCCCCGCAGATCGACTGGACCGCGGGCGCGGTACGCCTGGTCACCGCGAACACCCCCTGGCCCGAGACCGGACGGCCGCGCCGGGCAGCGGTCTCCTCCTTCGGCGTCAGCGGCACCAACGGACATGTCGTCCTGGAACAGGCGGACGAACCCGGGGACCCGGCAGCCCCCGCCGGGCAGGGGGAACCGGCCGCTTCGGCAGCCCAGGCAGCCCAGGCAGCCCAGGCCGATCCCGAGGACGCCGACGCCCCCGCCGGCCGGGACGCGGCCCGGCACACCCCGGACCCGGACGGCACACCGCCACCCGTCCTCCCCTGGGTGCTCTCCGGACGCACCGCCGAAGCGCTGCGCGCCCAGGCCGCACGGCTCCGCGACCACCTCGGCGCCCACCCCGGACCCGGCCCGGCCGAGGTCGGCCACGCCCTCGCGACGACCCGCGCCGCGCACGAGCACCGGGCGGTCCTGATCGGCGCCCACCCGGACGAGTTCCGGGCCGGCCTCGACGCCCTGGCCGCCGGCCGCACCGCCCCCGGCCTGGTCCGCGGCACCGCAGGAACCGGCGGCCAGGTCGCCCTGGTGTTCCCCGGACAGGGGTCCCAGTGGCCCGGCATGGCCGTCGAACTCCTCGACTCCGCCCCCGCCTTCGCCGCCCGCGTCGCGGACTGCGAGCGCGCCCTGACCCCCTTCGTCGACTGGTCCCTGGACGCCGTGCTGCGCGGCGCCCCGGGCACCCCGCCGGCCGAACGCGTCGACGTGGTGCAGCCGGTGCTGTGGGCCGTCATGGTCTCCCTGGCCGCACTGTGGCGCTCCCACGGCATCACCCCCGGCGCCGTCATCGGCCACTCGCAGGGCGAGATCGCCGCGGCGTGCGTCGCCGGCGCCCTCTCCCTGGAGGACGCCGCACGCATCGTCGCCCTGCGCAGCCGGGCGATCCGCGCCCTGTCCGGCCGCGGCGGCATGGCCTCGGTGGCCCTGTCCGCCGAACAGGTCGCCGGACACCTCGCCCCCTGGGACGGCCGGCTCTCCGTCGCCGCCGTCAACGGCCCCGCCTCCACCGTCGTCTCCGGCGACACCGACGCGCTCGACGCGTTCCTCGACCGGACGGCGGCCCTGGGCATCCGCAGCCGACGCATCCCCGTCGACTACGCCTCGCACTGCGCCCACGTCGAGGACATCCGGACGGAACTGCTCGCCCAGCTGGACGGAGTGGCCCCGCGCCCGTCCGAAGTCCCGTTCTACTCCACGGTCAGCGGCGCCCTGCTGGAGGACACCTCCGTCCTGGACGCCGACTACTGGTACCGGAACCTGCGCCGGACCGTCCGCTTCGAACAGGCCACCCGCGCCCTGCTCGCCGACGGCTACCAGGTCCTGCTGGAGAGCAGCCCGCACCCGGTCCTCACCGTCGGGATGCTGGAGACCGTCGAGGACGCGGGCGCCGACGCCACCGCCGTGGGCACCCTGCGCCGCGACGACGGCGGCCCGCGCCGGTTCACCGAGTCCCTGGCCGAACTCCACCTGCGCGGAGTGTCCCCGGACTGGGACACCGTCTTCGCCGGCCGCCGCCCCGGCCGGGTGGAACTGCCCACCTACGCCTTCCAGCGCGCCCGGTACTGGCTGGAGGACGGCGCCGCGCCCGCCGCCGACGTCACCGCCGCCGGACTGGCCCCCGCGGACCATCCTCTGCTGGGCGCCGTCGTGGTCCTCGCCGACAGCGACGGCCTGCTCCTCACCGGCCGCCTGTCGGCCCGCACCCACCCGTGGCTCGCCGACCACGCCGTCGGCGGCCGGGTACTGCTCCCGGGCACCGCCTTCCTGGAACTCGCGCTCCAGGCCGGGGGCCGCGTCGGCTGCCCCCGCGTCGAGGAGTTCACCCTCGAAGCCCCCCTGGTGCTGCCCGAGCACGGCGGCACCGTGCTGCGCCTCACCGTGGGCGCCCCCGACCCTGCGGGGCACCGCCCGCTCAGCCTGCACTCCCGGCCGGACACACCCGCCGACGGCGACCCCGACGACGAGTGGACCAGGCACGCCGAAGGCGTCCTGGCCCCGGGCGGCGCGGAGGACGCCGAGGCCGACGGGCCGACGCCCTGGCCGCCGCCCGGCGCCGAACCCCTCGCCCTCGACGGACTGTACGACCGCTTCGCGACGGCCGGATTCTCCTACGGCCCCGCCTTCCAGGGCCTGCACGCGGCCTGGCGGCGCGGCGACGAGCTGTTCGCGGAGGCCGTCGTCCCCGCCCCCGACGCCGCCCGCTTCGGCCTGCACCCGGCCCTGCTGGACGCGGCCCTGCACGCCACCGGCGTGCCCGGCTCTCCCGGTGCGGACGCCCACCCCGAGGGGCGGCTGCCGTTCTCCTGGAACGGCGTGACCCTGCATGCCACCGGCGCCGGCGCGATCCGCGTCCGGCTCGCCCCGGCCGGACCCGACGCGGTGACGCTCGCCGTCGCCGACGCGACCGGTGCCCCCGTGGCGACCGTGGACGCGCTGGTCCTGCGGCCCGCCGGCACCCTCGCCCTCGGCGCCGACCGCGCTCCTCGGGGCCGCCGCCACCGGGACCTCCACACGACGGAGTGGGTCACCGCACCCCCGCGCGGCAGCGGCGCGCCCGTCCACCGCGCCGCGGACCTGGCCACGCTGCTGGCCGCCGTCGACGCCGGAGCCCCGGTGCCCGACACGGTCCTGCTCACCCGCGCGGAGCCCGCGTCGGCGGCCGGACCGGCCGCTGCGGTCCACGCGGCCGTCCACCAGGCCCTCGCCGACGTCCGGACCTGGCTCGCCGACGACCGCTTCGCCGGCTCGCGCCTGGTGTTCGCCACCCGGGGCGCGGTCAGCGCCGGGGAGGGGGAGGACGTACGCAACCCCGCGCACAGCGCGCTCTGGGGGCTGGTCCGCTCGGCCCGGTCCGAACACCCCGGGCGCTTCGCCCTGCTCGACCTCGACGCCGACGACGAGCACGGCACCTCCACGGGCGTCGCCGCGGCCCTCGCCTCGGGGGAACCGGAGTCCGCGGTCCGCGGCGGCGACGTCCGCGTACCCCGGCTGGTCCGGGCCCTCAGGGACGACCCGCCCCCCGCAGACAAGGCGCACGAGCCGGACGAGCCGGACGAGGCGGCCGGCCCCCTCCGGGCCTTCGACCCGGACGGCACGGTCCTCATCACCGGCGGCACCGGCCTGCTCGGCTCCCACGTCGCCCGCCGCCTGGTCACCGGACACGGCGTCCGGCACCTGCTGCTGCTCTCCCGCGGCGGCCCGGCCGCTGCCGGAGCCGGGGAACTGCGGGCCGAACTCGCCGCACTGGGGGCCGAGACCGCCGTCGTCGCCTGCGACGCGGCCGACCGGGCCGCCCTGGCCGCCGTACTCGCGGACCTGCCGTCCGCGCACCCGCTGACCGCCGTGGTCCACACCGCGGGCACCCTCGACGACGGCGTCGTCACCGCACTCACCCCCGAACGCGTGGACGCCGTACTGCGCCCGAAGGTCGATGCCGCCCTCCACCTGCACGACCTGACCCGCGACCTCGACCTCACGCACTTCGTGCTCTTCTCCTCGGCCGCGGGCACCTTCGGCGGCCCCGGACAGGCCAACTACGCCGCCGCCAACGCCTTCCTCGACGCCCTCGCCGTCCAGCGCCGGGCGGCGGGCCTGGCCGGCCAGTCCCTGGCCTGGACCCTGTGGGAACAGCCCAGCGCCCTCACCGGACACCTGGCCGAGGACGATGTACGACGCCTCGCCCGGTCCGGGATGCCGCCGCTCTCCACCGAGCGGGGACTCGCGCTCTTCGACACCGCCCTCACCGTGGACCGGGCCACCCTGGTCCCGATGCGCCTCGACACCGCGGCCCTGCGGTCCGCCGCCGCGGACGGCACCCTGCCGCCGCTGCTGCGCGGCCTGGTGCGGACACCGCCGCGCCGGGCGGCCACGGCCGCGGAGGCCGACGACAACGCCCTGCGCCGGCGCCTCGCGGCCCTCGACGTCGGAGGACGGACCCGGCTGCTCCTCGAACTCGTCCGCACCCACGCGGCAGCCGTCCTCGGCCACACCTCCCCGGACACCCTCGACCCCGGACGGGCCTTCCGCGAGCTGGGATTCGACTCGCTGGCCTCGGTGGAACTGCGCAACCGCCTGAACACCGCCACCGGCCTGCGGCTGCCCACCGGCCTGGTGTTCGACCACCCGACCCCGGCGGCGCTCGCGGACTTCCTGGGCGCCGGGCTCACGGACACGGAAACGGCCGCCACCCCCTCCGCACCCGCGTCCGTACCCGCGAGGCTGGCCGGCCGGGACGGGGACGCGGACGACGACCGGATCGCGATCGTCTCCGCGGCCTGCCGCCTCCCCGGCGGTGTCCGCTCCCCCGAGGAGCTGTGGCGGATGCTGGCCGAGGGCCGCGACGGCATCTCCGGGTTCCCCACCGACCGGGGCTGGAGCCTGGACACGCTCTACGACCCCGATCCCGACCGCGTCGGCACCTCCATCACCCGTGAGGGCGGCTTCCTCCACGACGCGGCCGACTTCGACGCGGAGTTCTTCGGCATCTCGCCGCGCGAGGCCCTGGCCATGGACCCGCAGCAGCGGCTGCTCCTGGAGATCACCTGGGAACTCTTCGAGCGCGCGGCCATCGACCCGTCCACCCTGCGCGGCGCCCCGGTCGGCACGTACGTCGGCCTGATGCAGCAGGACTACGCCGCCCGGCTGCTGCCCTACATTCCCGAGGACGTCGAAGGATTCCTCGGCACCGGCAACTCGGGAAGCATCGTCTCCGGACGCCTGGCCTACTTCTTCGGCCTGGAAGGCCCCGCGGTCACCGTGGACACGGCGTGCTCGTCCTCGCTGGTGGCCCTGCACCTCGCGGTACGGGCGCTGCGATCCGGCGAATGCTCGCTGGCCCTGGCCGGCGGCGTCAACGTGATGTGCAGTCCCGAACTGTTCGTGGAGTTCAGCCGACAGGGCGGTCTGGCCCCGGACGGCCGCTGCAAGTCCTTCGCCGCGGCGGCCGACGGCACCGCCTTCGGGGAGGGCGTGGGAATGCTGTTGGTCGAGCGGTTGTCGGACGCCCGGCGCAACGGGCATCCGGTGCTGGCCGTCGTCCGTGGTTCGGCGACGAACCAGGACGGTGCGAGCAACGGCCTGACGGCGCCCAGTGGTCCGTCGCAGGGGCGGGTGATCCGCGCGGCGTTGGCGGACGCGGGGCTGACGGCGTCGGATGTGGACGTGGTGGAGGCGCACGGTACGGGGACCAGGCTGGGTGATCCGATCGAGGCGCGGGCGCTGCTGGCGACGTACGGCCAGGACCGGCCCGGTGACCGTCCGGTGTGGATCGGCTCGCTGAAGTCCAACATCGGACACACCTCGGCGGCCGCCGGTGTAGCAGGGGTCATCAAGTCGGTGCTCGCCCTGCGGCACGGGGTGATGCCGAAGACGCTGCATGTGGACGGTCCGACGCCGGAGGTGGACTGGTCGGCGGGGGCCGGCCGGCTGCTGACGGAGGCCCGCGCCTGGGACGACACGGGCCGTCCGCGCCGGGCGGGTGTGTCCGCCTTCGGCGTCAGCGGCACCAACGCCCACGTCATCCTCGAACAGGCCCCGGACGCCCCGACAGCCGCCGCAGAACGGCCCGTCGGCGAACCCGGGACACCGCAGACCGTACCCGCCGCCGTCCCCCTGCTCCTCTCGGCGCGCACTCCGGAGGCGCTGCGCGCCCAGGCCGCGGCGCTGTCGGCCCGGCTCGGAGACGGATCGGGCGTCCGCGCGGCGGACGTGGCCTTCTCCCTGGCCACGGGCCGCAGCGCGCTGGGACACCGCGCGGTGCTGGTGGGCACGGAGAAGAACCTCGCCGAGCACCTGACCGCGCTGTCACAGGGTGCTGCCGCGTCCGGTGGCGGGTTGGTCTCCGGCCGTTCGGTGTTGGTGTTTCCGGGTCAGGGTTCGCAGTGGGTGGGGATGGCTGCGGGGCTGTTGGGTGAGTCGGGGGTCTTCGCGGGGCGGATGGCGGAGTGCGGGCGGGCTCTGGAGCCTTACGTCGACTGGTCGTTGGGGGAGGCGCTGGGGTCGGAGCGGCTGCTGGCGCGGGTCGATGTGGTGCAGCCGGTGTTGTGGGCGGTGATGGTGTCGTTGGCGGAGGTGTGGGGTTCGTTCGGTGTGGTTCCGGACGCGGTGGTGGGCCACTCGCAGGGGGAGATCGCGGCCGCTTGTGTGGCGGGTGGTCTGAGTCTGGAGGACGGGGCGCGGGTGGTGGCTCTGCGTTCTCGTGCGGTGGGGGCGTTGGCGGGCCGCGGTGGTATGGCGTCGGTGCCGTTGCCGGTGGGGGAGGTGCGTGGGCGTCTGGAGAAGTGGGGCGGCCGGTTGTCGGTGGCGGCGGTCAACGGCCCGTCCTCGACGGTGGTTTCGGGTGACGCGGACGCGGTGGCGGCACTGGTGGAGGGGTTGGTGGGTGGGGGTGTGCGTGCGCGGTTGATCGAGGTGGATTACGCGTCGCATTCCTCGCATGTGGAGGAGACCCGGGAGCGGTTGCTTGCCGATCTGGCAGGCATCGTGCCTGTTTCGGGTGTGGTGCCGTTCTTCTCGACGGTGACGGGTGGCTGGCTGGACACGGGGTCTTTGGACGCCGGGTACTGGTTCCGGAATCTGCGGGAGACGGTGGAGTTCGGGAGGGCGACGGAGTCGCTGTTGGGGGAGGGTTTCCGGTTCTTCGTCGAGGCCGGTCCGCATCCGGTGCTGGGTGTGGCGGTCGGGGAGTCGGCGGAGGCGGCTGGTGCGGACGCGGCGGTGCTGGGGACGTTGCGGCGCGGGGAGGGTGGCCTGGAGCAGGTGCTGCGTGCGGTGGGCCGTGCGTGGGAACGGGGTTTGGGGGTGGACTGGTCGGGGGTGTTCCCGGGGGCGCGGCGGGTGGAGTTGCCGACGTACGCCTTCCAGCGCAGCCGCTACTGGCTCGACGTTCCGACCACGAGCTGGGACGTCGCCTCGGCGGGGCTCGCCACCACCGGGCACCCGCTGCTCGGTGCGGCGACGCGGATCGCGGACTCCGATGAGCTGCTGCTCAGCGGCCGGATCTCGCTGCGTACCCACCCCTGGCTCGCCGACCACGCGGTGTCGGGCGCCGTCCTCCTCCCCGGCACGGCCTTCCTCGAACTCGCGCTGCGCGCCGGGGCCGAGGCGGACTGCCCGGTGGTCGAGGAGCTCACCCTCGGAGCGGCGCTCGTACTCCCGGACGAGGGCGCCGTCCACCTCCAGCTCCGGGTCGCCGCGCCCGACGGCGACGGTCGCCGGAGGCTCAGCGTGTTCGCCCGTACGGCACGGGACGCCGACGCGCCCTGGACCGAGCACGCCACCGGCACCCTGGCACCCCGGCCCGCCGGGGACCCGGCCGGGGCCGCGCCCGGTCTGCTGAGCTGGCCGCCGTCCGGTGCCGAACCCGTGGACACCGGCGACCTCTACGAGCGCTTCGCCGGGGCCGGCCACCACTACGGACCCGCCTTCCGGGGCATCCGTGCCGCGTGGCTCCGGGGCGGCGAGGTGTTCGCCGAGGTGGTGCTGCCGGAGCGGCAGCACGCCGACGCCGCCGGATGCGTGCTGCACCCCGCGCTGCTGGACGCGGCCCTCCAGAGCGCCGCGCTGCTGCCCGACCAGGACGGCCGGGCCCGGTTGCCCTTCAGCTGGAACGGTGTCACCAGCGGGATCACCGGGGCCACCACGCTGCGCGTACGGCTCGCCGCCGACGCGCCGGACGCCGTGACCCTGGACGCCCACGACCTGTCCGGCCGGCGGGTGCTCGCCGTGGAGTCCCTGCTGCTGCGGCCCCCGGCCGAGGGCGGGCCGCTCTCCGCGACCGCCCACGCCGACCTGCTGTACCGCCTCGACTGGACCCCGGTCACCGAGCCGGCCGACAGCGCCGTGCCCACCTGGGGCGCCCTCGGCGGTACCGTCCCCGGCGCGGTGTCATGGCAGGACCTCGACGCCCTGGGAGCCGCCCTCGGGGCGGGCGACGCCCTTCCCGAGGTGATCGTGGCGGCCGTCGCCACCGCCGACCTGCCCGACTCCGCCGACCGGGTCCGCGCCACCGCGCACCAGGGCCTCGCCCTCGTACAGCAGTGGCTGGCCGACGAGCGGTTCGCCGCGGCCAGGCTGGCCGTGCTCACCAGGGACGCGGTCCGTACCGGCCCGGCCGACCGTCCCGTCGATCCCGCCCAGGCCGCCCTGTGGGGCCTGGTGCGCAGCGCGCGGGCCGAGCACCCCGGGCGCTTCGTCCTCATCGACGCGGCCGGGACCGGCGAGCCGGCGGACACCCTGTCCGCGGCGCTCGCCGCAGGGGAGCCCGAGCTGGCGCTGCGGACCGGCCCGCCGCTGCTGCCGCGGCTGGTCCGCGGCGGACGGGCGGACGGCACGCTGTCCCTGCCGGACGGCGCCGCCTGGCGGCTCACCACCGACGGCCGGGGCTCTCCGGAGGACATCACGGCGGAGCCCGCTCCCGAGGTTCTCGCCCCGCTGGGCAAGGGCGAGGTACGGATCGCGGTGCGCGCCGCCGGGCTGAACTTCCACGACGTCATCGCCGCGCTCGGCCTGGACCCCGACCACGAGCAGCAGGGCCTGGGCAGCGAGGGCGCCGGGACCGTCGTCGAGGTGGGCCCGGGGGTGGACGACCTGGCGCCCGGGGACCGGGTGATGGGGATCTTCGGAGGCGCGTTCGGCCCGACCGCCGTCGCCGACCGCCGTACCGTCGCCCGGATACCGGCGGGCTGGTCCTTCGCCCGCGCCGCATCCGTGCCGGTGGTGTTCCTCACCGCCTACTACAGCCTGTTCGATCTCGGGGGACTGCGGCGCGGGGAATCGGTCCTGGTCCACGCCGGAGCCGGCGGCGTCGGCATGGCGGCGGTGCAGCTTGCCCGGCAGGCCGGCGCGCGGGTGTTCGCGACGGCCTCCCCCGCCAAGTGGGACGTCCTGCGGGCCGGCGGACTGGACGACGCGCACATCGCCTCGACCCGGACCACCGACTTCGCCGAGAAGTTCCTGACGGCCACCGGCGGGCGGGGCGTGGACGTCGTACTCGACAGCCTGGCAAGGGAGTTCGTCGACGCCGGTCTGCGGCTGCTGCCGAACGGCGGCCGGTTCGTGGAGCTGGGCAAGACCGACGTCCGCGACCCCGGGACGGTCGCCCGGCAGCACCCCGGAGTGCGCTACCGGGCGTTCGACCTGATGGAGGCCGGTCCGGAGCGCATCGGCGAGATGCTTGCCGACGTCCTGCGCCTGTTCGGGCAGGGAGCGCTGCGTCCCCTGCCCGTCACCGGCTGGGACGTCCGGCAGGCCCCGGCCGCCCTGCGCTCGCTCGGCCAGGCCCGGGGCGTCGGCAAGAACGTCCTGCTGCTGCCCGCTCCGCCGGACCCCGAGGGGACCGTCCTGGTCACCGGGGGCACCGGCACCCTGGGCCGGCTCCTGGCCCGGCACCTGGTCGTCGCGCACGGCGCCCGGCACCTGCTGCTGGCCGGCCGCCGGGGCGGCTCCGCCGACGGAATGCCGGAGCTGGTGCGGGAACTGACCGGGCTCGGGGCGTCGGTGACCGTCGCCGCCTGCGACGTCGCCGACCGCGCCGCGCTCGCCGCCCTGCTCGGGTCGGTGCCCGCCGCGTACCCGCTCACCGCCGTCGTCCACGCGGCCGGTGTCCTGGACGACGCCACGATCGCCGGGCTGACCCCGGACCGGCTCGACCGCGTCCTGCGGCCCAAGGCGGACGCGGCGCTGGCCCTGCACGAACTCACCCGGGACCTCGACCTCGCGGCGCTGGTCCTCTTCTCCTCGGGCGCCGCCCAGTTCGGCGCGGCCGGACAGGCGAACTACGCCGCCGCCAACGCGGTCCTCGACGCCCTCGCCGCCGAACGCCGGAACGAAGGGCTGCCCGGCCTGTCCATCGGGTGGGGCCTGTGGGAGGAGCGCAGCGAGATGACCGCCGCGGTCACCTCGGGCCGGGGCGCGGGGGCGGGCGCGCTGACCTCGGCGGAGGGCCTCGCCCTGTTCGACGCGGCGCTCGGCTCCCCGTACGCCTACCGGCTCGCGGCCAGGATCGCCCCGTCCGTGCTGAGGGCGGACGATCGGCTGCCCGCCGTGCTCCGCGGCCTGGTCCGCCCCGCCCGCACCGGCGCCGCCCCCGCCGCGGAACCGGCCCGCTCGATGGCGCGGCAGCTCGCCGAGCTGCCCGAGGCCGAGCTGCACCGGACCCTGCTCGACCTGGTGCGCGGCACCGCGGCGGCGGTGCTCGGCCACAGTTCGCCCGACCTGATCCGCCCGGCCCGCCCGTTCAAGGACGTCGGCTTCGACTCCCTCACCGGGGTCGAACTGCGCAACCGGCTGGCCTCGTCGACCGGGCTGCGGCTGCCGGCCGCGCTCGTCTTCGACCATCCCACCCCTGAGGCGCTGGCGCGCCACCTCGCCGAGCGGGCCACCGCCGCCCGCCCGACGGGCGACGCGGCGGTCCGGGCCGGGCTCGACACCCTGGAGACCCTGCTCGACGCTCTGCCGCCGGGCGGCGTCAGCGACGAACTCGCGGCCCGGATACGGGAGGTGCTGGCCCGCTCGCTGCCCGGCGGGACGCCGGACACCGCCGTCCGCCCCACGGACGGCGTGGACGGCGTGGACGACGCGGACGACCTGGCCCCCGAGCTGATCGAGGCGGCCAGCGACGACGAGGTGTTCGACTACATCGACCGGCAGTTGGGGTCCGCGTGACCAGGGCACCGGTCCGCGTATCCCGCGTATCCCGAGACGAGACCCGAGCAGCCCGAGACGAAAGCAGCGGTGTCCAGTGAGCGACCAGAGGATGCGTGACTACCTCAACCGGGTGACCATCGATCTGCGGAACACCCGGCAGCGGCTGCGGGAGGCCGAGGCCCGCACGAGCGAGCCCATCGCGATCGTGTCCATGGCCTGCCGCTTCCCCGGCGGTGTCCGCACCCCGGAAGACCTGTGGGAACTGCTCGCCGAAGGCCGCGACACCGTAGCGGGCGTCCCCGGCGACCGGGGCTGGGAGACCGTCTGGCCGTCCGGCGGCACGGTTCCGGGACAGGGGGCGTTCCTGGACGGCGCGGCGGACTTCGACCCGGAGTTCTTCGGCATCTCGCCGCGCGAGGCGGTCGCGATGGACCCGCAGCAGCGGCTCCTGCTGATGACCGCGTGGGAGGCCGTCGAGCAGGCCGGCATCGACCCGCTCACCCTGCGGGGCAGCCGCACCGGGGTGTACGCCGCGGCCATCGACCAGGGGTACGCGACGCTGGGCTCCGGCGCCGCCGAAGCCGTCCAGGGGTTCCTGATGACGGGGAACTCGATGAGCGTGGTGTCCGGGCGGGTGTCCTACGCGCTCGGTCTCGAAGGCCCCGCCGTCACCGTGGACACCGCCTGTTCGGCCTCGCTGGTGGCGCTGCACCTCGCGGCGCGGGCCCTGCGGGCCGGTGAGTGCTCGCTCGCGCTCGCCGGTGGTGTCAGCGTGATGGCGCTGCCCGCGGTGTTCGTCGAGTTCAGCCGACAGGGCGCAATGTCTCCCGACGGCCGCTGCAAGCCATTCGCGGCGGCCGCGGACGGCACCGGCTGGGGCGAGGGCGTGGGGATGCTGCTGCTGGAGCGGCTGTCGGAGGCGCGTCGCAACGGCCACCCGGTGCTGGCCGTGCTGCGCGGCTCGGCGATCAACCAGGACGGCGCGAGCAACGGCCTGACCGCCCCCAACGGCCCCTCCCAGCAACGCGTGATCCAGGCGGCGCTCGCCGACGCGGGCGTGACCGCGTCCGAGGTGGACGCGGTGGAGGCGCACGGCACCGGCACCGTCCTCGGCGACCCCATCGAGGCCGACGCGCTGCTGGCCACCTACGGCCAGGACCGGCCGGCCGACCGGCCGTTGTGGCTGGGGTCGCTGAAGTCGAACATCGGGCACACCCAGGCCGCCGCCGGAGTCGCCGGGGTCATCAAGACGGTCCTCGCGCTGCGGCACGGTGCCCTGCCGCGCACCCTGCACGTGGACTCGCCCACTCCACACGCCGACTGGTCCTCGGGCGCCGTCCGGCTCCTCACCGAGGCCCGCGACTGGCCCGCCGTCGACCGGCCGCGCCGGGCGGGGGTGTCCTCGTTCGGCATGAGCGGCACCAACGCGCACGTCGTCCTCGAACAGGCACCGGAGCCGGAACCGGCCGACGGGCCGGACACCGCGGCCGGGCCGAGCGCGGGAACCGGTGCGGTGCCCGCGGCCGGGCCGTCGGCGGATCCCGCGGACGCGCCCGGGGCAGTGTCGGCCTGGGTGCTGTCCGGCCGCACCGCGTCCGCGCTCGGGGACCAAGCGGCCCGGCTGCGCGCCCGGCTCGCCGCGGACGCGCCCGCACGGCCGGCCGACATCGGGTTCTCGCTGGCGACCACCCGGTCCGCCTTCGAACACCGGGCCGTGGTGATCGGCGACGGGCACCAGGCACTGCTGAACGGGCTCGCCGCCCTGTCCGGACCGGGCGGCACGGGCCTCCTCCCCACCGCCCCGGCTCCCGCCCCGGCTCCCGCCCCGGACCTGGCTTCCGCCCCGGCCACGCCCGCTGACGTCGTCACGGGCACCGGCCGGGTCGTCGAGGGCCGGACGGCCCTGGTGTTCCCCGGCCAGGGCTCCCAGTGGGCCGGAATGGCACGGGACCTGCTCGCCGCCAGTCCCGCCTTCCGGAACAGCCTCGCCGCCTGCGACGCCGCCCTCTCCGCCCATGTCGACTGGCGGCTCCCCGCCGTGCTGGAGGGCGCGCCCGGGGCACCCTCCCTGGAACGGGTGGACGTGGTGCAGCCGGTGCTGTGGGCGGTGATGGTGTCCCTGGCCGCGCACTGGGAGTCCTGGGGCGTCCGGCCCGACGCCGTGGTCGGGCACAGCCAGGGAGAGATCGCCGCCGCCGTGGTGGCGGGAGCGCTGAGTCTGGACGACGGCGCGAAGGTGGTCGCCCTGCGCAGCCGGGCCATCCGGGCGCTGGCCGGACTCGGCGGCATGGTCGCGGTGTCCCTGCCCGAGGACGAGGTACGCGCCGAGATCGCCCCCTGGGCCGAGAAGCTGTCGGTGGCCGCCGTCAACGGGCCCGCCGCCGTGGTGGTCTCGGGGGAGACCCGGGCCCTGGCCGAACTGCTCGCCCACTGCGCCGCACGGGGCTTACGGGCCCGGTCCGTGCCCGTGGACTACGCCTCGCACTCGGCCCAGGTCGAACGGATCAGGTCCGAGGTGCTGACAGCGCTGGCCGGGATACGCCCGCTCCCGGCCCGGACACCGCTGTTCTCCACCGTCACCGGCGACCGGCTCGACACCACGGCCATGGACGCCGACTACTGGTACCGCAACCTCCGCGGGACCGTCCGCTTCGACGCGGCCGTACGCTCCCTGATCGGGCAGGGCCACGAGGTCTTCGTCGAGGTGTCGCCGCACCCGGTGCTGACCATGGCCCTCCAGGACACCGCCGAGGCCGCCGGCGCCGCGGAGCCGCCCGTGGTCGTCGGCACCCTGCGCCGCGACGACGGCGGACCGCGCCGGGCCCTGCGCTCGGCCGCCGAACTGTGGGTGGCGGGCGCGGCCGTCGACTGGTCCGCGGTGTACGCCGGCACCGGCGCCCGCCCGACCGCCCTGCCCGCCTACCCCTTCCAGCTGCGGCGCTACTGGCTGGAGCCGGAGGCGGCGCCCGGCACCGGACCGGCCGCCGCCGACCCGCACGACACGGCCTTCTGGCACATGGTCGACCACGACGCCCCGGCCGAGATCGCCGCCCGCCTCGCCGTCGACGAGGACGCCCTCACCCCCCTGCTGCCGGCCCTGCGCGACTGGCGCGCACAGCGGCGCGACGAGAGCGTCATCGACTCCTGGCGCTACCGCATCGGCTGGCAGCCCCTGCCCGACCCGCCGGCCGCCGTCCCCGCCGCCGGCACCTGGCTCGTCGTCCTGCCCGCCGGACACGACGAGACACGGGTGCGGGGTCCGCTGCTCGCCCTCGCCGAAGCGGGCGCCACCGTCGTCACGGCGGAACTCACCTCCGACGCCGTCCGCCGCACGGACCTCGCGGACACGCTCACCACCGCGCTCGGCGACCTCGTCCCGACGGGCGTGCTGTCGCTGCTGGCCGCCGCCGACCGGCCCCACCCCGACCACCCGGCCCTGCCCACCGGGACGGCACTCACCGTCGCCCTGGTGCAGGCCCTGGGCGACCTCGCCCTCACGGCACCGCTGTGGTGCGCCACCGACGGGGCCGTGTCCACGGGCCCGGACGACCCGGTCACCCACCCCCGTCAGGCACTGGTCTGGGGCACCGGACTGGTGGCCGCGCTGGAGCTGTCCGCCCGCTGGGGTGGACTCATCGACCTGCCGCCGGACCTCGACGCCCGCGCCAGGGCCCGGCTCGCCGCCGTACTGACGGCCTCCGGACCCGGCACGGACGGCGCCGGCCGCGAGGACCAGCTCGCCCTGCGCCCCACCGGCATTCTGGCCCGCCGCCTCCGGCGCGCCCCCCGGAGTGACAGCCCTGTACGGCACTGGAAGCCCCGCGGCACCGTCCTGCTGACCGGCGGCACCGGAGCCGTCGGCCCGCACCTCGCCCGCTGGCTGGCCCGCGGCGGCGCCACCCACCTCGTCCTGCCCGGCCGCCGAGGGCCGCAGGCACCCGGCGCAGCCGAACTCACCGCGGAACTGGCCGCCCTCGGCGTACGACTGACCCTGCCCGTCTGCGATCTGGCGGACCGTCAGGCCGTAGCGGCGCTGCTCACCGGCCTGGAGACGGCGGGCGACCCGGTCACCGCGGTCGTCCACGCGGCCGCCTTCGTCGCGCTCGCCCCCCTGGACGGCACACCGATGTCCGCGTTCGAGCAGATCGTCGCCGCCAAGGCCGCCGGAGCCGAACACCTCGACGCCCTGCTCGACCGCGAACTCGATGCCTTCGTCCTGTTCTCCTCGATCGCCGGGGTCTGGGGCAGCGGCGACCACGGTGCCTACGCCGCGGCCAACGCCTACCTCGGCGCCCTGGCCCAGCACCGCCGGGCCCGCGGCCTCACCGCCACCACCATCGACTGGGGCATCTGGCAGGCCGAGAACCCCTGGCAGGACCGCACCGCCGGAGAGGACGCCGACCTGTTCAAACTGGAGCAGCACGGTCTGCCCCGGATCGCCCCCGACCTCGCCGTCCACGCCCTGCGCCAGGCACTGGACGACGACGAGACCCAACTCGCCGTCGCCGACGTCGACTGGGAGCGGTTCGCCGCCGTCTTCACCTCCACCCGCCCCAGCCCGCTGCTCACCGGGATCCCCGAAGCCCGCCGCGCTCTGGAGGCCGCGACCGGAGACCCGGAGGCACCCGCCGCCGCACTGCTGCGCGGGCGGCTCGCCGCCCTCGGCGAGTCCGAACAGCACCGCCTGCTGCTCGACCTGGTCCGCACCCACGCCGCAGCCGTCCTCGGCCATGCCACGGTGGACGCGATCCGGCCCGGCAGGGCCTTCCAGGACATGGGCTTCGCCTCCCTCACCGCGGTCGAACTCCGCAACCGGCTCAACACCGCCACCGGACTGCGGCTGCCCTCCACCCTGATCTTCGACCACCCGTCCTCCACCGCGCTCGCCAAGGAGATCCGCACCGCACTGTTCGGCCGGCAGGCCACCGAGCAGCGCCCCCTCGACCCGGACCGCTCCGGCCAGGACGCCGCCGCGCATCCACCCGGGCCCGACGACGAGCCGATCGCGATCGTGTCCATGGCCTGCCGCTTCCCCGGCGGCATCGGCACCCCCGAAGACCTGTGGCGCCTGCTCGCCGACGGCGGCGACGCCGTCTCGGACCTCCCCACCGACCGGGGCTGGGACATCGAAGCCCTCTACGACCCCGACCCCGACCACCCCGGCACCTCGACGACCCGGCGGGGCGGCTTCCTCCACGACGCGGCCGACTTCGACGCGGAGTTCTTCGGCATCTCGCCGCGCGAGGCCCTGGCCATGGACCCGCAGCAGCGGCTGCTCCTGGAGACCACCTGGGAGGCGATCGAGCGCGCGGCCATCGACCCGGTCACCCTGCGCGGCAGCCGCACCGGAGTGTTCACCGGCGTCAACTACGCCGACTACGCGGCCGTCGTCGCCCGGTCGGAGGAGGGGGACGGCCACCTGCTCACCGGCAGCGCACCCAGCGTCGTGTCCGGCCGGGTCGCCTACACCCTGGGCCTCGAAGGCCCCGCGGTGACCATCGACACGGCCTGCTCCTCCTCACTCGTCGCCCTGCACCTCGCCGGCCGGGCGCTGCGCGGCGGCGACTGCTCCCTCGCGCTGGTCGGCGGCGTCGCCGTGATGGCGACCCCCGGCGCCCTCATCAGCTTCTCCCGGCAGCGGGGACTCGCCGAGGACGGCCGCTGCAAGGCGTTCTCGGACGACGCGGACGGCATGGGCATGGGCGAAGGGGTCGGCGTCCTGCTGCTGGAGCGGCTGTCGGACGCCCGCCGCAACGGACATCCGGTACTGGCGGTGGTACGCGGCTCGGCCGTCAACCAGGACGGCGCGAGCAACGGCCTCTCCGCCCCCAACGGGCCGTCGCAGCAGCGGGTGATCCGTGCGGCGTTGGCGGACGCGGGGCTGACCCCCTCCGAGGTGGACGTGGTGGAGGCGCACGGCACCGGCACCGCCCTCGGCGACCCCATCGAGGCCCAGGCGCTGCTGGCCACGTACGGCCAGGACCGGCCCGCCGACCGGCCCCTGCTGGTCGGCTCCCTCAAGTCCAACCTCGGCCACGCCCAGGCGGCTTCGGGGGTGGCAGGGGTCATCAAGACGGTGCTGTCCATGCGGCACGCGCAGGTGCCCCGCACCCTGCACGTCGGCAGGCCCTCCGGTCACGTCGACTGGACACGCGGAGCGCTGGCCCTCGCGACCGAGCAGCGGCCCTGGCCGTCCCACGGTCGCGCCTTCCGGGCCGGAGTGTCCTCCTTCGGCCTGAGCGGCACCAACGTCCACACCATCCTCGAACACACCCCCTCGAAGACGACGCCCCGACGGCCGAGCGCACCCCTCTGCCGGCGGTGCCCTGGCTGCTGTCGGCGAAGAGCCCGCGGGCACTGCGCGCCCAGGCCGACCGCCTACGCCGCCACCTGGACGGCGGCCCCGCACCCGACCCGCGTGACATCGGGGCGGCCCTGCACGCACGCACCGCCTTCGAGTACCGGAAGGCACTGATCGGAGACCGGGACCAACTCCACGCCCTGCTGGGGCAGATGGCCGACGAGGACTCGGAAGCGTGGGACGGCGGTCGCCCGGTCGACGGTCGTTCGGTGTTGGTGTTTCCGGGTCAGGGTTCGCAGTGGGTGGGGATGGCTGCGGGGCTGTTGGGTGAGTCGGGGGTTTTTGCGGGGCGGATGGCGGAGTGTGGGCGGGCTCTGGCGCCTTATGTGGATTGGTCGTTGGGGGAGGCGCTGGGTTCGGAGGGGTTGCTGGGGCGGGTTGATGTGGTGCAGCCGGTGTTGTGGGCGGTGATGGTGTCGTTGGCGGGGGTGTGGGGTTCGTTCGGTGTGGTTCCTGATGCGGTGGTGGGTCACTCGCAGGGGGAGATCGCGGCTGCGTGTGTGGCGGGTGGTCTGAGTCTGGAGGACGGGGCGCGGGTGGTCGCGTTGCGTTCTCGTGCGGTGGGGGCGTTGGCGGGCCGCGGTGGTATGGCGTCGGTGCCGTTGCCGGTGGATGTGGTGCGGGAGCGTATCGCCTCGTGGGGTGGGCGGTTGTCGGTGGCGGCGGTGAACGGGCCGTCGTCGTCGGTGGTTTCGGGTGACGCGGACGCGGTCTCGGCGTTGGTGGAGGGGTTGGTCGGGGAGGGTGTGCGGGCGCGGTTGATCGAGGTGGATTACGCGTCGCATTCCTCGCATGTGGAGGAGATCCGGGAGCGGTTGCTTGCCGATCTGGCAGGCATCGTGCCTGTTTCGGGTGTGGTGCCGTTC